>NZ_CP107913.1:7247500-8447500 GCF_036014115.1 Streptomyces sp. NBC_00448
ATGAGGGCCAACGCCCGCTGTGATGGGTAGGGGAGCGTCGTGTGCCGGGTGAAGCCGCCGCGTAAGCGAGTGGTGGATGGTTCACGAGTGAGAATGCAGGCATGAGTAGCGATACAAGAGTGGGAAACTCTTGCGCCGATTGACTAAGGGTTCCTGGGTCAAGCTGATCTGCCCAGGGTAAGTCGGGACCTAAGGCGAGGCCGACAGGCGTAGTCGATGGACAACCGGTTGATATTCCGGTACCCGCTTTGAAACGCCCAGTACTGAACCGAGCGATGCTAAGGCCGTGAAGCCGCCTCTGATCTCTTCGGAGTGAGGGGGAGTGGTGGAGCCGCTGAACCGGACTTGTAGTAGGTAAGCGATGGGGTGACGCAGGAAGGTAGTCCAGCCCGGGCGGTGGTTGTCCCGGGGTAAGGGTGTAGGGCGTGTGGTAGGTAAATCCGTCACACATTAAGTCTGAGACCTGATGCCGAGCCGATTGTGGTGAAGTGGATGATCCTATGCTGTCGAGAAAAGCCTCTAGCGAGTTTCATGGCGGCCCGTACCCTAAACCGACTCAGGTGGTCAGGTAGAGAATACCGAGGCGTTCGGGTGAACTATGGTTAAGGAACTCGGCAAAATGCCCCCGTAACTTCGGGAGAAGGGGGGCCACTTCCGGTGATGGAGTTTACCTCTTGAGCTGGGGGTGGCCGCAGAGACCAGCGAGAAGCGACTGTTTACTAAAAACACAGGTCCGTGCGAAGCCGTAAGGCGATGTATACGGACTGACGCCTGCCCGGTGCTGGAACGTTAAGGGGACCGGTTAGTCATACTTCGGTGTGGCGAAGCTGAGAACTTAAGCGCCAGTAAACGGCGGTGGTAACTATAACCATCCTAAGGTAGCGAAATTCCTTGTCGGGTAAGTTCCGACCTGCACGAATGGCGTAACGACTTCTCGACTGTCTCAACCATAGGCCCGGTGAAATTGCACTACGAGTAAAGATGCTCGTTTCGCGCAGCAGGACGGAAAGACCCCGGGACCTTTACTATAGCTTGATATTGGTGTTCGGTTCGGCTTGTGTAGGATAGGTGGGAGACTTTGATATCGCGGCGCCAGCCGTGGTGGAGTCGTCGTTGAAATACCACTCTGGTCGTGCTGGATGTCTAACCTCGGTCCGTGATCCGGATCAGGGACAGTGTCTGGTGGGTAGTTTAACTGGGGCGGTTGCCTCCTAAAGGGTAACGGAGGCGCCCAAAGGTTCCCTCAGCCTGGTTGGCAATCAGGTGTTGAGTGTAAGTGCACAAGGGAGCTTGACTGTGAGACTGACGGGTCGAGCAGGTACGAAAGTAGGGACTAGTGATCCGGCGGTGGCTTGTGGAAGCGCCGTCGCTCAACGGATAAAAGGTACCCCGGGGATAACAGGCTGATCTTCCCCAAGAGTCCATATCGACGGGATGGTTTGGCACCTCGATGTCGGCTCGTCGCATCCTGGGGCTGGAGTCGGTCCCAAGGGTTGGGCTGTTCGCCCATTAAAGCGGTACGCGAGCTGGGTTTAGAACGTCGTGAGACAGTTCGGTCCCTATCCGCTGCGCGCGTAGGAGTCTTGAGAAGGGCTGTCCCTAGTACGAGAGGACCGGGACGGACGAACCTCTGGTGTGCCAGTTGTCCTGCCAAGGGCATGGCTGGTTGGCTACGTTCGGGAGGGATAACCGCTGAAAGCATCTAAGCGGGAAGCCTGCTTCGAGATGAGGGCTCCCACCCACTTGATGGGGTAAGGCTCCCAGTAGACGACTGGGTTGATAGGCCGGATGTGGAAGCCTCGTGAGGGGTGGAGCTGACCGGTACTAATAGGCCGAGGGCTTGTCCATGTGTGCTCGCGTCCACTGTGTAGTTCTGAAACAACCAGCAACTACACACCCCTGGTCCCTTTGGGCTGGGTTGGTGTGTGGTGTGTGGGACAGTTTCATAGTGTTTCGGTGGTCATAGCGTTAGGGAAACGCCCGGTTACATTCCGAACCCGGAAGCTAAGCCTTTCAGCGCCGATGGTACTGCAGGGGGGACCCTGTGGGAGAGTAGGACACCGCCGAACAATTATTTGAATAGACCCCAACCCCCGAGGCTTGTCCCGGGGGTTGGGGTCTTTTTGCTGCTCGTTACCCTCATGTTCACGTCGAAACGGGAACCTGGGCACCCCGACAGGCGGAGGTGTGGAGACGTGCAGCAGATGACGACTGCCGGACGGCGGCCCGGTATCGCTTCGGAGATGACGGCGACCGCGGTTCGCGACACCCTGAAAGCGCTCGGTATCGGCCGCGGCGACGAGGTCATCGTGCCGTCGTACGGCCCCGGCGCACCCGCCGACGGGGCTCGACTGGCCGGCGCGACACCGGTGTTCGCCGACATCGACCCGCGGACGTACTGCGTGGACCCGGCCTCGGTGGCCGCCTCTGTCACCTCCCGCACCGCCGCTCTCGTCCCGGTGAACGTGTTCGGCCACCCCGCCGCCATGGACCTCCTGGACGACCTCGCGGTCCGGCACGGGCTGGCCGTCGTGGAAGAGGCGCCGAGCGGCGAGGACGTGGGCGCCGTGGCCCGCCGCCGGGCGCACGCGCGCTTCCTCGACTCGGCGCTCACCGGCGTCGTGGTGCCGTACACCGCGCCCGGTGCCCACCACGTCTACCACCAGTACACCGTGCGGGTGCCGGGGAACGGCCGGCCGGACCGGGACGCGTACCTGCGGGCGCTGGCCGTGCGCGGGGTGCGGGCGACGGTGAGCGTGCCGGTGCCGGTGCACCGGATGCCGGCGCACCGTGCGGCGCCGCCGGTGGAGTTGCCGCAGACCGAGCTGGTCGCGGCGGACAGCCTGTCGCTGCCGGTCCACTCGGGCCTGACGCAGCGCGAGTTGACGCATATTGCCACGGTCTGCAACCGGCTCGGCGGGATCGTCTGACCGCGGTTTTCGTGCACACGCGCCGATGGGCTACGATCTTCCCATCGACGCGCCCCAATAGCTCAGTCGGTAGAGCGTCTCCATGGTAAGGAGAAGGTCTACGGTTCGATTCCGTATTGGGGCTCTGCGAAAGAAGGCCCCCGCCTCATGGCGGGGGCCTTTGTCATGAGGCGGGACGCGGGCGCTTCACGGCTTCGGCAGCGCGGGTACCCGCATCGCCAGGATCGCCATGTCGTCGGAGGGCGCGTCGGCCGCGAAGCGCTCCACCGCGCGCTGGATGCGCGCGGCCACCGCGCCGGCGGTCAGGCCCGTACACGTGGCCAGCACGTCGGCGAGGCCGTCGTCGCCGAGCATGCGGCTGCCCTCGCGGCGCTCGGTGACACCGTCGGTGACGCACAGCAGCACGTCGCCGGGGTCGAGGGTGACGGACTGCTCGTAGAGGTCCAGGTCGTCCATGACGCCGAGCAGCGGCTGCGGTTCGGCCGCGGGCTCGACGGTGCCGTCGGGGCGCAGGCGCAGCGGCAGGGGATGGCCGGCGCAGACCATGCGCAGTTCGGCGCTGCCGTCCTCCCGGGGCCACAACTCGCCGTACAGGAGGGTGAGGAAGCGGCTGCGGGCGCCTTCGTCGAGGATGGCCGCGTTGAGGCGTTCGAGGACGGCGGGGCCGCCGAAGCCCTCGCGGGCGAGCAGGCGCAGGGCGTGCCGGGCCAGGCCCGTGACGGCGGCCGCTTCCGGGCCGGTGCCGCAGACGTCGCCGATGGCGAAGCCCCAGCAGCCCTCCCGGATCGGGAAGAGGTCGTAGAAGTCGCCGCCGACTTCGTTGCCCTCGCCGGCCGCGCGGTAGACGACCTCGACCTCGACGCCCGGGACGCGGGGCAGCTCGGGCGGCAGCAGGCTGCGCTGGAGAGCCTGGCTGATCGCGGTGCGCTCGCTGTAGAGGCGGGCGTTGTCCAGGGCGAGGGCGGCACGGCGGGAGAGGTCCTCGGCGAGTTCGAGGATCTCCTGGCGGAAGCGTTCGTCGCTGGGCTTGCCGAGGGTGAGCATGCCGATGACGCGGTTGCGGGCGACCAGGGGCAGCACGACCGTTTCTCCACCGACCGCGGCCGCGGTGGCCAGGGCGACGCCCGGGGTGGTGGCGGGGCGTGCGCCGGGAGCGGCGCCGACGCCGAGGCTGCGCAGGGAGGCGCGCAGGGCGCTGGAGTGGGCGGCGTCGGAGGGGGCGGTCCAGATCCGGGCGCCGGGGGTGGGGTCGGGCTCGGGCGGCCTGACCTGCTGGAGGAGGGCCTTGATGCCGTCGATGCGGTCCTCGTCCTCGTGCAGGACGAAGGCGAGTTCGGGTTCCGACTGCTCGGCGATGGTGTAGACGGCGCACCAGCTGGCGAGGGTGGGGACGGTCATCTGGGCCATGAGGGCCAGGGTCTGGTCGCGTTCCAGGGTGCCGGCGAGCAGGTCGGAGGCTTCGACGAGGAAGGAGAGCGAGCCGCGGCGGAGCCGTTCGAGTTCGGTGAGGCGGGCGCTCTCGACGGCCAGGGCGATCCGGTCGGCGGCGAACTGGAGGCGGAGCGCCTCCTGGTTGCTGTAGCGGCCGGGTGCTTCGGCGGCGACGCCGAGGGAACCGGTGAGGCGGCCTTCGACCTTGAGCGGGACGGTGACGACGGAGCGCATGCCGGTGCCGGACAGCAGCGGTACGGCGCCGGGCACGGCGGTGAGGTCCTCGTAGACGGCGGGCATGCGGGCGCTGCCGTAGCGGCCGGTGCCGGCCTCGACGGGGACGCGGGCGAAGCGCTGGCGGGCGGAGGGCAGGCCGGTGGAGGCGCGTACTTCGAGTTCGGTCTCGTCGTCGGTGGCGAGCAGCAGGTAGGCGGCGTCGCCGTCGAGCATGTCGCGGGCGCGTTCCACGGTGCGCTGGAGGAGACCGTCGAGGTCGTCGGGGGCGGGGGAGCCGATGAAGACCTCGAACGCGTCGGTGGCCTTGCCGCGTTGGGAGGCGTGGGCGTCGGAGCCGTGGGAGCCGCGGTTGGGCGACTGGAGGACGGCGCGCTCCTCGGCGCGGACCAGCAGGCACACGGTGGACGGTTCGCCGGCGGTGTCGCGGACCCGCAGGTGGGAGCCGTAGACGGACAGGACGCGGCCGCCTGCGTCGCGCAGGCCGTAGGTGCCCTCCCAGCGGGAGAGCTGGAGGGCGTCGGCGAGGCCGATGCCGGTGCCGGGGGTCTGCGGCCAGGCGGCGAGGTCGGCGAGGGACTTTCCGACGATGCCGGCGGCGGTGTGGCCGAAGAGGTCGGTGGCGTCGTCGTTCCAGCGGGTGATGGCGCCGGACCGGTCGACCTGGATGACGGCGACACGGACGCGTTCGTCGGCGACGGGGAGGTCGGCGGTGGGCAGTACGGGTCCGGCGGAGCGGGTGCCGGTGGGGCGCTGGGGCAGATCGAGCTGGAACCAGACGTACTTGCCGGCGGCGGAGTACTCCACGCCCCAGCGGCTGGCCAGGGCGGAGCAGAGCAGCAGGCCGCGGCCGCCCTCGTTGTCGGTCTCGCGGAACTGGCGGCCGCGGGTCTGCATGGGGACTTCGCGCTCGGGATAGTGGTCGGCGACCTCGACGCGGACCGCGGTGTCGTACCGCAGGCACTGCACGTCGGCGGCGGTGCCCGCGTGTACCACCGCGTTGGTGACCAGTTCGCTGGTCAGGACGACGGCGTCGTCCACCACGTCGGCGAAGCCCCAGCCGTGCAGGGTGTCGCGGACGAAGGCGCGGGCGATCGCGACCGACCGTCCCACCGGTTCGAAGGTGGCCGCTGCCCGCGCCGTGATCACCGATCTCCTCATGGTTCGTGTCCGCGCGGGCGCGCTGCCCGCTGCTGCCGGTGCGTCGCCGTGCTGCTGGAACGTCACCCGGCGGCTCCCCTGCGTGTGCGCCCGTCGGAGGGTGGGACCCCCCGACTGTGGCAGCACCGTTCACGTTACCTACCCACACCGACCGCGTGTGCGCCGGTTACCGGTGTTTCCACCCCGATCGTGGTCGCAGTTCCTCCGATGCTGCCGAACTGTTATGGGAGGGGTGGGCCGTAGTGAAACACTGGGCATGTTCTGAAGGTTGCAAGCTTGCTCATCTGCGGGTCGGTCGACCCTCCGGGAGGAACACGGTGGAGTCTGGCGCATCGGCGCGGGGCACGGTCACGCGTACGAAGAACGGGCGATCCCGTGGGAACGGGACCGTCGAGGTCGACATGGCCGCGCTCACCAAGCTGCTCGGGGCGTTGTCCGCGATGCGGGACGGCAATTTCCGCAAGCGGCTGCCGGTGTCCGGGGACGGGCCGCTGGCGGAGATCGCGGTCGTGTTCAACGAGGTCGCCGACCGCAATCAGCATCTGACCGGTGAGCTGGCCCGGGTCCGGCGGGTGGTGGGCCGGGACGGGAAGCTGACGGAGCGGCTGGAGACGGGCCCGTCGGAGGGGTCCTGGGCGGCCGCGATCGAGGCGTCGAACGCGCTGGTGGACGACCTGGTGCGGCCGGTCTCCGAGGTCGGCAGGGTGCTGTCGGCGGTGGCCGAGGGCGATCTCGAGCAGCGGATGGACCTGCGGGCGCAGAACGCGGACGGGTCGGCGCATCCGCTGCGCGGTGAGTTCCTGAAGGTCGGCCGTACGGTCAACGGTCTGGTGGATCAGCTGTCGGCGTTCACCGACGAGGTGACGCGGGTCGCGAGCGAGGTCGGTACCGAGGGCAAGCTCGGCGGGCAGGCGAAGGTGCGGGGCGTGTCCGGGTCCTGGAAGGACCTGACGGATTCCGTCAACACCATGGCGTACCGGCTGACGGCGCAGGTGCGGGACATCGCGCTGGTGACGACGGCGGTGGCGAAGGGGGACCTGTCCCGCAAGGTCACGGTGCATGTCGCCGGGGAGATGCTGGAGCTGAAGAACACCGTCAACACGATGGTGGACCAGCTCTCGTCGTTCTCGTCCGAGGTGACCCGGGTGGCCCGGGAGGTCGGTACCGAGGGCGAGCTGGGCGGCCAGGCGCAGGTGCCGGGCGTGGCCGGGGTGTGGAAGGACCTGACGGACTCCGTCAACCTCATGGCGGGGAACCTGACGGCGCAGGTGCGGGACATCGCGCAGGTGACGATGGCGGTCGCGAACGGCGACCTGACGCAGAAGATCACCATCGGGGCGCGCGGTGAGGTCGCGCAGCTCGCCGAGACGATCAACGCGATGACGGAGACGCTGCGGACGTTCGCCGACGAGGTGACGCGGGTCGCGGGGGAGATCGGCGCAGAAGGTCAGCTCGGCGGGCAGGCGCAGGTGCCGGGTGTGGCGGGGACGTGGAAGGACCTGACGGACTCGGTGAACACCGCGTTCCGGAACCTGACGGCGCAGGTGCGGGACATCGCGCAGGTGACGACGGCGGTGGCGGGTGGTGACCTGTCGCAGAAGGTGACCGTGGACGTCTCCGGCGAGATGCTGGAACTGAAGAACACCGTGAACACCATGGTGGACCAGCTCTCCGCGTTCGGTGACGAGGTGACGCGGGTCGCGCGCGAGGTCGGGGTCGAGGGCCAACTGGGCGGACAGGCGCAGGTGTCCGGTGCGGCGGGGACGTGGAAGGACCTGACGGACTCCGTCAACACCGCGTTCCGGAACCTGACCGCGCAGGTGCGGAACATCGCTCAGGTGACCACGGCCGTCGCCAACGGTGACCTGTCGCAGAAGGTCACGGTGGATGTCTCCGGCGAGATGCTGGAGCTGAAGAACACCGTGAACCGCATGGTGGACCAGCTCAGTTCGTTCTCGCAGCAGGTCACGCGGATGGCGCGGGACGTGGGCACCGAGGGCCGGCTGGGCGGTCAGGCCCGGGTGGACGGGGTGTCGGGCACCTGGAAGGACCTGACGGACTCCGTCAACTTCATGGCCGGCAACCTCACCTCGCAGGTGCGGCAGATCGCGCAGGTGACGACGGCGGTGGCCCGTGGCGACCTGTCGCAGAAGATCGACGTGGACGCCCGGGGCGAGATCCTGGAGCTGAAGAACACCATCAACACGATGGTCGACCAGCTGTCGTCGTTCGCGGAGCAGGTGACCCGGGTCGCGCGCGAGGTGGGCACGGACGGGCGGCTGGGCGGTCAGGCGCAGGTGCCGGGCGTGGCCGGCGTGTGGCGCGACCTGACGGACTCGGTGAACTTCATGGCCGGCAACCTGACCGGCCAGGTCCGCAACATCGCGCAGGTCGCGACGGCGGTGGCCCGCGGTGACCTGTCGCAGAAGATCGACGTGGACGCCAAGGGCGAGATCCTGGAACTGAAGAGCACGCTGAACACGATGGTCGACCAGCTGTCGTCGTTCGCGGAGCAGGTGACCCGGGTGGCCCGCGAGGTGGGCACGGAGGGCATCCTGGGCGGCCAGGCGGAGGTCAAGGGCGTCAGCGGTACGTGGAAGGACCTCACGCAGTCCGTCAACTTCATGGCGAACAACCTGACGTCCCAGGTGCGCAACATCGCCGACGTGACGTCTGCGGTGGCGGCCGGCGATCTGTCACGGAAGATCACCGTGGACGCGAAGGGCGAGATCCTCGCGCTGGTGACGACCGTGAACACGATGGTGGACACGCTGTCGGCGTTCGGTGACGAGGTCACGCGCGTGGCGCGCGAGGTGGGTACCGAGGGGCAGTTGGGCGGTCAGGCGCGGGTGCGTGACGCGTCGGGCATCTGGAAGGACCTCACCGACTCGGTGAACGGCATGGCGTCGAACCTCACGTCGCAGGTGCGGTCGATCTCCTCGGTGGCCACCGCCGTCGCCAACGGCGACCTGACGAAGAAGATCGATGTCGACGCCCGGGGCGAGATCCTGGAGCTCAAGAACACCATCAACACGATGGTGGACACACTGTCGGCCTTCGGTGACGAGGTCACCCGGGTGGCGCGCGAGGTGGGCACCGAGGGCATCCTCGGCGGCCAGGCGCGCGTGCCCGGCGTGGCGGGCACCTGGAAGGACCTGACCGAGTCCGTCAACGGGATGGCGTCCAACCTGACCGGCCAGGTGCGGCAGATCGCGCAGGTGACGACCGCGGTCGCGCGTGGTGACCTGTCGAAGAAGATCGACGTGGACGCCCGCGGGGAGATCCTGGAGCTGAAGACCACGATCAACACCATGGTCGGGCAGCTGTCCGCGTTCGGTGACGAGGTGACGCGGGTCGCGCGCGAGGTGGGTACCGAGGGGCGGCTGGGCGGTCAGGCGCGGGTGCCGGGTGTCTCGGGGATCTGGAAGGACCTCACCGAGTCGGTGAACCTGATGGCCAACAACCTGACCAGCCAGGTGCGCAACATCGCGCAGGTCGCCACCGCGGTGACCCGCGGCGACCTGAACCTGCGGATCGACGTGGACGCGGCCGGGGAGATCCTGGAACTGCAGGACTACATCAACACGATGATCGTCCGGCTGCGCGAGACCACCCTCGCCAACAAGGAGCAGGACTGGCTCAAGGGCAACCTGGCCCGGATCTCCGGTCTGATGCAGGGCCGCCGGGACCTGCGGGACGTGGCCGCGCTGATCATGAGCGAGCTGACCCCGGTGGTGTCCGCGCAGCACGGCGCGTTCTTCCTCGCGCAGGACACCGCGGAGTCCGAGTCGGAGTACGAACTCGCGCTGATCGGCAGCTACGGCTTCTCCCGGCGCACCATGTCCTCGGTGTTCCTGCCCGGTGAGGGCCTGATCGGGCAGTCCGCGGTGGAGAAGCGCTCGATCCTGATCGAGCAGGCGCCGCCGGGGTATCTGAAGATCGTGTCCGGGCTCGGCGAGGCGCCGCCGGCACACGTGATCGTGCTGCCGGTGCTCTTCGAGGGGCGGGTGCTGGGCGTGATCGAGCTGGCCGCGTTCCAGCCGTTCACGCAGATCCAGAAGGACTTCCTCGACCAGATCACCGACATCATCGCGATCAGCGTGAACACCATCTCGGTCAACACCAAGACCGAGGGGTTGCTCAAGCAGTCCCAGGAGCTGACCGAGCAACTCCAGGAGCGCTCGGACGAGTTGGAGAGCCGGCAGCGCGCCCTGCAGATGTCCAACGCGGAACTGGAGGAGAAGGCCGAGCTGCTGGCGCGGCAGAACCGCGACATCGAGGTGAAGAACACCGAGATCGAGGAGGCCCGGCAGGTCCTGGAGGAGCGCGCCGAGCAGCTCGCGGTCTCGATGCGCTACAAGTCGGAGTTCCTGGCGAACATGTCGCACGAGCTGCGCACGCCGCTGAACTCGCTGCTGATCCTCGCCAAGCTGCTGGCCGACAACGCCGACTCCAACCTGTCGCCCAAGCAGGTCGAGTTCGCCGAGACGATCCACGGAGCCGGTTCCGACCTGCTGGAGCTGATCAACGACATCCTGGACCTGTCGAAGGTCGAGGCCGGCAAGATGGACGTCTCGCCGACCCGTATCGCCCTGGTGCAGCTGGTGGACTACGTGGAGGCGACGTTCCGGCCACTGACCGCGGAGAAGGGCCTGGACTTCTCGGTGCGGGTCTCGCCGGAGCTGCCGGTGACCTTGCACACCGACGAGCAGCGGCTGCTGCAGGTGCTGCGCAACCTGCTGTCGAACGCGGTGAAGTTCACCGACTCCGGGTCGGTGGAGCTGGTGATCCGCCCGGCCGGACCGGATGTGCCGCAGGCGATCCGCGAGCAGTTGCTGGAGGCGGGGACGATGCGCGACGCCGACCAGCCGCTGATCGCCTTCTCGGTCTCCGACACCGGCATCGGGATCGCGGCGAGCAAGATGCTGGTGATCTTCGAGGCGTTCAAGCAGGCCGACGGCACCACCAGCCGCAAGTACGGCGGCACCGGCCTGGGCCTGTCGATCAGCCGGGAGATCGCCCGGCTGCTGGGCGGCGAGATCCACGCCGACAGCCAGCCCGGCCGCGGCTCCACCTTCACGCTGTACCTGCCGCTCAGCCTCGGTGACACGCTGCCCGTGCAGCCGCAGTTGCCGGCCGGCGCAGGCAGTGGCCGGGGCGCGGACGCCGACCAGCAGGCGCAGGGCCGCAACCGCAGCCCGGGCAGCAGCCTGGCCCGGCTGCGCCGCCGCTCCGCCCAGCCCGCGCCCGGCCCGGCGCGGCCGGCGGAGGGCGACACCGGGTCCGGGAACGGCGGTTCGGCGCAGGGCGGCGGGTCCGCGAACGGCGCCGGTTCCCTGAACGGCCACGGCGGCGCCGCAAACGGCCGGAGCGGCGCCGTACACGGCGCCGAGGGCGCGGGGACCGACGCGGGCGCGGCGGCGCGGGAGACGGCGCACGGGGAGGCGTACCCGGCCTTCACCGGCGGGTTCAGCGGCGAGAAGGTCCTCATCGTGGATGACGACATCCGCAACGTCTTCGCGCTCACCAGCGTGCTGGAGCAGTACGGCCTGACCGTGCTCTACGCGGAGAACGGGCGCGAGGGTATCGACGTCCTGGAGCAGTACGACGACATCGCCGTGGTGCTGATGGACATCATGATGCCGGAGATGGACGGGTACGCGACGACCACGGCGATCCGCAAGATGCCGCAGTTCGCCGGGCTGCCGATCATCGCGCTCACCGCGAAGGCGATGAAGGGCGACCGGGAGAAGGCGATCGACTCCGGGGCGTCGGACTACGTGACCAAGCCGGTGGACACCGACCACCTGCTGACGCTCATGGAGGGCTGGATGCACGCCCGATGATCGGCCCGATCACCGAACCTGCCCGAAGATGGCTGAATATTTTGCCGACTTGAGGGGCAGGTGAGGTGTGGGCCGCGTGGAATCTGGGAACCTTACGGTCTCCGCCTGCGTTTCCGGTACGTGGTGAGTGACGTGACGGTGACAGGGTGTGGCGAACGGCGGGGTGCGGCTACGATGACCGGCACAAGGACGGGCGGCGGGACATTGCTGCCCCCGGGGGCGGCGATCGGCGCTTCCGTCGGCATTGCGAGTCGGGGAGGCCCCAAGCCGGGGCGAGGAGGGCGTGGCGTGGTGCAAAAGGCCAAGATCCTCCTGGTCGATGACCGGCCGGAGAATCTGCTGGCGCTGGAGGCGATCCTCTCGGCGCTGGACCAGACCCTGGTCCGTGCATCGTCAGGGGAGGAAGCGCTCAAGGCGCTGCTGACCGACGACTTCGCGGTGATCCTGCTCGATGTCCAGATGCCGGGCATGGACGGGTTCGAGACCGCGGCGCACATCAAGCGGCGGGAGCGGACCCGGGACATCCCGATCATCTTCCTCACCGCGATCAACCACGGCCCGCACCACACGTTCCGCGGATACGCGGCCGGTGCGGTCGACTACATCTCCAAACCGTTCGACCCGTGGGTGCTGCGCGCCAAGGTCTCGGTGTTCGTGGACCTGTACATGAAGAACTGCCAGTTGCGCGAGCAAGCGGCGCTGCTGCGGCTGCAGTTGGAGCAGGGCGCGCCGTCCGACGCCGTGGCCGGCGGGGCGGGCCCGGCAGGTGCGAGGGAGTCCGTCGGCCTGCTCGCCGAACTGTCCGCGCGGCTGGCCGCCGTGGAGGAGCAGGCCGAAGCGCTCGGCAAGCAGCTCGACGGCAGCGCCGACGCCGCAGTGGTGGCCACGGCCGCACACCTGGAGCGCAAACTCACCGGGTTGCGGCGGGCGTTGGACGCGCTGGAACCCGGCGAGGCCGGCGGCGGCAACGGGTTCGGCAGGCAGCAGGGCGGCTCGGACTGAGCGCGCACGGCGGGTCCGGACTCCACGGCGCGCCGTGCGCGAGCCGGGTGGCATGCTCCCGCCGGTCGTCCTCCCGGCCCATGACGCGGCGTCAACCCGGCGCCCAGCGCGGTCCGACACGAACGGGCGTATCCCCGAGCAGGCGTGTCCCCCGATCACAAGGGCGGTAACCTCGGCCCATGGCCCCCCGTACGTCCGGCACCGCCAAGAAAGCCCCGGCGCGGCCTCCGGCCAAGAAGACCGCGGCGAAGAAGCCCGCGGCCAAGAGCGCTGCCGCCCGACCGCCCGCCAAGAAGGCGGCGGCGGCCAAACCCGCGCCCGCGGCCGCGCCGTCCCCCACCGGCGGCCTCTACCGGGTGGTGCGCGCGGTGTGGCTCGGCTTCGCACACGGCGTCGGCGCGATCTTCCGCGGGATAGGGCGCGGCGCACGCGGCCTCGACCCCGCGCACCGCAAGGACGGCGTGGCGCTGCTGCTGCTCGGCGTGACCCTGGTGGTCGCCGCCGGCACCTGGTCCAATCTGAACGGCCCGGTCGGGGACCTGGTCGCCCTGCTGGTCACCGGAGCCTTCGGCCGGCTCGACCTGCTGGTGCCGTTCCTGGTCGGCGCGATCGCCGTCCGGCTGATGCGCCACCCCGAACAGCCCGAGGCCAACGGCCGGATCGTGATCGGCCTGTCCGCGCTGGTGCTCGGCGTGCTCGGCCTGATCGACATCGGCTGCGGGGCCCCGAGCCGCGCCGACGGCGCGCAGGCGCTGCGCGACGCCGGCGGCCTGATCGGCTGGGCCGCCGCCGCGCCCCTGCACTACACCGTCGGCTCCGTGCTCGCCGCGGCGCTGCTCCTGCTGATCACCGTCTTCGGGCTGCTCGTGGTCACCGCGACCCCGGTCAACGCCATCCCGCAGCGGCTGCGGGCGGCCGGCGTCCGGGTCGGCCTGTACGCACCCCCGCCCGACCCCGAGGCCGTCCCGCTGGAGGACTTCTTCGACGACGACGCGGACGCCGTGTCCGGGTCGCGCTCCGGAGCGGCCGAGGACGACTCACCGGTCCGCAGGGTGCCCGCCCGCTTCACCAAGTCCCGTGGCGGCAAGGGCGCCGACGCCGACCCGTACGACATAGAGCGTGACGGCGACAGTGCCGGCTCGGGCATGGGCGGGCTCGACGCGGACGAGCAGGACAAGCCGCGCCGCAAGTCCCGGCGCCGCCCGGAGCCGGCGTCCGCCCAGGGGGCCGACGACCTCGACCTGGACCCGGTGGACGTCGCCGCCGCGGCCGCCGCGGCCCTCGACGGCGCGGTGCTGCACGGCGTGCAGCCCTCCCCGCTCGTCGCCGACCTCACCAGCCGGCTCAAGAAGCCGGTGCCCGCCGCCCGCGCCGACGACACCGGCGCCCAGGGCGCGGCCGGCGCCGGCAAGGGCAGCGACTCCGTACCCGACCTGACCAAGCCCGCCGCCACCTCCGAGGCCGGGCCGCCGCTGCCGCCGCGGGCCGAGCAGCTCCAGCTCTCCGGCGACATCACCTACGCCCTGCCCTCGCTCGACCTGCTGGAGCGCGGCGGCCCCGGCCGTACCAGGAGCGCCGCCAACGACGCGGTCGTCGCCTCGCTGAGCCAGGTGTTCAAGGAGTTCAAGGTCGACGCCGTCGTCACCGGCTTCACCCGCGGCCCGACGGTCACCCGGTACGAAGTGGAACTGGGCGCCGCGGTGAAGGTGGAGCGGATCACCGCGCTGGCCAAGAACATCGCGTACTCCGTGGCCAGTCCCGATGTGCGGATCATCAGCCCGATCCCCGGCAAGTCCGCGGTCGGCATCGAGATCCCCAACAGCGACCGCGAGATGGTCAACGTCGGCGACCTGCTGCGCTCGGCCGAGGCCGCGGGCGAGGACCACCCGATGACCGTCGCGCTCGGCAAGGACGTCGAGGGCGGCTACGTGGTGGCCAACCTCACGAAGATGCCGCACGTCCTGGTGGCCGGCGCCACCGGCTCCGGCAAGTCCTCCTGCATCAACTGCCTCATCACCTCGGTGATGTGCCGTGCCACCCCGGACGAGGTCCGGATGGTGCTGGTCGACCCCAAGCGCGTCGAGCTGACCGCCTACGAGGGCATCCCGCACCTGATCACGCCGATCATCACCAACCCGAAGCGGGCCGCCGAGGCCCTCCAGTGGGTGGTCCGCGAGATGGACCTGCGCTACGACGACCTCGCCGCGTACGGCTACCGGCACATCGACGACTTCAACGCGGCGGTGCGCTCGGGCAAGGCGAAGACCCCCGAGGGCAGCGAGCGCGAGCTGACCGCGTATCCGTATCTGCTGGTGATCGTCGACGAGCTGGCCGACCTGATGATGGTCGCGCCCCGCGACGTGGAGGACTCGATCGTCCGCATCACCCAGCTGGCCCGCGCCGCCGGCATCCACCTGGTGCTGGCCACCCAGCGGCCGAGCGTCGACGTGGTCACCGGCCTGATCAAGGCCAACGTGCCGTCCCGGCTCGCCTTCGCCACCTCCTCCCTCGCCGACAGCCGGGTCATCCTCGACCAGCCGGGCGCCGAGAAGCTGATCGGCAAGGGCGACGGGCTGTTCCTGCCGATGGGCGCGAACAAACCGGTCCGGATGCAGGGCGCCTACGTCACCGAGGACGAGATCGCCAAGGTGGTGGAGCACTGCAAGGCGCAGCTCACACCGACCTACCGGTCCGACGTCACCGTCGGCAGCGGACCGAAGAAGGAGATCGACGAGGAGATCGGCGACGACCTGGACCTGCTGTGCCAGGCGGCCGAACTGGTGGTCTCCACCCAGTTCGGCTCCACCTCGATGCTCCAGCGCAAGCTGCGGGTGGGCTTCGCGAAGGCCGGGCGGCTGATGGACCTGATGGAGTCCCGCGGGATCGTCGGCCCGAGTGAGGGTTCCAAGGCGCGCGACGTGCTGGTCAAGGCGGATGAGCTGGACGGGGTCCTGGCGGTGATCCGCGGCGGTGACGGGCCGGGGTGACGCGCTGAGGGTGAGCGCTCGGAGCGACGGGCCCGGGGGCCGGCGGCCCCGGGGTGATGGGCCGGGGAGCGGCGCAAGGCCACCGGCCCGGGCGACGGAGCGGTACCGACGGGTACACCCGGACGTACGTACCATTCGTCACACAAGTGGAGTCGTGCCACGTGTGATCCCGGCCAACTCGGGGCACGTTGAAGGGCAACCGTTTCTCCGGTCCAAGCGTCAAGTTGTACAGGCAGGACGACTGTCACCCCGTTGACACCCTCGCGTGCCCGTGGGGCCGACGAAAATCCGTAGTCCGCCTGCCCCGGTGTTTCATACCGCCCCTAGACTGAACTTCCAGCAGGTGGCTGCACGCTCGAAAGGCGCCCTCGTGTCCATCGGCAACACGCCCTCCGCCGACCGCCCTTCGGTCGGCCGCGCCCTCGCTCAGGCCCGCACCGAGGCGGGGCTGACCGTTGACGAGGTCAGCACCACCACCCGGGTACGCGTCCCGATCCTCCAGTCGATCGAGCAGGACGACTTCTCCCGCTGCGGCGGTGACGTCTACGCCCGCGGCCACATCCGCGCCATCGCCCGCGCCGTCGGCGTCGACCCCGAGCCGCTGATCGAGCAGTACGCCGCCGACCACGACACCGACTCCGCGCCCCCGCCGGTCGCGCCGCTTTACGAGGCCGAGCGGATCAAGTCCGAGCCGCGCCGGCCGAACTGGACCGCCGCCATGATCGCCGCGATCGTGGCCGTCATCGGCTTCGTCGGGTACACCGTCGTCAGCGGGAGCGCCGGCGACAGCGGCAAGACCAGCGCCCAGTCCAGCCCGAGCGCGTCGGCCTCGACCACGACGTCCCCGAGCCCGTCGTCGCCGCAGGGCAACGGCGCCCCGACCGCGCAGCCGACCGACACCGGCAGCGCCATCGCCGCGGCCCCGCCCGGGAAGGTCACGGTCAAGGTCACCGCCGAGAGCGGCGCCAGCTGGATTCAGGCCACCGACGGCAACGGCAAGCAGCTCTTCCAGGCGTCCCTCAAGGAGGGCCAGTCCAAGACCTGGACCGACGACAAGAAGATCAAGCTCATCGTCGGCAACGCGGGCGCGGTCCAGCTCTTCGTCAACGGCAAGGACCTCGGACCGGCCGGCGGAAAGGGCCAGGTCGTCCGCTTGACGTACACGCCGGGCGACCCGACGCAGGGTTAGCCGCGGGCCGCCGGACCGACGGGGGCGGACGGGCGTTCGGCGCACCGCGCGGCGAAGTCGCGAGAAGGCCACCGGGTAGGCTGGTGCCCATGCCCGAACCCCGTACCGTCGCCCTTGTCACGCTCGGCTGCGCCCGCAATGAGGTGGACTCGGAGGAGCTCGCCGGCCGGCTGGCGGCGGACGGCTGGCAGCTCGTCGAGGACGCCGCCGACGCCGACGTGGCCGTGGTGAACACCTGCGGCTTCGTCGAGGCCGCCAAGAAGGACTCGGTGGACGCCCTGCTGGAGGCGAACGACCTCAAGGCGCAGGGCCGCACCCAAGCGGTCGTCGCGGTGGGCTGCATGGCCGAGCGGTACGGCAAGGACCTGGCCGAGGCGCTTCCGGAGGCCGACGGTGTCCTCGGTTTTGACGACTACGCGGACATCTCCGACCGGCTGCGCACCATCCTGGGCGGCGGCATCCACGCCTCCCACACCCCGCGCGACCGGCGCAAGCTGCTCCCGGTGAGCCCGGTGGAGCGGCAGCGCGCGGTCTCCGGTACGGGCACGCGGAGCGGGGCGGTGGCGCTGCCGGGACACGGGCAGGGCGCGGCGGGCGCCGGGGAGGCGGACGAGGGCAGAGGCGCCGGAACCGACAGCGGTGTGGACGGGGGCGCGTCCGGTGCGGCCCGCGCGGCGGCGCACCCGACCGCGGACCCGGATGTGCCCTGGCAGGTGCCCGATCTGCCGGAGGGTGTCGCTCCCGCTTCGGGGCCGCGCGCTCCGCTGCGCCGGCGGCTCGACTCCGGCCCGGTCGCGTCCGTGAAGCTCGCCTCCGGCTGTGACCGCCGCTGCACCTTCTGCGCGATCCCGTCCTTCCGCGGCTCGTTCATCTCCCGGCGCCCCTCCGACGTGCTGGGCGAGACCCGCTGGCTGGCCGGGCAGGGCGTCAAGGAGGTCATGCTCGTCAGCGAGAACAACACCTCCTACGGCAAGGACCTCGGCGACATCCGCCTGCTGGAGACGCTGCTGCCGGAACTGGCCGCCGTCGACGGTGTCGAGCGGGTCCGGATCAGCTACCTCCAGCCCGCCGAGATGCGGCCCGGGCTCATCGACGTCATGACCGGCACCCCGGGTGTCGTGCCGTACTTCGACCTGTCCTTCCAGCACTCCGCGCCGGGGGTGCTGCGCGCCATGCGCCGCTTCGGCGACACCGAGCGGTTCCTCGAACTGCTGCACACGATCCGGTCGAGGGCGCCGGAGGCCGGCGTCCGGTCCAACTTCATCGTCGGCTTCCCCGGCGAGAGCGAGGAGGACCTCGCCGAACTGGAGCGGTTCCTGAGCGAGGCGCGGCTCGACGCCATCGGCGTGTTCGGCTACTCCGACGAGGAGGGCACCGAGGCCGCCTCCTTCGAGCACAAACTCGACGAGGACGTGGTCGCCGCCCGGCTCGCGCGGGTCTCCCGGCTGGCCGAGGAACTGACCGCGCAGCGCGCGGAGGAGCGGCTCGGCGCCACCCTGCGGGTGCTGGTCGAGGCGTTCGACGAGGAGACCGGCGAGGTCACCGGCCGCGCCGACCACCAGGCGCCGGAGACCGACGGCCAGGTCGTCCTGCTGCCGCCCGGTGGGAACCCGGCGGGCGCGGCGGCCGTTGGGGCATCCGGCGGGGAGTGGCGCCCGGCGCCCGGGACGTTCGTGACCGCGAAGGTGACGGGCACCGAGGGCGTGGACCTGATCGCCGAAGTGCTGCCCGCCCTGGCCGGTGCGGCCGGCGGCCAGGGTGCGGAGTGTTCCGAGGGAGTGGGCAGATGAGCGGAGGCGCCGAGCCCACACCGCCGCCGCTGCGGGCGGCCACCGCGGCGCGTCCGGCCGAGGCCGGCACCGGTGGGGACGGGAGCGGGCGGGGCGGGGCCTCCGGCGGTTCACGGGGTGCTGGTGCTGAGGGCGTTGGCGCCGGTGCTGCGGGCGCTGGTGCTGGTGCTGGTGTCGAGGGTGCTGGTGGTGCGCACGAAGCCGGTGCGCAGGCCGGACGGGGCAGCGGCCAGGCCGGGCTCTGGAACGTCGCGAACCTGCTGACCATGACCCGGCTCGTGCTGGTCCCGGGGTTCGTGCTGCTGCTCGTGCACGACGACGGGAACGACCCGGCCTGGCGCTCCTTCGCCTGGGCCGCCTTCGCCATCGCGATGATCACCGACCTCTTCGACGGCGAACTGGCCCGGCGCTACGGCCTCGTCACGGACTTCGGCAAGATCGCCGACCCGATCGCGGACAAGGCGATCATGGGCGCGGCGCTGGTCGGGCTGTCCGCTCTGGGTGACCTGCCGTGGTGGGTCACCGGGGTCATCCTTTTCCGTGAACTCGGCATCACCCTCATGCGCTTCTGGGTGATCCGGCACGGTGTCATCCCCGCGAGCCGCGGCGGCAAACTCAAGACGCTCACGCAGGGCGTCGCGGTCGGCATGTACATCCTGGTGCTGACCGGTCCGCTGGCCAGCATCCGCGCCTGGATCATGGCGGTCGCGGTCGTGCTGACCGTGGCGAGCGGCGTGGACTACGTACGGCAGGCGGTCGTCCTGCGCCGGGCGGGCCTGGCGGCGCAGGCCGCCGATGCGGCTCACGACGAGACGGCGACCGCTCCGGCGGCGAGCGCCCCCGCGGCGACCGCTCAGGGCGCTCGGGGCGGTGCGCGGGTGTCGGCGACGGCGCCCGGGAGCGGGTCCGGGGCGACGCTCGCGGCGACGAGCGGGCCGGGAACGGGGACGAGGGCCGGGGGAGCGCATCGGGCCGAGCGTGCGGATGAGCCCGTGTCGAGGACCGATACCGCGCCTGGGGCCGAGGCCGACCCGGCACCCGCGTCCGCCCCCGCGTCTGCCGCCGAGCGCGAGCGTCGGCAGGGCGTATGAGCGCGGAGGGGCCGGTGGGGTCGCAGGCTTCGGGGCGGCCCGCGCCGACCGGGTCCGCGGAACCGGCTGAGTCCGCGCGTGAGGCCCTGCGGCTGCTCGTGGGTCGCGCGGCGACGCTCGCGGTCGCGGAGTCGCTCACAGGCGGCCTGGTGGCCGCTGAACTGGCTGCCGTTCCCGGCGCCTCGCGGGCCTTCCGTGGTTCGGTCACGGCGTACGCGACCGAGCTGAAGCACGAGATCCTCGGCGTCGACGCCGCTCTGCTCGCCGAGCGGGGTGCGGTGGACCCCGATGTGGCGCGCGGGATGGCCGAGGGCGTACGCCACCGGCTCGGCGCGGACTGGGGCGTCGCGACCACCGGCGTCGCCGGCCCCACCCCCCAGGACGGTCAGCCGGTCGGCACGGTCTTCGTCGCCGTCGCCGGCCCGTCGGGCGCCGTGGTCGTCCCGCTGCGGCTCCCCGGGGACCGCGGCACGATCCGCCGGGCGTCGGTGGCGGCTGTCCTGGAACTGCTCACCGCCGAACTGCGGAGGAGTACGGTTGCGGGTCCGGAGTCCACCGGCCCCGGCCGAAGGACAGCGGAACGACAAGGGCCGAACGGCCACACGTAACGGTCCCGGTACGACTACCGGCGGCCAAGGATAGGGAAGAAGACGGGGGGAAGTGATGTTTGCAGCCCTGAGTGAACACGTCTTCGCTCCCCGCACGGGCGGTGCCCGAGGCGGTACGGTGGGGCGAGAAGGATGCGGTTTCGCGGTCCGAGGAGGGAGCCACCGATGATCCTGCTCCGTCGCCTGCTTGGTGACGTGCTGCGTCGGCAGCGCCAGCGCCAGGGCCGCACTCTGCGTGAGGTCTCTTCGTCGGCCCGGGTCTCCCTGGGTTATCTCTCGGAGGTCGAGCGGGGGCAGAAAGAGGCGTCCTCCGAACTGCTCTCGGCGATCTGCGACGCCTTGGACGTGCCGATGTCCGAGGTGATGCGCGAGGTCAGCGACGATCTGTCGCTCGCGGAGCTGGCCCAGTCGTCGGCGGCCGAGACCCCGGCCGCGCCGATGAGGCCCCTGCTGGGCGCAGTCACGTCCGTCACCTCCGTCACGGCCGTACCATCCGCGCCGGACGAACGGATCACCATCAAGGCGCCCAAGAAGTCCGCGGAAGCCGTGGACGTCGTCGCCGCCTGAACCAGCTCGGTACCGCCGCTTGACGCGTGCGTCAGCGGTTGAGCGCACCTGCCGGCCCCGTCCGGGACGACACCCGTCCCGTGGCGGGGCCGTCGTGTTCCTGCGGGGCGCACGCGGCGCGTGCCGCGCTGCCGATCGGGGGTGTGCGCGGGGTGGGTGCGGGGTCGGTGCGGGGGGCCGCTGTCTTTTGCCATGTGTGGTGCGCAGAGGCAGGGTAGGCGCAGAAGGTCAGTACGGGATGAATCGGACCCGAACGCGTCGATCCGCGAGGAGACAAGCGCATGTCTGTCGTGAAGAGCCCCCTGGCCGAGCAGGCCCGCAAGACCGTCGGTGAAGCCCTCCAGGGTGCCCTGGTGGATCTGATCGACCTGTCACTGCTGGCCAAGCAGGTGCACTGGAACGTCATCGGCCCCCGGTTCCGGTCCATCCACCTCCAGCTGGACGAGGTCGTGGACAGCGCTCGAGTCGCCTCCGACACTGTCGCCGAGCGTGCCTCCGCGATCAGCGTGACCCCCGACGGCCGCGCCGGCACCGTCGCCAAGACCAGCGGCATCGACACCGTCACCGACGGGTGGGTCAAGGACGGCGAGGTCGTGGAGATCATGGTCGCCGCCCTCGACGCCTGCATCACCCGGATGCGTGAACGTATCCAGACCACCGACAAGCCCGACCCGGTGACCCAGGACATCCTCATCGGCATCACCGCCGACCTGGAGAAGTTCCACTGGATGTTCCAGGCGGAGAACGTCTGAGGCGCCATGCGCGGCCCTCGAAGGACTCCGACGATACGGACCCGGACGACCCGGTCCCGGACCCGGACCTGCTCGCGCACGCGTGCCAGGCCCGCTCCGGCGCCGATACCGGCGGTACGGGTGGCGGCGCCCTTTTCGCCCGGGCCCGCCGCGACGGCCCGGGTCGGGGGCAGGGGCCAGGGTGCGGGTGGCGTGCGCGTGGTGCTGGCCCTGGTCGGCGGCGTGCTGTGGTGGCTGGCGGTCCTGCGGTTCGGCCTGCGGCCCGACACCTCGGGCGGTTCGGCCGGCGGCGTGCACGCCGCGATCGTCGCCGGCGGATGGAGCCTCGGCCTGATCCCCATGCACGCGGTGCCCGCACGGCGGCGGGAGGCGGCGCGCCGCCGCCGGACGAAGGCGCCCGCTCCCGTGCCGGCGGGGTCCGGCCTTTTCGAGGATCAGCCCCTGGCCGAGGACGACGCGGGACCTGGATCTGGGGCTGGTTCTGGGGCTGGGCCTGGCGCCGGACCTCGCTGGCACCGCGGGCACCAGTAGGCCACCCGATCCTGCTGCCGGGTGTCGTCGCCGTGCCGAGCCGACCTGACCGCAGTGCCGCACCGCAGGCACGGCTGGTGCTCCCGGCCGTACACCCAGTGGGTGCGCCCGCGACGGGTGTCCCCGGTCGTCACATGGCCGGGGCGCGCCTTGTTCGCCTCCAGCAGTCGTCTGGCCAGCGCCACCAGCCGCTCCGGCGCCGGCACCGCCCCGAACGGTGTCCACGGCGTCACCCCACGCAGAAAGCACAGCTCGGCGACGTAGACGTTCCCGATCCCGGCCAGATTCCGCTGGTCCAGCAACGCCTCCCCGACCTGGCGGTCCGGGTCCGCGGCCAGCCGGGCGAGCGCTTGCTCCGCGTCCCAGTCCGGCCCGAGCAGGTCGGGCCCGAGGTGGCCGACCACCTCGCCCTCCTCCTCGGTGCTCAGCAACTCCAGCACCGGCAGCCGGTAGCCGACCGCGACCCGCTCACCCGCCGCCAGCACCGCCCGCACCTGGTGCATCGGCCCGCCCCGCCAGCGTTCCCCGGACCCGTACAGGTGCCACGCCCCGTCCATCCGCAGATGGCTGTGCAGCGTCATGTCGCCTTCGAGCCGCGCCATCAGGTGCTTGCCGCGGGGCACCACCGCCAGCACCTGCCGTCCCACCAGGTCCACGGTCGCCAGCTTCGGCACGCGCAGATCCGCCCGCACCAGCGGCTGCCCGGCCAGCGCCGCGTGCAGTCGATGGGCGGTCAGCCAGACCGTGTCTCCTTCGGGCACCCCTCCATGATGGCGCCTGCGCCGTCCCCACCTCGCATCAGCGGTCCTCCCGCAACCGCAGCCCGCGCGGTGTGGCGTGGAACCCCGCGGCCTCCAGCGCCCGGCCCAGCGGAGAGGTCAGCGCCGACTCGCCGTTGGCACGCTCCACCGTGAGGCGGCCCAGCGCTCCCTCCCGGACCGCCAGCGCGAGGGCGTCCGCCGCGGCCCCGACCCGTATCTCGTCCCGTGGCCAGGCCAGCAGGGTCTTGCCACCCCGCTCCACATACAGGGCGAGTTCGCCGTCGGTCAGCACCACCAGGGCGCCCGCCTTCCGCCCGGGTTTGTGGGAGACCCCCTCGGGCTGCTCCGGCCACGGCAGCGCGGCGCCGTACGGATTGGCCGGGTCCGCGGCGGCCAGCACCACCGTGCGGGACCGGTCGGGGCGTTCTTCCTCCCGCTCCCGCGCCGCGCTGAGGGCTCGCAGCCGGTCCACCGCGCCGTCCATCGCGAACTGCGCCGCACCCAGACCCTCCACCACGTAGCCGCGTCTGGCCTGCCCGGTCTCCTCGAACGCCGCCAGCACCCGATATGCCGCCGAGAAGCCGCCCGCCACTCCTTCCGCGGCCACGGCGCCCCGGGTGACCACGCCGTGCCGGTCCAGCAGGGTGTGGGTCAGGGCGTGCGCCCGCAGGGTCGGATCTGCTTCGGGTGCGGGCACCAGGGACCAGCGGCCCGCGGTGGTGGGCGGCCCGGTCCGGGAGGCGGTGGCCCGTGGCGACCTGGCCGAGGCGAGCGAGCTGTACCTGCCGCGCGGCACCGAGCGCGGCGCCCGGTGCGCGGTCGCCCCCGCGGTACGGCCCGAGCCGAGTAGCGCCCTCAGTGGGGCGAGGGTGTCATTGGTCAGCCGCCCCGACCAGGCCAGGTCCCATACCGCGTCGGCGAGTTCCGGGTCGCTCGCCGTCAGCCCGGCCGCCCGCACCTGCTCGCCGATCTGCCGGAAGAACAAACCGTACCCGCCGGACAGCGCGCCGAGCACCGCCGTGTGCAACTCCGTCAGCTCCAACGGCTGCGGACCCGGCAGCAGCAAGGGTGCACTTTCGGACAAATACAGTGACACCCATCCGTCCTTGCCGGGCAGAGCCCCCGCTCCGGCCCACAGCACCTCGCCGGAGGCCGTCAACTCGTCCAGCATCGCCGGGGTGTAGCCGCTCACCCGGGACGGCAGCACCAGCTTCTCCAACGCCGACGCGGGAACCGACGCGCCCTGCAACTGCTCAACCGCCCGCGCCAGGCCGTCCATCCCGCGCAGACCATGCGTGCCGACATGCTGCCACTGCGGCAGGAACACCCCGAGCGTGGCCGGCGGCACCGGCTCCAACTCCTGCCGCAGCGCGGCGAGCGAACGGCGCCGAAGCCGCCGCAGCACCGTGGCGTCGCACCACTCCTGACCGGCTCCGCCCGGACGGAACTCGCCCTGCGCCACCCGGCCCGCTGCCGCCAGCCGGTGCAGCGTGCCGTCCGCCACGGCCCCACCCAGACCGAACCGGGCCGCGGCCTCGCCCGTCGTGAACGGGCCATGCGTCCGCGCGTACCTCGCCAGCAGGTCGCCCAGCGGGTCCTTGACCGGCTCGGTGAACGCCACCGGCACGCCCACCGGCAAGGCCGTGCCCAGCGCGTCGCGCAGCCGCCCGGCGTCCTCCACCGCGGCCCAGTGCTCCTCCCCGGCGATCCGCACCCTGATCGCCCGCCTGGCCGCCTCCAACTCCGCGGCCCACCCCGCCTCCGCGCCGCGCACCGCCAACTCGGTGCCGGTCAGCGGGCCGAGCACCCGCAGCAGGTCCGCGACCCCCTCCGCGTCCTTGACCCGGCGATCCTCCGTCAGCCACTGCAACTCGCTGTCCAGATCGGCCAGCACGTCGGGATCGAGCAGCTCCCGCAACTCCGCCTGCCCCAGCAGCTCCGCCAGCAGCCGCGAGTCCAGCGACAGCGCGGCCGCCCTGCGTTCGGCCAGCGGCGAGTCGCCCTCGTAGAGGAACTGCGCCACATAGCCGAACAGCAGCGAACGGGCGAAGGGCGACGGCTCCTGCGTGGTCACCTCCACCAACCGGACCCGCCGCGCCTCGATGTCTCCCATCAACTCCACCAGCCCCGGCACGTCGAACACGTCCTGAAGGCACTCCCGGATCGCCTCCAGCACGATCGGGAACGACCCGAACTCCGACGCCACCTGGAGCAGTTGCGACGCCCGCTGCCGCTGCTGCCACAACGGGGTGCGCCGGCCGGGAGTGCGGCGCGGCAGCAGCAGTGCCCGCGCCGCGCACTCCCGGAAGCGCGACGCGAACAACGCGGACCCTCCCACCTGCTCCGTCACCAACTGCTCGACCTCGCCCTTGTCGAAGGCCACATCGCCCGCCCCCACCGGCGACTGCTCCGGATCGAACTCGGCCCCCTTCGCCACCGGATCGGCGTCCAGCAGGTCGAGCCCCATCAGGTCCGCGTCCGGCAGGCGCAGCACGATCCCGTCGTCGGCGTGCATGGCCTGGGCGTCCAACCCGTAGCGCTCCTGGAGCCGGGCACCGAGCGCGAGCGCCCACGGAGCGTGCACCTGGGCGCCGAACGGGGAGTGGATGATCACCCGCCAGTCACCCAGCTCGTCCCTGAAGCGCTCCACCACGATGGTGCGGTCATCCGGGATGTGCCCGCACGCCTGCCGCTGCTCGGCGAGGTACGACAGCACGTTGTCGACCGCCCAGGGGTCCAGGCCGGCCGCGGCCAACCGCTCCCGGGCCGCCTCCGCGGGGAGCGCGCCCACTTCCCGCAGCCACCTGCCCAGCGCTCGGCCCAGTTCGAGCGGGCGTCCCAACTGGTCGCCCTTCCAGAACGGCAGCCGCCCGGGTACGCCCGGCGCGGGGGAGACCAGCACCCGGTCACGGGTGATGTCCTCGATCCGCCACGAGGTGGTGCCCAGCGTGAACACGTCGCCCACCCGGGACTCGTACACCATCTCCTCGTCCAGCTCCCCGACCCGGCCGCCGCCCTTCTTGGGGTCCGCCCCGGCCAGGAAGACCCCGAACAGCCCGCGGTCCGGGATGGTGCCGCCGGAGGTGACCGCCAGCCGCTGTGCTCCCGGCCGGCCGGTGAGCGTGTTGGCCACCCGGTCCCAGACCAGGCGGGGCCGCAGTTCGGCGAACGCGTCCGACGGATAGCGGCCGGCCAGCATGTCCAGCACCGCGGTGTACGCGGAGTGCGGCAGCGCCGCGAAGGGTGCCGCCTGCCGTACCAGGGCGAGCAGTTCGTCCACGTCCCAGGTGTCCAGGGCGGTCATCGCCACGATCTGCTGCGCCAGCACGTCCAGCGGGTTGGACGGCACCCGCAGCGACTCGATGGCTCCTTCCCGCATCCGCTCGGTGACCACCGCGGACTGCACCAGGTCGCCGCGGTACTTCGGGAAGACCACCCCGGTGGACACCGCCCCCACCTGGTGGCCGGCCCGGCCCACCCGCTGCAGCCCCGACGCGACCGATGGCGGCGACTCCACCTGGACCACGAGGTCGACCGCACCCATGTCGATACCCAGCTCCAGGCTCGACGTGGCGACCACCGCGGGCAGCCGCCCTGCCTTGAGATCCTCCTCCACCAGTGCGCGCTGCTCCTTGGACACCGAGCCGTGGTGCGCGCGGGCCAGCACCGCAGGAGCCCCCTTGGCAGCGCCCGACTGCGCCATGACCTGTGCCGGGGAGTGCGCTTCGGGCAGCGGCTCGCCCTCGGCGCGCTCCTGGCCGATCTCGTTGAGCCGGTTGCACAGGCGCTCGGCGAGCCGCCGTGAGTTGGCGAAGACGATCGTGGAGCGGTGCGCCTGCACCAGGTCGGCGATCCGCTCCTCGACATGCGGCCAGATCGACGGCCGCTGCGCCGGGCCCGCGGCCGGCCCGCTGTGCTCGGCCGCGTCCATCACCGGCGAACCGCCCAGCTCTCCCAGATCCTCCACCGGCACGACCACCGACAGGTCGAACCGCTTCTGGGACGGCGGCTGCACGATCGCCACTCGCCGCTGCGGGGAAAGGAAGCGGGCCACCTCATCCACCGGCCGGACCGTGGCCGACAGCCCGATCCGGCGGGCCGGCCGATCGAGCAGCCGCTCCAGCCGCTCCAGGGAAAGCGCCAGGTGGGCGCCCCGCTTGGTGCCGGCGACCGCGTGCACCTCGTCGAGGATCACCGTCTCGACCCCGCTCAGAGCCTCCCGCGCGGCGGAGGTGAGCATGAGGAAGAGGGACTCGGGCGTGGTGATGAGGATGTCCGGCGGGCGGGTGGCCATCGAGCGCCGCTCCGCCGCGGGCGTGTCACCCGACCGGATACCGACCCGCACCTCCGGCTCCGGCAGCCCCAGCCGCACGGACTCCTGCCGAATCCCCGCCAGCGGGCTGCGCAGATTGCGCTCGACGTCCACCGCGAGCGCCTTCATCGGCGAGACGTACAGCACCCGGCAGCGGCGACGGGCCTCAGCCGGCGGCGGAGTGGCGGCCAGCCGGTCCAGCGCTGCCAGGAACGCGGCCAGCGTCTTGCCCGACCCGGTGGGCGCCACGACCAGCACGTCGGAGTCCGCGGCGATGGCGGACCACGCGCCGGACTGAGCGGCGGTGGGCTCGCGGAAGGCTCCCGTGAACCACGCGCGGGTCGCGGGCGAGAAGGAGTCGAGGCTGCTGTGCGGATCGGACTGAGGACTGGACGGAGCGGACGGACTGGACATGACCCCATCCTGCCTCGCCGGACCGACACCGCGCCGATGACCACTCTTCCGGCTGTGGACAACTCCTGGCGCGGTCACGACACAATGTCCCCATGACCGCGCGTGAGCAGGCACGATTCTGGGAGCACCCGGGCCTGCCCGGGGTTGACCTGCTGCGGGCCCGCTACATCCGGCACACCTTCTCCCGCCATGCCCACGACGGCTACGTGATCGCGGCGGTCACCGGCGGGGTGGAGGGCATCGGCCTGCCCGGCGGTGCCGAGCGGGCCGGCGAGGGCGGCGTCGTCCTGATCAACCCGGAGGTCCCGCACTCGGCGTACGCGGGCGCCGCCGGAGGCTGGAGCTACCGGGTCCTGTATCCGCGGACGGACGTCGTGTCGGCCGTCGCCGCCGAGACCCGCGGGCTGCGTGGCACCCCTTTCTTCACCGGCCCGGTCATAGCCGACCCGACCGCGGCCCGCCTGATCGCGGCCGTCCACGAAGCGGCCGAGCAGGACGACGCGCTCGCCGCCGAGACGTTTCTGCGCCTGACCCTCGCCCGGCTGCTGGCACGCCACAGCGGGGGCATCGCCCGCGGCGGTCGGCCCCGAGCGGCGGCTCCCGGCGCCGCGGCCCATGCCCGCGAACTGCTCGCCGCCCACCTGGCCGACCCGCCCGGTCTCGACGAACTCGCCGCCGCCACGGCCACCAGCCCCTTCGCGTTGCTGCGCGCCTTCAAGGCCGCCTACGGCCTGCCCCCGCACGCGTGGCTCACCGGTGAGCGCGTCCGGGCCGCCCGCCGCCTCCTGGACACCGGCGTCGCTCCGGCCGAAGCCGCGGTCACCGTCGGCTTCACCGACCAGCCGCACCTCAACCGCCACTTCAGCCGGATCGTCGGGGTCCCGCCCGGCGCGTACCAGCGCGAGCGGAAGATCGTACGAGAGCGCTGACCCGCGGCCGCGTCGTTCGGACGACCGGCGGGCGGTCCGTATCGCCCCGTATCGCCGCGGGGCCGCCCGCCGCAAGAACGTACAAGACCCGCAGGCGGCGGTCTTCCTAGCCTGATCGAGTGAAAACAGCGCAGACGACGGGGCCGGACACCGTGCGGCAGCCGGAGCGGCCCCGAGCAGAAGTGGTCCGAGACGCCCTGGGAGTAGGGGTCGCCGTCGGACTGTCCGGATTCGCCTTCGGAGTGACCTCGGCGGGCGCGGGCCTGTCCGTCCTCCAGAGCTGCGTCCTGTCGCTGCTCGTGTTCACCGGGGCCTCGCAGTTCGCGCTGGTGAGTGCGCTCGGTGCGGGAGGCAGTCCGTTCGCGGCGGCGGCCGGGGCGTTCTTCCTGGGCACCCGCAACGCCTTCTACGGTTTGCGGCTCTCGCAACTCCTGCGCCTGCCGGCGTCCATACGGCCGCTGGCCGCCCAGTGGGTCATCGACGAGACCTCCGCGGTCGCCCTGGCGCAGCGCGAACGGGCCGCCGCCCGGCTCGGCTTCACCGTCACGGGCGCGAGTCTCTACGTGCTGTGGAACCTCACCACGCTGCTGGGAGCCCTGGGCGCGTCGGCGCTCGGTGATCCGGACGCCTGGGGACTGGACGCCGCAGGGCCGGCCGTCTTCCTGGCCCTGCTGGCACCCATGGTGAAGGGACGCACCGAACGGGCGGTGGCCGCGCTCGCCGTCCTGCTCGCGCTGGTCTGCCTGCCCGTGCTGCCCGCCGGGGTGCCGGTGCTGGTCGCGGCTCTGGCGGCGCCCTTGGTGCTGGCCGTAAAGAAGAGGGCCGCGCGATGACAGGGGAAACGAACACGTGGATCGCCATCGGTGCCACCGCCCTGGGCTGCTACGGAGTGAAACTGCTCGGCCTGTCCGTGCCCGCGGGGCTGCTGGAGCGCCCGCTCGTCAAGCGACTGGCCGCTCTGCTGCCCATCGCCCTGCTCGCCGCCCTGACCGCGCTGCAGACCTTCGGCACCGATGCCTTGCGTCTGGCGATCGACGCGCGGACCGCGGGGCTGGCGGCGGCGGCCACCGCGCTGCTCCTGCGCGCGCCCTTCCTCGTGGTGGTCGCCGCCGCGGTACTGGTCACCGCCGCGGTACGGGCGATGTAGGCCGTACGAGGGGCGGCCGGCGACCGGGGGATACTGGCACCCATGCGGCTGACGATGTTCTGGGAGCGGATGCGCGCGCAGTTCGGCGAGACCTACGCCGACTCCTTCGCGCGTGACCACGTGATGTCCGAACTGGGCGGCCGTACGGTCGTCCAGGCGCTGGAGGACGGCTGGGAGGCGAAGGACGTCTGGCGGGCGGTCTGCGTGGCCATGGACGTGCCCGCTGCTCGACGCTGACCATCCGTCCGAAGTGCCGCGAATGCCCTGATATCAGGACTTGATCGGAGGTAGGGCCCAGACTTGGCCTGTGGCAGCACGTGACGAGTCTCCCGACCCGGCGCCCGACGCGCCCGGCGACGGATCGCGCCCGTCACGTGCGCGCATGCCGCGCTGGCTGCCTCGCGCGCTCGTCCTCGCGCTCGCCCTCGTCGCCTGCTACCAGTTCGCGCACTGGGCGTTCGACCGGCTGGTCGGACTCCTCGTCAACGTCCTGGTCGCGTTCTTCTGCGCCCTGGCCATCGAGCCCGCGGTGGACTGGATGGCCAGGCGCCGCATCCGCCGGGGCCTGGCCACCGGAATCGTGATGCTCGTGGTGCTGGTCGCCGCTGCCGGCTTCCTGCTGGCCGTCGGCTCCTTGCTCGTCGACCAGATCGGCACCATCGTGCGCAACCTGCCGCAGTACGTCGACGACGTGGTGAAGTGGATCAACCGGACCTTCCACACGCACATCGACACCGGCGGCAAGCTGCATGACAAGGTGCTGCACTCCAACTGGGTGCGCACCTACCTCACCAGTGGTGCCGCCAGCGTGTGGGGCATCTCGGCCACGGTCATCGGCACGATCTTCCAGGTCTTCACGGTGGTGCTGTTCACCTTCTACCTGGCCGCGGACGGGCCCCGGCTGCGCCGCACGCTGTGCTCCATGCTCCCGCCCGCGCACCAGGCGGAAGTCCTGCGGGCCTGGGACATCGCGGTCGCCAAGACCGGCGGCTACCTCTACTCCCGCGCCCTGATGGCCGTGGTCTCGGGACTCGCCCACTACATCCTGCTCCAGGTGCTCGGTGTTCCCTACGCCCCCGCGCTCGGGGTCTGGGTGGGGCTGGTCTCGCAGTTCATCCCCACCGTCGGCACCTACCTGGCCGGGGCCCTGCCGATCCTCGTCGCGTTCACCGAGGACCCGTGGGACGCGCTGTGGGTGCTGTGCTTCGTCGTGGTCTACCAGCAGTTCGAGAACTACCTGCTCCAACCGCGGATCACCGCACGTACGGTGGACATCCATCCGGCGGTCGCCTTCGGCTCGGTGATCGCGGGGACGGCGCTGCTCGGCGCGGTCGGCGCGCTCATCGCCATCCCGGCCACCGCCACGCTCCAGGGCTTCTTCACCGCCTATGTAAGGCGCTACGAGGTCACCGACCCGCGGATGTGACCGACCCGGGCACGCTCGGCGGGTCGCTTGACATGAAAATCGAACATCCATTCATATGGAGAGGGCCCGGCGGATCTCCCGCCGTGGCGGCGCGAACTCCGGCCGGTGCCGGTCGCACACGTCGGCCGGAGTTATCCACAGGTCCCGGACGACGTGCGGGCGCGTTGTCAGTGCCAGGCGCTAGCGTCATGGACGTGAAGCGATCGAACCAGACATCCCGGGTGGAGTCCATGGCAGGAAACGACCGCGAGAAGGCGCTCGACGCCGCGCTCGCGCAGATTGAACGGCAATTCGGCAAGGGCGCCGTCATGCGGCTCGGCGACCGGCCGAACGAGCCCATCGAGGTCATCCCCACCGGGTCGACCGCGCTGGACGTGGCGCTCGGCGTCGGCGGGCTGCCCCGCGGCCGCGTCGTGGAGGTGTACGGTCCGGAGTCCTCCGGCAAGACCACCCTCACCCTGCACGCGGTGGCCAACGCCCAGCGGGCCGGTGGCACGGTGGCCTTCGTGGACGCCGAGCACGCCCTCGACCCCGAGTACGCCAAGGCCCTGGGCGTCGACATCGAGAACCTGCTGCTGTCCCAGCCGGACACCGGCGAGCAGGCGCTGGAGATCGTGGACATGCTGGTCCGCTCCGGCGCCATCGACCTCATCGTGATCGACTCCGTGGCAGCCCTCGTGCCGCGGGCCGAGATCGAGGGCGAGATGGGCGACTCCCACGTGGGCCTCCAGGCCCGCCTGATGAGCCAGGCGCTGCGGAAGATCACCAGCGCGCTCAACCAGTCGAAGACCACCGCCATCTTCATCAACCAGCTCCGCGAGAAGATCGGTGTGATGTTCGGCTCGCCGGAGACCACCACCGGTGGCCGCGCCCTGAAGTTCTACGCCTCGGTCCGGCTCGACATCCGCCGGATCGAGACCCTCAAGGACGGCACCGACGCGGTCGGCAACCGCACCCGTGTCAAGGTCGTCAAGAACAAGGTCGCGCCGCCCTTCAAGCAGGCCGAGTTCGACATCCTCTACGGCCACGGCATCAGCCGCGAGGGCGGCCTGATCGACATGGGCGTGGAGCACGGCTTCGTCCGCAAGTCGGGTGCCTGGTACACCTACGAGGGCGACCAGCTCGGCCAGGGCAAGGAGAACGTCCGGAACTTCCTGCGGGACAACCCGGACCTCGCGGACGAGATCGAGAAGCGGATCAAGGAGAAGCTCGGCGTCGGCGTGCCGAAGCCCGAGATCCCGGCCGCCCAGCCGGAGGCCGACGCCGCGGGGTCGGCCGCGTCCGGCAAGGCGGAGCCCGCCAAGGCCGATGTCCCCGCTCCGAAGAAGGCGACCAAGGCCACCGCCGCCAAGGTCTGACGCCATGGAGCGCAAGTCCCAGAAGCGCGGCGGCTCTTCCGAGTCGAGGGCCTCGCGAGAGCCGCCGCTCGATCCTGGTGAGCAGGCGCGGGCGCTGTGCCTGCGCCTGCTCACCGGGACCCCCCGCACCCGCCGGCAGCTCGCCGACGCCATGCGCAAGCGCGAGATCCCCGACGACGTCGCCGAGCACGTCCTGGAGCGCTTCGAGGACGTCGGCCTCATCGACGACCAGGCGTTCGCCAACGCCTGGGTGGAGTCACGACACCGCGGCCGCGGCCTCGCCCGCCGCGCCCTCGCCCGCGAGCTTCGCCACCGTGGTGTGGACGCGGAGCTGGTGACCGAGGCCGTGGAACTGCTCGATTCCGAGCAGGAGGAGGAGACCGCCCGCGAGCTGGTCCGGCGCCGATTGCCGGCCACCCGTGGCCTGGACCGCGACCGGCGGATCAGACGTCTCGCGGGCATGCTCGCCCGCAAGGGATACCCGGAGGGCATGTCCCTGCGAGTGGTCCGCGACGCACTGGCAGCCGAAGGCGCCGACGGTGAGGACACGGAAGAGGAGCGGTGGGCATGGCAAGGCGAATAGGCGCGGAGCGGTCATAGTCCGCCCGCCGCCCGCCGCCCGCCGCCCGCCGCCCGCCGCCCGCCGCCCGCCGCCCGCCGCCCGCCGCGTCAGCCGGTGCGCCCGCTGACCTGGTGACCGGCCGTATCGCCCCCCGGACGCCCGTCCGGGCGGTCGGGTCCATCCTCATCGGGGGTGGCGTCGTCGGCCGGGTCGTCCCGGCTGCCCGCCGGTGCCGGCGGACCTCCCCGGGCCAGGTCCGCGTAGGAGTACAACTCGGCGGGCCGGCAGCCCACCATCGCCGCCACCAGATGCCCGTCCGGCCGGACCAGCAGCACCGTGTGCGCGGTCGCCCCCGGATAGGTCTCGGCGACCAGCAGCTCCGCCCCGGTGGGCAGCGCGGCCACCGCTGACGCCAGCCGCGGCATCAGACCGGCCGTCAGCCAGTGCCGCGACTCCCACACTCCGGTCCCGGGCGCGACGAGCACCACCACCAACCCGCGCCCGAGCCGGTCGCGCAGCCGGCTCACCGTGCCGTCCAGCGCGGTGACGGCCACGTCGGCCACCGCTTCGCCCGGCCGCGTGTCGCACTCGGCCACCAGCGACGACATCCCGCCCGACCTGGCGGAACTCCGAGGTGCGGGTACCGTAAGCGGTGAGCGGCCGTACACCGTGGAAGCAGCCGTGCCGCCGCGCCCGAGATGACTGTCGGTCAGCAACTCGACCTGGCCGCGGGCCGAGCCGGACAGCAGGCTGTGGCGGACCGTCTGCCAGGCACCGTTCGCCCGCAGCAGCGGAAGCGCCTGGTCGGTAGCGCGCAGCCGGGTGCCGACCGCGCCCCGCCGCTCCGCCTCGTAGCTGTCGAGCAGGAGATCGGAAGCGCCGTCGTGAACGGCGAGTGCCAACTTCCAGGCGAGGTTCTCCGCGTCGCGCAGCCCTTCTTCGACGCTCTGCGCCCCCAGCGCCCCCATCAGGTGCGCCGCGTCCCCCGCGAGGAAGACCCGATCGGCCCGCCAGGCGCGAGCCAGCCGCTGATGGACCGGATAGTCGGCCGAGCCGACCAGCTCGTACGGCACCACCTTGCCGCACCAGGCGGTCAGGGCGGCCCTGAGACGTTCCACCAGCGCGTCGGAGGTGAGTTGGCGGCCGTGCACCGGCAGCAGCCAGTCCATCCGCCACCGTCCGTCCGGCAGCGGGCGGGCGGTGATCTCCTGCCCGGCCGGGGCTCCCGGCGGATCGCGGTGCAGCAGCGCCACGCCGGGTTCGGGCAGTTCGGTCCGCACCGTCACCACCGCGTGCCGGTCCACCGCCGTACGGCCGGGGAAACGTACGCCCAGCAGCTTGCGGACCGTGGAGCGCGGACCGTCGCACCCCACCAGGTAACTGCCGCGCCACCAGGTCTCCTCGGCGCCCTTGGTGTGCACGGTGACCCCGCGCGCGTCCTGCTCCACCGCGTCCACCCGGCAGCCGGACACGACACGCACCGAGCCGCGGGACGAAAGCTCCGTCCGCAACCCCTTCTCCAGCAGGTACTGCGCGACATGGACCGGCGCGCCCGCGGGATCGGCGCCGAAGTCCAGCCGTAACACCTCCGTACGCCGGCGCAGCGTGCGCCAGCCCGTCCAGGTCGCGCCGTCGCCGCGCAGTCCGCCGTAGCCGAGGCGTTCCACGAGCGCTGCGGTCGCCGGACCGAGCACACAGGTGCGCGCCTGCCGCAGCCCCTCGGCTCCGCCGAGCACCTCCGCCTCGTCCAGCAGGATCACGGGCACATCGCGGTGGGCCAGCGCGAGGGCGAGGGTCAGACCCACTGGGCCGGCCCCCGCGACGATCACCGGGTCCACGCAGCGGCCCCCGGAAGAGTTGCGGTCACAAAGCGTATGCAACTCACTGCGCCTGCCCACGTCAAGCGACAGTCGCACGTCGGCGCGGTGCGGGCGGTTCATCGGGCGCACATCGGCCGCGCACGCGACGCACCCGGGGCGCGCACCGCGGCACCGGTCCGCCGCCACGGGAATCGCCGCTGCGTGCCTTCCCCGTCCCCGGAGCGTACCGGCTGGGTAACGGTCCGCTGCGAGGGCCGGTAGCCCCTTGACGTGCGGGTCCTGATCGGCGTGGATTCGATCGACAGGTCCATGACCCATTCCGCGGGCGGAGCGGCGAAGTCCGCGCCAACGCGGGGGTTCCGGCGGATGAGGAGGAGGTGACGCATGCGACTGCTGCTGGTGGAGGACGACGACCGGGTCGCCGCCGCCCTCTCCGCGGTGCTCGGAAAGCACGGCTTCGACGTGCGCCACGCCCGTAGCGGCGAGGAGGCGATCCAGGCGCTGCTTCCCGACGGCGGCCCGGAGTACGACTGCGTGCTGCTCGACCTGGGGCTGCCGGACCAGGACGGCTTCGAGGTGTGCAGCCGCATCAGGCGCCGCAGCGCCACCCCGGTGATCATGGTCACGGCCCGATCCGACGTCAGGTCCCGCATCCATGGTCTCAACCTGGGCGCGGACGACTACGTCGTGAAGCCGTACGACACCGGCGAACTGCTGGCGCGTATCCACGCGGTGGTACGCCGACCGCCGCTGCGACCCGGGGCCGCCCAGAACGCGGGGCCGGCCACACCGCCGAACGGCAGCCCGGTGGTGACCATGCCGGGCGCCGCCGACGGCACCCCGATGTCACTCGGCCAGGTGGTGATCGAACCGTCCACCCGGCGGGTCACCGTGGACGGCGATCCGGTGGCGCTGACCCGCAAGGAGTTCGACCTGCTCGCGCTCCTCGCCCAGCGGCCCGGGGTGGTCTTCCGCCGGGAGCAGATCATCAGCGAGGTGTGGCGCACCGCGTGGGAGGGAACCGGCCGCACCCTGGAGGTGCATGTGGCCTCGCTGCGTTCCAAGTTGCGCACCCCGGCCATGATCGAGACGGTGCGCGGGGTCGGCTACCGGCTCGTCGTGCCGGCCGGCTGACCGCAGAAGTCGAGGACCGCCGTGCGCTCACGACTCCTGCCGCTGCTCATCGTCCTGATGGCCGGCGTCCTGCTCGCGCTCGGGTTCCCGCTGGCCGCCAGCCAGGCGGCCGCCCAGCAGCAGCGCGTCGTGGTGGACCGTATCGACGACACCACCCGCTTCGCGGCGCTGGCGCAGTTCGTCACGGCTCGCGACGAGAACACGGTCGTCGACCCGGAGGACGACGAGCGGCTGCACACGCTGGTGACCGAACTCGACCGCTACGAGCAGCTCTACGGCATCAGGGCCGGCGTCTTCTACCGGGACCGCACGTCGATGGCCGCGGCGCCGCACAGCTGGCGGGTCCCGTCCAGCGGGGAGTTGTACGACGCGTACGACTCGGCGCTGCTGGGGCGGCGCGTCCACAATCCGGAGCAGGTATGGCCGTGGCAGCACCGCATGCTCGCCATCGCCTCGCCGATCGTGCGGGACGGCGACGTGGTCGCGGTGGTCGTCACCGACTCGCCCACCGGGGCGCTGCGTTCGCGCATCCTGCACGGCTGGCTGCTGCTCGCGGCCGGAGAACTCGCGGCGATGGCCATCGCGGTCCTGCTCGCGGTGCGGCTGACCGCCTGGGTGCTGCTGCCGGTCGCGACGCTGGACCGGGTCACGCACGACATCGCCACCGGCCGGATGAAGTCGCGGGTCGGGGCATCCGGGGGACCCCCGGAACTTCGGCGCCTGGTCCGGTCGTTCAACGAGATGGCGGACAACGTCGAAGCCGTGCTGGAGCAGCAGCGCTCCTTCGTCGCCGACGCCTCGCACCAGTTGCGCAATCCGCTGTCTGCCCTGCTGCTGCGGATCGAGCTGCTCGGCCTCGAGCTGCCCGACGGCCACACCGAGGCCGAATCCGTGAAGGAGGAGGGCCACCGACTCGCCCAGGTGCTCGACGACCTCCTCGGCCTCGCCGTCGCGGAGAGCTCGGGCAGTCACCTGGGCGTCACCGACATCGCGGAACTGGCCAGGACCCGCGCTGACGCCTGGCGGCCCAGCGGCGACCGGGAGGGTGTCGCGGTGCACTTCAGCGCGCCCGCACACGGAGGGGCCACCGCGTGGGCCGACGCGATCGCGCTGTCCAGCGCCCTGGACGCCGTGATCGACAACGCGATCAAGTTCACCCCCGAGGGCAGCGCCGTCACGGTGCGGGTGGCGGTCGACAGCGATCAGGTCGCCATCGAGGTGGCCGACAGCGGACCTGGCCTGAACGACGACGAACTCGACCGGATCGGTGACCGGTTCTGGCGCAGTGCCCGCCACCAGAACGTGCACGGCTCGGGGTTGGGCCTGTCGATCGCGCGGGCGCTGCTCAGCCAGGGCGGTGGCAGCATCAGCTTCGGGCGCCGCGAGCCGCACGGCCTGGAGGTGCGGCTGGCGGTGCCGCGCACCGCGCCGGTGGCATCGGCACGGCCCGCCGACTGAGGTGGGGCGGACACCCTCGGACCAGCTGGTGGCGCGGGGCTCGAACGGACGCGCCGGCTACGGCTTCACGGATCGGTAGTAGCGCTCCGCGCCCACGTGCAGGGGCAGCGGGTCGGTGAAGACGGCGGTGCGCAGATCGACCAGTTGCGCCGCGTGCACCACCTTGCCGATGGAGTCCCTGCTGTCGATCACCGCCTTGGTCAGCCGCTGCACCAGACCGGCGTCGGCGTGGTCCGTGGTGACCAGCAGGTTCGCCACCGCGATGGTCGCGACGGACTGACCGCCCTGGGCGCGCGGGTACGCGTCCGGCGGCATCATCGCCTGCCGGTAGTACTGCATCTGCGATCCCATGGAGTGCAGCTTGGCCACCAGGTCGCCGAGTTGGACCAGCCGGATACGGTCGGTCGGGTACGCCATCGCGCTCACCGCCGCGGTCGGCAGCCCCCCGGACCAGAAGAACGCGTCGAGCTTGCCGGAGAGCAGCATCGAGGGCGCCTGATCGATCCCGACCGGCACCGCGGTGACGTCCTTCGCGATGTCGAGGCCCGCGGCCGTCAGCAGCCGCCTGGTGATCAGGTTGACCCCTGATCCGGCCTGTCCGACGCCCACCCGCAGCCCGCGCAGGTCCCGTGCCGACCGCACGGTGGAGTCGCGCGGCACGACGAGCTGCATGTAGTCGTCGTAGAGCCGGGCGCACGCCCGCAGGTCCTTTTTGTTCGGCCCGCTGTACGACGCGACCGCGTCGGCCGCGGCGATCGTGAAGTCGGAGCGCCCGTCCGCCACCTGCTCGATGTTCTCCACGGAGCCCTCGGTGTGCTTGAGATCGACCTTCACACCGGGGAGGGCGGTCCGCAGGTCGCTCTTGAGCAGCACGCCGTACTTCTCGTAGACCCCGCTCTGCACCCCGGTCGCCAGCGAGATCGGCCCCTTCGGGTACGACGGACCGTCCGTCGGCAGCAGCCACCACAGCAGCAGTGCCAGGGCCGAGGCGGCGGCCAGCACGACCTGGAGGGCACGTCGGGTGCCGAGCCGGCTGCCGAGGCGGGTGAGGTCCATGCCCCGCGATCCTGCCAGCCGTACCGCCGGGAAGGAAGGCGCGGCCGGGACCGGGCGGCCCCGGCCGCCACCCGGTGCGCCGTCCCTGTCCGCCCGGCGGCAAACCGGGTTCGGGTATGTCGTGGGCAGCGCCTACCCTGGGGGCATGACCGCGCAGGACACCGCTCTCCAGCGAAGCTACGAGATCCGCACCTACGGGTGCCAGATGAACGTCCACGACTCCGAGCGTCTGGCCGGCCTCCTGGAGGACGCGGGGTATGTGCGGGCGCCGGAGGGCGCCGACGGCGCGGACGTCGTGGTCTTCAACACCTGTGCGGTGCGGGAGAACGCCGACAACCGGCTCTACGGCAACCTCGGCCAGCTCGTGCCGAAGAAGGCCGCGCGCCCTGGCATGCAGATCGCGGTCGGCGGCTGCCTGGCGCAGAAGGACCGCGACACCATCGTCAAGCGCGCCCCCTGGGTCGACGTCGTCTTCGGCACCCACAACATCGGGCAGCTCCCGGTGCTGCTGGAGCGGTCCAGGATCGCGGACGAGGCGCAGGTCGAGATCGTCGAGTCGCTGGAGACGTTCCCCTCCACGCTTCCCTCACGCCGCGAGTCGGCGTACGCGGCCTGGGTCGCGATCTCGGTCGGCTGCAACAACACCTGCACGTTCTGCATCGTGCCCGCGCTGCGAGGCAAGGAGAAGGACCGGCGGCCCGGCGACGTGCTCGCCGAGGTCGAGGCGCTGGTCGCCGAGGGGGTCGTCGAGGTCACCCTGCTCGGTCAGAACGTCAACGCGTACGGCTCCGACATCGGCGACCGCGAGGCGTTCGGCAAGCTGCTGCGGGCCACCGGCGCCGTCGACGGCTTGGAGCGGGTCCGCTTCACCTCCCCGCACCCGCGCGACTTCACCGACGACGTGATCGCCGCCATGGCCGAGACGCCGAACGTGATGCACCAGCTCCACATGCCGCTCCAGTCGGGCTCCGACCGGCTGCTGAAGTCGATGCGCAGGTCGTACCGGCAGGACCGCTACCTCGGAATCATCGAGAAGGTGCGCGCCGCGATGCCGGACGCCGCCATCACCACCGACATCATCGTGGGCTTCCCCGGCGAGACCGAGGAGGACTTCGAACAGACCCTGGAGGTCGTGCGCCAGGCGCGTTTCGCGCAGGCGTTCACCTTCCAGTACAGCAAGCGGCCCGGCACCCCGGCGGCCGAGATGGACGGCCAGATCCCCAAGGCGGTCGTGCAGCAGCGCTACGAGCGGCTGGTCGCACTCCAGGAGGAGATCTCCTGGGAGGAGAACAAGAAGCAGGTCGGCCGCACCCTGGAGGTGCTGGTCGCCGAGGGCGAGGGCCGCAAGGACGACGCCACCCACCGGCTGTCCGGCCGTGCCCCCGACAACCGGCTGGTGCACTTCGCACGGCCGGAGCAGGAGGTCAGGCCCGGCGACATGGCGACCGTCGAGATCACTTACGGAGCCCCGCACCACCTGCTCGCCGAGCGGCCCCCGCTGTCGGTCCGCCGCACTCGCGCCGGTGACGCCTGGGAGCGGCGCCAGGGCGCTGCGGCCGCCAAGCCCGCAGGCGTGATGCTCGGCCTGCCGACGATCGGTGCTCCGGCGCCCGCGCCCGAGGCGGTACCGGCGGGCGGCTGCGCGCTCGACTGAGGGCCGCGGACATCGCGGCCGGGGAGATGGGGCGTGCGGGGCCGGCCGGGGCGGTGAAGGGCCGTCGGCGGCCTTCGAGGGTGCCCTGGGCGGCGACCGGGGGCTGCCGTCGGGCGGGGACGCGGTCGGCGTGGGCACGCGGTCGTGGCTCGTCAGCGGGGTCCTACCGGCGTCCGACCCGCGTTGGACCGGCGTCGGACCGGCATTGGATCGGCGCCAGACCGGCGTCGGGGGCCCGGGCCGGTGAGAGGCCGGGCCGGTAGGGTTCCGATCATGCTGGTCGCCGCTGCCGTCTGCCCCTGCCCGCCGCTGCTCGTACCCGAGGTCGCGGCCGGTGCCGCGCCCGAGTTGGACACCCTGCGGGCGGCCTGCGCGGACGCCGTCGGCGTGCTGGCCGCGGCGCGACCGGAACGGCTGGTGGTCGTCGGTCCGGCTCCGCGACCTGGGCGCGAGGTCTTCCCTCCCGGTGCGGTCGGCTCCTTCCGCGGCTACGGCGTCGCGGTCGACGTGACGCTGGGACAACCGCGCGCTGACGAGCCCGCCGAAGAGCGAACCGCGGAGCCGTCCTCCGACCGCGTGGACGCGGCGCCGCCCGCCTCGCCGGTTCCGCTGCCGTCCTCGCTCGCGGTGGCCGCGTGGCTGCTGCGCGGCTGGCAGGCGTCGCCTGTCGAGGGGCTCGGGGTGGGGGAGGAACTGGAGCAGGAGCGGTGCGCGGTGGCCGGGCGGGCCGTCGCCGATGCGGCGCCGCGGGTCGCGCTGCTGGTCATGGGCGACGGCAGTGCGTGCCGTACGGTCAAGGCGCCCGGCTATCTGGACGAGCGGGCGGAACCGTTCGACGCCGCCGTGGCCGCGGCGCTCGGCGCGGCCGACACCGCGGCGCTGGAGGGGCTCGACACGGCCTTGGCCCAGGCGGTCCAGGCGGCGGGGCGGGCGCCGTGGCAGGTGCTGGCGGGCGCGGCACGCGGCGCCGGGCTGGCGGGTGAACTGCTGTACGACGCGGCGCCGTACGGGGTCGGCTACTTCGTCGCGACCTGGACGTAGCGGGCCCGCCGAGGCGAGCCGTGGGGCCGCCCTGCGGTTCGGACGCGTAGGCGCATAGGCCCGGAACGTGGACTGACCGCGGATGGTGGGGTCCGCGGCCGTCCGGCATCAGGGCGCGCGCTCATACGTCCGCGCGCTGGTCACGGCCCGGGGAGGCACCCAGAACCAGGACCGGTTGGGTCGGTGCTCAGGTGGCGTCGCGGCCCTTGTCGCCGTAGCCCTTCACGGCGTCCTTCGCCTTGCCCACACCCGAGTTGATCTGGTTGCTGTACTTGCCGCCGGTCTTGGAGTCGACGGTCTTGGCCGCCTTGTCGAGGCCCTGCTGGATCTTGTCGCCGTGCTGCTTGGCGAGGTCTGCGGCCTTGTCCTTCGACACGCCGATCTTGCCCTTGAGCGAGTCCATGAAGCTCATCTGGCACCTTCCCTGGGATTCCCCTCGAAGTGACGGCCAGGGGGACGGCCGGGATGCGCCGACACCGGCGGTGACCAGGTCGCAAAGCACACCAAAGGGCACATGGCGCCCTCCACTTCTCGACCATACCCGTGCTGCCGGCTTTTCGCGCCGCCGACCGCCACGCCCTGTGGACAACCGGTCGGCCGGCGCCTGCGATCATCACTCGATCGGTACGTCACGGCGGAGTTTGGGAGACTTGCAGGGTGAACAAGCGCGTGATCGCCGTCGTCGGGCCCACCGCGGCCGGCAAGTCCGATCTGGGCGTCGCCCTGGCACGGGAGTTGGGCGGCGAGGTGATCAACGCCGACTCCATGCAGCTCTACCGGGGCATGGACATCGGCACCGCCAAACTCACCGACGAGGAGCGGGGCGGCGTGCCGCACCACCTGCTCGACATCTGGGACGTCACGGAAGCCGCCAACGTCGCCGACTACCAGCGACTGGCCCGTGGGGAGATCGACCGGTTGCTCGCCGAGGACAAGGTGCCGATCCTGGTCGGCGGCTCCGGGCTCTACGTCCGCGCGGCCCTCGACGACCTCCGCTTCCCGGGTACCGATCCCGCCGTCCGCGCCCGTCTGGAGGCCGAACTCGACATGCGGGGGCCGGGTGCCCTGCACGCCCGGCTGGCCGCCGTGGACGCCGAGGCCGCTCGGGCGATCCTGCCGAGCAACGGCCGCCGGATCGTGCGCGCGCTGGAGGTGGTCGAGATCACCGGGCAGCCCTTCACCGCGAACCTGCCCGGCCCCGAGTCCGTCTACGACACCGTGCAGATCGGGGTCGCCGTCCCGCGGCCCGAGCTCGACGAGCGGATCGCGCTGCGCGTGGACCGGATGTGGAAGGCCGGACTCGTCGCGGAGGTGCGCGCCTTGGAGGCGGCCGGGCTGCGCGAGGGCCGTACGGCGTCGCGCGCGCTGGGCTACCAGCAGGTGCTCGCCTGGTTCGCCGGCGACTGCACCGAGGAGCACGCGCACGCCGAGACCGTACGCGCCACCAAGCGCTTCGCCCGGCGTCAGGACTCGTGGTTCCGGCGCGACCCGCGTGTGCACTGGCTCACCACCCAGGGAACGGAACTCGCCGGGCAGGCGCTGGCGTTGGCGCGGGATACTCCAAGAAGCGGTCACAGCCTGATCACGTGATTGCATCGGGACGCCTCGGTGTCCCGGAGGCGCCTCCCGCCCGTGTCATCATCGTGCTTCGAGCTACTGTGTCGACGTACGGGAGGGCGCGTGGCGATGGCAGCCGGCCCACGCGACACCCCACCGGGGCGCGACACATCGACGGACTCCGACCGCTCGGCGAGGAGTCAGAACCGGAACCACCGGCAGGGGCAGATTCCGGACTCCCGTCCACCACTGGACTCCCTGGAGTCGTTGAACTCCGTGGACGCTCCGTTCGATCCGGACGCGCTGATCGGTCCGGACGCGCCCGCCGACCCCGAGCCCGGCCTCGACTCCGTGGCCGACGTCGCCGTCGATCCGGACGACCCCGGCGATCTGCTCGCGTCGGTCGCGTCGCTCGACCGGTACGACAACCTGGAACGGCTCGACCGGCTGGAACCGCTCGGCGTGCTGGACGACCTCGACCCGCTCGAGGCCGGGGAGCCGATGCCGTCCATGGCGGACGGCGAGTCCTTCCGCGAGCTGCGGCCGCAGCGCCGGCTGCGGATCTGGCAGATCGCGCCGATCGTCGCCCTGGCCGTCGGCGGTTCGCTGATGTTCGCCTTCCCGCTCGCCTTCGAGTCGGGGGACACCGGCCCGGTGGTCGCGATGCTCGGCCTGCTGCTGTGCTGCTGCGCGGCCGGGTGGGGCCTGGCGGCCGCCCGCCGGATCGGCCAGACCTGGCCGGGACTGCCCGCGCGGGGCTCGGGCGAGCGCGCCGACTGGCGCTACGTCGCCGGCTATGCCGCACTGATCGTGCTGCTGGCGTTGCTCGCCGTCTGGCGGGTCGCCCGGCTGCGCTGACCGCGCGCCGCCAGGTCAGCGCCGTGCGGGCGGCATACCCGGCACCGACGGCCGACCACGTACGATCGGACCTGTGACTGACGCGCGCTCCGCCGACGCCCCCATCGCCTTCCTCAAGGGCCACGGCACCGAGAACGACTTCGTGATCGTCCCCGACCCGGACGGCCGGCTCGAACTGTCGGCGGGCGACGTGGCGCGGCTGTGCGACCGGCGGGCGGGCATCGGCGCCGACGGTCTGCTCAGGGTCGTGCGCTCCGCCGCTCATCCGGAGGCGGCCGCGCTCGCCGCCGAGGCCGAGTGGTTCATGGACTACCGCAACAGCGACGGCAGCATCGCCGAGATGTGCGGCAACGGCGTGCGGGTCTTCGCCCGCTATCTCCAGCGGACCGGACGCGCCGGCGCCGGGGACCTGGACATCGCCACCCGTGCCGGAGTGCGGCATGTCCACATCGGCAAGGACGGCGTGGACGGCACACCGGGCGACGTCACCGTCACGATGGGGCCCGCCGAACTGCCCGGCGGCGCCGTCAACGTCGGTGTCGACGGCCGCACCTGGCCCGCCGTACACGTCAGCATGGGGAACCCGCACGCGGTGGCCTTCGTCGACGACCTGGACGACGCCGGCGACCTGCTGCGTGCACCCGCCGTCAGCCCTGGTTCGGCCTATCCGAACGGCACCAACGTCGAGTTCGTGGTCGACCGCGGCCCCGCCCATGTCGCCATGCGGGTGCACGAGCGCGGCTCGGGAGAGACCCGCTCCTGCGGCACCGGCGCGTGCGCGGTGATGGTCGCCGCCGCCCGCAGGGACGGTCTGGACCCCACTGCCACCGGCCAACCGGTCACCTACACCGTCGATGTGCCCGGCGGCCGTCTGGTGATCACCGAGCGCGCCGACGGCGAGATCGAGATGACCGGTCCCGCCGTCATCCTCGCCGAGGGCACCGTCGACCCAGCCTGGCTCGCCGGCCCCGGGCGCTGACCCGGTGGCCCCCGGCGGTCCCTTTGCGGGCCGGCCTGGCACCGTCGGCGCCGGCTCGCACCACCCGAACCGGACGTATCAGGTCACCACACCCGTACGCCTTCCCTCGAACGGGTGATGGGGATCACTCTCGGCGAGAGCGTGGCAGCCGCACGTGGTGGGCTCGATAGCATCAATCACCGGCGCGGCCCCACGGGGCGTGGTGAGTTCCCGCAGCCGGTCCACGCTGCCGGGAGGCCCCGATGAGCGCAGACAACGCGGTGAACGCGGAGAGTGCGGAGAACGCCGCCGATGTCGTCCGGCGCGGGCTGCGCCGGATCGATCTGCGCCGGATCGACCTCCGTCGTCTGGGCCGGGTGGCGCTCCTGGGGAGCAACGGCCACAGCAGGGGCCGCCTGCCCGGTGCCATCGAGCATCTGATCAAGGTCCACCGCACCCGCCATCCCGAGGCCGGCCGCGAAGAGGTCGAGACCCTGCGCCGCGCCTATGTGCTCGCCGAGTCCTCGCACCGGGGGCAGACCCGCAAGAGCGGCGAGCCGTACATCACCCACCCGCTCGCGGTCACCCTCATCCTCGCCGAACTCGGCGCCGAGACCACCACATTGACCGCCTCGCTGCTCCACGACACCGTCGAGGACACCGAGGTGACGCTCGATCAGGTCCGGCGGGGTTTCGGCGAGGAGGTCAGCTATCTCGTCGACGGCGTCACCAAGCTGGAGAAGGTCGACTACGGTGCCGCCGCCGAACCCGAGACCTTCCGCAAGATGCTCGTCGCGACCGGCAACGACGTGCGGGTGATGTCGATCAAACTCGCCGACCGGCTGCACAACATGCGCACCCTCGGGGTGATGCGGCCCGAGAAGCAGGCCCGGATCGCCAAGGTCACCCGCGACGTGCTCATCCCGCTCGCCGAACGACTCGGCGTGCAGGCGCTCAAGAGCGAACTGGAGGACCTGGTCTTCGCCATCCTCCACCCCGAGGAGCACGCCGGCACCCGCACGATGATCGAAGCGGCCGGGGCGCGGCCCGACCCCCTTTCCGTCGTCGCCGACGACCTGCGCGGTGTGCTGCGTGACGCGGGCATCGCCGCCGAGGTCGGCATCCGCCCCCGCCACACCGTGTCCGTGCACCGCCTGATGCTCAAGCGCGGCGTGACCGAACTGGGCGGCTGCGACTTCGGCCGCCTGCTCGTCCTCGTGGACGAGGACGCCGACTGCTACGCCGTGCTGGGCGAGCTCCATACCTGTTTCACCCCCGTCATCGCCGAGTTCAAGGACTTCATCGCCGCTCCCAAGTTCAACCTCTACCAATCGCTGCACACCGCCGTCGCCGACCGGCACGGCCGGATCGCCGAGGTGCTGGTGCGCACCAAGCGGATGCATCGTGTCGCCGAGGCCGGTGTGATCGCCCTCGGCGACCCCTACGCGGCCGAGGCCGCGCAGGGCCCGGAGGCGCCAGGCGCCTCCGGGGACGGCTGGGCGGACCCCGACCCCACCCAGCCGGGCTGGCTCGCCCGGCTGCTGGAGTGGCAGCGCGCCGCCCCGGACCCGGACACCTTCTGGACGGCGCTGCGCGACGACCTCGCCCAGGACCGCGAGATCACCGTCTTCACCAGCCAGGACGGAGACCGCTCCGGCACTCTCCGGCTGCCCGCGGGCGCGAGCTGCGTGGACGCCGCCTACGCCGTCCACGGCGAGGCCGGCCACGCCTGCGTCGGCGCGCGGGTCAACGGCAGGCTGGCGCCGCTCGGCACCCGCCTGCGCGACGGCGACGCTCTCCAGCTCCTGATGGACGACACCGCCGCGTCGGCGCGCGAGCCCGAAGGCCCCGACCCCGAATGGCTGGAGCACGCGACCACTCCGGCCGCCCGGATCGCCATCACCGGCTGGCTGGCGCTGCACCCGACCGCGACCGGCGGGGCCCGGCCGGCCGCCGCGCCCGCCGCCCGTCCGCTGCCAGCGGTCGACAGCACGCCGGACACCGACCCGGTGGCCGTCACCGACCTGCCCGGCGCCGCGGTGCGGCTGGCGCGCTGCTGTACGCCGGTGCCGCCGGACCGCGTGACCGGGTTCGTGATCCGCGGCGGGACCGTCGCGGTGCACCGGGCCGGGTGTCCGGCCGGCTCCCGTATGGCGGCGGCCGGGCGGACCGCCGTGCCCGTCCGATGGCGTGACGGCACCTCCGCCGGGAACTTCCGCGCCACCGTCCTGGCCGAAGCGCTCAGCCGGCCGAGACTGCTCGCCGACCTCACCGAGGTGATCGCCGCCCAGGGGATCGGCATCGTCTCCGCGGCCGTGGAGCCGCCGCAGGAGCATCGGGTCCGGCACACCTACACCGTGGAACTGCCCGCGCCCGAAGCTCTCGCCGGGCTGATGCGGGCCATGAAGTCGGTGCCGGGCGTGTACGACGTCTACCGCGCCCAGCCTGCTGTCGCTGCTGTTCGTAACTGATCACACTGGGTAAACGGGCGGTCGCTTCCCGCTGTTCCCGGATTTCGTCACTCCTGCGGGTGATCCTGTGCGGATTTCGTTCGGAATGCGAACTTCTCGCGGAACCGGCTGCCGGTCGGACCGAAAGTCGCGTGACCCTTCCGCCCCGGCGTGCGACCATCGAAGGTAACGGCGCCACCACGGCTGCCGGCCACTGACCGTACGACCGAAGGACCCGATGACCTCCAACGCTTCCTCCTCTTCTTCGAACAACCGCCAGCGCCTCCCGGAGAGCCTTCGGGCCGACGCCCTGATGGAAGAGGACGCGGCCTGGAGCCACGAGATCGACGAGGATCGGGACGGCGACCAGTTCGACCGCTCCGACCGCGCGTCTCTGCGCCGGGTCGTCGGACTCTCCACCGAGCTGGAGGACGTCACCGAGGTCGAGTACCGGCAGCTCCGTCTGGAGCGCGTGGTGCTCGTCGGGGTGTGGACCTCCGGCACCGTCGACGACGCCGACAACTCGCTGGCCGAGCTCGCCGCCCTCGCCGAGACCGCGGGCGCCATCGTGCTGGACGGCGTGGTCCAGCGCCGCGACAAGCCGGACCCGGCCACGTACATCGGCTCCGGCAAGGCGCAGGAGCTGCGGGACATCGTCGTCGAGACCGGCGCCGACACCGTGGTCTGCGACGGTGAGCTGAGCCCCGGCCAGCTGATCCACCTCGAGGACGTCGTCAAGGTCAAGGTGGTCGACCGCACCGCGCTGATCCTGGACATCTTCGCCCAGCACGCCAAGTCCCGTGAGGGCAAGGCGCAGGTCTCGCTCGCGCAGATGCAGTACATGCTGCCGAGGCTGCGCGGCTGGGGCCAGTCGCTGTCCCGGCAGATGGGTGGCGGTGGCTCCGGCTCCTCGGGCGGCGGCATGGCCACCCGCGGACCCGGTGAGACCAAGATCGAGACCGACCGGCGGCGCATCCGCGAGAAGATGGCCAAGATGCGCCGGGAGATCGCGGAGATGAAGACCGGCCGCGACCTCAAGCGCCAGGAGCGACGGCGCCACAAGGTTCCGTCCGTGGCCATCGCCGGCTACACCAACGCGGGCAAGTCCTCGCTGCTCAACCGGCTCACCGGCGCCGGAGTCCTGGTGGAGAACGCCCTGTTCGCCACCCTGGACCCGACCGTCCGGCGCGCCGAGACGCCCAGCGGGCGGCTCTACACGCTCGCCGACACGGTCGGGTTCGTCCGGCACCTGCCGCACCACCTGGTCGAGGCGTTCCGCTCCACCATGGAGGAGGTCGGCGACGCCGACCTGATCGTGCACGTGGTGGACGGCTCGCACCCGGTGCCCGAGGAGCAACTGGCCGCGGTCCGCGAGGTGTTCCGCGACGTCGGCGCACTCCAGGTGCCGGAGATCGTGGTGGTCAACAAGGCTGACGCGGCCGACCCGCTGGTCCTCCAGCGGCTGTTGCGGGCCGAGAAGCACGCCATCGCGGTGTCCGCGCGCAGCGGGCAGGGCATCGACGAGCTTCTCGAGATCATCGACGACGCGCTGCCGCGCCCGCAGGTGGAGATCGAGGCCCTGGTGCCTTACACCCACGGCGGGTTGGTCTCCCGGGCGCATGCCAACGGCGAGGTGCTCTCCGAGGAGCACACCGGCGAAGGCACCCTGCTGCGGGTGCGGGTACACGAGGATCTGGCCGCCGAGCTGGCGCCGTTCACCCTCGCCGCCCAGCACTGACCGGAGTTCGACCGGCCACCGGGCCGAGGTTCGCCTCCTGGGCGCACAACAACGGGTAAGGGTCCGCCTCTTGGAGGCGGACCCTTACCCGTCACTGCGCTGTCACCATCACCCGGCTCAGCTGAACTTCTTGCTCACTCCGTCGTAGAGCTTCTTCGCGTCCGCGCCCAGCCGGGGCCCCGCCAGCCACGTTGCCGTGATCGGGCCGATCGAGGTGTTGCTGACCAGCCCCTGCTTGCCGTCCGGCATCGTGGCGAACCACCCGCCACCGGAGGCACCGCCGGTCATCGTGCAGCCGAGCCGGTACTCCGTCGGTGCCGAGGCGAGCAGCGACAGCCGGCCCGGCTTGCCCTGGCAGGCGTACATCCGCTGGCCGTCGTAAGGCGCCTCCGCCGGGTAACCCCATGCGCCGATGGTCTTGATCTGCGTCGTCGAGGGAGCGTCGAACCACACCGGCATCGCCGCCCCGACCGTCTCCTGCAGCGACTTGCCGCCGGAGCCCTTCGCGGGCGTCACGTGCAGCACCGCGAAGTCGTACGGCGAACCGCCGCCGCCCTCCTCGGAGCCGGAGGCGATCCACTCGTCCGAGGTGCCGGCCCAGTCCGCCCACCACACGCCGTACGGCGCGAGCTTGTCCACCCCCGCGTTCGCCAGCGCGGCCGCGCTCTGACCGGCGTCGTTGTAGTCGGGCACGAAGGCGATGTTGCGGTACCAACCTCCGCTCTTGCCCGCGTGGACGCAGTGCCCGGCCGTCCACACCAGGTTCGACTTGCCCGGGTGCGCCGGATCGTCGACCACCGTGGCCGAGCAGACCATGGGCCCCTTCGGGCTGTCGAAGAAGAGCTTGCCGACCGCCGGCGCGTTGTCGTGGTACGGCGAGCCGACCTTCCTGGCCGCCTCGGGCGCCGGCACCGGGTCGGTCTTCCCCTGGTCGGCGGGCACATCCGCGGGCACCTGCTTGTCGTCCTGACCGGCGCCCTTCATCCGGTCGTTGCTCCACAGACCGTCGATCACCGGGTTGACGAAGTCCTGGGCCTTGCGCAGCCACGACGACTTGTCCCAGTTCTTCCAGCCGCCGTCCTTGTACGCCTGTTCCCACTTCTTCAGGTCGCCGAGGCTCGTGGGCAGTGACGTAGGCAGCTTGGGCAATGTCTTCCTGGCCGCCGCGGTGGCGCTCGGCGATGTCGTCGCCTTGGCGTCGTCATTGCTCCCGGACGGCCCGCACGCGGTGGCCGCGCCCGCGAGAAGTGCCGCGGCCGCCACGGCGATCAGCGGCCTGCGTATCGATGGCATGGACGTATGTCCCCCTGATTCGTGCGTTCGTGGCTCGTGTGCTGCCTGATTCATGGACGGCACCGGACCTGTGGGCGGTTCCGCGCGGGAAAGTCGGGCGACGGCCCGTGATCGGTCGGTGACCGCGTCGTTAGTACGGATGGGGGACGGACGGAACGCCGAGCAGGAGGAGAGCACACGTGGCGGCCACTTCGAGCGTGCCGGGACAACTTACGGCACCCGACGAAGACTTCGGTGCGGGGGAGGCGATCCTGCGCAGACAGGCACAGCGCGAGTCCGCGGCGCGCACGTACGCGCGGTCGCTGCCCGTGGTGCCGGTCCGCGCCCGCGGGATGACCATCGAGGGCGCCGACGGCCGTCGCTACCTGGACTGCCTGTCAGGCGCGGGCACGCTGGCGCTCGGCCACAACCACCCGGTGGTCCTGGAGGCGGTCAGGCGGGTGCTGGACTCCGGCGCGCCCCTGCACGTCCTGGACCTCGCCACGCCCGTGAAGGACGACTTCACCACCGCCCTGTTCGAGACGCTGCCACCGGCGCTCGCCGACCACGGCCGCATCCAGTTCTGCGGCCCGGCCGGCACCGACGCGGTCGAGGCGGCCATCAAGCTCGCCCGGATCGCCACCGGCCGGACCGGCCTGCTCGCCTTCTCCGGCGCGTACCACGGCATGACCGCGGCAGCCCTCGCGGCCACCGGCGACACCGACGCGCGAGCCACCGCCGAGGCGGACGCGCGCGTCACCCGGCTGCCGTATCCGTACGACTACCGCTGCCCGTTCGGGACCGGGGGCGAGCGCGGTGCCGAGCTGTCCGCGCGGCTGACGGCCAGTCTGCTCGACGACCCCAAGGGCGGCGTGCAGCAGCCCGCGGCGATGCTGCTGGAGCCCGTCCAGGGCGAGGGCGGTGTCATCCCGGCCCCGGACTCCTGGCTGCGCCGGATGCGGGAGATCACCGCGGCCCGCGGCATCCCGCTGATCGCCGACGAGGTGCAGACCGGAGTCGGCCGCACCGGTACGTTCTGGGCGGTCGAGCGAAGCGGCATCGTGCCCGACGTGATGGTGCTGTCCAAAGCCATCGGCGGCAGCCTGCCGCTCGCGGTGATCGTCTACCGCGAGGAACTGGACGCCTGGCATCCAGGTGCCCATGCCGGCACCTTCCGCGGGAACCAACTCGCCATGGCCGCGGGCACCGCCACGATCCGCTACGTGGCGCGGAACGCGCTGCACGAGCGGGCCGAGGAGATCGGGTCCCGCATCCTGCGCCGGCTGCGCGGCCTGGCCGCCCACCACGCCTGCATCGGCGACGTGCGTGGCCGCGGCCTGATGATCGGCGTCGAACTTGTCGACACCGGCGCCGAGCCCGACGACCGCGGGGCGCTGCCCGCCGCGCCGCGTCTCGCCGCCCGCGTCCAGCAGGAGGCCCTGCGGCGCGGTCTGATCATCGAACTGGGTGGTCGGCACTCCAGCGTCGTACGGCTGCTGCCACCGCTGACGATCACCGACGAGCAGGCCGAAGCCGTACTGGACCGGCTCTCCGACGCCATCGCCGCCGCCGACGTGCCCGACGCCGGCAGCCGTGGCGGCCCCATCGGCGGGCGGGCCAAGGGGATCGACACCCTGCGCACGAGCGAGGCACAGCCGGCGGGCACCCCGTGAGGGCGACCACCGCACCGCGGGCACGCCGGCGCGCAGGACGCCGATCCCCGCTCCGCTGGGCCGGTCGGCCCCTGACCGCGCCACGACCTGGCTGCAACGGTGGGGCGCGGCAGCCGTGTCCCACCGCGTGCCACGCCGAGCCGTCGCCTCGGCGCACGGCGCCGCCGCCCCGAAGCGCACCGACCCACCAAGGCACATCACCCCCGCCCCCGTACAGCACTGCCGCACCGCCGTACCGCCGTAACGACAAGTGAGGCCCCTGGCATGACCGCACCCGTGGACCCCGCCGGCACCGACCGCCATGACACCGCCACCTCCGTGCCGCCCCAGCGGGCACGCACCCCCCGGATCGTGACCGGTCCCGACCCGCTGGCTCGCGAGGAGCCGTACGCCGTGGCCGACGCGGCCGGCACCGAGGCACTGCTGCGCTGCTGGACCCGCGAGAAGGGCCTGGCGCAGCCGGCCGACGGGCTGCTGCGGGTGCCGCTGCCGGCGGCGGGCACCGCGGCCGGTGCGGTCGTCCACCACTGGTCCGCCACCGGCCACCACCGCTTCGGGCCCGTCCGGCTCACCACGGCCGACCAGCGGCCGCTGACCGCGGTCGAACTCGCCGCGCTGCTGGCCCGGGAGAGCGGCGCCGACCCGGCGGAGGGCGCCGACCTGGTCGCAAGGGTGGCGGACTCGGTACGCCGGACCGCCGTCTTCGTCACCGCCCGGCGCGAACGCCCCGGCCACGGTGATCCCGAACTGCCGTTCCTCGACTCCGAGCAGGCGCTGATCCTCGGCCACCCGCTGCACCCGACGCCCAAGAGCCGCGACGGCCTGGGCGACGCCGAGTCGGCGGCCTACTCGCCCGAGCTGCGCGGCGCCTTCCCGCTGCACTGGTTCGCGGTGGACCGCTCGCTGCTCGCCACCGATTCGGCGTGGACCGATCGCGGCCGTCCGGTGTCCGCGCCCGACCTGCTCACGGCGCTGGCCGGACCCGGCCCTGAGCTGCCCGCCGGTACCGCACCGCTGCCGTTGCACCCGTGGCAGGCACGCGAGGTCCGCCATCGGCCGGCCGTACAGGAGCTGTTCGACGCCGGGCTGCTGCACGACCTGGGCACCCTCGGGGAGCCTTGGCACCCCACCTCGTCGGTGCGTACGGTCTACCGGTCGGGTGAACAGGTCATGTTGAAGCTGTCGCTGGCCCTGCGCATCACCAACTCCCGCCGGGAGAACCTCCGCAAGGAGCTGCTGCGCGGCACCGAGGTGCACCGGCTGCTGCGCAGCGGGCTGGCCGCCCGCTGGCACGAGGCCTATCCCCGGTTCGACATCGTTCGTGACCCCGCCTGGCTGGGCGTGGACGACAGGGACGGCCGCCCGCTGACCGGTCTTGACGTCGCCCTGCGGCACAACCCGTTCGGGCCCGGCGCGCAGGCGCACTGCGTGGCCGGACTGACCTCCCCGCGGCCCTGGCCACGACTGCCCGCACCGGCGCTGGCCTCCCGGCTCGCGGTGCTCGTCGGCCGCCTCTCCGAGCGGAGCGGACGGCCGGGGACCGCGGTCGCCACCGAGTGGTTCCTGCGCTACCTCGACGAGGTGGTCCGGCCGGCACTATGGCTGGACGGCGAGGCGGGCATCGCGCTCGAGGCGCACCAGCAGAACACCATCGTGCTGCTCGACGCCGACGGCTGGCCGCGCGGCGGCCGCTACCGCGACAACCAGGGCTACTACTTCCGCGAGTCGCACCGCGACGCCCTGGAACGCCAACTGCCCGGCATCGGCGCCCACAGCGACACCTTCGTCGCCGACGAGGTGGCCGACGAGCGCTTCGCCTACTACCTCGGCATCAACAACGTCCTCGGCCTGATCGGCGCCTTCGGGGCGCAGCGGCTCGCCGACGAGGAAGTGCTGCTCGCCGCCTTCCGCCGCTTCCTCGCGGGCGTGGCGGGCGGCTCCAGCCGCCTTCCCGAGCGACTGCTGCACAGCCCGCAACTGCGCTGCAAGGCCAACCTGCTGACCCGGCTGCACGGAATGGACGAACTCGTCGGGCCGGTCGACACCCAGTCCGTGTACGTCACCCTGCCCAACCCGCTGGCCCGCTGAGCGGCGGCACGCACCACCGCCGACCGGCCTCTACGCCCCGCCCGCGCGGCCCTTCCGCGCCCGACCGGGACAGGAAGGAGTTCCGTTGCCATCCGCCGACTCCAGTACCGAGGACACCCTCGACCTGAAACTGCCACCGGAGGTCCTCGCGCTGTTCGCGGACAGCGCCGTGGGGGAGCCGACGGGCGTCGCGGGCGGCGCGGCGGGAGCAGCCGGTGGCGTCGCGGGCGGGCTGCTCGACGGCATCGCGGCCTGGCCGGCCGCCGAGACACCGGCCGGCCCCTTCCGGCTGGTCCCGGTCGTCCCTGACCGGGACCTCGCGGTCCTCACCCGGTGGATGAACGATCCGGCAGTCGCCGAGTTCTGGGAGTTGGCCGGCGAGCAGCGGGTCACCGAGGCCCATGTGCGGGCCCAACTCGACGGCGACGGCCGCAGCGTGCCCTGCCTCGGCGTGCTCGACGGCAGTGCGATGAGCTACTGGGAGGTCTATCGCGCCGACCTCGACCCGATCGCCCGCTACTACCCGGCCCGGCCGCACGACACCGGTGTCCATCTGCTCATCGGCGGTGTCGCCGACCGTGCCCGCGGCCTGGGCGGCACGTTGCTGCGCGCGGTCTCCGACCTGGTCCTGGACCACCGCTCCGCCTGCGGCCGGGTGATCGCCGAACCGGACCTGCGCAACACCCCCTCCGTGGCGGCCTTCCTCGCCGCCGGCTTCCGGCTCTCCGCGGAGGTCGACCTGCCGGGGAAGCGCGCCGCCCTGATGATCCGCGACCGAGCCCTGCGTCACCGCGTCTGACACGGTGCCCGACCGCGTCCGGCGTTGTCCGACCGCATCCGATCGCGACCGGACGCCGCCGAGCACGCCCGACCGCGCCGGTCGTGTCCGACCGGCGGCGGCCGCTTCGCAAAGCAGCCCTTCCGTCCCGTCCGCAGGAGCCCACCGTGACGATGCCATCCCCGACCGAGTCCGGCGCCGCGTGGGAGCGCGCGGCCAGGCGGCTGCTCGCCAAGATGCTCGCCGAGTTCGCCTACGAAGACGTGATCGCGCCGCAACCCGACCCGGCGTCCGGCCCCGACACCTACCGGGTCGATGTCGCGCCCGACGTCACCTACCGCTTCCGCGCGCGCCGCGGCTCGTACGGGAGTTGGTACGTGGACGCGGGCAGCATCACCCCGACCGGGGACCCGCTGCACTTCCTCGCGCACGGCCACGACAGCGTGCTCGGGCTCAGCGGCGACACCACGGGCCACCTGATCAGGGAACTGCTCGCCACGCTGTGCGCCGATGTGCGCCTGGACGCCAACGCGCTGCCGGCCGCCGAACTCGCCGACCTCGGCTACGCCGAACTCGAGGGGCACCAGACCGGCCACCCATGGCTCGTGGCCAACAAGGGCCGTATCGGGTTCTCGGACGCCGACGCGGCGCACTGGGCGCCCGAAGCCCGCAGACGCCACCGACTGCCGTGGATCGCCGTCCACCGCGACCTCGCCGAATACCGGGGCACCGGCACCCTGAACACCTCCGACCCGCTCTACGCCGAGGAACTCGCCCCCGAGACCCTGGACACCTTCCACCGCACGATCGCCGACCACGACCGTGATCCCGCCGACTACCTGCTGCTACCCGTCCACCCCTGGCAGTGGGAACAGGTCGTCGCCCCGCTCTTCGCACCCGCGATCGCCGACGGGTCCATCATCCACCTCACCACCGACAACGACCTCCGGCTGCCGCAGCAGTCGATCCGCACGTTCCTCAACACCAGCCGGCCGCACCGCCGCACCGTCAAGCTCCCGCTGTCGGTGCTCAACACCCTGGTCTGGCGCGGCCTGCCCACCGAGCGCACGCTGGCCGCCCCCGCGGTCACCGGCTGGGTGCACACGCTGCGCGACCACGACCGGTTCCTGCGCGACGAGGCCCGGGTGATCCTGCTCGGCGAGGTGGCGTCCGTCACCGTCGCCCATCCGCAATACGACAGGATGCCCGCGGTGCCCTATCAGTACCGCGAACTGCTCGGCTGTATCTGGCGTGAGCCGCTGACCGCGTACCTCGCTCCCGGCGAGCGCGCCCGTACGCTTGCCGCCCTGCTGCACACCGACCCGGCGGGCCGCGCCTTCACGGCCGAACTCGTCGCCCGTTCCGGGCTTTCCCCGCGGGTGTGGCTGCGACACCTCTTTGCCGCGCTTCTCCCTCCTTTGCTGCACTTCCTCTACCGGTACGGCACGGTGTTCTCCCCGCACGGCGAGAACGCGATCGTCGTCTACGACGAGCACGACATCCCGGTGCGGCTGGCGGTCAAGGATTTCGTCGACGACGTGAACGTCTCCGCCCAGCCGCTGCCGGAACACGACACCATGCCGGCGGACGTCCGCGCCGTGCTGCTCACCGAGTCGCCTGAATTCCTCACCCAGTTCATCCACTCGGGCCTGTTCATCGGAGTGTTCCGCTATCTCGCGCCGTTGTGCGAGCAGCAACTCGGCGTTCCCGAAAACGAGTTCTGGGCGCTGGTACGGGAGGAGATCGTGCGCCACCAGGAGCGCTTCCCCGAACTCAAGGAGCGGTTCGCGCTGTTCGACCTCTTCGCGCCGCGGATCGCCCGGCTGTGCCTCAACCGCAACCGTCTGCACCTCGACGGGTACCGCGACCGGGCCAACCGCCCGCACGCCGCCGTGCACGGGACCGTGGCCAATCCGCTCTGCGGGCCCTGAGCGCGCTGCCTGGCGCCGAGACGCCCCGCCGGGCGCCGCTACGATCGGTCCGACGACGGCTGAGCCGACGAACGGCCCGACGGCGGGAGTGGGATGGGCGAGGAAACCGGCGGCGGGGCATGCCCGGAGTGCGGCAGCGGCGGCGCCCACCCCGGGCAACTGGTCTGCCAGGGCTGCTACGTGCCCTTCGCGCTGATGGCACCCGTCCCCGGCGCGGACCGCACGGACTCGGTGGGCTCCACGGACGCCGTGGGGCCCACCGACTCGGGGGAGACCGTGCAGCCTGCCGACGTGAGTCCCGAACCCGACGCACGCCCCGAACCCGAGCCGCACCCCGACCACACCCGGGTCATCGGCCGCCTCGCGAACACCGAGGCGGGCAACGCCAGGACCCGCAGGGACGGCCCGTCGCGCGCCCTGCGGCTGAGCTTCCCTGACGGTCAGGTCGTCGAGGTCGAACCCGGCCGGCAGGTCCGGCTGGGCCGCGAGCGGCGCCTGTGCCCCGCGGTCGGATTCCTCGCCACCCACGACAACCTGTCCCGCCTGCACGCCACCGTCAGGGTCGAGCCGGACGGCTCCGCCTCCCTCACCGACGAGGGCTCCACGAACGGCACGTACCTGCACGGCTACCGGCTCCAGCCCCACGAACCCGCGGTGCTGAACCCGGGCGACGCCATACGGCTCGCCGCCGACGTCACCGTTCGGGTGCTGCCCTGACCGCCGCATAGGAGGCCACGCACCGGGCGAGCGGATGCTCGGCGCCCAGTGCGGCGGCCGTGTCGCCCGCCAGCTCCGCGAGGCGCCTGGCCACCGAGGACGCGCCGTTGAGCCCCTCCAGCACGCGCGCCCGGCCGAAGAGCGCCGCGAAGGACGCCGGCGCCCTCTCCGCGTCATGCCGCGCCAGCTGCTGGAGCGCCTGCCAGTACCGCTGGTCGGCGTCGGCGAACCGGCCGGACATGAGCAGTCCCTCGCCTTCCTCCAGCAACGCCCACACCACATGCCGCGTCCCGCGGTCCAGGGCCGTCGGCGTATGCGGCGCGCGGCCTGGCTGCCGCAACTCCCGTAGCCGCAGCGCCACCTCGCCCGCGGTCGACGGGCGCTGTGCCGGGTCCTTGGCGAGCAGTTCGTGCACCAGGTGCGCGAGGCCGGCCGGCACCTCGGGCCGGCGCCGCTCGATCCGCTCCGGCGTCTCGTGCACATGCGCGTACGCGTATCCGACGACGTTGCCTGCGGAGAACGGCGGACCCTCGGCGAGGAGCGCGTACAGCACGCAGCCGAGGGAGTACAGGTCCGACTGCGCGGTGACCTCCCGGCCGTGCGCCTGCTCGGGCGACAGGTACGGCGGGGAGCCCAGGACGGCCTGCGGGTCCGTGTACCGGGTGCGCTGCGGGTCGCGCTGCGCCACCAGACCGAAGTCGCAGATCTTGACGGCGCCGTCGGGCAGCAGCATCAGGTTCTCCGGCTTGATGTCCCGGTGCACGAGGCCGTGCTCGTGGGCGTGCTGCAGGCCCGCGGCGATCTGGGCGCCGTAGGCGAGGACGTCGGCGACCGGGAGGCCGCCGCGGTCCAGCAGCACCTCGCCGAAGTCCCGCCCGGACAGCAGTTCCATCACCAGGAAGGGACGGCCGTCGTGCTCGCCCGCGTCATGGATGGTCGCCACGTTCGGATGGCTGAGCGCGGCGGCGGCTACGGCCTCCCGGCGGAACCGGCCCTCGCGCGCGTTGCGCTCGCCCTCGGCCCATTCGGCGCGCAAGGTCAGCACCTTTACTGCCACCCGGCGTCCCAAACCCAGATCGACGGCCGCGTACACCTGCCCGAAGCCGCCGCCGCCCAACCGCTCCTCCAGCCGGTAGCGGCCGCTGAGCAGCGTCCCGGCCCCGATCCGGTCCGGCGGTACGCCCGTCCCGCCCACTCCGCCTCCGCTCACTCGCGTGCGCCCCTCACTCACGTGCCGTTCAGTCGCGCCCAGGTGACCCGTGGGCCGGTGATCCGTGTCCCTGTGCCCCCTGCGCCGGTGACTCGTCCGTCAACCGCCACAGGTCGGACGGCAGGCCCACCATCGTCGGGTCCGCGGCCGCGGCGGCCTGCTGCGGTCCGACCGTACCGTCCGTCGCGTCGTCCTCGAACACGAACTGACGGCCGCTGGGCAGCAGTTCCAGGCGCTCGTGCAGCACGATCGCGTCCCCGCGGCGCAACTGCCAGCGCGTGCCGTGGAACAGCGGCAGCAACTCGTCCCCGGTCGGCCGCCGGCGGCGGACGCGGGTGCCGTTGGCGCTGCGCTCATCGACGACGGTCAGCCCGGTCCCGTCGTACTCCAGCAGCACATGCGTGCGGCTGACGGAATCCACCGCCTTGTCGTCGATCCAGGCGCCAAGGGCGACCCCGCCGCCCGCGGGGGCCCGGCCGACCGCGAGCGGCTCGCCGGCCGTCACCATGAAGCGGCCGCGGACCATGCCGTCCATGACCACCTTCATCTGCGCGCGGCGCGGCCGCGGCCCGGCGTCGGACAGCGGCAGTCCGTGGGTGGGGCACAGCACCCGCTTGCCCCGGCGGCGGGGAAGCGCGGTGCCCGGATGTTCGCCCGCCCCGAACAGCGGGCAGTCCGCTTGCGGGCAGCGCCAGTCCCGGCTGAGCACATCCCGGTGCGCCGACGGTGCCCAGCGCCTGAGCACCCCTGCCTCCAGCAGCAGGCCCTCCTCCTCCTTGCGCGAGATCTGCCACTCCGGCGGCACCGGCATGATCCGCGGGCGCACCACCAGCGCCCCGTCGGGGCCGAGCAGCGGGCGCAGGAAGTGGTCCCGGTCACCCGGAATCCACGGGTAGGCGCGGTGGAAGTCGAGGAAGTTGTCCGCGCTGACCACTTGCAGTTCGAGCGTGTCCGCCAGCTCCAGGATGCGGTCGTCGGCCCTGGGCAGGACCTCCAGCAGCCGGTCGCGGTACCAGCCCGCCAGGCGCTCGCGCTCCTCAGGTGTCAGGCGGCCGTCGGTCAGCAGCGAGCGGTCCGTGATGGGGTAGACCTGTACCGCTGGGTCGTGGGCGAACTCCGCCAGCGCGTCGAGCAGCGCCTCGAAGCGGCTCAGGTCCGCTGCTCTGTCACCGCCGAGGGCTGGTTCGCGGACGACGTTCGCCACGTCGATCACGTATTCCGCGGCCGAGGCATCAAGCGTCAAGCGGCTCTCGCACTGCATATGACCAGAAGCTAGCATCGCCCGACCGGGGCGGTCCCGGGAATGTCCGGGCGGTGACCGGACCGGCCGGACTCGGACCGCGCTGTCGGTGCGGCGCCGTAGGCTGGCCCTCCTATGACTGCCACCACCCCACCCGCCCTCACCGACCTGCTGCACGCCGCCGTCACCGCCGTCGGCGGGGTGGAGCGGGAAGGCCAGGTCGCCATGGCCGAAGCCGTACAGGCCGCCGTGGAAGACCAGTCCCATCTGCTCGTCCAGGCCGGCACCGGCACCGGGAAGTCGCTCGGCTACCTGGTGCCCGCCCTGGCACACGGCGAGCCCGTGGTGGTGGCCACCGCCACCCTCGCCCTCCAGCGGCAGTTGGTGGAGCGGGACCTGCCGCGCACGGTGCAGGCGCTGAAGCCGCTGCTGCGCCGCGAACCGGCGTACGCGATGCTCAAGGGCCGTTCCAACTACCTGTGCCTGCACCGTCTGCACGAAGGCGTGCCGCAGGACGACGAGGACGGCCTCTTCGACCCCTTCGAGGCCGCCGCGCCGACCAGCAAGCTCGGCAAGGACCTGCTGCGGCTGCGTGACTGGGCCGACGAGACCGAGACCGGTGACCGGGACGGACTCAGTCCCGGGGTCTCGGACCGCGCCTGGGGCCAGGTCTCGGTCACCTCCCGGGAGTGTCTGGGCGCCACCAAGTGCGCCTACGGCGCCGAGTGCTTCGCCGAGGCGGCCCGCGAGCGGGCCAAGCTCGCCGAGGTCATCGTGACCAACCACGCACTGCTGGCCATCGACGCCATCGAGGGCGCCCCGGTGCTGCCGAGCCACGAGGTGCTGATCGTCGACGAGGCGCATGAACTGGTCTCACGCGTCACGGGGGTAGCCACCGGCGAGCTGAGCCCCATCGGGGTCAACCGCGCCGTCAAGCGCGCCGCCAAACTGGTCAACGAGAAGGCCGCGGACGCCCTCCTGAGCGCCGGCGAGGGTTTCGAGCGGGTGATGGAGCTGGCCCTGCCCGGGCGGCTGGAGGAGATCCCCGAGGACCTCGCGTACGTACTTGCCGCGCTCCGCGACGCGTGCCGGTTGGTGATCACCGCGCTCGGCGAGACCCGGGACAAGTCCGTGCAGGACGAGGACGTGATCCGCAAGCAGGCCCTGGCCTCCGTCGAGCACGTCCACGAGGTCGCAGAACGCCTGGTGCAGGGCTCGGAGTACGACGTGGTGTGGTGTGAGCGGCACGACCGGTTCGGCGCGTCGCTGCGGGTGGCGCCGCTGAACGTGTCGGGCCTGCTGCGCGAGAAGCTCTTCAACGACCGCTCCGTGGTGCTCACGTCCGCCACCCTCAAGCTGGGCGGCGACTTCAACGGGGTGGCGGCCTCGCTCGGTCTGTCCCCGGAGGGCGTGAAGGCCCCGGAGGGCGAGGAGGAGGTGCCGCCCTGGAAGGGCATCGACGTCGGCTCGCCCTTCGACTACCGCAGGCAGGGAATCCTCTACGTGGCCCGGCACCTCGCGCAGCCGGGCCGGGACTCCGGCCGTGAGGACATGCTCGACGAACTCGCCGAGCTGATCGAGGCAGCCGGTGGACGCACCCTGGGGCTCTTCTCGTCGATGCGTGGCGCCCAGGCGGCCGCGGAGGCGATGCGCGGGCGGCTGGAACACCCGGTGCTGCTCCAGGGCGAGGAGACGCTGGGCGAGCTGATCCGCACCTTCGCCGAGGACGCCGGCACCTGCCTGTTCGGCACGCTGTCCTTGTGGCAGGGAGTGGATGTGCCGGGCGTGAACTGCCAGTTGGTGGTGATGGACCGGATTCCCTTCCCCCGGCCGGACGATCCGCTGATGAGCGCGCGGCAGAAGTCGGTGGAGGAGCACGGCGGAAACGGCTTCATGGCGGTCGCCGCCACCCACGCGGCGCTGCTGATGGCCCAGGGCGCGGGGCGGTTGATCCGCGCCTCCGGCGACCGCGGTGTGGTGGCCGTGCTCGACCCGCGACTGGCCACCGCGCGCTACGGAGGCTTCCTGCGCTCCTCGATGCCCGAGTTCTGGTACACCAACGACCGCAACCAGGTGCGGAAGTCGCTGGCGGCGATCGACGCAGCAGCGGCGCGGCCGGCAACCGCCGAGACGGTTGAGGCCGAGGCCTGACAGGGCCGTCGCGGCGGTGTGCAGGCCCCTGAGCGGCCCGTAGCGGTCGCGGTGGCTCCGGATACACAGATACGGCGAAGGGCCCGGCAGGCCGCCCACAGCGGCCTGCCGGGCCCTGTCCAGCCGGGTCGAGCCCGGCTCCGACAGTCGCCGAGCGCCGGGTCAGATCCGGCGCAGCACTGCCACGACCTTGCCGAGGATCGTGGCCTCGTCACCGGGGATCGGCTGGTACGCCGCGTTGTGCGGCAGCAGCCACACGTGGCCGTTGTCCCGCTTGAAGCGCTTCACGGTCGCCTCGCCGTCCAGCATCGCCGCGACGATGTCGCCGTTCTCGGCGACCGGTTGACGCCGTACGGTCACCCAGTCGCCGTCGCAGATGGCCGCCTCGATCATTGAGTCGCCGACCACCTTGAGCACGAACAGCTCGCCGTCACCGACGAGTTGGCGCGGCAGGGGGAAGACGTCCTCGACGGACTCCTCGGCGAGGATGGGACCGCCGGCCGCGATCCGGCCGACCAGCGGCACGTACGAGGCCGAGGGCTTGCCGGTGGTGTCGGTGGGCTGCGGGTGGCCCGCGTCCGACGCGCGGACCTCGTACGCGCGGGGGCGGTGCGGGTCGCGGCGCAGGAATCCCTTCCGCTCCAGCGCCATGAGCTGGTGGGCGACCGACGAGGTGCTGGACAGGCCGACGGCCTGGCCGATCTCGCGCATGGACGGCGGATATCCGCGGCGCTGCACCGAGTCCCTGATGACCTCGATGACGCGGCGCTGGCGCTCGGTCAGCCCCGAGCTGTCGGCGCGAATTCCCGGGGGCCGTCCGGGGAGGGCGCGCGCCGGCTTCGGGGTGCTGTCTTCGTTCGTCACGTCCAACGGGCCGATTCCGTCCGGGGAGCGGTCATGCTCGGGCAATGTGCCGGTGGCGCTCTCTGCGGTGGTGGTCACGGCGGCCCCTTTCGAGTTGTTCTCCACCGCATGGACTGCGGTCGGCCCGCCTCCGCGTGCGGGCAGTTAGTACAACGGTAGTGGGTTTCGAAAGGTTGCGCCAAACACACGTTCGAGTGAATTAGCGAAAATCCGCTGACGTGATCAAGGTACCGGGTGTATTGATCGAATGGAAGTTCGATTCCCGCATTGCCTCCGGCGTGGCGGTCGAGGCGCCGCCCAGTGCGCTCGCGGAGAGCGCGGACCGGGTGCGCGCATTCCGGTCGGCCCAGTGTCGCACCGGCTCGCGGAGTGCGCCCCGCGGACCCGCTCCCATACGCTCCGGCATGTCGCGAACGCCCTCCGTGGCCGTCGCGCGGCCACGACACGCGGATCGCACCCCCTGATGCGCGGGCACCAGATCTAGTGGTTGGATAGGGCCCGGCCACCACAAGTTGTGGTTTCCAAGCAGGCCCAGTGGCTTCAATGCCGCTGCGATCGCCTATGCTTGAGGCTGCTTCCGGGGCTCTGGCAGGACCTCGCGGAAGCATGTTCGTCGTGCGCTCACCGTGGGTGAGGGAGGGAGTGGGAAGACCGTGCACTGCCCCTTCTGCAGACACCCCGACAGCCGCGTCGTCGACAGCCGGACCACCGATGACGGTGCCGCGATCCGTCGCCGGCGCCAGTGCCCCGACTGCGGGCGGCGCTTCACGACCGTCGAGTCGGCCTCGCTGATGGTGATCAAGCGCAGCGGCGTCACCGAGCCCTTCAGCCGCAACAAGGTGATCGCCGGCGTGCGCAAGGCGTGCCAGGGCCGGCCGGTCACCGAGGACGCCCTCGCGCTGCTCGGGCAGCGGGTCGAGGAGGCCGTCCGCGCCACCGGCAGCGCCGAGCTGTCCACCCATGACGTGGGACTGGCCATACTCGGTCCGCTCCAGGAACTCGACCTCGTCGCCTACCTGCGCTTCGCGAGCGTCTACCGGGCCTTCGACTCGCTCGACGACTTCGAGCGGGCCATCACGGAGCTGCGCGAGCAGCTCCCACCCATGACTCCCGGCGGGCTTGACGAGGACCTCGGGGTCCCCGCGTCCGCGGGCACCGACTGACCGGCGTCGGGACACGGATTTGCCGACGCGCGCCCTAGCGCGCCGAGGCGTCAGACAACACATCGTGCTGCGGGAAGAACCGCGCACATCAGGGCGTTTGCCCATATTGGGAGGCGGAATGACCGAGACGACGAGCGGCCCGGCACGCGGTTCACGCACCAAGGGGTCGAAGGTGAACAAGGGCCTGCGTATCGAGCGCATCCACACCACCCCCGGCGTGCACCCGTACGACGAGGTGGTCTGGGAGCACCGTGACGTCGTCATGACGAACTGGCGCGACGGGTCGATCAACTTCGAGCAGCGCGGTGTGGAGTTCCCCGACTTCTGGTCGGTGAACGCGACCAACATCGTCACGAGCAAGTACTTCCGTGGTGCGGTCGGCAGCCCCAAGCGTGAGAAGAGCCTCAAGCAGCTCATCGACCGGGTCGTGCTCACGTACCGCAAGGCGGGCGAGAAGCACGGCTACTTCGCGGGCCCCGCGGACGCCGAGATCTTCGAGCACGAGCTCACGTACGCCCTGCTGCACCAGGTGTTCAGCTTCAACTCGCCGGTGTGGTTCAACGTCGGCACCGCCCAGCCGCAGCAGGTCTCTGCCTGCTTCATCCTGTCGGTCGACGACTCCATGGACTCGATCCTCGACTGGTACAAGGAAGAGGGGATGATCTTCAAGGGCGGCTCGGGCGCCGGCCTGAACCTCTCCCGCATCCGCTCCTCCAAGGAACTGCTCTCCTCCGGAGGCAACGCCTCGGGCCCGGTCTCCTTCATGCGCGGCGCCGACGCGTCCGCGGGCACCATCAAGTCGGGCGGCGCCACCCGCCGCGCCGCCAAGATGGTGGTCCTGGACGTCGACCACCCCGATGTCGAGGCGTTCATCGAGACCAAGGTCAAGGAAGAGCAGAAGATCCGCGCGCTGCGCGACGCGGGCTTCGACATGGACCTGGGCGGGGACGACATCACGTCCGTTCAGTACCAGAACGCGAACAACTCCGTCCGGGTCAACGACGAGTTCATGAAGGCCGTCGAGGGTGGCCGGCAGTTCGGGCTGCGTGCCCGGATGACCGGTGAGGTCATCGAGCAGGTCGACGCCAAGTCGCTGTTCCGCAAGATGGCCGAGGCGGCCTGGGCCTGTGCCGACCCCGGCATCCAGTACGACGACACCATCAACCACTGGCACACGTCGCCGGAGAGCGGCCGCATCACCGCGTCCAACCCGTGCAGCGAGTACATGCACCTGGACAACTCCAGCTGCAACCTCGCCTCGCTCAACCTGATGAAGTTCCTGCGCCACGACGACGAGGGGCACCAGACCTTCGACGCGGCGCGCTTCGCCAAGGTCGTCGAGCTGGTCATCACCGCGATGGACATCTCCATCTGCTTCGCGGACTTCCCGACCGAGAAGATCGGCGAGACCACTCGCGCCTTCCGCCAGCTCGGCATCGGCTACGCGAACCTGGGCGCGCTGCTGATGGCGACCGGCCACGCGTACGACTCGGACGGCGGCCGCTCGCTGGCCGGCGCCATCACCTCCCTGATGACCGGCACGTCCTACAAGCGGTCGGCCGAACTGGCCGCGGTGGTCGGCGCGTACGACGGTTACGCGCGCAACGCGGACGCGCACAACCGCGTCATGAAGCAGCACTCCGACGCCAATGCGACGGCCAAGCGGGTGGACGACCTCGACACCCCGGTGTGGGCGGCGGCCACCGAGTCGTGGCAGGACGTCATCCGACTCGGCGAGAAGAACGGTTTCCGCAACGCCCAGGCTTCGGTGCTCGCCCCCACCGGCACCATCGGCCTGATGATGGACTGCGACACCACGGGTGTGGAGCCCGACCTGGCGCTGGTCAAGTTCAAGAAGCTGGTCGGCGGCGGCTCGATGCAGATCGTGAACAACACGGTCCCCGTGGCACTCAAGCGCCTCGGTTACCAGGAGGAGCAGGTCGAGGCGATCGTCGCCCACATCGCCGAGCACGGCAACGTGATCGACGCGCCCGGCCTGAAGACCGAGCACTACGAGGTCTTCGACTGCGCCATGGGCGACCGGGCGATCTCTGCCATGGGCCACGTCCGGATGATGGCCGCGGCCCAGCCGTTCCTGTCGGGCGCCATCTCCAAGACGGTCAACCTGCCGGAGTCCGCGACCGTCGAGGAGGTCGAGGAGGTCTACTACGAGGGCTGGAAGCTCGGTCTGAAGGCCCTCGCGATCTACCGCGACAACTGCAAGGTCGGCCAGCCGCTGTCGGCGAAGAAGAAGCAGGACACCAAGGTCGACGCCGTCGCGGAGGCGCCGGCTCCCGTCCAGGTCGAGAAGGTCGTCGAGTACCGCCCGGTCCGCAAGCGTCTGCCCAAGGGCCGCCCGGGGATCACCACCTCCTTCACCGTCGGTGGCGCCGAGGGCTACATGACGGCCAACTCCTACCCGGACGACGGCCTCGGCGAGGTCTTCCTGAAGATGTCCAAGCAGGGCTCGACCCTCGCGGGCATGATGGACGCCTTCTCGATCGCCGTCTCCGTCGGCATGCAGTACGGAGTCCCGCTGGAGACCTACGTCTCGAAGTTCACCAACATGCGCTTCGAGCCGGCCGGCCTCACCGACGATCCGGACGTGCGGATGGCGCAGTCCATCGTGGACTACATCTTCCGCCGCCTGGCACTGGACTTCCTGCCGTTCGAGACCCGCTCCGCGCTGGGCATCCACTCCGCCGAGGAGCGCCAGCGGCACCTCGACACCGGTTCCTACGAGGCCGGTGAGGACGACGTCGACGTCGAGGGCCTGGCCCAGTCCGCGCCGCGCCACGTGGAGGTCGCCAAGCCGCTGTCGGCGGCCAAGCCGGCGGCCGCGGTCCCGGCGCCCAAGGAGGCCCACAACTCCACGGAACTGCTGGAGATCCAGCTCGGCCTGAATGCCGACGCCCCGCTGTGCTTCTCCTGCGGCACGAAGATGCGGCGCGCTGGGAGCTGCTACCTCTGCGAGGGCTGCGGTTCGACCAGCGGCTGCAGCTGAGCACGCTGATTCCCGGTTGAGACCGGGTGGCTGACCGGCCGGGCGGCATCGCGTCACGCGATGCCGCCCGGCCGGTCGCGGTCTTCCCCCGGTCCTGGCAGGCGCGTGCCGGTTGCGACGTTCGGGTGAACATCGGGGAGGCGGTGTTTCGCGCGTCAAGGGGGCGAGGGGAATAGCTCCGGAGGAAGGGCGATTGATTCAGGACGAAGATCGATTCGTGCCCGCGGGAGCCGTGCACGTGCAAGGGGGAAGACCATGTCAGGTGTGGACATTCGTTACGTCGGCGGGCCCACGGCGGTGGTGGAGGTCGGAGGGCTGCGCCTGCTCACCGACCCTACGTTCGACGAGCCGGGGGAGTACCCGATCGGCGCGCGGGCGCTGGTGAAGACGGCGGGCCCGGGCGTGGCACCGGCCGAGATCGGGCCGCTCGACGCGGTGCTGCTGTCGCACGACCAGCATCCGGACAACCTCGACCGGGCAGGACGGGCGCTGCTGGCCGAGGTCCCGCTGGTGCTGAGCACGCGATCCGCCCACGACCGGGTGGTCGGCCCGGTGCGCGCCCTGGGCAACTGGGAGCACATCGACCTGCCGCGCCCGGGCGGCGGCGTGCTGCGGGTCACCGGCGTGCCGGCGCGGCACGGACCGGACGGCAGCGAGAAGCTGGTCGGTGAGGTCACCGGTTTCGTCCTGTCGGGCAGCGGCTTGCCGACGGTCTACATCAGCGGGGACAACGCTTCGCTCGACGTGGTGCGGGCCATCGCCGACCGCTTCGGTCCCTTCGACGTGGCCCTGCTCTTCGCCGGGGCGGCCCGCACCGCGCTGGTGCCGGACGGCACGCTCACCCTGACGAGCGCGCAGGCGGCGGAGGCGGCCGCGATCCTGGACGCCCGGCAGGTGGTGCCGCTGCACTTCGAGCAGTGGGCGCACTTCACGCAGGACGGCGCCAGTGTCGAGGCGGAGTTCGCCGCAGCCGGTCTCGCGGACCGCCTGCACCGGCTGAGACCGGGTGCCTCCGTCGCGCTGTGAGCGCCCCCTCGTGGTGCCGGAATGGATCGGGCGAGGCGCCCGACGCCACTACGATGGCGCGGTGTTGGTCAAGTGGATGCGCTGCGGGGTCGTCGATCGACCGGGGTTCGACCGGGGACAGCGCCGATGGGTGGCGCTGCGCCAGCAGCCGGGGTTCCTCGGCCAGGGCGGAGGGTGGAGCCGAGCCCAGCCGGGAGTCGCGCACCTGTTCGGCTTCTGGGACGACCGGCGCTCGTACGACGCCTTCATGGCCGGTCCGCACGACGGCGTCGCCGCCGCGCAGCAGGGCACGTACGAAATGCTCGCGGTGCGGCTGTTCGAGCACCGGCTGGATGTGAAGGTCGGTTTCGAGCCACTCTTCGCCGACACCGATCTGCTCAGAGTCGCGCTGTGCAAGGTGCGGCCGGAGCGCGTCGACCACTTCACGCAGATGCAGGAGCGGGTGTGGAACCCGGCCATGGCCGGGTCGCCCGGGATGCTGCGCGGGGCCTTCGGCCGGGGCGAGACGGACGACTTCCTGGTGCTGTCGATGTGGGACTCCGCCACGGAGCACGGCAAGTACCGGGAAGGGGCCGTGGAGCGGCTGTCCGAGCGCGCCGGGCTGGACGCAGATGTGCTCTCCGTGGCCGGCGACGTGGTGGACGTGGTGCAGGCATGGACGGTCTGAGCGGGGGCGCCGATCCGGTCGGCACCGGCCACGGCGCCCGGGCATCCGGCCGGCACGGCTCGGTGGCGGAAAGGCGGCGTGGTGGCGAGCGCAATAGGCTGGCCGGTATGGGACGCCCTCAGCGCATCGTGCTCATCCGGCACGGCGAGTCCCAGGGCAATGAGGACGACACCATCTACGAAAGGGTGCCCGACCATGCCCTGGAGTTGACCGCCGACGGCCGAAGGCAGGCAGCGACGGCGGGCGCCCGGCTGCGCGCGGTGTTCGGCGGGGAGCGAGTGCAGGCATTCGTCTCCCCGTACCGGCGGACCTGGCACACCTACGAGGAGTTGGGCCTGGACCCGGCGCTGGCCACGGCGCGCGAGGAGCCCCGGCTGCGGGAGCAGGACTGGGGCAACTGGCAGGACCAGGAGGACATCCAGCGTCAGCGCAAGGCCCGAGACGCCTATGGTCACTTCTTCTACCGGTTCGCGATGGGGGAGAGCGGCGCAGACGTCCACGACCGGGTGGGCGCGTTCCTGGAGACCCTCTACCGCGCCTTCGACAAGCCGGACTTCCCTCCGAACGTGCTGCTGGTCACGCACGGGCTGACGATGCGGCTGTTCTGCATGCGCTGGTTCCACTGGACGGTCGAGGAGTTCGAGACGCTGTCCAACCCGTCCAACGCCGAGACCCGCATGCTTCTGCTGCAGCCGTCCGGCCGCTACATCCTGGACCGGCCGTTCGAGCGGTGGGGGACCCCCGGCCCGCCCGGCGGCGGGTTGCAGTGAGCGCGGGTTCGGTGCCGCATGGCCGAACCCGGGCGACCTCCCCCGCGCCCATGCCGACCTGACCGGGTACCGTCCCCGTTCTCCCCGCGGCCTCACCCGGAGGCCGGCCGCGCCGCCCCGACCAGGAAGCACGCGAACGCCGCGCCGCCCGGCTCCTCGACGCCGGGCTGGCCGGACTCCCGCGGACCCCCGACGCGCGGACGACGGACCCGCGCCCGAGCGACCCGCAGCCGACCGACGAGCAGCCCCGTACGGAGCCTGCCGAGGGCCTTGCTTAGGTCGCGTGCCGCGCCGCCACCGAGCCGAGGCCCTGCCGCCGCCCGCCTGCCGTACGTCCGCCCGTCGACGGGCGCCGACCCGTACGATCCCCTGGCGCCGGGCCGGGCGGTCAGTACGATGCGTCAGATGAAAGCGAAGGTTCCGACGCCATGATTCCCGAGCCTGCCCCCGGTCCCGGCCAGGTCGAGTCCGCCCCCGCCCGGACCTGTGACTCCGGCCGCTTGGCGCGTGCCACGGCCAGCCTGCGCGGGCTGGCGGTCGGCGACGCACTCGGGTCGCAGTTCTTCGTGCCGGCCAACTACCCCGCCCTCCAGAGCGGCGAGCTGCCGCCGGGCCCGTGGGCGTGGACGGACGACACGGAGATGGCGTGTTCGGTCCTGGCGGTGCTCGCGTCGCACGGCCGGATCGATCAGGACGCGCTCGCGTGGTCCTTCGCGGAGCACCATGACTTCGACCGCGGCTATGGCCCCGCCGTGAACCGGATGCTGCGGCTGATCCGCCAGGAGGGCGCCGACTGGCGCGAACTCGCCGCCGGGCTGTTCAACGGGCAGGGCTCGTGGGGCAACGGGGCGGCGATGCGGATCGCGCCGCTGGGCGCCTGGTACGCGGGCGACCCCGAGCAGGCCACCCACCAGGCCGAGATCTCCGCCTACACCACCCACCAGCACCGGGAGGCCGTGGCCGGCGCGATGGCGGTCGCCGCCGCTGCCGCGCTCGCCGCCGACCCCGCGGGACCTGGCGACCCGGACGCGCTCCTGGGCACGGTGCTGGACCTGGTGCCGCGCAGCGCCGTGCACGCCGGCATCCGACGGGCCCGTGACATGCTGGACTACGCCGACGTGGCGACCGTCGCAGCGGTGCTCGGCTGCGGCCGCCGCACCAGCGCCCACGACACGGTGCCCTTCACCCTGTGGGCCGCCGCACGCCACCTGGACGACTACGAGCGGGCCTTCTGGACCACCGCGCGGGCCGGCGGCGACGTGGACACCAACTGCGCCATCGTCGGCGGCATCATCGCCGCCCGCCCCGGCGGCGAACCGCCCGCCACCTGGACACGGCGGACCGAACCGCTGCCGGAGTGGGCCGCTGTGGCCTGATCGCGACGTGCATGCCCCTTCAACGGGCGGGCACGCGCTGTCCGTTCGCGCCGCCCGGTGCCGCCGATCACCCCTCTACAGGCAGGCCGTTGCCGAGAGGTAGGCTGAGCGTGTCATGCCGTACGTACCGCCCACCCACACCGTCGAGCGTTCGATGCGCGCCACCCTCGGCGTACGCACCGTCGCTGGTGTGGACGAGGTGGGGCGTGGCGCGTGGGCCGGGCCGGTCACGGTGTGCGCGGCGGTCACCGGACTGCGCCGCCCGCCCGAGGGCCTGACCGACTCCAAGCTGATCACCCCCAAGCGGCGGACCAAGCTGGCCGCTCTTCTCGCCGACTGGGTGACGTCCTATGCACTCGGCCACGCGTCGCCCGAGGAGATCGACAGCCTCGGCATGACGGCGGCCCTGCGGCTTGCGGCGGGACGCGCCCTGGAGGCGCTGCCCGAGCGGCCGGACGCGGTCATCCTGGACGGCAAGCACAACTACCTGGGCGGGCCCTGGCAGGTGCGGACCGTCATCAAGGGCGACCAGTCATGTGTCGCGGTGGCCGCCGCGTCCGTGATCGCCAAGGTGCGGCGCGACGCCGCGATGGCCGAACTCGGCGCGGAATACGCCCCGTTCGCCTTCGGGGACAACGCCGGGTATCCGTCACCCGTGCACCGTGCGGCACTCGAGGAACTCGGTCCGACCGCGCAGCACCGGCTGTCCTGGTCGTATCTGGACGCGATGCCGCGGTGGCAGCACCTCAAGAAGGTGCGGGACGACGCAGACACAGGGGAACAACTCGGTTTCGATTTCTGATTGGGGAGCCACCCCCCGCTGCGCATTCACAGCTCGTTTGATAGACATCAACTCATGCCTCTCACCCCCGAGGAGCCTCAGATTCACGAGAGCGTCCCGGGTCCCCGCACTGCTCCGGCCGCCGGCCGGAATGCGTCGACCCCCCGTCCAGTCCCCGGCCCGCCGCGACCTGCGGCACCGCGCCCCGCGCCGTCGAGGGAAGCAGCCGCCGCAGGCGTCGGTCCCGGCCGTCCCGGTCCCAACCGGCCCGCGGGCAAGGCCGGACCAGCGGCTCCGGCCGCGCCGCCCGCCGCCGTGCCCGCGCAGCGTTCCACCGACGGCACGTCCGCCCAGATCCAGCTCATCCCCGCTCCGGAGGCAGGCGCGATCGACGCGGCCGACGAAACGGTTGACCTCCTGCTGGACACCGGCCGTGCCCCCGGCGAGATCCTGGTGCTGACCGCCGGCGAGCAGCATCCCTGGGCCGCCCACGAGCTGTCCTTCGGCGAGGCGTCCTACTGGGACCAGCACGACGCGGCCGACGACGTGTTCTACGCCGACATCCGCGCCACCCGTGCCACCGGCCGCCCGGTCGTGGTCGTCGCGCTCAACGGCGGTGACGACGAAGGGATGTCGCGCGCGCTGGCAGAGGCACTGGCTCGTGCCGGTGTGCTGCTGATCGTGTGCGGCGACCCGGCCCGGATCAACGGGTTGCTCGGCGCCACGGCCTGACCGAGGGCCTGGGCGGGTCGCGGCGGCCGGACATCCGGCCGCCGGGCCTGGTCGTTGCGCCGACGCGACGCGGCCCGCCGGAGACGCGCGGGCTTGCCGCGAAGACGGTCACCCGGGCTTATGCCGCGAAGGCGGTCGCCCGGCCGGGCGGTCAGCGCACGGCGGCCTGGCGCCCAGCCAGCGGCGACCCGCTCGGAAGCGGGGCGTGCGCCGGCGGGTTCGTCCGCAGCGCAGTCGCCGAGCGGGCGTTGGGCGTACGGCCGGCGCGGCTCTCGCCGATGACGTTCCACCCGTCGTCGGTGAGGGTGACGTAGGACCCGCAGCGCAGCCCGTGCAGCGTGCAGGCGTCGCGTAGGCCCCACATCCAGGCGCCGTCCTCCGCGGTCCACTCCGGACCGCCGTCCCGGCAGACCATGAGGACCGCGACCCGCACCGGGTGGCGCAGCCGCAGGTCGTGGGGGATGACCCGGCGCAGGTGGGAGAGCAGGGCGTTGCGGCGTTCCCAGCCGTCCAGGACTCCGCCGCGACCGGTGAACGAGGCGCTGGCCCTGATCCGTCCGTCCGGGTCGTAGACCGCGACCACGGCGGTCGCCGGCGTGGGCAGATGCCTGGCGTGCAGGTCCTTGATGACGTCGCGCGGGCTGGCCAGCATCGGCACTCCGCTGCCGGCCCACTCGGCCGGCTCGACGCTGCGCGACACCCGGGGGGAACCGGCGGACGAGGTCTCAGGAACGAACCCGATGGTCACGGTCCTCCCTTCACGGATGCACCCGTAGACCGGGCGCGGGCGCACGCCGGTCAAGGGGCTCGGAGAGCCGATCGGGAATCCATCGCCAATTCTTCCTCTCGTACTGCCATGCGGCAACGGGCAATTGGTGGCAACGACCGGTATGGCAGTGTCCGCCGGATAGATCCCATCCGGCCGATCGACTCGGTCCGACACCCGCCGGGACCAGCGGGAACGCGGCAGCGGCCCCGGTGCGCGGCAGCGATCTCCCGCTGTCGGGGGCCGGCGGGTCGGTCAGGGCCGGAGCGCGTCGCCGGGGCGTGGGATTGGGACGTTGTCGGTGTTGTGGGGTTGCATGGGGACATGAGCAACCAGGAGCTGCGTGCGGAAGCCGATGCGATCCTTGCCGAGCTGGTGGGCGGCCCGGAGGGTTCGGCGCGGCTGCGGGAGGACCAGTGGCAGGCGGTGGCGGCGCTGGTGGAGGAGCGCCGGCGTGCGCTGGTGGTGCAGCGCACCGGCTGGGGCAAGTCGGCGGTGTACTTCGTCGCCACGGCGCTGCTGCGCCGGCGCGGGTCCGGCCCCACGGTGATCATCTCGCCGCTGCTGGCGCTGATGCGCAACCAGGTCGAGGCGGCCGCGCGCGCCGGTATCCAGGCGCGGACCATCAACTCGGCCAACCCGGAGGAGTGGGAAACGATCTACGCAGAGGTCGAGCGCGGGGAGACGGACGTCCTGCTGGTGAGTCCCGAGCGGCTCAATTCGGTCGACTTCCGTGATCAGGTGCTGCCCAAGCTCGCGGCCACGACCGGTCTGCTGGTGGTCGACGAGGCGCACTGCATCTCCGACTGGGGTCACGACTTCCGCCCCGACTACCGCCGGTTGCGGGCCATGCTTGCCGAGCTGCCGGCGGGCGTGCCGGTACTGGCGACCACCGCGACCGCCAACGCGCGCGTGACCGCGGACGTGGCCGAGCAGTTGGGCACCGGAGCCGGTGAGGCGCTGGTGCTCCGGGGCACGCTCGAACGCGAGAGCCTGCGGCTGGGCGTGGTCCGGCTGCCGGACGCCGCACACCGGCTGGCCTGGCTCGCCGAGCACCTGGACGAACTGCCGGGCTCGGGAATCATCTACACGCTCACCGTCGCCGCGGCCGAGGAGGCCACCGCGTTCCTGCGGCAGCGCGGCTTCGAGGTGGCCTCGTACACCGGGAAGACGGAGAACGCCGAGCGCCTACAGGCCGAGGTTGACCTGCAGGAGAACCGGGTCAAGGCCCTGGTCGCGACATCGGCGCTGGGCATGGGCTACGACAAACCGGACCTGGGTTTCGTGGTCCACCTCGGCTCGCCCTCCTCGCCGATCGCCTACTACCAGCAGGTGGGCCGTGCGGGGCGCGGAGTGGCGCACGCCGACGTGCTGCTGCTTCCTGGCAGGGAGGACGAGGCCATCTGGCGCTACTTCGCCGACACCGCCTTCCCGGCGGAGGCGCAGGTCCGGCAGACCCTCGCGGCTCTCGCCGAGGCGGGGAGGCCGCTGTCCGTGCCGGCCCTGGAAGCCGCGGTGGACCTCCGGCGCGGCCGGCTGGAGACGATGCTGAAGGTGCTGGACGTCGACGGCGCGGTCAAGCGGGTGAAGGGCGGCTGGGCGGCGACGGGCGCGGAGTGGGCGTACGACGAGGAGCGCTACGCGTGGGTGGCCCGGCAGCGTTCGGCCGAGCAGCAGGCCATGCGCGACTACGTGAGCACGCCTCGGTGCCGGATGGAGTTCCTGCGCCGGCAGCTGGACGACGAAGGGGCGGTCCCTTGCGGCCGTTGCGACAACTGCGCGGGGGCGTGGGTCGATTCCTCCGTTTCGGCCGGGGCGTTGACGGGGGCGGCGAAGGAACTGGACCGTCCCGGGGTGGAGATCGAACCCCGCCGGATGTGGCCGACGGGGATGGCCGCGCTCGGCATCGAGCTCAAGGGGCGCATTCCGGCCAAGGAGCAGTGCTCGGCCGGGCGCGCGCTGGGCAGGCTGTCGGACATCGGCTGGGGCAACCGGCTGCGGCCGTTGCTGGCCGAGGACGCGCCCGACGGACCGGTGCCCGACGAGGTCCTGCGGGCCGCCGTGGCCGTCCTCGCCGACTGGGCCCGTTCTCCCGGCGGCTGGGCGACGGACGCCCCGGACGCTTCGGCCCGGCCGGTCGGGGTCGTCGCCGTCCCGTCGCTGGCCCGCCCGGAACTGGTCGGCTCCCTTGCCGAGGGGATCGCGAACGTCGGCCGCCTCCCCTTCCTGGGCAGCCTGACGTACACCGGGGCGAGCGGGGCGCACGCGGCACGCCGTAGCAACTCCGCCCAGCGGTTGCGGGCGCTGTCCGGCGCGTTCACCGTCTCCGAGGAGCTGGCCGCTGCCCTGGCGAGCGCTCCAGGGGCCGTTCTGCTGGTGGACGACTCCACCGACTCCGGGTGGACCCTCGCGGTCGCTGCGCGCTTGCTGCGTCAGGCGGGCAGCGGTGAGGTGCTTCCGTTGGTCCTCGCTGCGGCAGGCTGATCCGGGGCTCAGGCGGGTGCCGGGTGCCGGGTGCCGGGTGCCGGGGGTTCGGGATGAGTGCTGGGGGCTGAGCGCTGAGGACCGGGCGTTGGGCCTCGTAGGTGTCCGGTCGTGCGTGCGTCGGGTCCCGCCTGCGTTGTCCACAGCCGAACGGGTGATCTCCCGCGGGAGAGTCGGCCCATGCGTCATCGTCGAGTCATGACACAGAGCGACGAAATTCAGCACGGACAGTCATCGGATGGACCGATGGAGGTCAAGGTCACGCTGCGCGGCCCGGGCGAACTCGCGGACGCGCTGCCCTATCTGCTCGGCTTCCAACCGACGGACAGCCTGGTCCTCGTGGCACTGCACGGGGAGCACGGCCGCTTCGGCGGGAGGCTGCGGGTGAGCCTGCCGGAGAATCCGGCTGACTGGTCGATCAGCGCCGGCCATCTCGCCGAGTGCCTGGTGCGGAACAGCGCCCGCCGCGGCGGACACCCCGACGCGGTCGTGGTCTTCCTCTGCCAGGACCCGTCCGAGGGCGAGCGGCCGTCGGACGTGATGGAGCGGCTGCGGCCCCTCGCCCAGCGACTGCGGCTCGCCTGCGGAGAGTTGGACGTGCCGGTGGTGGAGGCGCTGTGCGTGTCGGCCGGGCGCTGGTGGTCCTACTGCCTGCCGGACCGCGCACCGTCACCGGCCGAGGGCACCGCTCTTCCGGCGCCGGGCAGCACCGCCATGGCCGCCACTGCCGCATACGCGGGGCTTCCGACTCCCGGCTCACTGCGGGACATCGAGGCCCGGCTCAGGCCGGCGGCGGTCCGCGACCACCAGCGGGAGATCGCGCTGGACATCGCCTGCGCCGAGGTGCTGCCGCGGATGCTGGCCGACAACCGCGTCGAGGAGACGCGTCGCCGCACACTCGGGCTGGCCCGCGCGGCGCTGGAGCGGCTCCGGGCCGTGCCGCGGCTCGATGACGCGGTCAGGTCCGACGAGCAGGACGACGCTCTGCTGGCCGACGACGAGGCGGCCACCGTGATCCTCGGCCTCCAGGACAAGGCCGCCCGCGACCGCGCCGCGGAGTGGGCGGAGCCCGGGCAGGCGGACGCGGCCGTGCGGTTGTGGCGGGCGCTGGCTCGCCGCTGCGTCGGTCCGTATCAGGAGCACGCGGTCGCGCCGCTCACCCTCACCGGATGGGTCGCATGGTCGACAGGGGACGAGGCCGAGGCCCGCGTCGCCCTGCGGATGGCGCTCGACCTCGATCCGAACTACACGTTCGCCCGGCTGCTGCACACCTCCGTCAACGAGGGCCTGGACCCTGAGTTGCTGCGGCGCACCCTGCGCGAGGAACGCCGCAAGCGTGTGCTCGGCAGGGCCGCCACCCGCCGCGGGCCGACCGGCTCTGCGGGCCGAGGCCCCGACCATCGCGCGCCCAGGGACCGCCGTACCCGGACCCGCCGGTGACCGCCCTCATGACCCGCGTACCGCTCCGACGCATGGGACGGGTGGACGCCGAGCGGCGCGCACGAGGGCTCCCGCGGGGTGGTGCGTGTGGCGGTCGGGGAACGTGGGACGCCAGGGGCGGTGGCTGGGAATTGACGCCACCTGATCGTCAAGAGAGTCGATCCGGCTGTTTATCGTCAGGGAGACGACTAAGATCGCGTCATGTCGCCCTACGACCCGTCGGCCTTCCCGCCCTTCGCCGTCACCGTCGACCTGGTGGTGCTCACGGTGCGACATCACGCGCTGTGCGCGCTCTCGGTGCGCAGGGGCGAGCCTCCGTTCCAGGGCCGGTGGGCGCTGCCTGGTGGTTTCGTCCGCGACGACGAGGACCTCTCGCAGGCGGCGGCCCGCGAGTTGGCCGAGGAGACGGGGCTGCGCGCCCAGAACGGCGCCCATCTGGAACAGCTTGCCACCTATGGCGATCCGCAGCGCGACCCGCGGATGAGGGTGGTCAGCGTGGCACATCTCGTGCTCGCGCCGGACCTGCCGGCGCCTCGTGCCGGCGGCGACGCGCGCAGTGCCCGGTGGGCACCGGTCGGGACGCTGCTGGCGGAGAACGGTCAGGACCACCCGGGCGACGCGGCCCCGCTCGCCTTCGACCACGGGCGCATCCTCGCCGACGGGGTCGAGCGGGCCCGGTCGAAGATCGAGTACTCCTCGCTGGCCACGGCCTTCTGCCCTCCCGAGTTCACCGTCGGGGAGCTGCGGCGGGTGTACGAAGCGGTGTGGGGAGTGGCGCTCGACCCGCGCAACTTCCATCGCAAGGTGACCGGGACGGTCGGCTTCCTCGTGCCGACCGGAGGCACGACGACCCGTCAGGGCGGGCGCCCGGCACAGTTGTTCAGGGCCGGGGGTGCGGCGCTGCTCAATCCGCCGATGCTCCGACCGGAGGTGTAGTTTCGGGGCTTTTGTCCGTTTTATTGGGTATTTCAGCGCTATGGTGTTGGAGTGATCCAGGCCATCGGACTGACCAGCTTGTCCCGTCGCAACACCCCGCCTGCCGTCGCCGACCTGACCTTCGAGGTGCGGGAGGGCGAGGTGACCGGCCTGCTCGGACCGGCGGGCTCGGGCAAGTCCACCGCGCTGCGCCTGCTGCTGGGAGTGCAGCCGGGCCGCGGCGCCACCCTCGTCGACGGTCGCCCGATGCACGAACTGGCCCGCCCCGCCCACGAGATCGGTGCCGTGCTCGGCGACGTCCCCGGGCACCCCCGCCGCAGTGCTCGCGGCCACCTGCGCATGCTCTGCTCCGCCTACGGACTGCCGCTCGCGCGCGCCGACGAGGTCCTCGAGGCGGTCGGCCTGGACGCGGTGGCGCACGAGCGGCTCGACACGCACTCCCTCGGCATGGACCGCCGGCTGGGCTTCGCCGTCGCGCTGCTCACCCGTCCGCGCGCCCTGATCCTGGACGACCCCGCCCACGGTCTGCTGCCGCGCGAGGCCGCCTGGGTCCATGAACTGGTGCGCCGGCACGCGGCGGAAGGCGGCGCCGTCCTGCTCACCGGCAGGGATGCCGGAGCGCTGGCCCGTACGTCCGACCGCGTGCTCGCGCTGGACGGCGGCCGGCTGGTGGCCGACGAGGCCGCGGCGCAGTTCGCGCGCAGCCGGCTGCGTCCTTACGTGGCGGTGCGGTCGCCCTACGCCCAACGGCTGGCGGAACTGCTCAGCGACGACGGCGCCGAGGTGGTCGCCGCGAGCGGCAGCCGTATCGCGGTGTACGGCACGACGTCCGCGGTGGTGGGGGAGACCGCCTACCGGCACGGCATCCTGCTGCACGAGCTGGCCGACACCAGTGCCGACCAGCTCGACCGGGAGCGGGCCGAGGCCGATCCGGAGGAGGCGGCCGTGCCGCGGCAGCGGACCGAGGACCGGCGGTCGCGGCGCATCGGGCGCCGTCCTGGCCCGGTCCGCCCGATCGGGTACGAGGCCCGTCGCGCCTTCGGCGTGCGCACGCCCTGGCCCACGGTGTTCGGCGCGCTGCTGTGCTCGGCGCTCGGCGCGGTGCTGATCGCCCGGAGCGGAGTGGCGCACAGCTCGGCCCTGCACTTGCTGTCGGGCTGGGCGCCTGAACTACCCCTGCCCGCGGCGGCGATCGGGGCCGGACTGCTCGGCGCGCTCAGCTACGGCCAGGAGTTCCGCTACCCGGCACTCGGCCCCGGCCATGGCCCCGAGCCCCGCAGCCCCCGCCTGCTCGGCGCCAAACTCGTGGTCGGTGCGGTGACGGCGTTGCTGCTCGCCGCAGCGGCCATCGCCGTCGACGTCGCCACCCTCAGGCTGCTCGTCCCCCGCGGTCATGCACCGGACCCGCTCGCCCACCCCACCGCGCTGGCCGGCTGTGCCGCGCTCGCGGTCGGGTGCTGCTGGGCCGGGGTGCTGGCGGCGGCGGTCTTCCGCACCACCGCGCTCGGAGTGTCCGCGGTGCTCGCGGTGCCGCTGCTCGCCGTACCAGCCGTGCGTGCCCTGCTCGGTGGGCCGCAGGCAAGGGAACTCGGCGATGCCGGCGAGGCGTTGTGGTCGGTGGTGAGCGGCGTGCCCCAGGGTGGCGGGGGCGTGAGCGGCGCGCTGCGCCTCGTCGGCCAACCCCTCTTCCTGGGGCTGGCGTTGTCACTCACCGTGCTGGTCGGCGCTTTCACGGCAAGCGCGTTGCGCGGGCGGCGGCAGGAGCGGCGGTCAACTGCCGTGTCCACCGGAGGGAGTGCGCCGCTCCCTGGAGAGGATGGGTGAATCCTCCAGAAAAAACGTCAATTATCAGGTGATGAGTGCTCACCCTTTCGTGTGCTTTTCAGCAAAGCCCTCAAGGCCGGGTTCGGCATCGCCGACAAAGGATGCGTGAGTACCCTTGCGCATTCCATGATGACCGCGGCCCGTTCTGCCGACTCCGGTATCGCCGGTTCGGGCGAGCTCGATCGCTATCCGTACACCGATGCCCCCGGCACCGACCGCCCCGGGCTCCACGCCTGGGAAGGCGTGGAGCCTGACATGAGCCGGGTCGGCCGCCGCGCCGGAGGCAGCCGCGGCCGTGGTCTGCACGGCCAACTCGTCCAGCAGCTCGGTCAGATGATCGTCTCGGGCGACCTGGGTGCCGATCGCCCGCTGGTCCCCGAGGAGATCGGCCAGCGCTTCGAGGTCTCCCGCACCGTGGTGCGCGAGTCCCTGCGCGTGCTCGAGGCCAAGGGCCTCGTCAGCGCGCGGCCGAACGTCGGCACCCGGGTCCGCCCAGTCAGTGACTGGAACTTGCTCGACCCCGACATCATCGAGTGGCGTGCCTTCGGTCCGCAGCGCGACGACCAGCGCCGCGAACTGCTCGAACTGCGCGCGACCATCGAGCCGGTCGCCGCCCGGCTGGCGGCCGGCCACGGCCGCGAGGACGTCCAGCAGCGGCTGGCGGACATGGCCGAGATCATGGCCCACGCCAGCGCCCAGGGCGACTCGCTCACCTTCAGCCGGGCGGACGCCGAGTTCCACACCCTGGTGCTCCAGGTCGCGGGCAACCGGATGCTGGAGCACCTGTCCGGCATCGTGTCGGCCGCCCTGCACGTCTCCGGCGGCCTGGCCACCGGCTGCGAGCGTCCGGGGGACACCTCGGTCGGCCTGCACCACCGGATCGTGGAGGCGCTGGCCGAAGGCGACGGCGGCACCGCCGAGGCGGCCATGCGCCAGCTGCTGGCCGCGCCGTCCGAGCCGGCAGCAGCGGCGCCCGCCGCCGACCATGTCGTCCCGGCGCCCCGCGAGAAGAACTGATCGCCCCGGGAGCCGCCGCGGGCCCCGATCCGGGGGTCGGCGGCGGCCCCATGTGTGCGAGATGTCCGGTTCTGGTATGTATCAGTACGTTATGGGGTGTGACTCGGGCCACGTAAGCTTGGCGTAACGCTTGGCGAGGCAGTGCGATGACTTAAGAGGTGGCCGCCGCACACGCAATGTTCAACCGAATATTCGGCGTCAGGACTGATGCCGAGTCGCTGTGCGGTACCACTCAGTCGTTCCCATCGTTCCGAGAGGTTGTTCGTGTCGGCCAGCACATCCCGTACGCTCCCGTCCGAGATCGCCGAATCCGAGTCTCTGATGGCGCTCATCGAGCAGGGTAAGGCCCAGGGCCAGATCGCCGGCGACGATGTGCGTCGGGCGTTCGAAGCGGACCAGATTCCGGCAACCCAGTGGAAGAACGTTCTGCGCAGCCTCAACCAGGTCCTCGACGAGGAGGGTGTGACGCTGATGGTGACCGCCGCAGAGGCGCCCAAGCGCACCCGTAAGAGCGTCGCAGCCAAGAGCCCGGCGAAACGTACTGCCACCAAGACGGTCGCCACCAAGACGGCGGCCCCAGCCAAGAAGACCGTAGCGCCCAAGGCCCCCGCCCCGGAGGCGGTGACCGAGGCCGAGACCACGGTGGAGCCATCGGTGGAGGCGGAGAACTCAGCCAAGAAGGCGCCCGCGAAGAAGACCGCGGCCAAGAAGTCGGCTGCCAAGAAGGCCACGGCGAAGAAGGCCACGGCGAAGAAGTCCTCGGGTGACGACGCCGAGACGGACGAGTCGATCGAGGACGCCGCGCCCGGCAAGGGCGGCGAAGAGGATGCCGAGAAGCCGGAGTCCGAGAGCTTCGTGCTCTCCGACGACGACGAGGACGACGCGCCTGCCCAGCAGGTCGCCGTCGCCGGCGCCACCGCCGACCCGGTCAAGGACTACCTGAAGCAGATCGGCAAGGTCCCGCTGCTCAACGCCGAGCAGGAGGTCGAGCTCGCCAAGCGGATCGAGGCCGGCCTGTTCGCCGAGGACAAGCTCGCGGCGGCCGACAAGCTCGCGCCCAAGCTCAAGCGCGAGCTGGAGATCATCGCCGAGGACGGTCGCTGGGCGAAGAACCACCTGCTGGAGGCCAACCTCCGCCTCGTGGTCTCGCTGGCCAAGCGCTACACCGGCCGCGGTATGCTCTTCCTCGACCTGATCCAGGAGGGCAACCTCGGCCTGATCCGTGCGGTCGAGAAGTTCGACTACACCAAGGGCTTCAAGTTCTCCACCTACGCGACCTGGTGGATTCGTCAGGCGATCACCCGTGCCATGGCCGACCAGGCCCGCACCATCCGTATCCCGGTGCACATGGTCGAGGTCATCAACAAGCTGGCCCGCGTCCAGCGCCAGATGCTCCAGGACCTGGGCCGCGAGCCCACCCCGGAGGAGCTGGCCAAGGAACTCGACATGACCCCCGAGAAGGTCATCGAGGTCCAGAAGTACGGCCGTGAGCCCATCTCGCTGCACACCCCGCTCGGCGAGGACGGCGACAGCGAGTTCGGTGACCTGATCGAGGACTCCGAGGCGGTCGTGCCCGCCGACGCGGTGAGCTTCACCCTCCTCCAGGAGCAGCTCCACTCGGTCCTGGACACCCTGTCGGAGCGCGAGGCGGGCGTGGTCTCCATGCGCTTCGGCCTCACCGACGGGCAGCCCAAGACGCTGGACGAGATCGGCAAGGTCTACGGAGTGACGCGCGAGCGCATCCGCCAGATCGAGTCGAAGACGATGTCCAAGCTGCGCCACCCGTCGCGGTCCCAGGTCCTGCGGGACTACCTGGACTGACGCCCCCCGACCCGGCCTTCCCCCGGCGCTGAACCGGCGCCTGGGGCGGCCCTGGGACGGTTGCCTCTGCGGATGCGGCCTCCTGACCTGTCGATGACTCTGGGTATGCAGAGTGATTCACAGGGTCAGGAGGCCGTATGCGTTTCAGTGTCCGTACCGTCATCGCGGCGATAGTCGCGCTGCTGCCGGCTCTGGTGGTGCCGCTGGCGCTGCCCGCCACCCCGGCAGCGGCCCACGAGGTCGTCGTGGGCGGTACCCCGACCACGACCCAGCAGGAGCCCTGGGTGGTGGCCCTGTCCAGCCGCTCCCGCTTCGGCGACGACCGATCCGGCCAGTTCTGCGGCGGCGTGGCCGTCGGGGCCCGCACGGTGGTCACCGCCGCGCACTGCTTCGGCAAGGAGGCGCTGGGCGTGTCCGACTGGCAGCAGTTGCCGGATCTCAGGGTCATCGCGGATCGCACCGACCTGAGCGGTGACAGTGGTGAGGAGCTCCGGCTCTCCAAGGTGTGGGTGAACCCGAACTTCGACCAGACCACCAACGCGAACGACGTCGCGGTGATCACGCTGGCGGAGCCGCTGCCCGACGGCGCGGCAATCCCGATGGCCGAACCCTCGGACACGGATTCCTACCGCCCAGGCACCCAGGCCCAGGTCTACGGCTGGGGGGACACCACCGGCAATGGTGACTACGCGACCGCGCTGCGTACCGCGAACGTCACGGTCTTCGCCGACTCGGTGTGTGAGCAGGCGTACCCGGGCGGTAGCGTCGGCAGCTATGTGCCCGCGTCGATGATGTGCGCGGGCGCGCAGCAGGGCGGGCGCGACGCATGCCAGGGCGACAGCGGCGGTCCGCTGGTCGTCGCCGGCCGGCTGGTCGGCCTGGTGTCATGGGGGAACGGCTGCGCGATGGCGGACTACCCGGGTGTGTACACGCGGGTGTCCGCGATGAAGGCGCTGATCGCACAGCACATGTGACGCAGCGCGACGCACGGAACCGATGGCCCGTCGCGGCGCGCCACAGGGACCGTCGGGGAGCCGACGGCCCTGTTGGGCGCCCGATGGGTCCGGAGGTGTACCGGTCGGCCTGAGACGTACCGGCTGGGTCTCGGACCTGACGGCGAGCAGGAAAACCCGCGGGCGGACACCCCCTCAAGGGGTCCGTCCGCCCGCGGCTCCGAACTCGTCGCTGGTCTGAAGGCTCAGCGCTCGTCGTCTCCCGTCGACGCCGGGGTCTCGTTCAGCCGACCGGTCTCGTCCTGTATCTCGGCTGCGATCTTCTTCAGTTCGGGCTCGAACTTGCGGCCATGGTGCGCGCAGAAGAGCAGCTCTCCGCCGCTGATGAGCACGACACGCAGGTAGGCCTGAGCGCCGCAACGGTCGCAGCGGTCGCCCGCTGTCAGCGGACTCGCGGGGGTCAGAACAGTAGTCACGTCGCCTCTTCTCTAGCTCGACGAGCTGTCGTACCAGGGTCAACATCCAACCAGGCCGAAAACGTTCCCGCTGACGGCTTTTTCTCGGAACCGTCCTCGGTGTGACCGGGTGTTACCGATTGGCGGCGAATAGGAGTCAATTGCGGCGGATGTCGGGTGTGGAGCTGTTGTCCGGATCGCCCCCCGGCTGGCAACCGGGTTGTTGGAGAGGACGTGCCCGGAGCCTAAATGGTTCATGCCTCTTTGGGAACGTGACATGTGTATCACTCGCGCGGGTTATCGAACGCCTGCTCGACGAGGACTAGGATGAACCATCCAGATGCCGGGTCGCGGCAGTGTCCACCTGCCCCGCATCGGTACCCTCTCACCGACACGGCTGAATATCTTGACCGAGGAGCTGCCCGCGTGACCGCCGAAACATCCGTGCCGCCCGCCGCGCTGCTGACGGGCGCAGATCGTGACGGTTCCAATTACACCGCGCGGCACCTCCTCGTCCTCGAAGGTCTCGAGGCCGTCCGCAAGCGACCCGGTATGTACATCGGGTCGACCGACAGTCGCGGACTGATGCACTGCGTCTGGGAGATCATCGACAACTCCGTCGACGAGGCGCTGGGCGGCCATGGCGACAAGATCGAGGTCGTGCTGCACTCCGACGGGTCCATCGAGGTCCGTGACAACGGCCGCGGCATCCCGGTCGACGTCGAGCCGAAGACCGGCCTGTCCGGTGTCGAGGTCGTCATGACCAAGCTGCACGCCGGCGGCAAGTTCGGTGGCGGCTCCTACGCCGCCTCCGGCGGTCTGCACGGCGTCGGCGCCTCGGTGGTCAACGCGCTGTCCGCGCGCCTGGACGTCGAAGTGGACCGCGGCGGCCACACCCACAGCATCAGCTTCCGCCGCGGTGTCCCCGGGATCTTCACCGAGTCCGGCCCCGACGCGCCCTTCGAGCCGGCCAGCGGCGTGACCCGCACCAAGAAGATCCCCCGCACCCGCACCGGCACCAGGGTGCGGTACTGGGCCGACCGGCAGATCTTCCTTAAGGACGCCAAGCTCTCCCTGGACAACCTCCACCAGCGCGCCCGGCAGACCGCGTTCCTCGTCCCCGGTCTGACCATCGTGGTGCGCGATGAGCGCGGCATCGAGGAGGACAAGCCGGTCGAGGACGTCTTCCACTACGACGGCGGCATCAGCGAGTTCTGCGAGTACCTCGCCCCCGACAAGCCGATCTGCGACGTGCAGCGGCTGACCGGCAGCGGCACCTTCAAGGAGACCGTCCCCGTACTCGACGACCGCGGACACATGACCCCCACCGAGGTCACCCGCGAACTCGGTGTCGACATCGCGCTGCGCTGGGGCACCGGTTACGACACCTCGCTCAAGTCGTTCGTGAACATCATCGCGACGCCCAAGGGCGGCACCCATGTGACCGGATTCGAGCGGTCGGTCGCCAAGACGGTCAACGAGGTGCTGCGCGCCACCAAACTGCTGCGCGTCGCCGAGGACGACATCGTCAAGGACGACGCGATGGAGGGGCTGACGGCGGTGGTCACCGTCCGGCTGGCCGAGCCGCAATTCGAGGGGCAGACCAAGGAGGTGCTGGGCACCTCGGCGGCGAACCGGATCGTGGCCGCCGTGGTGGCCAAGGAGCTCAAGGACTTCCTGACCTCCACCCGGCGCGACACCAAGGGCCAGGCCCGGGCCGTCCTGGAGAAGGCCGTCGCCGCGGCCAGGACCCGGATCGCCGCCCGGCAGCACAAGGAGGCGCAGCGCAGGAAGACCGCGCTGGAGACCTCCTCGCTGCCCGCCAAGCTCGCCGACTGCCGCAGCGACAACGTCGAGCGCAGCGAACTGTTCATCGTCGAGGGCGACTCGGCGCTCGGCACCGCCAAGCTGGCGCGCAACTCGGAGTTCCAGGCGCTCCTGCCGATCCGCGGCAAGATCCTCAACGTGCAGAAGTCCTCCGTCTCGGACATGCTCAAGAACGCCGAGTGCGGGGCGATCATCCAGGTGATAGGAGCCGGCTCCGGTCGCACCTTCGACATCGACCAGGCGCGCTACGGCAAGGTGATCTTCCTGGCCGACGCCGATGTCGACGGCGCCCACATCCGCTGCCTCCTGCTGACGCTCTTCCAGCGCTACATGCGCGCCATGGTCGAGGAGGGCCGGGTCTTCTCCGCCGTCCCCCCGCTGCACCGGATCGAGCTCGTCCAGCCCAAGAAGGGGCAGGACAAGTACCTGTACACCTACTCCGACGCCGAACTTCGCCAGACCCTCCAGGACCTCAACCGGCGCAACGTCCGCTACAAGGACAGCATCCAACGCTACAAGGGCCTCGGCGAGATGGACGCCAACCAGCTGGCCGAGACCACGATGGACCCGCGCCACCGCACCCTGCGCCGGATCAACATCAGCGATCTCGAAGCCGCGGAGCAGGCGTTCGACCTTCTGATGGGCAATGAGGTCGCGCCGCGCAAGGAGTTCATCTCCAGTTCCGCCTCGACCCTGGACCGCGCGCGGATCGACGTCTGACCCGCGGCCGTACGAGCGTTCCGCCACCCGCCACACGCGCCCGCCCGCTCCCCGTCAACGCGGGAGGGGGCGGTCGCGCGCGGTCGCGGCGGACCTCTTCGCCGGGCCCGATCCTCACTTCCCCGCGCGGAGCTTGGCGCAGGCGTCGGCGATGACGTCGAGCAGGCCGATCGTCTCGTAGGACAGGTTCTTGCCCCAGTAGCCGGGGCCCTCGTCGGCTGCGTCGCCGAGTTGCGCGCCCAGTGCGGTCAGGACGGCGGCGAACTCCGCGTCCGTCCGCGCCTGGGAGGCGCCCAGTTCCAGAGGCATGGCTGTCATCCTGTCCCGCCGGCGCACCTGCGCGGTGAGGCGCGTGAGAGACCGCGTCGGACCCGCTCGAACGGCTCGGCCGCCGGCTGTGCTCAACCCGGGCCGGCCCGTTCTCCACCCCCGGGTGGAGAACGTTTTTCAACCCACGGCTTGATCCGCTGACCAGTGGATTTCCGTAGATTCGAGGACATAGCCCATCGTCGAATCGCCCTTCGGAGGCAACTGCCATGTCCGGTCTGGTCAACGCGCTGGTGATCCTCGCGGTCATCGGGGTGGTGCTCGCCCGCCAGCTCAGGCCCCGTGCCGTCGGGGGCGGCCGGTGGTGGCTCATGCCCGCTGTTCTGCTCGTGTTGGCGATACGGGACGGAGGCGGCCTGATCGACGGGCAACATGAGCATGCCGCCGTGACGCTGCTCGCCGCGGAGTTGGTGGTCGGTGCCGTGATGGGGATCGTCTGGGCCATGACCACCCACCTGTGGACCGAGTCCGACGGCCGGGTGATGGCGAAGGGCACCAAGGCGACCCTGGCGGTATGGGTGCTGGGCATAGCCGTACGCGTGGGGCTCTACGCGGTCGCGTCCGCGGTGGGCGTGCACCAGAGCTCGTCCTCGGTGCTGCTCGCGGTCGCCGCGACACTGCTCATACGCAGCGGGGTGCTCTTCTGGCGAGCCCAGAGCCTGGGGCCGTCGTACCGTACGACCTCATGAGCACCTGGACGTCCTGGCCCTCTCAGGAGGCGCTGTCCCGTGAGATTCGGCCACGGGCCCGGCGCAGGATCGGGCGGGGCATCCGGCTGGTCCTGGCGGCCGCCGCGATGTGGGGGATCATCGCCAGAGGCGAACTGAGCCCTTGGGAGACCCTGGGCGCGTGCCTTGGGGTGCTGGTCCTGTACGGGGTGGTGTGGTGCTACTTCCGGACCACTCTGCGGCACCGGCTGTGGCTGGCGTTGGGCATGCTCGCGCTGCTGGTGGCAGGAGGCGCCATCGCGGCGGGCCTGGACGCGACTCTTCCCGCGGTGATGCTGTGGTGCGGCTGCGCGGTGCTGGCGCTGGAGCGGCTGCCGCTGGCCGCGGGGCTTCCGGTGGCGGCGGTCGCGTTGACGGTCTTCGCGCTGTTCGACAGCGGTGACAACTGGCTGGTGACGACGCTGACCGCGCTCGGACTGTCGCTCGTGGGCTACACCGTGCGGTTGGACGCGGAGGCGCGCGGGAACACCCATCGGCTGCTCGTCCAGGAGCGGGCCGCGCGGAAGGCCGAGGCGGAGACAGCGGCGCTCGCCGAGCGGGCCAGGATCGCCCGGGAGATCCATGACGTGCTCGCGCACAGCCTGTCCGCGCAGGCGGTCCACTTGGAGGCCACCCGGCTGCTGGTCGAGCGGGGGGTGGAGCGGGAGGTGGTGCTGGAGCGGGTGGTGGCGGCCCGGCGGATGGCACGGGAAGGGCTGGCCGAGACGAGGCAGGCGCTGTCCGCGCTGCGCGGGGACATGGCGCCGGTGGAGGAGTTCCTGCGGGAACTGGTGGCGTCGGAGGGAGCACGGTTGGAGGTGGACGGGGAGCCGCGGCAACTGCCGGCGGAGGCCGGGCTCGCGGTGCGGAGAGTCGCGCAGGAGGCGATCACGAACGTGCGCAAGCACGCGCCGGGAGCGGAAGTCGTGCTCCGCCTGGAGTACCGGCCGAAGGAGGTGGAGTTGGAGTTCCGCGACTTCGGCGGCCGATCGCCTGTGGATAACTCTTTGGGGGTCTCCGGATCGGGCTACGGTCTTCGAGGGATGCGGGAGCGCGCCGAACTGCTGGGCGGCGCGTTGGACGCCGGACCGGCAGAGGAGGGCTTCGTGGTGCGCTTGCGGGTGCCCGCGTGACGCGGGTGGTGGTCGCGGACGACCAGACGGTGGTACGCGAAGGAATCGTGATGTTGCTGGGGCTGCTCCCTGGCATCGACGTGGTGGGAGCGGCAGGAGATGGAGAGGAGGCGGTGCGGCTGGTGGCGGAGCAGCGGCCGGACGTGGTGCTGATGGATCTGCGGATGCCCCGCTGCGACGGGGTGGAGGCGACCCGGCGGATTCGGGCGCAGCACCCGGGGACGCAGGTGGTGGTGCTGACGACGTACGCGGACGACGACTCGTTGTTCCCGGCGCTGCGGGCTGGGGCGCGGGGGTATCTGACGAAGGACGCGGGCGGGGAGGAGATCGCCCGGGCCATCGCCGATGTGACGGCGGGCCGGGCGGGGTTGTCGTCGTCGGTGCAGCGCCGGGTGCTGGATGTGCTGGCGCAGGGTGAACGCGCGGCGGTGGGCCCGTTGCGGCAGGAGGGAGAGGAGTTGCCCGACGGGCTGACGATACGGGAGGCGGAGGTGTTGGCACTGGTGGCGGAGGGGTTGTCCAACACGGAGATCGCCGAGCGGCTGCACGTGAGCATGGCCACCGTAAAGACGCACATCAACAACCTGTTTGCCAAGACCGGGGCACGCGATCGGGCTCAGGCTGTGGGATACGCCTACCGGCACGGGATCACCTGATGGTGTGAAGGTTTCGGCTTGTTGGACCTGGATCTTCCCGCTCTGTCCATGATTGGGCGCACGGCCGACCGGCCGGTGGATCGAGGAGAGTTCGGTGGACGAGCACGGCGGGGGAGACCCGGGGACGCTGGGGGTGGACAGCCCGTGGCGGCAGACCGCGGTGGCACGGCAGTGGCTGCCGGAGCCGGATGCCGGTCCGGGCGCGGACAGAGAACAGGCGGAGCCGCCCGCGGAGATGCCACGGGCGCGTCGCGAGGACGAGGCGGCCATCCGGGCGGCGGTGTACCTGGAGGTCCAGCGCAGCGCGACGTTCGGGGAAGTGCGGGACAGCTACCGGGGGTTCGCGTTTCCGGCGGTGGCGGCGTTTGTCACCTGGTATCTGGTCTACGTGGTGGCGGCGACCACCGCGCCGGGGCTGATGGCCCGGCGGGTGGCGGGTGAGCTGAATGTGGCGATGGTCGCGGGGCTGGCGCAGTTCGCGACGACTTTCCTCCTGACGTGGGCGTATGCGCGGCACGCGCGGCTGCGGCGGGACCGGGCGGCACTGGACCTCCGGTGGACGTTGGCCACCAGGACCGGGCAGGAGCGGGTGCGGTGACAGGGCAGTTGACGAGTCGGCCGGCGGGACAGCCGACGGGCGTGGCGTTTCTGGCGGACAGGACCGGGGATCACCAGGGGCTGGCGATCGTCCTGTTCACGGTGTTCGTGTCGGTGACGCTGGCGATCACGGCGTGGGCGGGGCGGCGGCGCACCTCGTCGGAGGAGTTCTTCGCCGGCGGGCGGCTGTTCACCCCGGCGGAGAACGGCTTCGCGATCGCCGGTGACTACATGTCGGCGGCGTCGTTCCTCGGGATCTCCGGGCTGATCGCGCTGTTCGGGTACGACGGGCTGCTGTACTCGGTCGGGTTCTTCGTGGCGTGGCTGATCGTGCTGATGCTCGTCGCCGAGCTGGTGCGGAACGTCGGGCGGTACACGCTGGCGGATGTGCTGTCGGCGCGGATGCGGCACCGGCCGGTGCGGATCGCGGCGGGGACGGCGTCGGTGACGGTGTCGATCCTGTACCTGGTGGCGCAGATGGTCGGCGCGGGCAGTCTGGTCGGGCTGCTGCTCGGCGGCACCGGGGCGGCCAGGACCTGGACGGTGATCGGGGTCGGGGCGCTGATGGTGGTCTATGTGTCGTTCGGCGGGATGCGGGCGACCACGTGGATTCAGATCGTGAAGACCGTGCTGCTGATGGGCGGGACGGTGGCGCTGACGGTGATGGTGCTGGTCAAGTTCCATGGAAACGTGGACTGGTTGCTGCGGTCGGCGGTGACGGGCAGCGGGCAGGGTGACGCGTTTCTCGCGCCGGGGCTGAAGTACGGCGCGAGCGGCACGTCGCGGCTGGACTTCATCAGCCTGGGGCTGGCGCTGGTGCTGGGCACGGCCGGGCTGCCGCACATCCTGTCGCGGTTCTACACGGTACCGACGGCGCGTTCGGCGCGGCGGTCGGTGGTGTGGGCGATCGGGCTGATCGGGGCGTTCTACCTGATGACGATCGTGCTGGGCTTCGGGGCGGCGGCGATGGTCGGTTCGGACACGGTGCGGACGTCGAACGAGGCGGGCAACACGGCGGTGCCGCTGCTCGCGGAGGCGCTGGGCGGCGGATCGGGCACGACCGGCGGCGCGGTGCTGTTCGCGGTGGTGGGGTCGGTGGCGTTCGCGACGATCCTGGCGGTGGTGGCGGGCATCACGCTCGCGTCGTCGGCGTCGGTGGCGCACGACCTGTATGCGACGGTGCGGCGCAGGCCCCGCCATGCGGCCAGGCGTGACGCGGGCAATCCGGGCGGGCACATGGAGGAGGACGAGGTGCGGGTGGCGCGGTTCGCGGCGGTCGGGATCGGTGCGGTGGCGATCGCGCTGAGCTTGCTGGCGCAGGATCAGAACATCGCGTTCCTGGTCGGGTTGGCGTTCGCGGTGGCGGCGTCGGCGAACCTTCCCTCTTTGCTGTACTCGCTGTTCTGGGGGCGGTTCACGACCAAGGGCGCGGTGTGGTCGATCTACGGCGGACTGGTTCCGGCCCTGACCTTGGTGGTGCTGTCTCCGGTGACGTCCGGGCAGGCCGACTCGCTCTTCCCCGGGGTGGACTTCCACGTCTTCCCGTTGGAGAACCCGGGGCTGGTCTCGATCCCGCTGGGCTTCTTCGCCGGCTGGCTGGGCACGGTGCTGACCCGGGAGCCCGCGGATGAGTCGGCGTTCGCGGAGACGGAGGTGCGGTCGCTGACGGGAGCGGGCGCGGTGTAGCCGGCCGGAGGGCTGGTGCAGGGTGCCGCGGGGGCCGGCGTCAGCGTCCGGGTACGGGTACGGCGGGGTCGATCGGCTCGACGGATTCGACGTCCATGCGGGCCGGGGTGCCGAGCGCGGCGCCGCAGCTCTCCGGGCGCGGGGGAGTGGCGGCGTGCTGGGCGACCAGGACCCGCCAGGCCCGCCCGTCGGTGTGGTCGACGTGTACGGTCCAGGCGGTTCGTGCGTCGGGGCCGGAGCCGGAGCCGGATGCGGGTTCCGGCTCGACGGGGTCGGTGCCGCGCACGGTCAGCGCGGCCGCGCGCTCCTCGTCGATCAGGGCGCGGACCGCCAACTCGGCTGCCTGGCCGGGCCGGGACCAGGTGGAGCGGCCGCGGCAGCCTTCGAGGGCGACCCGGCCGGAGTGCGCGGCAGTGAGCGCGTCCTTGGCGGTGGCCGCGTCGAGCCGGCCGTAGGAGTAGCCGTGCGGGAGGACCAGCATGGTCGGGGCGAAGCGGTGGCCACCGAGGTGCGTGGTCTCCCAGACGTCGAGGCCGCCGTCGGTGGCGAGTTCGGCCGCGAGCGGACGGCCGTGGAGGGCGCAACAGCGGTCGCGGGTGCCGTTGGTGCAGATGAGGGCGATGGGCGGGCCGTCGTAGCGGGTGCCGAAGTCGGCGGGGTGGCCGGCGCCGAGGGCCGGGAAGTCCAGGGTGGCCAGTTCTGCGGGATCGGCGAGGGCGGCGGTGCGAATCCATGAGCGGTCGGGCGCGGTGTGGGCGGCGATCACATGGCGGCGGTGCGGCTGATGGGTGTCGGCGTGCCGGCCGGGGCGGCGGATGAGGCCGAGCCGGACACCGGTGCCGTCGGCGAGGCGTTCCAGTTCGCGGCCGAGCGCCGGGTCGAGGTGGCTGGACCGAAGGGCCTTGGCTCCCCACGGACCCGGCTGCTCGATCAGCAGCCAGGTCCGTGCGGTCGCCGCGGTGGCGGCCACCGGTTCGGCGAGTTCGATCGAGGCACGCGTGCAGAGGCTCACCCCGCCGAGCCTAGTTGTTCTGTCCACGGAGGTTGGTGACAGTGATCACGGTGGGGTGATCTTGAACGAGTAAGGGCCTTCCGGGTTCGGTGTGGATTGCGACATCGACATCGAACGATCAGAAGGCCCTCATGCCCCACCGTAATGCACCTCTGACCGAGACCGGCCGTCTGCGGCTGGCCCGCTGCATCGTTGACGACCGGTGGACCCTGCGCCGGGCCGCCGAACGCTTCCAGGTCTCGCCCACCACGGCTCAGCGGTGGGCGGCCCGCTACCGGGAGCTGGGCGAGGCCGGGATGGTCGACCGCTCCTCGCGCCCGCACTCCAGCCCGCGCCGGACACCGACCCGTACCGAGCGGCGGATCATCAAGGTCCGTGTCCTGCGCCGGTGGGGACCGGCCCGTATCGCCTACCTTCTCGGGCTGAACCCGGCGACCGTGCACCGTGTCCTGACCCGCTACCGGCTGGCCCGTCTGGCCCACCTGGACCGTGCCACCGGCCGGGTGATCCGCCGCTACGAACACGCCGCCCCCGGCGACCTCGTCCACGTCGACATCAAGAAACTCGGCAACATCCCCGACGGCGGCGGCCACAAGGTCCTCGGCCGGCAAGCAGGCCGCAAGAACCGCACCAAGGCGGGCATGAGCTTCCTGCACAACGCCATCGACGACCACTCCCGCCTGGCCTACAGCGAAATCCTGGCCGACGAGAAGAAAGAGACCGCCGTCGGGTTCTGGCAGCGCGCCCACGCCTTCTTCGCCGCCGCCGGTATCACCGTCCAGCGGGTCCTGACCGACAACGGCTCCTGCTACAAGTCACATCTGTGGCGCAACTCCCTTGCCGAGCAAGGTATTTCACACAAACGCACCCGGCCCTACCGGCCCCAGACCAACGGCAAGGTCGAACGGTTCAACCGCACCCTGCTGGACGAATGGGCCTACGCGAAGCCCTACCGCACCGACGCCGAACGACGCGCCGCCTATCAGCAGTGGCTCCACACCTACAATCACCACCGCGGACACACCGCACTCAAAGGCCAACCACCCGCCAGCCGCGTCCCCAACCTAACGGGTCAGTACACCTAGTGCGCCCGGCGGGGCGGACCTGTACGCGTACCGCCGGACCCGTAGCCGGACCTGCGTCCGCAGCCGTGTTCGTAGCTCCGCACCCGCACCTGCACCCGCACCTGCACCTGCACCCGCTCCCGCGCCCGGGCCTCGTGGGGGCCCGGGCGCGGGACTTCCGTCAGGCCGGGCCCGCGATGGACGTGACCGGCTTCGCCAGTGGGACACCGGAGCCGTCGCGGCGCGGGTCCTTCGGCGGGAGCTCGGCGGGCGCGCCCGTCGAGGTGGCCGCGCGGGCGGGGGCGGGGCCGGCCCAGGCGAGCGACAGCCCGCTCTCGCCCCGCAGGAAGCGCTGGCAGCGCACCCCGCCGGTGGCCCGGCCCTTGCGCGGGTACTGGTCGAACGGCGTCAGCTTCGCGGTGCCCTCGCCGGCGCCGTCCAGGGTGCCCTCGGAACGGGCCACGGTGAAGACCACCGCGTCCACGGCCGGGTCCACCGCGGTGAAGGAGATCACCTGGGCGCCGTCCGCGAGCTTGATGCCGGCCATGCCGCCCGCCGGGCGGCCCTGCGGACGCACCTGGGCGGCCGGGTAGCGCAGCAGTTGGGCGTCGTCGGTGATGAAGACCAGATCCTCCTCGCCGGTGCGCAACTCCACCGCGCCGACGATCACGTCGCCCTCCTTGAGGGTGATGACCTCCAGGTCGTCCTTGTTCGACGGGTAGTCCGGCACGACCCGCTTGACCACCCCCTGCGCGGTGCCGAGCGCCAGCCCGGGCGAGGACTCGTCGAGCGTGGTCAGGCACAGCGCCCGTTCCCCGTCGTCGAGCGCGAGGAACTCCGTCAGCGGCGCCCCGCCGGCCAGGGACGGCGGGCCCGCGGTGTCCGGCAGCATCGGCAGGTCGATGACGGTCAGCCGCAGCAGCCGCCCGGTCGAGGTCACCACGCCGAGGTCGGAGCGCGCGGTGGTCGGCACCGCCGACAGGATCACGTCGTGTTTGGCCCGCTTGCCCGAGCCGTCGGTGAGCGGCTCGCCCACCCCGGTGCGGGCCAGCAGCCCGGTCGAGGAGAGCAGCACCCGGCACGGGTCGTCGGCGACCTCGAGCGGCACCGCGGCGGCCGGCGCGCCCGCCGACTCCAGCAGCACGGTGCGCCGTTCGGTGCTGTACTTCTTCGCGACCGCGGCCAGCTCCGCCGACACCAGCTTGCGCAGTTCCGCGTCCGACTCCAGGATGCGGGTCAGCTCGGCGATCTCCTCGTTGAGCCGGTCGCGTTCGGCCTCCAGCTCGATCCGGTCGAAGCGGGTCAGCCGGCGCAGCGGGGTGTCGAGGATGTACTGGGTCTGGATGTCGGACAGGCCGAACCGGTCCATCAGCCGTTCCTTGGCCTGCGCCGCGTTGTCGCTGGACCGGATGATGGAGATGACCTCGTCGATGTCGACCAGCGCCACCAGCAGGCCGTCCACCAGGTGCAGCCGGTCGCGGCGCTTGGTGCGCCGGAACTCGCAGCGCCGCCGCACCACCGTGAAGCGGTGGTCGACGTAGACCTCCAGCAGCTCCTTGAGGCCGAGGGTGAGCGGCTGGCCGTCCACCAGGGCCACGTTGTTGATGCCGAAGGAGTCCTCCATCGGCGTCAGCTTGTAGAGCTGTTCGAGCACGGCCTCGGGGTTGAAGCCGTTCTTGATCTCGATGACCAGCCGCAGGCCGTGCTCGCGGTCGGTGAGGTCCTTGACGTCGGCGATGCCCTGGAGCTTCTTCGCGCCGACCATGTCCTTGATCTTGGCGATGACCTTCTCGGGCCCGACGGTGAAGGGCAGTTCGGTGACGACCAGGCCCTTGCGGCGCGGGGTGACGTCCTCCACCGCCACGGTGGCACGGATCTTGAAGGTGCCGCGGCCGGTCTCGTACGCGTCGCGGATGCCGGACAGCCCGATGATCCGGCCGCCGGTGGGCAGGTCAGGACCGGGAACGTGGCGCATCAGCGCGTCGAGGTCCGCGTTCGGGTACCGGATCAGGTGCCGGGCGGCGGAGACCACCTCGCCCAGGTTGTGCGGCGGCATGTTCGTGGCCATGCCGACCGCGATCCCGGACGAGCCGTTGACCAGCAGGTTCGGGTAGGCGGCCGGCAGGACGTCGGGTTCCTGCTCCTGGCCGTCGTAGTTGGGCGCGAAGTCGACGGTGTCCTCGTCGATCGACTCGACCATGAGCTGGGCCGGGCCCGACATGCGCGCCTCGGTGTAGCGCATCGCGGCCGGCATGTCGTCCAGCGAGCCGAAGTTGCCGTGCCCGTCGACCAGCGGCAGGCGCTGCGAGAAGGGCTGCGCCATCCGGACCATCGCGTCGTAGATCGACGCGTCGCCGTGCGGGTGCAGCTTGCCCATCACCTCGCCGACCACGCGGGCGCACTTGACGAAGCCGCGCTCGGGGCGCAGGCCCATCTCGTTCATCTGGTAGACGATGCGGCGGTGCACCGGCTTCATGCCGTCACGGGCGTCGGGCAGCGCGCGGGCGTAGATCACCGAGTAGGCGTACTCAAGGTAGGAGCCCTTCATCTCGTCCACGACGTCGATGTCGAGGATGCGCTCCTCGAAGTCGTCGTCCGGGGGCGGGCTCTTCGTCGTGCGGCGGGCCATCTCGGCGGCGCTCCTTTGCCTTGCGTGGTGCCTTCGGGTGCGTTGCGTGTGCCTTGCGTGCTGCTGCGGTTCTGCGGTCCTGCGTCGGTCGTTCTGCGGTTCCGCGGTCCTGTGTCTGTCGTGCGGCGGTGCCGCGTGAGTCGTGTTGCGGTCCCGCTTCGGTGCCGCGTCTGTCGTGCCTCGGTCGTGCGTCCGTCCTGCGTGTGCCTGCTCGTCAAGCGTCTGCCCGCGTGCCTCGCGGTCGTGCACGGGCGGCGGGCATACGCCGCGATGCGGCGCGGTCCATTGTGGACCGCGGCACCGACAACACCGACCGCGACCCGGCACGAGCGCGTTCCGGGCGGGAACTTCGCGCGGCGCGGGCACGCTTGCCTAGAGTGGCAGCACTCTACGCAGTCACGCAGCAGCGACCGGAAGGACAGCTTGCCCATGGGTCACACGGCCACGCCGGAGGCACACTCCAGCGGCCTGACAGCCACCGAGCACCGCTTGGCGAACGGCCTGCGAGTGGTGCTCTCCGAAGACCACCTCACGCCGGTCGCCGCGGTATGCCTCTGGTACGACGTCGGTTCACGCCATGAGGTCGAGGGCCGCACCGGTCTCGCCCACCTCTTCGAGCACCTGATGTTCCAGGGCTCCGCCAGCGTCAAGGGCAACGGGCACTTCGAACTCGTCCAGGGCGCGGGCGGTTCGCTCAACGGCACCACCAGCTTCGAGCGCACCAACTACTTCGAGACGATGCCCGCCCACCAGCTCGAACTGGCCCTGTGGCTGGAGGCCGACCGCATGGGCAGCCTGCTGACCGCACTGGACCAGGAGAGCCTGGACAACCAGCGGGACGTGGTGAAGAACGAGCGCCGCCAGCGGTACGACAACGTGCCCTACGGCACGGCCTTCGAACGGCTCAGCGCGCTCGCCTTCCCCGACGGCCACCCGTACCACCACACGCCGATCGGCTCGATGGCCGACCTCGACGCGGCCTCCCTGGAGGACGCCCGCGCCTTCTTCCGCACGTACTACGCGCCCGGCAACGCGGTGCTGTCCGTGGTCGGCGACATCGACCCGGAGCAGACCCTCGGCTGGATCGAGCGGTACTTCGGCACCATCCCCGCGCACAACGGCAAGCCCGAGCCGCGCGACGGCTCGCTGCCCGACGTGGTCGGCGAGAACGTCCGGGAGGTGATCGAGGAGGACGTGCCCTCCCGCGCCCTGATGGCGGCCTACCGGCTGCCCCAGGACGGCACCCGTGAGAGTGATGCCGCCGACCTGGCGTTGACGGTGCTGGGCGGCGGCGAGTCCTCCCGGCTGCACAACCGGCTGGTACGGCGGGACCGTTCCGCCGTCACCGCCGGGTTCGGCCTGCTGCGGCTGGCGGGGGCGCCCTCGCTCGGCTGGCTGGACGTCAAGGCGTCCAGCGGTGTCGAGCTGGCCGCCATCGAGGCGGCCGTCGACGAGGAGCTGGCCCGTTTCGCCGAACAGGGCCCCACCGCCGAGGAGATGGAGCGGGCGCAGGCCCAGCTGGAGCGCGAGTGGTTGGACCGGCTCGCCACGGTGGCCGGCCGCGCCGACGAACTGTGCCGCTTCGCCGTGCTGTTCGGCGACCCGCAGCTCGCCCTCACCGCGGTGCAGCGGGTGCTGGACGTGACCGCGGAAGAGGTCAAGGCGGTCGCCGCGGCGCGGCTGCGCCCGGACAACCGGGCCGTCCTCGTCTACGAGCCCACCGCGGCCGCCGCCGAGCAGGACGACGAGCAGGACGACGACCAGGACGAGCAGAACCAGCAGGACGAGCAGGGAGAAGGTGCCGAGGCATGAGCGACACCGCCGCCACCATGACGTTCCACCCGCGGCCGCAGGCCGGGGAGCCCAAGCCGTGGGCCTTCCCCGCGCCCGAGCGGGGCACCCTGGCCAACGGCCTGACCCTGCTCACCAGCCACCGCCCCGGCCAGCAGGTCGTCGCGGTCGAGGTGCTGCTCGCGGCCCCGCTGGCCGCTGAGCCGAAGGACCTCGACGGCGTGGCCACCATCATGGCCAGGGCGCTGTCGGAGGGCACCGACCAGCACTCCGCGGAGGAGTTCGCCGCCGAGCTGGAGCGCTGCGGCGCGACGCTCGACGCGCACGCCGACCACCCGGGGGTGCGGGTCTCCCTCGAAGTGCCCGCGTCCCGGCTGGACAAGGCGCTGGACCTGCTCGCCGAGGCGCTGCGGGCGCCGGCCTTCCCGGACGACGAGATCAAGCGGCTGGTCGCCAACCGGCTCGACGAGATCCCGCACGAGCTGGCCAACCCCGGCCGCCGGGCCGCGATGGCGCTGTCGAAGGAGCTGTTCCCGGCCGAGGCGCGCAACTCGCGGCCCCGCCAGGGCACCGAGGAGACCGTGCGGCGGATCGACGCGGCCGCCGTGCGCGCCTTCTACGCCGCGCACGTACGGCCGGCCACGGCCACCGCCGTGGTGGTCGGCGACCTGACCGGCATCGACCTGCCCGCGCTGCTGGACGGCACGCTCGGCCGCTGGACCGGCACCAAGGCCGAGCCGCCGGCCCGCGCGGCGATCACCTCCGACGACACCGCCCGGGTGGTGATCGTGGACCGGCCAGGCTCGGTGCAGACCCAGCTGCTGATCGGCCGGACCGGCCCGGACCGGCAGGCCCGGGTGTGGGCGGCGCAGGTGCTGGGCACCTACTGCCTCGGCGGCACCCTCACCTCCCGGCTGGACCGGGTGCTGCGCGAGGAGAAGGGCTACACCTACGGGGTACGCGCCTTCGGCCAGGTGCTGCTCTCCTCCGCCGACGGCACCGGTGCCGCGCTGCTGGCGATCAGCGGCTCGGTCGCCACCGAGGTGACCGGCCCGGCGCTCGCCGACACCTGGCGGGTGATCCGCGAGCTGGGCGAGGGCGGGCTGACCGACGCCGAGCGCGACGTCGCGGTGCAGAACCTCGTCGGGGTGGCGCCGCTGCGCTACGAGACCGCCGCCGCGGTGGCGGGCACCTTCGCCGACCAGGTCGAGCAGGAGCTGCCCGACGACTTCCAGGCCGCGCTGTACGCCCGGCTCACCGAGACCGGCACGGTGGAGGCGACGGCCGCGGTGGTCAACGCCTTCCCGCTCGACCGCCTGGTGGTGGTCCTGGTCGGCGACGCGGCCGCGATCACCGAGCCGGTACGGGAGCTGGGCATCGGCCCGGTGACCGTCGTCTCCTGACCCACCGGCCCCCGGCCCACCGCACCGACCGGAACCCCGGCCCGCCCGCGCGGCGCGCCGGGGTTCCGGCACTCCCGGGCCCGTACGGCGCGTGCCCGTACCGCCGCACCCCCCGCTCCTCCGTAGCCCCTCGTACGGCCCCCGCTTCTCCGTTCCGCGTTCCGCGGTCGTCGGCCCGCTGTCCAAAAACGATCCAAGAATTCAGGGGCTGCTTTCCCGCCCGCACTCGTGCTGGAATAGAGTCGCGACAGAATGAATTCGGGGACGGAACGGAGTTCTTACGATGCGGAAGCGGATGTGAACGGCACGGAGGGCACCGGTCGGCGTATCTCGGCCCAGGTGGTGTGTACGGCGATCCGCGACGACATCGTGGGCGGTTTCTATCCGCCCGGGAGCCGGCTGACCGAGGAGTTGCTCGCGCAGCGCTACGGGGTGTCGCGGGTGCCGGTGCGCGAGGCGCTGCGCACGCTGGAGTCCGAGGGCTTCGTCCGCACCCGCAGGCACGCCGGCGCCTCGGTGGCCGAGCCGACCGAGCAGGAGGCCGCGGACCTGCTGGAGATCCGCGGGCTGCTGGAGCCGCTGGGCGCGGCCCGGGCCGCGCAGCGGCGGGGCGAGTCGCATCTGAAGGTGCTGCGCGGCCTGGTCCGGCTCGGGCAGGAGCGGGCGGTGCAGGGACAGTTGTCGGACCTGCCGGCGCTCGGCGGCTGGTTCCACGAGACGCTGGCGCAGGCGTCCGGCAGCCCCACGCTGGCCGCGCTGCTCACCCAGCTGCGGCACAAGATCGCCTGGGTGTACGCCGACGACGGCACCGCCCGGGCCGCGCAGGCGTGGGAGGAGCACGCGGCGATCGTGGACGCGGTGGCCCGCGGTGACGCCGAGCGCGCCCGCCGGCTGGCCGCGCTGCACGTGGAGCGGGCCACCGCGGTGAGAACCCTGAAACACTCCGTACACGCGGGGCGCCGCCGCGCTTAACAATCACACCGTATACAAGAACGTGAATTGTTGTTTCGGGTATTCCGGAATAGCGGGGCCGGGCATTCCGTGGGGGCTGTCCGGGTCCGCCGGATTCCGCTGCGCGGATTTCCGTACGGTGTCGGTATTCCCGCCCGGCGGCCGGCGTGCCGCGGGCGCGAAAAGGCGTGCCCGAAAGAGACGCGTGAAAGGCGTGCGGGTGAGCCGCGTACGGAAGGTGGCGCGGCCGAGGCGGTCCCGGGTCCAGACCGCCCCGGGTGGGTCCAGGTTCAGACGCTCCCGGGCTCAGACGGTCTCGGGCAGCTCTTCCAGACCCTCGGCGACCAGCTTCGCCAGCCGGTCCAGCGCCGCGTCGGCGCCGTCGGCCTGCGAGGCCAGCACGACCTCCTCGCCGCCCTGCGCGCCCAGGCCGAGCACGGCCAGCATGGAGGCGGCGTTGACCGGGTCGCCGCCGGCCTTGGCGATGGTCAGGGGCACTCCGGCGGCCGTCGCCGCGCGGACGAAGATGGACGCGGGACGGGCGTGCAGGCCCTCAGCCCAGCCGACATTGACGTGCCGCTCAGCCATGGTGAAGTCCTTCGGGTCGGTGCGGTCTGCGCAGGTGGTTCCAGTTGTCTAGACCAGTTAAGCACGCCCGCGGTGCTGCTCCCGCACGTCGGCCCGCGCTTGAACGGGTCCCCCCAGACTGCCCCCTGCGCGTCGGCGGCGCGAGCAGACACCCCACGCCGGTGCGGCCGCATACGCTGGGGCCATGAGCGAGCAGCCGTACCCCGTCCACTGGGAGGCTGACGTCGTCCTGCGCGACGGCGGCATCGCCCGCATCCGGCCGATCGGCCCGGAGGACGCCGGACGGCTGGTCGACTTCTACGAGCAGGTCTCCGACGAGTCGAAGTACTACCGGTTCTTCGCGCCCTACCCGCGGCTGTCCGACCGGGACGTGCACCGCTTCACCCACCACGACTACGACGACCGGGTCGGCCTCGCGGCCACCGTCGGGGGCGAGTTCATCGCCACCGTCCGCTACGACCGTACCGACGAGCAGGGCCGGGCCGCCTCCGGGCCGGCCGGCACCCGCGCCGAGGTCGCCTTCCTCGTCCAGGACGCGCACCAGGGCCGCGGCGTCGCCTCCGCGCTGCTCGAACACATCGCGGCGGTCGCCCGCGAACGCGGCATCCTGCACTTCACCGCCGAAGTCCTGCCCGCCAACCGCAAGATGGTGAAGGTCTTCACCGACGCCGGCTACACCCAGCAGCGCAGCTTCACCGACGGCGTGGTCCACCTCGACCTCGACCTCGAACCCACCGTCGAGTCGGTGCGCGTGATGCGGGCGCGCGAGCACCGCGCCGAGGCCCGCTCCGTCCAGCGGCTGCTGCGCCCGGAGTCCGTGGCGGTGGTCGGCACCGGGCGCCGGCCCGGCGGCCTCGGCCGCACGCTGCTGCGCAACATCGCGGCCGGCGGCTTCACCGGCCGGCTCTACGCGGTCAACCACGCCTTCCCCGAGGGCGGCACCGACGTCGGCGGGGTGCCCGGCCACCGCTCGGTGCGGGAGATCGCCGAGGGCGGCGCGAGCGTCGATCTCGCGGTGATCGCGGTGCCCGCCGAGCGGGTGCCCGAGGCCGTGGCCGACTGCGGTGCCGCCGCCGTGCGCGGCCTGGTCGTGGTCAGCGCCGGCTACTCCGAGACCGGGCCCGAGGGCAGGGTCCGCCAGCGCGAACTGGTCCGGCAGGCCCGCGCGCACGGCATGCGGGTGATCGGCCCGAACGCCTTCGGGGTGCTCAACACCGCGCCCGACGCCCGGCTGAACGCCTCGCTGTCGCCGGACATGCCGCGCCGCGGCCGGCTCGGGCTGTTCACCCAGTCCGGCTCCATCGGTATCGCGCTGCTGTCCGGACTGCACCGCCGGGGCCTGGGCCCGTCCACCTTCGTCTCCGCGGGCAACCGCGCCGACGTCTCCGGCAACGACCTGCTGCAGTACTGGCAGGACGACCCGGACACCGACGCCGTGCTGATGTACCTGGAGTCGTTCGGCAACCCGCGCAAGTTCACCCGGCTCGCCCGCCGCACCGCCGTCGACAAGCCCGTGGTCGTGGTGAAGGGCGCCCTGCACTCCGGGGCGGTGCCGGCCGGCCACGAGGTGCCGGTCACCCGCATCCCCGACTCCACCGTGTCCGCGCTCTTCCGCCAGGCCGGCGTGATGCGGGTCGACACGGTCACCGAACTCCTCGACGCCGGGCTCTTCCTGGCCCTCCAGCCGCTGCCGGCCGGCGACCGCGTCGCCGTCCTCGGCAACTCCGAGTCGCTCGGCCTGCTCACCTATGACGCGGCGCTCACCGCCGGGCTGCGCCCCGCCGCCCCGATCGACCTCACCACCGCCGCCGGCCCCGACGACTTCGCCGCCGCGCTGACCGCCGCGCTCGCCGACCCCGGCAGCGACGCGGTGGTGGTCACCGCCATTCCCCGGGTCGGCACCGACCTGCTGACCGCCGACCCGAGCGATCCCAGCGACGCGAGCACCCGCCCCGCCGCGGCCGATCCGGGCGATCCGGGCGACCCCGAGGCCGGCGACGACCCGGCGCTGGCCGCCGCCCTGCGCGCGGCTGCCGCCGGCGCGGACAAGCCCGTCGTCGTGGTCCACCTCGCCCTCGACGCCATGGCCGACCGGCTCGGCGCCCCCGCGGAGGGGCCCGGCGCACCCGTCGGCCGTATCCCCGCCTACCGCGCGCCGGACCGGGCGGTCGGGTCGCTCGCCGAGGCCGCCTCCTACGCCGCGTGGCGGGCGAGCGTCGCGAAGCCCGGCCGGGTGCCCGACCTGGACCGGATCGACGAGGCCGGCGCGGCCGAGGACGTACGCCGGCTGCTGCCGCCGGGGGCGCCCGCGGGGGAGGGCGTCACCCTCGACGACGCCGAGACCGCGAGGCTGCTCGGCCGCTACGGCATCGAGGTCCGCCGGGCCCGGCCCGCGCCCGACCCGGACGCCGCCGCCGAGGCAGCCGCCGCGCTCGGCTACCCGGTGGCGCTGAAGACCACCGCACCCCACCTGCGCCACCGCGCCGACCTCGGCGGCGTACGGCTCGACCTCGCCGACGAGGGCGACCTGCGGCGGGCGTACGGCGAGCTGACCGCGCGGCTGGGCGGACCGGCCGAACTGCGCCCGGTGGTGCAGGCGATGGCCCCGCGCGGGGTGGACACGGTGGTACGGGCCGGGGTGGACCCGGCGGCCGGGGCGGTGCTCTCCTTCGGCCTGGCCGGCGCGCCCTCGGAACTGCTCGGCGACATAGCGCACCGGCTGGTTCCGGCCACGGACCGGGACGCCGCGGAGCTGGTGCGCTCCATCAAGTCCGCGCCGATGCTCTTCGGCTGGCGTGGCGCCGAACCGGTGGACACCGCCGCGCTGGAGGAACTGCTGCTGCGGGTGTCGATGCTCGCCGACGACCTGCCGGAGGTGGTCGCGGTGGACCTGGAGCCCGTGGTGGTCGCCGCGCACGGCCTGAGCGTGCTGGGCGCCCGGGTGCGGCTGGCCACCCCGCCGGCCCGCACCGACCTGGGCCCGCGCGCGCTCACCTCGTACTGAACGCGGCGGCCGGGCGGACCCGGGCGGCGGTCGGACGGAGCGCGGGCGGCGCGCGCGGCGGACCGTGGGCGGTGTGCGGCGGGAACCGGGTCCGCGACCGAGTACGCGGTCACCTCACGACCCGGGTCGCGATCGCGTTCTGACCGCCCCGGAGCGCGCATAGGATGGACGGCATGGCGAAGACCGGTACGACGACACAGGGCCTGCGCACAGCCATCGAGCGCAGCGGCTACTACCCGGCTCTGGTGGCCGAGGCCGTCGAGGCCGCGGTGGGGCGCGAGCCGGTCACGTCGTACCTGGTCCACCAGGAGACCACCTTCGACGCCAACGAGGTGCGGCGGCATGTGACGGTGCTGGTGCTCACCGACAGCCGGTTCATCGTCAGCCACACCGACGAGCAGGCCGCCGACGACACCTCGCCGAGCCCCTACGCCACCACCTCCACCGAGTCGGTGAAGATCGGCCGGATCTCGTCGGTCGTCGTCAGCCGGGTGGTGGCCAACCCCGAGTCCTACACGCCGGGTGCCCCCGGCACCCCGGGCACCCTGCCGCGCGAGGTCGTGCTGACCATCGGGTGGGGCGCGGTCTCCCGGATCGACCTGGAGCCGGCCGCGTGCGGCGACCCCAACTGCGAGGCCGACCACGGGTACACCGGCTCCTCGACCGTCGACGACCTGTCGCTGCGGGTGAGCGAGGCCGGCGACGGCCCCGACACGGTCCGGCAGGCCCTCGCCTTCGCCCAGGCCCTCTCCGAGGCGACAGCGGCAACGGACTGATGGGCGGACCGCACCCCGGCACGCCGTACCCCGACGCGTACGACCCCGAGCCGCTCGACCCCCGCACCGCCCCGGTCCCCGCCTACGGCACGGGCGCGCTGTGCGACGTGATCCCGGCCGCGCTCGCCGGGTTCGGCATCCCCGGGATGCCCGCCACCCGCCTCGCCCTCGAACCGGCCGACCGGGTCTGCGTGTTCCTGGTGGACGGGCTCGGCTGGGAGCTGATCCTGCGCCACCCCGACGAGGCGCCGTACCTGACCTCGCTGCTGGGCAGCTCGGTCGGCGGCAGCGGGCGCCCGCTCACCGCCGGCTTCCCGTCCACCACCGCGACCTCGCTCGCCTCCGTCGGCACCGGCCTGCCGCCGGGCGCGCACGGCCTGGCCGGGTACACCACGCTCAACCCCGGCACCGGCGAGCTGATGAACCAGCTGCGCTGGCAGCCGTGGACCTCGCCGAACGTCTGGCAGCCGCACCCCACCGTCTTCCGGCTCGCCGAGGCCGCCGGCATCGCCACCTGCCAGGTCTCCTCGCCGACCTTCGCGCAGACCCCGCTGACCAAGGTCGCGCTCTCCGGCGGCACCTTCCACGGCCGGCTGGCCGGCGAGGAGCGGATGGACCTGGCCGCGGACCGGCTCGCCGCCGCCGACCGCGCGCTGGTCTACACGTACTACAGCGAGCTCGACGCGATGGGCCACCGGCACGGCGTCGACTCCGACGCCTGGCGCGGGCAGTTGGCGATGGTCGACCGGCTGGCGCAGCGGCTCGCCGAGCAACTGCCGCCGCGCAGCGCCCTGTACGTCACCGCCGACCACGGCATGATCGACATCCCGTTCGACGAGGAGTCCCGGATCGACTTCGACGAGGACTGGGAACTGCGCGCCGGGGTCGCGGTGCTGGGCGGTGAGGGCCGGGCCCGGCACGTGTACGCGGTGCCCGGTGCGGCGGCCGACGTGCTCGCGGTGTGGCGCGAGGTGCTGGGCGACCGGATGTGGGTGGCGAGCCGCGCGGAGGCGGTCGCCGCGGGCTGGTTCGGGCCCGACCCCGAGCGGCGGGTGCTGGGCCGGATCGGCGACGTGGTGGCCGCGGCCCGCGACGACATGGCGATCGTGGCGAACCGCACCGAGCCGGGGGAGTCGAAGATGATCGGCCTGCACGGCTCCATGACCCCCGTCGAGCAACTCGTGCCGCTGCTCCAAGTACGCTCCTGAAGCGTTCGTCTCTGCCGTCCGCCTCCTCCGTTCGTCTCTGCCGTCCGCCTCCGCCGTCCGTCCCGAAAGGCCGTCGTCCTTCCCATGTCCGAGCTGGTCTTCTTCTCCGGAACGATGGACTGCGGCAAGAGCACCCTCGCGTTGCAGATCATCCACAACCGCACCGCCCGCGGCCTGCAGGCGGTGATCTTCACCCGGGACGACCGGGCCGGCGAGGGCAAGCTCTCCTCCCGGCTCGGCCTGGTCACCGACGCCGTCGAGGTGGCCGACGACATGGACCTGTACGGCCATCTGGTCGGCGTGATCAGCCGCGGCGGCCGGGTGGACTACGCGGTCGTCGACGAGGCGCAGTTCCTCGCCCCCGGGCAGATCGACCAGTTGGCCCGGGTGGTGGACGAACTCGACCTGGATGTCTACGCGTTCGGGATCACCACGGACTTCCGCACCCGGCTCTTCCCGGGCTCGCAGCGGCTGATCGAGCTCGCCGACCGGATCGAGGCGCTCCAGGTCGAGGCGCTGTGCTGGTGCGGCGCCCGCGCCACCCACAACGCCCGCACGATCGGCGGCGTCATGGTGGTCGAGGGCGCCCAGGTGGTGATCGGCGACGTGGACCGCGCGGCGGAGGTCGGCTACGAGGTGCTCTGCCGCCGCCATCACCGGCGGCAGATGACCAGCGCGTCGGCCGCCGCGGGCACCCTGTCGCCTGACGTGCTGCCGGTCAACCACTCCTGACGACGGCCCGTTCGGCCGCCGGGAACGCGCGGACGACAAGGGGGCGGGTCCGGGCGGCCGCCGGCGAGGACGGCCGCCCGGACCCGCTCGCGGCCGGAGCGGTGCCGGTGTCAGGCGTCGGACACCGGCCCGGACCGCGCGACGACGGTACGATCAGCGGTCACCGGCACCGTGATCGCCCGTGCGCCGTCAGGGGGGCGGAAAGCGGGGGTCAGGCCCGGCGCAGCCGGACCGTCAGGATCTGGAACGGACGCAGCTCCAGCGGCAGCCCGCCGTCGGCCGTGGCCGGCAACTCCTCGGCCGGGGCCTCCAGCAGGTCCGTGAGGTGCGTGGCCGCCACCGGGAAGTCGGCGCGCAGCGTGCCGCGGGCCGATCCGCCGCGCGACTCGTACAGCCGGACCACCACGTCCCCCGACCGGTCGTCCGCGAGCTTCACCGCCTCCACCACGATGTCCGGGTTGTCCACGGCGATCAGCGCGGGTCCGCCCGCGGGCGCCGAACCGGCCGCCCGCAGCGGCAGGTTGAGGGCGTAGCCGGCCGCGATCGCGCCGTCCACGTCGGTGCCGACCACCAGGCCGTAGGCGAAGGAGTGCCGGCCGCGGTCGGCCTGCGGGTCGGGGCTGTGCGGGGAGCGCAGCAGGGACAGCCGCAGCGTGGTGGTGGTGCCGCCGTCCGCGCGGACCTGCCGGGACACGTCGTGGCCGTAGGTCGAGTCGTTGACGACGGCCGCGCCCCAGCCGTGCTCGCCGACGTGCACCCAGCGGTGCGCCCACAGCTCGAACCTGGCCGCGTCCCAGCTGGTGTTCTCGTGGGTGGGCCGGCGGACATGGCCGAACTGGATCTCGGCGCTCTCGTGCTCCGCGTGCACCCGGATCGGCCAGGCCGCCTTGAGCAGGGTGTCCCGCTCCTGCCAGTCGATGTCGGTGCGGACGGTCAACCGGTCGCTGCCCGCGGTCAGTTCGAGGTGCTGCACCAGGTGCGAGGCGCCGAAGGAGCGCGTCACGCGGACCGAGCCGAGCAGCGGCCCGGCCTCGGCGACCTCGACCTCGTCGGCCTCGGTGAGATCGCGCACGGTGTCGCGGTAGTAGCTGTCGATGTTCCAGGCGCTCCACAGGTTCGGGTCGTCCGGGTGGAGTTGGAGCAGGTTGCCCGGCCGGTCCGGGTCGATCGCCTCGCGCGCGGCGCGCTGGTCGTACACCGAACGGACCAGGCCGCTGCCGTCGATCAGGACCCGCAGCACTCCGTTGTCCAGGGTGATGCCGTCGCCGTCCTGGCGCACCTGGACCGGCGCGGTGCCGGCGGCGGCCACCGCGCGGCCGGCGCCGAGCGCGGGCGCCTCGACCAGCACCGCGCGCCGCCCGTCGGCCAGCGGCTGGCCCTCGTCGGTGGCGCCGGCCGGCACCACCGCGACCTCCCGGCGGGCGTACGGGCCGGCGTTGAAGAACGCCAGGCCGTCGCCGCCGGCCAGCGCGGTGCCGATCAACCCGGCCAGTTCCGCCTGGAGTTGTGCGTGCACCGCCTCGGCCTCCTGGTGCACCCAGGCGATGGAGGAGCCCGGCAGGATGTCGTGGAACTGGTGCAGCAGCACCCGCTGCCAGATCGACTCCAGTTCCTGGTACGGGTAGGGGGCGCCGGTGCGGACCGACGCGGCGACCGCCCACAGCTCGGCCTCCCGCAGCAGCGCCTCGGCCCGCCGGTTGCCGTGCTTGGTGCGGGCCTGGCTGGTGTAGGTGCCGCGGTGGTTCTCCAGGTACAACTCGCCCCGCCACACCGGCGGTCGGGGGTACTCGGCGCGGGCCGCCGCGAAGAACGCGTTCGGGTCCGCGACCTCGACCTTCACCGAGCCCTCCAGGTCGCGCAGCCGGCGGGCCTTCTCCATCATCTCGCGGGTGGGGCCGCCGCCGCCGTCACCGAAGCCGAACGGTGCGAGTGACCGGGTCGCCGCGCCCTTGTCGGCGAAGTTGCTCTCCGCGTGGGCGAGTTCGGCGCCGGTCAGGCTCGCGTTGTAGGTGTCGACCGGCGGGAAGTGGGTGAAGATCCGGGTGCCGTCGATGCCCTCCCAGTCGAAGCTGTGGTGCGGCAGCCGGTTGGTCTCGTTCCAGGACAGCTTCTGGGTGAGGAACCACTTCGCGCCCGCGAGCACCGCCAACTGCGGGTAGGCGGCGGTGTAGCCGAAGGAGTCCGGCAGCCACACGCCGTCCTGCGCGAGGCCGAACTCCTCGGCGAAGAACCGCCGGCCGAAGACGAGTTGCCGGGCCAGCGCCTCGCCGCCGGGCAGGTTGCCGTCGGCCTCCACCCACATGCCGCCGACCGGCGCCCAGTTGCCGTCGGCCACCGCCTTCTTGATCCGCTCGAAGATCTCCGGACGGCGCTCCTTGATCCACGCGTACTGCTGCGCGGAGGAGCAGGCGAAGACCAGCTCCGGGTACTCCCGCGCGAGCGCGGTCATGTTGGTGAAGGTGCGGGCGCACTTGCGGACCGTCTCGCGGATCGGCCACAGCCAGGCGGAGTCGATGTGCGCGTGGCCGACCGCGGCGATGGTGTGCGCGGAGGCGTGCGCCGGGCGGGCCAGCACGTCGGCGAGCCGGTCCCGGCCGAGCTGCGCGGTGCCGGCCACGTCGGCGACGTCGACCGCGTCCATCGCGTGCTGGAGCGCGCGCAGGATCTCGTGCCGCCGCGAACTGCCCACCGGCAGCTCGCGCATCAGCTCGTCCAGCACCTCCATGTCGTGCGTCAGGTGCCACACCGCGTCCTCGCGCACCGCGATCTCGGCCACCCGCAGCTCGTACAGGTGGTCGGTGCCCGCGGTCTCCTTCGAGCCGAGGTGGGTGCCCCGGCCCGCGGAGCCCACGATCATCGGGTTGGCGGCCAACTCCACCAGCAGGTCGACCGGTTCGCCGCCGGTGGCCGACTCGGCCAGCAGCACGCTGCGGTGGTACGGGTGCAGCCCCTGCAGCGGCGTGCCGGAGGCGTCGTGCACGAAGCCCTCCGCCTGGCCGCCGGGTCCCTTGGTCAGGTCGAAGCCGAGGTCGAAGACGGCCTCCACCCGGCGGCCCGCCCACTCCTGCGGCACCCGGCCGGTGGCCTTCAGCCAGGTCGTCGACCACGGGCCGCCCCAGCTGTCGCCGATCCGCACCGGTTCGTACGCCGCCGCCAGCGCGTCGGCGACCGGCACGGGTTCGCCCGGCACCTGCCAGGCGGCCAGCTCCAGGGTCAGCGGGTGGCTGTAGAGGGCGGGCCGCACCACGTGCGAGAGGAACTTGGTGATCCGCTGTTCGACGATGGGACGGTCGTCATGCACAGGAGTGCTCTTTCTGCTGGGGTATCGGCAGGGAGTCGGTCGTGCAGCGGGGGCGGGCGGCGGCGCCCGCCCCCGTCCGGGCCGGTGGCGGGAGCGGGGCTCAGCCGCGGCGGTGCCGGGCCCGCTCCGCCTCGAACCGCGCGGCCCACTGGGCGGTGCGGTCCAGGTACGCGGTCTGCGCGGACCGGCCGTGCCGCCCGTAGGCGCCCTCGTAGTCGAGGTAGTCGAACGTGCCGGGGGTCTGCGCGGTGGCGGGCTCGATCATGCTGCCCTCGTGCCACTCGTTGAACGACGTGATGCTCACCCAGTCCGGCGGCGCGTCGCCGTTGCCGGAGGACAGGGCGTACGCCCACTCCTGGTCGTAGGTCGCGCCGTCGGCGCGGTCCAGGATGGGGGTGGTGCTGCCGGGCTTCGCGCGGTGGTCGATGTAGCCCGGACCGAGCGACGGCGCCCACACCATGCCGCGTTCGGCGCAGAACGCGGCCACCTCGGTCCAGTCCGGCTCGTTGTGGGTGGCGATCGCGTCGTAGGTGTACGCGCCGCCGAAGTCGCCGATCCGGGTCAGGTCCCAGGTCTGCGCCATCACGATCGCCTGGTCGTCCACCTGGTGCAGTGCCGACCAGTCCACCGTGAGCAGGCTGTTGAAGATGTAGTACGCGGTGCGGTGGCCGTGCTCCGGGTCGCGGTGGAAGGCCGGGTGGTGGCCGTACTTGCCGCTGATGTACCGGATGTCGGCGACCACGGAGTCCGCGTCGCGGCCGTCGTACGGCTCGATGTGCCAGGCGACCTGGAGGCCCTCCTTGGCGGCGGCCTCCAGCACCACCTCGGCCCGCTGGTCCTCGTAACTGCCCTGCCCCCACCAGCTGCTGACCAGCACGCCGGTGCCGGCCTGCCGCAGCCACCGCATGTGCTGGGCGACCGTGCCGTGCAGGTCGCCGGAGTCGTAGGGGCCTTGCACCGGGTAGTAGTTGGAGCCGATGTCCTCGGGCGGGGTGACGTCGCCCTGCTGCCAGTGCCGCCAGTCGCCGTAGAAGTCCGGGTTGCCGTACCACGGGTAGTAGAAGATGTGGGTGTGCCGGGAGACCGGCTTCGATCCGTGGGCCGGGCCGGGGCCGGGTTGCCCGGCCGGTGCCGGGGTGGCCGCCTGCGCGCCGCGGCCGCTCAGGCCGACCAGCGCGGCGGCGCCGGCGGCCGCGGCACCGGTGAGCAGGGTGCGGCGGGAGGGGGGCGTGAGTTCGGGTGACATCAGCTCTCTCCTTCGGTCGTACGCCAGGTGCGCCGGGGGGTGAACCCCAGCAGATCGGTGCAAGCGGTCGTGTCGAAGAGCGTGGCGTGCCCCGTGACGGCGGAGCGCAGGGGCACACCGGGGTGGTGCGTGGCCATCAGCGCGGCCGAGGACAGCGCCGAAGTGGTGTCGGGCGCGGTCACGTTGACCACGTGCGCGCCGGTGACGTCGGCCTCCAGGGCGATCCGGATCGCGGTGGCCGCGTCGAGGGTGTGCAGCCAGCCCCACAGGTCGTGCCGCTGGCCGGCCGGGTCGGCGGCGCAGGCGCGGACGAACTCGTCCAGCCGGTCGCCGGCCCCGGTGAAGGGGAAGCGCATGCTCACCACGTCCGTGCCGTACCGGCGGTGCGCGGTGCGGGCCACCTCCTCCAGCACCACCTTGGACAGCCCGTACGGGTCGCGGACCAGGCTCGGGTGCTGCTCGTCGAGCGGCACGTACGCGGGCGAGGCCGGGACCGGCGACCAGGCCAGGCCGACCGCGGACATGCTGGAGGCGGCCACCACCCGGCGCACTCCGGCCCGGCCGGCCTCTTCCAGGACCCGGTGCGCGGTGTGGCAGTTCTCCGCGAACAGGGCACTCGGGTCGGGCACGTTGGGGTGCGGGATGGCGCCGAGGTGGACCACCGCGTCGACGCCGTCCATCGCCTTGCGGACCAGGTCCGGGTCCTGGAGGTCACCGGTGTGCACCCGTACCGCGCGCGGCTCGTGCACCGGCAGCAGGTCGGTGAGCACCACGTCGTGGCCGGCACCGAGGAGTTCCGCGACGGCGTGGCCGCCGATGTGCCCGGCGGCCCCGGTGACGAGGACCAGCATCAGCCCTTCACCGCCCCGACCAGGCCGTTGACGAAGTAGCGCTGGAGGGAGAGGAAGAGCAGCACCACGGGCACGACGACGATCAGGGCGCCGGCCATCATCTCGTTGTAGTGCGGCACGTTCTCCGACGACAGCGTCTGCAGGCCCAGCGGCAGGGTGTAGGAGCTCGGGTTGTTCAGCGAGACCCGGGTGAGCAGGTACTCGTTCCAGGTCGGGATCGCGGTCAGCAGCCCGACGGTGATCAGCGCCGGCCGGGTCAGCGGCAGGTAGATCCGGGTGAAGACGTGGAACTCGTTGGCGCCGTCCACCCGCGCGGACTCCCGCAGTTCCTTCGGCACCGCCGAGAACGCGCCGGTCATCAGCAGGATCGACAGTGGCGCGCCGCCGTTGACGAAGGGCAGCACCAGACCCATGTGGGTGCCGAGCAGGTGGAGCTTGTTCTCCAGCAGCACGATCGGCAGCATCACGGTGACACCCGGCACGAACAGCAGCGAGATGAAGAGCTTCTGCAGTATGCCGCGGCCGGGGAAGTCCAGCACGGCGAAGGCGTAGCCGGCCGCCGCGTACACCACCAGCGTCAGCACCACGGTCAGCGCGGTGACTTCGAGGCTGTTGACGAAGTACCGGAAGAAGTGGAGCTGGTTCCAGGTGCTGGTCAGGGTGTGGAGGGTCGGCGAGTGCGGGATCAGGTGGCCGCCGCGCACCACCTCAATGTTGTTCTTGAACGCCGCCGAGATCATCCACAGGAAGGGGTAGAGGCTCACCAGCCCGTAGACCGCCAGCAGGACGCCGATGACGACCTTCGCGCTGATCCGGCGGGCCAGCTTGCCGCCGCCGGAGCGGGGTCCGGCAGCGGGCCGAGGCCGGCCGGAACCGTTCTTCGCGGGGGCGGTGTCGTCGGCCGGTCCGAGGGGAATCGTTGTCATGTCCTGCTCCGCAGTACTCGGAGGTTGATCAGGGCGATCACCAGCGCGGCGGCGAACAGCAGCCAGCCGAGCGCACTGGCCAGGCCCAGGGTCGGGTCGAGTTGCATGAGGAAGGCCAGCCGGTACGACTCCAGGCCGAGCACGTTGGTGTGGTCGCCGGGGCCGCCGTTGGTCATCACCAGGAAGGTCTGGAAGCCCTGGAGCGAGTCGCGCAGGTTCAGCAGCACCACGATCAGGGTGATCGGCCGGACCAGCGGCCACACCACCGAGAAGTTGGTGCGCCACCAGCCGGCGCCGTCCAGTTGCGCGGCCTCCAGCACGCTGCGGTCGATGGTCTGCAGCCCGGTGAGGTACATCAGCATCGCCACCGGCACCGCGCCCCACACCGTCACCACGATCATGGTGGGCAGCGCGGTGTGCGGGTTGCCGAGCCAGCCCTGCGGCTGGGCGAGCGAGCCCATGCCGACGCTCTTGAGCAGCGTGTTGATCGCGCCGTCCGGCTGGAGGATGTACTGCCAGGCGAAGAACACCGCGATGCCGCTGGTCACGTAGGGCACGAAGTACACCGAGCGCAGCAGGGTCTGCATCCGCCGGGCGGAGTTGAGCAGCACCGCCAGCGGGAAGGACACCAGGACGGTCAGCACCGGCACCGCGATCATCACGTACAGGGTGTGCACGGCGGCGTGCTGGACCCGGGGCGCGTACCGCGGGTCGGCCCACAGCAGGTCCTTGTAGTTCTGGATGCCGACCCAGGTCCAGTGCGCGGCGAAGCCGTTCCACTGGGCGAAGCTCAGCAGGAAGCCGTAGCCGACGGTGTACAGGCCCATGACCGCGAAGAGCACCACGGCCGGGGCGACGAACAGCCAGCCGGAGAGGGCCTCGTGGCCGCCGCGCCGGCTGCGGCGGCGGGCCTTGGTGGCGGGGCCGGCGCCCGGCCGGGGGTCTCCGGGACCCCCGGCCGCGGCCGTCTCCGCCGTCAGTGCGGGACGGGGAGCGGTGGTCACTTCGCCAGCTTCCAGAAGGAGTTGTTGAGCTTCGCCATCGCCTTGCCGGTCGCCTCCACGCTCTTCTGGTGCAGCGGGGTCAGGTCGGCGAGGATCTCGCTGATGGAGTCCTGGTCGTAGCCGGGCGGCCGGAAGCTGGCGTCACTCGGGTCGTAGGTGTTCTCCGGAGTGCCGGTGAAGGTCGCCGTCAGGCCGGCCAGGGTCGGGCCCATCACCTTGGCGGCGTCGGCGCCGAGCTGGGTGGCGGGCACCTCGGTGGCGTCCTTGGCGAACTGCGAGGCGACCGAGGGCTGGGAGAGGAACTTCATCCACTTCTCGGCGTTCGCGGTGTGCGAGCTGGTCGAGGTGACGGTCAGCCCGGTCAGCGCCAGCGGGGCGAGCGCGGGCTTGGGCACGGCGCCGTCGGACGGGCCGGGGATGCCGAAGGCCATCACGTCGTCGGGGTTCATGCCGTTCTGCTGGAGGAAGGCCAGCGTGAAGGTGCCGCCGATGTCCCAGGCGGACTTGCCCTGCGCGAACGCCTGGTCGGCGGAGTCGATGTCGAGGATCTGGGTGCCGGGCATCCAGTAGGGCTGCAGCTTGGCGTACTCGCTGAGCGCCTTCTGGCCGTCGGGCGAGGAGAAGTCCTCGGACGCGTTCTGACCCCAGAGCGCCTGGTACTTGGCCTTCCCCAGCTCGGCGAAGGCCAGCGGCTGCATCGTCCAGGTCATGCCGGTCGCCTTGACCTTCAGGCCCAGGCTGACCCCGCCGGTGGTGGGGCTCTTCGTGGTGGTCGCCTTCAGGTCGGCGAGCCACTCCTCGTAGGTGGCCGGGGGCTTGGTGATGCCGGCCGCGGCGAGCACCTTCTTGTTGCCCATCACGATGCCGAAGGTGCCGGAGGTGAAGGGCACGCTGAAGCGCTGGCCCTTCTGGACGCCGTGGTCCTTGGAGTCGGCGGGCAGCGACTCCCGGTAGAACTCGGGGGTGACCGTGCCGGAGCCCTGCACGCCCTTCTGGTACAGGCCGCTCCAGCTCGCGTCGACGTCCTTGGAGATGTCCTTGGCGATGCCGGTGGAGCCCAGCGCGAAGTCCTCGCCGTCGGAGTGCGTCTCCAGCACGTCGGGCAGGTCATGGGTCTTCGCGGCGGCCTGCACCTTGGTGGTGTAGGCGTCGTCCGGGCCGTACGCCTGGATCTTCACGGTGATGCCGGTCTGCTTCTTGAACTCGGCGGCGGCGTTGCGCAGGCCCGCGACGTGGGACTGCTTGAAGGTCCACATCTCCAGGGTCTTGCCGCCCCCGGACGACCCGCCCGACCCCCCGCAGGCGGCGATCGGCGCCAGCGACATGACCGTCACGACGGCCGCTGCGGCGAATCGGGTCCGGCGGTTCTTGGTGCTGTTTCTCGTCACAGATCCTGCAACAGGTCCGACAAATGGTATCCGCATAGCCCCTGCCTAGGGTTCGATCGTTCAGAAGACCGAATGACGTTGGAGTCCCTGAACTTACGGTGGTGTTTGATATAGCGTCAAGGCGTGCGTTGCGATTGGGTGTGCACCCAGGGGCCGTCAGGTGTCGGCGCAGGGGAGCGCGGGGAGCGGAGGATCGGTGGAATCGGTGGCAGCAACAGCGCGCGGGCGCGGGCCCGAACGCAAACCTGAAGAGGTCAAGTCCGCGGCGCGGGTGCTCGAGGTGCTCGAACTGCTCGGCGCCGACGGCGCCCGGATGTCGCTGGCCGAGATGGCCGCGGCGATGGCCGTGCCCAAGAGCAGCCTGCACGCGATCCTGCGCACCATGCAGGCCCGCAGATGGGTGGATCTCGACCCGTCGGGGACCCGCTACAGCCTGGGCCTGAAAGCCCTGTTGACCGGGACCGCGTACCTGGAGGGCGACGACGTCACGAGCCTGGCCGGGCCGGTGCTCGACGCGCTCGCGGAGGAGACCGGCGAGTCCGTCCACCTGGGCAGGCTCGACGGCACGCACGTCGTCTACCTGGCCAAACGCGAGTCCCGGCACGCCTTGAGGATGTACTCCGCGGTCGGCCGCCGGCTGCCGGCGCACGCCACCGGCCTCGGCAAGGCGGTGCTCGCGCAGTACGACCCCGCCGAGGTGCAGCGCCGGCTGGCCTGGCCGCTGGAGCGGTTGACGCCCGACACCGTGGTGGACCCCGACGAACTCCTGGCGCAGCTCGGCGAGGCCAGGCTGCGCGGCTGGGCGATGGACGACGGCGAGAACTCCGTCGACATCCGCTGCGTCGCGGTCGCGCTCGGCAGCGGCCAGGGCGAGGACGCGATCAGCTGCTCGGCGCCCAAGAGCCGGATGGACGACGCGCGGATGGAGGAGATCGCGCAGGCCGTCACCGAGGCGGCGCACTCGCTGAGCACGCTGCTCAAACGGCTCGGCCAGCAGTGAGGGCCGGGCCCGGGAGCCGGCCGGGCCCCGATCCGCGGCTCGCTCCGTAGCTGCCGTCGTCGCCGCGCGCCCGGCCCTGTCGGGACGCCCCCGCCCCGGCCCAACCGCCCTGCCGCCGTGGCCCGTTGCGCACCAGCCGGTCCGAGTTTGTCAGACCTCTTGACAAACTCGGACCGGCTTTCGTACGTTCGGTAGTCGGTACGGCATTCTGTTATCTGTACGTTCCGTGCGTGACGTCGTCGCCCCTCCAAGGGATAGCACACGCTGCTGTCCCGGACCGGTCGGCGACGGCTTCGCGCTGACCGAACCGCCTTCCTGCACGTGGGAGTTCGCATGGCTTTGCCTGATGCCGGCCCCGCTCCGCTCGCCCCCGCACCCTGGGTCGACGAGCGCGGTGCCAAGATCCGCATCACGGCCGTCCGCACGTTCCTGACCGCCCCCCACGGCTGTCCTCACCTCATCGTCCGTATCGAGACCAACGACCCGGGCCTGTACGGGCTGGGCTGCGCGAGCGATCCGCAGCGCACCCTCGCGGTGCGCTCGGTGCTCGACGACTACCTCGCCCCGCTGCTGGTCGGCCGGGACCCCGACGACATCGACGACATCCACCGCCTGCTGCTCAACAGCGCCTACTGGCGCGGCGGTTCGATCAACGGCAACGCGCTCGGCGGCATCGACGTCGCGCTGTGGGACCTGAAGGCCAAGCGGCTGGGCGCCCCGCTGTACTCGCTGTTCGGCGGCAAGGTCCGCGCCTTCGCCGAGGCGTACACCCACGTCGACGGCCTGGACGCGGCCGAGCTGGCCGACAAGGTGCAGGCCGCCCGCGAGCGCGGCTACCGGCATGTGCGCATCCAGGCCGCGGTGCCCGGCGCCGACACCTACGGCGCGCACGGCGGCGGCACCGACCCGGAGGCGGTGCGCACCCGGCGCGCGCCCTGGGACGGCGCCGGCTACCTGCGCTACGTGCCGGAGGTGCTGCGCCAGGTGCGCGAACGCGTCGGCGACGACGTGGAACTCCTGCACGACGTGCACGAGCGGCTCGACCCGCGGCAGGCCAGGGAGTTCCTGCGGCGGGTGGAGGACGCCCGGCTGTACTTCGTGGAGGACCTGCTCGCGCCGGAGGACGCCGGGCACTTCAAGCGGCTGCACGACGTCTCGCCGGTGCCGCTGGCGGTCGGCGAACTGTTTCACGACCCGGCCCAGTTCGCCGACCTGATCGCCGGCGGCGACGGTCCCGACATCGACTTCGCCCGGATCAGGGTGCCCACCCTGGGCGGGCTGACCCCGGCCCGCAAGATCGCCGTGCTGTGCGAACTGCGCGGGGTGCGGCTGGCGCCGCACGGCCCGGCCGACGTCAGCCCGATCGCCCAGGCCGCCACGCTGGCCATGGACATCTCCAGCCACGCCTTCGGCGTGCAGGAGGCCGCGGTCTTCAAGCCGCCCGTCCACGAGGTCTACCCGGGCACCGTCACCGCCACCGCCGGCGGCCTGGTGCCCCACGAAACCCCCGGCCACGGCGTCGACTTCGACGAGGCCGCGGCCGCCCGGCATCCCGTGCCGGAACCCTTGGCCCACGACCGGTGGGCCCTGCTGCGCAACACCGATGGGAGCGTGCAACGCCCGTGACCGATCCGAACCGTCCGCACCGCAGGGCCCTGGTGGTCAGAGGCGGCTGGGAGGGCCACTCACCCGTCCAGATCAGCGACCTGTTCGTGCCGTTCCTGAAGGACAGCGGCTTCCAGGTCGACACGGCCGAGTCGCTGGAGGTCTACGCCGACGCCGAGCGGCTGGCCGCCACCGACCTGGTGGTGCAGTGCTGGACCATGGGCGAGATCACCGCCGAGCAGACCAAGGGCCTGGTCGCGGCGGTCCGGGCCGGCACCGGCTTCGCCGGCTGGCACGGCGGGATCGTCGACTCCTTCCGCGGCGACGTCGACTACCACTTCCTGACCGGCGGCCAGTTCCTGCACCACCCGCACGGGTTCGTGGACTACACCGTGCACCTCGTGCCGGAGCGCGCCGACCACCCGCTGCTCGCCGGGCTCGGCGACTTCGCCGTGCACACCGAGCAGTACTGGGTCTCCACCGACCCGGACATCGACGTGCTGGCCACCACCGTCTTCCCGGCCGGCGAGGAACGCGACCACCCGGTCGTGATGCCGACCGTCTGGACCCGGCAGCAGGGCGCCGGCCGGGTCTTCGTCAACGCCATCGGCCACAAGGCCGACGACTTCGACGTGCCCGAGGTGCGGGCACTCACCGAGAGGGGACTGCTGTGGGCGAGCCGCTGAGGGTCGGCATGGTCGGTGCGGGCAAGATCAGCGGCCAGTACCTGGACACCATCGCGAAGCTGGACACGCTGCGGCTGACCGCCGTCACGGACCTGGACGCCGACCGGGCCGGCGAGGCCGCCGAGCGCTCCGGCGCGCAGGTGGCCGGCAGCGTCGCCGAACTCGTCGCGCGCGACGACGTGGACGCGGTGCTCAACCTGACCATCCCCGCCGTGCACGCCGAGGTCGCGCTCGCCGCGATCGCCGCGGGCAAGCACGTCTACGGCGAGAAGCCGCTGGCCACCACCCGTGAGGAGGCCGCCGCGATCCTGGCCGCCGCGCGGGCGGCGGGGGTCCGGGTCGGCAGCGCGCCCGACACGGTGCTCGGCACCGGCACCCAGACCGCCCGCAAGGCCGTCGACGACGGGCTGATCGGCCGCCCGGTCGCGGCGACCGCGTTCATGACCACCGCCGGCCACGAGGCGTGGCACCCGGACCCGGAGTTCTACTACCGGCCCGGCGGCGGCCCGTTGCTCGACATGGGCCCGTACTACCTGTCCGCGCTGGTGCACCTGCTCGGCCCGGTGGTCAAGGTCACCGGCGCCGCGTCCACGCCGCGCGCCGAGCGCGAGATCGGCAGCGGTCCGCGGGCCGGGGAGCGCTTCGCGGTCGAGGTGGACACCCACGTCACCGGGGTGCTCGAGCACGCCGGCGGGGCGCTGTCCACGCTCGTGATGAGCTTCGACATCCACGCCGCGCACCTGCCGCGGATCGAGGTGCACGGCACCGCCGGGTCGCTGTCGGTGCCCGACCCGAACGGCTTCGACGGGCCGGTCGAACTCTTCGCGGCGGGCGGCTCCTGGCAGCCGCTGCCGGTGTCGGCCGGCTACCGGGGCGCCGGGCGCGGCACCGGGCTCGCCGACCTCGCCGACGCGGTCGCGGACGGCCGCCCGCACCTGGCGTCGGCCGAACTCGCCGAGCACGTCCTGGACGTGATGCTCACCCTGCTGGACTCCGCGCACGCCGGCCAGGCGCTGCCGGTGGCCAGCAGCTGCGAGCGGCCCGCGCCGGTCGCGTAGCGCAGCGGCGGGGCGGCGGGCGCGGCCACCAGGGATCGCGCCCGCCGCCTTTTGCCGTCCGCATTGTCAGGCGAATTATCTTCCGGATCGGGGTCGCAATGACCTGGAAATAGCCTGACAATTACGTTCTCGCAGGTCACGACCTGCAAGAAAGCTGAATTCGTGAGAGGCGTTGACTTGATAACACACATGGTTTTACATAGCGGGAACCCGCTGGACAGAAAGGCTGCCCATGCATGACCGGATCGCCTCGGGCGAGGAGCGGATAGCCGCGTTCCTCACCGAGAAGCTGCGCCCAGCGCTGTATCCGCAGCGGCTGCCCATGGACATCGGCGCCTGGCACATCCCGGGCGAGCCGGTTCCGGCGGATGTGGCGCTGCGCGCCGAGTACACCCCGTTCGCGGTCGGCGAGCCCTGGGGCAAGCCCTGGGCCACCACCTGGTTCCGGGTGCACGCCACCGTGCCCGAGCGCTGGGCGGGCCGCCGGGTCGAGGCCCTCGTCGACCTCGGCTCCGACCCCGACGGCGGCCGCGCCGAAGGGCTCGTGCACGACGAGCGGGGCCTGCCGCTGCAAGGACTCCACCCGCACCTGCCGGCCGTGCCGGTGGCGGTCAGCGCGGTCGGCGGCGAGCCGGTGCGCCTGCTGGTCGAGGCCGCCGCCAACCCGCAGATCGAGGGCGGCAGCGGCGCCGGCAGCCGCTATGGCGACCCGGCCACCGCCGGCGACACCCCGCTGTACCGGCTGCGCCGCGCCGACATCGCGGTCCGCGACGAGGACGTCTGGCAGCTGATCCACGACTTCGAGGCGCTGGACGGCCTGATGCGCGCGCTGCCCGACGCGCTGCCCCGCAAGCACGAGATCCGCGCCGCCCTCGAAGCCGCCGTGGACGCGGTCGACCCGCGCGCCGTCGCGCGCACCGCGGGCCGCGCCCGTACGGTGCTCGCCCCGGCGTTGAGCCGGCACGCGCACGACTCCGCGCACACCTTCGCCGCGGTCGGCCACGCGCACATCGACTCCGCCTGGCTGTGGCCGGTGCGCGAGACGGTCCGCAAGTGCGCCCGCACCTTCAGCACCATGGCCGCGCTCACCGAGGAGTACCCGGGACTGGTCGTCGCCGCGTCCTCCGCGCAGCACTACGCCTGGATGAAGGAGCACCACCCGCACGTCTTCGAGCGGATACGCAAGGCCGTCGCGGACGGCAACTGGGTGCCGGCCGGCGGCATGTGGGTCGAGGCCGACGCCGAACTTCCCGGCGGGGAGGCGCTGGCCCGCCAGTTCGTGCACGGCCGGCGCTTCTTCCGCGACGAACTCGGCGTGGACGGCGACGGGGTCTGGCTGCCCGACGTCTCCGGCGCCTCCGCCGCCTTCCCGCAACTCGCCGCGCTGGCCGGGGCCCGCTGGGTGGCCGCCCGCCGCCCCGAACCGGGCCTGGCCGCCGCGCCCCCGCACCACACCTTCCGCTGGGAGGGCATCGACGGCACCCGCCTGTTCACCCACCTCGTGCCGGGCGCCGCCGAGGGCACCAGCCTGACCGGGCCCGAACTCACCGGCACCGTCGCGTCCTTCGCCGAACTCGGCGCCGCCGGCAGCTCGTTGCTGCCCTTCGGCCGCGGCGACGGCGGCCCCGACCGGGCCATGCTGGAGCGGGCCCGCCGCTTCGCCGACCTCGAAGGCGCCCCCCGCGTCACGCTGAGCACCCCCGCCGCGTTCTTCCGCGCCGCCGAGCAGGAGTACCCGCAGGCACCGGTCTGGCGCGGCGAACTCGACCTCGCCGCACACCGCGGCGCGTACACCAGCCAGGCCCGCACCAAGCGCGGCAACCGCCGCAGCGAGGCCCTGCTGCACGAGGCCGAGCTGTGGTCGGCGACCGCCGCCGTACGGCACGGGATTCCGTACCCCTACGCCGAGTTGGAGCGGCTGTGGCGGCAGGTGCTGCTCCAGCAGTGCCACGACATCCTGCCCGGCACCTCCATCGCCTGGGTGCACGAAGAGGCCGAGCAGACCCACCGCGACGTGCAGCGCCGGCTGGAGCGGCTGATCCGGCGGGCGACCGGCGGCCCGGGCACCGACCCGGACGGCACCGGGGTGCTCAACTCCGGCCCGCGCGAGCGCCGCGAGGTCGTCGTGCTCGGCCCGGACGCCCGCCCGCTGCCCGGTGGGCAGCAGCTCGCCGACGGCCGCACCGCCGTCCTCGCGCAGGCGCCCGCCCTCGGCGCCGGCCGGGCCGGACTGCCGCTCGGCGACCTGCCGCGGGTCACCGTCGAAGCCCTCGCCGACGGTGGCCACGTCCTGGACAACGGCCTGCTGCGGATCGTGGTGGACCGGGACGGACTGGTGCGCTCGGCCGTCGAGTCGGGCACCGGCCGGGAGGCCATCGCGCCCGGCGCGGCCGGCAACCTGCTCCAGCTCCACCGCGACGAGCCCGCCGACTGGAGCGCGCTGCGCCTCGACCCGCGCGGCGGGCGCGACCTCGACACCGCCGAGTCGGTCGAACTGCTCGACGCCGGACCGCTGCTGGCGACCGTCCGGGTGGTGCGCGGCACCGGCCGCTCCACCGTCGTCCAGCACCTCGGCCTCGGCGCCGGCAGCCATGCCCTCACCATCGACACCGAGATCGACTGGCGGGAGCAGGACACCATGCTCAAGGCCGCCTGGCCGCTGGACGTGCATGCCGAACACACCAGCGCCGAGACCCAGTTCGGGCACGTCACCCGGCCCACCCACGAGAACACCGGCTCCGACGCGGCCTGCCGCGAGGCCGCCGCCCACCGCTGGCTGCACGTCGGCGAGCACGGCTGGGGCGTGGCGCTGGCCTCCGACGCGACCTACGGCTACGACACCACCCGCCACACCCGGCCCGACGGCGGCACCACCACGGTGGTGCGCAGCACCCTGCTGCGCGCCCCGCACAGCCCCGACCCGCACGCCGACCGGGGAGTCCAGCGCTTCCGGCACACCCTGCGGCCGGGCGCCTCCGTGGCGGACGCGATCACCGAGGGCTACGCGCTCAACCTCCCGCTGCGCACCGGGCCCGACACCCCCGAGCCGGTGGCCGACCTGCCGCTGGTCGCCGTCGACCACCCCGACGTGCTCATCGAGACGGTCAAGCTCGCCGACGACCGCGGCGGCGACGTCGTGGTCCGGCTCTACGAGTCGCGCGGCGGCCGCGCGCGCACCACCCTCACCGCGGGCTTCCCGGTCGCCGCCCTGACGGAGACCGACCTGCTCGAAGCGCCGCTCGCCGCCCTTTCCCCCGCCGACCCGCTCACCTTGCGCCCGTTCCAGATCCTCACCCTCCGCATCACGCCCAAGGACCGGCACCGTGCCTGACGCAACCCCGCCCCCCACGCCCGCCGTTCCGCCGCGCCGCGCCACGCAGCCGAGACGCGCCACCCGGTGGCGGCGGCCGAGCGGCCCGCCACCGCCCGGCTCGACGTGCGCGGCAACCGCGCCGGCGGCGTACCGCGGCGACATGCCGGCGCAGGTGCGCCGTGGCTGACCTCGACGTGGTGCAGGAGAGCGGACCGGTGGCGGTGCTGCGCGAGTGGGCTCGCGGCGGCGGCCCCCTGGCGGTGCGCGCGCGGGTGGTGCTGCTCGCGATCGAGGGACTGCGGGACGCCGAGATCGCGCGGCGGCTGGGCGTGTCCCGGCAGACCGTGGGCACCTGGCGGCACCGCTGGCAGAGCGCCGGCCTCGCCGGGCTGGAGCAGCGCCCGCGCACCGGCCGCCCGGCCACCGTGGACGAGGCCGAGGTCGTCGCCCGGGCGCTGCTGGCTCCCGGCGGCTCCGGCGCGAGCCGGGCGATCGCCCGCGAACTGGGCCTGTCGCACGCCACGGTGGCCTCGATCCGGCGCCGCTGGGCGGTGGGCGGCGACATCACCCGCGGCCCGCGGGTCCCCGCCCGCCCGCCGCTGCCCGGCGCCGACATCTGGGTGATGGGCGTCTACGTGGACGACCGCCGCGCGGTCCTGCTGGCCGGTACCCGCCCGGACGTGCCGCCGTCGGCCGCCGTCGCCACGGTGCTCGGCGAGGACGTGCTGTCCGGGCTAGCCGGCGCGATGGACGCGCTCCACCCGGGCGGGTCAACGTCAGGCGGGACGCATTCAGGCGGGACACACCCGGGCGGGACGCTCGCGGAGGGGCCCCGCACCGGCGCCGACCACGACCCGGAACTCGCCGGCTACCTCGCCGAGGCCACCGCCCACCACCCCGACATCGCCCTGCACGCGGTGACCTTGTGGGACTCCGCGCCCGCCGACGCCGCGCCCGCCGACGCCGTTCCGGCCGGGGCCGCGATCGGCGGGGTGACCTCGCACCGGCTGCCCGCCAACGCCTCCTGGCGCAGCTTCCTGCGCGCCATGGCCGCGCTGGACAGCACCAGCCACCCCGAGTCCTCGCGCCGCGTCTACCTCGACCTGGTCGCGGAACTCGGCCGCGGCGGCACCCCCGTACGGTGGCTGCGCGAGAACGTCGCCGGCCATCTGCGCAGCAGCGCGCCCGTACCGCCGGCGCAGGCCGCGCCCTCCACCGGGCCGTCCCCCGCCAACGCGGCGGCCACGGCGGCCTCTTCGAGCGCGGCCGCCCCGGCGGAGCCGATCGCCTCCAGCGGGGTGAACCAGATCGACCTCGGCTCGTTCAACGAGTGCGTGGTGATCGAGTCGGTGCGGCTGTCGGGCACCATCACCCGCGGCGAGATCGCGCACCGCACCGGCCTGACCCAGCAGTCCGTCTCGCGGATCGCCCGTTCGCTGATCGACCGCGGCATCCTCGTGGAGGACGCGCAGCGCCGGGCCACCTCGGGCAAGCCGCGCACCCCGGTCCGGCTGTGCGGCACCGCCGCGCACGCGCTCGGCCTGCACATCGACCCCGAGGTGCTGACCGCCGTGGTGATCGACCTCGACGGTGCGATCGTCTGCACCTGCACCCGGCCGGTCGGCGCGGACACCGACCCGACCGAATTCGTCGCGCAGGTCGTCGCGTTGGGGCGCGAGGCGCTGGAGAAGGCGCAGGGCTCGGTGCCGGAGGAGGGCTTCCTCGGCATCGGCGTGGCGGTGCCGGGCCCGGTGGACATCGCCTCCGGTACGGTGCTGGGCCCGCCGCTGCTGTCGGCGTGGAACGACATCCCGCTGCTGTACCTGCTCAAGGACCACTTCCCCTGCCCGGTGATCATCGAGAAGGACTCGCTGGCCGCGGCGGCCGGCGAGCGCTGGATCGGCCGCGACCGCAGGGCCCGCGACTTCGCCTACCTGTACCTCGGCACCGGGGTCGGCTCCGGCCTCTACCTCAACGGCGACCTCTACCGCGGAGTGAGCGCCAACGCGGGGGAGTTCGGCCAGCTGTGCGCGATATCGCTCGGTCGCACCGGTCCCGACGGGCGGCCGGAGATGGTGCCGGAGTGCAACCCGCCCGGTTCCGTACCGGAGTTCGCCGCCCGGCACGGCTTCCCCGCCTCCGGCGCGGCCGCCGGCAGCACCGCGGCGTACCGCGAGGTCGGGCGGGCCGCGGCGGCCGGCGACGCGGCGGCCACCGCCGCGCTGCGGGAGGTGGCCGGCGCGGTCGGCCGCGGCGCCCTGGGCCTGGTCGACCTGCTCGACATCGACCTGATCGTGCTGGGCGGGCCGTTCTTCACCGAGGACACCGCCGGTTTCTACCTCGACGAGATCCACCGGGTGGTCAACGACTTCCCGACCGCGCGCCGGCTGCGCCGGGTCGAGGTCGAGCCGTCCGTGCTCAGCGCCGAGGCCGCCGCGGTGGGCGCCGCGTCCACGATCTTCCACGCCACCTTCACCCCGCGGCTGCGCACCCGCGCCCGGGCGTAGGGACGTCCGGCGCCCGGCCGGAAGCCGGCCGTCCGGGTGCGGTGCCCGCCGCCGGGCGGAACCCGTTCATCGTGGTTTCGTCGTCATCAGTCAAAACAATGCCATCCTGTCCGGTCAGAACCCTTGACTAGACGTCAAATCGGGCAACAAACTGCCGCATTGAGAACGCAAGGCCCGGACTTTCTTCGGACTTGCACCAAAGTTCGTCGCAAGGGCCGTAGCCGGCCTGGGTGTTCCGCTTGATCACGCTTGATGACACTCCCCGGACGACGGAGGCAGGATGGACAAGCGAAGGCGTCGGCGCGCAGGCCTGGCCGCGGTGTGCGCGATGGCGTGCGCGGTGGGGCTGAGTGCCACCTACGGCGGCACCGCCGTGGCACAGGCCCCGCATGCGGCCGCGAGCACGCCGATCTACCTGGACACGCACTACTCCTTCCAGGAGCGGGCCGCCGACCTGGTGTCGCGGATGACGCTCCAGGAGAAGGTGCAGCAGCTCAGCACCAACAGCGGCCCGGCGATACCGCGGCTGGGGGTGCAGCAGTACACGTACTGGAGCGAGGGGCAGCACGGCGTCAACAGCCTCGGCGCCGACCAGAACAACGGCGGGGCCCAGGGTGGCGTCCACTCCACAAGCTTCCCCACCAACTTCGCCTCGTCCATGTCCTGGGACAAGAGCCTGATGTACCAGGAGAGCACCGCGATCTCCGACGAGGCCCGCGGGTTCGTCGACAAGTCGCTCTTCGGCACCGGTCAGAACAACCTCGGCCCGTCGGCGGACGACTACGGTTCGCTGACGTACTGGGCGCCGACGGTCAACCTCGACCGGGACCCGCGCTGGGGCCGCACGGACGAGGCGTTCGGCGAGGACCCGTACTTCGTCGGGCAGATGGCCGGCCAGTTCATCGACGGCTACGAGGGCAACAACCCGGACGGTACCTCGCAGACCGGCTACCTCAAGGTCGCCGCCACCGCCAAGCACTACGCGCTCAACAACGTCGAGGACAACCGCACCGGGATCAGCTCCGACGTCAACGACACGGACCTGCGCGACTACTACACCGCCCAGTTCCGCGACCTGATCGAGGACGCGCACGTCGCCGGCCTGATGACGTCGTACAACGCGATCAACGGCACCCCGTCCACGTCGGACACCTACACCACCAACGAACTCGCCCAGCGCACCTACGGGTTCGACGGCTACATCACCTCCGACTGCGGCGCGGTCGGCACCAACTGGAAGCAGTTCCCCGGCGGCCACGACTGGGCGCCGCCCGGCTGGACCACCGACCACGACCCGGACAACCCGACCTGGACCCAGACCGCCACCGGCAAGACCATGTCCGGCCAGGCCGGCGGCCAGGCGTACTCCCTGCGGGCCGGCACCGACCTGAACTGCACCGGCGACGAGGCCACCACCGCCAACATCGAGCAGGCCATCGAGGCCGGCGCGCTGAGCGAGGGCGTCATCGACAACGCGCTGGTGAAGGTCTTCACCGTCCGCATGGAGAGCGGCGAGTTCGACCCGGCCGGCAGCGTGAAGTACACCTCCATCACCAAGGACCAGATCGAGAGCCCGGCCCACCAGGCGCTGGCCACCAAGGTCGCCGACAACTCGCTGGTGCTGCTGAAGAACTCCGCGCCCGCCACCGGCACCAGCCCGCTGCTGCCGGTCGACCCGGCGAAGGCGAAGAAGATCGTCATCCTCGGCGACATGGCGAACACCACGACGCTGGGCCTGTACTCCGGCGAGCCGGACCACACCACCAGCCCGGTGCAGGGCATCACCGACGAGGTGAAGGCCGCCAACCCGGGCGCCGACGTGGTCTTCGACGCGGCCGGCAGTTCCTCGACGGCCACCGCCGCCGCGACCCTCAGCGACCAGACCAAGGCCGACATCCAGTCCGCCGACCTGGTCGTGCTCTTCGTCGGCACCAACAAGGACAACGCCGACGAGGGCAAGGACCGCACCAACCTCGACATGCCCGGCAACTACGACTCGCTGATCGACCAGACCGCCGCGCTCGGCAACAAGAAGCTGGCGCTGGTCATCCAGTCCGACGGCCCGGTGAAGATCGACGACGAGCAGGGCAAGGTCTCCTCGATCGTCTTCAGCGGCTTCAACGGCCAGTCCCAGGGCGCCGCGCTCGCCGACGTGCTCTTCGGCAAGCAGAACCCCGCCGGGCACCTCAACTTCACCTGGTACAAGGACGACTCGCAGCTCCCGGACAAGTCCGACTACGGCCTGACCCCCGGTGAGACCGGCGGACTCGGCCGCACCTACCAGTACTTCACCGGCACCCCGACCTACCCCTTCGGGTACGGCCTGAGCTACAGCTCCTTCTCCTACTCGCACGTCACCGCCGACCACACGCAGATCACCCCGGACGGCTCGGTGAAGATCGGCGTCGACGTCAAGAACACCGGCAGGACCGCCGGCGCGACGGTCGCCCAGCTCTACGCCGCCACGCCGTTCACGGTCAAGGGCGTCCAGCTGCCGAAGAAGCGGCTGGCCGGCTTCGCCAAGACCGGCGTCCTCCAGCCCGGTCAGAGCCAGCACCTGACGATCTCCGTCAAGGCCGCCGACCTGTCGAGCTGGGACGCGAAGAACTCCCGGCAGACGGTCTACAACGGTCCCTACCAGTTCCAGGTCGCCGCGGACTCCGCGCACGCCGCCGGCACCGCGAACGTGCGGATCAGCGGACGGCTCACCCCGAAGGTGCAGACCGTCACGGTGCAGCCGGAGAACGTCGTCTACAACGCGGGCGACACCTTCAGTCTGACCGGCAAGAACCAGTGGATCAAGGACGACACCGACCACTCCAAGGAGCAGCGCGACACGTCCATCACCGCGGACGACGTGGTGGAGGCGGTCAACAACGACCAGTCCTTCGTGGACCTGAAGCACGCGGGCGTCAGCTACCGCAGCAGTGACCCGAAGGTCGCCACCGTCGACAGGAACGGCACCGTGCACGCGGTCGCCGACGGGGTCGCCACCATCTCCGCGAAGGTCGGCGGGGTCACCGGGTCCGCCCCTATCGTGGTGCGCAACTCGCTGACGCTCCAAGCGGTGCCGATCGCCGCGGCCGGCAGCACGCTGACCGCGACCACCATCTACACCAACGGCAGCGCCGCCGCGGTCAGCGGCATCACCGTCGGGCTCAAGGCGCCCGACGGCTGGACCGCCACCGCGACCACCCCGGCCACCTTCGACCAGGTCGGCCCGGGCCAGAAGGCCACCACCACCTGGTCGGTGAGCATCCCGGCCGGCACCGACCCGGCGTCCTTCACCCTGGACGCCACCGTCGGCACGCCCGGCGGCGACCACACCGCGCAGACACCGGTCACCGTGCCGTACGCCTCGCTGACCGCGGCCGACAACAACATCGGGATCAGCAGCGACGACAACACCAAGGCGGCCAGCTTCGACGGCGGGGGCGCCAGCTACTCCAGCGACGCCCTGGTGGCGGCCGGCTGGACTCCCGGCAAGAGCACCGACCACGACGGGGTGAGCTTCCCGTGGCCCGCCGCCGCGGGCACCGGCGCCCCCGACAACGTGGTGGCCGGCGGCCAGGCGATCGAGATCAGCGGCAGCGGTACCAAGCTCGGCTTCGTCGGTTCGAGCGCCTTCGGCAGCTCGTCCGGCAGCGGCACCATCCTCTACACCGACGGCACCACCCAGACGTACGCGCTGGCACTCGCGGACTGGTGGTCGAAGACCGCCTCCCAGGGCAGCGACATCGCCGCCAGCCTGCCGTACCTCAACAACGGCGGAGGGCAGTCGCAGCAGCCCGTGCACACGTACGCCGCGACGGTGAACCTGCAACCCGGCAAGACCGTGCAGGCCATCACCCTGCCCGACGTGAGCCAGACGGCGACCAACAACCAGTTGGCGATGCACGTCTTCTCCGTGGCCATCGGCGGCTGACCCGCCGGCGCGGGGGGCCGGCCGCCTGTCGGGACCGGCCCCCCGCGCACGCCTCGCACACCCGCGTACGCCTGTGGGCGCGCGTGCCCCTTGACGCGCGCGTGCCCCCGCCCGCGTGCCCCCACGCCCTCAAGTCCTCATGTCCCCATGCCCTCATGCCGGCGCCCGCCCCTGGGCGCCCATGGAAGGAACCATGAACAACCAGCATGAACAGCGCGGTTCGGCCCTGGTGCCGACCCGCCGCCAGCTGCTCACCCTCGGTGCCGCCACCGCCGCCGCGGTCGGCCTCCAGCGGATCGGCGCCGCCCAGGCGGCCACTCCGGGCGACGGCGGTTTCGCCGCGCCCAGGACCGGCGGCGCCCAGGTGCTCCAGTCGCTCAACGGCACCTGGGACTTCCTGCCCGCAGCGGCGGGCGCCGCCTACCCGCCGGCCGACTCCGGCTGGGCCGACATCCCGGTGCCGGCCGAATGGAACATGGCGGCCGGGCCGTTCGCCACCGGTTGGGACGCCTACGACCTCTTCGAGACCCCCGACGACTGGAACACGGTGGACACCGCCTGGTACCGGCGGACCGTCCGCATACCGGCGGCGGCCAAGGGGCAGCGGATCGTGCTGCGCTTCGAGGCGGTCAACTTCGAGGCGACCGTCTGGTTCAACGGCGCCCAGGTCGCCCACCACCAGGACGGGCTGCTGCCGTTCGAGGCCGACGTCACCGACCACGCCGTCTTCGGCGGCAGCAACACCGTTCACCTGCTGGTGCGTTCACCCGGGGCGGCCCGGCAGTCCGACGGCTACCACTTCCCGGGGGGTTCCTGGTGGGGCCAGGAGGCGGCCGGGATCTGGCAGGACGTGTGGCTGCTGGCCCGCAACCCCGTCTCCACCGCCGACACCGGGATCGTCACCTCGGTCACGGACAAGAAGCTCACCGCCACCACCGTCCTGCGCAACGACTCCACCGCCGACGCCACCGTCCGGGTGGACCACACGGTGTGGGACGGCGCCCGCCAGGTGCTGCGGCTCAGCCGCCAGGTCACCGTGCCGGCCAGCGGCACCGCCGCCGTCGAGGAGTCCGCCGGCTGGAGCAAGCCCCGGCTGTGGAACCCGGCCGACCCGCACCTGTACGAGCTGCGGGTCGACATCCGCGCCTCCGGCACCGGCCCGGTGCTCGACTCGACCACCCAGCGGTTCGGCTTCCGCGAGGTCACCGTCGACGGCCCGGCGCTGCTGCTCAACGGCGAACCGCAGTTGCTGCGCGGCGACTCCTGGCACTACATGGGCTCCGTCCAGAACAGCCGCGCCTACGCCGAGATGTGGATGCGGATGGCGATGGCCGCGGGCGTCAACTACATGCGCCTGCACGCCATGCCGTACCCGCCGGTCTACTACGACGTGGCCGACGAGCTCGGCATGATGATCGTCGGCGAGTCCGGCATCTACGGCTCCTCGGGCAACTACGCGATGGGCGCCGACGACTTCTGGGCCAACTGCGCCACCCACCTGAAGGACCGGGTGGTCCGCGACCGCAACCACCCCTCGATCATCGCCTGGAGCGCGGAGAACGAGATGCTGGCCGCCTTCGGCCAGAGCTACGTGCCGCAGGTCGCCGCGCTCAAGCCGCCGGTGCTCGCCGAGGACACCTCCCGCCCGGTCTACTTCGAGGGCGACGGCGACCCGCAGGGCGCCGGCGACCTGCGCAGCACCCACTACCCGGTGGAGATCACCACCAAGAACACCACGATCCCCGAGTCCGGCCGGGTGCTGGCCGTCGGCCAGCCGCGCGGCGACGAGTGGGACCGCAAGAAGCCGTTCCTGATCAGCGAGTTCAGCTCGATGTACTACGCCAACCCGTCCGACGTCAGCGCGCTCGGCGGCCCGGCGGCCTACGCGGACCTGGACGGGTTCTGGTCGGCGCACGCGCTGACCGTCCGCGCCCAGATCGAGGGCTTCCGGTACGCGGGCATCACCGCGATCTCGCCGTGGAACACGGTCTGGTACGGCATGCAGCCGCTGCCGTTCGACGGCACGTCGGTGCCGAAGCCCGATCCGAGCGGGTCGGGGCCGCGGCTGAAGCGGGTCGGGCCGTTCGCGGCGACCCTCAACCCCGGCTTCCAGAAGGGCCTGCCCGACTGGCGGCCGAACCCCATCCACGGCTCCGTGGTGCGGGTCTTCCAGCCCGTCGCCGCGCTCGCGCTGGACTACCGCACCCACTACTTCGGCGGCAGCACCCTGGCGAAGGACCTGATGGTCTGCAACGACACCGCCGGAAAGGTGAAGTTGACGGTCGGCTGGACGCTGAGCGGCAAGGGCATCCCGACCGGCAAGGGCTCGGCGAAGGTGACGGTCGCGGCCACCGACCGCGGCAGCGTGACCGCGAAGCTCGCGCTGCCCAAGGTCAAGAAGGCCACCGCGGCCACCTTGCGGATCACGGTCTCGGGCGACGGGACGTTCACCGACGACATCGCGCTGACCTTGTACCCGGCCCCCGCGGGCAAGCTCGGCACCCCGCTCAAGGCGGCGGTGCTGGAGGGGACTTCGGGTGCCGCCACCACCAAGGCGCTGACCGCGCTGGGGGTGACGGCCCGCGGCGTCGCCGACTTCGGCACGCTGCCCGACCCCTCCTCCGGCGAGGTGCTGGTGGTCGCCGAGGGCGCCGAACCGGCCGCCGACACCGACGCGGGCAAGAGGGTCACCGCGTTCGTCGCCGCCGGCGGACAGGTGCTGGTGCTGGCGCAGAGAGCGTTCCCGCAGATCCTGCCGTGGCCGCAGTTCAGCACGAGCAGCCCGCAGACCGTCACCCATGTCGCCGCGCCGCACCACCCGGTGCTGGCCGGCATCGGCGCCGACGACCTGCGCTGGTGGCAGACCGCCGACGAGACCGTGGTGTCCACCGTGCTGCTCAAGCCGCGCTTCGGCAGCCTGCTCTCGCTCGCCGACGCCGGGTCCGCGCTGGCCGCCACCGCGCTCGCCGAGACCAGGTTCGGCAAGGGCCGCTACCTGATCTGCCAGTACCCGGTGGTGGCCGCGCAGGCCGCCGAGCCGATCGCGGCCGCGCTGCTGCGCAACCTGCTCGGGTACGTCGCCCAACCGGCCGCGGCCACCGGGCGGTTCGGGGTGCTCGCCGCCGACGACAAGAGCGCGGCCGCGGTCACCCTCAAGGCCGCCGCCGCCGATCTGACGGTGCTCGGCACGGTCGACGCCGACGCGCTCGCGGCGCTGGACATCCTGCTGGTGGACGCCTCGCCAGGCAACGAGGCGCCGCTGGCGTCGCTCAAGGCCGCCGCCTCCGCGGTCACCGCGTGGACCGGCCAGGGCGGCACCCTGTGGATCAGCGGTGCCACCCCGGACACCTGGGCGTCGGTCGCGCCGTTCCTGCCGTCCGGCGCCAAGCTCACCGCCGTGGACGCCGACCACGTGCACGGCGCCGTGACCACCGGAAACTCCGCCCTGACCACCGGCGTCAGCAACGCCGACCTGGACTGGCCGGGCGCGGGCGCGCCCTTGGTGGCGTACACCGTGCAGGCCAAGGGCGGCACCAGCGCGGTGGACACCCGGGCGGTCGCCTGGAGCCTGTTCAGCGCGGGCAACGAGCAGACCAAGTACGGGAAGGCGGCGCACAGCACGCTCGGCTTCACCGCCGGCAGCGCGCTGTGGCAGACGGCCGCGGGCCAGGGGTCGGTGATCGTCGACCAGTTGCTGTGGCCGGACAAGAACGCCCTGCCCACGCAGGTCGGCCTGGCCGCGCTGCTGGCCGCGAACGTCGGCACCGCCTTCGCCGCGGGCGCCGGCTCGGGCGAACTGCCCACCGACGGCTGGAAGGGCTTCACCAACCCGGCCACCGGCACCCCCGCCAACGCCTACGACCGCAACCCCAGCACCCGCTGGACCAGCACCGCGGCCCGCCAGCCCGGCATGTACTACGGCCTCGACCTGGGCGCGTCACACACCATCGACAAGATCGTGTGGGACGCGTCGGCCTCCAGCGGCGACGTACCCAGCGCCGCCGACCTGCTGGTCTCCACGGACGACTCCACCTGGACCACGGTGCTCAGCCTTGCCGACACCGCTCCGTACACCTCGGGCGGCGTGATGACGCTGAACTTCGGCCCGGTGGACGTCCGGTACTTCAAGGTCGTCAACACCAAGGCCGCCGGGAACTACCTGTCCGTGCACGAGATCTACGTGTACACGGCGACGCAGTGACCCGGTGAAGCGGTGAGCCGGCCGGACGGGGCGTGGGGCCCGTCCGGCCGGCTCGGTATCCGCTCTGGCCTACGCGGCCGGGGTCGTGCCGGTGACCGTCGCGGCCGGGCCGGTGCCCGCGCCGGTGACGGCGGCGACGCCGACCGTGTACGGCGTGCCGGGCGTCAGATCGCCGAGCACGCGGAACATCGCGTGCGCCGACGGCTGGGTGACCAGCACGTCCCGGCCGGCCACGTCGACCGTGCGGCTGCCCGAGGGGTCGGTGACCGTGATCCGGTAGCCGATGACGGGGGAGTCGCCGACGACGGTCGGGGGCGTCCAGTCCAGGGTCGCGGCGGTGGCCTGGGCCTTCAGCTTGAGTCCGGTCGGAGCCGCGGCCGGCACGGTGGCGGCCTTCGGGGCCAGCGGCGCCGAGGGCAGCGAAGGCGCGCTGTCGCCATGGGAGTTCACCGCCGTGACCGTCACGGTGTAGGCGACGCCGTCGGTGAGGCCGGTGAGCCGGACCAGCGCCGTGGCGGCGAAGTCGGCGGCGGAGACGAAGGCGGTCGCCGCCGTGTGCCCGGCGGGGTCCGCGGCCGTCACCCGGTACCCCAGCAGCGCCGAACCGCCGTCCGCCCAGGTGGGGTTGAAGGCGGTGTACAGCGTGCCGGACGCACCGACGGCCGTCGCGACCCGGGTCGGCGCCACCGGCACCGACACCGGGGCGAACCGCCGTGCGAGGACGCTGCGGTAGGCGGGCTCCAGGCCCGCGTCGGCGACCACGCCGGCGGGGGCGTCGGACGCCGAGGCGATCAGGTGGTTGCCCTGCGTCACCACGCCCTTGTTGCTGCCGTCGGCGTCACCCTGCTCCCACCAGTTGCCGGAGATGAGGGTCGGGTCGTTGTTGTGGAGGGTGTCGCGGTAGTCCACGTGGGTGCTGGCGACGTTGGCGTACGACGCGCCGTAGAGCACGTTCCCCGACACGGTCTCGTAGGTGCAGCCGTTGTCGGTGTAGACGCTCTTGCCGAGGCCGAACTGCGTGTGGATGACGTTGCCGGTGACCTTCTCGCCGGTGGCCATCGAACTGCCGGTCAGGCCCTGGGTGTAGATGCCGCCGCCGTCGTCGAGGCCCTGCATGTAGTCGGTGATGAGGTTGTCGCTGACGGTGTTGTCGTGGCTGTCGTTGGGCGTGGCGGGCGAGCCGATCTTGTCCGGCCAGCCGCCCCAGCCCATCGAGATCCCGGAGTAGCCGACGTGGTCGATCTGGTTGTGGGAGATCAGGTCGTGCTGCGTGTAGCCGTTGACGATGGGCACACCGCCGGTGAACTCCCTTGGCAGGGCGTAGAGATGGTTGTCCGTCAGCTGGACGTCGCGGGTGACGTCGGCGTCGTCGGTGGGCAGCGCCTGGTCCACGCCGCCGACCTCCACGCCGTTGCCCGAGATGTCGGTGAAGACGCTGCCGCGCACGGTGGTGTGCTGCGTGCCGTCGCCCAACTCCAGCCCGGCCGCGCCGAGATGGACGAACGCGTCGTCGCTGAAGTCGAGGTCGCGGCCGTGGTCGATCGCCACGTTGCCGGGCTCCTTGGTCCAGGCGCCGAACGGGCACTGCCCGCCGGCCTGGAAGCCGCACAGGCCCTCGGTGGCGTAGCCGGTCGGGCCCGAGATGGTGTAGCCGGCCTGGATCTCGGAGAAGCCCTCCGGGGAGGAGGGGGTCAGCCAGGTGGCGTAGGAGAACTGCAGGCCGCGGAAGGCCACGTCGTGCAGCGGCGCGGCGGCGGTGCCCCGCCCGTCGACGAGCTTCTCCAGCGCGGGCGCCTCCACGTCGGCGCGGGGCAGGTCCTCGCCCTTGCGCGGCATGTAGTAGACGGTGTGCGCGGCGCGGTCGAGGTACCACTCGCCCGGGGTGTCCAGGAGTTCCCTGGCGTTCTCCATGTACGTCACGTGGGCGCCGTTGGTGAGCGCGCCGGGCCCCACCATGCTGACGGTGCGGCCGGGGATGTCCGGGAACTCCACCCGCTTGTTGGAGTTGTCCCAGCACGGCTGGACCATGGTGACGGTCGTGCCGGACGCCGAGGCGACGTCGCAGCGCGGCTGCGTCCACTGGCCGAGGCCGTCGCGCACCATGTTCCACAGCGTCTCGCCGCTGGTGTAGACGAACTCGGCGCCGGCGATGTCGGGCCACTTCGCGAGGGTGTCACTTGCGGCGGTGTAGCCGGTGGCGGTCTTGGTGAGGGTGACCGGGACCTGGCCGGCGGCGCGGGTGGCGCGCACGCCGTCGACGTACAGCTGCCGGGTGTCGGAGAGCCCGCGGGGTGCCGGGGCGGCCCACAGGCCGCTGTGCCCCGTGACCTGGTGCCAGCCGGTGACCTGCTTGCCGCCGCTGATCACGGCCTTGCCGCTGCCCTGCCAGACCACCTGGTGGCCGCCTGACCCGGAGTCGCGCGAGTCGAGCGTGAGCGGATGGTCCAACCGGTAGGTGCCGTCGACCAGATGGACGGTCAGATCCGCGGCCAGGTGGTGGTCCCGCTGCCGGACGAGGTCCTGGGCGCGCGCCAGGGTGCGCACGGGGTGGCGCGCGTCGCCCGCGGCGTGGTCGTTGCCGTACGGCGCGACGTAGACGTCTTGGGAGGGGGGAGCGGCGTCGGCCGCCGGGCCGGTGGCGGCGATGCCGCCGATCGCCACCGCGGTGGCGGCGAGTATCGGCCACAGTCTTCTTCTGAGCACGGTCATCGTCCTTCGGGTCGGGAGCGGGGAGTGCGACGGCGCCTTGTCCGCGCCGCGCGGGGCGATCACGCCGGCAGGCCCCAGCGCGGGGCGGGGGCGTTGGCGGGGACCGGGGCGAGGCCGGTCGAGGGGCGGGTGCCGCGCGGGTTGACCCACGCCTCCTGGCCGCGGGCCAGCTCGATCCGCAGGGTGCCGCCGCCGAGGTCGGTGTACGGCAGCGCGCGGCCGGCGCCGTCGCTCACCTCCAGCGGGCCGGCGATGTCGGTGCGCAGCACGCAGGGCGCCCCCGCCTCGCTGCGCAGCCGGGCCCAGCGGGTGGTGCCGCCCTGGCGGGAGGCGCTGAGCAGGAAGGCGCCCTGGGTGCGGAAGTCGTGCAGCGCGACGTCCTTCCAGGTCGAAGGGACCGCCGGGAAGAGCCGGATGACGCCGCCCCAGCTCTGGCAGAGCATGTCGTGCAGGGACTGCGCGGCCGACAGCGGCGTCTCGATGACCGGCCCCGACTCCTTGTAGAGGGTGTTGGGCTGGACGTAGAGCCGCAGCAGGTCGGAGAGGTACCCGGCCGCCGCGTCGCCGTCGAGCATCTGGGCGGAGAAGGAGGCCGCGCCGGTGTAGCTGTAGCCCTGGAGCGCGCCGGTGAAGCTGATCCAGTGGTCGACCGAGGTCCTGATCAGGTCCCGGTTCTCCGGCTGCTCCCAGTTGACGAGGTACAGCGGGTAGACCGACAGCATGTGCGAGTAGTGCCGGTGCGACATCGCGAACGGCTGCCCGGCGCCGATCATGAAGCCGTCGGCGTCGACGGGCGGCGGCACGAGCCGCAGCAGCACCTCGCGCCAGCGCGGCGCCAGCGGGTCGTCGATGCCGAGGGTCTGCGCGGACTCCAGCAGCGTGGTGCAGCCCCAACGGATCAGTGCCAGGTCGAAGTTGGTGTCGGGGGTGTCCACGCCGTACTCCGGCGAGAAGGTCTTCGGCAGGTGCAGCCGGCCGTCGCTGCCGGGCTCCAGGAAGTGCAGGTAGTAGTTGACCGACTTGCGCAGCAGCGGGAAGACGACGTCGCTGAGGATCGACTCGTCCATCGTGTGACGGTAGGAGAGCCACACGTTGTGCAGCGCCCAGGTGAGGTTGCCGATCTCGGGTGTGGGCGGGTCCTGCCCCGGGATGCCGCCACCGGTGCCGCCGGGGCCGCTGTCCAGGCCGTGGCTGAGGGTGATGTCGTTGGAGCGGGCGATGACCAGGGAGTCGGAGCGGTAGGCGGGCGCGGTCTGCGCCTTGACGTTCTCCCGGAACTCGCTCAACGAGCGGGTCAGCCCGTCCAGTTCGAGGTGGTTGGAGCCGTGGATGAGCCAGTACTCCAGCTGCACGTTGAGGTTCCACCAGGACGCGGGCCACGGCGTCGGCTCCAGCCAGGGGCCGGTGGTCGCCATCACCGGGGCGTCGCGGCGCGCGGCCGAGGCGACCTTGTACAGCTGTATCCAGTAGAAGCTCTGCAACCGCGCGTCCGGGACGGACAGGAAGCTCTTGCGGTAGTAGGCGTGCCACCACGCCCGGTGATCCGCGGTGAGCGCGGACATCGGCAGCGGCGCCGTCTCGCGCACGCTGCGCAGCGCCGCCTGGGTGGCGCTCGTACCGGGGAAGGAGTGCGCGACGGCCGCGTACAGGGTGCGGGCCTGGCCGCGTCGGACCTCCCGCCACGCGGTGACGTGCTGGCCGCCGGAGAGCAGGGACTGCACCGCGGCCCGCTCCGTGCCGTGGTCGCCCACGACGGCGGGCGGGTTGCCGGTGTAGCCGTCGGGCAGCGGTTTGAAGGCGGCCCGCGGGCTGATGGCGTCGGCGGGGTGGAACGTCCAGACGAGGTCGCGCTCCCCCGTGGACGGTGTCACCTCGACGGCCAGTACCGAACGGGAGTTGTGGACGATCGCCCGCAGCCGCAGCGTGCCCGCGGTGGTGGTGACCGTGCCGGACAGCTCGCTGTTCCACAGGTCGAGCCGCCAGTCGACGGCGGTGACGGTGCCGACCGGCTCCAGCGTGAAGTACCCGATGGGCAGCCGGGCCAGGCCGAAGACGGAGCCGAACTCGGGCCGGTGGTCCTGCACTTCGCTGTGCTGGACGTTGAAGCGGATCGCGTTCGCGCCCGGTTCCGCGTAGATGCCGGAGCCCAGGAAGCCGTTGCCGAGGAACGGTCCCTCCTCCCAGGTGGCGGGCATCTTCTGCCAGACCAGGTCGGAGTCGGCGAGGATCTCGGTCCAGGGCCGGTCGCCGTGCGCGTCGACGGACAGTCCCGCGGCGGCGGCCGGACCGGGCGCGTCCGCAGGCCCGGTCGCGGTCGCCGGTTCCGCCGCTGCCGCGGTTCCGCTCACCCCGGCGCTGACCCCGGCGCCCACCGCGGCACCCGCCAGCGCACCGCCCAGCACCCTGCGGCGGGACACCCCGCCCTTGTCCTGCATAACGCCTCCTGAGTATCTGAGTGGAGTTCATGTATGCACACACTCATCGGATCTATTTGCAGCGGGACGCTAAGGCGGCGCGGGTTCTACGTCAAGGAGGTGCGCAGAGGTCCTTCCATACTTGCTCGGTGAGGGGTAGTCATCGGATCAATCTGTTGACGCGTGCACGGCGGGGGTGTATCACCGATCCTGTTCACCACCGTGAACCCGATTCAGTGACCTGAGTCCCGAGGAGCCGCACGATGCGTCTGACGAATCGTCACCTGATCCCCGCGCTGGCCCTGATCCTGGCGGGCACCGGAACGCTGCTCGCCGCCCCGGCGAGCGGCGCGACGGATGCCGCCGCCGCCCACCCGCCGGCCGTCCGCACCGCCGCCGTCCCGCCGATGGGCTGGAGCAGTTGGAGCTTCATCCGCAGCAAGCCCACCGCGCAGAACATCGAGGCGCAGGGCCTGGCCATGCACACCAGCGGCCTGCAGGCGCACGGTTATCACTACGTCAACATCGACGCCGGCTGGTCGGACCACCTCGACGCCTACGGCCGCTGGGCCTGGAACACCACGAGTTTCCCCGACGGCATCCCCGCCGTCGCCTCGTACCTGCACCGCCTCGGCCTGAAGTTCGGCATCTACCTCACGCCCGGCATCCCCAAGGCGGCCGTCGCCGCGAACCTGCCGATCGAGGGCACGCCGTACCACCTCGCCGACATCGCGGACACCACGCAGCCCGGCAACACCCACGACGACTCCTGGCGGATCGACTTCAGCAAGCCGGGCGCGCAGGAGTACGTCCAGGGCTACGCGAACCTCCTCGCGTCCTGGGGCGTGGACTACATCAAGATGGACTTCGTCGGCCCGGGCGGCGGCCTCGTCCCCGGCGACCAGCGGCCTGACATGGCGGCCTGGCACCAGGCGATCCAGCACACCGGCCGCTCGATCGATCTGGAGCTGTCCAACTCGCTCAGCATCGCCGACGCCGACTTCTGGAAGGCCAACAGCAACGGTTGGCGGATCGACGGCGACATCGAGTGCTACCACTGCACGACGGTCGGGCTGACCGACTGGCCGCACGTGCTCAAGCGGTTCACCGACGAACCCGCGTGGGTGCCCTACGGCAGCCGCGGGGGCTGGAACGACCTGGACTCCCTGGAGCTCGGCAACGGCGCCGACGACGGCCTCACGCCCGACGAGCGCCAGACCACGATGACCCTGTGGGCGATCTCCGCCGCGCCGCTGCTGCTCGGCACGGACCTCACCAAGCTCGACCCGGACGACCTCAAGGCGCTGACCAACGACGAGGTGCTCGCGGTGGACCGGGCCGGGCACCCTGCCCGGCCGGTGTCGCAGGCGACGCCGCAGCAGGTGTGGTTCAGCAGGAACGGCGACGGCAGCTACACGGTGGCGCTGTTCAACCTCGCCGACAGCCCCGCGCAGGTCACCGCCGACTGGAGCGACCTGGGAGCCCACGGCCGGCGCGGCCGGGTCCGCGATCTGTGGACGCACCAGAATCTGGGCGTCGAGCAGGGCGGCGTCTCAGCGACCCTGCCCGCCCACGGGTCGCGCCTGCTGAAGGTGTTCGTCCACTGACGGCTGGGTGCGCCTGTCGCCGTCCCCCTGACCAGGACGGCGGCAGGCGCACCGGTACTCGGGTTGCCCGCGGGGTCAGGACGACGAGCTGAACGCCGAGTCGAAGGACGACTCCGGCGGCTCGATCGCGGCCAGCGCCCTGACGTGCGCGAGCGCCTGCGGGGCGCCCAGCAGGCGGTCCATCCCGGCGTCCTCCCACTCCACCGAGATCGGGCCGTCGTAGCCGATGCTGTTGAGCATCCGGAAGACCGGTTCCCACGGCACGTCGCCGTGGCCGGTGGAGACGAAGTCCCAGCCGCGCCGCGGGTCGCCCCACGGCAGGTGCGAGCCGAGCCGGCCGTTTCGCCCGTTCAGCTGCTTGACCGACTCCTTGCAGTCCACGTGGTAGATGCGGTCCTTGAAGTCGTAGAGGAAACCGACCGGGTCGAGGTCCTGCCACACGAAGTGGCTCGGGTCGAAGTTCAGCCCGAACGCCGGGCGGTGGCCGATCGCCTCCAGGGTGCGGACCGTGGACCAGTAGTCGTAGGCGATCTCGCTCGGGTGCACCTCGTGGGCGAAGCGCACCCCGACCTCGTCGAAGACGTCGAGGATCGGGTTCCAGCGGTCGGCGAAGTCCTGGTAGCCGCGGTCGATCATCTCCGGCGGGACCGGCGGGAACATCGCCACGGTGTGCCAGATCGACGAACCGGTGAAGCCCACCACGGTCTTGACCCCGAAGGCCGCGGCGGCCCGCGCGGTGTTCTTGATCTCCTCGGCGGCGCGCTGCCGCACGCCCTCGGGCTCGCCGTCGCCCCAGATCCGGGCCGGCAGGATGCCCTTGTGCCGCTCGTCGATCGGGTGGTCGCACACCGCCTGCCCGGTGAGGTGGCAGGAGATCGTCCAGCTGCGCAGCCCGTGCTTCTCCAGGGTGTCGCGCAGCCGCGGCAGGTAGGAGTCGTCGCTCAGCGCCGCCTCCACGTCGAAGTGGTCGCCCCAGCAGGCGATCTCCAGGCCGTCGTAGCCCCACTCGGAGGCGAGCCGGCACACCTCGGTGAACGGCAGGTCGGCGAACTGGCCGGTGAAGAGGGTGACGGGTCGGGCCATGGCGTGGGTCCTCCTGCGGTCGGTCGTGAGGGTCGTGGGAGTCGTGACGTTCGTGAAGCCGGTGCGGGGGCGGCGCGGGTCAGGACGCGACCGGGATGTGCACGCCCAGTGCCGCGGCGCTGGACTCCACGGCCGCCAGCACCCGCTGCACCTGGAGCCCGTCGGCGAACGACGGCCGCGGGTCGGTCCCCTCGGCCACCGCCGTGACGAAGTCCCGCACCTGGTGGGTGAAGGAGTGCTCGTAGCCGATCAGATGGCCCGGCGGCCACCAGGCGGCCATGTACGGGTGGGTCGGCTCGGTCACCAGCAGCTTGCGGAAGCCCGCGGTGGCGGCGTCCTCGGTGCGGTCGTGGAAGGCCAGTTCGTTCATCGACTCGGCGTCGAAGGCGAGGCTGCCCAGCGAGCCGCTGATCTCGATCCGCATCGCGTTCTTGTGCCCGGTGGCGAACCGGGTCGCCTCGAACACGCCGATCGCGCCGCCCTCGAACCGGGCGGTGAACACCGCCGCGTCGTCCACGGTCACCGCGCCGCGCTCGCTGGAGGCGGTGCCGGACAGGCCGCTGGAGCTGGCCGGCAGCGGCCGCTCGGCCACGAACGTCTCCAGCAGCGCGCCCACCGAGGAGATCCGCTGCCCGGTCAGGTACTGCGCCGCGTCGATGCTGTGCGCGCCCAGGTCGCCGAGCGCGCCCGACCCGGCCCGGTCCTTGCGCAGCCGCCAGGCGAGCGGGAACTCCGGGTCCACCAGCCAGTCCTGGAGGTACTGCGCCCGCACCTGGTGGATACGGCCCAGCCGGCCGTCCGCGACGAGCTGCCGGGCCAGCGCCAGCGCGGGCACCCGGCGGTAGTTGAAGGCGACCATGGAGCGCACCCCGGCCGCCCGGGCCTCCTCCGCCGCCACGGCCATCTCCTCGGCCTCCTCGACCGAGTTGGCCAGCGGCTTCTCGCACAGCACGTGCTTGCCCGCGGCGAGCGCCGCCAGCGCGATCTCGGCGTGGCTGTCGCCGGGCGTGCAGATGTCCACGACATCGATGTCCGGACGCGCCACGAGCACGCGCCAGTCGGTCTCGTACGACTCCCAGCCGTACCGCTCGGCGGACGCGCGGACGGACTCGGCGTCGCGCCCGCAGACGGCCGCCATCTCGACCCGGCGCGGCAGGTCGAAGAAGCGGCCCGCGGTGCGCCAGGCGTGCGAGTGGGCCGCGCCCATGAAGGCGTGCCCGACCATGCCTACGCGCAAGCCGGGCGCGGCTGCCGCCGCGTCCGTGGGCGGCGGGGGTGTTGACGTCAAGGTGGCTCCTCCTGGCGGCCCGTCTCCATCGTTGTTCTTCCGGCATCGACTGAAACTCCGCGCGCCGGATGGAACAGTTTGCGAGTTTCTGCCTGAACTTTGTCATAAGTCAAGGCTCTTGACGGGAGGAACCCCAAGAAGGCACGGTGCGGTGGACCGCTCGTCCACACCCCTGGGGGTCATGATCGAAACTCCAGTCAACCTGCGCGAGGTAGGAAGGCTACGGGTCCTGGAGGCCCTGCACACCTCCGTGCGCAGCAGTCGTCCGGAACTGGTGCGGGTCACCGGGTTGTCCAGGGCCACGGTTTCGTCGTTGATCGCGGATCTGATCGCGGTGGGTCTGGTGACGGAGGACGAGGGTCCGGAGGAGCCGGAGCCGCGGCGTACCGGGCGTCCTGCGCAGTCGTTGTCGTTGGTGCCGACCGCGGGGTATGCGATCGGTGCGGACATCGGGCATCAGCATGTCCGGGTGATCCTGTGCGACTTGTTCGGGGCGGTGTTGTGGGAGCACTGGGTGGCCAAGGAGGTGGACCGGGCTCCTGAGGAGACGCTGGACCTGGTGGCGGTGCTGGTCGGGCGGGCGTTGCAGGAGACCGGGGTGGGCCGGGAGCGGGTGCTGGGGATCGGTGCGGGGATCGCGTCGCCGGTGGAGAAGGGCAGTGGGGCGCTGGGGGCGGAGGGCATCATGCCCGGGTGGGTGGGGATGCGGTTGACGGACGAGTTGCGGCGGCGGACGTCGTTGCCGGTGCGGGTGACCAATGACGCCAACGCGGGCGCGCTGGCGGAGCGGATGTACGGCGCGGGGCGGCACGCGAGCGACATGGTCTACGTCCGGCTCTCCGCGGGGATCGGGGCGGGCATCGTCAGCAACGGGAAGCTGCTGCTCGGTGCGCGGGGCCTGGCCGGCGAGATCGGGCACCTGCCGCTCACCGCGGACGGCCTGATCTGCCGCTGCGGCAACCGCGGCTGCCTGGAGACCGTCGCCAGCCCCGTCGCCATCGCCCGCCTCCTCTCCGACAGCTGGGGCCAACACGTCGTCCCCCGCGACCTGCCCGCGCTGATCGAGCAGCGCAACACCGGGGCGCTGCGCGCGGTGCGCGACGCCGGGGACGCCGTCGGCCGCGCGCTGTCCACGCTGGTCACCCTCCTCAACCCCCGCCTGATCGTGGTCGGCGGGGACCTGGCGGGCGCGGGCGAGGACATCCTCGAACCGATGCGGTCCGGGGTGCGGCGGCACACGCTGCCGTCGGCGGTGGAGAGCGTCGAGATCGTCACCGGAGGACTGGGCGACGGCGCGGAGGTCCGCGGCGCCGCGGGCCTGGTCCTGGCCGACGCGCCCCAACTGCTGTCCGCCGCACCGGGCGCACCGCAGGAGGAGCCCGCGTAGCGGCCCGGCCACGAGCCCGCGCTCGCGGCCAGGCGCCCGCTCACGGCCAGGCGCTGCGGTCGGCCGTGCGCCGCGGCCGGCCGCGCTGACGCGATCGTGGGTGACCACCCACAATGGGTGCCATGGAACCCATCATCACCGCGGCCGAACTGGCCGCGGCGCCCGCCTCGACCGCCGTGCTCGACGTCCGCTACAAGATGGGCGGGCCGCCCGGGCACGGCGAGTACGCCGCCGGCCACATCCCCGGTGCCCGGTACCTCGACCTGGACACCGCGCTGGCCGGCCCGCCCGGGCCGGGCGGGCGCCATCCGCTGCCCGACACCGAGGTGTTCGGCGCGGCGATGCGCGCGGCGGGGGTCGGCGCGGACACCGACGTGGTGCTCTACGACGACTGGAACGGCTGGGGCCCGGCCCGGGCCTGGTGGTTGCTGCGCTGGGCGGGCCACGAGCGGGTCAGGGTGCTGGACGGCGGGCTGGCGGCGTGGAAGGCGGCGGGGCTGCCGCTGAGCACCGAGGAACCGGCGCCGGGCGACGGCGACTTCGTGCCTCACCCCGGCGCGCTGCCGGTGCTCGACGCGGCCGGCGCCGCCGAACTGGCCCGCCGCGGGCTGCTGCTGGACGCCCGCGCGGGGGAGCGCTACCGCGGTGAGACCGAGCCGATCGACCCGGTCGCCGGCCACATCCCGGGCGCGGTCAGCGCGCCCACGACGGACAACGTCACCGCCGACGGCCTTTTCCGCACCCCCGCCGAACTCGCCGCCCGCTTCGCCGCCCTGGGCGCGACGCCCGAAGCCGAGGTGGGCGTCTACTGCGGGTCCGGCGTGTCCGCCGCCCACCAGATCCTCGCGCTGGCCGCCGCGGGCGTTCCCGCGGCGCTGTACGTGGGCTCCTGGAGCGAGTGGGGCGCAGACCCGTCCCGGCCGGTGGCGACGGGCGAGCAGCCGGGCTGACCCGCCGCCCGGAGCCACGCGTAAGGGGCAGCCACCCAAGTGGCTGCCCCTTACGGCCGTCGGCTCCCGGTCAGTGTCCCGATTCCCCTGACGAGGTCGGGCTACTCCTGTCCGCGCGCAGTCGCTACTCCTGCTTCTTGCGGCGGCTGCCGAAGACGATCTCGTCCCAACTGGGCACCGTGGCACGCCGTCCCGGGCGGACGCCGTCCGCCTCGGCCTGGCGGTCGGTGGTGCCCTTCAGGCGGTCGCGGTGGCCGGCCACCGCGCGCGGCATCAGCACGTCGGCGTAGGCGGAGCCCGCACCGGCGCTGGCCGCGGGTGCGGCCTCCTCCGGCTCCTCCTGCGGCACTTCCGCCGCCGGAGCGGCGTCCGGCGGGGCCGGCGGAGCGGGCACGACCATGTCGCCACGGAAGCTCGGCACCGCTTCCAGCAGGCTGGTGAGCGAGTCGCGCTCCTCCGGCTGCTCCTCGGCGCGCGCCTCCCGGTCCTGGCGGTCGGGCCGCTCCGGGCGTTCCGTGCCGGGGCGGTCCAGCGGCCGGTCCCTGGGCAGCCGGGCGATCCGGGGCACGAACGGGAAGCTCGGCTCCTGGCCCTGGGTCTGCGTGGTCTCGCCGATCAGCGCGCGGGCCTCGTCGTCGACCGCCTGCACCAGGCGGCGCGGCGGGTCGTAGGTCCAACTCGCCGAGTGCGGCTCACCGGCCACCCGGTAGACCAGCAGCACCTCCCAGGTGCCGTCGTCGCGGCGCCAGGAGTCCCACAGCACGGTGTCCTTCTCCGCGCCGCGCAGCAGCAGGCGTTCGGCGACCGCCTCGCCCAACTGCGGCCCGGTGGTCTCGCCCTGGCGGCGGACCGGGGTCTTCCTGGCCCGCTCGGCCATGAAGGCCCGCTCGGCCAGCACCGGCCCCTCGAACCGCCGGACCCGCTCCACCGGGATGCCGCCGAGCTGGGCGACCTCCTCGGCCGAGGCACCGGCACGTATCCGCGCCTGGATGTCCCGGGGCCGCAGATGGCTCTCGACCTCGATCTCGATCTGGCCGAGCCGGGCCCGGTCGTTGCGCACGGCGGCGCGCAGCCGCTCGTCGATCGGGAGGGTGTACTCCGTGCTGTCGGCAGCTTTGAGCACCAGTCGGGTGCCGTCGTTGCTGACGGCCACGACCCGCAGTTCGGGCACGGTTACCTCCCGGGTGGTGCCTGCCGACGTCACGTGCGTCGCTGCTCCCGTTGAACGAGTGTGGCCTGCCCGGGTGCAGCGTGCCACAACCTTGCGGAGTTACCCGGCGTGTCGGGACAAGATGGTGACACGCCGTTATGGGACGGTAGTCGATTGGCCACCCAGCGTGACCAACTGCGGCACCCCGGGACGAGCGCCCCCCGACTCCCGTTCACGGTTTCCTTGGCGACCGGCCGGGCGCCGGAAGCCAGGATTCGTCACGGTACTCCATTCGGGCCACCGCGGGGCGGCTGCCGCGCCGTCGAATGTCGTGCGGGGGGCGGGAGTTGGGTGACCCGGCTCACATCCGGGGGTTCCACGCATCACCCAAAAGAGGACGTAGTCCACGAAGTCGCCGTCACCTGACTGCCGACGCGGCGCCCGGCCACCGGCCCCGTCACCGGCCGGCGACCTGGCATCCGGCGGCAACCTCACGCCCGCCCGACGACCTCGCCCGGCCGGCAACCTCGCGCCCGGCTACGAACCCAGCACCCGCCGCAGGTAGTCGTTCCCGAACAGCCGCTCGGGGTCGAGCCGGTCGCGCAGCGCGGTGAACTCCTCGAAGCGCGGGTAGGCCGCCCGCAGGTACTCCGCGTCGCGGGTGTGCATCTTGCCCCAGTGCGGCCGCCCGCCCGCCGCCGTCATGATCCGCTCGACCGCGGTGAAGTACTCCTGGTAGCGGCTGCCCCGGTACATGTGCACCGCCACGTAGGCGCTGTCCCGGCCGGACGCCGTGGACAGCGCGATGTCGTCGGCCGGCGCCACCCGCACCTCCACCGGGAAGCTGATCCGCAGGTCGGACCGCTCCACGGTGGCCTTCAACTCCCGCAGCACCTGCACCGCGGCCTCCCGCGGCACCGCGTACTCCATCTCCACGAACCGCACCCGGCGCGGGCTGGTGAAGACCTTGTACGCGATGTCGGTGTACGTCCGGGCGGACAGCGCGCGGCTGGAGAGCTTCGCGATCCCCGGGATCGCCGACGGCGCCACCCTGCCGAGCGCGCACGCGGCCTGGAAGACGCCGTTGGAGAGCAGTTCGTCGTCGATCCAGCCGCGCACCGCGGGCACCGGCGCGGCCGGGCCCGTACTGCGGTTGTTGCGCTTGGTGTTGCAGCCCTCGGTGTGCGGGAACCAGTAGAACTCGAAGTGCTCGTTCTCCGCGACGAGCCGGTCGAAGTCCGCGGTCACCCGGTCGAAGGTCATCGGCTCCTCCCGCGCGGTGAGCAGGAACAGCGGCTCCACCGCGAAGGTGAGGGTGCTGACCACGCCGAGCGCGCCCAGCCCGAGCCGGGCGGCGGCGAACACCTCGGGGTTCTGCTCGGCCGAGCAGGTCAGCACCGACCCGTCGGCGGTCACCAGGTCGAGCGCGACGATCTGCGCGGCGATCGAGGCGGAGTCGCGACCGGTGCCGTGCGTGCCGGTGCTGGTGGCGCCGGCCACCGTCTGCTCCATGATGTCGCCCATGTTCCGCAGCGACAGGCCCGCCGCGGCCAGCGCCGCGTTGAGCTGCCGCAGTTGGACCCCGGCCTCCACGGTGACGGTGCCGGCCGCCGCGTCGATCGACCTGATCGCGGTGAGCCCCTCGGGCCGCACCAGCAGCCCGTCGGTGGCCGCCGCCGCGGTGAAGGAGTGGCCGGAGCCGACCGCCTTCACCCGCAGCCCGTCCGCGGCGGCCTTCCGTATCGCCGCGGCCAGTTCGTCCACGGACGCGGGCGCGGCGACCCGCCCGGGCCGCGCCGAGACGTTGCCCGCCCAGTTACGCCACTCCCTCGCCTTCGCGGGTGCCGTCGTGCTGCTCGTGGCCGCGGGTGCTGCTCCGGTCCGGCTCATCGTGGTCCTGCTCCTCCCGATCCGGTGCCGGCCGCAGCCGGCGATAGCCGAGGAACGCCACCGCCGCCGCGAAGACCGCGGCGAAGGTGCACACCCAGAAGGCGGCCGAGGCGCCGTGCGCGTCGATCACCCGACCGGCGAGCGCGGCACCGGCGGCGACGCCGACCGCGAGACCCGTGCTGGTCCACGTGATGCCCTCGGTCAACCGCCCCCGGGGTACCAGCTGTTCGACCAGGCCCATGGCGTTCACCATCGTGGGGGCGATGGTCAGGCCGGAGAAGAACAGCGCCAAGGCCAGGAACCACAAGTTCCCGACCAGTAGTGGCGGGATCATACTCACCGCCATCAGCGCGATGCCCAGCCGGAACCGCCCGGCGATCGTCCCGCGCGGCCGGCTCAGCCCGAACACCAGCCCGGCGACGCACGAACCGAGCGCGTACGTCGCCAGCACCACACTGGCCAGCGCCTTGTGGCCGCGCTCGTCGGCGAACGCGACCGTGACCACCTCCACCGCGCCGAACATCGCACCGGTGCCCACGAAGACCCCGACCAGCACCGCCAGCCCCGGCGCGGCCAGCACCGACCCGCCGGACTGGTGCGCGTCCGCGTGCGGAACCGGCTCGGTGCCCCGCAGCGCGGTCAGCGCCAGCACCCCGACGGCCAGGAACACCGCCGCCAGCAGCGGCCCGGCCTCGGCGAACCAGCCGGTGCTCAGCCCCACCGACAGGATGGGGCCGACGATGAAGACGATCTCGTCCACCACCGCCTCGACCGAGTACGCGGTGTGCAGTTTCTCCGGGGTGCCGCGCAGGATCTCCGACCAGCGGGCCCGCACCATGGCGCCGGTGCTCGGGGTGGTCCCGGCACCCAGCACGCACACGAAGTACGCCCAGTCCGGCGCCCCGGCCCGGACGCACGCCAGCAGCCCGGCCACCGACACCACGCTCACCGCGCAGACCGGGCGCAGCACCCGCCGCTGTCCGTACCGGTCCACCATGCGGGAGATGCGCGGGCCGCTCGCCGCGCCGGACAGCGCCAGCGTCGCCGACAGCGCGCCCGCCAGGCCGTACCGCCCGGTCACCTGGGAGACCATCGTCACTATGCCGATGCCCAGCATCGACAACGGCATCCGGCCGACCAGTCCGGCCAGGCTGAAGGCCACCGCGCCCGGGGTCCGGTAGATCGCTCGGTAAGGGCTGGTCACGTGGAGCTCCCCGGCGTCGTCGCCGTCGGCACGGGCAGGACGGATCGGGGTCCCGCGTAAGGAACATGGCTGGCGAGTACAGCTTACGGACCGGGGCAAGTCGTTTTCCGCCGGAGCCGGGCGCCGGGGACGTCGGACCGAAGTGGCAGGATCGGAGGCATGCCTGATCAGCGTGACCCGCTCGCCGCGCCGGACCGAACCGCCCGACCGGAGCCGCCGGACGCCGGCCCGTACGACGCCCTGCTGCTGCTCTCCTTCGGCGGACCGGAGGGACCGGACGACGTGGTGCCGTTCCTGGAGAACGTCACCCGGGGCCGCGGCATCCCGCGCGAGCGGCTGAAGGAGGTCGGCAAGCACTACTTCCTGTTCGGCGGGGTCAGTCCGATCAACGCGCAGAACCGCGAGCTGCTGGACGCGCTCCGCAAGGAGTTCGCCGACCACGGCCTGGAACTGCCGGTGTACTGGGGCAACCGGAACTGGGCGCCCTATCTGACGGACACGCTGCGCGAGATCGCCGACGCCGGGCACCGCCGGGTGCTGGTGCTGGCCACCAGCGCCTACGCCTCCTACTCCGGCTGCCGCCAGTACCGGGAGAACCTGGCCGCCTCGCTCGCGGTGCTCGCCGAGGAGGGCCGCCCCGCGCTGCGGGTCGACAAGCTGCGGCACTACTTCAACCACCCCGGCTTCGTCGGGCCGATGACCGACCACACGCTCGCCGCGCTCGCCGAACTGCCCGAGGAGGTGCGCGGCGGCGCCCGCCTGGCCTTCACCACGCACTCCATCCCGACCGCCGCGGCCGACACCTCCGGCCCCGTCGAGGGCCACGGCGACGGCGGCGCGTACGTCGCCCAGCACCTCGACACCGCCCGGCAGGTGGCCGAGCGGGTCCGCGCGGCCACCGGCGTGGACCGCCCGTGGCAGCTCGTCTACCAGTCCCGCAGCGGCGCCCCGCACATCCCCTGGCTGGAGCCGGACATCTGCGACCACCTGGAGCGCGAGCACGCCGACGGCGCCCCCGCGGTGGTCATGGTGCCCATCGGCTTCGTCTCCGACCACATGGAGGTCAAGTACGACCTCGACACCGAGGCGGCGGCCAAGGCCGCGGAGCTCGGACTGCCGGTCGCCCGCGCCGCCACGGTGGGCGCCGATCCGCGGTTCGCCGCCGCCGTGCGCGACCTGGTGCTGGAGCGCGCCGCGACCGAGCGCGGTCCGGCCCCGGCCCGCTGCGCGCTCGGCGCGCTGGGCCCGAGCCATGACGTGTGCCCCGCGGGCTGCTGCCCGGCCGCCGGCCGGCAGCCGTCGCGGCCCGCCGCCGCAGGAACCGACTGAGGAGACCGGAACAGATGAGCACACCCGCCAACGGCCCGGCCGGCCCGGACCAGCCGCCCGCCACCGGCCCGGCCGGCCCCGCCGCCACCGGCGAGGACGCCGAACTCCTGGGCATCGCCCTGGAGGCCGCCCGCAGGGCCGGCGCCCTGCTGCGTGACGGCCGCCCCGCCGACCTGGGCGTGGCCGCCACCAAGTCCAGCCCGATCGACGTCGTGACCGAGATGGACATCGCCGCCGAGAAGCTGATCACCGCCTACATCGGGCGGCTGCGCCCCGAGGACGGCTTCCTCGGCGAGGAGGGCGCGAGCAGCGAGGGCACCAGCGGCGTGCGCTGGGTGATCGACCCGCTGGACGGCACCGTGAACTACCTCTACGGCCTGCCCTCCTGGTCGGTGAGCATCGCCGCGGAACGGGACGGCGAGACGGTGGTCGGCGTCGTGGCGGCCCCGATGCGCCGCGAGACCTACCAGGCGGTGCTCGGCGGCGGCGCCTACGTCGAGGGCGTCCGGGCGCACTGCCGCCCCGCCCCGGACTTCGAGCACGCGCTCGTCGCCACCGGTTTCAGCTACCTGCGCGAGCGCCGGGTCGCGATGGCCGAGGTGATCAAGGGGCTGCTGCCGCAGGTCCGCGACATCCGGCGCGGCGGCTCGGCGGCGATCGACCTGGCCGACGTCGGCTGCGGCCGCCTGGACGCGTACTACGAGCGCGGCCTGAACCCGTGGGACCTCGCCGCCGGGGACCTCTTCGCCCGCGAGGCCGGCGCCCTCACCGGCGGCCGCCCGGGCGAGGCGCCCTCCGGTGAGCTCACCCTGGCCGCGCCGCCCGGCCTCTTCGAACCGCTCCAGCGCCGCCTGGACGAGCTGGGCGCCTGGCACGACTGAACCGGCCCCACCGACCCGGCCGGCGGTCCGCAGCGGGCCGCCTGCCGGCCTCCTCGCGGCATGCGAACGCCCCGGCACCTTCGTGGTGGCCGGGGCGTGCGGCTTTGGGGGCCGGAGGTTCAGGCGACCTTGGGCCGTACGTCCACCCCGTGCTCCGCGGCGAGGCGGCGCAGATCGTCCAGTTCGCCCTCTTCGACATCGGCGAGGAAGTCGTCCCCGGTTTCGCGGGCCCGGCGCAGATCGGACTCCGTGCTGTGTATGCGCTGGAGGATTCCATTCGTGAACGCGTCCATTGTGCGCCCCCTCGTCGTCTCCGTTGACACGCGAGTGTCAAGCCCGCTGTCCTCGCGCGGGAAGCGCGGGACAAGGCGTGGTGGGTGGGTGTAAAGCCGTCCTCCCCACCCCGCCCGAGCGGGAAACCTCACCGACCCGAAGGAAATTCCGGCGGCCCCCGACGTCCCGTTCTCCGGTCCTCGGCGTACCGCCCCTCGGACCACGGGCGTTCCCCTTACCGCCGATTTACGGGGGTCCGGTGCAGGATGGAGGTGGATTCCCACAGCTCACGGAAGGAACAGCGCCTTGCGCGTACTGGTCGTCGAGGACGAGCAACTGCTCGCCGATGCGGTTGCCACCGGCCTGCGCCGCGAAGCCATGGCCGTCGACGTGGTCTACGACGGCGGTGCCGCCCTGGAGCGCATCGGCGTCAACGACTACGACGTGGTGGTGCTCGACCGCGACCTGCCGGTGGTGCACGGCGACGAGGTGTGCCGCCAGGTGGTCAGCCTCGGCCTGCCCATGCGGGTGCTCATGCTCACCGCCGCGGGCGACGTCAGCGACCGGGTCGAGGGCCTGGAACTGGGCGCCGACGACTACCTGCCCAAGCCCTTCGCCTTCACCGAGCTGACCGCCCGGGTGCGCGCGCTCGGACGCCGTACGACGGCCGCCCTGCCGCCGGTGCTGGAGCGCTCCGGCATCCGGTTGGACCCCAACCGCCGGGAGGCGTTCCGCGACGGCAAGGAGGTCCACCTGGCGCCCAAGGAGTTCGCCGTCCTGGAGGTCCTGATGCGCAGCGAGGGCTCGGTGGTCTCCGCCGAGCAGCTGCTGGAGAAGGCGTGGGACGAGAACACCGACCCGTTCACCAACGTGGTGCGGGTCACCGTGATGACGCTGCGCCGCAAGCTCGGCGAGCCGCCGGTGATCGTCACGGTGCCCGGCTCCGGCTACCGGATCTGACCGCCATGGCCCACCTGTCCTCCCAGACCCCCGCGAGCCCGCCGCCGGCCCGGCCGTCCACCCCTCCGCGCCCGGCCTGGGACCCGCCGCCCGCCGAGTCCCCGCCGCCCTGGCTGCGGCCCACGATCCGGATACGCCTCACCGTGCTCTACGGCGGGATGTTCCTGATCGCCGGTGTCGTGCTGCTGTGGATCATCTACCTGCTGGCCGCCCAGGCCATCAGCAAGGGCTCCCAGCTGCCCTTCCAGATCGCCACGATCAACGTGACCCCCGGCAGCTGCATCACGGTCGACCAGAGCACCACCAGCGAACAGCTCCACCAGATGATCAGCTCCTGCATGCAGCACCAGCGGGACATCGCGCTCAACACGCTGCTCAAGCGCTCGCTGCTGGCCCTCATCGGCCTGGCGGTGGTCGCCTTCGCCTTCGGCTACGTGATGGCCGGACGGGTGCTGGCGCCGCTGGGCCGGATCACCCGCGCCGCCCGCGGGGTGGCCGGTTCGGACCTGACCGGGCGGATCGAGCTGGACGGCCCGGACGACGAGCTGAAGGAGCTGGCCGACACCTTCGACGAGATGCTGGAGCGGCTGGAGCGGTCCTTCACCGCCCAGCGCCGCTTCGTCGCGAACGCCTCGCACGAACTGCGCACCCCGCTGGCGATCAACCGCACCCTGCTGGAGGTGCAGCTCGCCGACCCGGACGCCTCGCCGGACCTCCAGCAGCTCGGCAAGACCCTGCTGTCCACCAACGAGCGCAGCGAGCAGCTCGTGGAGGGCCTGCTGCTGCTCGCCCGCAGCGAGAACGAGATCGTGGACCGCAAGGCCGTCGACCTCGCCGAGGCGGCCTCCAGAGCCCTGGAGCAGACCCGTGGGGAGGCGGAGGCGAAGGGCGTGGCCCTGCGCGAGTCGCTGGCCCCCGCGGTCGTCCAGGGCAACGGAGTGCTGCTGGAGCGGATCGCGCTGAACCTGGTGCAGAACGCCGTGCGCTACAACGTGCCGGCGGACGGCTGGGTCGATGTGACCACCAGCGCGGAGCATGGCCAGGCACTCCTGGTGGTGGCGAACACCGGACCGGTCGTTCCCGCTTACGAGGTGGACAACATGTTCGAACCCTTCCGCCGGCTGCGCACCGAGCGCACCGGCAGCGACAAGGGCGTCGGGCTCGGGCTGTCCATCGCCCGCTCGGTCGCCAGAGCGCACGGCGGGGTGATCACCGCCGAGCCGCGCGAGGGAGGCGGCCTGGTCATGCGGGTCGCGATCCCGATGTGAGACCCGGTGAACTCCTGTGACAGGCTGTGAACCGCGTCACGCCCGGCCGAGCCCGACTCGCCGCGCCGACCGGGACGCTGTTCGCTTTGCGAGTAATCGGCACTTCTGGTGCGCTCGGCGCACACCTGTGATCGATTGCACACGGCTCTCTCACAGTGTGTACGCTCGGTGATCGCGGATCGGGGAGAAACGACCGTAAATTCCATGTTTCCGCAGGTCATGATCACGGGAAGTACACGGAGAGGCATCCATGGCGGATGACTTTCGGACCGCCACGGACCATGATCGGCCACCCTTGCACTCACCTCTTCGGGGGCGTCCTCGGGTGTCGATTGAGTAACAGGCCTTGATGTGAGGCAAAATCTCCGCCTCGGGTCGGGCACAAGTCCGGCCTCCCGCGCGTTACGGCGCTGGAGACACCACAGACACCCACAGGGGGAGAGCGAAATGGCTACGGATTACGACACCCCACGCAAGACCGACGATGACGTCAATGAGGACAGCATCGAGGAACTGAAGGCACGGCGGAACGAGAAGTCGACCTCCGCGGTCGACGTTGACGAGTTCGACCAGGCCGAGTCCCTGGAGCTGCCCGGCGCCGACCTCTCCAACGAGGAGCTGTCGGTCCGTGTGCTGCCCCGCCAGGCGGACGAATTCACCTGCATGAGCTGCTTCCTGGTCCACCACAGGAGCCAGCTCGCTGCCGAGAAGAACGGAAACCCCATCTGCCGCGACTGCGCGGCCTGACCGGCCGGCGCCGTGACCGGCTCACCGGATGAGCGTAGGAACGTCGAGCGGGGCCGTGCGGCCTCGCTCGCGGCCGCGACCGCCCGCGGGGTCACCCGGGGCGTCGGCGGCGGTGCCCGCGCGAGCGGGCGGCTGGCCAAGGCCGGCGCGGGGTCCGTCGCCGAGCGGCTGCTGGAGACCGCTCCGCGCATCCCCGTGCGCGATCTCGGCACGCTGCGCGCCCAGTTCCCCGGGCTCGGCCCCGACGAGATCGCCGACCGGCTGATCTCCGCCGCCGTGAAGGGCACCATGACGGTCGGCGCCGGTGTGGGCGCGGCCGCCATGCTGCCGGTCCCGCCCGCCATGCCCACCGAACTGGCCACCGAGACCCTGGGCGTGGCCGCCGTCGAGTACAAACTCATCGCCGAACTGCACGAGGTCTACGGCCTGCGGGTGCCCGGCAACGTCAGGGAGCGCGCCACCGCCTACCTGTGGTCCTGGACCGAGCAGCGCGGCATCGACGCGCTGAAGCTGTCGACCCTCAACGTGGCGCTCGGCACCAGCATGAAGCGGGAGATGCGCCAGCGGCTCCTGCGCCGCAGCCTCAGACACATGCCCGCGCTGACCCCGTTCATGATCGGCGCCGCCGTCGGCGCGGTGATGAACCGGCGCGACACCCGCAAACTCGCCGGGCGGGTCCGCAAGGACCTGCGCGCGCACCAGTTGCCCTGGCCACTGCTCGTGGAAAGCTCCGCGACCGCCGGGACCTCCGCGACCTCAAAGATCGACGGCGACGCCGAGGAGCCCGGCCTGTCCGGCCGCACCCCGCCGCCCGAACTCCCCGGCCCCTCCGGGCTTTAGGCCCCGCGGGCCCGCACGCGGGGCTGCGCGGGCCGAGTCCCCCGCACCGGGCGGGGAAACCCCTAGCTCGCCTGGTCGGCCGTCCTGAGGGCGCCCAGCGCCTCGGCCAGCCGCTGCGGCGAGCGGGTCGACAGGTAGACGTACGGCGTCGGGTCCGCCGGATCGGTCACTTCCACCTTCACCGCGGTCGGCACGTAGGACCGCAGCAGCATGAAGGCCCGCGGGTCCGCCTTGTACGACCGCCAGGCCACCGCCTCCGCCGGGTCCAGCACCAGGGCGTCGCCCAGCGCCTCCAGCGGGATGCGCGCCTTGCCCGCGACCAGCGAACCGGCCACCACGCGGATGCGCGCGGACCCGTAGGAGCTGACCGTCATCATGGCCAGCGCCCCGCCCGTGACCAGGCCGCCGAGCATCGGGAGCAGGCCGAAGGGGACGAAGACCAAGGCCAGGCCGACGCCCGCGCCGATGGCCATGAACCACCAGGAGCGCGGCACGGTGAGGCGTTCGTCGTAAGGCTGCGAAGCGGGCATGGCATAAGCGTGCCATGCCCGTCTGTGCCCGCGGGGCCGGGTGCGCGGGCGCGGTGGGGGTGCCGTCCTCACGGCTCCCGGGAAAGCCCGAGACCGCGCCTCCGCGTACCTTCACCTGCCCCCGCGTGTCCCGGCCGCCGGCTTCGCCGGGGAGCACCTCCCGGCGCCCCTTCGCGGGTGGCACGGTCGGACAGGGGCGCCCACACCTTCGCGCGATAAGGTCTGCGGCGTGAGTGCAGCCACAACACCCCCCAACGCGGGCCGACCGAGCCTGGCGCCGCCGCCCGGTGCCGTCGCGCCCGTACGCCATCCCGAGGCGCCCGCGCCCGGCGAACTGCTCGGCGCGCACTACGACCAGTGCTTCGGCTGCGGCGAATCCCAGCCGTACGGCCTGCGCCTGGCGGCCCGGGCCGGTGAAGGCGTCAGCGTCACCGCGGAGTTCACCGTCCAGCCCGCCCACCAGGGCGCGCCCGGCCTCGCGCACGGCGGGGTGCTGGCCACCGCGCTGGACGAGACGCTGGGCTCGCTGAGCTGGCTGCTGCGGGTCATCGCGGTGACCGGGCGGCTGGAGTCGGACTTCGTCCGGCCGGTCCCGGTCGGGGCGACCCTGCATCTGTCCGCGCGCTGCACCGCGGTGGACGGCCGCAAGATCTACAGCAGCGCCGAGGGCCGGATCGGCGGCCCGGACGGCCCGGTGGCGGTCCGCGCCGACGCCCTGTTCATCGAGGTGAAGATCGACCACTTCACCAGCAACGGCCGCGCCGACGAGATCCAGGCCGCGATGTCCGACCCCGACCAGGTGAAGGTCGCCCGCGCTTTCGAGGTGAACCCATGAGCAGGCCGCCGGTGGACGTGCTGCTGCGCCGGCTCGACGAGTCGGTGCCGGTCCCCGCGTACGCGCATCCCGGCGACGCGGGCGTCGACCTGATCACCACCGAGGCCGCCGAACTGGCGCCCGGCGAGCGGACGGTGCTGCCCACCGGCATCTCCCTCGCGCTGCCGGACGGCTACGCGGCCTTCGTCCACCCCCGCTCCGGCCTTGCCGCGCGGTGCGGGGTGACGATGGTGAATGCCCCGGGAACGGTCGACGCCGGGTACCGTGGGGAGATCAAGGTGATCGTGGTCAATCTCGACCCGCGCGAGACCGTCAGGTTCGAGCCGGGCGACCGGGTCGCCCAACTGGTCGTCCAGCAGGTCGAGCGGGTCCGCTTCCACGAGGTCGCGGAACTGCCGGGATCTGCCAGGGCCGCGGGGGGCTTCGGCTCCACGGGGGGTCACGCCGCGGTGCAGACACCGTCGGCGGGCACGTCCAGCAACGGATACGCATCGGTCCTCAGCGACCGGGAAGGACAGTGACCGTGTTCCGTCGTCGCAAGGAGCGCGAAGACGCCATCGACGAGCTCGACGAGGCCGAAGGCCCGGAGGACTCGGCCGAGGACACCGCGGAGCCGGACGACTCCGAGGAGTCGTCCGACTACAACCTTCCGCCCGCCCCGCGGCCCGACGGCCCGTGGGACGTGAGCGAGGTCCAGGAGCCCGGCGAGGGCCGGGTGGACCTCGGTGGCCTGTTCGTGCCCGGTGTCGAGGGCATGGAGCTGCGGGTCGAGGTGGCCGGCGAGTCCATCGTCGCCGCGACCGTGGTGCTGCGGGACAGCGCCGTCCAGCTCCAGGCGTTCGCCGCCCCGAAGTCCGAGGGCATCTGGGGCGAGGTGCGCGAGGAGATCGCGTCGGGCATCACCCAGCAGGGCGGCATCGTCGACGAGGTCGAGGGCCCGCTCGGCTGGGAGCTGCGCGCGCAGGTGCCCGTGCAACTGCCCGACGGCACCAACGGGGTGCAGCTCGTGCGCTTCATCGGCTGCGACGGCCCGCGCTGGTTCCTGCGCGGGGTCATCTCCGGCCAGGGCGCGGTGCAGCCCGCCGCCGCCGGCGTGCTGGAGTCGGTCTTCCGCGACACCGTGGTGCTGCGCGGCGAGGCACCGATGGCGCCCCGCGACCCGATCGTGCTGAAGCTCCCGAACGACGCGCAGATGGTGCCCGACGGCGCCACGCCCGAGCAGAGCGAGCAGTCGAAGTTCGGTGACGGTATCGACCCGATGCGGCGCGGCCCGGAGATCACCGAGCTGCACTGAGCCGTCGCGGCCCGACCGCCGCCCGCCGTTGCCCGCTCCGGTCGCACAACCTCCTTGCGGGCAGGCACGGTTCGGCGTTCGCCGCGTCAAGCACCCGCATCCACCCGGTCGTCGGCAGGTTCGACGGCCGGGTCGCTGCGTTCCGGGTCCCGCCTGCGCGCCGCCGCCGCGATCGTTATCCGGCGACCGGCTGGTTTCCGGGCGCCCGCGGCGTACCGTACGGATACGCGACGGCCGGGGATGATGACGGCGCGGCCCGGCACGGCCGGGAGACGGGCCGGCACGGGGGAGGAAGAGACATGAGCGAGCAGTCCGCCAACCAGGCGGGTACGGCAACGGCGATCGCCGAGGGGCCGGACGGCGGCGACATGGTCGTCGTCGAGGACCTGCGCCGCACCTACGGCTCCGGTGACACCGCGGTGGCCGCCCTGCGCGGGGTGTCCTTCCGGGTGCCGCGCGGCGAACTGGTCGCCCTCAAGGGCCGTTCCGGGTCCGGGAAGACCACGATCCTCAACCTGGTGGGCGGCCTGGACAGCCCGGACGGCGGCCGGATCAGCCTGGACGGCACCGACCTCGCCGGGCTCGGCGACGACGACCTGCTCGCGCTGCGCCGGGACCGGATCGGCTTCGTCTTCCAGTCCTTCGGGCTCATCCCGATCCTGACCGCCGCCGAGAACGTCGGCGTGCCGATGCGGCTGCGCAAGGCCCCGGCGCGCGAGCGCGAGGAGCGGGTCGAGCTGCTGCTCGCCCTGGTCGGCCTCGCCGACCACGCCGCCCAGCGGCCGGGGGAGATGTCCGGCGGCCAGCAGCAGCGGGTGGCGATCGCCCGCGCGCTCGCCAACCGCCCGGTGCTGCTGATCGCCGACGAGCCGACCGGCCAGCTCGACGCGGACACCGGACTGGCGGTGATGGAGCTGTTGCGCGCGGTGGTGCGCAGCGAGGGCGTGACCGCGCTGGTCGCCACCCACGACACGCAGCTGCTGGCGCTGGCCGACCGGGTGCTGGAGCTGCGGGACGGGCGGATCGTCGACGCGGAGCAGCCGTAGCCGTAGCCGTAGCCGTAGCCGCAGCCACGGCAGCTGGGGCAGGGGCGGGACGGGCGCCGGCGGGCCCCGGGACGGCCGCTCGCGCCCCTGCGTCGGGCCTCTGGTCCCGCGCGGGCATCCCGGTACCCTTGGCCTTATGAGTGGTGCCATCCGTTCCGACCGACCCGCGGGTCGCTTCCGTCGCATGCTCGACCGGTTGTCCTCCTCCCAGGAGGAACTGCACTCCGAGGAACTGCAACAGGACGCCCTCGCGGTCGGCTGCACACGGATCTGCGACTGCTCCGACCGACAGATCGTGTCCGTGACCGGTACGCTGCGTACGGTCACGCTCCGTCCTCGGGCCGGCGTGCCCGCACTGGAAGCCGAGCTGTTCGACGGTTCGGCCGCACTCGACGTGGTGTGGCTGGGGCGCCGCAGCATCGTCGGCATAGAACCCGGGCGCATGATCATCGCGTCCGGCCGGATCTCCATGAACCGAGGCCGTCCGGTGCTGTTCAACCCCAAGTACGAACTGCGTCCGGTCGGACAGGAGTAACCAGGTGACGTCGATCGACAACACGGATCAGACGGTGGGCGCCGATCCGGTGGCTCCGGACGGCTCCGGCGGGTCCCAGCGGCTCGACGGGGCGGGCGGAGCCGACGGCGGAGCGCAGGGCACCGAGGAGGCGGCCCGCGCGGTCACCGAGGCGGCGCTCTTCGAGGCGTTCGGCGGGGTGCGCGGCATGGTGGAGACCACCGTGCCCGGGCTGGTCTTCGTGGCGATCTACACGGTCAACCACGACCTCAAGAGTTCCGCGATCGCCTCGCTCGCGCTGTCCGTGGTGATGGGCGTGGCCCGGCTGCTCAAGCGCGACACCCTCAAGCACGCCTTCAGCGGCGTGTTCGGGGTCGCCTTCGGCGCGGTCTTCGCGATGGTGTCGGGCAACGCGAAGAACTTCTACCTGCCGGGCATGCTCTACACCCTCGGCCTCGCGCTCGCCTACATCCTCACCGCCGCCGCCAAGGTGCCGCTGCTCGGTCTGATCCTCGGGCCGATCTTCAAGGAGAACCTCTCCTGGCGCACCCGCAACCCGGGCCGGCTGCGCGCGTACACCAAGGCGAGCTGGGCGTGGGGGCTGATCCTGCTCGCCAAGTCCGCGATCCTCTTCCCGCTCTACTGGTGGGGGAACGCCACCCAGCTCGGCTGGGTCAAGGTCGCGCTCGGCATCCCGCCGTTCCTGCTGTCGGTCTACCTGACCTGGATCTTCCTGGTGAAGGCGCCGCCGCCGATCGACGTGATCGCGGAGATGGAGGCGGCGGAAAAGGCCGAGAAGGCGGAGAAGGCCGAGAAGGAGCGCCAGGCGTCCGCGTCGTCCTGACCGCCGGACCGCCCGACCGCCGGCGACACGGCCGAGCACCGCACGTGCACAGAGCCCCGACCACCAAAGGTGGCCGGGGCCCCTGTGCGTGTCCGCGGGTCTACGCCCGCGGTCCGGTCCCGGCTACTCCTCGGCGGAGCCTTCCTGGACCGACAGCAGGTCCTCCAACTGCTCCTCGCGGTGCGGCGCCGCCACGAACAGCAGCTCGTCGCCGGCCTCCAGGGCGTCGTCCTTGGACGGCGTGAGCACCCGGTTGCCGCGGATGATCGTCACCAGCGAGGTGTCGGTCGGCCACTCCACGTCACCGACCCGGGTGCCGACGAGCGCGGCCTCCTCGGGCAGCGTCAACTCCACGAGGTTCGCGTCACCCTGGCTGAATCGCAGCAGCCGGACCAGGTCGCCGACGCTCACCGCCTCCTCGACCAGCGCCGACATCAGGCGCGGTGTGGAGACCGCGACGTCGACGCCCCAGGACTCGTTGAACAGCCACTCGTTCTTCGGGTTGTTGACGCGCGCGACGACCCGCGGGACGCCGTACTCGGTCTTGGCCAGCAGCGACACGACCAGGTTCACCTTGTCGTCGCCGGTGGCGGCGATCACCACGTTGCAGCGCTGCAGCGCGGCCTCGTCGAGCGAGGTGATCTCGCAGGCGTCGGCGAGCAGCCACTCCGCCTGCGGGACCCGCTCCACCGAGATGGACGTCGGGTTCTTGTCGACCAGCAGCACCTCGTGGCCGTTCTCCAGCAGCTCTCCGGCGATGGAGCGGCCGACCGCGCCGGCCCCGGCGATGGCGACCCTCATGACTGCGCCTCCTCGGGCCCCTTGGCGAACGCGGCCTCGACGTCGGCGACACCGTCGGTGCGCATCATGACGTGCACGAGGTCGCCTTCCTGGAGCACCGTCTGCGAGGTCGGGAGCATGGCCTCGCCGAGCCGGGTGAGGAACGCCACACGGACGCCGGTCTCGTCCTGGAGCCGGCTCACCTTGTGGCCGATCCAGGCGGCGGACGTGTGCACCTCGGCGAGCTGCACCCCGCCGCTGGGGTCGCGCCACAGCGGCTCCGCGCCCGACGGGAGCAGCCGGCGCAGCATCTGGTCGGCGGTCCACCGCACGGTGGCCACCGTCGGGATGCCCAGGCGCTGGTAGACCTCGGCACGCTTGGGGTCGTAGATCCGCGCTGCCACGTTCTCGATGCCGAACATCTCGCGGGCCACCCGGGCCGCGATGATGTTGGAGTTGTCGCCGCTGCTCACGGCCGCGAAGGCGCCCGCCTCCTCGATACCGGCCTCACGCAGCGTGTCCTGGTCGAACCCGACTCCGGTCACCCGGCGCCCGCCGAACCCGGAGCCGAGGCGGCGGAACGCCGTCGGGTCCTGGTCGATCACCGCGACCGTATGACCATGCTGTTCGAGGGAGTGCGCGAGAGCTGAACCCACTCGCCCGCATCCCATAATCACGACGTGCACGACCGTCCTTCCGGCTGCCAACATTTGACGACTGAGTCTGACGACTGCTGAGTCCGACTGATGCGACTAGGACCGTGAAACCAGGAGCCGTCGTCGTAAAAGTTGGTCCAAGACTCTCAGACCGGGGGCTCAAGCTCCACACGCGCGGGGTGGCGTAGAAGTTCCGTGGGAGCGGGGGCGCAGGTTCTTCACACTCGGTCCGGTACTCGGGCGCACGGGTGGCATGCCCATCCCTTAACATCGCGGGGTGTCCAAACTGACCGACCTGCCGAAACGGATTCTGATCGGCCGGGCGTTGCGCAGCGACAGGCTGGGCGAGACGCTGCTGCCCAAGCGGCTCGCGCTCCCCGTCTTCGCCTCCGACCCGCTCTCCTCGGTCGCCTACGCGCCCGGTGAGGTGCTGCTGGTCCTTTCGATCGCCGGCATCTCCTCCTACCACTTCAGCCCGTGGATCGCGGTCGCGGTGGTGGTGCTGATGTTCACCGTGGTCGCCTCCTACCGGCAGAACGTGCACGCCTACCCCTCCGGCGGCGGCGACTACGAGGTCGCCACCACCAACCTGGGGCCGAAGGCGGGTCTCACCGTCGCCAGCGCGCTGATGGTCGACTACGTGCTCACCGTCGCGGTGTCGGTCTCGTCCGGCATCGAGAACCTGGGCTCCGCGGTGCCGTTCTTCGTCACCCACAAGGTGCTCGGCGCCGTCGGCATGATCGTGGTGCTGATGCTGATGAACCTGCGCGGGGTACGGGAGTCGGGCACGATCTTCGCGATCCCGACCTACGCCTTCGTCTTCGGCGTCTTCTGCATGATCGCCTGGGGCATCTTCAAGATCGCCACCGGACACGACATGAACGCGCCGACCGCGCACTACACGATCCACGCCGAGTCACCGGGCCTCGGCGGATTCGCTCTGGTCTTCCTGCTGTTGCGGGCCTTCTCCTCCGGATGTGCGGCGCTCACCGGTGTCGAGGCGATCAGCAACGGCGTGCCGGCCTTCCGGAAGCCCAAGTCGAAGAACGCCGCCACCACGCTGGCGGCCATGGGCCTGCTGGCGGTCACGATGTTCTGCGGGATCATCGCGCTGGCGATGAACACCCACGTGCGGATGGCCCAGAACCCGGCCACCGACCTGCTCAACCACGGCAAGCCGCTCGGCAGCCACTACACCCAGGACCCGGTGATCGCGCAGGTCGCCGAGGCGGTCTTCGGGCACAACTCGATCCCGTTCATCTTCCTGGCCGCGGTCACCGCGCTGGTGCTCTTCCTCGCCGCGAACACCGCCTACAACGGCTTCCCGGTGCTCGGCTCGATCCTCGCGCAGGACCGCTACCTGCCCCGGCAACTGCACACCCGCGGCGACCGGCTCGCCTTCTCCAACGGCATCGTGCTGCTGGCCGGCTTCGCCGCCGTGCTGGTCTACATCTACGGCGCGAACTCCACCCGGCTCATCCAGCTCTACATCGTCGGCGTCTTCGTCTCCTTCACGCTCAGCCAGACCGGCATGGTGCGGCACTGGAACCGCCATCTGCGCACCGAGACCGACCCGGCCAAGCGCCGCCACATGCACCGCTCCCGCGCGATCAACACCTTCGGCGCCTTCCTCACCGGCCTGGTGCTGGTGATCGTGCTGCTCACCAAGTTCACCCACGGGGCCTGGGTCGCGGTGCTCGGCATGGTGATCTTCTTCGCCACCATGACCGCGATCCGCCGGCACTACACCCGCGTCGCCGAGGAGATCGCCGCCGACGACGAGCCCGGCGACGACTACGTCCGCCCGTCCCGGGTGCACTCCATCGTGCTGGTCTCCAAGCTGCACAAGCCCACCCTGCGCGCCCTGTCCTACGCCAAGTTGATGCGCTCCGACAGCCTCGAAGCCCTCAGCATCAACGTCGACCCCCAGGACACCAAGGCGCTGCAGGCCGAGTGGCAGAGCCACGGGATCGATGTGCCGCTGAAGGTCCTCGACTCGCCCTACCGCGAGATCACCCGCCCGATCATCGACTACGTCAAGGGCCTGCGCCGCGACAGCCCCCGCGACGTGGTCAGCGTCTACATTCCCGAGTACGTCGTCGGCCACTGGTACGAGCACCTGCTGCACAACCAGAGCGCGCTGCGGCTCAAGGGCCGGCTGCTGTTCAGCCCCGGCGTCATGGTGACCTCCGTGCCCTGGCAGCTCGACTCCTCGGAGGCGGCCCGCGCGCGTGCCCGCCGCCGTGCGGACTGGAGCGCGCCCGGTTCCATCCGCCGCGGTCCGGTCGGGCCGCCGCGGTCCGACCACCGCGAGCACACCACCCCGGGGAGCGGGCAGAAGTAGCCGGCGGCCCGACGACGGCCGCGGGTGGGCGGCCCGGGTGGTCGGCTGGGTTCGGTCGGTCGGTCGTGGGCGGGCGGGCAGGCGGTCGCGGGCGGTCGGTCGCGGGCGGTCGGTCGCGGTAGATCGGTCGGTCGTCGCGGTCCGTCGGTCGCGGGCGGTCAGCGGCGGGTGGGCGCGCACGTAGACTGGGCGGTCGCCGTCCCCCCGCCGACCAGACCGGCGACCCGCCTCGCCGTCCACCCCAGGAGCAGCGCCGCCATGCAGACCGATTCCGCCCCCTCGCTGGTCGGCCACGAGTTCGAGGTCGAGGTCGGGCCGGTCGCACACGGCGGCCACTGCGTGGCCCGCACCGAGGCCGGACAGGTGCTCTTCGTCCGGCACGCCCTGCCCGGTGAGCGGGTCGTGGCCCGCGTCACCGAGGGCGACCAGGACTCCCGCTTCCTGCGCGCCGACGCCGTACGCGTCCTGGAGCCCGGCAAGGACCGTGTCGAGCCGCCCTGCCCGTTCTCGGGACCGGGCCGCTGCGGCGGCTGCGACTGGCAGCACGCCACCCCCGGCGCCCAGCGACGGCTCAAGGCCGCCGTACTCACCGAACAGCTCGCCCGGCTGGCCGGCCTCACCCCCGAGGAAGCAGGCTGGGACGGCACCGTCGCGCCCGCGCCCGGCGACAAGGTGAGCCAGGCCGACCTGGACGCCGGCGCCCCCGCCGTGCCCGCCTGGCGCACCCGCGTGCAGTACGCGATCGACGCCGAGGGGCGGGCCGGGCTGCGCAAGCACCGCTCGCACGACGTCGAGGTGATCGACCACTGCCTGATCGCCGCGCCCGGGGTCAGCGAACTCGGCGTCGAGGACCGCAACTGGCCGCAGATCGCCACCGTCGAGGCGATCGCCGCCACCGGCTCCCACGACCGCCAGGTCGTGCTCACCCCGCGGCCCGGCGGCCGGCTGCCGATCGTCGAACTCGACAAGCCGGTGTCCGTCCAGCGCATCGGCGAGCGGGACCACGCCGTGCACCGCGTGCACGGCCGCCCGTTCGTCCGCGAGCGCGCCGCCGGCCGCACCTGGCGGGTCGGCGACGGCGGTTTCTGGCAGGTGCACCCGAAGGCCGCCGACGTCCTGGTCGAGGCCGTCATGCAGGGCCTGATGCCGCGCAAGGGCGACATGGCGCTCGACCTGTACTGCGGGGTCGGCCTCTTCGCGGGAGCGCTCGCCGAACGTGTCGGGGAGCGCGGCGCGGTGCTCGGCGTCGAGTCCGCCAAGCGTGCGGTCGAGGACGCCCGGCACAACCTCCAGGACCTCGACCGGGTCAGGATCGAGCACGGCAAGGTCGAGCAGGTGCTGCCCCGTACCGGCATCACCGAGGCCGACCTCGTGGTCCTCGACCCGCCGCGGGCCGGTGCCGGCCATGCCACTGTCCGGCAGATCGCCTCGCTCGACGCCCGCCGTATTGCCTATGTCGCGTGCGACCCCGCGGCCCTGGCCCGGGACCTGGCGTGGTTCGCCGAGGAGGGCTACCGCCCGTTGCGGCTGCTGGCCTTCGACCTCTTCCCGTTCACCCACCACATGGAGTGCGTGGCGATCCTGGGCCCGACCGCGAAGACCTCCTGACCCGCGGGTCGCGCGGGCTCGGACGCCGGGCGAGGCCCGGAGCGGCGCGGGGGCGCAAGCACATCGGCAACGTGTTCCTCAAGCTCGGCCTGCCGCAGAGCGACAGCGACCCCGCAGGGTGCTCACGATCTCCGTGGTCCTCGCGGCGTCGCGGCCTTCGCCTGCCTGAACACGAGATCCCTCACGCGAGGGATGAGCGCCGGACCGGCGAGCCGCGCCGTACGGCCGGGGGAGTCCACGGCGCCAACTCCCCTTTGGTTCCCGCGTGTTGCGGCGACCGGTCGGCGTCTCGCACGGCTTGACGCCGGGCTCCCGCGGGCTCCCGATCCGTGGATCTGCCTGCCGCGCGCGCCGTGCCCGCGCGGAAGTCCTTGCTGCCCGGTCCTCTTGACGGGGCACCACCTCACTCGTAGGGTCCCGGACAACCGACATCTGATGTCGTTCATCAGTTATCAGATGTTGTCCGGGAGTTCGCGCTGTTCCGGCGCCGTGCACCGGCCGTCCGTCGATCCAGCACCCCCACCCCCCGAGGAGCCCGCTGTGACCGAAAGATCCCCGCGCATCCGTCCGCCGCGCCGGAAGGAGCGGCCGGCGCGGACCGCGCACCGGAAGGCGTCGCCACAACGGCTGTTGCTGCTGCTGGTCGCCGTACTGGCCGCCCTGGTGGCGCCGTTGGCCACCGCGGCGCCCGGCAGCGCCGCCACCGGAACCCAGTCGGCGGTGGGCAGCCAGGACTGCAACAGCAGCAGAATCCGGTTGGAGTTGCTCAACCCGACCGCGTCGGCGACCACGTTCACCGTGACGTGGAGCGGGTACGGCAGTTGGACGCCCTCGGTCGCCGCGGGCGACCGCACCGACCTGTTCTTCACCAAGCCCGGCGGCACCGCGTACTCCTTCCACGTCACCACCCCGCAGGGCCTGGACACCACCGTGGCCGGCACGCTCGACTGCAGTACGGCCCTGGGGGCGCAGGTCAGCCTGGACTGCCCGCGCACCACGGACGGTTCGCAGCCCGCCACCCATGTGCTGCGGATGACGCTGGTCAACCACTCCGCCGCCGCGCAGGTGTTCACCGTCGCCTGGCCCGGCCGCAGCGGCAGCGCTTGGACGCGGACGGTCGCGGCCGGCGCTTCGGACGCCACGCTGCTGTGGACGGTGCCGAACGGCACGCCTTACTCGTTCACCACGACGACGGCGAGCGGCTTCAGCCGTACCGAGTCGGGCGCCGCGACCTGCGGCCTGGCGGCCGGCACGCCGGGGATGAACGCGCAGACGCTCTTCAGCACGACGACCCCGATCGAGGGGCTCAACCGGCTGTCCGCCGACGGCTCGACGTATGAGACGTACACCGGCACCGTGGCCTCGGTCCGTATCCCCGCGATGGCGGTCACGAACTCCGGCACGGTCCTGGCGATGGCCGACGCCCGGGTGGACGGCAACTCCGACCTCGGCGGCGGCACCAACAACATCCAGACGGTCATGCGGCGCAGCACCGACGGCGGCGCGACCTGGTCCACGCCGAAGGTGGTGCTGCACGCGCCGACCACCAGCGAGGGCTACGGCGACGCGAGCCTGCTGGTCGACCGGACCGCGGGCCCGCACGGCACGGTCTACCTCTTCGACAACTACTCGCCCGCCCCCGGGGTGGGCTACTACGGTTCCGCGGCCGGCTCCAACTCGGCGACCGACACCACCGCCATGCACATCCGCTATATCACCTCGACCGACGACGGTCTGACCTGGAGCGCTCCGGTCGACCTCAACCCGCAGGTGAAGAGCGTGAGTTGGGCGGGCATGTTCGCCTCGTCGGGGCACGGCATCCAGCTGGCGAGCGGTCGCCTGGTGCAGCCGATCGTCTACCGGGAGGACGGCGCCGACCACGCCGCCGACATCTACTCCGACGACCACGGCGCCACCTGGCACGCCGGCCCCGCGGCCGCGACCGGCGTCAACGAGAGCAAGGTCATCCAGCGCGGCGACGGCAAGGTGGTGCAGAACCTCCGCTCGAACAGCGGCGGCAACCGCTGGTACGCCACCGCCGGCGACGCCTCGCCGGCCGGTGCGACCGACGTGGCCAGTGACTTCGGCCCGGCCTGGAACTCCGGTCTGGTCGACCCGGGTTGCAACGCCGACGAGATCTCCTACCTCAAGCCGACCCAGGTGGGCCCGACCGGGTCCCCGCTCACCACCCCGGTCACCCTGGCGAGCAACAACGCCTCGGCGAGCAGCCGTTCGGAGCTGACGGTGCGGGTCAGCCAGGACGACGGGGCGAGTTGGCCCTACCAGGCCCTGGTCAAGTCCGGGGACGCGGGCTACTCGACGCTCGCCGTCCTGGGCAGCGGCGCGGCCGCCGACCTCTACGAGATCGGCGACACCGGCGGCATCGTCTACTCCGACTTCACCCTCGACTGGGCGAAGCAGGACCACTGACGGCCGCTGCGTGAGCGCTTCCGGCGGCCGGCTCGGGAGGCTCGGAAGCGAGAGCACGCGGTTCGGGAGCGGCAGGGCCAGGCCCCAGCCGCTCCCGGACCCACACCAGTTGCCGGGCCCGGTGGAACTCCCCGCCGCCCTCGTGCCCGTTGAAGTGGTAGACCGCCAACTCCTTCGGGCCGGCGTACGCGTGGTAGGCCGCTATGCAGGTGGACGGCGGGCAGATCTGGTCCATCATCGCCACCGAGAACAGGGCCGGGGCGGTGGCGCGGGGCGCGAAGTGCAGGCCGTCGAAGTGGTCGAGTTCGGCGAAGAGTTCCTCGGCGCGCTCCCGGTGCAGGGCGAGGTAGGAGGCGATCTCGGTGTACGGCGGCAGGGCGGCGCGTTCGGCGCCGCGCCGGATGTGGCACAGGAAGGGGACGTCGGCCATGACCCCGGCGAGTCCCGGCACCAGGCCCGCCACGGCCAGCGCGATGCCGCCGCCCTGGCTGAAGCCGGTGACCACGATCCGGTCGGGGTCGATCTCCGGGTGGCTGCGGGCGGCTTCCACGCAGCGGGCCGCGTCGGTGAACAGCCGCCGGTAGTAGTGGTCGTCCAGCCGGCCCGTGCCGCGGGTGAGGAAGCCGGGCACGGGACCGTGCCCGGTGCCGCCGCCGTCGGGGGTCGCGCCGGGCGCCGCCGACCAGCCCTGGCCGCGGGTGTCCATGACCAGGTGGGCGTAGCCGGCCGCGGCCCAGGTCAGGTTCTCGTGCGGCAGTCCGCGGCCGCGGCCGTAGCCGAGGAACTCCACGACGCAGCCGAGCGGTCCGGCCGGGGCGGCGGGCAGCCGCAGCCAGCCGCGGACCGGTTCGCCGTCATATCCGGTGAAGGTGACATCGCTCACGCGGATCGCGGGCAGTCCGGCGTCGACGGCGTCGAACCGCGGTGGCCGTGCGGCCCGCGCGGCCTCTTCGAGGGTGCGGGTCCAGAACGCGTCGAAGCCGGCGGGCGCGGGCTGCTCGGCGCGGTACTCCAGGCATTCCGCCAGGGTGAGGTCGGTCAGGGGCACGCCGGGCTCCTCGCAGGGGCAGGGCGGGACATCTGATGTCTGATGTCCCTCTCCGGCGGGAATCTAGGCGGAGTCCCCGGCGGCGTCAAGGCGGCGCCCCACCCGGCGGGGTGCGATGACGGCGGTCTCCCGACCTGCGGACCTGCCGCCGTCGCCGCCCTTGCCGCGCTTCCCCGCGCGGGTCCCGGCGCCGGCCGCGGCCCCTGTTCCGGCGTCCGGTCCGGCCTCTGCCCCGGCGCCGTCGTCCTGCGGCCCGGCGGAGCGCGCATCGGCGATCCGGCGACGCACCGGCGCGTAGTGGTCGGAGACGGCCGCCGCGAAGGCCGCCGCGTCCCGGGCGCGGGCGGCCTCGACGATCCGGCGGTGGTGGTGCACCGTCTCGACCTCGTCGGCCCGGCTGATCCCGTTCAGGTGCGGGGCGACGATGATGTAGACGTCCCAGAACGCGGCGGAGAGCTGCCCGATCAGTTCGTTGCCCAGCGGGGCGACCAGGAGGGCGTGGAAGGCACGGTCGGCCTCGACGAAGCCGGTGCCGTCGCCGCTGCCGGACGCCTCCATGTCGTCGACCAGGGTGTCGAGGGTCTCCACCTCGGCGGCGTCGAGCGCGGCCACGATCCGGTCGGCCATGCCGCGCTCGAACAGCTCGCGCATGTCGGCCAGTTCCAGCATGAGCTGCATGTCGTCGTCGCGGTCGAGCAGGCCACGGAACGTGAGGCTCTCCACCAGCGCGGACAGCCCGAGCCGTCCCACGTAGGTGCCGTGGCCTCGGCGGACCTCCACGATGTCGAGGACGTCCAGGGTCTTGACGGCCTCGCGGACGCTGGACCGGCTCGCGTCCAGTGCCTCGCAGAGCTCGTTCTCGGTGGGCAGGAGGTCGCCCGGACGGAGCCCATTGTCCAAGATGTAGCGTTTGATGCCTTCGCTGACCTCGTGCATCAGCAGGCGGCGGCCCCGCCCGTTGCCGGAGTTACGACTTGCGTCCACCCCTTGACCCCTCTCGTCCTGACGACTACGGTCCACCCTACCAGGCATCAGACATCTGATGTCGTATGTTGCGCAGAGTGTTCTCGACGTTCGGCCTACCCTCACCGAAGATCCGTTCGGCAGACACCCCGGCGTCCAGCCTCGTCACCGTCCATTCCTTCCTGTTCCGGAGGTTCCTGTGTCTTCTCGACGGACACCCGCCAGAGTCGATCGCCGTGCTTTCCTGCGGTATTCCGGTGCGGTCGGCGCGGCCGCCGCCTTCACCGGCACCCTCGCCGCGTGCGGCGGACCCTCCTCGACCACGGACAGCGGTTCCGGTTCCGGCGGCGGAACGGCCGGCAACACGATCACTGCGGGTATCTCGTACGCCCTGTCCACCGGGTTCGACCCGATGACCTCCTCCGGCGCCACCCCGGTCGCGGCCAACTGGCACGTCTTCGAGGGGCTGGTGGACCTCAACCCGGTCACCCTGTCGGCCCGCCCGGCGCTGGCCACCGCGATGCCGGCCAAGGTCGACGCGACGACGTACCGCGCCACCCTGCGCGAGGGCGCGACCTTCCACGACGGCTCCGCCGTCACCTCGGACGACGTCGTCTTCAGCGTCCAGCGCATCCTGGACCCGAAGAACGCGTCCCTGATGGCGCAGTTCCTGCCGTTCCTCGACTCCGCCCGCGCGGTGGACGCGCACACGGTCGAGTTCAAGCTGAAGTACCCGTTCGCGCTCTTCCCCTCCCGGATATCGGTCGTCAAGGTCGTGCCGAAGAAGATCGTGCAGGCCGACGAGAAGGCGTTCGACGCCAAGCCGGTCGGCTCGGGCCCGTACTCGCTGGTGTCGGCGACCCGTGAGGACAAGATCGTCTTCAAGAAGTACGCCAAGTACAACGGACGTTACCCGGCCAAGGCCGCGACGATGACATGGAACCTGCTCTCCGACGCCTCCGCGCGGGTCAGCGCGATGGAGTCCGGCCGGGTCGAGGCCATCGAGGACGTGCCGTACATCGACATGGCCGGCCTGAAGCGCAAGTCGACCGTCGAGTCGGCCTCGTCCTTCGGCAACCTCTTCCTGATGTTCAACTGCCGGAAGAAGCCGTTCGACGACCCGCGGGTGCGCCAGGCCCTGCACTACGCGCTGGACACCGAGAAGATCATCGCCACCGCGATGTCCGGCCAGGCCACCCCGGCCAGCGGCTACCTCCAGCCCAGCCACCCCGACTACGTCAAGGCCAGTACCGTCTACGGCCACGACCCGGCCAAGGCCAAGGCGCTGCTGAAGGCCGCCGGCGTCAGCGGCCTGAAGGTCACCGTGCTGACCACCGACACCTCCTGGGTGCAGGACATCGCGCCGCTGGTGAAGGAGAGTTGGGACTCGGCCGGCATCAAGACCACCCTGAGCATCGGTCAGTCCTCGGCCCAGTACGCGAAGATCGACACGGGCGACTACGACCTGCTGGTCGCGCCCGGCGACCCGTCGGTGTTCGGCAACGACGTCGACCTGCTCATGCGCTGGTTCTACGTCGGCACCTGGCCCGAGACCCGCTACCACTGGTCGGGCACCGCCAAGGGCAAGCAGGTCGTCTCGCTGCTGGACCAGGCCGCCCGCAGCGACGACGCGAAGGCGCGCGCCGCCCTGTGGTCCCAGGTCACCGACATCGTCGCCGACCAGGTGCCGCTCTACCCGATCCTGCACCGCAAGCTGCCCACCGCGTGGAACGGGCACGCCCTGACCGGGTTCAGCCCCGTGCCGACCACGGGCCTGTCGTTCCTCGGTGTGTCCCCGGCCTGAACCGCCGGGCCGGCGCCTGTCCCGCCAGTCGCCGGCCCGCACCACCAGTCGTCCAGGACCTACCGCTAGGAACACCCGATGTTCGCTTTCCTCCGGCTCGCGCTGCGCCGCGTGGCGATCATGCCGGCGATGATCCTCGGCATCACCCTGCTGGTCTTCGTCGTGCTCCAGTTCTCTCCCGCGGACCCCGCCTACAACGCGCTGGGGGAGAACTCGACCGCCGCGGCCCGCGCGGCGTTCGCCCAGGCGAACGGGCTCAACGACCCGCTGCCCGTCCGTTACTACCACTTCATCGTGCAACTGCTGCACGGCAACCTCGGCGTGACGGTGCCGCCGAGCCAGCCGGTCGCGCACCGCATCGCCGTCGCGTTCCCGCTCACCTTGCAACTGACGCTGCTGGGGCTGCTGATCGCGATCGTGCTCGCGGTCCTGCTCGGCGTGATCGGCGCGGTGTACCGGGACCGCTGGCCCGACCACGTCTTCCGCGTGGTGTCGATGGCCGGTGTCGCGGTGCCCTCCTTCTGGCTGGGCGTGCTGCTGATCCAGCGGTTCGCCCTGGACAGTTCGTGGTTCCCGACCGGCGGATACGTCAACCCGGGCGACTCCTTCACCGGCTGGCTGCGCTGCATGACGCTGCCGTCGATCTCGCTCGCGGTCCCGGTCGCGGCCTCGCTGGCCCGGCTCATCCGCACCTCGATGGTCACCGAACTCGACCGCGACTACGTGCGCACGGCCACCGGCAACGGCCTGCCACCGACGCTGGTCATCCGCTCCGTGCTGCGCAACGCACTGGTCACGCCGCTCACCGTGCTGGGCGTCAAGGTCGGCTACCTGCTCAGCGGCGCGGTCGTGATCGAGACGATCTTCGACCTTCCGGGCATGGGCAAGCTCATCCTGGAGGGCGTCACCGGTGGCGACGTCGCCCTGGTGCAGGGCACCGTCCTGACGATCGCGCTCGCCTTCCTGGTCGTCAACGTCGTCGTCGACCTGCTCTACCTGCTGGTCAACCCGCGCATCAGGACGGTGTGAGATGTTCCTGTTCACTGGCCCCCAACGCATCGTGGCCAAACTCTCCCGCCCGGGCATCCGCTTCCGCGCGCTGCCCCTGGCCTCGCGGATCTCGCTGGTCGTCCTGCTCGTCGTGGCGCTCGCCGCGGTGTTCGCGTCCTTCATCGCGGACAACCCGCTGACCACCGGCATCCCGGTCCAGGCGCCGAGCGTCCACCACTGGTTCGGCACCGACCGGGTCGGCCGCGACATCTTCGCCCGGGTCGTCTACGGCTCCCGCTACTCCCTGGTCATCGGCCTGGGCTCGACGGCGGTGGCCGTCGTGGTCGGCGCGATCCTCGGCTCGCTGGCCGCCACCTCGCCCAAGTGGGGCGACGAGACGGTCATGCGGGTGCTGGACGTCGTCATGTCCTTCCCGCCGATCGCGCTGGCCGCGGTGCTGGTCACCGTCTTCGGCTCCAGCGTGCCGGTCCTGATCTTCACCATCGCGTTCGTCTACGTGCCCTCGCTCGCCCGGGTGGTGCGCGCCAACGTGCTCGCGCAGTACGGCGAGGACTACGTCGCCGCGGAGAAGGTCATCGGCGCCCGGCGCGCGTACATCGTGCTGCGGCACGTGGCCGTCAACTGCGCCGCGCCCGTCATGGTGTTCGCCACGGTCCTGGTCGCCGAGGCGATCATCTTCGAGGCGAGCCTCTCCTTCATCGGCGCCGGTGTGCAGGACCCCGAGCCGAGTTGGGGCAACGTGCTCTCCTACGGCCGGCAGATCCTGCTCTCCGGCGGCTGGTGGGCCACGTTCTTCCCCGGGCTGGTGCTGCTGATCACCGTGCTGGCGCTGAACATCCTGTCCGAGGGGCTGACCGACGCGTCCGCGTCGCCGGGCGCCGCACGGGTGGAGCCGGTGGCGACGGCGGTGGCTGCGGGGGGCGACGCGTCGCAGGCATCGGTGGAGGTGTCGGCGGAGCCGGTGGGGTCCGTGGCGGGTGCGGCGGGTGCGGCGGGTGCGGCGGGCGGGCCGGCGAAGGGCGGGGTGTCCGAGTCGGGCACCGCACCCGCGGCGAAGGGCGGGGCGTACGACGACCGTGCCGACGTCGAGCGCAGCCTCGTCCTGCTCGCCGAACGCATGACCGCCCATCCGCCGGTGATCCGGCCGGTCCCGGCCGACGCCCCCGACCTGCTGACCGTCCGAGACCTGTCGATCCGCTTCCCCGACCGCTACGGCGACGTCCCCGTCGTCGACGGCATCTCGCTGACCGTCCGCGAGGGCGAGACCCTCGGCCTGGTGGGGGAGTCCGGCTGCGGCAAGAGCATCACCAGCCTCGCCGTGATGGGCCTGCTGGCCCGCAACGCCGAGGCGAGCGGAACCATCGAGTACCGCGGCCAGGACCTGCTCGGCCTCGCCCCCCGGCAGCGCCGCGCGCTCGCCGGCAGCGAGATCGCGATGGTGTACCAGGACGCCATGTCCTCGCTCAACCCGTCGGTGCTGGTCGGCCGCCAGTTGCGCCAGCTCACCTCGCGCGGCGGCACCCGTACTCCGGCCGAACTCCTCGAACTGGTCGGGCTGTCCCCCGAGCGCACCCTGCGCAGCTACCCGCACGAGCTGTCCGGCGGACAGCGCCAGCGGGTGCTGATCGCGATGGCGCTGTCCCGCAGCCCCCGGCTGCTCATCGCCGACGAGCCGACCACCGCGCTCGACGTGACCGTGCAGGCCCAGATCGTCGAACTGCTGGTCCGGCTCAGGGACGAGCTCGGCTTCGCGATGATCCTGGTCTCCCACGACCTGGCCCTGGTCAGCGGGCTCGCCCACCGGGTCGCGGTGATGTACGCGGGGCAGGTCGCCGAGACCGGCGACACCCGCGCGCTGCTCACCGACCCCGCCCACCACTACACCCGCGGGCTGCTCGGCTCGGTCACCTCGCTGGAGTCGGGCGCGGCCCGGCTGCACCAGGTGCACGGTGTGGTCCCGGCGCCGCAGTACTTCGGCGCCGGCTGCCGGTTCGCGTCCCGCTGCGAGGCGGCGACGGAACTGTGCCGCACCCAGGCGCCCGGGCTCGGCGGACGGCCTGGCGCGGACGAGGAACCCGGCGGCGAGGCGGGACGGCACGGCTTCGCCTGCCACCACCCGGCGGAACCCGTACTGCTGCAAAGGAGCGGACGATGATCCGGCTCGAAGACGTCCACGTCCGGCACCGGGCCCGGGGCGGCGGCCTGTTCAAGCACGACGCCGTGCACGCGCTCACCGCAGCCGAACTGACCGTGGAGCGCGGTGAGATCGTCGGCCTGGTCGGCGAGTCCGGCTGCGGGAAGTCCACGCTGGCCCGCGTCCTGATCGGACTGCAGCGGCCCACCGAGGGCCGGGTGCTCTTCCGCGGCGAGGACCTGTGGGACATGCCCGCCGCCCGGCGGCGCACCGAGTTCGGATCGTCGGTCGGGGTGGTCTTCCAGGACGCCTCGACCGCGCTGAACCCGCGCATGCCGGTGGGCCGCATCCTGCGCGACCCGCTGGACGTGCACCGGCGCGGCACGGTACGCGACAGGGAGCGCCGGGTCGTCGAACTCCTCGACCTGGTCGGGCTGCCCAGCCACACCCTGCACGCGTTGCCCGGTCGGCTCTCCGGCGGGCAGCGCCAGCGCGTGGCCATCGCCAGGGCACTGGCCCTGGGCCCCGAGCTGATCGTCGCCGACGAACCGACCAGCGCCTTGGACGTGTCCGTACGTGCCCAGGTGCTCAACCTGCTGATGGACCTGCGCGCCGAACTCGGCCTCGGCATGGTCTTCATCTCGCACGACATCCAGACCGTCCGGCACCTGTCCGACCGGCTGGCCGTGCTCTACCTCGGCCGCATCGTCGAGGAGGGCCCGGCGGAGCAGGTCTCCAAGAAACCGGCCCACCCGTACACCGAGTCGCTCTTCTCCGCCACGCCCAGCCTGCTGGAGACCACCGAGCGGATCGTGCTGAACGGTCCCGTCCCCTCCGCCACCCGCCCGCCGAGCGGTTGCCCGTTCCGTACCCGCTGCTGGAAGGCGGACGACGCCTGCGCCGACGTCTTCCCGGCGCCGACCGCGGACGGCTCGCACCGCTGGCACTGCGTACACCCCCAGATCCCCGCACCGGCGGCCACCGCCACGCGGCCCGCTACAAGGAGCAGTTCGTGAAGCCCCGCACCACCCCCTTCTCGGGGGTCATCCCGCCCGTCGTCACCCCGCTCGCCGCTGACGGCACGGTGGACACCGTGTCGTTGGAACGCGTGGTCCGGCACCTCATCGACGGTGGTGTCGACGCGCTGTTCGCGCTGGGCAGCTCGGGCGAGGTCGCCTACCTGACCGACGACCAGCAGGACATCGTCCTCGACGTGGTGGTCAAGACCGCGGCCGGGCAGGTCCCGGTGCTGGCCGGCGCCATCGAGACCACCACCAACAAGGTGATCGAGCGCGCCAGGAGCGCGACCGCGAAGGGTGTCTCGGCGATCGTCGCGACCGCCCCCTTCTACACCCGCACCCACCCCACCGAGATCGACCGGCACTTCCGGCAGATCGCCGCGGCCAGCGAACTGCCTGTGCTCGCCTACGACATACCGGTGTGCGTGCACAGCAAGCTCTCCCGCGAACTGGTCCGCACCCTCGCGGCCGACGGCGTCCTCTCGGGTGTGAAGGACTCCAGCGGCGACGACGTGTCCTTCCGTCAGCTCGCCCTCGACCTGCGCGACCAGTCCGGCTTCGCGCTGCTCACCGGGCACGAGGTCGTCGTCGACGCGATGCTGCTGGGCGGCGCCGACGGCTCGGTCCCGGGCCTGGGCAACGTCGACCCGCACGGCTACCGGCGGCTGCACGACGCCGCCGCGCGCGGCGACTGGGCCACCGCCCGGGCCGAACAGGACCGGCTGGCCCGGCTCTTCGAGATCGTCGCCGTGGCCGACCCGGCCTCCGCCTCCGGAACGGCCGCCGGGCTCGGCGCGTTCAAGACCGCGCTCGCCGTCCTCGGGGTGATCTCCGCGAACACCGTCAGCCCGCCGATGCGCCCGCTGACCGCCGAGGAGACCGACCGCATCACCGCCATCCTCGAACAGGCGGGGCTGCGATGACGCTGCTCGCCGGGGTGGACATCGGCGGCACCAAGACGGCCGCCGCCCTGATCACCCCCGAGGGCACGCTGCTGGAACGCACCTCCCTCGCCACCCCCGCCGCCCAGGGCCCCGCCGCCGTCCTCGACGCGGCGGCCCGGGCGGTGGCCCAGCTGGGCCGGCCGGTGGCGGCGGTCGGCGTCGGCAGCGCGGGCGTCATCGACCCGCACACCGGCCGGGTCCGGTCGGCCACCTCCGCACTGCCCGGCTGGGGCGGCACCGACCTGCGCGGGCTGCTCGCCACCCGGCTCCAGGTCCCCGTCGCGGTGGACAACGACGTCAACGCCCACGCGCTCGGCGAACACTGGCTCGGCCTCGCCGCCGGCCACGGCTGCGTCCTGCTGCTCACCGTCGGCACCGGGGTGGGCGGTTGCCTCCTCGTCGACGGCCGCGTCCACCACGGCGCCGGCGGCGCGGCCGGTGAGGCCGGCCACCTGCCGGTCCCGGCCGCGGCCGGGCTGCCCTGCCCCTGCGGCGGCCACGGCCACGCCGAGGCCGCCGCCTCCGGACCCGCGATGACGGCCGCCTACCGGCAACTCGCCGCCGCATCGGACGCGACCCTTCCGCGGATCAACTCCCTCGCGGAGGAAGGAGATCCGACCGCCCGGACCGTCCTGCGCACCGGCGCCACCGCGCTCGGCGAGGCCATCGGCGGTCTCGTCAACGTCCTCGCCCCCGACCTCGTCATCCTCGGCGGCGGCGTCAGCCGCTCCGGCCCCGTCTGGTGGGACACGCTCCGGGAGACCGTGGCCGCCCACCTGCTACCCGCGGTGGCCGGCACCCCGGTGCGCGCGGGTGCGCTCGGCGACGACGCGGCGCTGTACGGTGCCGCGTTCCTCGGGCGGGAGGTGCTGGCATGAGCGGGCACGACCGTCCCGCCCCTGCGCCCGGGAGCGCCGGGAGCGCCGAGGGACCCGGGGGGCTCGCAGCCACCGGTGGGGCCGCGGCGACCGCCGGAGCCGGCACCGGCAGCACCTACCGGACGGGTCAGGCCCGTGCCGGAATCCTGGAACGGCTGCGCGGACGGCTGATCGTCTCCTGCCAGGCGTACCCGGGGGAGCCGCTGCGGGACCCGCTGATCATGCGTCAGATGTCGCTCGCCGTACTGGAAGGCGGTGCGGCCGGCATCCGCGCCCAGGGTCTCGACGACCTGCGTGCCATCCGCGCGGTGACCGACGTCCCGCTGATCGGCCTCTGGAAGAACGGCACTTCAGGGGTCTACATCACCCCGACTGCGCGGCATGCCCGCGAAGTCGCGGCGACCGGCGCGGACATCGTGGCCGTGGACGCGACTTTCCGTCCGCGGCCCGGCGGCGAGACGTTGGAGCAGACCGTCACCGCCGTACACCAGGTCGGCCGGCTCCTCATGGCCGATGTCTCCAGCTACGAGGAGGGCATCGAGGCGGCCGCCCTCGGTGCCGATGTGGTCGGCACCACCCTGTCCGGTCACGTCGGCGGAGCTCCCCATCCGCAGGGTCCCGACCTCGACCTCGTCGCCCGGCTCAGTGCGGCGCTGTCCGTCCCGGTGCTGGCCGAGGGGCGTATCCACACTCCCGCGCAGGCCCAAGCCGCCCTGGACGCGGGTGCTTTCGCGGTCGTCGTGGGCACGGCCATCACCCACCCGACCAGCCTCACCCGGTGGTTCGCCGAGGGGATGGGGCAGGCCGGCGGATAGCGCGGTCGACAGCCCGGACGACAGCCCGGCGAGCGGTCGGCTCTGCCGGTCCGCGCCGAGAGGTGCCGCGGGCGCTCCGGTCCACCCGGGGTGCCCGCTCACGCACCGCTCAGCTCCAGGAGTTTGACGACCGTGTTCCAGTTGCGCGAGGTCGCGGTCAGACCCAGCCAGCGGTCGGAGAAGCGGGCGGCCAGCTTGGAGTTGCGGATCGAGTCCGGGAAGTGGGCGTAGATCTCCCGCTCACCGGCCCGGAACTCGTCGGGGGCGTAGACGGCCGGGTCCAGGGCCGCCAACTTGTCCCGGGGCGGGGGCCCGGACAAGAAGACGACCACGAACCGCGAGCCGTTCACACCCTCCATCGCGAACGGGTTGGCGTCGACCACGCGTCGCAGGTCCGTCCCCGTCCGGACCAGGCACGCGATGGTCAGCCCCAGCTCGTCGGCGATGCGTTGCTCCAACTCCGCTGCCAGGCGCTGCGGTTCCTCCTCCTTTCCGTGGGTGAAGACGGCGTTGCCGCTTTGCAGGTAGGTGCGCACCGCGGTGCCGCCCATGTCGGTGAGCAGGCCGCGCAGTGTCTCCATGGGGACTCGTGAGTGGCCCCCGACATTGATGCCGCGCAGAAGTGCGACATAGCTGGTGGCGGGCGGTTCCGCGATGTCTGCGGTGGCCGCGGGACCCGCGCTCTTCGGTGAACGTGGCGTACTGGTACTGGGTTTCGTCACCTCCGTAAAGGTAGTGGTGGTGGGCCGCGGCGGGCGGGCGCGCGCGGGCGCGTAAAGAGGGGTGATGCGTGTGTGTGGGGGTGCGGCTCGGGCCGGTGGTGATTCGGGCACCGCCGCGATTCGATCCGCTGTAGGTCTGTTTCTCCTGAATCCATGCGGGTTATGCCGGATGTCCCTCTTTCGAGGGACGAAACGTACGCTGGAACGGTTCGGCACGATCGACGGTCGTTAACTTCGCGGCCATGAGCAGCAGCCCGCAGCGCCCGATCGTCACCGAACTCCGGCTGTCGGCCTTCAAGTCACATCGCGGCGCCACTTTCCCGCTCGAACCGCTCACACTCCTCGCCGGGGCCAGCGGCACGGGCAAGTCGAGCGTCCTCGAAGGTCTGGCCGTGCTCGGCCGGCTCGCGTCCGGAGCAGATCTGCAGGAGGTGTTCGCGGTGTCCGGCACCGGCCGGTCGTTCGTGCGCGGGGGAGCGGCGGCATGCGTGCCGCAGGGCGCGAGGGCCGATGCGCAGGGGCGGCGCGGCTTCCGGATCGGCTGCACCACCAGTGGGCCGCTCGGCCCGGTCCGCCTCGACCTGGCCGTCCAGGTCGAACCCACCCTGCGGATCGTCGGCGAACGGCTCACCGGCTCGGGCGAGACCCTTCTGACCACCGCCCTGCGTGACCCGACCCGGCCGTCCGTGCAGGCCGCCTGGCACACCGCCGGCGCCGTCGCGGTCACCCGCGCGCCCCTTCCCGACGACCGGCTGGCCACGTCGTTGCTGCCGTTGCGGGTCTCCGGGCGTACGGAGGGGCAGCGGCTGGTGCTGTCCGCGGCCGAGCAGCTCGTGGTCGCGCTGCGCGGGGTCTTCCCGATCGCGCCGCGGCCGGAGTTGATGCGCGGCCCCGTCCGGGTCGGCGACGGGCGGCTGCGCGGTTCGTGCGACAACCTGTCCGCGGTGCTGGCCAGGACCGAGCACGAGTGCAGCATCCGGCACGGGATGCTGGTCGGCGCGGTACGCGACGTGTGCAGCGGGCCGGTGCGCGGCCTGACCGCGCTGCCCGCGCTGATGGCGGGCGACGGCCGGGAGCCGCTGGTCGAGGCGGTGATCGCCGCGGTCGACCGCGGCGCGCTCGGTATGGTCCCGGTCGACCGGCTCGGCGACGGGGAACTGCGTTTTCTGGCGATGGCGTTGGTGCTGCTGACCGGACCCGGTGTGCTGGACGTCGACACCAGTACCGAGCATCTGCCGGCCGGGCAGGTGCTGACCGTGGTGGCCGACGGGCTCGACGTCGGTGTCGACCGGCGGCAGGCCCGGGAACTGCTCCGGCTGGCGGGGATCGCCGCCGCGCGGGGCCACATCAGGTTGCTGTGCACCGTGCAGGACCCGGCGTACGCGGAGGGGATCGACACGGCGGGCGGGGTCGCGCTCACGGTGCTCGGAGCGGGGTCGAAGGTGACGAAGTTGATGAAGAAGAAGGAGAGGGCGGGGGAGGGCGAGGAGCAGCGCGGCGGGGAGAGCGCGGGCGCTGGGGGCGGGGCGAGGCCCGAGGGCGTGGGGGACTCTGCGGGTGCGTCAGGCTCCGAGGCTGGGGGAGACGTGGCGGATGCGGCGGAAGCTGGGGGCATGGCGGACGTGGCCGAGGCGGCGGACGTGGCGGACCTGACGGGAGCCGCCGGTGCCGGGGACGTGGTGAGCTCTGCTGGTGCGACGGGTTCGGTGGATGCGGAGCTCTCAGGCGATGGGGTGTCCGCGGCCGGTGCGACCGGCTCGGTTGATGAAGACGGTGTGGCCGGTGCGGTGGATGACGTCGGCGGTGCCGGCGCCGGGCGGGGAGCGGGCGATGCCGAGGACCCGGACCCGGGTGATGAGTCGGCGGTGGGCGGGGCGGAGAGGCCGTGCGCGTCCGGACCGGGAGGAGTCGAACGGCAGGACGCGGGCGGGTTCGCGGGGGAGGGAGACGGTGCCTCCGACGGCGCATCGGCGAGGGCTGAGCCGACGACGGGGAATGCTGTGGCGCGGGACCCCTGGGCTGAGGCCGTCGACGACGAGCGAGGACCGGTCCAACCCGCCCCGAGCGGTGCGGTTTCCCCGGATGCCCCCTTCGCGCGGCCGGCGTCCGGAGCCTCTCCTTACGGTGAAGCGCCGTTCGACCAGGCGGGATACGACGACTTCGGGTACGGCGGCCTGGCGTACGACGACTCCGAATTCGACGACTCCGAATATGAGGCCCCCGACCACCGCGGCTTCGATCGCGCCGACTACGTCTACACCGAATCCGTCGACGACGTGCCCGGGCACGCGGAACCGGCGTGGTTCGATGCCGCGTTCGCGCAGCCGGCGCCGCCCGATCCCGCACCGGCCGGGCCGCCTGTACAAGCAGGTCCACCTCTACCGACAGGTCCACCCGTACAGACGGGCCCGCCCTCGTCGGCAGGCCCGTCCTCGACGGCCGCCGTACCGGCGCCCCGTACCGGCCCCACGCGCTCGCCCGCGCCCCGCACCGGCCCCACACCAGTCCCCGCGCCCACGCCACAAGCGGGCTCCGTGCCGCCCGCCCGCGGCGAACCCGGTGTCGCCGGCTCCCCGCACCCCCCTTGTACCTGCGCGCACGGTGAACCGCTCCCCGCCGCGGCCGAGGGCGAAGATGAGGTAGACCAGTCCGAGTGACGGACACACACGATCTCGCCGAACTGCAGCAACGCCTCGTGGACTTCGCGGCCGTGCGCCGCTGGGAGCCGTTCCACACCCCGAAGAACCTCGCCGCCGCGCTGAGCGTCGAAGCCTCGGAACTGCTGGAGATCTTCCAGTGGTTGACCCCGGAGCAGTCGGTGGCGGTGATGGACGGGGACGATGCCGCGGACCGGGTACGGGACGAGGTGGCGGACGTACTGGCGTATCTGCTGCAGTTCTGCGCGGTCCTCGACATCGACGTGCTGGCCGCGCTCGCCGCGAAGATCGACCGCAACGAAGTGCGGTTTCCCGTGCCTGGACCGGCCGAGGACGGGGTTTCCGGGCACGACCATCCCTCGAAAGAGTGATCGAGTTATCCACAATCGGAGAGTTATCCACAGCTTCGAATCCGCCCCTTTCTGACCGCTCGCGCCGTGTCACTCTGGGTGACATGAGAACGGCGGCACCGAGTCGCCGCGCTGACGCGGAGGGTGGAGAAGATGGATGCGGCACGGCTTGTAGCGGAGGCGGAACGGGCGATGGGCCGCGATCCGCAGCCGGACGACGTCATCGCCGAGGCATGGCAGGCGTATGAGCTGACGGAGGCGATCGGACGGCTGCTGGCGGAGGTGTGGGGGCGAGAGGCGGAGGGTGGCCGACCAGGCGAGCTTGGGGCGGCGCGCGATCCGGGGCGTACGGTGTCGCGGGCCGGGCCCGCGCCGGTGGTCTCGGCCACGCGGGTCGGGCCGCCCCGGGCCGCCCGGTTGAGCACGGTCCGTGAGCCGCCCGGCACACTGCGGGCGCTGCGGGCTCTCCTCGGTGAGATCGGGCTCGCCCTGGTCGAGCTCATCTCCTCCGCCTGCGACGAGAAGACCTACTGGGAGTGCGTCGAAGCGCTGGACGCGGTGGACGAGGCCAAGGACCGAGCGCAAGTGCTGGCGCGCGCCGATTCGGGGTGACGCGGTCGGCCCCGCACCTGATGCAGGATGGAGGAATGGATCTACGTATCTTCACCGAGCCCCAGCAAGGGGCGAGCTACGACACGCTGCTGGCCGTCGCCAAGGCCACCGAGGACCTGGGCTTCGACGCCTTCTTCCGTTCCGACCACTACCTGACGATGGGCGGGGACGGTCTGCCCGGACCCACGGACGCGTGGATCACACTGGCCGGCCTCGCGCGGGAGACCAGCCGGATCAAGCTCGGCACGCTGATGACCGCGGGCACCTTCCGGCTGCCCGGTGTGCTGGCCATCCAGGTGGCGCAGGTCGACCAGATGTCGGGCGGCCGCGTCGAGTTCGGGCTCGGCGCGGGGTGGTTCGAGGCGGAGCACACCGCGTACGGAATCCCCTTCCCGAAGGAGAAGTTCGGCAGGCTGGAGGAGCAGCTGGCCGTCATCACCGGACTGTGGGGGACACCTGCGGGGCAGACCTTCGACTTCGACGGCAAGTTCTACCAGCTCAAGGACTCGCCGGCGCTGGCCAAGCCCGCGCAGCCGTCGCTTCCGGTGATCATCGGCGGGATGGGTGTCAAGCGCACGCCGGAGCTGGCGGCGCGCTACGCGGCGGAGTTCAACGTGCCGTTCGCGTCGGTCGAGGACAGCGGCAAGCAGTTCGAGCGGGTGCGGGAGGCGGCGCGGTCGGCCGGTCGGGCGGCGGACGACATCGTCCTGTCCAACGCTCTGGTCGTCGCGGTCGGCAAGGACGACGCCGAGGTGAGCCGGCGGGCGGCGGCGATCGGCCGGGAGGTGGACGATCTGAAGGCCAACGGGCTGGCCGGATCGCCTGCCGAGGTCGTCGACAAGATCGGGCGGTATGCCGAGACGGGCGCCACTCGGTTCTACCTCCAGGTTCTCGACCTGAAGGACCTGGACCACCTGGAGCTGATCTCCGCGCAGGTCCAGTCGCAGGTCGGATGACGGCGCGGTGACGCCGCCCGTGCCCGCGGCGGAGCCCGGCCCCGCCCGCGGGCCGGGCGGACCGGCCGCCGGAGAAGAGCGCACCGCAGAAGCAACGGAGAAGGGAGGTGAGGCGATCGGAGGAAGGCCGGTCGTGCCGGACGAAGGGGCGCTGGTACTGGACGGCGGGTTGTCCAACCAGCTCGCGGACCAGGGCTGCGACCTGGCGGACCCGCTGTGGACGGCGCGGCTCCTGGCGGACGAGCCCGAGCAGATCCTCGCGGCCCACACCGCATACCTGGAAGCGGGCGCCCAGGTGCTCACCACGGCCAGCTATCAGGCGACGTACGAAGGGTTCGCGCAGCGCGGTGTCGGCCGCGTGGAGGCGACACGACTCCTGCGCCGCAGCGTCGAGTTGGCCCGGCGGGCGGTAGCGGGCCGGCTCGGGGTGCGGGTGGCGGCGTCGGTCGGACCGTACGGCGCGATGCTGGCGGACGGGAGCGAGTACCGCGGGCGGTACGGGCTGAGCGTGCGGGAGTTGGAGAGGTTCCATCGACTGCGGATCGAGGCGCTGGCGGCGGCGGAGCCGGATGTCCTCGCGTTGGAGACGGTGCCGGATGTCGACGAAGGGGAGGCGATGCTGAGGGCGGCCGAGGGCACCGGGGTACCGGTGTGGCTGTCGTACACGATCGAGGGCGGCCGGACACGGGCCGGGCAGCGGTTGGAGGATGCCTTCGCGCTGGCGGCGGGCCGGGACGAGGTGGTCGCGGTGGGCGTCAACTGCTGCGCCCCGGGCGAGGTGACGGATGCGGTGCGGTTGGCCGCGGAAGTCTCGGGCAAGCCGGTGGTGGCCTATCCCAACAGCGGTGAGCAGTGGGACGCCGAAGGGCGGCGCTGGGTGGGGGGTTCGGTGTTCGATCCGGGGCTGGTGGCCGGGTGGCGGCAGGCGGGCGCGCGGTTGGTCGGCGGCTGCTGTCGGGTGGGCCCGGCCGGGATCGCCGGTGTCGCGGCGGAGTTGCGGGGCGGCGGCTGAGCCGGCGGGCGGCTTCGGCGGGCGGTGGTTCGGGAAGCGGCCAGGCGGTCCCGTGGCAGGCCGTCCCGGGATGGGCGGTCTGGGGCAGCCAAGCGCGGGCGGTCGGTAATCCGGTGTCGGCCGGGAGCCCGGCCGTCGATACTCGGATACGTGTTCATGACGATCACTGCCACCGGCAGCACCGAAGTTCCGGCCACTGACCTGGGGTTCTTGCTTCACAAGCATCCGGACAAGGCACAGGCGTTCTCGACGGCGTACGGCGAGGCGCATGTGTTCTACCCCGAGGCGACCGCCGAGTCGACCACCGCGGCGTTGCTGCTGGAGGTGGATTCGCCCGCGCTGGTGCGGCGCGGGAAGGGCCGAGGTCGCGGTGGCGCGCCCGATGCCGCGCTCGCCCAGTATGTGAACGACCGGCCGTATGCCGCGTCGTCGTTGCTGGCCGTGGCGTTGCGGACGGTGTTCTCCAGCGCGCTGCGCGGGGAGTGCCGGACGCATCCGGAGCGGGCGGCGGCGCCGATGCCGCTGCGGGTCGAGGTGCCCGTGCTGCCCGCGCGGGGTGGGCCGGAGCTGGTGGCGAAGCTGTTCGGGCCGCTGGGATGGCGGGTGGCGGCCGAGCCGATCCCGCTGGACGCGAGGTTCCCGGAGTGGGGCGAGTCGCGGTATGTGGCACTGACGTTGGAAGGGGAGTTGCGGCTGGCCGACGCGTTGCGGCACCTGTATGTGCTGCTGCCGGTGCTGGACGACGCCAAGCACTACTGGGTGTCGGCGGACGAGGTGGACAAGCTGCTGAGGTTCGGCGAGGGGTGGCTGCCGCGGCACCCGGAGCAGAAGTTGATCACCAGCCGCTACCTCTCCCGGCGCTGGTCGCTGACGCGGCAGGCGATGGAGCGGCTGGAGCTGGTGCGGCTGGCCGACGCCGATGACATCGAGGTGGAGGAGATCGACAACGCGGTGGAGCCGGAGGTGCCGGAGGAGGTGGCGGAGCGGCCGGCGCCGCTGGCGGTGCAGCGCAGGGAGGCGATCCTCGCCGAGTTGCGTGGGGCGGGCGCGGCGCGGGTGCTGGACCTGGGCTGCGGGCAGGGGCAGTTGGTGGCGGCGCTGCTGAAGGAGGTGCGGTTCACCGAGATCGTGGGTGTGGACGTGTCGGTGCGGGCGCTGGACATCGCGGCGCGCCGGTTGCGGCTGGACCGGATGGGGGAGCGGCAGGCGGGGCGGGTCGCGCTGCTCCAGGGATCGCTGGCGTACACCGACGCGCGGCTGATGGGCTACGACGCGGCGGCGCTCAGCGAGGTGGTCGAGCACCTGGACCTGCCGCGGCTGCCGGCACTGGAGTACGCCGTGTTCGGGGCGGCTCGGCCGCGGACGGTGGTCGTGACGACGCCGAACGTCGAGTACAACGTGCGGTGGGAGTCGCTGCCGGCCGGGCATGTGCGGCACGCGGACCACCGGTTCGAGTGGACGCGGGCGCAGTTCGGTGCGTGGGCGGACGGGGTGGCGGAGCAGTACGGCTACCAGGTGCGGTTCGTGCCGGTCGGGCCGGACGACCCCGAGGTGGGGGCGCCCACGCAGATGGCCGTCTTCGCTCTCGCCGGAGGCCCCGACGCGGAACACGGCGCCGGGACCGGTGAAGACCGTAAGCAGGGCCGCGAGCAGGACCGTAAGCAGGACCAGGACAACAAGGACGAGAAGGAGGCCGTCGCATGACCGAGCACCGTAGGAACCCGGACACCCCGGACACCCCGGACACCCCGGGGACCCCGCAGATCCAGGACGTACCGGCTTCCGCGGCCGCGCCGGACGCGGTGAAGCCGCCGCGCGAGCTGGCCGTCACCGACCTTTCGCTGGTCGTGCTGATCGGGGCCACCGGTTCGGGCAAGTCCACGTTCGCCGCGCGGCACTTCAAGCCGACCGAGGTGATCTCGTCGGACTTCTGCCGCGGCCTGGTCGGCGACGACGAGAACGACCAGAGCGTGACGCGCGACGCGTTCGACGTACTGCACTACATCGCGGGCAAGCGGCTCGCGGCGGGGCGCCGCACCGTGATCGACGCGACCAGCGTGCAGATCGAGGCACGCCGCCAGCTGATCGCGCTGGCCCGCGAGCACGACGTGCTGCCGATCGCGATCGTGCTGGACGTCCCGGAGCGGGTGTGCGCCGATCGCAACGCGACCCGCCCGGACCGCGCGGGGATGCCCCGCCACGTCATCCAGCGCCACACGCGCGAGCTGCGCCGATCGCTGCGCGGCCTGGAGCGCGAGGGTTTCCGCAAGGTCCACATCCTGCGCGGCACCGAAGAGGTGGACACCGCGCGGGTGGTCACCGAGCGCCGGTACAACGACCTGACCCACCTCACCGGCCCCTTCGACATCGTCGGCGACGTGCACGGATGCAGCTCGGAGCTGGAGACGCTGCTGGCGAAGCTCGGTTACCGCGACGGCACCCACCCCGAGGGCCGCACCGCCGTGTTCGTCGGCGACCTGGTCGACCGGGGCCCGGACAGCCCGGGCGTGCTGCGCCGCGTGATGGGCATGGTCGAGGCGGGCACCGCCCTGTGCGTGCCGGGCAACCACGAGAACAAGCTCGGCCGCTACCTCAAGGGCCGCAACGTGCAGCACACCCACGGCCTCGCCGAGACCATCGAGCAGTTCGAGCGGGAGGACGAGCGCGACCCCGAGTTCCGCGCGAAGGTGAAGACCTTCGTCGAGGGCCTGGTCAGCCACTACGTGCTGGACGGGGGCAAGTTGGTGGTCTGCCACGCCGGGCTGCCCGAGAAGTACCACGGCCGCACCTCCGGCCGGGTCCGCTCGCACGCCCTGTACGGCGACACCACCGGCGAGACCGACGAGTTCGGCCTGCCCGTGCGCTACCCGTGGGCCGAGGACTACCGCGGCCGCGCCGCCGTCGTCTACGGCCACACCCCCGTGCCGACCACGTCGTGGATCAACAACACCCTGTGCCTCGACACAGGCGCCGTCTTCGGCGGCCGGATGACCGCGCTGCGCTGGCCGGAGCGGGAGATCGTCGACGTGCCGGCCGAGCAGGTCTGGTACGAGCCGGTGAAGCCGCTGGCCACGCCCGCGCCCGGCGCGAAGGACGGCCGTCCGCTCGACCTCGCCGACGTCGCCGGCCGCCGTACCGTCGAGACTGCCCGGATGGGCCGGCTCGCCGTCCGGGAGGAGAACGCGGCCGCGGCCCTGGAGGTGATGAGCCGCTTCGCGGTCGACCCGCGCCTGCTCGGCTATCTGCCGCCGACCATGTCGCCGTGCGCCACGTCCACCCAGGAGGGCTACCTGGAGCACCCGGCCGAGGCGTTCGCCGCCTACCGGGACGACGGCGTCGCACAGGTCGTCTGCGAGGAGAAGCACATGGGCTCGCGCGCGGTCGCCCTGGTCTGCCGCGACGAGGCCACCGCCAGGGACCGCTTCGGCGTGACCGCACCCGGGGTCACCGGCGCCGTGCACACCCGCACCGGCCGGCCCTTCTTCGACGACCCGGCCGTCACCGAGGAGGTGCTGGCCCGGCTGCGCGCGGCCGTCACCGCCGCCGGGCTGTGGGAGGAGCTGGGCACCGACTGGCTGCTGCTCGACGCCGAGTTGCTGCCGTGGTCGCTGAAGGCGTCCGGTCTGCTGCGCAAGCAGTACGCCGCGGTGGGCGCCGCGTCCGGTGCCGCCTTCCCCGCCGCCCTCGCCGCGCTGGAGGCGGCGGCCAAGCGTGGCACCGACGTCTCCACGCTGCTGTCCCGGCAGGGTGAGCGGGCCGCCGACGCGGCCGCGTTCACCGAGGCGTACCGCCGCTACTGCTGGAGCACCGACGGGCTCGACGGGGTGCGGCTGGCACCGTTCCAGCTGCTCGCCGTCCAGGACCGCAGCCTCGCGGACGTGCCGCACGACCGGCAGCTCGCCCTCATCGACCGCCTGGTCGAGGCCGACACCAGCGGCCTGCTGCAGCCCACCCGCAGGCTGCACGTCGACACCGGCGACGAGCAGTCGGTGGCCGCCGGAGTGCGGTGGTGGCTGGAGATGACCGAGGCGGGCGGCGAGGGCATGGTGGTCAAGCCGCTGGCCGCACTGGTACGCACCGAGTCCGGCCGGCTGGTGCAGCCCGGGGTGAAGTGCCGCGGCCGGGAGTACCTCCGGATCATCTACGGTCCGGAGTACACCCGCCCCGAGCACCTGGCCCGGCTGCGCGGTCGTTCGCTCGGCCACAAGCGGTCCCTCGCCCTGCGCGAGTACGCCCTCGGCCTGGAGGCGCTGGACCGGCTCGCCACCGGTGAGCCGCTGTGGCGGGTGCACGAAGCGGTCTTCGCGGTGCTCGCGCTGGAGTCCGAGCCGGTCGACCCGCGGCTGTGAACCCGGGGCGGTGAACCCGTCCGCCCCCGTCGGGCCGTACGCGTACGGTGCCGTGCCGCACACCGCGGTACGGCACCGCCCGTCGTACGGCACCGACCGTGCCCGTCACCCCCAGCGCCGACCACCCCCCGGACCCGGCACACCACCCGCCCGGCACAACGGGCGCGCTGCCGTGTTGAGCCGTCCCCGACGTGGGAAGCTCTTCTTCCATGGCTTCCATGGCGGACAACGGCTTCCACGTCGACTCCGAGACCGGGCGGCTGCGCCGCGTCATCCTGCACCGCCCCGATCTCGAACTGAAGCGTCTGACCCCGACCAACAAGGACGCGCTGCTCTTCGATGACCTCCTGTGGGTCCGACGGGCCAGGGCCGAGCACGACGGGTTCGCCGACGTGCTGCGCGACCGCGGCGTGCAGGTCCACCTCTTCGGCGACCTGCTGTGCGAGTCGCTGGAGGTGCCGGCGGCGAAGCGGCTCGTCCTGGACCGGGTCTTCGACGAGAAGGAGTACGGCCCGCTGGCCACCGGGCACCTGCGAGCGGCGTTCGACGAGTTGCCGGCCCCGGACCTGACCGAGGCGCTGGTCGGGGGCATGACGAAACGGGAGTTCCTGGAGCGGTTCGCCGAGCCGGTCTCGGTCCGGTTCCACGCCATGGACCTGGACGACTTCCTGCTCAACCCGCTGCCCAACCACCTGTTCACCCGCGACACCTCCGCCTGGGTCTACGACGGGGTGAGCATCAACGCGATGCGCTGGCCGGCCCGGCAGCGCGAGACCGTGCACTTCGAGGCGATCTACCGGTACCACCCGCTCTTCGCCGGCGGCGGCTTCCACGTCTGGTCCGAGGGCCAGAACGCGTACCCGTCGACGATCGAGGGCGGCGACGTGCTGGTGATCGGCCGTGGCGCGGTACTGATCGGGATGAGCGAGCGCACCACCCCGCAGGCCGTCGAGATGCTGGCGCGCGGGCTGTTCGAGGCCGGGTCGGCCCGCACCATCGTGGCGCTGGACATGCCGAAGGGGCGGGCGTTCATGCACCTGGACACGGTGATGACCATGGTCGACGGCGACACCTTCACCCAGTACGCGGGCCTGGGGATGCTCCGGTCGTACACCATCGAGCCGGGCGCGGAGGAGGGCGAGCTGAAGGTCACCGACCACGCGCCCGAGCACATGCACCGGGCGATCGCCGCTGCCCTCGGGCTCGACGCGATCACCGTGCTCACCGCCACCCAGGACGTGCACGCCGCCGAACGCGAGCAGTGGGACGACGGCTGCAACGTCCTGGCGGTGGAACCGGGCGTCGTGGTGGCCTACGAGCGGAACGCGACCACCAACACGTTCCTGCGCAAGCGCGGCATCGAGGTGATCGAGATCCCCGGCAGCGAACTGGGCCGGGGCAGGGGAGGGCCGCGCTGCATGACCTGCCCGATCGAGCGCGACGCGGTGTGACCAGCGGCCCATTCCAGGGGGCTGTATAAGAATGCCGATCATCGTATAGGGTTCCAGTATTCGATGACGCCGCACGCTAGGAGTTCCGCATGGCCGTCGACCTCAAGGGCCGGCACTTCCTCAAGGAGCTGGACTTCACTCCGGAGGAGTTCCGCCACCTCGTGGAGCTGGCGGCGGAGCTGAAGGCGGCCAAGAAGGCGGGCGCCGAGGTGCAGCGGCTGCGCGGGCGGAACATCGCGCTGGTCTTCGAGAAGACGTCCACCCGTACCCGCAGCGCCTTCGAGGTCGCCGCCGCCGACCAGGGCGCCGGCACCACCTACCTCGACCCGTCCGGCTCGCAGATCGGCCACAAGGAGTCGATCAAGGACACCGCCCGGGTGCTGGGCCGGATGTTCGACGGCATCCAGTACCGCGGGCACGCCCAGACCGCCATCGAGGAACTGGCCGCGCACGCCGGAGTGCCGGTGTGGAACGGCCTCACCGACGAGTGGCACCCCACCCAGATGCTCGCCGACGTCCTCACCATGACCGAGCACAACCCCAAGCCGCTGTCCGAGATCTCCTACGCCTACCTCGGCGACGCCCGCTACAACATGGGCAACTCGCTGCTGGTCACCGGCGCGCTGCTCGGCATGGACGTACGGATCGCCGCGCCCGAGGCGATGTGGCCGCAGGCCGACGTGGTCGCGCAGGCCCGCGAGTTGGCGGCGCGGACCGGGGCACGGATCACCCTCACCGAGAGCGTCGAGGAGGGCGTCCGCGGCGCCGACCACGTGCACACCGACGTGTGGGTGTCGATGGGCGAGCCCAAGGAGGTCTGGGACGAGCGCATCCGGCTGCTCTCCCCGTACGCCGTCACCGCCGACGTGATGCGGGCCACCGGCAATCCGCAGGCCACCTTCCTGCACTGCCTGCCCGCGCTCCACGACCTCGGCACCACCGTCGGCCGTGAGATCCACGAACGGCACGGCCTGGACTACCTCGAGGTCTCCGACGAGGTCTTCGAGTCCGAGCGGTCCGTCGTCTTCGACCAGGCCGAGAACCGCATGCACACCATCAAGGCGATCCTGGTCGCCAGCCTCGCCTGAGCCCGGCGCCTGCGAGCGCCCGGCCGAACTCGGCTAGGGTACGGACGAGTTCCGGTCCCCGTGACCGGAAGCACGCCGGCCGGCAGGGGGAGGCATGGAGAACGGCGAGAGCGCGCCGACCAGCACCGCGGACAGCGGGAGCGGGCCGGGAGAGGCGCGGTCCGTGCTGACAGCGGTCGTGGTGCACGCCGAGGGCGCGGTGTGCACGCGCCGAGCCTCGGTCGTCCTGCCTACGGCCGTGACCGCGGCTGAGCCGGCGTCCATGGCCGCACCCGAATCCGTGGCCGGCGGCGACGACGGTACGGTCCGGGTCCGGATCGGCGGCCTGCCGCCGACCTTGAGCGCGGGCTCGCTGCGCGGGAGCGTGGTGTCGGGGCCGCCCGGGCTGCGGGTGGCGGACATCCGCGTCGATGTCGCGGCCACGCTGCGGCGCGGCGAGGAGGCCCCGGGGCTGCGGCTGGACCTGGAGGACGCCGAGGACCGGCTGGCGAGGCTGCGGGACCGGCGCGAGCGGCTGGCGGGCGAGATCGAGGAGGTCGCCGGGTTCCGGGCCGAACCGCCCCAGACCCGACGCGGCGACCCGCCCCGCTGGGCGCCCGTGGAGTCCATCCTCGCGCTGGCCGGGTTCGTCGACGCGCGGCTGGCCGTGCTGCACACCCGACTGCGCGCCACCGAGGACGAGTTGGAGCAGGCCGAGCACGACGCCGACGTCCTCAGGCACCAGCTGAACGAGTCGTCCGGCGCGCTGCTCGCCGACCGGGTGGAGCCGTCCGTGTACGCGGTGGTGACCCTGGTGTCCGACAGCGCGGGCCCGGCCGACGGCACCGTCACCGTCGACGGCTCCGACTCCTCCGACGACGCCGACCTCTCCGATGACGGTAGCGACCCCTCCGATGACGCCGCCGACCCCTTCGCAGCAGCCGAGGTGGAACTGGAGTACCACGTACCCGGCGCCACCTGGGCCCCCGTCTACCAACTGCGCCTGGACGGCGGCAGCGGCGCCGGCACCCTCGTGCTGCGCGCCTGCGTCGCCCAGCGGACCGGCGAGGACTGGACCGGCGTACGGCTCGGCCTGTCCACCGCCGACCTGCTGCGCCGCGCCGACCTGCCGGAGCTGCGCAGCCTGCGGATCGGCCGCAGCCAGCAGGAGCCCGCCGGCCCTGGCTGGCGCGAACCCCCGCCCGGCCTCGACGAGTTGTTCACCGGCTACGACACCGCGAAGGCGGCCGAGGACGCGCGCCACCCGCAACTTCCGGCGGCGGGTTACGCATTGGCCTCCGCCCCCATCGCGCCGCCCGCGCCAGGAAGCGCCCTGACCCGGTCCCCGTCCTTCGGGCCGCTGGGCGAGGGCCACGGCGCGGCGCAGGAGGAGGCCGACTTCGGCTACGGAGGCGCGGCCGAGGTCACCCGCTCGTTCTCCGGGTCCGCGCCGCCCGCGCCGGCGCCCCCGTCCGCGCAGCCCCGGCACCGCGGCGCCGCCCGCCGGCCCAAGGTCTCCGCGGAACTGGGACCCGCCCCCGGGGCCACGCCGCTGCCGACCGCACCGCTGCCGGCCCTACCGCCGCAGCCCGCGCCGCGTGCCCACCTCGCCCCCGCCGCCGAACTCCTCGACTACGCAAGCCTGGTGATGGCCGGCCCGCAGGCGCCCGAGGGCCGCGGCACGTTGCGCACCGCCGGTGAGGGCACGGACGCGGTCGTCACGGAGTACCGCCGCCGGGCCGCGGCCGTGGCGCGACTGGCCCGCCCCGCGCACGCGGTCGACGTCCGGCTGTCGGCCGGCTCGTTCGACTACCGCTTCGACACCGCGGCACCGGCCGACGTCGAGGCGGACGGCCAGTGGCACACGGTGCCAGTGAGCGAGATCCCGGTCCGTACCGAGTTCGAGTACGTCTGCGTCCCGGCCCAGGACACCGCCGTGTTCGGCACGGTCCTGGTCACGAACACCTCCGCGCACCCGCTGCTCGCCGGCCCCGCCGACGTCATGGTCGACGGCGACTTCGTGCGCACCGCGGCCCTGCCGACCCTCGCCCCGGGGCAGCGGCAGGCGGTCGGCCTCGGGGTGGCCGAAAGCGTCCAGGTGGCGCGGCGGGCCCACATGCGCGAGTCGACCGCCGGGCTGCGCGGCGGCACCACCGTGCTCGACCACACCGTGGAGGTGGAGGTCGCCAACCGGCTGCCGTACCCGGCGCTCGTGGAGGTGCGCGAGCGCATACCGACCTCGGCCGACAAGGACGTACGCATCGAGGAGCGTCGGGCCGAGCCGCGCTGGACCGACCCCGGCGCGCCACTGGACGGCCAGGAGGGGACCTACGTCGCCGGGGCCCGGGTGTGGCGGGTCACGCTGGAGCCGGGGCGGACCGCGACCCTCACCGGAGGGTTCGAGATCCGGCTGCCGGTGGGGAAGTCGGTCGTCGGCGGAAACCGGAGGAACTGAACCATGTCTGCCGCCCAGGACCCTTCCCCCGCGACGGACTTCCCGTCCACCCGGAACTCCTCGTTCGCCCGGGAGTCCCCGGCCGCCCCGGACTCAGCTCCTGCCGACGCCGGTTCGGACGCCGCCGCTCAGCGGGACCTGCTCCACCTGCCCATCACCGCGGTGACCTGCCTGGAGGACCGCGCCCAGGTCGAACGCACCGGCACCGTGCCGCTCGTCGCCGGTGTGCAGCGGCTGCGGGTCGGCCCGGTCACGCCGCTCGCCGTCGACCGCTCGCTGCGCGCGGACCTCTCCGCCCGCCCGGCGGACGGCGAACCCGCGGACGGCGAACAGGAGGACGGTGAGCCCGCCCCCGTCGCACTCGCCCCCGCCGCCCGCGTCGTGGACGCCCGCGTGGTCCGCGCGTACACGCCCGCTCCGCCCGGCGAACCCGGCCGCGACGCCTCGCAGTTGCGCCGCGACGTCCACGAACTGGAACGGGAGCTGTACGACGCGCGGCAGCTGAAGCAGCGTCAGGAGAACGCGCTCGCCGTGATCGACCAGGCCAGGACCGATCTGCACCGTGACATCGTGCAGGGTGCGGGCGCGGGCTCCGCCGACCCGGAGCGCTGGGCCGACCGGCTGGACCGGGTGGACCAGGAGGCCGAGACCCGCATTGGCGAACTGCACCGGCTGCGCCGCCGGTTGCACGACATCGGCGAGGAACTGGGCGAGGCCCGGGCGGCGTTGGCGGCCACCGAAAGCGAACCGCAGGTGCTGACCGCGCACGTCGAACTCGTCGTGGAGGCGGAGGGCGCCGGCCCGGCGGAGGTACGTGTCACGCACCTCGTCCCGTGCGCGCTGTGGCGGCCCGCCTACCGGGCGACGCTCGGCGCGGACCGGGACTCCGTGCGGCTGGAGACCGACGCGTTCGTGTGGCAGGCCACCGGCGAGGACTGGCACGACGTCGCGCTGTCGCTGTCCACCGCGCGGCCCACCCTCGCCGCGAACCCGCCGGCCCTCACCGAGGACGTGCTCACGCTGCGGGAGCGCTCGGCGGAGGAGCGGCGCACCGTGGAGGTGAACCTCCGGGAGGAGGAGATCCGTACGGTCGGCGACGACTCGGCCGGCGACGCGGGCGCACCCGGGACCGGTGCCGCGGGCGGGAGCGGAGCCGGGGCCGCACGGCTGCCGGGGCTCGACGACGGCGGCGCGGTACGTACGCTGGCCGCCCCGCACCCGGTCGACGTCCCCTCCGACGGGCGGCCGCACCGCGTGCACCTGTCCTCCTTCACCGCGCCCTGCCGCGCGGAGCGCACCTGCGCCCCCGAGCTGTCACCGCTGCTGGTGACGACCGCGCACTTCACCAACGCGGCCGGCCATGTGCTGCTCGCCGGACCGGTGGACCTGGTACGGGGCAGCGGCTTCGTCGGCCGCGGCGAACTGGCGTTCACCGGCGTCCGCGCCCAGGTCCGGCTGGCGTTCGGCAGCGAGGACACCTTCCGGGTGGTCCGCCAGGTCGAGGAGACCCGCGACACCGCGGGGCTGGCCGCCATCAACCAGCGGACGGTGATCACCCGTCAGGTCCGGCTGTTCGTGTCCCGGCTCGACGCACCGTACGGCGGCGGCGCGCAGGAGCTGGTGATCCGCGAGCGCGTCCCGGTGTCGGAGGTCTCGGCGGTCGAGGTACGGGTGCGGGCCGAGTCCTCGTCACCCGCGCCCGACGAGCCCGACGACGAGGGCATCGTCCGCTATGCGCTGGCCCTCGGCCCGGGCGAACGGCGCGAGATCACCCTCGTCTACGAGCTCACGGCGTCGAGTTCGGTGACGGGTCTGTAGCGGCCGGCCCGCCGCCGCACCGCCGGCACCCCCTCCGTGCCGATCCGCCCGTACCCGTGCCGCTCGTTCGCGCCCGCCCGTGCCGATCCGCCCGTACCCGTGCCGCTCGTCCCGATCCCGCCGCACGCAATGGAGTTGACGTTCAGCGACATGAACTCCAGTCCCATACAGGGTCATTGACGGCCCGCTCTGCCCGTGCTATCCAAGTGAACGTCCAAAGGACTAGACCTAGTTCACGTAACTGAACAACGAGCACGGAAGGTTCCCCCCACATGAGAATCCGCTCCAAGCTCCTCGTCGCGGCGACCGCCATGGGCGTCGCCGCGACTCTCGGGCTCCTCGGCACCACCAGTGCGAGCGCCGCGTCCCCCACCAAGGCGCCCGGCGGCAACTTCAACCTGTCGGTCTGGGAGTTGCAGGAGCCCGTAGGCTCCCCGGGCTCGCCGACCACCATCCCCTCCTCCCAGCTCCAGGGCGATGACGGCTTCCAGGACTCGTACTTCTACACCGACACCCGCGACGGCGCGATGACCTTCTGGGCCCCGGAGAAGGGCGTCACCACGCCCAACTCCAACTACGCCCGCTCCGAGTTGCGCGAGATGAACTCCAACGGCAGCGCCGCGGACTGGTCGCTCGGCGGCAGCCACCAGCTCAACGCGACGCTGCGCGTGGTCTCCGTGACGTCGAACGTCTGCGTCGGCCAGATCCACCTCGGCAGCGGCGGCTCGTCCACCAAGCCGCTGATCGAGCTCTACTACCACGCGAACGGCGACATCGTGGCCGGCGTGGAGAACTCGCCGTCCGGCGGCCAGACCACGCACACCGTCGGCCACGTGTCGATCGGCAAGACCTGGAGCTACACGATCGCCGTCTCCGGCGGCGACACCATCGACCTGACGGTCAACGGCAGCACCACGCACTACGCCATCGCGTCGTCCTTCGACGCCTACAAGCAGTACTTCAAGGCCGGTTCCTACAACCAGTCCTCCTCCGACAGCACCACCAACGGCGCGCGCGTCGCCTTCTACGGGCTCACCGTCTCCCACAGCAGCTGAGCCCTGGCCCCGCGAACTCCCGCCCCGCCGCGTCGGGTTGACCCGATGCGGCGGGGTTCGCCGCGGTTGGCGCCGGCATCGTCCGGCGGAAAGTCACAAAGGGATAACGGGTCTGGTCCAAACTTGACGACTTGTTCACTCCCGGGCAGGTATCCCTTCGAGGCGCCGTCACCGGGCCTCGACACGCTCCTACGGCCCCCACACGACTGAGGAGAAGCTGTGACGCCTCTGACCCGCCGTACGTTCCTCGGCGCAGCTGCCGGCACATCCCTCGCCGCCGCGCTGCCTGCCGGTATGCAGCAGGCGATGGCCGCGTCGCCGACCGCCGGCACACTCGACGACGTCGAGCACGTGGTGATCTTCATGCAGGAGAACCGGTCCTTCGACCACTACTTCGGCTCGCTCAAGGGCGTACGCGGATACGCCGACCGCTCGCGCCTGCGCTTCCCGAACAACTCCGACGTCCTCCACCAGACCAGTTCGGGCCCCTCCGGCGGCAACCTGGTGCTGCCCTGGCACCTGGACACCTCGACGACCGACGCGCAGCGGGTGGTCGACCTCGACCACGGCTGGTCCGGCACCCACAACGCGTGGAACAACGGCCTGTACAACAACTGGGTCCCGGCCAAGAGCGCGTACTCCATGGGGTACTACCAGCGCGCCGACATCCCGTTCCAGTACGCCCTCGCGGAGGCGTTCACCGTCTGCGACCAGTACTTCTGCTCGGTGCAGGGCCCGACCAACCCCAACCGGCTCTACCAGTGGTCCGGCACCATCGACCCGGCGGGCACCAAGGGCGGCCCGGTCACCGACAACTCCGAGAAGGGCTATAGCTGGACGACCTACGCCGAGCGGCTCCAGGCGGCCGGCATCTCCTGGCGGGTCTACCAGCAGCAGGACAACTACGACGACAACCCGCTCGCGTGGTTCAAGAGCTTCCAGCAGGCGGCCACCACCTCCCCGCTGTACGTCAACGGCATGCAGCGCCGTACCGCCGGCGCTTTCGCCTCGGACGTGGCCGCCGGCACGCTGCCCTCGGTGAGCTGGATCGTCGCCCCGGCCAGCCAGTCGGAGCACCCCGACTACCCGCCGGCCTACGGCGCCGACTACACCTCGCAGTACGTCCTCCAGGCGCTCGCCGCGAATCCGGCGGTGTGGGCGAAGACGGTGGTCTTCCTCAACTTCGACGAGAACGACGGCTTCTTCGACCACGTGGCGCCGCCGGTGCCGCCGTCGGGGACGGCCGACGAGTTCGTCGGCGGGGCGCCGATCGGCCTCGGCCCGCGGGTGCCGATGATCATCATCTCGCCCTGGAGCCGCGGCGGTTACGTCAACTCCCAGGTCGCCGACCACACCTCGCCGCTGCGCTTCCTGGAGAACTGGACGGGCGTGAAGGAGACGAACATCTCCGCGTGGCGCCGTCTGGTCTGCGGCGACCTGATGTCGGCCTTCGACTTCACCACAGCCAACACCTCCTTCCCGTCGCTCCCGGACACCAAGGCGCTCGTCGCCGCCTGCGACGCGGAGAACTCGCTGCCCGACGCCGCGCCGCCGGCCACGCCGGTGGCACCCGTCCAGGAACAGGGCACCCGGCTGGCCCGCCGGATCGACTACTTCTTCGACACCACGTCGTGGACCGACACCTCGACCGGGTGGATCTGGTTCAAGACGGTCGGCACGGGCGCCCTAGGTGGTGCGTTCTCCGCCTACGCCGTCAACCACCGCACCTACGGCAGTTGGCAGTACACGCTGCCCGCGGGCGGGAACATCTCGGACTACTTCAGCGCCCAGACCTACGGCGGCGGGCCGTACGACTTCGACCTGCACGGCCCCGACGGCTACCTGCGCGGCTTCCAGGGCGACGTGCGGACCTGGAGCGACACCACCAAGGGCCACCCGGAGGCGGCGCTGTCGATAGCCCCGTCCGCGCCGCGCTCCCTGGTGCTGACCTTGACCAACGGTGGCACCGTCGCCGTGCAGTTCACCGTCGGCGCCAACGGCTACTCCGGAAGCGGCGCCACGTCCGCCTCCGTCCCGGCCGGCGGCTCCAAGACGGTCACCCTCGCACCGGCCTCCGACGGCCAGTACGACTACACCGTGACGGCCGACGTCGGCGACGGCTTCGCCCGGCGCTTCGCGGGCCGCACCTACCCGTAGCACCCCCAATCCGCCCGCGCCTCTCGCCCGGTCCCCGCTCGGAGGCCGGGCGAGGGGCGTTTCCGCCGTACCCCGCGGGGCGGGGGCGCCGGGAGGGCGCGGCGGCCGGCCGCGGGGCGGTCGCCTCAGGGGCGCACCGCCGCCACCAGCAGGCAGCCGAACTCGTCCACGCCCAGCATGTCGGACGGCTGGAACAGATCCGGCAGGTTGGTCTGGCCGAGCGCCTCGGGGCGCTCCCCGCCGGCGGCCGGCCGGGACAGTTCCTGGAAGGTGCGCTGCTGGGTGTGCTCGGTGATGTCCAGCAGCCCGCGCAGCCGCAGGCCCGAACGGTGCAGCAGGCCGACGTAGTCGTCGGCGTCGGCAAGGGTCACCATGAAGTTGCGGCAGAACTTCTGGATCGACGGGTGCGGCACCTCCTTGCGCGGCGCCCGCTCGAAGATGTCGGTCAGCACCAGCCGCCCGCCCGGCCGCAGCACCCGGGCCGCCTCGGTGAGCACCTGCTGCCGGTCGGGCATGTGGATGATCGACTCCAGGGCCATCACGGCGTCGAACGACCCGTCCGCGAAGGGGAGTTTCATGGCGTCGCCGTGCGTGAACGCGGCCCGGTCGGCGAGCCCGGCCTCCTCGGCCAGCCGGTTGGCCGTCTTCACCTGCTCCTGGCTGATGCTGATCCCGGTGACCCGGGCCCCCGTCCGCCGCGCCACCCGCAGTCCCGGGCCGCCGACACCGCAGCCCACGTCGAGGACGCTGGAGGACTCGTCGACCGCCAGCCGCTCGGTCAGCACGTCGGTGAGCCGGTCGACCGCCTCCTCCAAGGTGGCCTCGGAGTCCGGGGTGTCCCAGAAGCCGATGTGGATGTTGGGGTTGAACGTGCCGTCGTCGAGCGCGGTGAGCGTGAGCCGGTCGTACAGCTTGCCGACGGCCTCGGGGACGGGGACGGTCGATACGGAGTCGGTCATGGAAACTTCCTCTCGGTAGCGCGATGGTGACGGCCAGTCAGTCAATCGCAGTCGACGGGTGGGCGGCGAACTCCCGCAGCGGGTTCAGCGCCTCCGCGCCGATCCGGGCCCGCAGTTCGGGCGCGGTGACGCCGAGGCCGGGCGAGGGGGCGAGGCAGAGCACGCCGACCTTGCCGATGTGCCGGTTCAGCTGCACCAGCCGGGTCGCCTCGCCGATCTCGTCGAGCGGGAACACGGAGGACAGCGCCGGCACGACCCCGCCGAGCGTGAACAGGCGGGCGCACTCGACCTGTTCCTGCAGGTTGGCGACATGGCTGCCGATGACGCGCTTGAGCCGCATCCACAGGTAGCGGTTGTCGAACTGGTGCGCGTAGCCGGTGCTGGAGCCGCAGGTGACGACCGTGCCGCCACGCTTGACCACGAACACCGAGATGCCGAATGCTGGAGCGCTGCGACCACAAGGCGGCCGACATCGACCACTTCGTGCCCCACCAGGCCAACGGCATGATGGTCGCCGAACTCGTCGACGCCTGCGGGCTGTCCGGCGCGGCCACCCACCTGCCGCTGGACCACTCCGGCAACACCGGCAGCGCCTCCGTCGCCATCGCCCTGGACGAGGCCAACCGCTCCGGCGCGCTGCGCCCCGGCGACCTGGTGCTGCTCGCCGGGTTCGGCGCCGGCATGGCGGTGGCCGCCGGCCTGCTGCGCTGGTCGGCGCCCGCGCTGCGGAGCGCGGCATGAGCGCCCGTCGGATAGGCGTGGTCGGCGGCGGCACCATGGGCGCCGGCATCGCCGCCGAGTGCCTGCGGGCCGGCCTCGACGTGCGGGTCCTGGGTTCCGGCGCGGCCTCCGCCGACCGCGCCCGCGGCCGCGTCCTCGGCCTGCTCGACCGGGCGCACGCCAAGGGCCGTATCGACGACGCGGGACGCGCGGACGCCGAGCGCCGCGCGGTGTTCGGCGGCGATCCGGACGCGTTCGCCGACCGGGAGTTCGTCGTCGAGGCGGTGCCGGAGGAGCGGGAGACCAAGCTGCGGCTGTTCGCCCTGCTGGCGAAGACCGTCGAGGACTCCGCGGCGGTCCTCGCCTCCACCACCTCCTCCCTGTCCATCACCGACCTCGGCGAGGCCAGCGGCCGCCCCGGCGACGTGATCGGCCTGCACTTCTTCAACCCGGTGCCGACCATGCCGCTGGTGGAGGTCATCCGCTCCCCGTACACCACCGACCGCACCGCCGAGCGCGCCGAGGCGCTGGTCACCGGCGTGCTCGGCAAGCAGATCGTGCGCGCCGAGGACCGCAGCGGCTTCGTCGTCAACGCGCTGCTGATCCCGTACCTCATGGCCGCCGTGCGCATGTACGAGTCCGGCGTCGCCACGGCCGAGGACATCGACCGCGGCATGACCCTCGGCTGCGGGCACCCCATGGGCCCGCTCACCGTCCTCGACCTGATCGGCCTCGACGTCATCGCCGCCGTGGCGCGCAGCATGGAGAACGGCACCGGGGACCCCCGGCACGCGGTGCCGCCGCTGCTGGACCGGCTGATCGAGGAGGGCCGGTTGGGCCGCAAGACGGGCCACGGCTTCCACCGCTACGACCGCCCGAGGGCGGCATGAGCGGCGACCCGCGCGGCAGCCTGTGGGTGCGCTGCTTCCGGCCCCGCCCGGACGCCCCGGTACGCCTGGTCTGCCTTCCGCACGCCGGCGGTTCGGCCAGTTTCTTCGCGGAGCTGCCCGACCTGCTGGGCGACGAGGTGGAGGTGCTCGCGGTCCAGTACCCGGGCCGCCAGGACCGCCGCGGCGAACCGTTCGCGCCGAGCATGGACGCGCTGGCCCGCGACGTGGTGGCCGCGCTGCTGCCGTGGACGGACCGGCCGCTGGCCGTCTTCGGGCACAGCCTCGGCGCGGTCCTCGGCTTCGAGGTGGCCCGCGGGCTGCGGGCCGCGGGGCGGGCGCCGGCCGCGCTGTTCGTCTCGGGCCGCCGCGCACCCTCCCGGCAGCGGCCCGAACGCGCCCACCTCCTCGACGACGACGGCCTGTTGCGCGAGGTCCGCGCGCTGAGCGGCACGGACTCCCGGGTCTTCGCCGACGAGGAACTCGTACGGATGGTGCTGCCGGCGATCCGCGCCGACTACCGCATCGTGGAGAGTCACCGCTCCGCCCCCGAGCCGCTCCTGGACTGCCCGATCACCGTGCTGACCGGCGCCGACGACCCGAAGGTGACCGCCGAGGAGGCCGCCGCCTGGCAGGAGCACACCACGTCCGCCTTCGACCTGGTCACCTTCCCGGGCGGCCACTTCTACCTCACCGCCCACGCGGCCCCGGTCGCCCACCTGATCGTCACCACCCTGACCGGCGTCCCCCTCTTCCCGCGTCCCTAGAGCGCGACCCCTGGCCCGACGAGCCGAGCCCTCTCCCCGCCTCCGCGCAACACGTCCGTACGGCACCCCGCCCCCGGCCCGCTCACATGCGGGTCGAGGACGGGGCGCGGCGGCATGCGCGGGTCAGATGTCGCGGAAGAGACCAGGCGGTTCTTCGACCTGCCCCGATGGTTGGCTGTGGGGCACTGACCTGCATGGAAGGACCTTCAGTTGTTCCACGGTCATGCCCCTTGACGCGGCCGGAAGTCCCAGAGGCGTCCCAGGGAGACGCCAAGGGGCTTGGCCGCTCTTTCGGCTCCGTGCGAGGGGCGGAGCCTTCGCTGGTGATGGCGTCGTCGGGGTGGAGGACGGGGCCGATGTCCATCCTGACCGGGGGAAGCCAGGATGACCTCGACGCCGTGTGCGTTTTCCAGATCACCGCAGGTCACAAGGGGCATGGTGAGAACGCCAGTTGGCGAACGCATGCGGTCCGACGTGCGGTTCCGACAGCGGTCTGGGCTGATGGTCGACCGTGAACGGCCCTCTGACCAGTGAGCTTCTTCAGTGTTGCCGCTCCAGGGTGAGGACGGCCTTGGCGATTGGCGTCATGCGGTTGGGGCTGCACCGGGATCGGCGGAAGATCCGCCAGGACTTCAGGCGGGCGATGCCGCGTTCGACGGGTGCCCGTGCTGCGGCCGGGGCGCGGTTGAGGGTCTTCTCGGTGGGGGTGGGTTCCTGCAGGGGCCTGCGTTTGATGCCGGTGGTCAGCCGGGGGCCGGCGCCCTGGTAGGCGAGGTCGGCCAGGATGGGGACGCCTTGGTGTTCGCAACTGCGGATGATGCGGTGGGTGCGGGCGGCGGTCAGGTCGTGGGCTCGGCCCGGCAGTGCGGGTGAGAGCCACCGCAGCCGGCCTTCCGGGTCGGTGGCGACCTGGACGTTCACCCTGTGTCGGCGGTGCTTGGCCGAGTAGTCGGCCCGTCCGTCGCCGACCCGGTCGCATTCGGCGAGGGTGCCGTCGAGCAGGACGAGCTCGGGATCGGTCTCGCGCAGGACCTTCAGCAGGCCCGGCGGCCGTTTCGCGAGCAGAGCGATGACCGTGCTGGTGTAGGCGTGGGCGGTGGATTCGCTGATCCCGAACCCAGCAGCGATCTTCGCCAGAGTGATGCGCTCGCGCAGATAGATCAGCGCCACCATCGCGCGATGCGACGGGCGGAGCTTGCAGCGCCGGTCACCCTCGCGGGTGACGATCAGCATGGTCACCCACTCCACGAGCGCATGAGGCAGGTCGAGTGCGGCAGGATAGACCGACCAACGAGGCCCCCGAGCAGCGTGATGGAGACGTCAGACATCTCGATCAACAGCCCGGGGGCCTCGCCCGTTGCGGCTCACGAACCATCACCCGATCGGTGGCCACACCGAAGAAGCTCAATGACTGCCACCGACCGTCACCACCGACTACGGAACAGAGCCCGGTGTCCGCCCGCGCGCGTCAGCACGGCGCCGTGCCATGTCCGGTGGTTCCTCCTGCGCGTTCCCGGCTCGCCCGTTACAAGATCGCTACGGAGGCCGGACGGCCGCGTCACCTGCGGTTTCCTAATTCCGCCTACTGTTGGTCACCGCGAAGAGGCGGCCCCGGCCGCCCCTTTGGTGGGGGGCGAACCGTCTGCTCGGGACGTCCTGTTTTCCAGCGCGACCGGCGCCGCCGCCGCGCTCCAGATGTCCACACACGACGGGATCACCAGCCATGCGCTCTGTCCGATTCGCCACCTCCGCTTCCGCCGCCCTCGGAACGGCCGCCCTGGCACTCGCCCTCACCGCGTGCGGTGGCGGCGGTGACGGCTCGGCGTCATCGCCCGCCAGCTCCGCCGCGGGGGGTGCGACGTCCAGCCCGTCCACCTCCTCCGCCCCGGCGGCCACGTCCTCCGACGGCTCGGCTGGGGTGACCGCCACCCCCGCCGCCACCAAGGACGCTTCGGGCACCTCGACGTCCGGCGGCTCGGGCTCGTCCGGCTCCTCGGGGTCCTCGGGCTCGTCCGGTTCCTCGGCCTCCGGAGACGACGACTGCACCCTCGACTCGTCGAGCATCAAGCTCGAGGAGACCGGCGGCACCATCCCCTCCATCCTGCTCACGCTCACCAACACCGGAAGCAAGGAGTGCGCGGCCTACAACGCGCCCTTCGTCTCCGACCCGGTCGCGGGCAAGAACCTGCCGGTCAACAAGGACACCGTCCCGCAGGCCGTGGTGGAGCTGGCTCCCGGCCACACCGCGTACGCGGCGATCTACCTCTCCGAGAAGCCCACCCACCGCACCAAGACCCTCAACGTCACCCTGGCCGACCGCAGCGGCGGCGGCACGGACGGCCACGTCACGGTCACCGCGCCCGCCTCCGGCTCCGGTCTCGGCCTCGACAACAGCTCCGAGGTCACGTACTGGCAGGTCAGCGAGGAGCTGGCGCTGCAGTAGGCGGCTCCCCGCCGTTCTCCCACCGCTCAACCGCCCCGCGTCCGTCCGGTTTAGTGCGCCCTGGCCCGGGCGACGTCGGGGTGCTCCCCCCGGTGCCACTCGTCACGTCAGTCATCAACTGTCGCTTCCAGCTCGGGAGTTACACCACTCACCGCACAGACCCTCGCGTAGCTGCCGCCGGTCGGCAGAGCCTGTGCCTGTGGAGCATGGCTCGTAGCCCACCCGCCGGCCCAAAGTCCCAGAGAAGTCCCTCAGATGCCGCCGGGCCCCCTCTGACCCGCTAAACACCGGGTCAGAGGGGTCCGGCGGCATGCGTGGGTCAGATGTCGCGGAAGATCTCGATCTGCGCGCCGATCGTGTTCAGCCGCTCGGCGAGGTCCTCGTAACCGCGGTTGATGACATAGACGTTGCGCAGCACCGAGGTGCCCTCGGCGGCCATCATCGCCAGCAGCACCACCACCGCGGGGCGCAGCGCGGGCGGGCACATCATCTCGGCGGCGCGCCAGCGGGTCGGGCCCTCGACCAGCACCCGGTGCGGGTCGAGGAGTTTGACCTGGGCGCCCAGCCGGGTCAGTTCGGTGAGGTAGATGGCCCGGTTGTCGTAGACCCAGTCGTGGATCAGCGTGGAGCCCTGGGCGGTGGCGGCGATGGCCGCGAAGAACGGCACGTTGTCGATGTTGAGCCCGGGGAACGGCATCGGGTGGATCTTGTCGATCGGCGAACTCAGCTTGGAGGGGCGGACGGTGAGGTCCACCAGCCGGGTGCGGCCGTTGTCCGCGCGGTACTCGGGGGTGAGTTCGTGGTCCAGCCCCATCTCCTCCAGCACCGCGAGTTCGATCTCCATGAACTCGATCGGCACCCGGCGGATGGTCAGTTCGGACTCGGTGACGACCGCCGCGGCCAGCAGGCTCATCGCCTCGACCGGGTCCTCGGAGGGCGCGTAGTCCACGTCGCGGTCGATCTCGGCGACGCCGTGCACGGTGAGCGTGGTGGTGCCGATGCCCTCCACCTGCACGCCCAGCTCCTCCAGGAAGAAGCACAGGTCCTGGACCATGTAGTTGGAGCTGGCGTTGCGGATGACGGTCACGCCCTCGTAACGGGCCGCGGCCAGCAGCGCGTTCTCGGTCACGGTGTCGCCGCGCTCGGTCAGCACGATCGCCCGCTTCGGGGTGATGCCGCGGTCCACCTCGGCGTGGTACGTGCCGTCGGTCGCGGTGATGTCCAGGCCGAAGTGGCGCAGCGCGTTCATGTGCGGCTGCACGGTGCGGGTGCCCAGGTCGCAGCCGCCCGCGTACGGGATGCGGAAGCGGTCGGTGCGGTGCAGCAACGGGCCGAGGAACATGATGACGCTGCGGGTGCGGCGGGCGGCGTCGGTGTCCATCGCGGCCAGGTCCAGCTCGGCCGGCGGCACGATCTCCAGGTCGTTGCCGTCGTTGATCCAGCGGGTGCGCACGCCGATGCTGCCCAGCACCTCGAGGATGCGGTAGACCTCCTCGATCCGCGCCACCCGGCGCAGCGTGGTCCGGCCGGCGTTCAGCAGCGTGGCGCAGAGCAGCGCGACGCACGCGTTCTTACTCGTCTTGACGTCTATGGCGCCGGACAGCCGGCGCCCCCCGACCACTCTGAGGTGCATCGGGCCGGCGTAACCGAGGGACACGATCTCGCTGTCCAGCGCCTCGCCGATTCTGGCGATCATCTCAAGGCTGATGTTCTGGTTGCCGCGCTCGATCCGGTTGACGGCGCTCTGGCTGGTGCCGAGCGCTTCCGCGAGTTGCGCCTGTGTCCAGCCTCGATGTTGACGGGCGTCTCGGATGAGCCTGCCGATGCGTGCGAGGTAATCGTCGGTCATGTCGACCAGGCTATCTCACATATGAGATAGAGCAACGCGGGTTAGGCCATTCGTGGCGAGTCGGGGACATCCGTTGCGGCACTGGTACGCGGCCGACTCGGCCGGTGTCGCGGCCCGTCCTCACCGTAACGCCGGCGCCGGTGCCTGCCATCCGGGGCGCGGCCGTGCGGGTACCCCTCACCCGCACAGACGGCGCCCATCCGGATTCGGTTCCACCTCCCGGTCGCCGGGGGAGTCGAGGCGGGCTTCGATGGGGGCAGCGCATCACGCGGCGGGCCGGGGGTACCCGAATCGAGGTGGTGTACTAGAGTTATCTCGACATCGAGATATCTGCCGAGGCGTGCCGTCGGGACGCCAGCAATGCGGTGGTACGCGCGAGAACATGCATGAAGGAGACTGTCGTGTCGGCGAACAGCTTCGACGCCCGCAGCAGCTTGCAGGTGGGCGACGAATCGTATGAGATCTTCCGGCTGGACAAGGTGGAGGGCTCGGCCCGGCTGCCGTACAGCCTGAAGGTGCTGCTGGAGAACCTGCTGCGCACCGAGGACGGCGCGAACATCACCGCCGACCACATCCGGGCGGTCGGCGGATGGGACTCGCAGGCCCAGCCGAGCCAGGAGATCCAGTTCACGCCGGCCCGCGTGATCATGCAGGACTTCACCGGCGTGCCGTGCGTGGTGGACCTCGCGACCATGCGCGAGGCGGTCAAGGAGCTGGGCGGCGACCCGGCGAAGATCAACCCGCTCGCCCCGGCCGAGCTGGTCATCGACCACTCGGTGATCGCCGACCGCTTCGGCACCCCGGAGTCCTTCGCGCAGAACGTCGAGTTGGAGTACGGCCGGAACAAGGAGCGGTACCAGTTCCTGCGCTGGGGCCAGACCGCGTTCGACGAGTTCAAGGTGGTCCCGCCCGGCACCGGCATCGTCCACCAGGTGAACATCGAGCACCTGGCCCGCACCGTCATGGTCCGCGGCGGCCAGGCGTACCCCGACACCCTGGTCGGCACCGACTCCCACACCACCATGGTCAACGGCCTGGGCGTGCTCGGCTGGGGCGTCGGCGGCATCGAGGCCGAGGCCGCGATGCTCGGCCAGCCGGTGTCCATGCTGATCCCGCGGGTGGTCGGTTTCAAGCTCACCGGCGAGCTGCCGGCCGGCACCACCGCCACCGACCTGGTGCTCACCATCACCGAGATGCTGCGCAAGCACGGCGTGGTCGGCAAGTTCGTCGAGTTCTACGGCGAGGGCGTCGCCGCCACGTCGCTGGCCAACCGCGCCACCATCGGCAACATGTCGCCGGAGTTCGGCTCCACCGCGGCGATCTTCCCGATCGACGCCGAGACACTGAGCTACCTCAAGCTCACCGGCCGCTCGGCCCAGCAGGTCGCGCTGGTCGAGGCGTACGCCAAGGAGCAGGGCCTGTGGCTGGACCCGGCCGCCGAGCCGGACTACTCCGAGAAGCTGGAGCTGGACCTGTCCACGGTGGTGCCGTCCATCGCCGGGCCCAAGCGCCCGCAGGACCGCATCGTGCTGGCCAACTCCGCGCAGCAGTTCGCCCGCGACGTGCGCAACTACGTCACCGACGACGAGGAGGCGGGCAAGGAGTCCTTCCCGGCCTCCGACTCCCCGGCCACCCACAACGGCGTGCCCACCAAGCCGACCCTGGTGACCACCCCCGAGGGCGACACCTACGAGATCGACCACGGCGCCGTCACCGTCGCCGCGATCACCTCGTGCACCAACACCTCGAACCCGTACGTGATGGTGGCCGCCGCCCTGGTGGCCAAGAAGGCCGTCGAGAAGGGCCTGACCCGCAAGCCGTGGGTGAAGACCACCCTCGCCCCGGGTTCGAAGGTCGTCACCGACTACTTCGACAAGGCGCACCTCACCCCGTACCTGGACAAGCTCGGCTTCAACCTGGTCGGGTACGGCTGCACCACCTGCATCGGCAACTCGGGACCGCTGCCCGAGGAGGTCTCCAAGGCGGTCAACGAGGCCGACCTCGCGGTGGCCGCGGTGCTCTCCGGCAACCGCAACTTCGAGGGCCGGATCAACCCGGACGTCAAGATGAACTACCTCGCCTCCCCGCCGCTGGTCGTCGCGTACGCCATCGCCGGCTCGATGAAGGTGGACATCACCAGGGACGTGCTGGGCACCGACACCGAGGGCAAGCCGGTGTACCTGGCGGACATCTGGCCGAGCGAGGCCGAGGTGAACGACGTGGTCGCCTCCGCGATCGGCCAGGACATGTTCACCGAGTCCTACCAGGACGTCTTCGCCGGCGACGCGCAGTGGCAGGCGCTGCCGATCCCCACCGGCAACACCTTCGAGTGGGACCCGCAGTCCACCTACGTGCGCAAGCCCCCGTACTTCGAGGGCATGGGCACCGAGCCGGAGCCGGTCACCGACATCTCCGGCGCGCGGGTGCTGGCCAAACTCGGCGACTCCGTCACCACCGACCACATCTCGCCGGCCGGCGCCATCAAGGCCGACACCCCGGCCGGCCAGTACCTCACCGAGCACGGCGTGCAGCGCCGCGACTTCAACAGCTACGGCTCGCGTCGCGGCAACCACGAGGTCATGATTCGTGGCACCTTCGCCAACATCCGGCTGCGCAACCAGATCGCCCCGGGCACGGAGGGCGGTTTCACCCGCGACTTCACCCAGGACGGCGGGCCGGTCGCGTTCATCTACGACGCCTCGCGCCACTACATCGAGCAGGGCACCCCGCTGGTCGTGCTGGCCGGCAAGGAGTACGGCTCCGGCTCGTCCCGTGACTGGGCCGCCAAGGGCACCGCGCTGCTGGGCGTGAAGGCCGTCATTGCCGAGTCCTACGAGCGCATCCACCGCTCCAACCTGATCGGCATGGGTGTGCTGCCGCTGCAGTACCCCGAGGGCGAGTCCGCGCAGACCCTGGGCCTGACCGGCGAGGAGACCTTCTCCTTCGCCGGGGTGACCGCGCTCAACGACGGCACCACCCCGCGTACGGTCAAGGTCAGCACCGACACCGGCGTCGAGTTCGACGCGGTGGTGCGGATCGACACCCCCGGAGAGGCCGACTACTACCGCAACGGCGGCATCATGCAGTACGTCCTGCGCTCGCTGCTGCGCAAGTGAGCCGATGACCCGGGCGTAACACGTCCGAAGCACCACTGTCGGCCGGACGGGCCGCACCCCTGTCACCCGGGGGTGCGGCCCGTCCGCGTTTCCCGGCAGGTCGCCCGCCGCTGGGCGCTTCCACCCGGTTCACTACTTGAACGCACCGAACCGGGAGAGCCGTTGGGAACTGAATACAACACGGGTCCGAGCTTTCGGCTGGGCGAACATCCCACGTTTCGGACAGGTCTCAACTCGGGAAAGCTTGGTGGCCAAACTCTCATTCGATCTTGCCCTGCCCGAGTCAAGTGGACTATACCTGTCGGCGTCCGGGAACCCGCTGAGCGCGGGGGCGCGCGGGGGGTGCTGACAGGGTGGCCAACACGGCCGTCGGCTATCGTTCCTCGCCTCACTGGATGCACTGCATCACTCACGCTTCAACTGTTCGCGGTCGTCGGCGGATTCCGCTGCACCGCATGAGTCCTGGAAGAAGGCTGAGGACTTGAGCATGGGCTCCGAGATCAACCGCCGCGATGCCATCAAGCGGGCCGTCGCCATCGGCGTGGTGGCCGTCCCGTCCGCCTCGCTGCTGTCGGCCTGCGCCTCCAGCGGAGGCGGCAGCGACAAGCCGAAGGCGGACCCCACCGGTGCGAAGACGGCGAACAACCCGCTCGGCGTGAAGAAGGGAACGCCGCTGGAGGCGTTCATCTTCAAGGGCGGCTTCGGCGACTCGTACGTCAAGGCCGCGGAGACGGTCTACAACTCCGAGTACGGCATCAAGGTCAAGCACACCGGCACGCAGGGCCTGGGCCCGAAGCTCCAGCCGCGCTTCGCCAGCAACACCCCGCCGGACATCATGGACAACTCCGGCGCCGACAACCTCGACACCGCGGCCCTGGCCAAGGAGAGCAAGCTCCAGGACCTCACCCCGCTGCTGGACGCCCCCACCATCGACGACCCGAGCAAGAAGGTCCGCGACGTCCTGATCGCCGGCACCGTCGAGCAGGGCCAGTTCGGCACCCAGGCGATGTACGCGTTCAACTACGCGTTCACCGTCTACGGCGGCTGGTACTCCAACAAGCTCTTCCAGGACAAGGGCTGGGAGTACCCGCAGACCTTCGACCAGGCGCTGGCCCTGGGCGCCAAGGCGAAGAAGGAGAACATCTCCCTCTTCACCTACCCGGGCAAGTACCCGTACTACGTCCACTTCGACCTGCTCGCCCAGATCGGCAAGATCGGCGGCAAGGACGTCCTCAACGCCATCGACGACCTCGAGGACGGCGCCTGGCAGGTGGACGCCGTCAAGCAGGTCATCGGGTACTACGAGGAGGTCGCGGCGAAGAAGTACTTCATGCCCGGCTCCGAGGGCATGACCCACATCCAGATGCAGACCGCCTGGACCAAGGGCAAGGCCGCCATAGTGGCGGACGGCTCGTGGGTGGAGAACGAGGCCGCTCCGACCATGCCGAAGGACTTCGACCTGGCCGTCGGCGCGCTGGTCGGCTCCGGCACGTCCGACAAGCTGCCGTTCGGCACCGTCTACGCCGCGGCCGGCGAGCCGTACATCGTCGCCGCCAACGGCAAGAACCCGGTCGGCGGCATGGAACTGCTGCGGATCATGATCAGCAAGAAGCAGACCGACAACTTCACCAACACCACGAAGTCGCTGACCTGCATCACCGGCGCCTCGGAGGGCCTGACCCTGACCCCGGGCCTGGCCTCCGCGTCCAAGGCGCTGACGGCCGCCGGGCCGAACGTGCTCAACTCGCGGCTCCAGGACTGGTACGTCAAGCTCAACCAGGAGACCCTGGGCAACCTGACGCTCCAGCTGCTGACCGGCAAGATCGACGCCAAGAAGTGGATCGAAGGCGCGCAGAAGGCCGCGGACGCCACCAAGGCCGACTCGTCCGTGCCCAAGTTCAAGCACGTGTGACCCGAACATTCCCTGACGGCTGAGACGAGAGCGACCGGCACTATGCGACACGGCAAGTACCGGTTCATCATCGGGTTTCTGGCAATTCCTGTGGCGTTGTACGCGGTCCTTGTGATCTCGCCCTTCGTCCAGGACTTCCAGATCTCGTTGACGGACTGGAGCGGGTTGACCCCCGAGAAGCACTACATCGGGCTGGACAACTACCAGAAGATCATCCACAACAACCTCTTCTGGAAGGCACTGTGGCACAACGTCCTGATGCTGCTGATCGTGCCGATCGTGACGCTCGCGCTGGGACTCTTCTTCGCCTTCATGCTCAATGTCGGCGGCCGGCGGCGTAAAGGCAGCGCGTCGGTCGTCGGCGTTCGGGGCGCGGGTTTCTACAAGATCGTCTACTTCTTCCCGCAGGTGCTGTCGGTCACGGTGATCGCGGTGCTGTGGGAGCAGATCTACAACCCCGACCCGGACAACGGCCTGCTCAACTCGCTGCTGGGCGACGTGGGCCTCACCTCGCTCCAGCAGTCCTGGCTGGGCGACCCGAACATCGCGCTCGCCTGCATCATGGCGGTGATGGTCTGGGCGAACGTCGGCTTCTACGTGGTGCTCTTCTCCGCCGGCATGGCTTCGATCCCCGGTGAGATCTACGAGGCGGCGCTGCTGGACGGCGCCAACCGCTATGTCACCTTCTTCCGGGTCACGCTGCCGCTGCTGCGCGACACGGTGGCCACCGGCTGGGTCTACATGGGCATCATCGCCATGGACGGCTTCGCCTTCGTCCAGCTGATGTCGGTCAACAACGGCGGGCCGAGCGAGACCACCGACGTGGTGCCGCTGCTGCTGTACAAGACGGCATTCCGCGACAACAGCCAGTACGGCATGGCGGCCGCGATGGGTGTCGCGATGCTGATCGTGACGCTGCTGTTCGCCGTCCTGACGCTGCGGCTGAACCGCCGCGAGCGCATCGAGTTCTAGGGGTGCCGCGATGACCACAGAGATTTTCGAAGACGCGCCCGGTCCGGCGGACAAGAACCCGAACCAGGTGATCCAGAAGCCCGCGCCCGACGCGGCGGCCAAACACCGCTGGCGCGGTGAGGGAGTGGTGCTGAACGTCTTCAGCCACGGCTTCCTGGCCGTGTGGGCGCTGATGGTGGCGGTACCGCTGCTGTGGGCGCTGTGGAGCTCGTTCAAGACCTCGGGCGACATCCTTTCGCACCCCTGGTCGCTGCCGCTGCACCCGCACGTGGACAGCTGGTCGCGCGCCTGGACCAAGGCGCACATGAGCCGCTACTTCATCAACACGGTGATCGTGGTGGGCTTCTCGACCGTCGGCACCATGCTGTTCGGTTCGATGGCCGCTTATGTACTGGCCCGATTCGAGTTCTTCGGCAACCGCTTCATCTACTTCCTGTTCGTCGGGGGCATGGCCTTCCCGGTCGTGATGGTGCTGGTGCCGCTGTTCTTCGTGACGAAGAACCTGGGCATCCTGAACACGCTGCCCGGCCTGATCCTGGTCTACATCGCCTACTCGCTGCCGTTCACCGTCTTCTTCATGACGTCGTTCTTCAGAACGCTGCCGACCTCGGTGGCGGAGGCGGCACTGGTCGACGGGGCGAGCCACACCCGCACGTTCTTCCAGATCATGGTGCCGATGGCCAAGCCGGGCATCATCAGCATCGGGATCTTCAACGTGCTCGGGCAGTGGAACCAGTATCTGCTGCCCCTGGTGCTCAACCAGGGCAACACCGACAAATGGGTGCTCACGCAGGGTCTGGCCGACCTGTCCGTGCAGCAGGGCTACCAGGGCGACTGGTCGGGCCTGTTCGCCGGCCTGTCGATCGCGATGCTGCCGGTGCTGGCGATCTACATCATCTTCCAGCGCCAGGTGCAGGCGGGCCTGACCGCGGGTGCCGTGAAATAGGCCCTCCGCCCGGCTCGGTACACCCCTTACGCTGTCCCCAGCGGCTCCGCGAGCATGCGGAGCCGCTGGTCGGCGTACGGGGCGGTTCGCGTAACGGTGTGGTTCTCCCCCTTGACGGGACATCACCCCTAACACTCAACTTAGAGTTCACATGTTGTAGACGACGGGGTCTCACTGGTGTGGCAGCTCTGACGCCGGTACCCGGGCCTCGTCCCGTGCGGGCAGCCGGAACCGCTCCGGCTGCCGGGCAGGAGTGGATGTCGTGGAGACACCGGGATCGCAGTCATCGCTGCACCGGGCCAACCTGGAGCGCGTGGTGCGAGCCGTCCGGCTGGCCGGCTCGCTCACCCAGGCGGAGATCGCGCGCACGACCGGTCTGTCGGCGGCGACGGTGTCCAACATCGTGCGCGAGTTGCGGGACAACGGGACGGTGCAGGTCACGCCGACCTCCTCGGGCGGTCGGCGGGCGCGCAGCGTGGCGCTGTCCGGGGACGCGGGCATCGTGGTCGGCGTCGACTTCGGCCACTCGCACCTGCGGGTCGCGGTCGGCAACCTCGCCCACCAGGTGCTCGCCGAGCAGTCCGAGCCGATCGACGTGGACGCCTCGGCGTCCCAGGGCTTCGACCGGGCCGAGCAGTTGGTGGCGCGGCTGGTGGAGTCCACCGGGATCGACCGGGACAAGGTGCTCGGGGTGGGCCTCGGCGTGCCCGGGCCGATCGACATGGAGACCGGCACGCTCGGGTCCACCGCGATCCTGCCCGGCTGGAGCGGCATCAACCCGCGGCAGGAGCTGACCGACCGGCTCGGCGTCCCGGTCCAGGTGGACAACGACGCCAACCTCGGCGCCCTGGGCGAGTTGGTGTGGGGCGGCGGCCGCGGGGTCAAGGACCTGGCGTACATCAAGGTGGCCAGCGGTGTCGGCGCCGGCCTGGTGGTGGACGGGCGGATCTACCGCGGCCCGGGCGGCACCGCCGGGGAGATCGGCCACATCACCCTCGACGAGTCAGGTCCGGTGTGCCGCTGCGGCAACCGCGGCTGCCTGGAGACCTTCACCGCGGCGCGCTACGTGCTGGAACTGCTGCGAGGCAGTCACGGGGAGAACCTCACCATTCCCAAAATGGTGCAATTGGGACGGGAGGGGGACCCGGGATGCCGCCGGGTGATCGGCGACGTCGGGCGGCACATCGGCATGGGCGTGGCGAGTCTGTGCAACCTCCTCAACCCCAGCAGGGTCGTGCTGGGCGGGGACCTGGCGGAGGCGGGGGAGTTGGTGCTCGGCCCGATCCGCGAGTCGGTGTCGCGATACGCCATTCCGAGCGCGGCCCAGCGGCTGTCGGTGATGCCCGGCGCGCTCGGCGCGCGGGCCGAGGTTCTGGGCGCGCTTGCCCTGGTTCTGAGCGAGATGGGCGATTCCACGCTTCTCGACGGGAACACACCCGTTGATACACCCGCCTTTTCGGCATAACGGAGCGTTCACACAGCTAACGAAACGCGCCGTTGCCATCTCGTTAAGTGTTTACTTCTTGACGACACGTGTCAGCCGGAGTTGACTCACGACCACCTCGGCCGCAGTGTTGCGGCCCTGTCAGGGAGGCAACCTCAGATGAACGCAATGACGCGTCGGATCGTCATCGGCACGGCGGCTGTGTCGATGGCGCTCACCATGGCCGCGTGCGGCAAGGCGGGCGGCAGCAGCGGCAAGGGCGGCGACGCCAAGTCGATCGGCATCCTCCTTCCGGACACCGTCACCGCGCGGTACGGCTCCTTCGACAAGCCGTTGATGGAGAAGAAGATCAAGGAGCTGTGCTCCGATTGCAAGGTCAGCTACGACAACGCCGCCGGTGACCCGTCGACGCAGGCGCAGCAGGTCAACACGATGATCACCAAGGGTGTCAAGGTGCTCATCCTCGACCCGCAGGACTCGGTGGCGATCCAGTCCTCGGTCGAGCAGGCGGTCAAGAAGGGCATCAAGGTCATCGCGTACGACCGCCTCGCCCAGGGCCCGATCTCCGCGTACGTCTCGTACGACAACGAGAAGATCGGCGAGCTGCAGGGCCAGGCGCTGCTGACCGCCATGGGCGCCAACGCCAAGCCGACCTCCAAGATCGTCATGATCAACGGCGACCCGTCCGACCCGAACGCCGCGATGTTCAAGGCCGGCGCGCACAGGGCGCTCGACGGCAAGGTCAACATCGCCTACGAGCAGACCGGTCTGTGGAAGGACACCGAGGCCAACAAGAAGATGACCGCGGCGATCACCTCGATCGGCGCGAAGAACATCGCGGGCGTCTACTCGGCCAACGACACGATGGCCGGCGGTATCGTCACCGCGCTCAAGGCCAACCACATCAACCCGCCGCTGACCGGCCAGGACGCCGAACTGACGGGCCTGCAGCGGATTCTGGTGGGTACTCAGACCTCCACCATCTACAAGCCCTACAAGCCTGAGGCCGACGCCACCGCCGAGATCGCGGTCGACATGATCAACGGCAAGGACTGGAAGTCGATCACCGACACCACCGCCAAGAGCGGGTCGGGCCAGACCATTCCGTCGCACCTGATCACGGCCACCTCGGTGACCAAGGCCAACATCAACAGCACGGTGGTGAAGGACGGTCTGTACAAGATCTCCGACCTGTGCTCTGCGGAGTTCGTCACGGCCTGCAAGTCGGCCGGCATCGCCGTGGGCTGACGGCACCGCCTCCCGTGAGCCTGTCCGGCGCCCCGCCCCACATCAACCACCCCGCTGCCGGGGCGGGGCGCCGGACGGAAACGCTCGCGGGGTTCTTCCGCGGGGGCGGGGTTCCACCTCTTCCCCGTTAACGTTGTCATCGTGTGCTTCGCGGCACACACACCGCGGCTGACGTTCCAGTACGCGGCATCCCCGCCGGTCAGGCGGCGAAGGAGATGGTTCACGTGTCCGCTACGCCCGTGTTGGCGTTGCGCGGAGTCTCCAAGCGATTCGGTGCGGTTCAGGCCCTCACCGATGTCGAGTTGGAGGTCCATGCCGGAGAAGTGGTCGCCCTGGTGGGCGACAACGGTGCCGGTAAATCCACTTTGGTCAAGACGATCGCCGGGGTCCACCCCATCGACGACGGCGTCATCGAGTGGGAGGGCAAGGGCGTCACCATCAACCGCCCGCACGATGCCCAGCAACTCGGTGTGGCCACCGTCTACCAGGACCTCGCGCTGTGCGACAACCTCGACGTTGTCGGCAACCTCTTCCTCGGTCGCGAGCTGCTGCGTTTCGGCAGCCTCGACGAGGTCACCATGGAGCAGCGCTCCCGCGAGCTGCTCAACACCCTCTCGATCCGCATCCCCAGCGTGCGCATCCCGATCGCCAGCCTCTCCGGCGGTCAGCGACAGGTCGTCGCGATCGCCCGCGCGCTGATCGGCGAGCCGAAGGTCGTCATCCTCGACGAACCGACCGCCGCCCTCGGTGTCGAACAGACCGCCCAGGTGCTCGACCTGGTCGAGCGGCTGCGCGAGCGCGGCCTCGGCGTCATTCTGATCAGCCACAACATGGCCGACGTGACCGCCGTGGCCGACACCGTGCACGTGCTCCGGCTCGGCCGGAACAACGGCTCGTTCCCGGTCAAGGGCACGACGAACGAACAGATCATCGCCGCGATCACCGGTGCCACGGACAACGCCGTGACCCGTCGGCAGACGCGCAACGCGGAGGCGGCCAAGTGAGCAGCGACAAGACCACCGTTGACACCTCGAAGGGCGGCGCGCCCATCGACGAGGTACCGCCGCCCGCCGTGGTGGCGGTCGACCCCCGGCTGCTCGTCCGTGAGCAGGGCTTCGCCGGCTACATCACCGAGTTCAAGCGCCGGGTCAAGGGCGGCGAGCTGGGCTCGATGCCCGTCATCGCGGCGCTGATCATCATCTTCGTCGTCTTCCAGCTCGCGAACAGCCGGTTCCTGAGCGCGGACAACCTCACCAACATCGGCTACTACCTGGCCGGGGCCGGACTGCTCTCCATCGGCCTGGTGTTCGTGCTGCTGCTCGGTGAGATCGACCTGTCGGTCGCCTCGGTCAGCGGGCTGTCCGCGGCGATCTTCGCCACGTTCACCACCACCCACGGCATGAACCTGTGGTTGGCGGCGCTGCTGGTGGTCGTGATCGGCGTCCTCATCGGCGCCTTCCACGGGTTCTTCCTGGCCAAGATCGGTGTGCCGGCGTTCGTGGTCACCCTGGCCGGCTTCCTCGGCTGGAACGGCTTCATGCTGTGGCTGCTGCGCAAGACCGGCAGCATCTCGATCGCCGACAAGGGTCCGATCCACTACATGGACCAGACCTCGTTCTTCATGAACTCCAGCATCGCCGGCGCCTACATCCTGGCCACCGTCGGTGTCGCGCTGTTCCTCGGCACCGCACTGGTCGACCAGGGCCGCCGCCGCAAGGCCGGCGTGCCCTACCGGGCCACCAGCGAGGTCGTGATGCGCACGGTGCTGCTGGCGATCGTCGCCTACGGTGTCGCGATCGTGCTGAACAACTCCCGCGGTGTGCCGAACGCCCTGGTGCTGTTCCTGGTCGTCCTGGTGATATCCGACTTCGTGGTCCGGCGCACCACCTTCGGCCGCAAGGTCTTCGCGCTCGGCGGCAGCCTCGAGGCGTCCCGCCGGGCCGGCATCAACGTGCCCGCGATCCAGATCGCGGTGTTCGCCATCGCCGGCGGCTTCGCCGCGCTGGGCGGCCTGTTCCTCGCCGGCCAGATCGAGACCGCGAACACCCAGGCCGGTACGGGCAACGTCCTGATGCTGGCGATCGCGGCCGCGGTCATCGGCGGCACCAGCCTCTTCGGCGGCCGGGGCAGCGTGTGGTCGGCCCTGATCGGTGGCCTGGTCATCGAGTCCATCCAGACGGGCCTCAACCTGCTGAACATGGACACCTCGATCCAGTACATGATCACGGCCGCGGTGCTGCTCGCCGCGGTGATCATCGACTCGGTGTCCCGCAGGACACAGCGGACGTCCGGCCGCGCCTAGCCACCGGCCGCACCACCACGAGGCACCCGCGCCGGGTGCGCCCGGACCCACAGTCCGGGCGCACCCGGCGCTTCGCCGTACGGCCGTACGGCGGTCGTACGGCCGTGCGGGCGCGCCTGCGCGGGTACCGGCCGGAACACAGCCGGTGACATATCTCGCACGGGTCGGCGGACGCTCCGGTATCCGGAACATTAGACTCGCTGAATGGCCAGATCGGCCCGCCGCGACGGACAAGTGCGCGCTAGGAAGAGGAGGCACGGGTGGCACTGCTGACCCGTATCAACGGACCCCGCGACCTCGACCGGCTCAGCCCGCAGCAACTGGTGGAACTCGCCGAGGAGATCAGGGACTTCCTCGTCGACGCGGTCTCCAAGACCGGCGGCCACCTCGGCCCGAACCTCGGCGTGGTCGAGCTGACCATCGCGCTGCACCGGGTCTTCCACTCGCCCGCCGACCGCGTCCTCTTCGACACCGGCCACCAGGCGTACGTGCACAAGCTGCTCACCGGCCGTCAGGACTTCGCGAAGCTCAAGAGCACCGGCGGCCTGTCCGGGTACCCCTCGCGCGCCGAGTCCGAGCACGACGTGATCGAGAACAGCCACGCCTCCACCGTGCTCGGCTGGGCCGACGGCCTCGCGAAGGCGAACGAGCTGCTCGACCGCGACGACCGGGTGGTCGCCGTGATCGGTGACGGCGCGCTCACCGGCGGCATGGCCTGGGAGGCGCTGAACAACATCGCCGCCGCCAAGCACCGCCCGCTGGTCATCGTGGTCAACGACAACGAGTGGTCGTACTCGCCGACCATCGGCGGCCTGGCCAACCACCTCGCCACCCTGCGCACCACCGACGGGTACGAACAGTTCCTCGCCCGCACCAAGGAGGTGCTGGAGCGCACCCCGCTGATCGGCAAGCCGCTCTACGAGACGCTGCACGGCGCGAAGAAGGGCCTGAAGGACTTCGTCACCCCGCAGGGCATGTTCGAGGACCTGGGCCTGAAGTACCTCGGCCCGATCGACGGCCACGACATCGACGCGGTGGAGTCCGCGCTCCAGCGCGCCAAGCGCTTCCGCGGCCCGGTCATCGTGCACTGCATCACCGAGAAGGGCCGCGGCTACACCCCGGCCGAGCGCGACGAGACCGACCGCTTCCACGGCATCGGCCCGATCCACCCCGACACCGGGCTGCCGGTCGCGGCCGGCGGCGCCGACTGGACCTCGGTCTTCGGCGACGAGATGCTCGAACTCGGCAAGGAGCGCGAGGACATCGTCGCGATCACCGCGGCGATGCTGCACCCGGTGGGCCTGACGAAGTTCGCCAAGGCGTTCCCCGAGCGGGTCTACGACGTCGGCATCGCCGAGCAGCACGCCGCGACCTCCGCGGCCGGCCTGGCCACCGGCGGCCTGCACCCGGTCTTCGCGGTCTACGCCACCTTCCTCAACCGCGCCTTCGACCAGGTGCTGATGGACGTCGCGCTGCACAAGTGCGGCGTCACCTTCGTGCTGGACCGGGCCGGCGTCACCGGCAGCGACGGCGCCTCGCACAACGGTATGTGGGACATGTCCATCCTCCAGGTCGTGCCCGGCCTGCGGATCGCCGCGCCGCGCGACGCCGACCAGGTCCGCGCGCAGTTGCGCGAGGCGGTCGAGGTGGACGACGCGCCGACCGTGGTGCGCTACTCCAAGGGCGCGGTCGGCCCCGCGGTCGCCGCGGTCGGCCGGATCGGGGGCATGGACCTGCTGCGCGCCCCCGCCGAGGGGACCAAGCGCCCGGACGTGCTGCTGGTCTCGGTCGGCGCGCTCGCCCCGATGTGCCTGGAGATCGCCTCGCTGCTGGACGCGCAGGGCATCACGACGACCGTGGTCGACCCGCGCTGGGTGAAGCCGGTCGACCCCGAGCTGCCGGCGCTGGCCGCCCGGCACCGGGTGGTCGTCACCGTCGAGGACAACGGCCGGGTCGGCGGCGTCGGCTCGGCCGTCGCCCAGGCGCTGCGCGACGCCGAAGTGGACGTGCCGCTGCGGGACTTCGGCATTCCGCCGCGGTTCCTGGCGCACGGCTCCCGCAAGGACGTGCTGGCCGCCATCGGGCTCACCGCGCCGGACATCGCCCGCCAGGTGACCGGGGTGGTCGCCACCATCGACGGACGGTTCGCCGACGAGGCGGACAGCCCGGGCGCGGTCGCCACGGCCGACGCGGCCGACGAGGTCAGCCAGGACTGACCGCCCGCGGCCGTACCCCGGCCCGGGCCCGTACGCCGGCCCAGGGCCGCCGTACACCGGCCGGGCCGGGACGCGAGCCGCCGCGCGGGCGCGCCGCGACACATGCAGGGGGTTCACCCGCAGGGGTGGACCCCCTGCACCGTGGAGGGACGCTTAGGCGCGCCTTTACGGGTGAGGCGATCCACCGGAGTGGAGTAACGAGCACCGCCTCGGGACCGACCGGGGCGGTGCGACGATCCGATGGAGGTGCGCTCGTGGACTCCGGCACGCGTGAGGCGACGACGCGGCGGCAAGGGGTGTTCCGTGCCAAGACGATCGAGGAGTCCATCGCGGACACCGAGGACCCCGAGCACGGACTGCGGAAGGAGCTGTCGGCGCTCGACCTGATCGTCTACGGGGTCGGCGTCATCGTCGGCACCGGCATCTTCGTGGTGACCGGCTCGGTCGCCAAGCAGTACGCCGGCCCGGCCATCGCCCTCGCCTTCATCGCCTCCGCCGTGGTCTGCGGCCTCGCCGCCCTCTGCTACGCCGAGTTCGCCTCCACCGTGCCGGTGGCCGGGTCCGCGTACACCTTCAGCTACGCCTCGATCGGGGAGCTGCCGGCCTGGATCATCGGCTGGGACCTGGTGCTGGAACTGGCGCTCGGCGCGGGCGTGGTGGCCGGCGGCTGGTCGGGATACGTGCGGAACCTGCTGTCGAACGTGGGCATCACCGTGCCGCAGCAGCTCAGCCACTCCAGCGGCCACTACGGCTTCGACATCCTCGCGGCTGGCCTGGTGCTGGTGCTCACCGCCATCGTGATGGCCGGCATGAAGCTGTCGGCGCGGATCACCGGCCTGGTGGTCGCGGTCAAGGTGACCGTGGTGCTGCTGGTGATCTTCGCCGGGCTGTTCTTCATCACCGGCAGCAACTACTCGCCGTTCCTGCCGCCGTCCAAGGCGAACACCAGCGGCGGCTCGGACCTGCACGCGCCGCTGGTGCAGGTCATGTTCGGCTTCACCCCGTCGTCCTTCGGCGTGATGGGGATCTTCTCCGGCGCCGCGGTGGTCTTCTTCGCCTTCATCGGCTTCGACATCGTGGCCACCGCCGCCGAGGAGACCCGCCACCCGCAGCGGGACATGCCGCGCGGCATCTTCGGCTCGCTGGTGGTGTGCACCGTGCTCTACGTCGCGGTGTCGCTGGTGGTCACCGGCATGCAGAAGTACTCGGAGCTGGACACCAGCGCCCCGCTGGCCAGCGCGTTCAAGGCGGTCGGCGCGCCCTTCTGGTCCGGCCTGATCAGCTTCGGCGCCGCGGTCGGCCTGACCTCGGTGGTGATGATCCTGCTGCTGGGCCAGACCCGGGTGTTCTTCGCGATGAGCCGGGACGGCCTGCTGCCGCGCGCCTTCTCCCGGGTCCACCCGCGCTTCGGCACCCCGTACCGCACCACGGTGCTGCTCGGCGTGATCGTCGCGCTGATCGCCGGGCTCTTCACCGTCGGGGAACTGGAGGAGATGGTGAACATCGGCACGCTCTTCGCGTTCATCGTCGTCGCCATCGGCGTGATCGTGCTGCGGCGCACCCGTCCTGAGCTGCCGCGCGCCTTCCGGGCCCCCTGGGTGCCGGTGCTGCCGGTGCTGTCGGTGTGCGCGTCGCTGTGGCTGATGATCAACCTCAGCGTGGAGACCTGGCTGAGGTTCGCCGGCTGGATGCTGGTCGGCTTCGCGATCTACTTCGGGTACGGCCGCAGCCACAGCAGGCTCGCCCGGCGCGACTGACCGCCCCGGGCCCCGCCCGGGCCCCGCCGTGCCGACCGACCCGAGTCCGCGCCGCCGACCGCCGGAGCCCCGGCCGCCGGGGCAACCGACCGCCGGGCCACCCGTTTTCCGGGGTGGGCCGGACCGGTGGTAGAAATGCGCGAGAGCAGTGCGGGACGATCGAGGTGGCGTAGTCATGACGGAGTCCAAGGGACCCGGCAAAAGCGGCGGTGCGGCGGCGCCGGCGAAGAAGAAGCGGAAGGGCCCGCTCGCCAAGGTGCGGCCCTATGCGGTCGGCATCATGGCGGTGGTCGTGGTCTTCGGCGGCTCCGCGCTGATCGGCGCGCACGTGCGCGCCTCCAAGGACGACAAGGTGTCGGCCCCGACCGGCGCGGTCGGGCCCGCGGTGGTGCCGACCGGCCCGGTGAGCCTGAGCAGCACCGCGAGCCCGAGCCCCAGCGCCAGCAGCGGCCCCAACCTCCAGGTGGCGGTGCGCCCGGCCATCCCGGTCACCGTCACCATCTACGAGGACCTGCGCAGCCCCGACTCCAAGGCGTTCGCCGAGGAGTACGAAGCGGTCCTGCGCCAGATGCTCACCACCGGCCAGGTCCAGATCCACTACCAGCTCGTCACCTCCTCGGACGCGACGTACGGCGGCAAGAGCTCGCAGTACGCCGCCAACGCGGCCGCCTGCGCGCAGGACCAGGGCCGCTTCACGCAGTTCGTGCAGGAGATCTGGGACCACCAGCCGGACCCGCACAGCCACGACCTCGGCAACGAGAAGCTGATCAAGACGCTCGCCCACAAGGCCAAGAAGATCAAGATGGCCAACTTCGAGCCGTGCATCGAGCAGGGCGACCACAAGGGCTGGGTGATCAAGTCGCAGGCCGACTTCGCCCGCTCCGGTCTCGGCCAGCTGCCCGCGCTGGAGATCAACGGCAAGCAGGTCAAGAACGTCCGCACCTCGCTCACCCCGGACAAGCTGCGCTCCATGGTGAACAAGGAGACCAAGCGCGTGATCGCCGTGCAGGCCACCCCGAGTGCCTCACCGACCCTGAGCTGACACTCCGTCGGGCACCGCGCCGTCCGGCGCGACCCGCACCCGCGCACCGCCCGACACGAGCCGCCCGGCGTCCAACGCCCGGCGGCTCGTGTCGTTTCCCCGCGTCGCCCGGTGTTCTCCCCGCGCTTTCCGGTGAGTTCGGCTCCGGTGGGGAGCTCCCCGCGATCACGACGATTCACACCTTCGGTCAAACAGCTTTCCCGCTTTGCCAACTTTCAGGCGAAATCGGGTAATGAAGGCATGTAGGCATGTGACGCCTGATCGCGGAGGAGTGGTGCGCGTGTCCATACCGGTCTTCGAGGACGTCGAGCCCCTGCCGAGCTGCGGCTGCGAGGACTGCGCGCGCCGCAGACTGGCCGCTTCGGCGGCCCGTGACAGCGCCGCCCCCGTCGGGAGCGCGGCGCGGGCGGTCGTCGCGGCCGCCGCCGTCGGCACCGCGCTGGGCGGCGCCACCGTATACGCGGCCCCCGCAGCGGCCACCACGACAAGTACCGTCACCACGACAAGTACCGTCACCACGACAAGCACCGCCGCCGCTGCGCCCATGGCGCTCACCCGCGCGCAGATCCTGGAGCGGGCCGAGACCTGGGTGTCCGCGAAGGTGCCGTACAGCATGACGTCGTACTGGAAGGACGGCTACCGGCAGGACTGCTCGGGCTTCGTGTCGATGGCCTGGGGGCTGAACACCAACGCCTGGACCGGCGATCTCGCCCGCTACGCGGTGCGGATCACCAAGGCCCGGCTCCGGCCCGGCGACGTCCTGCTCTTCGACAACGCGGCCGACCCGGTCAAGGGTTCGCATGTCGTGCTCTTCGGCGGCTGGGTCGACCACGCCCGCACCGAGTACACCGGGTACGAACAGACGAAGCCCGGCACCCGGGTGCGGAGCATCCCGTACGCGTACTGGTCGAACTCCGCGAAGTACGTGCCCTACCGGGACAAGTACCTGGCCGCCACGAGCGGGCCCCCGGGGTCCGGCGCCGCCTTCCCGGGGCGCGGGGCGTTCGGCCCGGGGGCGAACAACGCGTCCGTCACCCGGCTGGGCAGGATGCTCGTCGGCCGCGGCGGGCGCGGCTACTACCGGGTGGGCCCCGGGCCGAAGTGGGGACAGGCCGACGCCCGGGCCACCGCGGCCTTCCAGCGCGCCCAGGGCTGGACCGGCGCGGACGCGGACGGCCTGCCAGGACCCACCACGTGGAAGTACCTCACCGACCACCGCGGCAAGGACATCGGCGGCCCGCCCGCGAAGAAGGCGCCGAGCGGCACGCAGGCCGCGGCCACGACGAGCGCGACCGGGACGACCGTGACGGCCACGACCACGACGACGGCGCCCGTTGTGACCGCCACGACCGGGACGACCGGGCCCGCGACCACCGCGACCACGACCGGCGCCACCACGGCCGGTACGACCGCCGCGCATGCCGTCGGCGGCGGTGCGCCCGACCCGGGCCCGGCCTCGCCGCCGCCCTACCCGGGCCAGGGCGCCTTCCGCCCCGGCCGCAGCAGCGCCGACGTGCTGGCCCTGGGCACCCGCCTGGTCGCCAAGGGCTTCGGCACGCACTACCGGGTCGGCCCCAGCCGTACCTGGTCCGAGGCCGACCGGCGCAATGTGGAGGCGTTCCAGCGCGCCCTGGGCTGGTCGAGGCGTGACGCGGACGGCCGACCCGGCCCCGAGACCTGGAGGCGACTGTTCACGTGACCGCGCCGAGCGCTTTCCCCGCCCCCGGCCCGAGCGACCCGCCGCCGCCCGCGCGGGCCCGGCCCCGTACCCCGACCGCGGGCACCGCCCGGACCTCGGACACCGCCCCGACGATGGCGCTGCCCGCCAACGCCGTGCCCTGGCAGGCCCGCGAGGACGCGCCGGACCGAGAGGCGCCGGACCGAGAGGCGCCGGGCGGCTGCGAGCACGCCCGCCGCGCGCTCCCGGACACCTTCGTGGAGCGGCCCGGGCCGTGCCTGCCCGGCTGGGTCGCGGTCCTCACCGCGCTGGCCGCCGCCTGCGCCGCGGCGGCGCTGCTGTGGCGGGCCGGCGCCCTGCCCTCCTGGCTCGACGGGCCGTTGCTGCCACGCTCGCCCCGCACGGGGGCCGGCGGGCCGCTGTGGGCGGGCCTGGTCCCGCTCGCCGCCATCGTGCTGCTGGCGCTGTCCGGGCTGGCCCGCGGCCGCCCCGGCACCGTCCGCGTGCTCAGCCGCTGCGGGTCGTACCGGGGGACCGTACGCGGCACCGGGCTGCTGTGGATCAGCCCGCTGCTGCACCGCCGCCCTGTCGATGTGACGCTGCGGCACTGGCGCAGCCGCCCGATCGACGCCGTGGACGCCCACGGCACCCCGCTGCGGGTCGAACTGCTGCTGGTGTGGCGGGTGCGGGACACCGCCAGAGCCGTCTACGCGGTCCGCGACCACGGCCGGTTCCTGCGCGAGGCGGTCGAGGCCGCCGTCGCCCGTGTCGCCGCCCGGTACCCGGTGGACGACTTCCGCGGCGAGCGCCCCACGCTGCGGGAGTGCGAGCGCGTCGCCGACGACCTGACCCGGCTGATCGCGGCCGAGGTCCGCGCGGTGGGCGTCAAGGTCTTCTCGGCCACCCCGGTCCGGATCGACTACGCGCCCGAACTGGCCGCCGCGATGCGCCGTGCCCGGGTCGCGGCGGTCGACGCGAAGCGCCGCAAGGCAGCGCTCGACGACGTGCTGGGCGCGGTGGGGGAGACGCTGCGCGGGATCTCCGAGCGCGGTCTCGGCCAGCTCGACGAGTACGAACGCAAGGCGCTGATCCGCGACTTGACGGTGGCACTGCTCACGTCCTGAGCGCGTCCGGCCGCGCGCGGTGAGGTGCGCGTGCGGGACGCGCCCGCGTCCGCGGCTGGTCGGGGTGTGCGGCTGGTCAGGGTGCGGCGACCACCCGGCTTGCCCGACGGCCTCGACCCTCGCCGTGGCAACGAACGTGCCCGGTCCCCCGTCGAGGGGCCGGGCACGTTCGTCATGGGGGTCTGCTACGCGGGGACGCTCGCGACGCCCGGGGCGAGGAACGGCTTGCCGTTCACCCGCTCGGAGACGCCCTCGCGGTCGAGGTAGGGGGTGATCCCGCCGAGGTGGAAGGGCCAGCCGGCGCCCGTGATCAGGCAGAGGTCGACATCCTGCGCCTCGGCCACGACACCGTCCGCCAGCATCAGCCCGATCTCCTGCGCGACCGCGTCCAGCACCCGCGCGCGCACCTGCTCCTCGCTGAGCACGGAGTCGCCCTGCTTCAGCAGCGCCGCGACCTCCGGGTCCAGCTCGGGCGCGCCCGAGTCGTAGACGTAGAAGCCGCGCTTGCCGGCCTTGACCACGGCCGCGAGGTTCTCCGAGACCGTGAAGCGGTCCGGGAAGGCGCCGTGCAGCGTCTCGGAGACGTGCAGGCCGATCGCCGGGCCGACCAGCTCCAGCAGCACCAGCGGCGACATCGGCAACCCGAGCGGCTCGATCGCCTTCTCCGCGACCGCCACCGGGGTGCCCTCGTCGATGATGTTCTGGATCTCGCCCATGAAGCGGGTCAGGATGCGGTTGACCACGAACGCGGGTGCGTCCTTGACCAGCACCGCGGTCTTCTTCAGCTTCTTCGCCACCGCGAAGGCGGTGGCCAGCGACGCGTCGTCGGTGCCCTCGCCCCGGACGATCTCCAGCAGCGGCAGCACCGCGACCGGGTTGAAGAAGTGGAAGCCGACCACCCGCTCCGGGTGCTCCAGTTTCGCGGCCATCTCCGAGACCGACAGCGAGGAGGTGTTGGTCGCCAGGATCGTGTCCGGCCGGACCACGGCCTCCAGTTCGGCGAAGACCTGCTGCTTGACGCCCATCTCCTCGAAGACGGCCTCGATCACGAAGTCCGCGTCGCCGAACGCGGTCGCCTTGTCGAGGTGGCCGGTGACCAGGGCCTTCAGCCGGTTCGCCTGGTCCTGGCCGATGCGGCCCTTGCCGAGCAGCTTGTCGACCTCGCCGTGGACGTACCCCACGCCCTTGTCGATCCGCGCCTGGTCGATGTCGGTCAGCACGACCGGCACCTCGAGACGGCGGACGAAGAGCAGGGCGAGCTGGGAGGCCATCAGGCCCGCGCCGACCACGCCGACCTTGGTCACCGGGCGGGCCAGCGACTTGTCGGGGGCGCCGACCGGGCGCTTGCCGCGCTTCTGCACCAGGTTGAAGGCGTAGATGCCGGCCCGCAGTTCGCCGCCCATGATCAGGTCGGCGAGCGCGGTGTCCTCGGCCTCGAAGCCCTTGCGCAGATCGCCGTGTTTCGCCGCGGCGATGATGTCCAGCGCCCGGTACGCGGCCGGGGCGGCGCCGTGCACCTTGCCGTCCGCGATGAACCGGCCGCGGGCCACCGCCTGGTCCCACGCCTCGCCGCGGTCGACCTCGGTGCGGACCACCTCCAGCTCGCCCTTGAGCACCGCCGCGGTCCAGGCCAGCGACTGCTCCAGGAAGTCCGCGGCCTCGAACAGCGCGTCGGCGATGCCGAGTTGGTGCACCTGGGCGCCCTTGAGCTGGCGGTTCTGGTTGAGCGAGTTCTCGATGATGACGGTCACCGCGCGGTCCGCGCCGATCAGGTTCGGCAGCAGGGTGCAGCCGCCCCAGCCGGGTACCAGGCCGAGGAAGACCTCGGGCAGCGAGAACGCGGGCACCGACGCGGAGACCGTGCGGTAGGAGCAGTGCAGGCCGATCTCGACGCCGCCGCCCATCGCGGCGCCGTTGTAGTACGCGAAGGTCGGCACCGCCAGCGACTGGAACCGCTTGAAGACGTCGTGGCCGCCGCGGCCGATGGCCAGCGCGTCCTCGTGCCGCCGCAGCAGCTCCACGCCCTTGAGGTCGGCGCCGACCGCGAAGATGAACGGCTTGCCGGTGACGCCGACGCCGACGATCTCGCCGTCCGCGGCCTCCTTCTCGACCTGGTCGAGGGCGGCGTCGAGGTTCGCCAGCGACTGCGGGCCGAGCGTGGTCGGCTTGGTGTGGTCGAAGCCGTTGTCGAGGGTGATCAGCGCGAACCGGCCCGCCCCCGGCAGGTCGATGTGGCGCACCTGGGCGTCGGTGACGACCTCGCCGGGGAACAGCTCGGCCGCGCCCTTCAGCAGATCTGCGGTGGAACTCACTTGCCGCTCCCGTCGAAGTTCGGGTTCTCCCAGATGACCGTGCCGCCCATGCCGAAGCCGACACACATGGTGGTGATGCCGTAGCGCACCTGAGGCTGGTCCTCGAACTGCCGGGCGAGCTGGGTCATCAGCCGCACCCCGGAGGCGGCCAGCGGGTGGCCGTAGGCGATGGCGCCGCCGTACTGGTTGACCCGCGGGTCGTCGTCGGCGATGCCGTAGTGGTCCAGCAGGGACAGCACCTGCACCGCGAAAGCCTCGTTCACCTCGAACAGGCCGATGTCGTCGATGCCCAGGCCCGCCTTGGCGAGCGCCTTCTCGGTGGCCGGGATCGGGCCGATGCCCATCACCTCCGGCTCCACGCCTGCGAAGGCGTACGACACCAGGCGCATCTTCACCGGCAGGTCCAGCTCGCGGGCGACGTCCTCGGCGGCGAGCAGGGAAGCGGTGGCGCCGTCGTTGAGCCCGGCGGCGTTGCCCGCGGTGACCCGGCCGTGCGGCCGGAACGGCGTCTTCAGCCCGGCGAGCTGCTCCCGGGTGGTGCCCGGCCGCATCGGCTCGTCGGCGGTGGCCAGACCCCAGCCGGTCTCCCCGACCTCCGGGTCGGTGCGGCGGATCGCGATCGGCACCAGGTCCTGCTGGATCTTCCCGTTCGCGTACGCCTTCGCGGCCTTCTCCTGGCTGCGGACGGCGAACTCGTCGGCGCGCTCCTTGGTCAGCCGCGGGAACCGGTCGTGCAGGTTCTCCGCGGTCATGCCCATGAACATCGCGGACTCGTCGACCAGCTTCTCGGAGACGAACCGCGGGTTGGGGTCCACGCCCTCGCCCATCGGGTGCCGGCCCATGTGCTCCACGCCGCCGGCCAGCACCACGTCGTACGCGCCGAAGGCGATGCCGCCGGCGGTGGTGGTCACCGCGGTCATCGCACCCGCGCACATGCGGTCGATCGAGAAGCCGGGCACGGTGGTGGGTAGTCCGGCGAGGATGCCGGCGGTACGGCCGAGGGTCAGCCCCTGGTCGCCGATCTGGGTGGTGGCCGCGACGGCGACCTCGTCGACCTTCGCCGGGTCGAGGCCGGGGTTGCGCCGCAGCAGCTCGCGGATGGACTTGATCACCAGGTCGTCGGCGCGGGTCTCGTGGTAGATACCCTTCGGGCCCGCCTTGCCGAACGGGGTGCGGACGCCGTCGACGAAGACGACCTCCCTCGCGGTACGAGGCACGATGCCACCTTTCTTTGTGTTCGGCTCGCCTCCAGACGCTTCGACCCGGTGTCGACGGTCGATCATGCTCAGCCCCTCGTTCCTCGGGGCTTCCGCGTGTTGTCCCTTTCGACACCGGCGCGTCTTTTGGCTCGCTCACCGGCGAACCCGGGCGGATGCTGAGCGTGCGGGTGGACGCACTCCGAGGAGTGGACGCGTCTGACGCACCTCATGCTACTCATCGGTAACCCGGGTGCCTACTTCTACGCCGGGCTGCGGCGTAGGTCACACCGAAGGGCCGCCTGGAGGTGGGCGACCTTTCCCTTCCCGGGGGTTACTCCGCGGCCGGGGAGGGCGGCTGGGTGGTGAGGGCCTGGGTGAGCAGGGGGGTGTTGAGGGCGACCTGCCAGGGCCGGGCGCCGAGGGAGGCGAGGGTGTCCGCGACGACCTCGGGGGTGATCGAGGACGGCGGCGCCCAGCAGATCCGCCGGACGGTGTCCGGCGTGACCAGGTTCTCCTGGGGGAGGTTCAGCTCCTCGGCGAGCGCGGAGACCGCGGCGCGGGCCGCGGAGAGCCGGGCGGCGGCGGCCGGGTCCTTGTCGGCCCAGGCGCGCGGCGGCGGGGGGCCGGTGTACGCGGCCGTGGGCTGCGGGAGTTCGCGCTCCGGCAGGGCCCGGGCGCGGTCGATCGCGGCCTGCCACTGCTCGAGCTGGCGGCGGCCCATCCGATGGCCGAAACCGGGCAGCGCGGCGAGTGCGTGGACGTTCGGCGGCGTCTCCAGGGCGGCGGCGACGATCGCCGCGTCGGTGAGCACCCGCCCGGGAGAGACGTCCCGCTCGCGGGCGGTACGGTCCCGCGCCTGCCACAGCTCGCGCACGATGCCGATCTGCCGGCGGCGGCGCACCTTGTGCATGCCGGAGGTACGGCGCCAGGGATCGACCCGGGGAGGCGGCGGCGGGGCCGCGGCGATCGCGGAGAACTCCTGGAGCGCCCAGTCGAGCTTGCCCTGGCCGCGCAGCTCCTCCTCCAGGGCGTCGCGCAGGTCGACCAGCAGCTCCACGTCGAGTGCCGCGTACCGAAGCCACGGCTCCGGCAGCGGTCGGGTGGACCAGTCGACTGCGGAGTGGCCCTTCTCCAGCGTGAAGCCCAGCACGTTCTCCACCATGGCGCCCAGGCCGACCCGGGCGAACCCGGCCAGCCGTCCGGCCAGTTCGGTGTCGAACAGGGAGCTCGGCCGCATGCCCAGCTCGAACAGGCACGGGAGGTCCTGGGTGGCTGCGTGCAGCACCCATTCGGTGCCGTTCAGCGCCTCGCCCAAGGACGAGAGGTCGGGACATCCGACGGGGTCGATCAGCGCGGTCCCTGCCCCGGTGCGGCGCAGCTGGACCAGATAGGCCCGCTGTCCGTACCGGTAGCCGGAGGCGCGCTCGGCATCGACGGCGACCGGACCGGAACCTGCGGCGAACGCCGCGACGACTTCTGCGAGGGCCTCCGGGCTGGCGGTCACCGGCGGGATTCCCTCGCGCGGGTCCAGCAGCGGGACCGGCGCCGATGATTCCTGGATTGCGGTCTCTCTGGCGTCGGTCACCTGTCAAGGGTAGCCGTGGTGAGCCGCCGTGGTGGATCTCCGTCGCAGCACGATTGCAGACCGGCCGACGTCATGGCCGGGGACGGGGGGTGTCGAGGCGGTGTCCGGCAGGCCGCGGCGGCCCTGGGCGGAACGTTCCGCCCAGGGCCGCCGACGGGTCCCGGGGTCAGTGGATGATGCCGGTGCGCAGCGCCACCGCGACCATGCCGGCCCGGTCGCCGGTGCCGAGCTTGCGGGCGATCCGGGCCAGGTGGCTCTTGACGGTGAGCGCGGACAGGCCCATCGACACCCCGATCGCCTTGTTCGACTGGCCCTCCGCGACCAGCCGCAGCACCTCGACCTCGCGGCCGGACAGCTCGCGGTAGCCGCCCGGGTGGCCGGGCACGCCCGGCGGGCGGCGCTGCATACGGGCCGCGGTGGCGCCCAGCGGGGCCAGGCCCGGGCGGCCGGCCAGCGCGCCCGCGGTGTTGCGGGTGCCGGTGACGACGTAGCCCTTCACGCCGCCGGCCAGTGCGTTGCGCACCGCGCCGATGTCGTCGGCGGCCGAGAGCGCCAGGCCGTTGGGCCAGCCGGCCGCGCGGGTCTCGGCGAGCAGGGTGAGGCCGGAGCCGTCGGGCAGGTGGACGTCGGCGACGCAGATGTCGCGCGGGTTGCCGACCCTGGGGCGGGCTTCGGCGATGGAGGAAGCCTCGATCACGTCCCGGACTCCGAGCGCCCACAGGTGTCGGGTGACAGTGGAGCGAACCCGGGGATCGGCCACGACGACCATGGCCGTCGGCTTGCTGGGACGGTAGGCGACCAGGCTCGTGGGCTGCTCGAGAAGAACGGACACCGGGCCTCCTGTGCAAAGGGGACTGAAACGGTCACAGTCTCCTTCGGCAGCATTTGCTCCCGGCTTTAGGGAAAGATCACGATTTGTTGGAGAACAATTCCGGCAAATCGGACGGCCGATCGAACAGCGCCGGGACGGACCGTCAGGTCCTGCGCTTCGGCAGCGGCACCACGCCGCTCACCGGCCGCCCGGACGGGTCGGGACCGTCGGTCGGCGGCAGGCCCGCGCACGCGCACAGCAGGTCGCACCAGGCCACCAGGTGCGCCGCCGTGTCCGGACCGCCGAGGCCCGGCCGGTCGTACGGCGTCCACGACGCGCGGATCTCGATCTGCGTGTCGTCCCTGCGCTCGGACAGGCCGCCGAAGTAGTGCGAGGACGCGCGGGACACGGTGCCGCTCGGCTCGTGGTACGCCGCGCCGCGGGCCGCCAGCGCGCCGGTCAGCCAGGACCAGCTCACCTCCGGCAGCAGCGGGTCGCCCGCCATCTCCGGCTCCAACTCGGCCCGGGTGAGCGTGACCAGCCGGAACTCGCCGTGCCAGGCGTCATGGCCGTCCGGCTCGTGCAGCAGCACCAGCCGGCCGTCGGCCAGTTCCTCCCCGTCGGCGAGCACCGTCGCCTCCAGCGCGAAGGCGTACGAGGCGAGCCGGCGCGGCGCCGGCACCTCCTCGATCCGTACCTCGGTGCGGGCCCGGGCGGTCCGCAGACCGTCCACCGCGCGCCGGAAGGAGAAGGGAGCCTCGTCCGGCGAGTGCCCGTGAACCGCAGCCATGCCCGGAAGACTAGGCCGCCACCCGGTCGCACGCCCGCACCAACACCCCTTGTGTCACGGCGTGCTGCCGCCGAATCGCCATCCGCGGGGGTCCGCGCGCGGTTCTTCGGCGGGGGAGGAGCAGGGGAGGAACGGCGTCCCGGGGAGGGCGGTGACCCGGGCGAGGCGGTGTCACGGGCCGTGGGAGGATTCGGGATGTGAGTGCGCACCAGCAGACCGCTGCTTCCCCGTTCATCCGCGCCTGCCGGCGCGAGTCCGTGCCGCACACCCCGGTGTGGTTCATGCGCCAGGCCGGGCGCTCGCTGCCCGAGTACCTGAAGGCACGCGAGGGCATCCCGATGCTGGAGTCCTGCACCCGGCCCGAACTCATCGCCGAGATCACCATGCAACCGGTGCGGCGGCACGGCGTGGACGCGGCGATCTACTTCAGCGACATCGTGGTGCCGCTCAAGGCGATCGGCATCGACGTCGACCTCAAGCCCGGGGTCGGACCGGTGATCGGCAGCCCGATCCGCACCCGCGCCGACCTGGCCCGGCTGCGCGACCTGGAGCCCGACGACGTCTCCTACGTCACCGAGGCGATCGGGCTGCTCACCGCGGAACTCGGCGCCACCCCGTTGATCGGCTTCGCCGGCGCGCCCTTCACGCTGGCCAGCTATCTCGTGGAGGGCGGCCCGTCCCGCAACCACGAGCGCACCAAGGCGATGATGTACGGCGAGCCCGAGCTGTGGCGCGAGCTGCTCGACCGGCTCGCCGACATCACCGCGAGCTTCCTCAAGGTGCAGATCGAGGCGGGCGCCAGCGCGGTGCAGGTCTTCGACTCCTGGGTCGGCGCGCTCGCCCCCGCGGACTACCGGCGTTACGTCATGCCCACCTCCGTGAAGGTCTTCGACGCCGTCAAGGACTATGGCGTGCCCCGCATCCACTTCGGTGTCGGCACCGGGGAGTTGCTCGGGCTCATGGGCGAGGCCGGAGCGGACGTGGTCGGCGTCGACTGGCGGGTGCCCCTCGACGAGGCGGCACGCCGGGTCGGTCCCGGCAAGGCGCTCCAGGGCAACCTCGACCCCTCCGTCCTCTTCGCCCCGACCGCCGCGGTCGAGGCCAAGGCCGCGGAAGTGCTGGACGCGGCCCGCGCGTCCGGCACGGGCCACGTCTTCAACCTCGGCCACGGGGTCATCCCCAGCACGCCGCCCGACGCGCTCACCCGCCTCGTCGACTACGTCCACACGGCGACTGCGCGGTAACGCACCACCCTGGAGGCTCAGGGCACCCGGCGGACCAGCTTTCGACGGACGAGGCGGTAGATCAGGAACCCGAGGGCGGCCAGGGCGGCGAAGGGGAGGACGACCGCGAAGGCGACCAGCACCCCTCGTACCGCCACGCGGAACCCGTGCCAGCCGGTGCCGAAGGCATGCCCGACGGTGGTCCAGAAACCGCTGGGGTGGTGGGGCTTCGCCCGCGCCGGAGCGGCCGGCGGCTCGGAGAGCTTGAGCGTGATCGTCGCGAGGTCGGTACGCGACCTGAGCGACGTCTGCTGCGCTTCGAGCGCTTCGAGCGCCGACTCCCGGGTGCTCAGCTCGCTCTCCAGCTTCACCACGTCGTCCAGGTCGGTCGCCTTGTCCATCAGGGCCCGCACCCGCGCCACGCTGGCCCGTTGCGACGTGATCCGGCTGCCGACGTCGACGACCTGCCCGGTGACGTCCGCCACGCTCACCTTGCGCTCCAGCAGGCGCCCGAGCCCGCCGAGTTCGGCGAGCACCGTGTCGTACGCGTCCGGCGGGACCCTGAGCTGGATCGTGGAGGTGGCCCGGCCGCTCGCGTCGACGGTCGTGGTCTCGTCGCCCGCGTAGCCGCCGGCCCGGGTGGCGTACTGCCGGGCCTTGGCGAGCTGGTCCTGCACGTGCGGGGTGCGGACGCCGAGGGTCGCGGTGCGCACGAGGTAGCTGGCCGGCGTCGGCGTCCCCGTCGGAGTGCCGCCGGGTGCGCTGCCGTGCGCGGCGCCGGAGTCGGTGCTGCCGGAGCCGGTCGCGCCGGAGGGCGCGGTCGACGCCGCGGAAAAGGGCGCGTCGGCCGCCCGCTTCGCTCCCGCGTCCGCCGACTTCGCCCCGGACGAGTCGCTGCCGCTGGATGCGCTGCACCCCCCGACGGCCACGGCCGCGGCCAGCAGCAGCGCGAGACCGGCCGCGCCCCTGCGCCCGAGGCGCCGCGGCCGAGCCCGGTCCTTTCTTCGCCAGATCTGCGTGTGGGTCATCAAATCCCCCCGGTGTCAGGGCTGTTGGGTCGCGATCGACGGTTGGACGGGCCCGGCCCGCGGCGGGTTTCAGGCGCGCGGTTCCGAAGGGGTCACGTTCGGAACTCGTTCCGGCGTCTGCGACAGTGGAGCCATGAGCCAGACGCGTGACGGCCGGGACAGCCGAGGGAATCAGGGCGACGGGCGCGGCGCCGCGAACGGCCCGGCACGGGTCCCCGGGCGGGTCGTGGTGGTCGGCGGCGGGATCTCCGGACTGACCGCGGCCCTGGACCTCGCCAAGGGCGGCGCCCAGGTCACGCTGCTGGAAGCCGCGGAGCGGCTGGGCGGCAAGCTGTACGCCGACGAGATCGCCGGCGCGCCCGTGGACCTCGGCGCCGAGTCGATCCTCGCCCGGCGGCCCGAGGCGGTGCGACTGGCCCGCGAGGTCGGGCTCGCCGACGACCTCCAGCCGCCCGCTGTCGGGGGCGCGACCCTGTGGACCCGCGACCGGCTGCGCCCGATGCCGCAGGGCCATGTGATGGGCGTGCCGGGCGACCTCGCCCCGCTCGCCGCCTCCGGGGTGCTGTCGGCCGCGGGCCTGGCCCGTATCCCGCTCGACCACGTGCTGCCCCGCACCGACATCGGCGAGGACACGGGCGTCGGCGCCTACGTCGCCGCCCGGCTGGGCCGCGAGGTGGTGGACCGGCTGGTCGAACCGCTGCTCGGCGGCGTCTACGCGGGCAACTCCTACGAGATCTCGCTGCGTGCCGCCGTACCGCAGCTCTACGCGGCCGCCCGCGACAGCCGCTCGCTGATCGAGGCGGCCCGCGGCATCCAGCGCAAGGCGGCCGCCGCCTCGACCGGCGGCCCGGTCTTCAACGGCATCCGCGGCGGGATCGGGCGGTTGCCGCTCGCGGTGGCCGACGCGTGCCGCGCCGCGGGCGTGAGGATCGCGACCGGCACCCCGGTACGGGAGTTGCGGCGCACCGGCCCGCACGAGTGGCGGGTCGGTCTGGACGGTCGCGAGCTGACCGCCGACGCGGTGGTGATCGCTGCGCCCGCACCCGTCGCCGCCGCGCTGCTCGCCGAGGAGGCACCGGCCGCCGCGGCGGAGCTGGGCGCGGTCGAGTACGCGAGCATGGCGCTGGTCACCATGGCCTTCCGCCGCCGCGACGTGCTCCAACTCCCGCTCAGCAGCGGCTTCCTGGTGCCTCCGGTGGACGGCCGGACGATCAAGGCGGCCACCTTCTCCAGCCGCAAGTGGGGCTGGCTCGACGAGGCCGGCGGCGAGACGTTCGTGCTGCGCACCTCGGTCGGACGGCACGGCGACACCGCCGACCTCGCCTGGGACGACACCGACCTGGTCCGGCTCTCCCGGGAGGACCTGGGCGAGGCGGTGGGCCTGCGGGCCGCGCCGATCGCCGCCCGGGTCACCCGCTGGGACGGCGGGCTGCCGCAGTACGCGGTCGGGCACGTGGACCGGGTGCGGCGGCTGCGCGAGCAGGCCGCGAAGCTGCCGGGCCTGGCGCTGTGCGGCGCGGTGTACGACGGGGTCGGCATCCCCGCCTGCGTCGGCAGCGGGCGCCGGGCCGCCGCCGAGGTGCTGGCCACCCTGGTGCCGGGCGGCGCGGGCGGCGCGGGAGAATAGCCGTATGACCGATTCGACCGCCGATCGCGCCCTCGACTCCGCCGCAGCAGCAGCCGCGGCCGACGCCACCCAGAACCGGCCCGCCAACGCGGGCAAGAAGGCCAAGGATCTCAACGAGGTCATCCGCTACACGCTCTGGTCGGTGTTCCGGCTCAAGGACGTGCTGCCGGCCGACCGCACCGGCTACGCGGACGAGGTGGAGGAGCTGTTCGCGCAGCTCGCCGCGAAGGACGTCACCGTGCGCGGCACCTACGACCTGTCCGGGCTGCGGGCCGACGCCGATCTGATGATCTGGTGGCACGCGGAGACCGCCGAGGCGCTCCAGGACGCGTACAACCTCTTCCGCCGCACCTCGTTCGGCCGGGCGCTGGCCCCGGTGTGGTCCAACATGGCGCTGCACCGGCCGGCGGAGTTCAACAAGTCGCACGTGCCGGCGTTCCTCGCGGACGAGGAGCCGCGCGCGTATGTCAGCGTCTACCCGTTCGTGCGCTCCTACGACTGGTACCTGCTGCCTGACGAGGACCGTCGCAGGATGCTGGCCGACCACGGCAAGATGGCGCGGGGCTTTCCCGATGTGCGGGCCAACACGGTGGCGTCCTTCTCGCTGGGCGACTACGAGTGGATTCTCGCGTTCGAGGCGGATGAGCTGTACCGGATCGTGGACCTCATGCGGCACCTGCGTGCTTCCGAGGCGCGGCTGCACGTCCGTGAGGAGGTGCCCTTCTACACGGGGCGCCGCCGCCCCGTCGCCGAACTCGTCGCCGGGCTGGCCTGAGCGGGACCCTCCGGGCCGGCCGGAGCTGACTGGCCGGAACTGACCCTCCGGGCTGCCCCGTTGGGCGCGCGTGGGGGTACCTCCCAGGCGAAGCTCTGGGGGGAGAACGGCGCGACAAGCCACCCACCGGCGGGTGGTCCTCAACAGCCGGACCCACCCCACCACGCCGGAGGGTCCGGCTAGGCCGTGTTTTGGAAGTCCCTCCCCCCCTGCCTTCGGCGGGGGAGGTGCCCCCATCCCGTGGCGCCTGGCACGCACGCTCGCTTCGTTGTCGGGCTTGTCCGAGTAGGCCCACTACGAGGACAACCCTCCGCCTTGCGATCGCACGCACCAGACGCCACGGCCCCCGCCCTTTGGGCGGACGGCGCTACTTCCAAAACACGGCCTAGCCCCGAAGCGCCGGAACGTCCGCGACGACGGTCGCCGACCCGGGAGCGATCTCGGTGAAGCCCGCATCGCGGACGAGGGGAAGCCCGGACCCGGTCAGGCCCCGCCAGGTCGCAGGGGTTGCCGTGCGCACGGCAAGTCGGAACCCCGCTTCCCGCCAGGCGCGGCGCTCCTCGGGGGAGAGGTCCCACCAGGCGAGTTGGGCGCCGTGGCCGGCCTGGGCCATGGCCTTGCCGGCGGACATGGTGATGTCGGGCGCCATCCAGAGGACGGGGTGGGCCGGGTCGGCGGGCGGGGGCGGCTCGGGGTCGTCGAGTTCGGTGCCGGACACCTGGAGCTTGGCCAGGTCCTTCGGCCAGCCGTCGAGCGGGACCGGCGGGAAGACCCGGACCTCCGCGGTCTCGCCGGTCACGGTGATACCCGGCAGGGCCTCGGCCCGGCGCCACTCCCCGCGGCGGGCACGCCGTACGACCTTGCGGATGCGGGCGTCCTGCCAGGCGTGGACCACCTCCGTCCACTCGCCGTCCTCGTCGGTCGCCCGCTCGTCGGACAGCAGGGTCAGGACGGCCCGGGCCGCGGTCTGCAGGGCGTCGGTGCGGGCCGGCGGCGCCTCGCGCTCGATCCGGACCACCAGGGGCAGGACGTACTGGGGCGCGGCGTCGCGGTCGACCGCCTCGTGCTGGAAGGGGCTGCTCACCCGGTCAGTCTCCCATCGGACCTGTGCGCCCCCCGCGGGGTGGGTCAGGATGGGGGTGTGCTGGAGACGAACGGGCTGCGGCTCGATGAGGTCGGGCGGCGCTACGGGGTGCGCGGGCCCTGGGTGTTGAGGGATGTCTCGCTGGAGGTGCCGGGCGGTTCGCTGGTGCGGGTGGAGGGCGCCAACGGCAGCGGGAAGTCCACGCTGCTGAGGATCGTCGCGGGTGTGGACCTGCCGACCGCCGGGCGCCTGACCGGGCGGCCGGAAGCCGGTACCGCGTACGTGCCCGAGCGCTTCCCCGCGGCGCTGCCGTTTCCGGTGCTGCGCTACCTCACCCACCTCGGCGCGATCCGCGGCCTGCCTTCCGCTGCCGCCCGTGCCCGTGCCCTGCACTGGCTGGAGCGCTTCGGCATCACCGGGTACGCCGGGACCCCGCTCGACGAGCTGTCCAAGGGCACCAGCCAGAAGGTCGCCGTCGCGCAGGCGCTGCTCGCCGACCCGGAGCTGCTCGTCCTCGACGAGGCGTGGACCGGCCTGGACACGTCCGCCCGCGATGTCCTCGACGACGTGGTGCGCGAACGGGTCGGCGCGGGCGCGACCGTCTTCTACGTCGACCACGACCCGCGCCGCCTGGCGGGAGAGGCGACCGCGGTGTACGCGGTGACGCCGGGCGGTGCGGTCCGGGCGGCCGACGTGCCGGGCCGGGAGCGGCCGGGGGCTGGGCACCGCACCGGGGGCCGCGTCGTCGTCGAGGCCGCCGGGAGCGGTGAAGTGCCGCCCGCGGTCGAGCCGTTCGGGCCGTGGCGGGAGGGCGGCGGTCGGATCGGGGTGGAGGTGCCGGCGGAGGCGTCGGACGGTGTGCTGCGGGCCCTGCTCGGCGCGGAGCCGCCCTGGCACATCGAGGCCGTACGCGGCGGGGGCGTGCCGCGGCCCCGTATCGGCGCGGCGACCGTACCGGCCGTGTCCGTACCCGCCGCGAAGGCACCCCCCGTGTCCGTACCGGCCGTGGACGGAGCGTGGGGGACGGGCGGACCGTACCGCAGGCTCGGCGCGCTCGTGCGGTACCAGGCCGACCTGCTGCTGCGCTCGCACCGCTTCCTGCCGCCGCTGATCTTCTACGGCGCCGTGCTGGCCATCGGCGTCGCGGGTGGAGAGGCGCTGCTCGGCTCGCTGGGGTACGCGGCCGCGCTGCTGCTGCCGGTGGCCGCGTGGCTGGTGCGGGTGTGCGCGACGGGCGAGCCGCCGGCCGCGCGGGCCTGCACGGCTTCGGCGGTGGGGCCGGGCCGGGCCCATCTCGGCGCGCTGCTGGCCGCGTTGGGCGGGTCCGGGCTGCTCGGGCTGGTCGGCACGCTGGTGGTCACCGCGATCAGCGGCGCGCACACCGACGACATGCGGGCGGACATCCCGATCGGGCCGGCGCTGCTGGCCGGGCTGATGGCCGCGGCGGTCTCCGTGCTGCTCGGTACGGCGGTCGGCGCGCTGACCAACTCGCCGCTGCTGCCGGGGGCGGGCTGGTCGGTGCTGGTCACGGCGTTCGGCGCGGGCGCGGTGCTGCTGACCAGCGGTTCGCCCGCGCAGGCCGCGGTGACGTCGCTGGTGCACGGGTCGCAGTCGGGCGCGGTGCACTACCCGGTGGCCGCACTCGCGGTGGCGGTCTGCGTGGCGGCCCTCGCGCTGGGCGGGTCGGTGCGGACGGTGGCCCGGCTGGGGAACGCGCGGGCCTGAAGTCGCCGTCCGGCGAAGGCGGTTGTGTCGAAGTTCGCGCCGCGCCGGCCGGCCGCCAGGCTCACCCGCTGACAGCGGCGCCGTCCGCCACGGCGCCGCCCGCCGCAGCCGTCCCGTCCGCTGCCCCGGACGCGCGTGCGCGCAGGCAGCTCGCGGCCAGTTCGTCGGCCCCGATCTGCGCCTCGTGGGTGCCGTGGTGCCCGCAGGCGAACGCCCCCGAGACCGAACCGGCCAGCGCGCACTGGTCGAGGTCGCCGCCGTCGAAGAGGGTGTGCAGGAAGGCGGTGACATACGCGTCGCCCGCGCCGTTGCTGTCCACCACCGGCCGTTCGGGGCGGACCGCGGGAACGTGCCGGACCAGGTCGGGCCGGGCGCGGTCCAGGACGTACGAACCGTCGGCGCCGTCGGTGGCCACCGCCAGCCGGGCCCGGCCGCGGGCGACGATGTCGCGCAGCACGTCGGCCACCCCCTCCTTGACGGTGGCGGCGCTCATGAACACGTAGTCGGCGCCGTACGCCCACGGGTGGGCCGACGGGTCCGCGCCGTCCCAGGTGTGCAGGTCGGTCGACACGGGCACACCGCGCCGGCGGGCCGCGTCGAACAGCTCGCGGTTGACGTGCGAGCGGGCCAGGTACACATGCCGGGCCCGGTCCAGGTACGGGCCGCAGAAGGAGAGCGGCATCAGCAGGTCGGCGGGGTGCCGGCCGTCGAAGAAGGAGAACCTGCGGCCTTCGGCGTCGACCAGGTTGACGCTGCGCGGGGTGCCGGCGGGGGCCACCAGGTGGTCGAAGTCCAGGCCGACCGCCGCGTACTTGGCGAGGATCATCCGGCCGGGCGCGTCGTCGCCGAGGAAGTCCACGAACTTGGTGCGGCGGCCGAGCGCGTGGAAGCCCAGCGCCACGCCGTTGCCGGTGTGCGCGACGTAGTCACGGACCGGCGGCACCGACACCGAGTCGCTGCCGGGGATCTTCAGCTCGTCGACCCGGACGATGGTGTCGATGCCGCTACCGCCGACGACCAGGACGTCATAACGATCGGCCGCTCCGCCGGCCTCGATCCCGGCCCCGGTTCCGGTTCCGCGGTCGGCTCCGGTGCCCTCGGTGCTGTCGTCCACGGCCCATCCCCCCGGTTCGGTGTGTGCCGATCACCTTACGACCCGGGGGTGCGGGAGGGAGCGGATCAGGCCGTCACCGGGGGCCTGCCGGCGGGGGCGCGGTCAGCTCTCGGCGGGGGCCATCCGCAGCGAGATCGAGTTGATGCAGTAGCGCTGGTCGGTGGGGGTCGGATACCCCTCGCCCTCGAAGACGTGGCCCAGGTGCGAGCCGCAGTTCGCGCAGCGCACCTCCACCCGCACCATGCCCATCGAGCGGTCCTCGATCAGCTCCACCGCGTCGGAGTCGGCCGGGTCGTAGAAGGACGGCCAGCCGCAGTGCGACTCGAACTTCGTGTCCGACCGGAACAGCTCCGCGCCGCAGGCCCGGCAGGAGTAGACGCCCTCGGTCTTGGTGTCGGTGTACTCACCGGTGAACGGGCGCTCGGTGCCGGCCTGGCGCAGCACCGCGTACTCCTGCGGCGACAGCTCGGAGCGCCACTGCTCGTCGGTCTTGTCGACCTGGTACTTGCGCGCATCCTGCGACATGTGAACCTCCTCAGTCGGCCTCGGACGGCCTCAGTCGGCGAGCCGGGCGAGAATCAGGGGACCGAGGTCCGTCACGTCACCCGCCCCCATGGTGAGAACGAGATCACCGGGCTTCGCCATTCCCGCCACCTGCTCCACGGCCGCGTCCCGGTCGTGCACGGCGGTCACGTCGGCGCCCGCGGTCCGGGCCGCGGCCACGATCAGCTCGCTGGTGACGCCGGGGATCGGGTCCTCACGGGCCGGGTAGATGTCCAGCACCAGCGAGGCGTCCGCCAGGGCCAGCGCGCCGCCCATCTCGGTGCCCAGCTCCTTCGTACGGCTGAACAGGTGCGGCTGGAAGACCACCAGCACCCGGCCGCCGCCGCCCGCCGCGGCGCCGTCCGGCCCGGAGGCGGTGGTCGTGGCCTGGCGGATCGCGGCCAGGTCGGCGGCCATCTCCGTCGGGTGGTGCGCGTAGGAGTCGATCACCTGTACGCCCGCGGCCTCGCCCTTGAGCTGGAGGCGGCGCTTGACGCCGGTGTACTTCGCCAGCGCGGACGCCAGGTTGCGGGCCGGGGCGCCGGCCGCGATGCCCGCGGCGAGCGCCGCGACCGCGTTGTGCGCGTAGTGGCTGCCGGGCACGGACACCGTGAAGGTGAGCATCCGGCCGTCGAGCAGCACGCTGACCTCGCTGGTCAGGCCGCGCGGGTTGATCCGGGTGATACGGACGTCGGCGCCCTCGGCCTCGCCGACGGTCACCACGTTCAGACCGCCGACGTCCCGGACCCGGGCGGTCAGCTCGACCGCGCCGGGCTGGTCGGCCGAGACCACCAGGGTGCCGCCGGGCCGCACCTTGCCGACGAACTCCTCGAAGGACTCGTACACCTCCTCCAGGGAGGCGTAGTTGGCGTGGTGGTCCAGCTCGACGTTGAGCACCACCGCGACCTGCGGGGCGTACCGGTGGAAGCTGCGGTCGGACTCGTCGGCCTCGGCGACGAAGATCCCGCCGCCGCCGTGGTGCGCGTTGGACCCCGGCGCGTCCAGGTCGCCGCCGATCGCGTACGACGGCTCCAGACCCAGCGAGGTCAGCGCGACCGCGAGCATCGAGGTGGTGGTGGTCTTGCCGTGGGTGCCCGCCACCGCGATCGGGACGGTGCCCGCCATCAGCGCGGCCAGCGCGTCGCTGCGGTGCACCACGGGCAGCCCGCGCTCGCGGGCCGCGACCAGCTCCGGGTTCTCCGCGCGGATCGCGCTGGACACGACCACGGCCGACGCGTCGGGCGCGAGGTGTGCCGCGTCGTGGCCGATGTGCACGGTGGCACCCAGCGCCCGCAGCGCCTGCGCGGTCTCGGAGTCCTTCGAGTCGCTGCCGGCCACCCGCGCCCCCCGCTGGGCGAGGATCTTCGCGATCCCCGACATCCCGGCGCCGCCGATGCCGATGAAGTGCGGTCGGTCCAGGTCGGGGGGTACGGGCGGGCCGGACGGGCTCATGCGCGGGTCTCCAGAGGGTGGTACGTCCATGTTCCGAAGCCCCGATTGTGACACTAGTGCTGTGTAGTTTTCTTGACGGGAGTGCCGCCGGCTCAGTCGTGCTGCGCGAACAGCTTCAGCACGGGCACGCCCACCTTGTGCCGGGCCCGTGAGGTCCAGTCGCGGTGGAAGAACTCCTCCACGAAGTGCGGCGCGGTCAGCACCACCACCTCGTCGGCCTGGTGCTCCTCCACCACCGCCTTCAGCTTGTCCAGCGGGTGGCTCTCCACCACCTCGCCCTCGGCCGGCACCCCGGCGGCCCGCAGCGCCTCCACGGAGTGCGCGAGGGAGCGCTCGGCGGGCGGAAAGGCGTCCTGGCCCTCCGGCACCTCGTTCTCCCGGGCGGCGTCGTCGAGGTAGCCGAGCGCCACGTCGTCCACGGCGCGCAGCAGGCGGTCCTGGTCGCCGCGGGGCTGCATGAGCACGACGAAGGAGACCTGCTCGTCGCCGTGGAGCGTGGTGACCAGCTCCACATCGGCCGCGGCGAGCGGCTTCTCGATCATGAGTACGGTCGTGAACACGGACGCGTCCTTCTCTCTCGCGAACGAGGCCCCGATCTTCACCGGGCGCCGATTCCATTCTTCCCGCGGTTCGCGAAGCGGAACGAACGAATCCGCTTTTTTCCGCCGCGCGTCCCCCGGGAGAGTGCCTTATGCCGTGACCTGCGCCTCCGTCTGCTTGACGTAGCGGGTGAACAGGAAGCCGTCCTCCTCCAGAACCGACACCGGTACGAACCGGGCCGGACCGGCGACACCTGGCCCGTTCATGATCCGCGGCGCGTCACCGCCGACGGCGAACGGTGCCACCGTCAGGCACAGCTCGTCCACCACCCCGGCCGCCGCGAACTGTGCGAGCACCCGCGGGCCGCCCTCGTGCAGCAGCCGGGACAGGCCCAACGCGGCCAGTTCGCGCACCGCGCGGGCCGGGTCCACGCCGTCGCCGTCCCCGGCGACCACCACCCGCGCTCCCGCGGCTTCGGCCGCGGCCAGCTCCTTGCGGTCCGCGCCCGCGCCGGTCAGCACCAGCGTCGGCGTGGTCGCGGCCGTGAACAGCGGTGCCGCGAAGTCCAGGTCGAGCCGCCGGCTGATCACGGCGATGGCCGGAGCCGGGGTCTGGCCGTCCGCCGCGCGCCGTTCGGCGAACGACGGCCGGGCCTTTCCGGGCCGGTACCCCTCGTTCCTGACCGTCTCCGCGCCGACCACGACCGCGTCGGCCAGGGCGCGCAGGGTGCCGAAGATCCGCATGTCGGCGGCCGAGGAGAGCGCGGTCGACGTGCCGTCGTGGGTCGCCGCGCCGTCGAGCGAGGAGACCATGTTCGCCCGCAGATACGGGCCCGCCTCCCGCGGGGGGTACGCGTAGGTGTGCACCAGGTCCACCGGGTTCGCCGTGTCCGGTCCTGGCGGGGGGAACAGTTGCTGCATTTTTGCAGTCTCCCACCCGCCGGCCCGTCACCTCGCGCCGCGCCGTGCCGGAATCGCCCACCTGGTCACGTCCGGCGGCCGAGTGCCCTCCTTCGCCCGCCCGCCACCCGTGCGCGGGACGCCGGGCCCCTACCGGTAGGGTGGGATGTCGTGCCAGGGGATGTCGCCGCAGGAATAGCCGCACCGGTCGCGCTCACGGAGCGTGACCCGCACCTGGATGCCGGGCGGCTGCTCGCCGAGCTGGTGCCCCCGCCGCGGTTCGACTCCGTGCGCTTCTCGACCTACGTCCCGGACCCGGCGCAGCCCAGCCAGTCCCGTGCGGTGCGCGCGCTGGAGGAGTTCGCGGCCGGGCTCGGCGGACCCGCGCAGGGAACCGCCCGGCGCAGGTGGTTCCGCGGCAAGGCGCCCGAGCGGCCCGCGACCCCCGGCGGGATCTACCTGGACGGCGGCTACGGCGTCGGCAAGACGCACCTGCTCGCGTCGCTGTGGCACGCCACCGACGCGCCGCCCGCGCAGAAGGCGTTCGGCACGTTCGTGGAGCTGACCAACCTGGTGGGCGCGCTCGGGTTCCGCCCGGCCGTCGACGCGCTCAGCTCCCACCGCCTGGTCTGCATCGACGAGTTCGAGCTGGACGACCCGGGCGACACCGTCCTGGTCTCCACGCTGCTGGCCCGGCTCGCCGCGGCCGGGGTACGGCTCGCCGCGACCTCCAACACGCTGCCCGGCAAGCTCGGCGAGGGCCGGTTCGCCGCCGCCGACTTCATGCGGGAGATCCAGGGGCTGTCCGAGAGGTTCACCTCGCTGCGGATCGACGGGGACGACTACCGGCACCGGGGGCTGCCGCAGGCGCCCGACCCGTACACCGACGAGCAGGTCACCGCGGCCGCCGCCCGTACGCCCGGTGCGGCGCTCGACAACTTCGGGCCGCTCGCGGAGCACCTCGCGAAGGTGCATCCCAGCAGGTACGGGGCCCTCGTCGACGGGATCGACGCGGTTTTCCTGCGGGGGGTGCGGCAGGTGACGGACCAGGCCGCCGCGTTGCGTCTGGTGGTGCTCGCCGACCGGCTCTACGACCGTGAGGTGCCCGTGATGGCCTCCGGGGTGCCCTTCGACCAGCTCTTCTCCGCGGAGATGCTCCGCGGGGGGTACCGGAAGAAGTACTTCCGGGCCGTCTCACGCCTTACCTCGCTGGCTCGCGAAGCTTCTCGGTTGGCCTGACCCCCCGGGGTGGGTGGTGCTGTCGGTTGAGGGACCACCTGCCGGTGGGGGCTTGTCGCGCCGTTCTCCCCCTGGCTTCGCCGGGAGGTACCCCCAGCGCCCCTGAGTATGTGCGGCTCCTTCCGCGAGATGAACGGGCGGCCCGGGCGGAATGGACGGAGGATCGGGTCATGGCGAAGAAACTGCGTACGCTGCTGCGCGTGGAGCCGGGCAGCGGCCCCGTGGACCTGTCGGCGTACGACCCGCGGGGGACCCCGGGCGGCCCGAAGAACAAGAAGCACGGCCTCGCCGAGATCGAGCGGATGCGCCCGCACCTCGCCGAACTGCAGGAGCGGCTGTTCGCGCAGAGCGCCGTGGGCGGCGACCAGCGCCGCGTGCTGCTGGTGCTGCAGGGCATGGACACCTCCGGCAAGGGCGGCACCGTCAAGCACGTGGTGTCGGGGCTGAACCCGGCCGGCCTGCGGGTGCGCGCGTTCAAGGCGCCCACCGCGGAGGAGCGCCGCCACAACTTCCTGTGGCGCATCCGCAGAGCGCTCCCGCACCCCGGCGAGATCGGCGTCTTCGACCGCTCGCACTACGAGGACGTGCTGATCGTCAGGGTGCACGACATGGTGCCCCGGTCGGTCTGGAGCCGTCGCTACGCCGCGATCAACCGGTTCGAGCAGTCGCTCACCGACGGCGGGGTGACCGTGCTGAAGGTCTTCCTGCACATCAGCCCCCAGGAGCAGCGGGCCCGGCTGCTGGCCCGGCTGGACCGGCCGGACAAGCACTGGAAGTTCAGCCCGACCGACGTCGAGGAACGCGAGCGGTGGCCGGACTACCAGGAGGCGTACCAGGTGGCGCTGGAGCGGTGCTCGACCGAGGCCGCGCCCTGGTACGTCGTGCCGGCCGACCGCAAGTGGTACCGGAACTGGGCGATCAGCCGGCTGCTGCTGGAGCACCTGGAGCGGATCGACCCGGCGTACCCGCAACCGGATCTGGACGTGGACAAGTACCGCAAGCTACTGCTCGCCACCTGACCCCGCCCGCGGCCCAGCCCGAGCAGGCGGTGCGCTGGGCCTCCTGCCACGCGCAGACCGGGCAGAGCGTCGCGCCCTTGGTTCTGTTGGGGTACTCGGTGGGTTCACCGCACAGCACGCAGTCGGCGCGGGGCTCCGTCGGGTCGTCCGCGGGGTCGTCGGGTGCGGGCCGCTGGTCCGGGTGCGTGTCGCTCATCCCTCCACGGTAGTCCGCCCGGGGGCCGTGTCGCGGGCGCGCAGCACCGCCGCACCGCGCGCGGGGAGCTGGACGGCCGGGCCGGGCAGGGTGCGGCAGGCCGGGCGCGCCAGCAGGATGTCGCAGGGCGTGTTGAGCGGGATGCGCGCGGGGGCGTCGGAGAAGTTCACCAGCACGCGGAAGGGCCCGCGGGCGATCCGCAGCGTCCGGCCGCCGGCGGTGGCGGTGACCGTGTCCAACTGGGGCGAGGTCAGCGCGGGTTCGGCCCGGCGCAGGGCGATCAGGGCCCGGTACCACTCCAGCAGTTCGCGGTGCGCGGGCTTCTCGGCCTCCGCCCAGTCCAGGCAGGAGCGGTTCCGGGTGGCCGGGTCCTGCGGGTCGGGCACGTCCTCCTCGGCCCAGCCGTGCTCGGCGAACTCCCGCCGCCGCCCCCGGGTGATGGCCGCGGCCAGCTCCGGGTCGTCGTGGTCGGTGAAGAACTGCCAGGGCGTGGTCGCCCCCCACTCCTCGCCCATGAACAGCATCGGGGTGAACGGCGAGGTCAGCACCAGCGCGGCGGCGGTGCCGAGCTGCCGCGCGGTCAGCCGGTCGCCGGTCGCGCGGTTGCCGACCTGGTCGTGGGTCTGGGCGTAGCCCAGCAGGCGGTGCGCGGGCACCGTCGGCACGTCCAGCGGGCGCCCGTGGTGGCGGCCGCGGAAGGACGACCAGGTGCCGTCGTGGAAGAAGCCGTGGGTGAGCACCTTCGCGAGGGCGGCGGGGCCGGCCGCGGCGAAGTCGGCGTAGTAGCCCTGCGCCTCGCCGGTGACCGCGGTGTGCACCGCGTGGTGGAAGTCGTCGTTCCACTGCGCGTGCAGGCCCAGGCCGCCGGCCTCGCGCGGCGCGGTGGTGTGCGGGTCGTTCAGGTCGGACTCGGCGATCAGGAACAGCGGGCGGCCGAGCGCGGCCGACAGCCCGTCCACGGCGGTGGACAGCTCCTCCAGGAAGTGCAGCGCGCGGGTGTCGACCAGCGCGTGCACCGCGTCCAGCCGCAGGCCGTCGAGGCGGTAGTCGCGCAGCCAGGCCAGCGCGCTGCCGATCAGGAAGTCCCGCACCTCGTCGGAGCCGGGCGCGTCGAGGTTGACCGCGTCGCCCCAGGGGGTGTGGTGCCGGTCGGTGAAGTACGGGCCGAACGGCGGCAGGTGGTTGCCCGAGGGGCCGAGGTGGTTGTGCACCACGTCCAGCACGACGCCCAGGCCGTGCGCGTGTGCCGCGTCGACAAAGCGCTTCATCGCATCGGGGCCGCCGTAGGGCTCGTGCACCGCCCACAGCGACACGCCTTCGTACCCCCATCCGTTGGTGCCGGGGAAGGGGCAGACCGGCATCAGCTCCACATGGGTGATGCCGAGCCTGGCCAGGTGGGACAGCCGCTCCACCGCCGCGTCGAAGGTGCCCTCGCTGGTGAAGGTGCCGACGTGCAGCTCGTAGAGCACCGCGCCCGGCAGCCCGCGGCCCGGCCACGGCGATCTCCACCCGTAGGCGTCCTGGTCGACCACCGCGCTCGGTCCGTCCGGGCCGTCCGGCTGCCGCCGCGAGCGCGGGTCCGGCAGCGGCTGCCCGCCGTCGACCCGGTACGCGTACCGGGTGCCGTGCCCCGCCGCGAGCTCGGCCCGCCACCAGCCGGTGCGCGCGGGGTCGGGCCCCATGGCGTACGCCTGCCCGTCGATCAGCGCCTCCACCTGGCGGGCGTTCGGCGCCCACACCTCGAACAGCACGCAACGGCTCCCGTCCGGCCCGGTCGTCCCGGCCCTGCTTCGTGGTCCTATCCGGTCCCGCTCGTCCTTACGGCCTTGGTCCTACGGTCTCTCGTCCCTGCGGTCTCGTCCCTGCGGTGAGGCGCCCGGTCACCGAACCCGGTCCCCGGGCACATGCATGCCCGGGGACCGCCTCGTCTAGACGAAGTCCACCCGTTCCTGGGTGATCGGATAGCCGGCCCGGGCGAAGTTGCGGGCCATCGGGAAGTTCGGCTGGTCGGTGGCCGCGGCGATCCGGGTGGCGCCGCGGTCCACCAGGTCGTGGCTGCACTCCACCAGCAGGTCGTAGGAGTAGCCGTGGCCGCGCTGCTCGGGGACGACCGCGATGAAGCCGATGCACGGCATGGACGGGTTCTCCGCCGGGATGTGCACGCCGACCACCTCGCCGTCCGGGGTGTAGGCGACCCGCCGCCAGTCGTTGGGGGAGGGCATCCAGTCGAGGACGCCGAGGGTCTCGTCCAACGCGGCGTCCAGGCCGTGTTCGTCGAGCATCAACCGGTCGTGGGCGTCGAGCGTGCCGGTCATGATCCGGGCCATCACCGCGCGGAAGGCGGCGTCGTCGGGCTCCGGCCGGTAGACCAGCCGGCCGGTGCGGGCGGGCAGCGGGTCCTCGCCCGCGGTCCAGGTGTAGCGGTAGCGCTCCACGAGCTTGCGCATCCCGGCCGCCTCGACGGCCGCGGCGCGCGCCTCGTACGCGGCGCGCACGCCGGGCCTCTCCCGCCAGCCGGGCGGCAGGATCAGCGCGTACTCGGCGGACAGCGGTGCGGCGCGCAGCAGTTCGACGGCCGCGGACCGCTCGCCGTCGGCGAAGTCGAACCAGTCGAGGGCGACCGGCTCGGTGTCGCCGGGCTTGGCCCACCACGCGGCGCGGGCCACCACGACGCCGTCGCGCAGCGCGACCCACGACCACTCGGGGCGGTACTCCCCGCCGGCGTCGAGCAGCGCGAACTCCTGGCCGAGCAGGGCGCGGCCGAGCTTCTCCGCGACGGGGAGGGAGGCGAACAGGGCGGACTCGCCCGCGGTGAGCGAGCGAAGTACCAGATCAGACATGTGAGTCCTTCGGGAGTCAGCGGTGCGCTCCCGGTCGGGTCACGAACGTCCAGCGGACGGGCGGGAGCGCGGCACAGTGGATGTCGACATCGCTCTCGCCTCCTCTTCCGGGTCCTGGCTGGACGTGTTCCGCGACCCTAGCCCGCTCTGCCCGGCGGGTGCCACCGCTTTTTCCGGGCCCCGGCTCGGTTCGTCCCGCCCGGGTGCCGCCCTCCCGGCCGGGTGCCCGACGCCCGGCCGGGGTTCCGCCCTCCCCGCCCGGGCTTCGCTCATCCCACCTGGTGCAGCGCCCGCCCGGCCAGCGTCAGGAACACCTCGCCGACCGCCTCCGACAGCGTCGGGTGCGGGTGGACGTGCCGCGCCACGTCCGCCGGCTCCGCCTCCCAGCCCACCACCAGCTGGCTCTCGGCGATCATCTCCGAGACGTTCGGCCCGACCAGGTGCACCCCCAGCACCGGCCCGCCCCGTTCCGCGACCACCTTCACGCTGCCGCCCAGCCCGTGCACCATGCCCTTCGCGACCGCCGTCAGCGGCATCGAGTTCATCACGACCTGGTCCGGGCCCCGTTCGGCCCGCGCCTGCTCCTCGGTCAGGCCGACCGACGCCGTCTGCGGGCTGGAGTAGGTCACCCGCGGCACCGCCGCGTAGTCCACCGGCGCCGGGCCGAGCCCCGCCAGCGTCTCGGCGACCACCAGGCCCTCCGCGAACGACGCGTGCGCCAGGCCGAGCGACGGCGGTGGCAGCAGATCGCCGACCACGTGGATGCCGGACACCGACGTCTCCAGCCGATCCCAGTCCGCCGGGGCCATGTAGCCGCGCGGGTCCCGGCCGAGCCCGGCGGCGGCCAGGTCGAGGCCGTCGGTGACCGGCTCCCGGCCCACGGCGACCAGCAGCCGCTCGACGTCCAGCTCCACCACCCGGCCCCGCGCGGTGCGCACCGTCGCCCGCACCCCGGTGGCGTGGGTCGCGGCGTCCTCCAGGCGGGTGCCGGTGAGCACCTCGATACCGCGCTTCTTCAGCCCGCGCGCCAGTTGCCGCGACACTTCCCCGTCCTCCAGCGGCAGCAGCCGGTCGGCGGCCTCCACCAGCACCACCCGGGCGCCCATCGAGCGGTGCAGCGACGCGTACTCGACGCCGATCGCGCCGCCGCCCAGCACCAGTACCGACTCCGGCAGCCCCGGTGCGAACAGCGCGTCGTCGCTGGTCACCACCCGCCGGCCGTCGGGGGACAGGCCCGGCAGCAGCCGCGGCCGCGACCCGGTGGCCAGTACGATCCCGCGCCGCGCGGTGTACGCGGTCCCGCCGGAGCTGACCGTCCGCGGCCCGCGCAGGCTCGCCGAGGCGTGCACGACGCGTACGCCCGCGTGCGCGAGGTGGCCGGTGACGCCCTGGTGGTTGCGGGCCACGATGCCGTCGCGGGTCGCGGTCAGCGCCGCCCAGTCGACGGAGTCCAGGGTCGCCTTCACCCCCCACCGCTCACGGGCCTCGGCGATGCCGTCCACGAGTTCGGCGGCGTGCAGCATCGCCTTGCTGGGGATGCAGCCGCGGTGCAGGCAGGTGCCGCCGAGCAGGTCGCGTTCGGCGAGGAGCACGTCGAGGCCGAGCGCCGCGGCCCGCAGCGCGGTGCTGTAGCCGCCGGTGCCGCCCCCGATCACGATGACGTCGGCGGTGCCGGGGTCGTCGGGGGCCTGGGCCCGGGCCTGGTGGCGCGGTGCGGTGCGGGGTTCCATGGCGGCCAGTCTCCGGCCGGCCGGTGCCATGAGTCCAAGTCCAGGATTGTGTCGATACGATGCACGTTGTGCATAGCGGCCGGTCGGCGGTGTGCCGGGTACCGGCCGGGGGGTGAGCGAAAGGTGCCGGGATGAGCCTGCGGCAGATGGAGTACTTCCTCGCGGTCGTCGACGCGGACTCCTTCACCCGCGCCGCCGAGGCGCTGCACGTCACCCAGCCCGCTCTGTCGCACCAACTCAAGTCGCTGGAACGGCAGATGGGCGGCGAGCTGGTCGAACGCCTGCCGCGCGGGGTGCGGTTGACCCCGATGGGCCGGGCCTTCCTGCCGCACGCCGAACTCGCCGTGCGCAGCGCCGTACGCGCCGAGCGCGCCGCCCGTGCCGCCGCCGGGGCGGAAGGCGGCGAACTGCACATCGCCGCGGTGCACTCCATCGCCGCCGGGCTGCTGCCCTCCGTCTTCGCCCGCTGGCGGCGGCAGCGGCCCGCGGTGGGGCTGGTGCTGCGCGAGTACTCCCGGGGCGAGGACCTGGTCGAGGCGATGGAGCGCGGGGTGGCCGATCTCGCGGTCGGGCACGACCCCGGACCGGCCGCGACCCGCACCGGCGGCGGCATGACGCTCGCCCCGATCGGCGCGGAGGAGATCGTGATGGTGCTGCCGCCGGGCGACCCGCTGGCCGCCGAACGGGTCGTGCCGCTGGCCGCGTTCGCCGAGCGCGCGTGGGTGCGGTGCGCGATGGAGCCGGTGGTCGACGGGCGCCCCTTCATCGACCTCGCCTGCGAGAAGGTCGGCTTCACCCCGCGCACCGCCGTCCGCACCGAGCACACCTCGACCGCCGTGCGGATGGCGGCCGCCGGGGTCGGCGTCGTGGCGGTGCCCTCCTACGCGGCCCCGCCCGAGTGCGCGACGGTCCGGCTCGACCCGCCCTGGCGGCGCGGCCTGTTCGTGATCGCCCGGGAGCCGCTCGGCGGCGCGGGCGCGGCCTTCGCGGAGCTGCTGGCCGCCCACCCGTACGAGCCGCCCGGGGACGCCGCGGACGGTCCCGCCGGAGATCCTGCCGGAGGTCCCGCCGACGGGGATACGGCCACGGCCCGGCGCTGAGAGGGCCGCCGTCAGGGTCGGCGGTCGAGCCTGTCGGGTTGCTCGGGTTGCTCGGGTTGCTCGGGCTGCTCGGGCTGTTCCGGCGGCCCGGCCTCGCCCGCGGCCCCCGCACCGGAATCCGCGCCGCTCCCGTCCGCGCTCCAACTGGCCAGCAGCGCAAGCCTTTCCGCGGTCGGTGAGCCCGGCGGCACGGTGTACGCCACCAGCAACTGGTCCGGCTCGGCCGGCAGCGCCAGCGTCTCGTACCCGAAGTCCAGGTCACCGACGAGCGGATGGCGCAGCCGCTTCACGCCGTACGTCTTCTCCTTGACCTGGTGGTCCGCCCACAGCCGCCGGAAGTCCTCGCTGCGCACGGACAGTTCGCCGACCAGCGCGGCCAGCCGCTCGTCGTCGGGCCGGCGGCCCGCGTACAGCCGCAGGTGTGCGACGGTCTCGGCGGCGACCGCGGGCCAGTCACGGTAGAAGGTGCGGGCGTCCGGGTCGAGGAAGGTGCTCCTGGCCATGTTCGGCGGGCCGGAAGGGCCGGAACCGGCCGCGGCACTGCCCGAAGTGCCGCTCGGCGCGAAGCCGTTGACGGCCGCGCCGAGCGCGTTCCAGGCCACCACGTCCATCCGGTCGCCGAGCACGAACACCGGGACGTCCGTCATGCGGTCCAGCAGCAGCCGCACCCCGGACCGTATCCGCTGCGCCGGCCGCCCGGGTCCCTTGGGTCCCTTGGGTCCCTTGGCGTCGCGCCCGGTCCGGCCCGGCCTGGCCAGGTCCCGCAGGTGCTCCTGCTCGGTCGGGTCCAGTCCCAGCACCCGCGCGACCGCGTCGAGCACCGCGTCCGAGACGTGGCTGCTGCCACGGCCCTGCTCCAGCCGGATGTAGTAGTCGACGCTCACCCCGGCGAGCTGCGCGACCTCCTCGCGCCGCAACCCCGGCACGCGCCGCCGGCCGTACTCCGGCAGCCCCACATCCTGCGGCTGTATCCGCGCCCTGCGCGAACGCAGGTAGTCGCCGAGCGAGTTGTCCATGGGACGACCCTAGGCGAGCGGCCCGCGCCGAACCTGGTACTGGCATACCCAGGTGCAGCGTCACCCTGGGTACGCCGCCGGGGGCGCAGCACAGTGAGGGCAACGCCGCTCCGGACCACCGCAGCGGCCCCGACAGCGCCGGACCCGTAGCGGGACCTGGCCCACTCACAGGGGGACCCTCCTCATGAACAGCACTGCGCCGTACGACCTTTCGGGCCGCACCGCCGTCGTCACCGGAGCCGCCAGCGGCATGGGCGAGGCCACCGCGCGGCTGCTGGCGGCGGGCGGGGCGCGGGTCGCGCTGCTGGCCCGCCGCACCGAGCGGCTGGAGGAACTGGCCGCGAAGATCGCCGCCGACGGCGGCCAGGCCCTCGCGGTCACCGCGGACATCACCGACGAGGCGTCCGTGGCGGCCGCCGCCCAGCGGGTGCGCGAGGTGCTCGGCCGGGTGGACCTGGTGGTCAACGCCGCCGGGGTGATGCTGCCCAACCCGGTCGACGCGGGCCGCGTGGACGAGTGGACGCGGATGATCGACACCAACCTGACCGGTGCGCTGCGCGTCATCGACGCCTTCCGCGCCGACCTGATCGCCGCGGCGGCCGGGAACGGCGTCGCCGACCTGGTCGACGTCTCCTCGATCGGCGCGCACGTGACCTTCCCCGAGTACGCCGTCTACAGCGCCACCAAGGCCGCGCTCAGCCGGCTCTCGGCCTCGCTGCGCACCGAGTTCGGCCCCCGAGATGTCCGGGTGACCAACATCGAGCCGGGCCTGACCGCCACGGAACTGGCCGGGCACATCGACAACCCCGGGCTCAGCGCCGCGCTGGACGGCATGTTCGACGCGGTCGAGGCGATGACGCCGCAGGACATCGCGGACCTGATCGGCTATGCCACCAGCCGCCCGGCCCGGGTCAACCTGCGACAGGTGGTCGTGCTGCCGACCCGGCAGGTGTGAGGGTGCGCCCGCCGAGCCGGCGAGGTGCGCGCGGGGGAGGGTCAGCGGGCCGGGGCGGCGCGGCTCGCCAACCGGTCGAGCAGGCGCGCCCGCTGACCGGTGTCCGCGGCCAGCGCGATGACCGTCCAGGCCATCACGAGCCCGCCGTCGAGCACCGCGCGGTCGGCGGCGGCGCTGGTGCCGTACCGGGTGAACTCGGGGTTGTGCATGATGGTGTCGCCGCAGTCGTAGCCGAGGGACGGGTGGATCGTGGGCACCAGGTGGGAGACGTTGCCCATGTCGGTGGAACCGCTGCGCATTCCGGTCGGGTGGTCCGTGATCACCCGCCCGAGGCCCTCCGCCGCGTCCCGGTAGGCGGCGCACATGTCGAGGTCCTGGCGCAGGTCGGCGTAGTCGTTGCCCACCGCCTCCATGGCGAGTTCGGCGCCCGTGGCGAGCGCGCCGCCCTCGAAGCAGGCACGGATGCGGGCCTGGAGCTCCGCGAGGTCCCCGGCCGTCTCCGCCCGGCAGTCGTAGTTCGCGGCGACCAGGCCGTCAAGGACGAGGCCGAGCTGATCGAGGTCATCGACCGCACGGTGGGCCGGCTGCCGGGGGTGCTGGGCATCCACTCCGCGCTCGTGCTGAGGCTCCTGCTGACGGCGGTGGACTGGTCCCCCTACGAGACGGAGCACACCCGGTTGCGCCGGCCGGCGATGTACGGGCGGCAGCCCCCGCCCCCCATCGACGTCGACGCCATCGACCGCGAGCTGGTGGATCTCCTGGCCGAGGACGCGCGGATGCCCGTCAGCAGCCTGGCGACCCGGCTGAGCCTGAGCGAGTCGACAACGCGCCGGCGCCTCGCCCGGGCTGATGTCCTCGCACGTCTTCCAGCTACGAGTGTTCGCGGAGCCGGAGGTCCTCGGGTACCCGGCGGAGACCCGAGGACCTCCGGCTCGAGGTCGAACACACCCACCTCGACGCCACCCTCCGCCGGCTCGCCCACGAGCCCTCCGTGCGGTACCTGGGGGTCACGACGGGACGCAGCAACGTGCTCGGCTACAGCGGCCACGCCACGGTGGCCGCCGCGCACGACTTCCACGCGCGGGCCTTCTCCGGCTTGCGGGGGCTGCGCCGGGTGGAGACCGCCCTGCTCATGCGCACCTACAAGCGCGCCGGACGCTCGGTGCCCGCCCTCATGGGGCGGCCCTCCCCGGACGCCCGCTCCCGCCCCCGCATCTGACGCGGGGCGCCCGGCGGGTGACGCGGCCCGATCCGGCCGGCGGGGGCCGCGTCGGCGGGGCCGCGTCGACGGGTGGACGGACCCCCGACGCGGTTCAACGGACCCCCGACGCGGTTCAGCGGGCCAGCAGCTCGCGCAGCGCGGCGGCGACCTCCTTGGGGGCTTCCTCCGCCATGAAGTGGCCCCAGCCGACCGTGGTGTGCACCAGGTCGGGGGCCCACGCGGCCCACAGCGCCCGGGCGTCGTAGCCGAGCGCGGCACCCCAGTCCTGCTGCAGCACGGCCACCGGCATCCGCAGCCGGTTCCCCGCGTCGCGGTCGGCCCGGTCGTGTGTGACGTCGATCCCGGCGGAGGCGCGGTAGTCCGCGACGATCGACGGGATCGCGGCGCGGCAGGCGTCGAGGTACGCGGCGCGCACGTCGGCGGGGATCGCGGCCGGGTCGCCCGTCCAGGCGTCGAGGAAGTGCCCGAAGAACGCGTCCGCCGCACCCGCGATCAACTGCTCGGGCAGGCCCGGAGGTTGCGCCATCAGGTACAGGTGGAAGCCGACCGCGGCCGTGGTGCCGTGCATCGCCGCCCACATGTCGAGCGTCGGCAGCACGTCGAGGCAGGCCAGGTGGGTGACCGCGGACGGGTGGTCGAGACCGGCCCGGAACGCGACCAGCGCGCCCCGGTCGTGTCCCGCGAGCGCGAACCGCTCGTGCCCGAGCGCCCGGGCCAGCGCCACCGTGTCGGCGGCCATCGTGCGCTTGCCGTACGCGGTGCCGTCCGGGTCCGCGGGTTTGTCGCTCGCGCCGTAGCCGCGCAGGTCCGGGCAGATCACGGTGTGGTCCGCCGCGAGGTCTGCGGCGACGTGCCGCCACATCAGATGGGTCTGCGGGAAGCCGTGCAGCAGCACGAGGGGGCGGCCGGCGCCGCCGACCGCGACGTTCAGGGTGACGCCGTCGGCGACCTTGACGCGCTGCTGCTCGAAGTTCGGGATGCTCGGTGCCATGGTGCGCTGCTCTCGTCTCGTTCCGCGGGTACGTCTGATATCTCTGACATGTCGAGCCTGCCCCGCCCCGATCAGCAACGAATCAGCGCCGACGGCGGGGCACCGGTCGGCGACCACTCGTCCCCATACCTCCTGAGCTGGGCGTATATCGGCCGTTTATCCGGTAACGCGTAGCCTGTGACGGTGCCCCCGACCTTGCTCGCCGCGGAGACCGTGCGCCCGACGGAGGCCGCGATCAACGACCAGATCCGGACCCTCATGAACCACCCCGCCAGTGCCGAACGCACCGAGGAGTACGTCCGGCTGCTCACGCTGTGGGCGAGGGCCGGGACCGTGGTGGCGGGGAGGTGCGGCGAGCTCGGGGGCCACTAGCGTGGGGGGATGGCGGAGGTGGAGTTCGGGGTGCTCGGGGCCGTCGTGGCGGAGCGGGGCGGGGAGCGGGTCGCGCTGAGGGGACCGCGGCACGCGGCCGTGGTGGGGCGGCTGGTGGTGGCGCGGCGGCGGGTGGTGCCGGTGGGCCGGCTGGTCGAGGACCTGTGGGAGGAGCCGCCCGCGGGGGCGGTGGGTGCCGTGCAGACGTTCGTGGCGGCGCTGCGCAAGGCGCTGGAACCGGACCGCCCGCCCAGAGCCCCGGCGACGCTGCTGGTGACGGAGGGCCCCGGGTACGCGCTGCGCGCGGCGCCGGACGCGGTGGACGCGTGGCGCTTCGAGGCGGCGGTGAGCGCCGCCGCCACGCTGCCGCCCGGTCAGGCGCTGGAGCGGCTGCGTGAAGCGCTGGGCCTGTGGCGCGGCCCGGCCTACGCCGAGTTCGCCGACGCGCGCTGGGCCCGCGCCGAACGCTCCAGGCTGGTCGAACTCCGGCTCCAGGCCGGGGAACGCGCGGCCGAGGCCAGGCTCGCGCTGGGCCTGGCCGCGGAAGCGGTGCCCGACCTGGACGCGCACCTGGCCGAGCACCCGTGGCGTGAGGACGCGTGGCGGCTGCTGGCCCTCGCGCTGTACCGCACCGGCCGCCAGGGCGACGCGCTGGCGGTGCTGCGCAGGGCGCGGGCCATCCTGGTCGGCCAGTTGGGCGTGGACCCGGGGCCCCGGCTGCGCCGGCTGGAGGCGGAGATCCTGGCCCAGGACCCGCACCTGGACCTGCCGCAGGAGCCGCGCCCGGAACCGTACGCCGCCCCGGACCCCGATCCGCCCGCCACGGCCGCCGACCGGCTGTGGCGGCAGGCGGCCGCGGCCTACGACCGTACGGTCGGCGGTGGCGCCAGGGCCCGCCTGGAGTCGACCGTCGGCCTGATCCGCAACCTCGCGGTCACCGGGGGCGGCGGCCTCGAAGCGGCCCGGGGGCACCGGCTCGCCGCGATCACCGCGGCGGAGGAACTCGGCGATCCCGAGCTGACCACCCGGGTGATCGGCGGCTACGACGTGCCGGCGATCTGGACCCGCGGCGACGACCCCGAGGCGGCCGAGCGGATCGTGGCCGCGGCGGAGCGCACCCTTGCCGCGCTGCCCGCGGGGCCGCCGCTCCCGGGCGCTTCCGGTGGCGGGGCGGCACCGTACGACGTCGCGCGCTGCCGCCTGCTCGCCACGATCGCGGTCGAGATGCGCGGCACCCGCTCCCCGCGCGGCCCCGAGGCAGCCCGGGAAGCCGAGGAGACCGCGCGCCGGCTGGACGACCCCGCGCTGCTCGCCTACGCGCTCAACGGCGTGTTCATGCAGTCCTGCACCCGCGCCGGCCTCGCGCCGCGCCGCGACGCGGTCGGCGCTGAACTCGTCGCGCTCGCCGCCCGGCACGGCCTGGCCACCTTCGAGGTGCTCGGGCACCTGATCCGGATGCAGGCGCGCGCGGCGCTCGCCGACCTCCCCGCTGCCGACGCGCACGCCGCGGCCGCCGACCGCCTGGCCGAGCGGCACGAACTGCCGCTGGTCGGGGTCTTCACCGAGTGGTACGCCGCGCTGCGGCTCGCCGTCGCCGGGCGGTCGGGGCCGGCCGAGGCCGCCTACCGGGCCGCCGACGCACGGCTCGACGGCGCGGGCATGCCAGGGGTACGGCGCGGCCTGCTGCCCCTCGCGCTGCTCTGCCTGCCCCTCGCCGAAGGCGCCGGTGCCGGGTCCGTCGCAGCCGCCGCCGAGCAGGCGGAACCCGGCGCGGACTGGGGACCGTACCGGCCCTGGGCCGAGCCCTTCCTGCTGCTCCGCGCCGGCCGCCGCGACGACGCCCGCGACGCGTTGCGCGCGCTCCCCGAGCCGCCCGCCGACCTCACGTACGAGGCGCTGTGCTGCCTCCAGGCCGTCCTCGCCGCGGAGTTGGGCGACCTGCCCGCCCTGCGCCAGGCGCGCGCCCGCCTGCTGCCGGCCGCGGGCGAACTCGCGGGTGCGGGCACGGGCATGTTCACCGCCGGCCCGGTGGCCCGTCATCTGGCCGCGATCGACGCGGTGTCGGACGGCTAGGCCGGGCTCGGGAGAACCCGCCGGAGGCGGGGTCACCCGGAGCAACCGGGCGGGGCGGCGCGGGGTACTTGAAGGACCTGGTGCACGAGGGGCGGCGGGCTCGCGACGCCCTGCGACTCCGTCTGCGGCGCTGCCGAAATGCCCTCAGGAAACCGCCCTGAGGACACTTCGGCGCCTTGCAGCCGAAGCCCATGACGCCGTTCGCCGATCCACCGCCTCTCGTGCACCAGGTCGTCACTCGCGGGTGAGCAGCGCCACCGGGGAGGTGTCGAGGAGGTCGGCGAGCGGGACCGCTCCCTCGTGGACGGTGCCCACGATCCGGTCGTGCCAGCGGCCCGGCGGCAGCGGCAGGACGCTGCCGCGCCACCCGCCGGACTCCTCCAGCCGCCGGGACAGCCGCGTCACCACGGTCAGGGCCGCGCCGCCGCGGACGAAGGCCACGCAGTGCGCCGCGGCCGGGCCGTCGGCGCTCAGCGGGGCGTAGCCGGCCTGCGGGCCGTACCACTCGGGGTGGTCGCGGCGCAGCCGCAGCGCGACGGCGGTCAGCCGCAGCTTCACCTCGTCGGGGCCCTGCGGCTCGGCGCCGTCCAGCACCCGCTCCAGGATGCGGTCGACGCCGGTCCGGACCGTGCCGGGCTCGGCCTCGCCCAGCGGGCCGCGGTTGTCGGGGTCGACGAGCGTGTACACGGGGAACTCGGTGCCCTGGTAGAGGTCGGGCACGCCGGGCATGGTCAGGTGCAGCAGGGCCGCGCCGAGCGAGTTCGCGGTGGCGTACGGCTCCAGGCCCGCGGCGAACGTGCCCACGTCGTCCAGCCGCGCCCCGCACGGGCCCTCGCGAGTGAAGTCGGCGACCGCCGTCTCGTAGTCCCCGTCCTGCTCGGTCCAGGTGGTGCGCAGGCCCGCCTCGCGTACGGACTTCAGGGCGGCGGGCACCAGCCGGTCGGGGTCGCCCGAGCCGAGGCCGAGCGCGGTCTGGTAGACGGTGTACTCGGTGTGCCGGTCGGGCGCGGCGGCACCGCTCCGCCCGGCGCGGCTCGATCCGGCGGTCAGCCACTCCCGCCAGGCGTCCGGACACTCGGACAGCACCGCCAGCCGCAGCCGCAGATCGGCGCCGCGCTTGGTGTCGTGGGTGGACAGCACCGTGCCGGTGGCGGGCCGGGTGCGCCGCCGCTGCTCGCAGTAGGCGTGGAACTGCTCGGGGGAGACGGCCGGCGACCCGGGATCGCGGCCGACCTCGCACAGCGGCAGCAGCGGGCCGTACCGGTAGAACGCGGCGTCCTCGACGGACTTGGCGTGCAGCGCGGAGGCGACCTGGGGGAAGCGGACGACGAAGTCGTCGGCGTCCGGGCCGGGGGCGCAGCCGGCCGCGTCGAGCCGGCCGAGCGCGAGGTCGCGGAGCATGCCGAGCGCGGGGGCAAGCCGCCATCCGCAGTCGCCGATCGCCCGCTTCGCGGCATGGGTGAGCATGATGACGTCGGCGTCCGCGGGCTCGGCGCCGGGCCGTACGTAGGAGCGGTAGACAGGGATGCGCACCAGCAGTTCGCGCAGCGCGTCCGCCAGGACCTCCGGCGCGTAGGGCGGCGCGTAAGGGTCGGCATCCTGGTGGTCGGTCCTGACGTCAGGGGCGTCGTCCTGGCGTGCGGGGCTTACCTCCGCGACGGGGCCCGCCACCTGGTGCGCCCGCTGGGCCCGGTCCGCGCCGCGCACCAGCCGCGCGACCTCCGCGGCCAGTTCCCGGCCCACCACCCGGTACGCGGCCCGCCGCACCGTCGGCTGCCAGCGCCCGCCCGCGTCGTCCGACACCCCGGTGAACTCGCGGTAGAAGTCGGCCACTTGGGCGGCCCCGCGCGGATCGGTGAACAGCCCGTCGATCCGGTCGAGCGCGTCGTATCCGGTGGTGCCCGCGCACCGCCAGTCCGCCGGCAGCTGCTCCCGGCGCTGGAGGATCTTCTCCACCACCGTCCAGCGGCCCCCGCTCGCCTGCGCCAACTGCTCCAGATAGCCCGCCGGGTCGGCGAGCCCGTCCGGATGGTCGATCCGCAGCCCCTCGGCGACGCCCTCCCGCAGCAGCCGCAGCACCGTCGCATGGGTCGCCTCGAACACCTCCGGCCGCTCCACGCGGACCGCGATCAGGTCGGAGATGGTGAAGAAGCGGCGGTAGTTCAGCTCGGTGCGCGCAGCCCGCCAGTACGCCAGTTCGTAGTGCTGCGCGGCCACCAGCTCCGGCAGCGGCAGCTCCTCGGTGCCGGCCCGCAGCGGGAAGCGGTGCTCGTAGTACGCCAGCACCTTGCCGCCCCCGGAGCCCGCCCCCGCCGCCGCTCCCGTGCCCGCCCCCGCCGGGGCCGCTCCCGCGCCCTCCTCCGCCCGCTCGGCGCGCTTGTCGGCCACCACCGCCAGCTCGCCCAGCACGTCCGGCAGAGGCTCGCCCAGCACCGGCAGCAGCACCCGCCCGCCGCGCGCCGCCCAGTCGATGTCGAACCAGTCGGCGTACCGCGAGCAGGGACCGTCCCGCAGCACCTCCCACAGCGGACCGTTGAGGTGCTCCGGCGCCGGCACCGCCATGTGGTTCGGCACCACGTCCAGCACCAGGCCCAGGCCGTGCGCCCGGGCCCGCGCGGACAGCTCCCGCAGCCCCTGCTCACCGCCCAGCTCCGCGCGCACACGGGTGTGGTCCACCACGTCGTACCCGTGCGTCGAGCCGGGCACCGACTCCAGGACCGGCGACAGGTGCAGATGGGTGACGCCGAGCGCGGCCAGGTACGGGACCCGGGCGGCCGTGTCGGCGAAGGTGAACCGGGGCTGCAGCTGTATCCGGTAGGTCGAGGCGGGCACCACAGGAGGCGCCGGGAAAGCCGTCATGAGGTCTTCTCTACCCCGGATCGGCCGAACAGGCGCGCCAGGCCGGCCCGAACCGGCCCGCGCCGCCCGACACGGCCCGCCCGCCCGTGCGCGCCGCCCGAGCCCGGCCGCCCGCTGTCACCCGGGCGCCCGCCGCATGTCACCCGTACGGGTCAGCGCCGGTCAGTCCGGCGGCCGCTGGAGCACCACGATGCTGCGATCGGCCAGCAGCAGGGAGTCCCCGCCCCTGACCTTCTCACCGCCGCCCGGCGGCACCCCGTCCGGCCGCTCGGTGTCGATCACGAGCTGCCACTCCTTGCCGTGGTTGACCGGCAGCACGAACTCCAGCGCGCGCGGCGCCGCGTTGAACAGCAGCAGGAACGAGTCGTCGGTGACCGGCTCCCCGCGCGGGCCCGGCTCGGAGATCGCGTTGCCGTTCAGGAACACCACCAGCGACCTGGCGTGCGCGGCCTGCCAGTCCCGCTGCGTCATCTCCCGCCCGTCGGGGGTGAACCAGGCGATGTCCGACAGCTCGTCGTGGGTGCCCTGCACCGGCCGGCCGTGGAAGAAGCGGCGGCGCCGGAAGACCGCGTGGTCGCGGCGCAGCCACACCATCGTCTTGACGAACTCGTGCAGCTTCAGCGCCTCGTCGTCGGCCTCGCTGCTGCCGGGCTTGCCGGGCCAGCCGATCCAGGCCAGTTCGTTGTCCTGGCAGTAGACGTTGTTGTTGCCGCGCTGGGTGCGGCCGAACTCGTCGCCGTGGCTGAGCATCGGCACGCCCTGCGAGAGCATCAGGGTGGCGATGAAGTTCCGCATCTGGCGCAGCCGCAGCGCCTGCACCGCTCGGTCCTCGGTCGGCCCCTCGGTGCCGCAGTTCCACGACCGGTTGAAGCTCTCGCCGTCCCGGTTGCCCTCGCCGTTGGCGTCGTTGCGCTTGTCGTTGTACGACACCAGGTCGCGCAGGGTGAAGCCGTCGTGGCAGGTGACGAAGTTGATCGAGGCGAGCGGGCGGCGGCCGTCGTCCTGGTAGAGGTCGGAGGAGCCGGTCAGCCGCGAGCCGAACTCCGCCAGCGTGGCGCTCTCGCCGCGCCACAGGTCGCGCACCGTGTCACGGAACTTGCCGTTCCACTCCGTCCACAGCGGCGGGAAGTTGCCGACCTGGTAGCCGCCCTCGCCGACGTCCCACGGCTCGGCGATCAGCTTCACCTGGGAGACCACCGGGTCCTGCTGCACCAGGTCGAAGAAGGACGACAGCCGGTCCACCTCGTGGAACTGCCGGGCCAGCGTGGCCGCCAGGTCGAACCGGAACCCGTCGACGTGCATCTCGGTCACCCAGTAGCGCAGGCTGTCCATGATCAGCTGGAGCACGTGCGGGCTGCGCATCAGCAGGCTGTTGCCGGTGCCGGTGGTGTCCGTGTAATAGCGCTTGTCGCCGCCGAGCCGGTAGTACGACGCGTTGTCCAGGCCGCGCAGCGACAGCGTGGGGCCCAGGTGGCTGCCCTCGGCGGTGTGGTTGTAGACCACGTCGAGGATCACCTCGATGCCCGCCCGGTGCAGCGCGCGCACCGCGGTCTTGAACTCCAGCACCTGCTGGCCGCGGTCGCCCAGCGAGGAGTAGCCGTTGTGCGGGGCGAAGAAGCCGATGGTGTTGTAGCCCCAGTAGTTGGCCAGCCCGGCGTCGGCCAGCCGGTGGTCCTGGATGAACTGGTGCACCGGCATCAGTTCGAGGGTGGTGACGCCGAGTTCGACGAGATGGCTGATCACCGACGGGTGCGCCAGCGCCGCGTAGGTGCCGCGGATCTCCTCCGGCAGCCCCGGGTGGGTCATCGTCAGGCCCTTGACGTGCGCCTCGTAGATGACCGTCTTGTGGTAGTCGATGCGCGGCGGGCGGTCCTCGGCCCAGTCGAAGTACGGATTGACCACCACCGACGACATCGTGTGCGGGGCGGAGTCCAGGTCGTTGCGGGAGTCGGGCTGCCCGAACCGGTAGCCGTAGACCGCCTCGTCCCAGTCGATGCCGCCGCTCACCGCCTTGGCGTACGGGTCCAGCAGCAGCTTCGCGGAGTTGCAGCGGTGCCCGCGGGCCGGGTCGTACGGCCCGTGCACCCGGAAGCCGTACCGCTGGCCGGGCATCACCCCGGGCAGGTAGGCGTGCCGGACGAAGGCGTCCGCCTCCCGCAGTTCCACCGCCGTCTCGGAGCCGTCGTCCTGCAGGAGACACAGCTCGATCCGCGAGGCCACCTCGGAGAAGACGGCGAAGTTGGTGCCCGCGCCGTCGAAGGTGGCACCGAGCGGGTACGACTGACCCGGCCAGACTTGCATGTGAGGACTCTTCCGCTCCGGGGACCGGCCGCGCGGCGGGTGGCCGCACGACCGGCAGTGACGTTGCGACAGCATCCTCCCATCCCGCTCCCTCCCGAGGGTGACACTGCGGCAACGGCCTGCGACGGAACGGCTGATGGGGTTGTCTGCTAGTAGTCAAGTAGGGTCGTTCCGGCTGCGACACCCCCCGCACCGCAGTACCCTTCCTTGATCGTGGACGGGGGTGGGAGGCGGTGAGGTGGTGACGTCCGGAGGTCTGATGCTCCCGGGTGGCGGTGAGCAGGGTGACCGGCACGTCACGGGGGATGCCCCGGACGACGGGGTGCCCACGCTGCCAGGCGTGGTCTCCGTCGCCGCGCCGCTGGAGATCGGCGCGGAACTGGACTGGGGCGCCGACGCGTGGGCCGAGGTGCGCACCCGCGCCCGCCGGGCCGGCCGGGCCTATGTGTGGCTCAACCTCGTCGAGCAGCGGCTGCGGGCCGTGGTCAACGCGGTGCTGCGGCCGATCTACGAGCCGGTGCACGGCGACGAGTGGGTGGTCGCCGCCGCGGGACCGGCCGGCCACGAGTGGGTGCAGCGGGCCGTCGCGGTCCGCGAGGTCAGCCGCCGCAAGGGCTTCCTGCTCGACCCCGCCGACGACAACGTCCTCAGCTTCCTGACGCTGCCCCAGCTCCGCGAGCTGGTGGTGCAGCACTGGCCGTGCTTCGAGCCGTACTTCGACGACCGGCGCGAGCTCGAACTCGCCCTGGACGAGCTGGAAGTGGCCCGGCACGTGGTCTCCCGCAACCGGGCGCTGTCGCGCACCGTGCTGGACCAGGTCGAGCGCTCCTCCGCGCGGCTGCTGGAGCTGCTGGGCTCGGGACCCTCGCGTACGGCCAAGCAGCGGCTGCCGGTGGACGCGGTGGAGGAGCTGGTCGCCGACCGCTACTCCGACGTGGTCGGCGTCTACCCCGACCGGGTACGGCTCCAGCGCCAACTGCCGGTCGAGGACCTCTTCGCCGGGGCCAGACGGCTGGACGCGGTCGGCATCGGCCTGAACCTGCTGGTGCAGAACTACTCCGGGCGGCGGCTGGTCCGGCTCGCGGAGTCCGGCTGCCGGGTGCGGCTGCTCTTCCTCAACCCGGCCAGCAGCGCGGTACGCCGCCGCGAGCGCGAACTCGGCCTCGGGCGCGGCGAGCTGAGCCGGTCGGTGGAGATGAACATCCTGCACATGCGGCGGGTCCGCGCCCGGGTGCGCGACCAGGGCGCGTTCGAGATCCAGGTGTTCGACGAGACACCGCGCTTCACCGCGTACCTCGTGGACGGGGACAGCACCGACGGACTCGCCGTGGTGCAGACCTACCTGCGGCGGGCCCGCGGCATGGAGGTGCCGGTGCTGGTGCTGCGCGGCGGCACCCGGCGGGTGGTCAACGACGACAAGCCGGCTGAGGGCGGCCTGTTCGACGTCTACCGCGAGGAGTTCGAGGGCATCTGGACCGACTCCCGTCCGGTGTCCTGACCCGCCGCCGAAGGACGGGCCCTACCACGCCGCGGGCGCCGGAACGGTGCTGCCCGGCTGCCGGGAGTGTCAGTGGGTCAGGCGATGATGGCAGGGCACACGGGGGAGAACGGCTGGAAGGACACGCCATGGCATGGCACGAGGATCTGCTGGTCGGCTTCGACCTGGAGACCACGGGGACCGATCCGCGGCAGGCCCGCATCGTGACCGCGGCGGTCACCGAGGTCAAGGCGGGGGAGCCGGTGCGGCGCCGCAGCTGGCTCGCCGACCCGGGCGTGCCGATCCCCGCGGAGACCACCGCCATACACGGCGTCAGCACCGAGCGGGCGACCGCGCACGGGCGGCCCGCACCCGAGGTCGTCGCCGAGGTCGCGGACGCGCTGCGCGGCTACTGGGCGGCCCGGGTGCCCGTCGTCGTCTACAACGCGCCCTTCGACCTCACCCTTCTGGACGAGGAGTTGGCGCGGTACGCCCTGCCGAGGCTCGCCTCCGGCGAGGGGACCGCGGGGCCGGTGATCGACCCGCTCGTCATCGACCGCGCGCTCGACCGCTACCGGCGCGGCAAGCGCACGCTGGAGGCCGCGTGCGCGGTGTACGGCGTGGTACTCGACGGCGCCCACGAGGCGGGCGCCGACGCCCTCGCGGCGGTCCGGGTGGCCCGGGCGGTCGCGCTGCGGTTCGCCGAGGCGGGCGAGGCCGATCTGTGGGACCTCCAGGAGCGCCAACGGCTCTGGTACGCCGCGTGGGCCGAGGACTTCCAGGGATGGCTTCGCCGCAAGGACGCTGCCGCTGTGGTGGACCCGCACTGGCCCCTCCGCCCGGCCCACCCGGTCCACGGGTGACGGCTCCGCCGTGAGTGCGTGAAGTTCTCGGTGTACGGGGTTCAGGGTGCCCCTGCGCCCCCGGGCTGCCCGGCCACGTGAGTGCCGGAACGTGCGGCCCGTGGGTGGCTTGTCGCGCGGTTCCTCCCCCAGCGTCCCTGATGGGGTTGCACGCCGTCGTCGGCTGACGGTTCCACGCCACGGGGTGGCTGAGCCGCGCGGAAGAGGGCAACAATCAGGGGCGCGGGGAACTGCGCGACAAGCCACCCACGGGCCGTCAGACGAGGACGAGGCAGCCACCCCGCAGGGGGACGCGACCAGGCACAACGCACCGTCAGACGAGGACGAGGCAGCCACCCCGCAGGGGGACGCGACCAGCCACAACGCACCGTCAGACCGCAAGGGGCTGCCCGTTGACGGGTTCGGCTAGAACGAATACCACCGTACGGACGGGTCCTCCGCGCGGAGCGAGGCCACGCGCCGGCGGAACTCCGTGCGGGCCGCCGGGTTCGCCGGGGCGTGCTGGGCGACCCAGGCGCACCCCGCGGTCTCCCGGGCGCCGCGCAGCGCCTCGTAGCCGTCCCAGGTGGTGACGTCCCAGCCGTAGGCGGCCGTGAAGGCGGCGTAGTCCGCGGCGGGCACCCCGTAGCGGTCGCGGCTGAGCGCCTGGACCACCAGGTCGTGCTCGCGCAGGTCGGAGGAGAAGGTCTCCAGGTCGACCAGGACGGGCCCGTCCGGCCCGATATGCACGTTGCGGGGGAGCGCGTCGCCGTGGATCGGGCCGCGCGGCAGGCGCGGCACGAGGTCGGCCGCGGCCTGCGCGAAAGCGTCCCTGCGGCGGCGCAGATACGCCGAGTCGGCCGGGTCCACCGCGTCGCCGGCCGCCCGCAGCCACCGCTCCACCCCGGCCAGCAGATCGCGCGGCGGCAACCCGAAGTCCGGTTCCGGCAGGGCGTGGACGAGCCGCAGCAGCGGTGCCACGTCGACGGTCGCGGCGGGCCGCAGCGACTCCGGCAGCCGCTGCCAGTACGTGATCGGGTGCCCCTCCACCAGCCGCACCTCGGACTCGGCGGAGCGCACCGCGGGCACGTCGTGCTTGGCGAGCCAATCCGCGGTGCGCACCTCGCGTTTGGCCCGGTCCAGCAGATCGGCGCCGCGCCCCACCTTGATCACCAGCCGCCCGGCGGCGAAGACCGCGTTCTCCCCGAAGGAGAGCAGATCGGCCTCCCGGTGCCCGGCAGCGTCCAGCACCGCCCGCGCCCGGTCCTGCGTGAACACCGCGTCCGCCATGCCCAGCCTCTCGCTTCTCTGCCATGCGGCCCACCCGCACCGCCCGTTCGCATATGCCGAAGGAATCGGCCATGCGGCGGGGCAACGGCAAGTCTCGCACCCGCACTCGGTGGATTCGCTGCAGATTTCCGGGAAGTCCGCTGAAACCTGTCGCGAATACGTACCCGTAGTACCGATGAGTTACGACCCCGGCACTGGTCGTATCACGTGCAGGCCCGTTCGGGTGACCGAAACGGGACAGGAAACGGGATGCGGGACGCGAAAACCGAGGAGGGGCGATGGCGGTGGTGCCCCTGGACGTGGCCGGCCTCGCCGCCGACCGGGCCACGCTGTCCGCGCTGGCCCATGTCGCGCTGGCCGCTCGCCGGGCCGGTCACCGGGTGCGGCTGCGCGGCGCCTCGGCCCCGCTACGTGGACTGCTCGAACTCGCCGGGCTCGCTGGGCAGTTCGAGTGGGAGCCCGAAGAGCGGGAAGAGCCGCTCGGTGTCCAGGAACGCGTTGAGCCCGGTGACGCGCCCGTCTGAGATGTCGAGCACCTGGAGCGCCCACGCGCGGTGGCCGTGCCCGGACGGGTCGCGGCGGTACTGGCCGAAACCGGGTGCGCCGTTCGCCGCGACCGGCAGCAGCCGGGAGCCCTCGCATTCACGGCCGGTGCCGGCGAGCCACGCGCGTATCTCCCCGGCTCCCCGCAGCCACAGCGGGTACGGCGGCATGGTCATGGTGGCGTCCTCGTGCAGCAGGCTGGTGAGGGCGTCGAGGTCGTACCGCTCGAAGGCGTCGACATAGCGGTCCAGCAGGGCCTGCCGCTCCTTGTCCATGGCGGCCGTCGCCGGGGCGTGCGGGGCGCCCTGGGAGCCCTCGGGCGCGGCCGGGCGGGTGTCGGAGAGCCCGGCGTCCGCCAGGGTGGCGCGGGCGCGCTGCAGGGCGCTGTTGACCGACGCGACGGTGGTGCCGAGGAGTTCGGCGGTCTCGCTCGCCTTCCAGGCCAGCACCTCCCGCAGGATCAGCACGGCCCGCTGCCGCGGCGGCAGGTGCTGGAGGGCGGCCACGAAGGCCAGCCGGATGCTCTCGCGGGAGACCACCACGTCGGCCGGGTCGCCCGCCGACGGCAGCGCCCGCAGGTCCGGCACGGGCTCCACCCAGTCCGCCTCCGGGGTGCGGTCCGGCAGCGCCGCGTCGGCCCGCGAGGCCGGCGACAGGTCCATCGGCCGGGCCCGGCGCTTGCCCGCCTTCAGGCTGTCCAGGCAGACGTTCGTCGCGATGCGGTACAGCCACGAGCGCAGGCTCGCGCGGCCCTCGAAGCCGTCGGCACCCCGCCAGGCCCGCACCATCGTCTCCTGCACCGCGTCCTCGGCCTCGAAGGCGGAGCCGAGCATGCGATAGCAGTACCCGGTCAACTCGGCCCGGTGCGCCTCCAGGCGCCCCTCGATCCCACCGCCGGACCGGGTCGACCCGGCCGCCGCGGCCCTGCTCGCGCTCTGCCGTACGCTCATGGGCCCACCGTACCCGCGGGCACCGACAGTGCCCCCGAGCCGACGCGGCGCGGGGGCACTTTGGGTCTGTCGGTGCTGGTCAGACGCGGTCCGGGACCGGCAGCGGCGGCCGGCTCTCGGCGACCGGCGGCAGCGGCAGCACCGACTCGTCGTGGGTCAGGTCGGGCATCCGCCGCATCCACCGCGGCAGGTACCAGTTCCGCTCGCCGAGCAGCGTCATCACCGCCGGCAGCAGCACCCCGCGGATCACGGTGGCGTCGATCAGCACCGCGAAGGCCAGGCCGACACCCATCTGCTTCATGCTCTGCATCGACAGCGTCCCGAAGATCGCGAAGACCGCGACCATGATGACGGCGGCGCTGGTGACCACGCCCGCGGTGGTGGTGATGCCGTGCTCGATCGCGGCCTTGGTGGTCAGGCCGCGCATCCGCGCCTCGCGGATTCGGGAGACCACGAACACGTGGTAGTCCATGCTCAGCCCGAAGAGGATCACGAAGAGGAACAGCGGCAGCCAGGCCACCACGGCGCCGCTGCTGTGCGCGCCGACCAGCGAGGCGCCGACGCCGTGCTGGAAGACCAGGCTCAGCACCCCGTAGGCCGCGCCCACCGACAGCAGGTTCAGCGCGATCGAGGTCAGCGCGATGGTCAGGGACCGGAAGGAGAGCAGCATCAGCAGGAAGGCGAAGACGATCACGAACGCGAACACCGGCGGCACGCTGCTGGTGATCTTGTGGGTGAAGTCCATCGACGAGGCGGTGTCACCGGTGATCGGCGCCTGGACCCCGTCGAGCTTGCCGAGCGTGTCGGGCCGCACGTGGTCGCGCAGCAGCCGTACGTCGGCCTCGGCCTTGGACCGGTCGCTGCCGCCGGCCAGCGGCACGTCGATCCGCGCGATGTTCTGCGGTCCGTGCACGGTGACGGTGACCGGGCCGGTGCTGGCGCCCGAACTGACCGCCTCGGCGCGGAAGTCGGCGATGGCCTTCTTGACCTGCGGCGAGTTGATCGCGTCGGCCTTGACCACCACGTGCGCCGGGTCGGGACCGCCGGGGAAGGCGGTGTTGATGTGCTCGTAGGTCTTGATGATCGGCAGGCTGTCGCCCAGTTCCTGCGACGTGGACAGGTTCGCGGTGTGCATCGAGAACGCCGGGATCGCGAGGGCCACCAGGGCGCCGCCGGCGATCAGGGTCGAGGCCTTCGGGTTGCGCAGCACCGGCCGCAGCACGGTCCGCCAGAAGCGGCTGCCGTTGTTCGCCGCCGGGGCGTGGCCGCGGCCGCGGCCACGGGACTTGCGGCCGATGAACGGGATGCGGCCCTTCTCGACCCGCTGGCCCAGCAGTGACAGCAGTGCGGGCAGCACCGTCACCGAGCCGAACATCGCGATCGCCACCACGATCATCGTGGCCATGCCCATCGCCTTGAAGTCGCCGATGCCGGTGAAGAGCATCCCGGCCATCGCCACGATCACGGTGAACCCGGAGATCAGGATGGCCCGGCCGGAGGTGGCCGCGGCGATCCGCAGCGCGGTCTCGGCGTCGTGGCCCGCGGCGCGCTCCTCGCGCTCCCGGCGCAGGTAGAACAGGCAGTAGTCGACGCCGACCGCCAGACCCACCAGCAGCATCACCGAGTTGGCGGTGTCGCTCATCGGGATGGCGTGGCTGACCAGTGCGACCACCCCGCCCGCGCCGAGGAACGCGGTCATCGCCAGCGCGACCGGCAGCAGCGCGGCGACCAGCGCGCCGAACGCGATCAGCAGGATGGCCAGCGCGACCGGCACCGCGGAGTACTCCGCGGTCTTGAAGTCGCTGCCGAAGGCGTTGTCGACCGCGTGCTCGCCGCTGGCGTCGCCGAACTCCTCTATCCGCAGGTCCTTGTGGGCGCTCTGGGTCTTGGCGACCGCGTCGAGTACCGGCTGCACATGGTCGGGGGCGTCGTCGGCGGACCCGCGCATGTCGAAGCGGACCAGGGCGGAGTGGTGGTCCTTGGAGATGGCCTGGGTGTCGTACGGCGAGGTGATCGCCGTCGCGAGGCCGGTGGAGCGCACCGCGCTCATCACGTCGTCGACCGCGGTGCGGACCGCCGGGTCGGTGACGCTGCCGTGCGCGGTCTGCACCAGCACCATCTCGGACGCCTTGTCCTTCAGCCCGGCGTCGTCGGTGATGGTCGCGGCCTGGTTGACCTCGCCGGCCATCGACCGGTTCTCGTCGATGTCGGAGCGGCCCACGGACTGGCCGATCACCATGACCGCGATGACGAAGAGCAGCCAGCCGCCGACTGCCGCCCAGCGGTGCCGGGCGCTCCAGCCGCCCATGGCCGCCGCGATGCCCATTCTGCTGCCGTGTGCGCGAGCGCGACTCACGGTGTCCCCCTTGAAGGATCGTCGTGGGTGGCGGCCTGTGACCTGCCGCTCTTTCCACCCATGACGCTATGAGCTCGGGGGGCGCCGACCCATCCGGCCAACTGGTGACTTCAGGTGAGGCGTTCTCCCTCTCAAGGGTGGGGACAGCCCCCCTTCGACCGGAGGGGTAACGACCTGGGTGTGTCAGGGAGTGGATCAGGGAGCGGCGTCAAGGGGCTTCGCGTCCAAGGCGGAGGAGGGAGGCCACGCGGAGCGTCGCCGACCGACGACAACGCAGGAGGCGGAGTCGCAGGGTGTCGCGAGCCCGCTCCCTGACACACCCAGGTCGGCGGCCCTGATCATCTGGGCGGGTGCCCCTTACACGTAATGGCTGGGGGCGGGCCGGTGCGAAGGCGTGATTGCAGGTCGGCGCGGGGGCGCGGGCGGGTCAGGCGAGGGCGAGGCGGCCGAGAGGGAGCGCGGTAGGGGCCCCGAGGCGGGCCTCGTCGTACCGGCGCAGCAGCAGCTCGGCCACCTCGGGTGCCGGGCCGAGCACGTCGGCGAGCACGTCCGCGCCCGCCTCCCGCGCGCCCCGGGCGATCCGGTCCGGCAGGAACCCGGGCGCGAGCACGTAAGGCGCCACCGCGATCCGGCGCACCCCTTCCGCGCGCAGCGCGCGCACCGCGTCCTCGGTGCGCGGCAGGGAAGCGGAGGCGAACGCGGGCCGCACGGCGCACCAACCGGTACGCCGCCACTCCCGCGCGATTGCTGCGATCACCGCGCTCGCCTCCGGGTCGGTGGAGCCGGCCGATGCCAGGACGACGCCGGTCCCGGCCCGGTCACGGGCCCGCACCCCGGCCGCCCGCAGCCGCCGCTCCAGGGCGGCGGTCAGCAGCGGCGAGGGACCGAGCACGGCCGCGGTGCGCAGCCGCAGACCCGGCAGTTCGGCCGCCGACCCGGCAAGCACCGCCGGGATGTCGGTCTTGGCGTGGAACGCCCGGGTCAGCAGCAGCGGCAGCGCCACCGCGTCGGACACGCCGTCGGCCGCCAGCCGCCGTACGGCGTCCGGCACCGACGGCGCGTCGAAGTCGAGGAACGCGGTGTCCACCCGCAGCCCCGGCCGGGCCGTCGCCACCCGCGCGGTCAGCGCCCGTACGGTCGCGGCGTGCCGCGGGTCGCGCGAGCCGTGCGCGATCACCAGCAGCGCGGGCGGGTCCGTACGGGGCGGGCGCACGGCTACTGGGCCCTCGCGGTCAGGCCGCGGCTGCGCAGCACCCAGCGCTCCAGCGGGCTGAAGACGATCAGGTCGATCGCTATGCCCACCACGAGGATCAGCAGGATGCCGAGGAAGACGCCGGCCATGTCGGACGCCTCGCGCATGTTCTCCAGGTAGCGGCCCAGCCCCACGCCCAGGTCGGGCGAGGAGGCGATCAGCTCGGCGGCCATCAGGGAGCGCCAGGAGAACGCCCAGCCCTGCTTCAGCCCGGCCACGTAGCCCGGCAGGGACGCGGGCAGCAGGATGAACCAGGCGCCGCGCAGCCCGGTCGCGCCGATGGTGCGGCCCGCCCGCAGGTACAGCGGCGGGACCTGGTCGATGCCGGCCACCAGGCCGTTGGCGATCGAGGGGACCGCGCCGAGCAGGATCACCGCGTACATCGCCGAGTCGCTCAGGCCCAGCCAGATCACCGCGGCCGGCACCCACGCCACCGACGGCAGCGACTGGAGCCCGGACAGGATCGGCCCGATGGCGGCCCGGACGAAGGGCACCCGGGCGACCAGCAGGCCCAGCGGGGTGCCGATCACCAGCGCGGCGAGGAAGCCGAGCAGACCGCGCTCCACGCTGGTCCAGATGATCGAGAACAGGTCGCCGGCGTTCCACCGGTCCGCCAGCTCCTGCCACACCGCGTGCGGGCTGGGCAGCTTCGTCGGGTCGGCGACCTTGCCCCACACGCACAGCTGCCACACCACCAGCACCAGCACGACCGCGCTGAGCGGCGGCAGCACCTTCTTCAGCAGCACCTGCCCGACCGGGGTGCGGCCGACGGAGACGGTCTCCAGCGCGTCCAGGCCGGCCTCCAGGCCGGACAGGTCCCGCGCCGACCGCTGGGCGCGCGCCTCGTCGTCCGCCCGCTCGTTCCCGTCGAGCGGCGCGGTGTCCTTCGCTCCGGTGTCAGTGCTGGCCATGGCGGCGGATCTCCCCCCGGAGTTCTTCGGTGATCTCGATGGACAGGTCGGCCACGCCCGCGTCCTCGATACGGCGCGGCTGCGGGATGTCGATGGTCCACTCCCGGTTGATCCGGCCGGGCCGGGAGGACAGCAGCACGACCCGCTGGGCGAGCCGGACCGCCTCGCGCACGTTGTGGGTCACGAACAGCACCGACAGGTCGGTCTCGGACCAGATCCGGGTCAGCTCGTCGTGCAGCACGTCCCGGGTGATCGCGTCGAGCGCCGCGAACGGCTCGTCCATCAGCAGCAGTTGGCTGTCCTGGGCGAGCGCCCGGGCCAGCGCCACCCGCTGCCGCATCCCGCCGGACAGCTCGTGCACCCGCTTGCCGTACGCGTCGCCGAGCCGGACCAGGGACAGCAGCCGTTCGGCCTCCGCCCTGCGCTCCTCGCGCGGCACCCCGCGCAGCCGCAGCGCCAGTTCGATGTTCTTGCCCGCGGTCAGCCACGGGAACAGCGCGTGCTCCTGGAACATCAGCGCGGGTCGCCCGCCGGGCGCGTCGATCGCGCCGGCCGAGGGCTTGTCCAGGCCGGCCACCAGGTTCAGCAGGGTGGACTTGCCGCACCCCGAGGCACCCAGGAGGCAGACGAACTCGCCCGGCGCCACGTCGAGCGTGATGTCGTCCAGCACGAGCTGCTGGGCGCCGGGCCTGCCGAACGCCTTCGAAACATGGTCGATGCGCGCGGCGTACCCGGCGGGTCCCGCCGGCGGTGCCGCGGGGCCGGTGAGGGTGTCGGCCATGGTGGTCACCTCCTGGGGTCCTCGGTTGCGCAAGGGATGGGGTCGGTCGGGTGCTGCGGGGTGCGGTGCCGCGGTACGGCTTCGCGGTGGTGCCGCGAGGTCGCGGTGCTGAGGTGTGCTGACCTGCCGACGCGGCCGGGCCGTCCGGGCTGTCCGGGCCGTCGGGACCGGCCGCGCGGAGCAGGGGGCTACTGCGTGCCGAGCCCGGCGGCGCTCACCGTCGGCTTGCCCTGCTCCTTGAGGACCTTGTTGAGCAGCGTGAGGTCGTAGATCCCGTCCAGCTTCGGCGCCTTGAGCAGGCCCGCCGACACCGCGTGCTCCGCCTCGGCCTTGGCGGTGTCCGCCAGCGGGTCGTCGAGCACCTGGATGGACTTCCACGCCGGGTCGAGCTGGCTGGCCGGCAGCGACTTCTGGGTCAGCGCCTTGATCTGGGTGTTCGCGTCCGCCTTCGCCTTGTCGGGGTTGGCGTTGATCCACGCGTTGGTCTTCACCGAGCCGCGCAGCACCGCCTCGACGACGTCGGGGTGCGCCTTGAGGAACTTCTGCGACACGATCACGTTGGTGATCACGAACTGCTTGTTCGGCCACAGCGTGCTCTCGTCGAGCAGCACCTTCGCGCCCTCGTCCACCAGCTTCGACGCGGTGGGCTCCGGCACCCACGCGCCGTCGATGGAGCCGCTCGCGTATGCCTGCGGGGCCAGCGAGTTGTCGGTGCGGACCACCGACACGTCGCCCTTGCCGCTCTGCGCGTCGACCTTCCAGCCCTTGGACCTGATGAAGTTCAGCAGCGCCACGTCCTGGGTGTTGCCCAGCTGCGGGGTGGCGATCTTCTTGCCCTTGAGATCCGCGATGGTCTTGATCTTCTTCGGGTTGACCACCAGCTTGACGCCGCCCGAGGCCGACCCCGAGATGATCTTCAGGTCGGAGCCCTTGGACTGGGTGTAGCCGTTGATGGACGGCGAGGGGCCGATCCAGCCGATGTCGATCGAGCCGGCGTTGAGCGCCTCGATCTCCGCGGGGCCCGCGTTGAAGGTGGACTGCTTGATCTTGGTGCTGCCCAACTCCTGCTGGAAGAAGCCCTCTTTCAGGCCGACCAGGGCGGTGGCGTGGGTGAGGTTCGGGAAGTAGCCGATCTTCACCTCGTCGGTGGAGAGCTTCTTCGCGCTCGTGCTGCCGCCGGCGGCGGCCGGTGCGGTGGTGGCGTCGTCGTTCGACTTGCTGGAGCCGTAGCCGCAGGCGGAAAGAGCGCCGAAGAGGATCGGCAGTGCGGCGGCCGCGGCGACGAGTCTGCGGCGGCGGGAGGAGCGCGGGGCGGATATGCGGGGCAGGGCAGACACGGGTGTGTCCCTTCGTAAGGCCCGGCGTGTCGCGCCCGATGGGGCTAGGGCGCGGCCGGAGTGGCGTCAGGTCCTCGGAAGCGGTGCCGCGGCAGGGCGTGCCGGGCACGGCGGGTGCGTCTCGGGTCCGGCGGACGGAGCGGGTACGCGGCGCACCCGGCAGGAGCGCGGTGTGCGCGGCGTACGGCGGTGGCCGCGGCGGTGGTGCGGGTCGCGGCCGGGCGGGTCAGGCCGCACATCGTGCGACCCCGCCCGTCCCGGCGCCGAGCCGGCCGCTGCCGACCCGCCCGCCTTCCTTCGCGAAGCCCGAGAAGGCTTCCTGAGCCAGTTGAGACACCGTCAGAAGTCCCATCCGTCGTCGTCGGCGGCCGGGGCCTGGGGGCGGGCGGCGAACGGCTCGCCCGCCATGCCGGCCGTCAGCGTGGCGCCGTCGGCGGGGTCGATGAGCAGGAACGACCCGGTCAGCCGCGACTCGGCGTAGGCGTCCACCGGCAGCGGCTCCGCGGTGCGCAGCACCACCGCGCCGATGTCGTTGACCTCCAGCGCCGCCGGGTTCTCCTCGTGGGCGAGGCCGTGCGACAGGTCGATCCGGTACGGCAGTTCCTTCACGATCGCCTTCACCGTGCGGGTGGCGTGCTTGAGCAGCACCCGTTCGCCGACCCGCAGCGGCCGCTCGTGCAGGTGGCACGCGGTGGCGGTGATGTCCTGGGTGACGGCCGGCGCGTGGGCGGTCGGCGCGATCAGATCGCCGCGGGAGACGTCCACGTCGTCGGTGAGCAGCACGGTCACCGACTGCGGGGCCCACGCGGTGTCCACCGCGGTGCCGAGCGCGTCGATCCCGGCGATCGTGGTGGTACGGCCCGAGGGCAGCACCGTCACCGGGTCGCCGACCCGCAGCAGCCCGGAGGCGATCTGCCCGGCGTAGCCGCGGTAGTCGGGGTGCTCGGCGGTCTGCGGCCGGATCACGTACTGCACCGGGAAGCGCGGCGGGCAGCCGGTCAGGTCGTGGCCGACCCGGACGGTCTCCAGGTGCTCCAGCACCGTCGGGCCGCCGTACCAGTCCATGTTCGCCGACGGCTCCACCACGTTGTCCCCGGTGAGCGCGGAGATCGGGATGGCGGCGACGTCCGGCACGCCGAGCGAGGCCGCGTACGCGGTGAACTCCTCGGCGATCGCGGCGAACACCGGCTCGGCGTAGTCGACCAGGTCCATCTTGTTGACCGCCAGCACCACGTGCGGCACCCGCAGCAGCGCGGCGACCGCGGCGTGCCGGCGGGTCTGCTCGACCACGCCGTTGCGGGCGTCCACCAGCACCACGGCCAGTTCGGCGGTGGACGCGCCGGTGACCATGTTGCGGGTGTACTGCACGTGCCCGGGGGTGTCGGCGAGGATGAACCGCCGCCGGGCGGTGGCGAAGTAGCGGTAGGCGACGTCGATGGTGATGCCCTGCTCGCGCTCGGCGCGCAGTCCGTCGGTGAGCAGCGCCAGGTCGGGGGCCTGCTGGCCGCGCACCAGGGACGCCCGCTGCACTGCCTCCAACTGGTCGGTGAGCACCGACTTGGAGTCGTGCAGCAGCCGCCCGACCAGGGTGGACTTGCCGTCGTCGACGGAGCCGGCGGTGGCGAAGCGCAGCAGGGTGGTGGCCGACAGCTGCTCGGCGGTGATCGGGCTCGTGGTGCCGGTCATGGCTAGAAGTACCCCTCGCGCTTGCGGTCTTCCATCGCGGCCTCGGACATCTTGTCGTCGGCGCGGGTGGCGCCCCGCTCGGTGAGCCGGGAGGCGGCGATCTCGGTGATCACCGCTTCGAGTGTGGTGGCGTCGGAGTCGACCGCGCCGGTGCAGGACATGTCGCCGACGGTGCGGTAGCGCACCAGCCGGGTCTGCACCGGCTCGTCGGCCTTCGGGCCGCCCCAGTCGCCCGCGGTCAGCCACATGCCGGCCCGGTTGAAGACCTCCCGCCGGTGCGCGAAGTAGATCTGCGGCAGCGCGATGTGCTCCCGGGCGATGTACTGCCACACGTCCAGCTCGGTCCAGTTGGAGAGCGGGAAGACCCGCACGTGCTCGCCGGGGGCGTGCCGGCCGTTGTAGAGCGACCACAGCTCGGGGCGCTGGCGGCGCGGGTCCCACTGGGAGAACTCGTCGCGCAGCGAGAAGACCCGCTCCTTGGCGCGCGCCTTCTCCTCGTCGCGCCGGCCGCCGCCGAACACCGCGTCGAAGCGGTGCTGCTGGATCGCCTCGGTGAGCGGCACGGTCTGCAGCGGGTTGCGGGTGCCGTCCGGGCGCTCGCGCAGCCGCCCGTCGTCGATGTAGTCCTGCACCTTCGCGACGTGCAGCCGCAACGTGTGCTCGGCGACCGTACGGTCCCGGTACTCCAGCACCTCGGGGAAGTTGTGGCCGGTGTCGACGTGCAGCAGCGAGAACGGCACCGCGGCCGGCGCGAACGCCTTCAGCGCCAGGTGCAGCATCACGATCGAGTCCTTGCCGCCGGAGAAGAGGATCACCGGCCGCTCGAACTCGCCCGCGACCTCGCGGAAGATGTGCACCGCCTCCGACTCCAGCGCGTCCAGGTGCGTGAGCGCGTACGGACTGGCGGTCGCCCCGCTCTGCGCGACGGTCGTCGTCATGCCCTACCTCTTTCGCTCGCGATGCGGCCGCTGTCCCCGAGGTACGCGTACACGGCGGCCGCCGACTGCGCGACGCTGCTGCCCTGGGTCTCGATGCGCAGATCGGGGTGCTGCGGTACCTCGTACGGGTCGTCGACCCCGGTGAGCCCGGTCAGCTCGCCCGCGGCCTGCTTGGCGTACAGCCCCTTGACGTCGCGCACCGCGCAGACGTCCACGGGGGTGGCGATGTGCACCTCGACGTAGTCGGTGCCGCGGCTCTGATGCCGCTTGCGGACCGCCTCGCGGCTGTCGGAGTAGGGCGCGATCACCGGGACCAGCACCAACACGCCGTGCGAGGCGAGCAGTTCGGCGACGAAGCCGATCCGCTGCACATTGGTGTGCCGGTCCTCGCGGGTGAAGCCGAGCCCGGCGGAGAGGAATTCGCGGATCTCGTCGCCGTCCAGCACCTCGACCAGCCGGCCCTCGGAGCGCAGTTGCTCCGCCAGGGCGGTGGCGATGGTCGTCTTGCCCGCGCTGGGCAGCCCGGTGAGCCATACCGTGGCTCCGCCGCTCATCCGGTCCTCCTGGTTCGTCGACTCGGTGGTCGTCGGCTCGATCGTCGTGGGCTCGATTGTCTTGGGCTCGGTGGTCGCCGGCTCGGTGCGGCCGTGGGCAGTCGCGTCCGGGGGCGTGCGCACAGCTTTCACAGGTGTGTTCACAGGTGGATGCCGCACTCGGTCTTGCCGAGCCCGGCCCACCGGCCCGACCTGGCGTCCTCGCCCTCCAGCACCCGGCGGGTGCAGGGGGCGCAGCCCACCGAGGCGTAGCCGTCCGTCAGCAACGGGTTGGTGAGAACTCCGTGCTGAGCGACGTATGTTTCCACGTCTTCCTGTGTCCACCGGGCGATCGGGGCGATCTTCACCTTTCGGCGCTTGGCGTCCCAACCGACCACCGGGGTGCCCGCGCGGGTCGGGGACTCGTCGCGGCGCAGCCCGGTGGCCCACGCGTCGTAGCCGCGCAGGCCCGCCTCCAGGGGGGCGACCTTGCGCAGCGCGCAGCACAGGTCGGGGTCGCGGTCGTGCAGCTTCGCGCCGTACTGCGCGTCCTGCTCGGCGACGGTCTGCGCCGGGGTGAGCGTGATCACGTTCACGTCCATGACGGCGTCCACGGCGTCCCGGGTGCCGATGGTCTCCGGGAAGTGGTAGCCGGTGTCGAGGAAGACGACGTCCACGCCGGGCATGGCGCGCGCGGCGAGGTGCGCGACGACGGCGTCCTCCATCGAGGAGGTGACGCAGAAGCGGCGGCCGAAGGTGTCGGCGGCCCAGCGCAGCACGTCGAGTGCGGACGCCTCCTCGAGGTCGCGGCCGGCCTGTTCGGCCAGCCGCTCCAGGTCCTGCGCGGTGTGCGGTGCGGTGGTCACGGTGCGCCTCCGTCGGAAGAGCCGTGCGGGGAAGGTCCCTTGAAGCCCTCGGCGAGCAGGCCGAGGAACTTCAACTGGAATGCGCGGTTGCAGGCCCGGCATTCCCACGAGCCGTGCCCCTCTTCCGAGGGGCGCAGGTCCTCGTCGCCGCAGTAGGGGCAGTAGAACGGCGCGGCTCGCTCCGTCACGACAGCTCCTCCTCCGACGCTCTGGCCGCCCACTGGGCGAAGCGCTCGCCGTCGGTGCGCCCGGCCTGGAAGCGGCCCAGCACGCGCTCGACGTAGTCGGGCAGTTCGGTGGCGGTGACCTTCAGGCCGCGGACCTTGCGGCCGAAGCCCGGGTCGAGGCCGAGGCCGCCGCCGAGGTGCACCTGGTAGCCCTCGACCTGGTTGCCGTCGGCGTCGGTGACGAGCTGGCCCTTGAGCCCGATGTCCGCGGTCTGGATACGGGCGCAGGAGTTGGGGCAGCCGTTGATGTTGATCGCGATCGGTTCGTCGAAGTCCGGCAGCCGCCGCTCGAGTTCGTCGATCAGCGAGGCGCCGCGCGCCTTCGTCTCCACGATCGCCAGCTTGCAGAACTCGATGCCGGTGCAGGCCATGGTGCCGCGCCGGAAGGGCGAGGGCGCGACCTGGAGGTCGAGCGCTTCGAGCCCGGCGGTCAGCGACGCGACCTGGTCCTCCTCGACGTCCAGCACGATCAGCTTCTGGTCGGTGGTGGTGCGCAGCCGGTCCGAGCCGTGCGCGCCGGCGAGTTCGGCGATCTTCGTCAGGGCGGCGCCGTCGACCCGGCCGACCCGCGGCGCGAAGCCGACGTAGTACCGGCCGTCCTTCTGCCGGTGCACGCCGATGTGGTCGCGCCACACCTGCGCCGGCTGCTCGGGCCCGGGGCCGTCCAGCAGCGGCCGCTTGAGGTACTCGTCCTGGAGCACCTGGCGGAACTTCTCCGCCCCCCAGTCCGCGACGAGGAACTTCAGCCGGGCGCGGCCGCGCAGCCGCCGGTAGCCGTAGTCGCGGAAGATGCCGATCACCCCGGCCCACACGTCGGGCACCTCGCCCAGCGGCACCCACGCGCCGAGCCGCACACCCAGCTTGGGGTTGGTGGACAGCCCGCCACCGACCCACAGGTCGAAGCCGGGGCCGTGCTCGGGGTGGTCCACGCCGACGAACGCGATGTCGTTGATCTCGTGCACCACGTCCAGCAGCGGGGAGCCGGAGATCGCGGTCTTGAACTTGCGCGGCAGGTTGGAGAACTCCTTGGTGCCGATGTACCGCTCGTGGATCTCGTCGATCGCGGGGGTGCCGTCGATGATCTCGTCCTCGGCGATACCCGCGACGGGGGAGCCGAGGATGACCCGCGGCACGTCGCCGCACGCCTCGGTGGTGGACAGGCCCACGGCCTCCAGCCGGCGCCAGATCTCCGGCACGTCCTCGATCCTGATCCAGTGGTACTGGATGTTCTGCCGGTCGGTGAGGTCGGCGGTGCCGCGGGCGAACTCCTGCGAGATCTCGCCGATCACCCGCAGTTGGGCCACGGTCAGCCGGCCGCCGTCGATCCGCACCCGCATCATGAAGAAGCTGTCGTCCAGCTCCTCCGGCTCCAGCACGGCGGTGCGGCCGCCGTCGATCCCGGGCCTGCGCTGGGTGTACAGGCCCCACCAGCGCATCCGCCCGCGCAGGTCGGAACCGTCGATCGAGTCGAAGCCGCGGTGCGCGTAGATCGTCTCGATCCGGGTCCGTACGTTGAGACCGTCGTCGTCCTTCTTGGACTGCTCGTTGGCGTTCAGCGGCGTGAAGTGGCCCATCGCCCACTGGCCTTCACCGCGGTGCCGTCCGGTCCTGCGGCGGGCGGCAGCGGCGTTCGGAGCGGCGCTCCCGGCCGGGGGCTGGGGGGAGTCGGGGCTGGAAGCCATGGCGATGCGTCCTTCGGGCAGGCGTGTATACGGGTCGGTGCGGCGCGGGGCGGCATGCGGCACGGGCTGACCCGGGGCCTGCGCGGGCGCAGGGCATCACGGCTCACCCGATCACGGCAGGCGGCTCTCGCGCATCCACGACGGCGGGGACGGCGGGGTCGGCGCGGTACGCGCCGCTAGGTGCTCAGCCCGCCGGACAGATGGCGCTGGACACGCGGCAGAAGTCGACGTGCGGCCGACCTACCAAGGCGATTCCAGTGCGTGACATGACGAAAGCGTGGCACGCGGGTATTCGGCCAGTCCACCGACATCCACGATGTGGACCACTTCATCCCGAATAGTGGGCACCGCTTGCCTCGCGGACCGCTCACCCCCGCTCCGCGAGCACCGCCGGGGCCAGCGAGTGGGGGAGCAGTTCCCCCTCGCGGACCGGCCGCAGCACCTCCACGCGTACCCCGTCGGCGAAACGATACGGCCGGTGCGCCAGCACGCCCGCGAGGGTGCGGCGCAGCCGCGACATCTCCGCGCGGACGGTCACCGTACGGCTCGGGTCGCCGAAGAGGTCCGCGGCGAGCTGCGCCGCGCTGCGCCCGCCCGGGTGCAGCGCCAGCACGAACAGCAGCTCGGCATGGCGCGGGCTGAGCTGCTGCGTCCAGCTGCCGGCCGGCCCGTGCACGGTCACCTCGCTGCCCTGCGCCCCGCTCACATCGAGCACCACGCGGTTCCCGGCCGCCGGCCGCTCCCGGGCGCTCACCCGGATCAGCCAGCCGCCCGGCAGCGGGTCCAGCTCGCACAGCCCCAGCGCCGGCAGCCACGCCTGCCCGGGCCGTACCTGCACGGGCAGCGCGACCCGGTCCGTGCCGGCCATCCCGGTCACCGCCGCCGTCCACCCGTTCCGGTCCACGGCCAGCGCCTGCCCGGAGATCCGGGTCAGCAGCGGCGCCGCCACCGACCGCAGCCGCTCCACCGCCTCCCAGTGCCGCGCCCGCAGTTCGCCCTCCGCGACCCGGGCCACCGCCGACACCAGCGCCAGCGTGCTCGGATGGGCCCGGGTGGCGGGACCGCTTATGTCCACCACGCCCAGCAACCGGCCGTCGCGCGGGTCGTGCAGCGGCGCGGCCGCGCAGGTCCAGTGGTGCAGGGTGCGGACGAAGTGCTCGGCCGAGTGCACCTGCAACGGGGTACGGGTGACCAGCGCGGTGCCGATCGCGTTGGTGCCCACCGAGCCCTCGGCCCAGGACGCGCCCTCGGCGAAGCCCAGCCGGTCGGCGCTCTTGCTGAGCGCGAGGTTGCCGTCGCGCCACAGCACCCGGCCCTCGGCGTCGGTGACCACCATGATGTGCCGGTCCGCGTTCGCGACCGAGACCAGGCCGTCGCGCAGGCTCGGCAGGATGTCCGCGAGCGGGGTGGACCGCCGGCGCTGCTCGACGTCGTCGGTGCTCAGGATGCGGTCGGGCTCTCCGATGTCGGGGTCCACGCCCAGCCGCAGCATCCGCGTCCACGACTCGCCGATCACCGTGCGCGGTGCCGTGCACGGTGCCTGACCGGCCAGGGCGGCCTCCCGTGCCGACGCCAGCAGGCGCTCCGAGGTCCGCTCTCCGGTGCCGGCCGACCGCACCGCACCGATCCGAAGGTGTGCCATCTCGCCCCCGCTCAGCCCCGTTGCCGTGTTCCGGTGGTCGGTGCGCCCGCGTAGCCGCGGCCACCGGGCGCACCGGGGCCGCGTGCAACCTTCTGCAACGGTTGCGAGCCTACGCGAATTCGACCGACAGTGACGGCACGTCACCGACCCCGCACAGGTCCAACTCGCGGTCGGTGGAGCCCCGTCGGGTACGGGCCGTGTACTGGGGGTGGTGCCGAGTCGGCGCGGTGCCACCCCCACCGGCCGGACCGGCGCCCGCCCGCCCGGGTGCCCTCGCGGCTGTCCTCACTTCGTGGGTGCCCTCGTGGGTGTCCTCCCTTGCTCCGCAGGTGCCGTCGTGGGGGTCCCTGCTCCCCGGGCGACTCCCCGGTCACCCTCACCCCTCCACCGGCCTGGCCCGGTCCACCAGCGCCGCCAGATCGACCGAGCGCGGCAGCGTGCCGAACGTCGCGCCCCAGTCCCGGCCCAGCCGCGACGCGCAGAACGCGTCGGCCACCGGCGCGGGCGCGAACCGCACCAGCAGCGAGCCCTGGAAGACCAGCACCATCCGCTCCACGACCCGCCGGGCCCGCGCCTCGATGCCCTCCAGGTCGGCGAGGTCGGAGAGCAGGTCCTTCACCGCGGTGTCCAGCCGGTGGTCCGCGCCGTGCGCGAGCCCGATCTCCGCGAGGAAGGCGTCCACCGCCTGCGGCTCGCGCTGGAGCACCCGCAGCACGTCGAGCGCCTGCACGTTGCCGGAGCCCTCCCACACCGAGTTCAGCGGCGACTCCCGGAAGATCCGCGGCATGCCGGACTCCTCCACGTAGCCGTTGCCGCCCAGGCACTCCAGCGCCTCGACGGCCACCGACGGGCACCGCTTGGTGACCCAGAACTTGGTGACCGCCACCGCGAGCCGGCGCAGCGCGCGTTCCCGCGGGGTGTCCGTGTCGTACGCCGCCGCCAGCCGCAGCACCGCGGTGGTGGCCGCCTCCGACTCCAGCGCCAGGTCGGCCAGGACGTTGCGCATCAGCGGCTTGTCGATCAGCGGCCCGCCGAACGCGCTGCGGTAGGTGGCGTGGTGCACCGCCTGCGCGACCGCCTGCCGCATCAGCGCGGCCGAACCCAGCGCGCAGTCCAGCCGGGTGGCGGCCACCATCTCGATGATCGTGGCGATCCCGCGACCCTCCTCGCCGACCCGGCGTGCCCAGGTGCCGGCGAACTCCACCTCGGAGGAGGCGTTGGAGCGGTTGCCGAGCTTGTCCTTCAGCCGCTGGATCGCGAAGACGTTGCGGGTGCCGTCGTCCAGCACCCGCGGCACCAGGAAGCAGGTCAGCCGGTCCTGGTCCCGGTCTGGCGCCGGCACCTGCGCCAGCACCAGGAAGCCGTCCGACATCGGCGCCGAGCAGAACCACTTGTGCCCGGTGAGGGTGTAACTGCCGTCCTCCGCGAGCGGCCGCGCGGTGGTGGTGTTCGAGCGGACGTCGGAGCCGCCCTGCTTCTCGGTCATGCCCATCCCGAACAGCGCGCCCGGCTTCTGCCCGGGGGCGACCAGCCGGTGGTCGTAGACGTGCGAGCCGAGCCGCGGCTCCCACTCGGCGGCCAGCTCCGGGTCGGTGCGCAGCGCGGGCACCGCGGCGTGCGTCATCGACACCGGGCAGCCGTGCCCGGCCTCGGCCTGGGTCCACACCATGAACCCCGCGGCCCGCCGCAGATGGCCCTGGGGCCGCGACCAGGCGTCGGTCAGGCCCGAGGAGACCGCGTGGCCCAGCAGCCGGTGCCAGGCCGGATGGAAGTCCACCTCGTCGATCCGGTTGCCGTACCGGTCGTGGGTGCGCAGCACAGGGGTGCAGGTGTTCGCCTCCTCGCCCCACCGCTGCGCCTGAGCGGAACCCGCGGCCTTGCCCAGGTCGCTCAACTCGTCGGTGATCTCCGCCAGCCGCACCGGGTCCGCGTGCCGCGCCACACCTTCGGCGAGCGCGCGGTCGGTGCTGTACACGTCATGGCCGACCAGGGGCGGCACCTGGTTCGTGACCGTGTGAGTGGGGGCAGTCATGCCAGCTAACGTAAGGGGGTGCAAGCAGCAGACGAAAGAAGCCATCGGCGTCCGGGTCGGTGGCGAAGGGCCCGCGCGCTGTACCGGAATGTCTCCAAACGCCGGATGGCCTGGCTGCTGCTCAAGGACACCGTGGACTCCTGCATGGAGTACCGCGTCACCGGACTCGCCGCCGAGGCGGCCTTCTTCGTGCTGCTGTCGCTGCCGCCGCTGCTGCTCGGGCTGGTCGGCGCGCTCGGCTACGTCGACACCGTGGTCGGCCTCGACACGATCGACCACATCCGGCACAACATCCTCAAGGCGTCCTCGACGGTGCTCTCCGACAAGGGCGTCAACCAGCTGGTCAAGCCGCTGGTGGACGACGTCTTCCACGGCCGCCGGCCGGACCTGATCTCCATCGGCTTCCTGATCGCCCTGTGGTCGGGCTCCCGCGCCGTCAACGTCTTCGTCGACACCATCACCATCATGTACGGCCTGGAGGGCCGCCGCGGCATCGTCCGCACCCGGCTGATGTCCCTGCTGCTGTACGTGGCCGCGCTGCTGGTCGGCGCGGCCGTGCTGCCGCTGGTCGTGGTCGGGCCCGGCACGCTGACCCGGTACCTGCCCGGGGGCAGCGCGACCGAGCACATCCTGTACTGGCCGGCCGCGCTGTTCGCCTCGATCGCCTTCCTCACCACGCTGTACCACGTCTCGGTGCCGGTCAGATCGCCCTGGTACGAGGACGTGCCCGGCGCACTGGTGGCCCTGCTGATGTGGGTGCTCGGCAGCTTCGTGCTGCGGATCTACCTCACCCACGCCGTCGAGGGGCACACGATCTACGGCTCGCTGGCCGCGCCCGTCGCGGTGCTGCTGTGGATAGGTGTGTCCGCGTTCGCGGTCCTGGTCGGCGCGGCGGTCAACGCGGCCGTGGACCGGGTGTGGCCCTCGGTCGCCACCTCCGCGGCCCGCGAGGAGAACGCCCGGCTGCGGGAGGCCGCCGCGGAGGCCGTGGTGGCTCGCGCGGCCGCCCGCCGGGCCCGGCACGCGGCGCCGAGCACCGACGAGGAGGAAGAGCGCGAGGCGCAGTTGCCGCCGGCGGAGTACCCGGAGCGCTGGGCCGACTTCCACCCGCACCTGGACATCCGGGCCCGGTTGCGGCCCAGCCGCCCCGGCGCCACCCCGCGCCGCCGCCCGCCGGCGCCCGACGCCCGTGACTATCCGGGCGAGGCGCCGCCCCCCGTGGCCCCGCCGACCCCGCAGTCCCTGTCCGCGGCCCCGCCCGCTCCGCGCGTGCCGCCGCCCCCGCCGCCCTTGCCGCCCCTTCCGCCGGTGAACCCCCGGTACCCGCGTCCCCGGGGCGACGGCGGGCCGCCCGCCGGATGACCGGCGCGGCCGGGCGACAATGGAGGGGTGTACAGCGAGTGGGCGCACCCGGTCGCCGGGGTCACCGTGTGGTCGCGGACGGACGGCGGCGGTGAGTACCGCGTGCTGCCCGACGGCTGCATGGACCTGATCTGGCACGACGGCACTCTCCTGGTCGCCGGCCCCGACACCGCGGCCCACGCCGCGCAGGACCGGCCGGGCGCCGCCTACGCCGGACTGCGCTTCGCGCCGGGCGCGGGCCCGGGGCTGCTGGGCGTGCCCGCGCGCGAGATGCGGGACCTGCGGGTGCCGCTGGCGGACCTGTGGCCCGGGGCACGGGCCCGGCAGCTGGCCGAGCGCGCCGGGGACGATCCGGTGGCGGTGCTGGAGCGGTGGGTCTCGCTCCGCACCCGCGAGGTGGGCCCGGCCGACCCGTTGCCGCGCCGGGTGGCCGGGGCGCTGGCGGCAGGGCGTACGGTCGCGGAGGTGGCCGGCCGGACCGGCCTGGGGGAGCGGCAGTTGCGGCGCCGCTGCGAGGCTGCGTTCGGGTACGGGCCGAAGACGCTGGCGCGCGTCCTCCGCCTCCAGCGGGCGCTGGAACTCGCCCGCGCGGGCACGCCCTTCGCCGACGTGGCCGCGGAAGCCGGCTACGCCGACCAGCCGCACCTCTCCCGCGAGGTGCGCGCGCTGGCCGGCGTGCCGCTGGGCGAACTGGTCAGGAGGTAGCGCCCGTGGCGACCGAGGGCAGCGCCGCGAACAGCTCCACCGTGTTGCCGTCCGGGTCGTGGACGACGGCGTACCGCTGGCCCCAGAAGGCGTCCCACGGCTTGAGGTGACCCTCGTGACCCGCGTCCGTCAGCTCGCCGTAGCAGGCGTCCACCCCTTCGGGACTCGCGCAGTCGAAGGCGAGCGCCACCCGCGCCCCGACCGCCGGCGTCCGCCCCGGGTCGAACGAGCGCACCGTCTCCACGGTGTCCCACGCCACCCGCAACCCCCCGGGCAGCACCACCTCCACATGCGGCTGCCCGTCGGCGTCATCCGGCGACTCCAGCCCGAGCCTGCGGTAGAACGCCAGCGATGCGGCCATGTCGGCGACGGTGAGCGAGACCAGGTCGAGGCGAGGCGTGATGTGTGCGTTCATGCCACCCACGCTAGGCGCCGCCCCCGAGGCGAGTCTTGAACGAAACGGACACCGCGACGGCCGCGCCCCTTGGCAGGGTGACTCTCCTTTCACGGAGGAGCCGCACGAACCGAGGGACGCGGGGAACTGCGCGACCAGCCACCGCCGGCGGTCAGCCGGGAACGAGACCTCAGCCGCGGCGGCGGGTTGCCGTTCACCCGCCCGGCACCACCGCCGGGTTGTCGGCGTTCGTCAGGGTTTCCCAGGCGACGAAGAGGTTGTTCGTGCCTGCGGGGCGGCGGGACTCGGTGAGGGTCTGGGTGTTGGTCATCGCGATGCCCATCCGGTTGTGGAGGGCGTTGAAGCCGACCTCGGTGACCGGTCCGAGCCCGAGGTCGAGCTGTCCGCCGCACAGCCAGGACGGGGGCGTGGTGCCCAGTTCGTACTTCGACTGGAAGCCGAGCGCCTGCCGCAGCCGCTCGCCGACCTGGGGGTAGAGGTCCTGGCCCTGGATCGCCGCGGTCTCGGCGATGTCGGAGATGGACGCGATGCCGTACCCGGTGTGGGTGAAGTCGCGGCAGGTCTCCTGGGTCAGACCGTCGACGAAGGTCGACTGGCCCTGCCAGTAACTGATGATCTGCGCCGAGGTGTTCAGCCCGCTGCCCGGCACGGTCTTGGGCAGCGAACCGTCCGAGGACAGGTAGATGTACGCCGGCACCCGGTTGAGGTAGCGCGCGATCGCCTTGTCGTAGTCGGACGAGTCGTTCAGGAAGATGGAGATGCCGACCGCGGCCTCCATCATCGTCAGCTCCCAGTTGCCGTTGCTGTTGGAGCCGTTGATCACCTCGGGCAGGTAGACGTTGCGCAGCATGTCGGAGAACTTGGCGATGTCCGCCGAGGACCAGCCGTCGTACGTGTAGCGGATGATCTCCGCGGCGCGCGGCCACACCGAGCCCGCCCAGCCGGTCTGCAGCGGGGCGTTGCTGTTGGTGTGCTCGGTGATGGTCGACGCCCAGGCGTTCATCAGGTCGATGGACTTCTGCGCGTAGGCGCTGTTGCCGGTGATGTACCAGGCCAGCGCGTCGGTGTACGCGGCGATCGCGTCCTGCCGCTCGTCCGTGCAGCCGTAGTTGGGGTTGGAGTAGGACCCGCACTCCACGTTGGCGCGCGGCTTGGGGGTGCGGGACAGGGAGGCGTACGAACTCCCGATCATCTGGTCGTACGCGTCCTTCCACGGCTCGGCGTTCGCCTGCACCTTGCCCTTGACGTAGTCGAGTTGGGGCAGGCTGACCATCACGCCGGGGTGGGTGAAGGTGGTCGGCGCGGCGGCCACGGCGGGGGCGGCGTGCGCGGCGGGCCTCGCGGCGACGGAGGCCGTGGTGGAGGCGGCGGCGGAGGCGGTGCCGGTACCGGGCAGCGCGGCGACCGCGGTGCCGAGCGCGGCTGCCGCGGCGACCAGGATCGTGGCGCGCCGGAAGCGTTTCCGGCCGCCGGCCGGCGGGGGAGTGCGGTGCGGGATGCTGTCGCGCATGGGGGCTCCTCGGTCCGCGGTGGGGGTGTGGGGGTGCGGGTGCGGGTAGCGGTGCGGGGTAAGGAAACTTTCCTGTCCGTGGTACGGGAGGATCGCGCGGTGACGACAGTGCAGTCAAGGGGCTGAACGAAAGTCAATTGGCTGATCCGGCATGCCCGTTGGGGGTCACGGACTCAAGTGCTGGCCATCGATGTGAACATGGTTCGGACCTCTGCGGCGCGGGCGCGGTCAGGCCGGGTAGGCGTGCGTCTGGGCGGCCTTCACCGACGCCCACACCTCCGCGCCCTCGCGCAGGTCGAGTTCGGCGACCGCGGGCGCGGTCAGGTCCGCGGCCAGCGGCAGGCCGTCCTCCGCGCCGGCCAGCGCGATCCGGAACTGCGCGCCGTGCGACTCCATGCCGGTGATCCGGGCCCGCCAGGCGTTGCGCGCGGAGCTGTCGGGGCGCTGCCGGTGCAGGGTGACCGCGCTGGGCGGGAACGCCACGAACGCCGGTCCGGTCAGCTCCTCGGAGCCGGTCAGCGTGAACCGCGGCCCGACCCGGACCAGATGGCCGTCCGCCTCGCCCCGGTACAGGTTCAGGCCGACCAGCCGCGCGATGTAGTCCGTGCGCGGGTGGCGGGCGATCTCGGCGGGCGTGCCCTGCTGCACCACGGTGCCGTGCTCGACCACCACCAGCCGGTCGGCGAGCACCATCGCGTCCAGCGGGTCATGCGTGACCAGCACCGCGACCGCCTCGAACGCGGCCAGGTGCCGGCGCAGTTCGGCGCGTACGTCCAGCCGGGCGCCGGCGTCCAGGGCGGCCAGCGGCTCGTCGAGCAGCAGCAGCCGCGGGGCGGTGGCCAGCGCCCGGGCCAGCGCGACCCGCTGGGCCTGGCCGCCGGACAGCCGGCGCGGCTTGACGTGCGCGTGGTCGGCCAGACCCATCCGGTCCAGCAGGCCGGCGGCGAGCGCGCGCGCCTCGGACCGGGTGGCGCCGTGGCAGCGCGGCCCGAACGCCACGTTGTCCAGGGCGCTCAGGTGCGGGAAGAGCAGGTAGTCCTGGAAGATCACGCCGACCGGGCGGCGCTCGGGCGCGACCCGCACCCGTCGCTCGGGCTGCTCCAGCACCCGGCCGTCCAGCCGCAGATGCCCCCGGGTCAGCTCGGTCAGCCCGGCCAGGGCGCGCAGCGACGTGGTCTTGCCGGCGCCGTTCGGGCCGAGCAGCGCCAGCACCTCGCCGGGGGCCGCGGACAGTTCCACGTCGAGCCGGAAGGTCCCGCGGTCCACCACGAGACGCGCGTCGAGACCGGTCTCCGCGTCGCCCTCGCCCGTAGCGCGCTCGCCCGCCCCGTCGCCGTGCTCGCCCGTGCCCGTACCGCGTGCACCCGTGCCCGTACCGCCCTCGCCCGCGCTCATACCGCGCTCGCCCCCGTCCAGCGGTCGCGCAGGCCGGCCAGGACCGTGATGGAGACCGCGAGCAGCACCAGGCTCAGCGCGACGGCCGCGTCCGGGTCGTCCTGCAGCGCGAGGTAGACCGACAGCGGCATGGTCTGGGTACGGCCGGGGAAGCTGCCGGCGAAGGTGATCGTGGCCCCGAACTCGCCGAGCGCGCGCGCCCAGGCGAGCACCGCGCCGGCCGCCACCCCGGGCGCGATCATCGGCAGGGTGACCCGGCGGAAGGCGGTGAAGCGGGACGCGCCCAGCGTCGCCGCGGCCTCCTCGTACCGGCTGTCGGCGGCCCGCAGCGTGCCCTCCACGCTGATCACGAGGAAGGGCATCGCCACGAACGCCTCCGCGACCACCACCCCGGCCGTGGTGAACGGCAGGGTGATCCCGAACCACGAGTCGAGCCACTTGCCGACGATCCCGTTGCGGCCGAGCGCCAGCAGCAGCGCCACCCCGCCGACCACCGGCGGCAGCACCAACGGCAGCGTCACCAGGGCCCGTACGAGCCGGCGGCCGGGGAAGCGGGTCCTGGCCAGCAGCCAGGCCAGCGGCACCCCGAGCACCAGCGCCACGGCCGTCGCCGAAGTCGCCGTCTCCAGCGACAGCCGTAGCGCCTGCCACACCGCGGAGCTGGTCAGCAGGTCGGGCATGCCCCGCCAAGGGGCCCGCACCAGCAGCGCCAGCAGCGGCACCAGCAGGAACGCCAGGCCGACCACGGCGGGCAGCAGCAGGGGCAGCGGGACGGCGCCGCCCCCACCGCGCGGGCGCCGCGGCCGGGACAGCCGTCCCGGTGCCGTGGCACCCGCGTTCTTCACCGCGGGGCTCACGGGTTGAGGAAGCCCGCCTGGGTGAGCACCTTCTGGCCCTCGGCGGACTTCACCAGGGCGATGAACGCCGCCGCGCCGTCAGGGTTCGGCGCGTCCTTCAGCGGGGCGATCGGGTACTCATTGATCGCCTTCGCGGACTCGGGGAAGTTCACGCCCTGCACCTTGCTGCCCGCGCTGTTGACGTCGGTCTGGTAGACCACCGCCGCGTCGGCCTCCTTCAGCTCCACCTTCGTCAGCGCGGACTTCACGTCCTGCTCGTACGACTTCGGGGTGAGCTTGAGGCCGCTGGCGCTCAGCGCCTTCTGCGCGGCGGCGCCGCACGGCACGGTCTTCGCGCACAGCACGACCGAAAGGCCGGACTTGGTGAGGTCCTTCAGGGTGCGGATCTGCTTCGGGTTGCCTGGCAGGGTCGCGATCTCCAGCTGGTTGCGGACGAAGTCGGCGGGCGTGCCGGCCGCGTCCCCCTTGTCGGTGACGGTCTTCATGGTGGCCGGGCTGGCCGCCGCGAACACGTCGGCCGGCGCGCCGCCGGTGATGCTCGCCGCGAGCTGGTCGCTGCCGCCGAAGCTGAAGACGACCTTCGTGCCGGGGTACGCCTGCTGGAAGTCCTTGCCGAGCGCGGTGAAGGTCTCCTTCAGCGAGGCCGCCGCGAACACCACCACGGTGCCGGAGACCTTCTTCTGCGCGCCGGTGGCCGACGCGCCGGACGAGGGCTTCTCGGAGGACGTCGACTTGTCCGAGGAGGACGACGAGGAGCAGGCGGAGAGCGCGAGCAGCAGCGCGGCACCGCCGGCCACCGCGCACAGGCCACGGGACCGTGCGGCACGGGTGGTCCGGGCGGACCGGATACGTCGGGTGGTCACAGAAACTCTCCCTCTCCGCCGCGCCGCCGGGCGCGGGCACGTGCAAGATGATAGTTCCGCATCTGCCAGGAGAAAGTCTGCTGTCGCATTGCATAATCCAAACAACCAGCGGCCCCACCTTTGCTTGTGCGATCGCACGACGATCGCGTCGGAGCAGGTGGGGCCGCCGTCGTTCCGGCCGCCGTCGTTCCGGCCGCACTGTGCCCTACGGCCCGAAGCTGTGCCCTACGGCTCGAACCGGTAGCCCATGCCCGGCTCGGTGACGAAGTGCCGGGGCCGGGTCGGGTCGTCCTCCAGCTTCCGGCGCAACTGCGCCATGTAGACCCGCAGGTAGTTCGTCTCCGTCCGGTAGGAGGGCCCCCACACGTCCCGCAGCAACTGCTTCTGGCTGACCAGCCGGCCCGGGTTGCGGACCAGAGCCTCCAGCAGATGCCACTCGGTGGGGGTCAGCCGGACGTCCGCACCGTGCCGGGTCGCCTTCTTCGCGGCCAGGTCCACGGTGAAGGCCGCCGTCTCCAGCCGGGCGGCCGCCGGCCCCTGCTCCTGGTCGGAGCGGCGCCGCTCGGCCGCCCGCAGCCGGGCCAGCAGCTCGTCCATCGCGAACGGCTTGGTGACGTAGTCGTCCGCGCCGGCGTCCAGCGCCTCCACCTTCTCGTCGGAGCTGTGCCGGGCCGACAGCACGATGATCGGCACCCGGGTCCAGCCCCGTATCCCGGCGATCACGTCCACGCCGTCCATGTCGGGCAGGCCGAGGTCGAGCAGCACCACGTCCGGGTGCCGGTCGGCGGCCATCCGCAGCGCGGTGGTGCCGTCGTAGGCGGCGTCCACCTCGTAGCGGCGCGCCCGCAGGTTGATCACCAGGGCCCGGACGATCTGCGGTTCGTCATCGACGACGAGGATGCGCGTCATGGTCAACCCAGCTTCGCGAGCGCCAGGTTGAGGGTGACCACGTCGACGTACGGCGTGCCGAGGAAGCCCAGCGGCCGGCCGTGGGTGTTCGCCGCGACCAGGTGGCGCACCTCGGCGGTGCTCAGGCCGCGGGCCTTGGCCACCCGGTCGACCTGCTCGGCGGCGTACGCCTTCGAGATGTCCGGGTCCAGGCCGGAGCCGGAGGCGGTGACCGCGTCGGGCGGCACGTCCTTCGGGTTCACCCCGTCGAACGCGGCGACCGCCGCCCGGCGCTCCTTGATCGCCTTGACCAGGTCGGGGTCGTTCGGGCCGAGGTTGGAGGCGCCGGAGGCCAGCGGGTCGTAGCCGCCGGACGACGGCCGCGGCTGGAACCACTTCGGGTCCGGCTTCGCCACCTCGTCGGGGTCGTTCGGGTTCTTCTTGGGCAGGTCGAAGTTCTGCCCGATCAGGCTGGAGCCGACGACCTTGCCGTCCAGCTTCACCTGCGAGCCGTTCGCCTTGGCGGGGAACGCCGCCTGGGCGACGCCGGTGACCAGCAGCGGATACGCCAGCCCGCAGAGCACGGTGAAGACCAGGAGCATCCGCAGGGCCGCCAGATGACTGCGCACGATACGCATGAGGGGTTCCCCTTTCTCAGTTCAGTCCGGGGATGAACTGCACGACGAGGTCGATGAGTTTGATGCCGACGAACGGCAGGACCAGGCCGCCCAGGCCGTACACCCAGATGTTGCGGCTGAGCAGCGCCGAGGCCGACGACGGCTTGTAGCGCACCCCGCGCAGCGCCAGCGGGATCAGCACCACGATGATCAGCGCGTTGAACACGATCGCGGAGGTGATCGCCGAGGTCGGGCTGTGCAGGTCCATCACGTTGAGGTGGCGCAGGCCCGGGTAGACCCCGGCGAACATCGCCGGGATGATCGCGAAGTACTTCGCGACGTCGTTGGCGATCGAGAAGGTCGTCAACGCGCCCCGGGTGATGAGCAGTTGCTTGCCGATCTCGACGATCTCGATGAGCTTGGTGGGGTTGGAGTCCAGGTCCACCATGTTCCCGGCCTCCTTGGCGGCCGAGGTGCCGGTGTTCATGGCGACGCCGACGTCGGCCTGGGCGAGGGCGGGCGCGTCGTTGGTGCCGTCGCCGGTCATCGCGACGAGTTTGCCGCCGGCCTGCTCCCGTTTGATGAGCGCCATCTTGTCTTCGGGGGTGGCCTCGGCGAGGAAGTCGTCGACGCCGGCCTCGTCGGCGATGGCCTTGGCGGTGAGCGGGTTGTCGCCGGTGATCATCACGGTGCGGATGCCCATCCGGCGCAGCTCGTCGAAGCGTTCGCGCATGCCGGCCTTGACGACGTCCTTGAGGTTGATCACGCCGAGCACCTTGGCGGTGGCCGTCCCGTCCCGGCGGACGACCTCGCCGACGACCAGCGGGGTGCCGCCGCCGCCCGCGATCGCGTCGACCAGCGGGCCGACGTCCTCGGCTGGGCGGCCGCCGTTGTCCCGTATCCACTGCATCACCGCGCTCGTGGCGCCCTTGCGCAGGCTGCGCTGCCCGCCGTCCTCGGCGAGGTCCACCCCGCTCATCCTGGTCTGCGCGGTGAACGGCACGAACTCCGCCCGCGGCAGCCGTCCTTCGGCGCGGGCCCGCAGCCCGTAGCGCTCCTTGGCGAGCACCACGATCGAGCGGCCCTCGGGCGTCTCGTCGGCCAGCGAGGACAGCTGGGCCGCGTCGGCGAGCTGCTCGGCGGTGACACCCTCGGCCGGGAGGAACTCCGCGGCCTGCCGGTTGCCGAGGGTGATGGTGCCGGTCTTGTCCAGCAGCAGCGTGGTCACGTCACCCGCGGCCTCGACCGCGCGCCCGGACATCGCCAGCACGTTGCGCTGCACCAGCCGGTCCATGCCGGCGATGCCGATCGCCGACAGCAGCGCCCCGATCGTGGTCGGGATCAGCGCCACCACCAGCGACACCAGGATCACCAGCGACTGCTCGGCGCCCGCGTAGATCGCGAACGGCTGGAGCGTCACCACGGCGAGCAGGAAGACGATGGTCAGCGACGCCAGCAGGATGTTGAGCGCGATCTCGTTCGGCGTACGCTGCCGGGCCGCGCCCTCCACCAGCGCGATCATCCGGTCGATGAAGGTCTCACCGGGCTTGGAGGTGATCTTCACGACGATCCGGTCGGAGAGCACCGAGGTGCCGCCGGTCACCGCGCAGCGGTCGCCGCCGGACTCGCGGATCACCGGCGCGGACTCGCCGGTGATCGCGGACTCGTCGACGGACGCGACGCCCTCCACGACGTCGCCGTCACCGGGGATGGTCTGCCCGGCCTCGACCACCACGTGGTCGCCCAGCCGCAGCGCGGAGGCGGGCACCTCCTCCTCCGCTCCCGGCGCGCCGGGCCGGAAGGAGGCCAGCCGGCGGGCGACGGTGGCGGTCTTGGTCCGGCGCAGCGTCTCGGCCTGCGCCTTGCCGCGCCCTTCGGCGACCGCCTCGGAGAGGTTGGCGAACACCACGGTCAGCCACAGCCACACGGTGATCACCCAGGCGAAGACGCTCGGGTCCTTGATCGCGTCCAGGGTGGTCAGCACCGAGCCGACCTCGACCACGAACATCACCGGGTTCTTCACCATCACCCGGGGGTCGAGCTTGCGGCACGCGTCCGGCAGCGAGGTGAGCAGCTGCTTGGGGTCCAGCATGCCGCCGGAGACCCGGTGCTGCTCCTGGCGCTGCGGCGCCGGCCCCGGTGACGCGGGGGGTTCCAGAGTGGTCAGGGACGACATCAGTGCAGACCTTCCGCGAGCGGTCCCAGCGCGAGCGCCGGGAAGTAGGTGAGCCCGACCACGATGACGATCACCGCGGTGAGCAGGCCGACGAACTGCGGCCGGTGGGTGGGCAGCGTGCCCGCGGTCGCGGGCACCGGCTGCTGCTTGCCGAGCGAGCCGGCCAGCGCGAGCACGAACACCATCGGCAGGAACCGGCCGACGAGCATCGCCAGGCCGAGCGCGGTGTTGTACCAGTTGGTGTTGACCGACAGACCGGCGAACGCCGAGCCGTTGTTGTTGGCGGCGGAGGTGAAGGCGTACAGCACCTCGGAGAAGCCGTGCGCACCGGAGTTGAGCATCCCGGCCCGCTCACCGGGCAGCGCCATCGCCAGCCCCGCGCCGACCAGCACCACCGCGGGGGTGGTGAGGATGTACAGCGACGCGAACTTCATCTCCCGGCCGCCGAGCTTCTTGCCCAGGTACTCCGGGGTGCGGCCGACCATCAGCCCGGCCACGAAGACCGCGATGATCGCCAGGACGAGGATGCCGTACAGGCCGGAGCCGGTGCCGCCGGGCGCGATCTCGCCCAGCATCATGTTGAAGATCGTCATGCCGCCGCCGAGCGGCGAGTACGAGTCGTGGAAGGAGTCGACCGCGCCGGTCGAGGTCAGCGTGGTGGACGTGGCGAACAGCGCCGACCCCCACACGCCGATCCGCTGCTCCTTGCCCTCCATCATCCCGCCGGCCGCGTGGCCCGCCGCGCTGTGCACGCTGTGCAGCTCGTTGACGGTGATCACGGCCACCGACGCGGCCCAGATCAGCGCCATCACGGCGAGGATCGCGTAGCCCTGGCGCTTGTCGCCGACCATCTTGCCGAAGGTGCGCGGCAGGCTGACCGCGATCACCAGCAGCAGGTAGATCTCCACCAGGTTGGTGAACGCGTTGGGGTTCTCGAACGGGTGGGCGGAGTTGGCGTTGTAGAAGCCGCCGCCGTTGGTGCCGAGTTCCTTGATCACCTCCTGCGAGGCGACCGGTCCGCCGGTGAGGCTCTGGTGGTCGCCGACGAGTGTGGAGATCGACTGCACGCCGTGGAAGTTCTGCACCGCGCCGGCCGCGACCAGCACGATCGCGAAGACGAACGCGATCGGCAGCAGCACCCGCAGCACGATCCGGGTCAGGTCCACCCAGAAGTTGCCGACCCGGTCGGTGCGCTTGCGGGTGAAGCCGCGGATCAGGGCCGCGACGACCGCGATGCCCACCGCGGCCGACACGAAGTTCTGCACCGCGAGCCCGGCCATCTGCACCAGGTGGCCCATCGTGGTCTCGCCCGAGTACGACTGCCAGTTGGTGTTGGTGACGAACGACGCCGCGGTGTTGAAGGCCACGCCCGGCGTCACCGCCTTCATGCCGATCGCCAGCAGCAGGTGGTTCTGGAGCCGTTGCAGCCCGTACAGGAACAGCACGGAGACCGCGGAGAACGCCAGCACGCTGCGCAGGTAGACCGGCCAGCGCTGGTCGGCGTCGCCGTCGACCCCGCCGACGCGGTAGATCAGCCGCTCCACCCGCAGATGCCGGGCGGAGGTCAGCACATGGGCCATGTAGTCGCCCAACGGCCGGTAGGACAGGGCGAGTACGGCGAGCAGCGCGAGGATCTGCAGCCAGCCCGCGAGGGTGTCGTTCACTAGAACTTCTCCGGGTGGATCAGGGCCAGCACCAGGTAACCGACCAGGGCCACGGCGACGACGAGTCCGACGATGTTCTCCGCGCTCACAGCCGCTCCACCCCCTTGGCTATGAGGCCGATGACGGTGAACACCGCGACGGTGAGAAGGATGAACAGGAGGTCTGGCATGCGAAGGCACCCCGGGCAGTCGGTCGAAGGGGACGGGACCGCCCACGAGCCGTGCGCCGGCCGGTGGGCGATGCCGACCGGTTGCCGGTCGGCCTCCTTACTGAATCCCTCCCCGGCCGGCCGGGAACTCCCCGTTAGCGCCTTCCTGACGCGCTCACCTGCGGCCTTGACGGCGTCTTGACGCCGGGGCACGGCCGAGGCGGGGACCGGGCAGAGCCGGCGACTACGGCCGCTCCGGGTCGGGGTCCGGGTAGGGGACCGGCTCCGGCGCGGGACCCGCGGCGGGCAGCGACAGCACCATCGTCAGGCCGCCGCCGGGGGTGTCCTCGGGGGTGAGGGAGCCGTGCATCGCCTCGGCCAGGCCGCGGGCCAGCGCCAGGCCCAGGCCGAGCCCGGTGCCGTTGTCGCGGTCGCCCATCCGCTGGAACGGCTCGAAGGCCCGCTCACGGTCCCGCGCGGGCATCCCCGGGCCGCGGTCGATCACCCGCAGCTCCACCCGGCCGCCCAGCGCGCTCGCGGTCAGCACGACCGGCCGCCGGGCCGGCGCGTGCCGTACCGCGTTGGCCAGCAGGTTGGCGATCACGCGCTCCAGCAGCGGTGGATCGGCCAGGACGGCCGGGGCCCGCTCCAGGCCGCGGGTGTCGATGCCCGGGGCGTCGGCGGGCAGCGACTCCAGCGCGGCCGGCAGCACCTCCTCCAGCGCGGTGGCCCGCAGCCGCAGCCGCAGGGCGCCCGCCTGGAGCCGGCTCATGTCCAGCAGGTTGTCCACCAGCCGGCTCAGCCGGGCCAGCGACTCCTCGGCGGTGGCGAGCAGCTCCTCGCGGTCCTCGGCCGAGAACTCCACGTCCTGGCTGCGCAGCGAGCTGACCGCGGCCCAGCCGACCGCCAGCGGGGTGCGCAGGTCGTGGCTGACCGCGGCGAGCAGCGCCGTACGCATCCGGTCCGCGGCCTTCACCGGCTCCACCTCGGCGGCGGCCTCGGCGAGCCTGGCCCGCTCGGCCGCCCCGGACACGTGGGCGGCGAAGGCGGCCAGCACGCGCTGGTCGGAGGCGGAGAGCGGCCGGCCGCGCAGCAGCAGCACCATGCCGTCGCCCGCGGGCACCCGGACGGCGGCGCCCGCGCTGCCGTCGCACGGGCCGGTGCCGGTGGCGGCGCTGATGCCGGAGGCGGGGGTGGCCGCGGTGGCGGGGGTGGGGGGCGTGGTGCCGGTGGCTGTGCCGCGGGGGCCCTGCGGACCGCCGCTGCCCGCCGTACCGCCGCCGACGGCCGTATCGCCGCTGCCCGCCGGGCCCGTACCGCTCGCCTGCGCCGGGGCCGTACCGCTCGGCTCCGCCGGGACCAGTTCGGCGCTGTCCATCCCGAACGTCTCGCGGGCCCGTTCCAGCAGCGCGGGCAGCGCGTCGCCGCCGCGGACGATGCTGCCCGCCAGGGACGACAGCGTCTCGGCCTCGGCGGTGGCCCGGGCCGCCCGGCGCGACAGCCGCAGCGAGCGGTCCACGACGGCCGCGACCGTGCCCGCGACCACCACGAACACCGCGAGCGCCAGGATGTTGTTGGGCTCGGCGATGGTGAACTGCCCCACCGGCGGGATGAAGTAGTAGTTCAGCAGCAGCGACGCGGTCACCGACGCCACCACCGCCGAGACCACCCCGCCGAAGCACGCCACCCCGACCACCGCCAGCAGGAACAGCAGCGCCTCGCTGGTCAGATTGAGGCTGCCGCGGTTGCCCGCGAGGACCGCGGTGAGCGCCAGCGGCAGCACCAGCCCGCTCACCGGCCCCGCCACCAGCCGCCAGGTGGTCAGGGTGCGGCGCCGCGAGGGCAGCAGCCGGCCGTGCCCGGCCCGCTCATGGGTGACCATGTGCACGTCGATGTCCGCCGAACTGCCCACCGTGGTCTCGCCGATGCCCCGCCCGGTCAGCAGCCGCTCCCACCGCCGCCGGCTGCTGGTGCCCAGCACCAGCTGGGTCGCCCCCACCCCGCGGGCGAACTCCAGCAGCGCCACCGGCACGTCGTCGCCGACCACCGAGTGGTAGCTGCCGCCCAGGCTCTCCACGAGCTGCCGCTGCCGGGCCAGCGCGGCCGGCGAGGCGCCCACCGCCAGCCCGTCGCTGCGCGCCACGTGCACCGCCAGCAGGTCCCGGCCCCCGTCGATGCCCGGCGGGGCGCCGCCCGCCGACCGGTCGGCGATCCGCGCCGCCCGGCGGATCAGCGTCTCGCCCTCCGGGCCGCCGGTCAGCGCCACCACCACGCGTTCCTTGGTCTCCCACACCCGCCCTATGCCGTGCTCGCTGCGGTAGTGGTGCAGCGCCTCGTCCACCCGCCCCGCCACCCACAGCAGCGCCAGCTCCCGCAGCGCGGTCAGGTTCCCGATCCGGAAGTAGTTGGCGAGGGCCGCGTCGACCTTCTCCGCGCCGTAGACGTTGCCGTGCGCCATCCGGCGGCGCAGCGCCTCCGCCGGCATGTCCACCAGCTCGATCTGGTGGGCGCGGCGCACCATCTCGTCGGGCACCGTCTCGCGCTGCGGCACCTCCGTGATCTTCTCGACCACGTCGTTGACCGACTCCAGGTGCTGGATGTTGACGGTGGTGACCACGTCGATGCCCGCCGCGAGCAGCGTCTCGACGTCCTGCCAGCGCTTGGCGTTGCGCATGCCGGGCGGGTTGGAGTGCGGCAGCTCGTCCACCAGCGCGACCTCGGGGCGGCGGGCCAGCACCGCCGCCAGGTCCATCTCGCCGACCACGGTGCCGCGGTACTCCCGCTCCAGCCGGGGCACCACTTCCAGGCCCTCCACCAGCGCCAGCGTGTGCGGCCGCTGGTGGCACTCCACCAGCGCCACCACCACGTCCGTGCCGCGCTCCGCCCTGCGGTGGCCCTCGTCCAGCATCCGGTAGGTCTTGCCGACGCCGGGGGCCGCGCCCAGGAACACCTTGAGCAGCCCGCGCCGGCCCGTCCACCCGGCGGGTTCCCACGCGTCGCCCGTGGGCGGGGAGCCCGTCGGCGGGGAGCTCGCGGCGTGGGAGCCCGAGGGGTGGGAGCTCGCGGCGTGGGAGCCCGAGGAGCGGGAGCCCGAGGATTGCGAGAAGGGCGCGGGCACTCGCGGCTGGACCTGTTCCGGGTCCTGTTCCGGGTTCTGGGCCTGGGCGTGCGTGGGCGCCGGGCGGCGGGCCGAGGGCCCGGCCGGGTCGTGTTCCGGGATCATCCGGTCCACGCAAGCCGAGGGCACGCCGTGCGGCCGGGCGCGTTGACGACTTCCTGGCGCCGATCACCCGTACCTTGACGCGCTGTTGACACCGGCGCCGGGCCGTACGACGCGCGGCCGGGACCCGTCGTAGCCCGGCCACCGTCCCTGGACCCGGGCCCGGGAGTGTGCCACAGTGCGCCGATGCCCGCCTCCTCGCGTGACTCGTCGGCCGGTGCCGGCTGGCAGGACCAGGAACCCGGCCGCTACCGGGAGTTGATGCCGCCCCGGGTGGTCGAACTCTCCTGGCTGAACCCGGCCACCCTGTGGCGGGCCCGCAACGGCCCGCTCGCCTCGATCTTCGGCGACCCGACCGGGACCGACCGGCAGCGCTGGGTCGGCGCCCAGACCGAACGCGGCGCCGCCGAGGGCGACCTGGTGATCACCCGGGACGACCCCGACACGTTCTCCTTCATGCTGCTCGGCGACACCGGCGAGGGCGACGGCCCGCAGTACGCGGTGGTCCCCGGCCTGCTCAAGGAAGGCGCCGGCACCCGCTACGCGGTGGTGTGCAGCGACGTCATCTACCCGGTCGGCACCGGCAACGACTACCCGACGAAGTTCTTCCGCCCCTACCGCGACTACGACGCGCCGATCTACGCGATACCCGGCAACCACGACTGGTACGACGGCCTCACCGGCTTCATGCGGGTGTTCTGCCGCGCCCCGGCCCTGCCGCCCGCCGCCCGGGCCCGCCCGCTGTCGGCCGCGTGGTGGCGGGGCCTGCTGTGGGCCCGGCCCGACACCCCCGACGACGCGCTGCTGGACCAGGCCCGGCAGCTGCGCTCCGCCCCCGTGCAGGCCGCGTCCCAGCCGGGCCCGTACTGGGCGATGGACAGCGGGCCGATACGGATCATCGGCATCGACACCGGGCTGCTCGGCGACATCGACCGGGAACAGGGCGAGTGGCTGCGCCGGGTCGCGCGCGGACCGCGGCCGAAGATCCTGGTCACCGGCTCGCCGATCTACGTCGACGGCGCACACCACCCGTGCGCGATAGCCGGCGGCGGCACCGTGGACGACGTCGTCCGCGACCCCGCGCACCACTTCGTCGCCGCGATCGGCGGCGACATCCACAACTACCAGCACTACCCGGTGGACGTCGGTGGCCGCCGGATCGAGTACGTCGTCTCCGGTGGCGGCGGGGCGTTCATGCACGCCACCCACACGATCCCGCGGGTCTCGGTCGGCGGCGTGGGTGAGGACGACTTCCGCTGCTACCCGATGCGCGGCGACTCGCTCGCCTTCTACAGCCGGCTCTACGGGCGCAGGCTGCGGCTGCGGCGGCTCTTCGACCTCACCCCCGACCAGGCGTCCGCGGTCGTCGCGCACCGGCTGGGCACCACCCCGGTTCGCGCCTCCGACCGCACGGTGACGCTCAGGGCCCGCTTCGTCGCGTCCGTGCTGGGTGTCGCGTCCCACCCGCACCGCCGATCCCGGTTCCGGCTCCGGCTGCCCGTCCGCCGCACGCTCACCCAGGTGCTCTCCCCGGGCTCGGCGACCTACAGCCCGCCGTTCTTCAAGAACTTCCTCCGCCTGGACGTCACCCCCGAGTCGATCCGGATACGGTGCTACGCCGCCACCGGGCTGCGCGCCCACGAACTCGACCCGCCGGTCGAGGACGACTTCACGATCCCGCTGCCGCCCGCGACGCCGGCGGCGTAGGCCCGGCCGGGCCCACGTGTGTCGCACCGCCGGGTCGGACTGCCCGGACGGGCCGGGGGGAGGGATAATCGGGCAGGTGGGCCGGCGGGAGAGCGACCGTGTGCCGGTCGCCGTCGCCCGGAACGGGAAGCCTGCCATGACCACAGCGCGTGATCTTCTGACCGTCACGATGGACATGCCGTCCAGCCGGACCGTGGAGCGCGGCGATCTGTCGCTCGGGCTCGCCGGTGCGGAGCTGGTCGACCTGCTGCGGGCGGGCGCGGCCACCCTGGACCGCGGCCGGATCGTGCCGGGGGCGCGGCTGCCGCACGAGGACCGGCTGCTGGGCGAGGCCGCCGTCGCGATGTCCCGCACGCTGCCGTTCGAGACCCTCGACGACTGGCTGTGGCGCCGCGGCCGCGGGCTGCCCGCCGTGTATCTGGCCGCCTTCACCGACGAGGGCCGGCTCACCCGGCAGCGCCGGCGGCGCTGGTGGGCGTTCGGCGGCAGCCGGATGGTGCTGCTGGACACCGACGACCGCCGCCGGGCCGGCCACCGCTGGGCGGCCGACGAGCCGGTGCTGGTCGCCCTCGCCACGACCATCGGCGTCACCGGGCACCGGCCCGACCCGTCGCCCCCGCCGCCGGACCCGTCGGCGGGCCTTCCCGCGCCCGACCCCGCCGACCCCGTCGACCTCCCGCCCGACCTCGCCGCACAGGTCGCCGACCCCTCCGTCGCGGCCGTGCTCTCCGCCGTCGTCCACGCCGTCGCCGAACTCTCCGACGAGCGCCGCCGCCGCGCCAACCGGCTCAAGGACGCCCACACGACGACGCTGCGCCGCGGCTACTGACCGCCCGGCCCGGGGCAGCCCGGGGCAGCCCGGAGCGGCCCGGGCGGGGGGCGCCGGGGCAGGGCCGGTTAGGGTCGTGACGTGGTCACCCTTGCCGAACTCGCCGAAGACCCGCACCCGCACCTCGCGGAACTGCGCGAACGCGCACCCGTGGTGTGGCTGCCCGCGCTCGGCGGATGGATGGTGACGGGCCGGGCACTGGCCGTGGAGGTCATGCGGGACGCCGCCGCGTTCACCGTGGACGACCCGAGGTTCACCACGGCGCGGGTGGTCGGCCCGAGCATGCTCTCGCTGGACGGACCCGAACACGCCCGCCACCGGGACCCGTTCGTGGCCCCGTTCCGGCCGCGCGCGGTGCACGCCGCGTTCGGCGAGACCGTACGGCGCGAGGCCGACCGGCTGCTCGACGGCCTGGCGCCGCGCGGCGCCGCGGAGTTGCGCCGGGACTTCGCCGGGCCGCTCGCGGCGGTGGTGATGGCCGAGGTGCTGGGGCTGACCGACGTCCCCGTCCCGGCCATCCTGGGCTGGTACGACCAGATCGTGCGGGCCGTCGACCGGCTCACCCACGGCGAGGACGCGGGAGCCGAGGGTCCGGCCGCGTACCAGGCGCTGCGCGCGGCGGTCGCCGGCACCCTCGACGCGGGCTCCGCGGACTCCCTGCTGGTGGCCGCCGCTGCCGACGGCCGGCTCGACCTGCCCGAACTGGCCTCCAACGCGGCCGTGTTGCTCTTCGGCGGCATCGAGACCACCGAGGCGATGATCGCCAACGCGCTGCTGCACATCCTCGGCGAGCCCGACCTGGTGGCCCAACTCCTCGCCGATCCCGACCTGTTGGACAACGCCGTCGAGGAGTCCCTGCGGCTGGAGCCGGGCGCCGCCGTCGTGGACCGCTACGCCACCCGCGACACGGACCTGGCGGGCATACGGGTCCGCGCCGGCGACCTGGTCACCGTCTCGCTGGCCGGCGCCAACCGCGACCCCGCGGTCTTCCCCGACCCGGACCGCTTCGACGTCCACCGCCCCAACGCCCGGCTCCAGTTGGCGTTCGCGCACGGCCCGCACTTCTGCGTCGGCGCGCACCTGGCCCGGCTCGAAGCCCGCGTCGCCCTGCGGGCCTGCTTCGAACGGCTTCCCCACCTGCGGCTCGACGCGAGCCGCCCGAGTGCCCCGCGCGGCCTCGTCTTCCGCAAGCCCCCCACCCTCGCGGCCCGCTGGAACTCCTGACCCCGTGCCCACCCGCGCGCCTACGGCTCCCCGTGGACGTTCCCGCGAAGTCCCTTTCCTCGCAAGGCGGTTCGGGGCGCCCGGTCGGCTGAGCGCCGTGCCGGCGGCGCTACGTCGCCGTCGCGCCCGTGGCGGGCTCGTGGTCGGCGGCCGGCGACGGGCGGGGGACCAGCCCCTCGGTGCGCAGGAGGTGCCCGGCCGTGTCGAGTCCGGCGCCCAGCGCGAACGCGGCAGGTTCGTCGAGTTCGCCGATCGTGGTGCGCCCCTGCTCGGCGCGGACCGCGCGCACGGACGCCGCCTCGACGTCCTCGTGGTCGAGCAGTTCGGGGCTGTGGCTGGTGACGAGGACCTGCCGCCGGTCGGCCGCGTCGCGCAGCGCCTCCCGCAGGACGGCGGCGGCCGCCGGGTGCAGCGCGGTCTCCGGCTCCTCGACGGCGACCACTCCGTACCGTCCGTCGACCGGCGCGAAGAGCGCGAGCAGCACGCCGAGGGCGCGCAGCGTGCCGTCCGACACCGAGGGCGCGGTGAACTTCCAGGGATGGGCGGAGCCCGCGGTGTCCTGGGTGAACTCCACGGTCTCCGCGCCCTCCAGCACCCGCCGGCGGGTGCCGCGCAGGCCCGGCACGATCCGCCGCAGATAGCTGTCGAGGCGGCGCAGATCCGCCCCGTCGGCGACCCGGCGCAGCCGGTGCAGCACGGCGGCGGCGTTCGCGCCGTCGCGCAGCAGCGCCCGGCCGTCCTGCGGCGGCGCCGGCGCCCGCATGGCCGCCGGGTCGAGGCTGAACGACCGGATGCCCGCCAGCCCCGCGTGCGCCGCCGCGAACGCCTTGTGCCGGCCGAGTTCCGCCAGCAGCAGGCGGCCCGGGTCGGCCGGCGGCAGCTTCCGCTCGGTGCTCGTGGTCAGCGTGCCGTCCGCCACCCGGAAGGCGGCGCGGGCCTCGCCGGCCGCCACCTCGCAGCGCTCCCGGGTGATCCGGAACCCGCCCTTGCGCGCGGCCGCGACCTGCACGCCGTACGTGCCGGTGAGCGGGCCGCGGCCCTCGTCGGGGCCCTCGAAGGACAGCCGCACAGAGAAGCGGTCCGGGTGGCCCGGGGCCCTGCGCCGTACCTGCGCCGCGCCGCCGCGCTCGCGCAGCGCCTCCGCCAGCGAGCCGCCGACCCCGTCGGACACCAGCCGCAGCGCGTCGAGGAAGTTGCTCTTCCCCGCGCCGTTGGGGCCGACGAGGAAGGCCAGGTCCCCGAGCCGGACGTCTGCTTCGGCGAGGCTGCGGTACTGCTTGAGCCTGACGCGCGTGACACGGAAGTGACTGGGCTCCATCGCCCCAGTCTGGCAGCAAGGGCCGGCTGTTCGGGCCCCTTGCCGCGTCGCGTCGCGTCGCCCGGCCCGCGCGTCGCCCGGCCCGCGCGTCTGGCGTGCCGCCGTCGGGCGCCGGCTCCCGTACGGTCCGATGTCTTCTTGCCGGATCGGCAAGGCGGATCGCGGGTCGGGGAGGGTTCGCCGGATGATCGGGTCCGGGCGGTCCGGGAGGCCCGCCCGGCACCCGGCCAGGCATCCGCATCCCCATCCCCATCAGGGAGGACCCATGACCCAGCACACCGGCGACGGACTCGGCACGCACCGGATGATCGCGACACCCGCGGGGCGCACCCACGTGGTGGAACGGGGGAGCGGGCCGCTGGTACTGCTCGTGCACGGCTTCCCCGAGTCCTGGTACTCCTGGCGCCGCCAACTGCCCGCGCTGGCCGCGGCCGGGTACCGCGCGGTCGCGATCGACGTCCGCGGCTACGGCCGGTCCTCGAAGCCGGCGGACCCGGCGGCGTACCGGATGCTGGAGCTGGTGGCGGACAACGCCGCGGTGGTGGAGGCGCTGGGCGAGCGCTCCGCGGTGGTGGTCGGCCACGACTGGGGCGCGACGATCGCGGCGAACAGCGCGCTGCTCCGGCCGGACGTGTTCCGCGCGGTGGGCCTGCTGAGCGTGCCCTACGCCCCGCGCGGCGGCCCGCGGCCCAGCGAGATCTTCGCCGGGATGGGCGGCGACGAGGAGTTCTACGTCTCCTACTTCCAGCAGCCCGGCCGCGCCGAGGCCGAGATCGAGCCCGACGTGCTCGGCTGGCTGGCCGGGTTCTACGCCGCGCTGTCCGCCGAGACGATGCCGCCGCCGGGGGCGCCGGACCCGCACTTCGTGACGCGCGGCGGGCGGCTGCGGGACCGCTTCCCCGCCGTGGCAGGCTCGGGCCCGGGTGCCGGTTCCGGTCTTCCCGGCTGGCTCAGTGAGGACGAACTCGACTTCTACGCGGGTGAGTTCGAGCGGACCGGGCTGACGGGCGCGCTGAACCGCTACCGCAGCATGGACCGGGACTGGGCGGACCTCGCCGCGTACGACGGCGCCGCCATCACGCAGCCGTCCCTGTTCCTGGGCGGCTCCCTGGACGCGTCCACCACCTGGCTGGCCGACGCGATCAAGGCGTACCCGGTCACCCTGCCGGGCCTGGTCGGCTCCCATCTCCTCGACGGCGGCGGCCACTTCCTCCAGCAGGAGCGTCCCGAGGAGGTGAACCGGCACCTCACGGAGTGGCTGGCCGCGCTGCCCGCGTGAACCGTACGGTTCGGTCCGGTCGCTTCTATGCTCGGGGCACGTGACGGGCGATCCGGCGGAAGCAGTGGAAGCAGCGGAAGAAGGTACGGCCGCGATGTCAGCAGACGCAGGACCCCGGCCGGCCACCGGCGGCCGTACCCCGGCCAAGCCCGTCGGGGTGGTGGGCGCCGGGCTGGTCGGCCTGGCCGTGGCGCGCCGACTGGCCCTGCGCGGGGCCGAGGTGGTCGTCTTCGACAAGGAGGCGGAGGTCGCCGTGCACCAGTCGGGGCACAACTCCGGTGTCGTCCACTCCGGCCTGTACTACCCGCCCGGCTCGCTCAAGGCCACGCTGTGCCGGCGCGGGGTCGGGCTGCTCAAGGACTTCTGCGCGCGGCACGAGCTGCCGTACCGGGAGATCGGCAAGGTCGTCGTCGCGCACTCGCCCGCCGAGGTGGAGCGGCTGGGCGTGCTGGAGGAGCGGGCCCGCGCCAACGGCGTGCCCGGGGTGCGCCGGCTCGACCCGGCCGCGCTGCGCGACATCGAGCCCGAGGTCAGGGGGTTGGCCGCGCTGCACTCCCCGACCACCGCCATCGTCGACTTCCGCGCGGTGGCGCGGGCGATGGCCGGCGAGGTGGCCGCGGCCGGTGGGCGGCTGCTGCTCGGCAGCGAGGTCACCGCGATCCGGCCCGGGCCGGGCGACGGCGTCACCGTGGTCTGCGGCCCGCAGGCGTACGCGCTGCGCGGTGCGGTGATCTGCGCGGGACTGCAGTCCGACACGGTGGCGCGACTGGCGGGTGACGCGCCCTCGCCCGCGATCCTGGCGTTCCGCGGCGAGTACTACCGGCTCCGTCCGGAGCGGGCCGGGCTGGTGCGCGGGCTGGTCTACCCGGTGCCGGACCCGGCGTACCCGTTCCTCGGCGTGCACCTCACGCCCCGGGTGGACGGGAGTGTCGACATCGGCCCGAACGCCGTGCTCGCGCTGGCCCGCGAGGGCTACCGGCGCCGCGACGTCAACCCGCGCGAACTGGGCCGGGCGCTGGCCTGGCCCGGCACCCGCCGGCTGGCCCGACGGCACTGGCGGGCCGGGCTGCACGAACTGCACGGTTCGCTGTCGAAGCGCGCCTTCACCGCCGAGGCCGCGCGCTACGTCCCCGCCCTGACCCCCGCGGACCTGGTGGCCGCGCCGGCCGGCGTCCGCGCGCAGGCGCTCGACGAACACGGCGACCTCGTCGACGACTTCAGGATCTCCGCACTCGGCCCGGTCACCGCCGTACGCAACGCCCCCTCTCCCGCGGCCACTTCGTGCCTGGCCATCGCGGAACACGTGGTCGAGCGGCTGACCTTCCCGAGCTGACTTCCCGAGCTGACCTTCCCGAGCGGATCAGCCGCGCCGGGCGACGGGCGAAGGGCGACCAGCGTCCGGCCGGTTCCCGGGTCATGCGGGCGGCGCCCCCGTCTCGGTCAACTCGCCACCGGCCAGCCGCAGCCACCGGTCCACGCCGATCCGCTCCAGGAACCGCTCGTCGTGGCTGACCACCACGAACGCGCCCCGGTACGCCGTCAGGGCGCTCTCCAGCCGCCCGGCGCTGACCAGGTCGAGGTTGTTCGTCGGCTCGTCCAGGAGCAGCAGTTGCGGGGCCGGCTCCGCGCACAGCACGCAGGCGAGGGTGGCGCGCAGCCGCTCGCCGCCGGACAGCACCCCGACCGGGAGGTGGGCGCGGGCACCGCGGAAGAGGAAGCGCGCGAGCAGGGTCATCCGGTCCGCCTCCGTACGGTGCGGCGCGAACGCGGCGAAGTTCTCGGCGACCGTACGGTCCAGGTCCAGCAGGTCCAGCCGCTGCGAGAGGTAGGCGATCCGTCCGTCGGCCCGCCTGATCCGCCCGCTCCGTGCGTCGAGCCGGGCGCCGGAGCCGGGGTCGGAACCGGTACCGGCTTCGGAATCGGTACCGGCGTCGGCTCCGGATGAGTCGTCGGGGCCGACGGAGCCCTGGATCAGCCGCAGCAGCGTCGTCTTGCCCGCGCCGTTGGGGCCGGTCAGCGCGATGCGCTCGGGCCCCCGGACGGTCAGGTCGACTCCCGCGCCGGCGAACACCTCCCGGCCGCCGAGCCGTACCCGCATCCCCTCGCCGAGGAAGACGGTGCGCCCGGCGGGGACCTCGGTGTCCGGCAGTTCCAGGGTGATGCCCTGCTCGTCGCGCAGCGCCCGCTCGGCGTCGTCGAGCCGGGCCCTGGCGTCGCCGACCCGGGCGGCGTGCGTCTGCCCGGCCCGGCCCGCGGACTCCTGGGCGCCGCGTTTCATGGTGCCGGCGAAGATGCGCGGCAGGCCCGCGCTCTTGAGGGTGCGGGCGGCGTTGCCCGCGCGGCGCTCGGCCCGCTCGCGGGCCTGCTGCAACTCCCGCTTCTCCCGCTTCCACTCCTGCTCCGCGCTGCGGACGTTCTTCTCCGCGACCTCCCGCTCGGCCCGCACGGCCTCCTCGTACGCGGTGAAGTTGCCCCCGTACAGGCGCAGTTCACCGCTGTCGAGTTCGGCGATGCGCTCCATACGGTCGAGCAGCGCGCGGTCGTGGCTGACCAGCAGCAGGCAGCCGTGCCACTCCTCCAGCACGTCGTACAGCCGGTGGCGGGCGTCGAGGTCGAGGTTGTTCGTGGGCTCGTCGAGCAGCAACACGTCGGGGCGCTTGAGGAGTTGGGCGGCGAGGCCGAGCGAGACGACCTGACCGCCGCTGAGGGTGCCCAGCCGGCGGTCGAGCGCGAGGCCGGGCAGGCCGAGCCGGTCGAGCTGCGCGCGGGTGCGCTCCTCGATGTCCCAGTCGTCGCCGATCACCGTGAAGTGCCGCTCGTCCACGTCGCCGGACTCGACCGCGTCCAGCGCCCGGATCACCGCGGCGACCCCCAGCACCTCGGCCACCGTGAGGTCACCGGTCAGGGGGAGGGTCTGCGGCAGGTGGCCGAGCGTGCCGGTGACGGTCACCGACCCACCGCTGGGCCGCAGTTCGCCGGCGATCAGCCGGAGCAGCGTGCTCTTGCCGGCGCCGTTGGGCGCGACCAGGCCGGTGCGGCCGCCGCCCGTGGTGAAGGAGAGGCCGTCGAAGACCGGTGTGTCGTCGGGCCAGGAGAAGGACAGGTTCGTGCAGACGACGGAAGCGTCGGACATGGGAGGACCTCGGGGTGTCACGAGGGCAGACGGAGACCTCTGCCCTGGGGGCATCGGGAAATGGGCACGACGGCACAGCCACGGCGGCGGCGCTTCCACGCGCCTGCCGGTGGCCGGTCAGCTCCGGGTCTCACCCGGAGATGTCGTCGTCACCCGCCATGCCTGGTCTCCTCGGTAGAGCCGTTCGGTGATTCACCCGACGATCAACGTCGGCCACCGAGTGTAGTGCCTTCCCGGGCGCCGCGCGTTCCGCCGGATCAAGGGTCCAGGTCCAGGGCGACGCGGGAGGAGGGCGACGCCGTGTCGGCGCGGCACCGGTCCGCCGCCCGAAAACAGGGTGCCGCCGGGACTCGCTTCCCCTAGGTTCGGCCCATGGCTGACGAGAGTTTCGGGCATCCACGGCTCGCCGCGATCTACGACCCGCTCGACCCCGACCGCGGCGACCTCGACGCGTATCTGCGGATCGCGGCGGAGTTCGAGGCACGCAGCGTGCTGGACATCGGCTGCGGGACCGGGGTCTTCGGCCTGCTGCTGGCCGATCGCGGGATCGAGGTCGTCGGGGTCGACCCGGCCCTGGCGTCCGTGGAGGTGGCCCGGGCCAAGCCGGGGGCCGAGCGGGTGCGGTGGCTGCACGGCGACGCCACCGACCTGCCGCCGCTGGCGGTGGACCTCGCGACGATGACGGCGAACGCCGCCCAGCAGATCGTCGATCCGCGGGCGTGGCGGCGGACCCTGCGCGGCGCCTACGAAGCCCTGCGGCCCGGCGGGCACCTGGTGTTCGAGACCCGCGATCCGGCCCGGCGCGGCTGGGAGGAGTGGAACCGCGAGTCCACGTACGGGGTGACCGAGATCCCCGGTGTCGGCGCCGTCGAGACCTGGGTCCGACTGACCGACGTCAGCCTGCCGTTGGTGACGTTCCGCTGGACCTACGTCTTCGCGACCGACGGGGAGGTCCTGACGTCGGACTCGACCCTGCGCTTCCGCGAGCGGGAGGAGGTCGAGCGGGACCTCGCCGCGGCCGGCTTCGTGACGGAGGAGGTCCGCGACGCGCCCGACCGGCCGGGCCGGGAGTTCGTCTTCCTGGCCCGCCGCCCCTGACTCCGGCGGGCGGCGAGCGTCGAGATCCGCGTCGCGGGGGACAGACCCGCCCGCCGCGTCTTCCGCTCGCTCAGCGGCGGGCGTGCCGGCCTTGTCCGTGCGAAGGGGGCGACTGCGTGGCGCGGGTGGCCCGTTCCGACGCCGTGGAGTGGTCGGACGGCGTGGCATGCGTGGCGTGCGTCGCGTGCGTGGGGTCCGCGGGCCGTATCGGCTCCCGGTCCGACGGTCGGTGGTCGGCGGCGACCAGCAGGGGAATCGGCAGCCGCTCCCGCAGCCGGGTCACCGTAGGGGTCGCCACCCGGCGCAGCGCCAGGCTGGTGAGGTAGGCGACGGGCAGGGCGAGCAGCGCGGAGCCGATGACGTCGTGGGGGTAGTGGGCACCGACGTAGACCCGGGTGAAGCCTTCGAGCACCGCGAAGAGCACGGCGATGGCGCTGAGCCGGCGGTCCAGCAGGAAGAGCGCGGCCACGGACGCGGCGGCCACCGTGGTGTGACCGCTGGGGAACGCGTAGTCGTTGGGCACGGGGCAGGTCTCGACGATGAAGGCGTGCGGGAGCGAGCGGCACGGCCGCTGCTCGGCCACGATCTTCTTGACCACCTCCGCACAGGCGAAGGCCACGCCGACGCTGACCGGCACGGCCAGTGCCAGCGTCATCGCGGCGCCGTCCCGCCGCCGGGCCCGCCACCAGCCCACGACCATGAGGACCGCGAAGACCCCCAGTTGGACGTTGGTCCACCATTCGACGAAGCCGTTGAGCCACCGGGTGTCACGGGCCAGGTCCGTGATCGAGGTGAACAGCGAACCGTCGATGTGCGACCCGTCGAAGGCCAGCAGTGCGGAGCCTGCGGTCATCAGCACCGTCTTTCGGAACTGGCTCGGACCGTGTCCGTTCCTGGCCGGTCGTCACCGTGGAGGCAGAGTGTCTACAGAAATGTAGACGATGAACTCCTGACGGCCAATTCGTGAACGGTGGCCGTCATTCGGGTGAACGATCAGCCTACACGGTGGCTCACGGCGGCGGCCGAGGGGCCTGTGTGCCCTCAGGCCAGGTGCACCGGCAGGCTTCGGTAGCCCTGGAGGAAGGTGGAGTAGACCGGGACCGGCGGACCGGCGAGTTCCACCTCCTCCACCGTGGTGGCGAGCGCGGCGAGCAGGGCGTGCAGGCTCACCCGGCCGAGGAAGGCGCCGAGACAGAAGTGGGGGCCGCGGCCGAAGGCGATGTGCTGGTTGGGGGTACGGGACAGGTTCAGGGTGCGCGGCGAGTCGAAGACGTCCTCGTCGTTGTTGGCGGAGACGTTCCACAGCGTCACGATGTCCCGGGCCCTGATCCGCTGCCCGCCGATGACGGTGTCGACGGCCGCCGTCCTGGCGAAGTGCAGTGCCGGCGTCGCCCAACGCAGCAGCTCCTCCACCGCCGTGTCCAGCGGCACCCGCCCCTCGCGCAGGTCCTGCCACTGTCCGGGATGGAGCGCGAGAGCGTGCACCGCGCTGATCGCGGCCATGCGCGAGGACTCGTCGCCGCCCAGGATCAGGCTGTAGCAGTTGAGCGCGATGTTCTCCAGGGGCAGTCGGGCGCCCTCGACCTCGGCGGTCGCCAGCATGCTGACCACGTCGGAGTCCGGCCGGACCCGGCGCCGCGCCGCGAGGTCCATGAAGTAGAGCACGATCTCGTTGCGGGCGCTGAGCGCGTCGAGTTCGTCGGGCTCCGCGGTGGCCGAGGACAGGGTCCGCTTGTTCCACTCCAGCAGTTGTCCGCGGTCCTCCCAGGGGATCGCGAGGAGGTCGCAGATCGTCTGGATGGGGAGGTGGTCGGCGACCTCGGTGGCGAAGTCGAACGTGCCCGGCCCGGCCACTTCGGCCACCAACGCCGCCGTACGGCTCCGTACCCGCTCCGCGACGTCCGAGAGCATGCGGGGTGAGAAGGCCCGCAGCATCAGGTTGCGCAGCTGCCGGTGGCGCGGCCGGTCGGTGACCGCCAGCATCCGGCCCCCGGCGGAGTCGTCGCCGCGCAGCAGGACGCCGAGGACCGTGCCGCGCGCCGAACCGAGCGTCTTCGGGCTGTTGTAGCACCCCTGTACGTCGGCGTGGGAGGCCACCACCCAGAACCCCGGGCGCCCGTCCGCCCCCTCGTGCCAGTACACGGGGCTGGTACGGCGCACCTCGCTCCAGAACGAGTGCTGCTCGTCACCGGCGAAGGTCGCCGGATCGGTGAGGTCGAAGGCCCGTGCCGTGGAGCCCGCGCTCATCGCGACCGCTCCTCGGACCGGCCGGGCGCGTTCACCGCGGACGCCGCCACCGGTGCCGTTGCGCCCCGCACCGCCTGTGCCAGCTCGGTGAGCGTCTGTGCCTGCAGCACCGATCGCATGGTGACGCCGAGTCCGAGCTCGCCGCGGATGCGGATCGCCAGTTTGGCCGCGACCAGGGAGTTGCCGCCCAGCTCGAACAGGTTGTCACCGGGGCGCACCGCGGGCAGCGACAGCAGCTCGGCGACGAACCGGCACAGGGCCTGCTCGGTGGACTCGTCCCCAGCGGACCCGTCCTCGGCGGACCCGCCCTCCCCCGCGGTCGCGGTGGGCGGGTGGAGAACCGTCACCCGGGGCCGGTCGTGCAGGGCCCGCCGGTCGATCTTGCCGTTCACGGTCAGGGGAACGGTGTCGAGGACCACCACGCTCGCCGGCACCATGGCGGCGGGCAGCGCCTGGGCGACGTGCCGGCGCAGGGCGGCCGGGTCCGGCACGCGGCCGGGCCGCGGCTGGACGTACGCCACGAGCACGGCGTCCGCCAGGACACCGTCGACCACGGCCGCCGCCACCTCGACCTCCGGATGGTCGGCGAGCCGGGCCTCCACCTCCCCGAGTTCGATACGGACACCCCGCAGCTTGACCTGTCCGTCGGCCCGCCCGGCGAACAGCAACTCGCCGTCCGCGCGCAGTCCGCCGCGGTCGCCGGAACGGTACATCCGGCTCCCGGGCGGACCGAACGGGTCGGGGAGGAACCGGGTGGCCGTCAGCCCGGGACGGTTGAGGTAGCCGCGCGCCAGGCCGGCCCCGGCGAGGTACAGCTCGCCCTCCTCGCCCTCCGGGACCGGCCGCAGCCGCTCGTCCAGCACGTACACCCGGCCGCCGGTCCAGGGGACGCCGATGGTGACGTCGTCCGTGGCCGCCAGCGGCCCCGAGATGGTGGCCCCGACGGTGACCTCGGTCGGACCGTATCCGTTGAACATCCGCCGCCCGGGCGCCCAGGCGCGTACGAGGGCCGGGGTGCAGGCGTCGCCGGTCGACATGATGGTTCCGCCCTTGAGGACGCTCGCGCTGTCGGTGAGGCTCAGCACGGCGGGCGGCAGCACGGCGTGGGTGATGTCGTGGCGAATCATCAGATCGGTCAACTGGCGTCCGGGCAGGACCGCTTCGGCGTCCGCGAGCACGAGCGTGGCGCCCGAGGTCAGGGCGAGCGAGAGGTCCCAGAAGGCGGCGTCGAAACTCACCGACGCCCATTGCAGCACCCGCTCCCCGGGCCGGGCGCCGAACCGGGCCCGCTGGGTGGCGACCAGGTCGGGAACGCCCTGATGGGTCACCGCCACGCCCTTGGGAGTGCCGGTGGACCCGGAGGTGAAGATCACGTACAGCAGGTGGTCGGACGTCAGCGGCGACAGCCGCTCCTCCTGCCGGATGTCACCGGCGGACTCCCGCCCGCACGCCGCCCGGGTGTCAGGATCGTCCAGCACGAGTTCGGGCACGCCGGGTGCCGCGACCCCGGTCCGTCCGGCGCGCACCAGCAGGACCGGCGCGGCGTCGGCGGTCATGCCGGCGAGGCGCTGCGCGGGGTGGGCCGGGTCCAGGGGGAGGTAGCCGCCGCCCGCCTTGAGCACGGCGAGCAGCGTGGTCACGAGGTCCACGGACCGGGGCACCGCCACGGCGACCAGGGCGTCCGGGCCGACGCCCAGCGCGATCAGCCGTCGTGCCAGCCGGTTGGCGCGGTCGTTCAGTTCGCCGTAGGTGACAGTGGTGTCCCCGTGCACCACCGCGACCGCGTCCGGGGCGCGCCCCACCGCCGCCTCGAAGAGTTCCGGGAACAGGAGCACCGGGTGGTTCGCCGTGTCGGGTTCCATAGCGTTTCCTCTCCGTGTCCTCAGCTTTCCGCCAGGCGCGGGCGCACCTGGTCGGCGAACAGGGTCAGGGTGCGTTCCATGGACTTCAGCGACTGCTGGCCGAAGTCGATCTGCCACAGCAGCACCTCCGGCCCGAGCGCCTCCTGGATGGCCCGAATCCTCTCCAGCGCCCGGTCCGGGCTGCCGAAGACAGCCGTCGACTCCAGTTCGGCGTCGCCCACCGCGTTGCCGAACTTCTTCGTCACGGCGGCCTGGTAGCCCTCGTACGCGGGTGAGGTGCGGTTCTGCCAGGATGCCGCCGCCTCGCTGAACCGGGACCAGTGCCGGCGAAGCAGGGTCCTGCCCTCTTCCCGGGCGTCCTCGTCGGACTCGGCGAGCAGCAGCGGGACGCTCACCGCGACCTTCGGGCGGCGTCCGTCTCCCGCGCCGGCCGCGAAGCGCTGCCGATAGACGTCCATCAGTTCACGGGTCGCGGCCAGGTCGTCGGTGCGCGGCGGCGAGGAGATGAGCAGGTTGAGGCCCATGTCACCGATCCACTCGAAGCTGGAGCGGGTGACCAGCGCCGCGGCCCACACCGGCGGGTGCGGTCGCTGGGCGGGCGGCGGATAGGAGGTGGCGTCCCGGTACGAGAAGTACGGGGTGTCCTCGCTGACCGACGGCTCGGTCCACAGCCGCAGGACCGCCCGGACCGTGTGCCGGAAGCGTTCCTGGCTGCTGTCCAGGTCCACGCCGAACGCCTCGAACTCGTACGGCAGGAAGGCGCGGGCGAAGCCGACGTCGAGCCGGCCGCCGCTGATGGCGTCCGCCTGGGCGGTCTGCGCGGCCAGTTGGACCGGGTGGTGGAAGGACGCCTGGATGCCTCCGGTCATCAGCCGGACCCGCCGGGTGACCGTGGAGACGGCGGTGAGGAAGGCGAGCGGGCTGGGGCAGTAGCCGCCGTACGGGCGGAGGTAGTGCTCCGTCATCTTCACGTACTCGTAGCCGAGGCGGTCGGCCTGCCGGCAGACTTCCAGCAGGTTCGCGTAGTACTCCTGGCCCGAGCGCTCCTGCGGGCCGGTGTCGGGCAGCAGTGAGAGGCCGAACTCCATTGCCTGTCCTCCTGGTTCGGATCGATGTCAGTGGCGGGCGGGGTTGACCGGGCAGGGCTCCGGGTCGAGGGACCAGAAGCGGCGCAGCCCGTAGAGCAGCGGTCCGGGCTGCCGGGCGGGCGGCGGGCTCACCTCGAACACTTCGCCGAACACCACGGTGTGGTCGCCCACGGTGACGGTGCGCGCGACGCGGCAGTCGGCGATGGCATGCGCGTCGTCCACCAGGTGCGGCCCCGCGAAGCCGGGTCGGTGTGTCCACCGCACCCGGTCGAAGCGGTCGGCGGCGCCGGAGGCGAACACCTGTGCCGCCGAACGGGCCCCGTCGTGCAGGAGGTTGACCGCGAAGGACGAGGTGTCCAGCAGGGCCCCGAGAGTGGGGCTGGCCTGCCGCACGCAGACCAGCAAGGTGGCGGGCTCGACAGCGACGCTGGACAGCGAGGAGCAGGTCAGACCTCGTGGCGGCTCGCCGGGACGCATCGCCGTCACCACCGCCACGCCGGAGGGGAACGTCGCCATCAGGGAACGGAACCGGTCCGGCGCGACGGCCGGCGGGCGCGTGTCGGCCGTCGCCGCGGCGGAGGTGGGCGAGGCGGCGGAGGTGGGCGAGGCGGTAGAGGTGGGGGAGGTGGGCGAGAGAGGCGAGGGGCGTCCCACGGACTCAGCCTCCGGTCCCGGCCGACCGGGCCGCCAGGTGCGAGAAGTACTCGTACTGGCTGGGCAGTCGGCCGACGAGAGTGCGCACCTGGTCGCGCACGAGCCGCAACTCCTTCTGGGCGGCGGTGTCGTCCAGTACGTCCAGGACGGGCAGCGGCCGGGTGGGCAGACCGCCGAGACCGAGGAGCATCGCCACGTACGAATAGGGCTCGAAGCCGTGGAAGTGCGGGTACACGGACTCCTGGTCGGGCAGCCGGTGCCGCCACAGCTCCACGCGTTCGGCGAGCCCGTCGGGCATCGGACGGTGTTTGGTGTCCCGCCAGTAGTCGTTGTCCTGCCGCGCCGCCGCGTAGTAGTGCAGGAACAGGAACTCGCGTACGCCGTCCATGACATGGGCGACCTGCCGGTTGTAGGCGGCGCGCAGCCCCTCGTCGTCCGCGCCGGACGGGAAGTGCCGCACGAGTTGTTCCGCGGCGTTCTGGATGAAGAAGATCCCGGTGGACTCCAGGGGCTCCACGAAGCCGCTCGACAGCCCGATGGCGACGCAGTTCTCGTGCCACGAGCGCTCACTGCGGCCGATACGCATCCGGATGTGGTTGGCCTCCAGGGCGTCCGCGTCGGGGCCGACGAAGGAGCGCAGGGTCCGCTCCGCCTCCTCGGGGCTGCAGTAGTCGCTCGCGTACACGTAGCCGGTGCCGAGCCGGCCGAAGAGCGGGATGGTCCAGATCCAGCCCGCGTCCTGCGCGGTGGCCGTGGTGCACGGCCTGATACCGCGGGCCTTCATGTCGACGGGGACGCGCAGGGCCACCGCGCTGTCGTTGGGCAGGCTGTCCTGGTACGAACGGAAAGGCACGCCGAGCGCCTTGTTGATCAGCAGGCCCCGGAAGCCGGTGCAGTCCACGAACAGGTCCCCGGCCAGCGGGCCGTGCTCCTTCGTCAGGACGTGCCGGATACGACCGCGCTCGTCCAGGGCGACGTCGGTCACGTCGTCGCGCACGTGCCGCACCCCGCGGTCCGCCCCGTAGCGGGCCAGGAACCCCGCGAGGAGCGTGGCGTCGAAGTGGTAGGCGTAGGGGAACTGGGTGGTGTGGCCCTCGGGCGTGGCACGGAACATGCTGTCCTCGCGGTCCTCCACGAAGTCCTGTTCCATCAGCGCGTCGTCGAGGTAGCGGGGTGAGCTCTGCGCGTCGCACAGCGCCGCCAGTACCGAGGTGTCCTGGTCGAAGCGCCCGCCGCCGCTCCGGTGCAGCCACCAGTCGGCGAGCGAGTACCCTTCCACGATCCGGGGCCGTTCGAACGGGTGGTAGAAGTGGTGCCCTCGGGCCCGCCAGTTCTCGAAGCGGATCGCGAGTTTGTACGTGGCATGGCACTCGGGCATCCACTCGTGTTCCGCGAGCCCGAGGCTTTCGAAGAAGCGCCGGACCGTACTGAAGGTCGCCTCGCCGACACCGATGGTCGACACGTTCGCCGACTCCACCAGCGTCACCGCGACGCGGTCCTCGAACTGCGCCTTCAGGTAGGTGGCAGTCATCCAGCCGGCGGTGCCTCCGCCGACGATCACCACGCTTTGCGTCATGTTCCCTCGTCTCGGGTCGGTGTTGGGGGACGGTCACCAGGTGACCGGTATCTCCGGCGAGGCCAGGACGACGGACGCGTCCACGACCTCGATGTCGCCGGCTGGGACGGCGAGCCGAAGCCCGGGAAACCGCCGCAGCAACGCCGGGTAGGCGACTTGCAGTTCGAGGCGGGCGAGGCTGGCACCGATGCACTGGTGGATGCCGAAGCCGAGCGCCAGGTGGTGGTTGGGCGTACGGGCGAGGTCGATGGTCTGCGGGTCGGGGAACTGGTCGGGATCGCGGTTGGCCAGCTCGGCCGCCCCGATGACCCCCTCGCCCGCGCGGATGCGGACGCCGCCCAGTTCCATGTCCACCTTCGCCACCCGGCGCCGGCCCGTGTGGGTCACCGTCAGCACCCGCAGCAACTCCTCGACGGCGGTGGCCACCTGGGATTCGTCGCCGTCGCGCACCAGCGCGGCCCGCGCCGGGTCGGCCAGCAGGACCATCGTGCCGAGGCCGATCATGTGGGCCGTCGTGGCGTGGCCGGCGACCAGCAACAGCGCGGCCGTCCACGCCGCCTGCTGCCGGGACAGCTCGCCCGTCCGTACCCGGTCCCGGGCCAGCCTGCCCAGCAGGTCGTCCGTCGGCTCGTGTTCGCGTGCGCGGATCAGCTCCACGAAGTACGCCTCGATCGCGTTGCTGCTGCGGGTGACCGTGTCGGCGTCCGAGTGGATGTCCAGCCGGACGCGCAGGTGCTTCTCGATGAACTCGTGGTCCTGGTAGGGCACACCGAGGATGCGGCAGATCATCATGGACGGCAGCGGGATCGCGAGGGCCTCCATCAGATCGACGGGGCCGGTGCGGGCGGCCATCTCGTCGAGCAGGTCCGCGACCGTCTCCTCGACCACCGGACGCAGGGCGGCGATCCGCCGTACCCCGAACTCGGCGATCAGCATGCGCCGGTGCCGGGCGTGCTCCGGATCGTCCATGCCCACGAAGGTGGGCGCGATACGGTCGCGCAGCACCTGGCCGAGCGAGCTGGCCGGGAAGCCGGGCAGCGCCCGGTGGACGCTGAACCGGGTGTCGGAGAGCACGGTGCGGACGTCCTGGTAGCGGGTGACCAACCAGGGACTCCTGCCGCTCCACAGGGACACCGGGAACACGGGTTCCTCGCGGCTGCGGCGCAGGAGTTCCTCCGGAGGAGCGAAGGGACAGCCCGCGGGGCGGGGCATGGGATAGCGCGGTGGCGTCCCGGCAGGATCGGTGGACATAGGGGGGTCTCCTGTTCGGCGTGCGACGGGTGGGAGCCCGGCGGGGGCCGGGGCTGGGGGCCGCGGCGTGGCAGCGGGCACTCGGCGCCGGAGCGCGTCATGCCGAGGTGGGCGGGGTGGGGCGGCGGGGATAGCGCTCGCGCAGGGCCGGGCCGGCCGCCGGGCCGGTCGCGAACATGAACTCGGCGGTGTCGAGCGGCCGGCCGGTGCTCCGGTCGACCACGACGGGGTCCGCCTCGACGCCGGTGCGGGCGTCCACCAGGATCAGGCCGCGCCGCTCGGGCGGCAGCCGGTGGTTGCCCCAGGCCGTCATGACGAGGACCAGGGGGCGCAGCGAGCGTCCGAGTGCGGTGGGGCGGTAGGCGGTTCGGCCGGCGGCGGCGCCTGCGTCCGGATCGGGATCGGTATCGGCGTCGGCGTCGGCGTCACGGCCCGTGTGGCCGTCTCCGCCGCCGTTCGTCTCGTCGGCCGGCGCCGTCGTCAGCAGCCCGGCGGTGACCAGTGTGGACAGCCGGTCGGCCAGCAGGCCGGCGGGCATCCCCAGGTTGCGCCGGATCTCCTCGAACCGGGTGAAGCCGTCGTACGTCTCGTGGAGGATCTCCAACGTCCACCACGGTCCGATCTGTTCGGCCGTCCTGGCCAGCGGGCAGTCGGGTATACGTGAGGGCACGGCCGCGGCCTCCGCCCTCATCCGCACAGCCGGACGGGACGCAGATCCGTCCAGTGCGTCTCGATGTAGTCCAGGCACCGGGCGCGGGCGTCCGGGCCGGACACGCAGCGCCAGCCCGCGGGAACCGCGGCGAACTCCGGCCACAGCGCGTGCTGTCCGTCCTCGTTGGCCACGACGCGGAAGCGCGCCTGCTCGTCGTCGAACGGGTTGCCGCTCATGCCGTCGTCCGGTCCGCGAGCCCGGTGGGTGCGGTGCCTTCGGTGTGGAGCTGTCCGCGCAGCCGCCGCAGTTCGGTGAAGGGCAGGGTGACACGTGCCATCAGGTAGTCGGCACCGCTGGTGCCGCCGGTTCCCGGCCCCACGCCGATCATCTTCGACATGAGCGTCAGATGGCCGAGCTTCCAGTGCCAGTAGCGGTTGCCGATGTCCAGCAGCGCTTCGACGATCCGGTGGTACGCCCCGGCCTCCGGGCCGCGACGGCACACTTCCCCGACCGAGGTGCCGCTGAGCGCCACGGCCGCGGTGAGGGCCTCGTAGAGCCGTCCCGACCGCCGGTCGTCGCCGAGGAACTCGTCGAGGTGGCGGAACTGCTCCGACTCCGCCCCGCTCGCGCTGCCCACGTAGGGGCGGAACTCGGCGAAGTGGCGGATCGGCAACTTCTCCAGTGCCGCGACCTGTTCCACCAGGATGCGCAGCAGCTCCGCGGCGCGTTCGAGGAACTCCACGCTCGACTCGGCGTCGGCGAGGCCGTGTTCGGGCTGCAGGTAGTCCGACGCGGCCTCGACGTCGGCGATGATCTGCTTCAGCCACAGCTCGCAGGACTGGTGGGCGACGACGAAGAACTGCTCGGAGAGGATCACCGCCCGCCTGCCGCTGTCGGTGGTGCGGGGCACCTGCAAGGACAGCAGGGTGTCGAGGTTCAGGTAGTCGGCGTACGTCAGTTCAGCCATGCGCCCGCTCCACTTCGCAGGTTCGGGCGAAGCGGATGATCTTCTCCACTCCGAGGGGCAGCAGGTCGGGGTCGCCGCAGAAGGCGATGCGCACCAGGGACCGGGCCCACTGGGGGACGTCGAGCGACAGCACCTGGCCCGCCGCGGACAGCCTCGGCCGCAGCGCGAACCCGGCCGCCGGCACCACCGCGACGGAGTGGGTCTCCAGCAGCCGGTCGGCGAAGGTCTGCGCGTCCAGCCCGGTCGAGGAGACGTCCAGCACGGCGTACCAGCCGCCGGCCGGCAGTTCCGCGAGCAGGCCGGCCGCACACAGCGGCGGCAGCAGCACGTTGCGGTTGTGCGCGACCAGCTTGGCGTTGGCGGCGACGGAGTCCCGGGCGCCGAGAGCGGCGAGACCCGCGTACTGGATCGGCGTCGAGGGCGAGATGATGCCCGCCTCCTGGACGACGCTCATGGCGTGCGCCGTCCGGTCGTTCGCGCAGGCCACGTAGCCCAGGCGGTATCCGGTCATGGCCGCGCTCTTGGAGAAGCTGTAGACGCTGTGCACGATCCGCTGGTCCTGGGGCAGGCCGCGTTCCAGCGACGCCATCGAGAAGTGCTCGCCCTCGTACACGTAGTGCTCGTACGCCTCGTCGCTGACGACCTGCCAGCCCCGCTCACGGGCCCCCTCCAGCAGGACCCGCTGGGCTCGCGCGTCGAGCACGACGCCGGTCGGATTGGCCGGCGAGTTGATCAGCAGCAGCCGGGTGCGGGGGCCGGCCGCTGCCAGGATCGCCTCCGGGTCGGGGCGGAAACCCGGGCCGAGCGGGTAGAAAACCGGCCGGAGCCCGGCGAGGAGGCTCTGCTGCAGGTGCACCGGCCAGTGCAGTTCCGGCAGCAGGATCTCCGCACCGGGCTCGGCCAGCGCCCGCAGCAGCGCGGTCAGGCCCTGCGCGGAGCCCGGCGTGACGAAGATCCGGGAGACCGGCGCGTCCAGTCCGTTCTCGGCGGCCAACTTGCCCGCCAGGGCCTCGCGCAGGGCGAGAATGCCCTCCACGCCGGTGTACTTGGTGTCACCGCGCCGCAGAGCGTCGTGCAGCGCGTCGGCCGCTTCCTGCGGCGCGTCGAAGTAGGGGTCGCCGACGTGGAGTTTCAGTACGGGCGTCGTCGTCCGCCGCTCCTTCGCCTCCGCCGCACGGAAGATCTCGTGCAGGGCGGACGACGGTACGGTGGCGGCCGGTGGGGTCTGGTCGGTCACATCGGCTGCACTGCTGGGATTCATGCCACCTCCGGGTGCTGTCGCTGTTCTTCGCCGGTCATGCGGCCCGGCCGCCGTCCACGGGGATCAGCGCGCCGGTCATCCAGCCGGCCATCTCGGGGTCCACCAGGGCGCACACCCACCGGCCGATCTCCTCGCCGCGGCCGAAACGCCGCAGCGGGGTCGCCTCGGTGAGTTTCCGCGCCAGTTCGTTCCTTTCGGAATCCGACAGTCCGGTCTCGTGCCACATCGGCGTGTCGACCGGGCCGGGCAGAATGGCGTTGACCCTTATCTCCGGGGCGAGTTCCCTGGCCAGGGAACGGGTCAGGCTGTTGAGTGCCGCTTTGCTCGCGCCGTAGCAGGAGCGCTCCGGCATCGACAGGACGCCGCCCACGGAGGATATGTTCACCACCGTGCCGGAATTCCTGCGCAATTGGGGAATCGCGCACCTGATCATCTCGGCGGGTGCCCACACATTGACCCGGAGCATGGCCATGAAATCCTCGTCCGCCGCGTCCTGAAGGGCTCCGAAGCGGGCCAGCCCCGCGTTGTTCACCACCGCGTCCAGCCGTCCGAAGCGCGCGACGGCAGCGGCGACGATCCGCTCCGCGGCCCCCTTCTCGGCCACGTCGGCGGTCACCGGATGGACCGCCTCGCCGCTCTGCGCGGCCAGTTCGGCCAGCGGTGCCGCGCGCCGTCCGACGGCGGTCACCCCGGCCCCCGCGGACGTCAGGCACTCGGCGACCGACCGGCCGATGCCGCTGCCGGCTCCGGTCACCAGCACGGACATCCCCTCCAGCGGCCGGTGCGCGAAGCGCGCCAGGGGCTCAGACACGATGCCGCTCCCGCCGGTCGGCGCCCACGACGTCCTCGACCAGGCCCCGGGGGTCGACCCGCGGGTGGAAGTGGCCGCCGGGACGGGCGCGCAGGGTGAATTCCCCGGTCGTGCAGGCCGACCACGACCGGACCCGTGCCTCGCAGGCCAGGGGGTCGTCGGGGCTGTAGTAGCAGCGGACGGGACACCGCAGCGGCGCGGTGCCGGCCCGCGGCGCGTACGTCTCGTTCGCCGTCACGTCCGCCCGCAGCGCGGGCAGCACGAGGTCGCGGAACTCCTCGTCGTCGGCGAACTCCGGATCGATGGTGCCGAACGCCTTTACCGCGGACCACAGTTCGGCGTCCGTCAGCCGGTGCGTGGTCCCGCCGCCCGCGTCCTCGGGCCCGGGTGAACCGGAGACGCACAGCCGCGTGGGCGGCGATCCGGCGTCCCGCAGGGCCACCGCCGTCTCGTAGGCGACGAGTGCGCCGAGGCTGTGCCCGTACAGGATCAGGGGCGAGGCGGGCAGTCCGAGCAGCTCGGTCGCCACCAGCGAAGCGGTCTCACGGATTCCGACGGCGGGCTCGGCGAACCGGTCGGCCCGGCCCGGATACTGCACGGCCATGAGCTCGGTTCCCGGCGGCGTCAGAGCGGCCCATTCGCGAAAGCCGCCGGCGAATCCACCCGAATGGGGAAAGCACACCAACCGGAATTTCGAATTCCGGATGCTGTTGAATTTCTGCAGGAACTCTTTAGGCACTGTCGACCCCCCGTGGTCAATAAGTTGCCTTCTCGCTGTAGAGCACCCTGGCAGGCAGGGCAAGGTCCTTCGTGGCATCTTTCATCGATCTTTCGGAACTGGATAGAGATGAAAGAACCGTGCAAGAAATCTTGTTCCGGAGAACCCCGGCGATGGTGTGGTGGGACCCGACGTTCTGTGATCCCGAACATGTACAGCACGCCGAAAGGGGCAGCCATGGACACGCTCGTGCACGCCGGAGCAGCGCTCGCTGTCGTCCTCCTGCTCGCCTTGCTCGGCAGACACACGGCCAGACTCCTGCGGCAGCCCGAGGTGATCGGAGAGATCACGCTCGGGCTGGCCGCCGCACCGGTGCTCATCGCGATCGGCGGGCACGGCCTGCTGGACTCCGCCCTGCCGACCGGCGTGGTGGCGGACCTCCGTCAGGTCGGGCACATCGGCCTGGTGCTGTTCCTGGCCGGCGTCGGGCACGAGCTGCGGCGCGGCGCCCGGGCGGGCCGTGGCCGGGCCGTGGCCGTGATCGCGGCCGGCGCGACCCTGATCCCGCTGCTGGCCGGGTCGGTGGTGGCCTTCTGGGTCCTCGCCCACGGCGGGCCGGCGCTGCGCGGCACCGCTCCCGCCCCCGCGCTCGCCCTGCTGCTCGCCGTCTCCCTGACGGTCACCGCGCTTCCGGTTCTCGCCCGCATCCTGGCCGAGCGCGGCCTCACCGACACCTCGGCGGGGCGGCTGGCCCTGGGCGCCGCTCTCGTCGTCGACGTGGTGACCTGGGTCCTTCTCGCGCTGGCGCTCGGCATGGCGGCCGGCGGCTCCGGCCGCTTCCCGCGACTGCTCGCCGTGGCGGCCGGCGGCGTGGCGGGGCTGTTCCTGCTCCGGTTCCTGGTCGGCCTGCGACCGGTCGCGGTGCTGCGGGACCGGTGGCCGTGGGCGTGCGCGGTCCTGGTGGCATGCGCCGCGCTGGGCTGTTCGTACGCGCTCCAACGGGCGGGCCTGACCGAGTTCTTCGGCGCGATGCTGCTCGGGCTCGCGCTGCCGGCCGAGGGCTGGGAGCGGATCGTGGCCCTCGTGTCGGCGGCCGGGCGCGCGCTGGCGCCGGTGTTCTTCGTCGTCACCGGCCTGACGGTCTTCGCCCGGCAGGTCGAGGAGGTGCCGTGGGCCGCGGTCCTGCTGGTGACGGTCCTGGGCATCGGCGGCAAGGTGCTCGGCGGATACGCGGGGGCCCGACTGGCCAAGGAGCCGCCACTGGAGTGCCTGCGTATCGGAGTGCTGCTCAACACCCGCGGGCTCACCGAACTCGTCGTGCTCCAGGCCGGTTTCAACGCCGGGCTGCTGACGCCCGCGATGTTCCTCGGCTACGTCGTCATGGCCCTGGTGACGACCGCCGCCACCGGTCCCGCCTGCGCCGCGATCGACCGGGCGTCGAGCCGTGCCCCCCTGGTGACGCCGTTGCCGGAGGCCGGCTGACGGAGCGTCATCGTTCGGCGGCGGCCGCCCCCGTGCGGGGCGGCGCGGGCGTCCTTCCCGCGGTCCTCACTCGTGGGGTACGTCCAGCGCTCGGAGCACCAGCCGGTGGAGCGTCTCCCGTTCGTCGGCGTCCAGCCGCGCCAGAGCCGCGTCGGTCGCCTCGTCGACGAGATGAGCGCCGCGTTCGAGCGTCCGCACCCCGCCCGGTGTGATGGACAGCGCGTAGCGCCGCCGGTCGGTGGGGTCGGGCCTGCGCTGGACGGTGCCCTCGCCCTCCATCACGTCGAGCAGCCTGACCAGGTCGCTGCGATCCATCTGCAGCAGGTCGGCCAGCTCGCGCTGCGACATGTCGCTGTACTCCGTCAGGCACAGCAGCACGAAGTGGGCCTGCGCGGACAGCCCGTCCTGTGCGAAGGCGCTCTTCATCCCGCCCCGCATCTTCCGGCCCAGGTGGGACAGGGCGAATCCCGGCAGCTGCATCAGTACCGGCGGCCGTGGCCGGGTCGACCGAGAGTTCGACGTCATCACCGCACCCTAGACCATCCATGGGAAAACCCATGGAACAGTCAGTTCTTTGATGGGAATATCAATAGTAGGATTCCCCACGTATCTTGATCTGCCACTGTCCGAACGCCCGGCGAGCGGAGCCGACCTTGACCAGTACGACCCAGTCCTCTCCACGCCCACCGGACACGCTGCCGAAGGTCCCCGCGGAGGTGTGGCGCGTCGCGGCGGTGGTGATCACCGGCTCGTTCATGTCCACCCTCGGCTCGTCCCTGGTCAACGTCGGTCTCAAGACGATCGCCGGGGTGCTGCACGCCCCGCTGAGCAACGCCCAGTGGGTGGCCACCGGTTACCTCATCGCGTTCGCGGCCGCGTTACCGGTCACCGCGTGGCTCAGCCGGCGGATGGGCGCCGGCCGGCTCTGGCTGTGGGCGCTGGCGGGGTTCACCGTGGCCTCCGCCGCCTGTTCCCTGGCGCCGAACCTCGGCGCACTGATCGCCCTGCGCGCCGTCCAGGGGCTGTGCGGCGCCCTGCTCGTGCCGACCGGCCAGACGGTGATCGGCGAGATCGCGGGGCCCGAGCGGATGGGGCGGGTGCTGAACGCCACGAAGATCGTCGTGGTGCTCGGTCCCGTCATCGGTCCCACGATCGGCGGGCTGCTCATCCGGTCGCTGTCCTGGCACTGGCTGTTCCTGGTCAACGTCCCGGTCGGCGTGGTCGCCCTCGCCCTCGGCTCCCGGCTCGTCCCCAGGGGCGTCCCCACCAAGGGGCGCCCCTTCGACTTCGGCGGCTTCCTTCTGATCGCGGCGGGACTGCCGCTGGTGCTCTACGGCATCACCATCGCCGAGCGCCAGGGGCTGACCGACACCCGGGTGCTCGCCACCTTGCTGTCCGGGATCGTCGCGATGGGGCTGTTCGCCTGGCGCAGCCTCACCGTCGCCACACCCGTGCTCGACCTGCGGCTGTTCCGCAACCGCGTCTACACGGCCGCGACCACCTCGGTGTTCTTCACCGGCGCCGCCCTGCTCGGCACGATGATCCTGCTGCCGCTGTACTACCAGCTCATCCGCCACGAGGGCGTGGTCACCTCGGGGCTGCTCATGCTCGGTATCGGCTGCGGGTCCGCGCTGTCGATGCCGTTCGGCGGGCCGATCACCGACCGTGTCGGCGGCGGCATCGTCTCCGCGGCCGGCCTGACGCTGAGCCTGGCCGGCGTGCTGCCGATGGCGTTCCTCGACGCGCGCACGGGATACCTGATCCTGCTGCCGCTGCAGGCCGCCGTGGGCTTCGGCCTCGGGCTCTCCGCCATGCCGTCCCTGTCGGTCGCGTACGCCACCGTGCCACGTGAACGACTCCCCGACGCCACCTCGGAGGCCAACATCATCCAGCGGGTGGGAGGGGCGGTCGGCACCGCCGTGCTCGTGATGGTCCTGGAGACGAACGGCACGGCCACGGACAGCTCGTTCCATGCGGCGTGCCTCTGGCTGGCGGGGGCGGTCTTCATCGCCCTGTGCCAGTCGCTGTGGCTGACGAAGGTGGAGAGCACACGACGCAAGCAGGAATTGACACGCCGAAGTACACCGAAGGGATAACAGCATCGGCGCGCCACTTCCGCCCACCGGCAAGTTTCTCGGGTTGGAGGAAAAATGTCACCGCGCTCGACGTTTCCTGATGTGCTGCTCATCAGATGGCCCGCCCAGTCGGAACTGCGTGAAGAGTGCCAACGGGGCGGTATCCCGCATCTCCTGGTCGTCGAAGGCGGTGCACCACCGCCCTTATGTGTCCATCCGTACGAGGACTGGGTGCGTCCCCCGATATCCCAGGACGACCTGGACATCCGCATAGCCACCCTGCGGACGCGGGTGCGCACCCGCCGTCCCTCGCTGAACTCGGCCGACGTGCTGGGGTTCGGCAGCCGCTCGGTCGGCCTGACCGCCACGCAGAGCTGGCTGATGGGCCTGTTCATCGAACGTTTTCGAGAAGTGGTGCAGCGCGACGAACTGTTGCTGCGGCTGCGTGAGCGGTCAGCCGACCTGCCGACACGAAACGCGTTCGACCTGCACATCATGCGCCTGCGGCAGCGGCTGTCCATCGTCGGCCTCACCCTGGACACGGCATGGGGGCACGGATACGTTCTGCAGCCGGTGACGGACCCTTCCCAGACCAATGCGCCTTGTTCCCGATGCGGGCGCCGGGCCGCCTCCGTGACCGCGAGTTCCGCCGAAGGTTCCCCGGAACCGTCCACCGGAGCGGCACTCGAAGAAACACCGCGCAGAGGAATACTCGCCCGCCGCGCCACCCCAGGGGGCCGAGCGGCTCGATGAAGCCCGCGAGAGTGTCCGGCAAGCGGGTGCCGACCGGACCGGGCCTTGACCCCGGATCTTGGAACGCCGGCCTTTTCGGCCCTGGAAGGTCCCGGGCTCGAACGTTGCGTGGAAGGACCCGGCGAGCGCGTTGTCCGCCGGGCTGCTGACCATGCTGGTGGACCGCGTCCAAGATCAGGGGGCAAGGCCCGGCCGCGTCACCACCCTTACCCCGCCCGGCGAACTGCCCTGGAGCACGGACTACGGCCGGGCCGCAACGCCGCCACGGCCGGTTCGGGCATGCTGCGGTCGGCGTCCGGCCGACGCTGAAGCCGGGCACGCACAACAGCGGTTCACAGCCGGCGGGCCACTCGCAGCCCCTGCGCGTAGAAGCCGGTGCCGTCCAGGCGGGCGACGCCGGCCAGGTCGCCCATCGTGGGGCCGTTGGCCTGCGAGCGGCTGGAGTAGAACCGCGGATGTCCCTGGTCGTCCAGGCCCAGATAGAGCCCGCAGTGGTCGACGGCCAGCGGCTTGCCGATGTTGATGGCGAAGAACACCAGGTCGCCCGGTTGCAGTGTGCTCAGGTCGGTCGGCTGTTGTTTGGTGTCCGGGATCAGCAGCACCCCCGGCGCGTAGGCGGCGATGGCGTAGGCGCGGCGGGGCAGGCCGATGCCGGGGGTGTTGGTGGTGTGCATCGGGTAGCCGCTGCGGTAGCCCCAGACCAGGCGCATGAAGCCCGAGCAGTCGACATCGCCGTAGCGGGCCCGCTCGGGGGTCATGTGGGTGCCGTCGGGGAAGGTCCACGGGATGCCGAGGTAGTCGTAGAAGTCGGACTTCTCGTCGCGGTAGTGGAAGGACGTCTGCGATTCGCCGGGCACCTTGGGGCCGAAGGCCGCGTCGCCGGCGTATCGCAGGCCATCCGCGTTGCGGCGCACGGGAGCGCCGTCGCCGTACTCGAAGGCCGTGGCGATGACGTCCGCGCCGCGGTCGGCGAGCGTCTTGGGGAACCAGCCGCGGAACCACGCGGTCTGCTCGCGCCCGTGGCTCCACTCGTGCGGCATCAGCCGTACCCAGGCATCGCTGCGCACCACTGCGCTGGTGGTGCGCGGCTCGCTCCAGGTTCGGGTGGGGCCGGTGAGCACGGCCGTGCGGGCACCGTCGGTGAAGGTGGCCAGCACTCCGCCGTCGGCGGAGCGGACCACCGTGCGAGCGGGCTTGGACAGGCGCTCGTACCGGTATCCGCCGGTGGGCACGGCCGTCGGCGGCGTGCTGTCCTGCGACGGAGCGGCGGCGTCCGACCCGTCGCCGTGACCGCGGGCACGATCGACGGCATACCCGCCCACCGCTCCGGCCACGGCCACGCCCGCAATGGTGCCCAGGACCTTGCGGCGGCCGACTCCGCGCGTCGGGACGCCGCGGTGCGACGGATCGGGACTCATGACACGGTCTCCTCGGGTTCGGATACGGCTTCGGGTGCGGGGCGCGGGGACGGATCAGGTGGTGGGCAGCACACCGAGCAGCAGCCCGGTGGCCAGTACGACGTACGCGGCCAGCGTCACCGCGGTCGTGGAGACCGCGGTGGCAGCCATCGGCTGACGCACCATCTGGTAGGCGATCAGGCCGGGCACGATGAAGCCCAGCGTCTGGGTGGTGTACAGCAGCGGGTACTCGTGCTGAAGGCTGAGCATCACGGTGGCCTGCAGGAGTACCGCCACCAGCACCACGGCCGCGAACAGCCGCTTGCCGTAGAGGATCACGTTGCGCTGGAGGAGCTTGGTGGCGCCGAAGGTCAGCACCGTCACGCCGACCATCAGTCCGGCACGGCCGACGTCGGTGATCAACGTCAGCGCCAGCCAGCCCGGGGTGATCATCCCACCGGGCGACAGGTTGGTGGTGAGGTAGCAGATCAGTGAGAAGACCAGGCCGAGACCGATGCCCAGAGCGGCGATCTGCGGGGTGACATCGGCGGGGATCACAGCGGCTTCCTCATCATGTGGTCGCGGTCGTCGGCGCCGTACGGGTACGGCTCGGCTTCACGCGGCTTCGGCACGTGCGCGGGCAGGGCGGCGTACGGACTGTGCGGCGTCGGGTTGTCCAGAGCGGCCACCCAGTTGTACGGCTCCGGTTCCGGCGGGCGGCCCACCGCGATCTGCATGGTGTCCTCCGGATCGCCTTCCAGGGCGTACGTCACCGGTTCATCGGTGTCGTCCAGCGGCAGTTCCGAGAGGCACTCCAGGAACAGCTCGCCCTGGCCGTGGATGTTGCCGATCGCCACCAGGGAGGAACTGAAGCTGAGTTCGGCGAGCATGTCCCGGGTCAGCAGGCGCGGGTCTCGGCGATCGCCGCCCAGGTCGACAACGCGGCCGGGCCAGTCGGCGGGGATGCCGTCGCGGGCGCTCTTGACCGGGTGGCCGATGAGGAAGACCGCCTCCGGGTCGAGGTCGGGGATGATCGCGCCCATCTGGGCGTTGCGCTCGACACGGTCCGGACGGCAGTTGATCACCACGTTCAGCGGACGGCGGATCGCACCGAGCTCCTCGAGCTGCCTGACGTTCATCAGCGTGGACTCGGGGTCGTTGGCCGCGAAGACGTTGGCGAACCGAAGCCGCTTGCCCTCGGCGGTCACATACCGCTCGACGGAGAGCACGCCGGGGTCCGGAGGAGCGTCCCACATGCCGCGCAGCGCGGTCTGCCGGTCCACGCCCAGTAGTTCGGCGACGGCCAGCGCGATAGCGACGTTCTCCTTGAAGGTGAACCAACTGAAGCCACGCAGCTCCGCGTCCGTCACGGTCTGCGGATCGACCGCGATCAGGCGGCAGTCGCGCTTGGCGGCTTCCTCTCGCAGGATATGCAGCCGGTCCCGCTCAGCGGTGACGCAGACGCCGCCGATCGGCATGGACCGCGACAGGGAGCGGGCGACGTCGTCCAGGGTCGGCCCCATCTCGGCGAGATGGTCCTCGCGGACGTTGCAGAGCACGCCGATGGTGGAGCGGATCAGCTTCTCCTGGTTGATCTCCTGGAGCGCCGGCATCACCGCCATGCACTCGATCACCAGCGCGTCCGGCCGGTAGGTCGCCGCCCGTCGCACGATGCCGATCTGCTCGACCACGTTGGCCAGGCCGAACTTGCGGTACACCGGCTCCTCGGTGGCGTCCGGGTGAATGAACCGGGCCGCGGTACCGGTGGTCTTGGCGACGGTGACCATGCCGCCGCCGCGAAGCGCACCCGCGCACAGCCGGGTGATCGAGCTCTTGCCGCGGATACCGTTGACCAGCACCCGCGTCGGTATCTGGTCCAACGAGGCGTTGTGGCGGCGCTGTTCCACCACACCGGCAACGAGCAGCACGGTGCAGCACGACAGCAGCACGAGATAGAGGAACAGCACGTCGATTCGTTTCTGCTAAGACCGTGGCGCGGTTTCGCGGGTGGCCGACGGGACGGGGAGACGGGCACCCGGACCGGACGGGCGGGCGGTCGCTGCCAGGGCCTGCCGGAGCAGTTCGAGGCTTCGGGTCACCGAGCCGGTCTCGTCGTGGTTGACAGGGTAGAGGACGGTGCGCCGGTCGCCGCCGGCCAGCCGCTCCGCGAGGGTGGCCAGCGCCCGCAGCGGTCGGACCGCCACGATATGCAGCCAGCCCAGACAGGCGACCCCCGCGCTCAGCGCGAGCAGCCCGGCGAGCATGGTGCGCCACTGCACCTGGTACGCGGTCAACCGCAGCGAAGCGGCCGGCCGGGCGGAGACGACCCGCCAGTCCAGTCCGGCGGCCGGCCCCGACAGCGCCAACGGTGCCGCGGAGGCCACCGACTGCTTGCCGATCGGCGCGGCGTCCGCGTCGAGCACCGCCGACTTCGAAGCGCCCGCGGTACCGGCTGCGCCCTCCGTCTGCACGGCGAGCCGTGTCAGCCGGTGGTCGGGCAGCGTCTGGAAGGCGCGGAAGCCGACGTTCGCGGCGAGCACCCGGTGCCGCTGATCGGTCAGCCAAACGTTGCCCAGGCTCGGCCGGGAGAGCGTGCGGTCCAACGCGCGCACATCGATCTCGCCGAAGAGGACGACCGGATCGTGTGCCTTCGCCACGGCGCCTGGTGTGGCCGGCGGGATCTGCGCGTAGGCGGCGATCGAGGGGATACGACCCGAGGTGTTGACGGTGGTGATACCGCTACCGGTCGGCGTGTGGGTGATGGTGCGCAGCGGCTCCGCGCCGACCCGTTCCAGGATGGCTCCGGCGCGGTCCAGTACGTACAGCGACCGGTACTGCGGATGGTCGTCCAGCACCCGCTGCATCGGTGACCGGTCCTTGTCCGGGGACCGCCCCGCGAGGGTACGGGTCAGGGCGGTCAGGTCGGTGTAGCGCTGGTCGAGCGACTGCCGGACCCGGTCGGCGGCGGCCTGGGTGCGGGCCTGCTGGTCGGCGACGACGACGGCGGGGATGCTCGTGGCTGCCTGCGCCCGGTTGATCAGGAACAGCATCGGCAGGGCCCAGGCGGCGATCAGCACCGCGCAGACGGCGAGGACGCTCCGGGACCCGAGGCGGCGGCGGCTCGGCACCCGGGCCGGTCCCGCCTGATCGGTGAGTTGACGGCGGATCGACTCCAACGCGCGGCCGATGCGGGCGGGTTCGCCGAACCGCGGCAGGGGGACCGGCCGGGTCAGGTCATCCTCCTCGGCGTCGGCGCCCGGTACGTTGTGGGCGCCGCGGACCAGCCGGGTGGCCGACAGGTGCAGCCGCAGCAGCGGCCGTTGCAGCGTGAGTGTCAGCACCGCGGTGACCAGCAGCGCGATGAGGACGAGCACCGCAGCCGCCACCGCGGCAAAACGCACATGGCCGGCGCCGGCGGTCGAGGAGGCGACCTGGCGGGAGGTGAGCACCGTCAGGCCGAGGTCGCGGGTGGCGTCAGCATGCCCGGTGGGGACGACCGGAGCCCAGCCGGCCAGGGTGCGCCGGCCGGCTGCCCGCTCGCCCAGCAGACTTCCGGAGGTGTCGGTCGTCCGGGGTCCGCGGTGCGCGGTGTCGGCGGCGGTCTCGGCCAGAGCACGGTCGGCGGCGGTGGGCGCCGTGGTCCCCGCGGCGCCGGTGTTGAGCACGTTCCCGTCGACGTCGATGAGCCGGACGGTGCGCCCTTCGCCGTGCACCGGCGGCAGCGACACGGGCTCGGAGACCACCAGCAGCCACGTGCGCCGCCGTGATGCGGCCGCGCCCTTCGCGGCATCGGGCAACTTGATCCGGCTGAAGAACAGCAGCCGGGGCGTGCCACCGTCCGAGCGGGTCAGCCGCGCCGGGATGTCGCCGCCGTGGCTGTCGTGGTCCTGTGCCACCACATCCACCCCGACCAGCGACAGGGTTTCGCCGCCGGCCGCGGACTGATGCCCGGTGCGTGGATCGAAGAGGCCGGCGCCCCGCGCGGTCGGCCGGGTGGCCAGCAGCGCCCGGACCACCGCCGACGGGGCGGCGTTCTTCGCCGGCTTGTACGTCCGGGTCGCGTGCCGCAGCGCGTCGGCTTCGGCCTCCACCGAGGTGCGCAGCGAGCTGGCGGCATCGGCGGCGATCGCGCTTTCGGAGTCGCGCGTGGCCTGCGGCACGTCATGTCGGCCGGTCAGCGAGATGGTGAGCACGGTGGTGGCGGCAACCGCCAGCAGCAGACAGAGCAGTATGGCGATGGGTGGGCGTATGCCGCCGAGCAGGGGCATGTCGGCACGCCAGTGGATGCGGTGGCGGCGCGGTGCGTGATCGACCGTGAGCAGGGCTGGGTCCTCTCCTTGAGGCGGGCCCATGGCCGCGCGACAACCTCCGCACTATAGCCGCCTTATGATCACATAATCATCACATTAATATTCCACTGGCCCATGCCCAGACCTGGGCCGTCGGACCTCGTCCGGTGGTGCCGCGACCGGACGTCCCGAACATGCGCACACCGCCGCACGTCGGCTCCGTGAATCCGCCGCGCCGCACGACGGCGTCGACCGTCGATGCGAACCCGGCCCGCCGCCAATGCCGGCGCCAGCGCCGCTGTTCCGGCGCCCATGGGTGAGCCCGGTGTGAGCCAGGCGCCCTTGGAGCGGGTGCGATGTGGAATGCGGTGAGCGGCTCGAAGCTCTGGCGGGTTCTTCGGAGCCGCCGGTGGGGGAGGCGCGGTGCGCGCTGCGGTTGCTGGGCAGGGCGCGTAATTGGGTGGCGGGGGTGGTGGGGGAGCCGCTACGGTGCGGGTGTTCGCAGCGCGGTGCCCGGTTGGGTGGCCGTGTCGGTCGTGTGTGTGACCTGGGAGGTGTGACCCGATGGCTGTTTCCGTGACGGGCGTTGCCCACATTCAGCTGATCGTGCGGTTCACCTCTGTGGTCTCCGGCTGACCTCTTCTGCTGTTCGTCGCGCCTGTGGGCGCGCGGGTCGGGGCCCTGTTCGAAGGGTTTCCCTTGTCTTTCTCTTTTCGTGATGTCTCCTCACATGCTCTCGTGCCCTACGGCTGGGACGACGTGTGGGAGGCGGAGTTCGTGCCGTACGCCGAGCGTGGGCTGGTGCCCGGGCGGGTGGTGCGGGTGGACCGTGGACGGTGTGATGTGTTCACGGCCGAGGGCGTGGCGCGCGCCGACACCGAGTACGTCGTGCCGAAGGACCCGATGCGCGTGGTGTGCACCGGGGACTGGGCCGCGCTCGATCCGGCCGGCCACGACCCCCGTTTCGTGCGGGAACTGCTGCCCCGGCGCTCCCGGTTCGTCCGGTCCACGTCGTCGAAGCGGTCGGAGGGCCAGGTGCTGGCGGCGAACCTGGACCACGTGGCGGTGTGCGTCTCGCTCGCCCTCGAACTGGACCTGGGACGGCTGGAACGGTTCGTCTCGCTGGCCTGGGAGAGCGGGGACTAAGCTTGATCTTTATGGTCGACGGCCGTAGTGCTGGTCGAGCGTTTCGGCGCGTTTGACGGTCTTTCCTGGCGTGTGGCGGGGTACTCTCGCATGGTTGCTCGATCCGCGGGGGCGTCCTGGGCCGGGGCGGGAGGGTTTCGGCGCAGCCGCGGGGCGGGCGGTCTTCGCGCGGATGTTGCGAAACCCCCGCCGGACCCGGGCGGGGGTCAACTTGTTTGAGGGAAGTGGGCGTTCCCATGGGCGGCGCAGGTCCTGCGCGGCCGGCCTGGCGAGCCATAGCTGGGTGTGTGCGGCGATGATGAGCGTCGTCCACAGGTCCGCGCTGGTCGGGTCACGGAGCTTGGGCACGGTCCAGCCGAGTGTCTGCTTCATCAGGCGGAAGGTGTGTTCCAGGTCGAATCTGCGCAGGTAGGACCGCCACAGTTGGTCGACGTGGGAGGGGTCGGCCCCGGGGCGTGAGGACCACAGCCACACCGGGTCGGGATCCCGTCCGCCGGGCAGGTGCTCGACGGTGAGGCGGATCACGAGGCCGTGCAGGACGGGGAGTTCGGTGTTCTGGTCGGTGATCCAGGCGGAGCGTCGGGTGAGTCGGGGGTGGAGCCGGTCCCATGCCTGGGCGGTCGCGGTGCCGTAGCGGGTGGTGTCGGTGAGGGTCTCGGTGTGTGGGTCGCCCCAGGTGGTGGGTTTGGCCAGGGCGAACGGGGCACCGTGCATGCGCGGACGGCCGGATCGTGGCCGGACGTTGTGCGGGGCCGGGTCGCGGGCCATCACGCGGTCCGAGCGCAGTCGGCCGCATACCTCCACGGGTAGGTCGGCGAGCAGGTGGGCCAGGCGGGCGAGGTCGTAGCCGGCGTCGGCGACGATCAGCAGCTCGGGGGCGCCCTCGCTCCAGTGGCCCGCGGCGATGATCCGCTCGATGACGTCGCGCAGTTGGGCGGCCGTGACGGCGGCGGCGTCATCGGCCGGGCCGAGCCGGAGGGCGTCCAGCAGGCGGCACCAGGAGGTCCGGCCCGATTCCAGCACGGCCACGAAGGAGTAGGGCCAGCCGGGGATGAACTGGTCCTTGCTGCGGCCGCGTCCGTAGACGTGGCAGAACAGCCGGTCGGGGCTGGTCTCGGCATCGGGGCGCAACCACGTGGAGACGTCCACGGCCAGCACGATCCGCCCGTCAACCGCACGCGGCACGGGCAGCGAGGCCAGCAAGCTCCGCAGCCGTGCCGGCTCGGCCCAGCCGGCGTTCAGCGCCTGGTAGAGGGCACCGTGCCCACGTCGGTGCTCGGCCTCCAGACTCAGGTCGACCAAGGTCTGCACGGGCCCGTCCTTGCACAAGACCGCGTCGGTGAGCTCGAAGAGCGCGTCTGCACGGGCGTACAGACACTCGTAGAACTCGACCCGAAAGCGGGACAAGACACCCAACGCATCACCAGCGGACCCCGGGACAGGCAGACTCATACGCAGCGGCCGTTCTCTCGTGCTTCGTTACTCGACATCTCGAAGCGTGGAGAACGGCCGCCTCGGCTGTCCCGGAAAGAACCGCAGATCAGCAGGTCGGGTGACGTACGAGGTTAAACATCAAGCTAAGGCGGAGGGCGAGGGGACCGCGTTCATTGTGCGGGGTTCCTGTTCGTGGCGGGTCGGGGGAATCGGGTGGTGGCGGGGAGCAGGCGGCCATCGGGCGGGCGGGGTTGGCCGGGCGGCTGCGGGGGCGGTATCTGCGTGGTGAACCGGAGTTGGTGGGGTGGGTCGGTCAGGTCCCAGCTGTGGGCGCCGGGGTGCCCGGCGAACTCGCTGCATGCTTCGCCGTTGGATCGGGCGGGGCAGTCGGGGAACACGAGGGCCAGGCTGGAGCCCACGTCGTCGCGCCAGACCGCCCAGACCGTGCCGGCCTCGGGCCCGCGCAGGTTCAGTACCGCGCCGTGGTGCACCGGCCCGCGGTGGAGCTGGAGCGTGCAGATCAGCAGGTCGTATGCATCGTCCGCGACGTAACCGAGGTCGTCCGAGTTTGGGTCTGCGGCGTTGGCCATGTTCACTGCCGTCGTGACGAGTTGGGGCGGCATGAGGGTTCGCCGGCCGCAGATGAAGCGTTGCGGGCTGCGGCTGGGCATCGTGTTCGGCTCCTTCGGTGACGGCTTCCTAGAGGGGGTGGAGCCCACTCCGGCCACGGGCAGTCGCCGTGAGTCCGTCATGCCCCAGGGGAGTTGGGGGCGTGGCTGCCTGCTTGACTCGGCGTGGCCGGAGCGGGGGAGTGGCCGCTCCAGCGGCGGCAGGGTTACCCACAGCCGTGCGCACGGGGACGTGAGTACGTACGGCGCGTTGGGTGACGCGTGGGCATGCCGCTGGAGCGGGGTATCGGGGCGCCTATAGGGCCGCTGCAATGAGTCAGGGCCAGGTGGGGGACCGACTGTTTCCCATGGAGAACGGTTCGTGGGGGAGGGAGCGGCGAGGCGTCCGTGCAGCTCTCGGTGCTGTACCGAACCCGGATCGGCGCCGTGGCTGATAGGTCATCTGGTCAACTCCGAAAGCGGCGGCAACCACCGCCGGGGCGCGTCGATCGGAAATCCCTCGGACATCGCGAGGAACGGTGTGCCCAGGGCGCGGTACAGCAGGCGGGGCCCCGTGAAGGCGGTTCGCGCGTGCAGCCAGCGGTGGTTGTCGAGCAGATAGGCGTCGCCGGTGTCGAGGCGGATCGCCTGGCGGTGACGTGAGATGGCTGCGGTGAGGGCGGGTATGAAACGCCGGGCGAGGGGGTTCCACAGCGCGAGGTCGTCCAGTCGGAGCCGGATGGAGATCCGATCACTCGGGTGGTGCCGAAAGACGGGGGAGAAGGTACCGTTCTGGCCGCCGAAGAGACCCGCTCGCTCGTCCGAGAGCGCCTCCGCGGCGTCGGGATGGTGCCGCGCGAGGTCGGTGTAGACGTCGTGGCCGTCGATCAGGACGCACTCGCCTCCCGAGGCCGCCGGCCGGCCACAGGCCAGCAGCATCAGCCGGGGCGGCGCCGGAGCCCCGGACCGTTCGGTGTGCGCGGCCAACTCCACGTTGGTCAGTCCGGCGAACCCGGACCGGGCAGTGTGGCGGCCCGTGTCCTGGACGACGGTGAGCCCGTCGGGTTCGCTGTCACGGTGAGGGGCGATGCGCATGAGAGCCGAGGCCAGCGCGACCACGGCGGCCCGGGACTGTAATCCGTCCAGGGTCACCAGGCCGACATCGCGCAGTTGCGAAGTGATGACGTCGGTCAGCGCGGTGGTGGCTCGTAGGTCGATGTAGCGCTTGGCAAACAGCCCGGTGGATTCAGGGGTATCGGACATCGTTGAACTCCTTGGCCGAGACGCGATGATGGCTTCACTGTCGGCACGAGGCGTCGGAGCGGTAAAGCGACAGATTGTCGACTCCGAAGCAGCGACCGACCGAACGCGTCCGGGCGGACCGCGTGCTACGGTCCGAAGCCTCGCGGCTACGGAAGGAGCATGATGTCGTCGTACAAGCCGCCGATGTGGCCGGTGTCGGTGAAGGCCGTGGTTCTCGACGACCGAAGCCGCGTCCTGCTGCTGCGCAACGAGCGCGACGAGTGGGAACTGCCGGGCGGCCGACTGGAGATCGTCGACCAGGAGAACGGTGAGGCCGCCGACTCGACACCTCAGGACGCGGTCGCGCGGGAGGTCTGGGAGGAGACCGGCTGGCAGGTCAAGGTCGGTCCCCTGATCGACGACGGCGTCTGGATCTACGAGCCGATTCCGGGGCGCCGCGTGCTGATCGTCACGTACGGTGCGGTGGCCCTGGACCCACGGGTGGAACCGGTGGCCAGCCACGAGCACAAGCACGTCGGCCTGTTCACCAAGGATGAGGTGGCAGGCCTCCATATGCCCTCGGGCTACAAGGCATCGATCCGCGCCTGGTACGACCGGGTGTGACCCGCGATGGCCGAGGACTTCGGACTCCGCGCGCCAGCACGGCAGTGGCGCTGGGCCACGCCTGCGGCCCAAGCAGTGCTTGAGACACGTGACTTGGGAGCCATCCTGCGCTTCTACCGGGCTGCCAACGGCCTCAACCAGACCCGGTTGGGCATGCTGCTCGGGTACGACAAGACGTACGTCAGCCTGTTGGAGACCGGCCGGCGAAGCCTGACCGACCTCGGCTCGATCGAGCGGGTCTGCGAGCGGCTGGGGCTGCCACCTCATGTCCTGGGCGTCACGACGGCGGCCGACACTGATCACCAATTGGTGCTTCAACTCGGCGAATCCACCGTCCGGCTCGCCGAGATCGCACGCCAGTCCGGCCAGGCAGACGTCGCGGTGGCCGAACTGTGGCCGTTCGTCGCGCGCCTGGAAGCCCGCGTCGCCGACGGTCACGCGGAGCGCGCGCTCCTGCACCTGGTCGCTCGCGCCCGGGTCGGCCTCGGCGTCGCCTTGGGCAACGTGCTGCCGGAAGAACGGCTGGGCACCGCGGCGTACTGGACCGCGAAGTCGCTGGAGATCACCAGGTTCATCGACGACCCGCAGACCACCTCCTACGCGCTGCGCATGCACGGCAACGAACTGCGCAAGGCGGGGCTTCGCGGAGCCGCGGTCGAACGCCTCCTCCAAGCGGCCGCGTTGGCACCCGACCGTGATGCACGTGCTGCCGTGCTTCCCCTGCTGGCCCGCGCCGCAGGCGCGTTGGGCGACTCCGAGCTGTTCGACCGCGTGATCCGGGAGGCCGACTCCGCGCTGGGGCAGGTGACGCACACCAGCCTCTTCAATCCGTACTCGCTGCACGAGGTGCGGTTGCGGGGCCTGGTGGCGACCGGCCGAACCGGCGCGGCCATAAGACTGGCGGACGATGCTCCGAGGCCGACCACGACGGTGGCCCCGCAATGGCACGTGATCGCAATGATCACCACCGCAGATGTTCGCCTGAGCGGAGCCGATCGCCAGGGCGCCTTCGAGGCGCTGGTTGCGGCCACTCATGAAGCCACCACGCAGCGACTGCCGCACCAGCTCCAGCGCGTCATGAGAACGGCCGAGCGACAACTGCCCGACGTGCACGCTGCGGCCGGGCAAGCTCTGGACGAACTGCGCAGGGAGATGGCTGCCTAGCATCGTCTGCGGCCGATTCAGTCTGTCGGGCACTCGCCTCATGCCGCCTCACCGGCCCGGGCGGAGAGCGTGCACCACACCGAGTCGCCGGCCTCGCCCACGCCCCAAGCGTCGGCGAGCGTCGAGACGATCAGCATTCCTCGCCCGCACTCGTCTCCAGCGTCACCTCTCTGCACATGCGGGCGGCAGGGCGAGCGCTGGCCCACTTCGACGCGCACGGAATCGCGAGCATCGTGGGTGAGGCAGAAGCCGGTGAACCACCCCCGTGCTGAAGTGCGTTGGTCACCAACTCGCTGATCACGAGGGCGATGTCGTCGCTGAGCGCCTCCAGCCCCCACCAGTCCAACGCGACGCACGCGAGGCGGCGCATCACGCCGGGCTGAAGCACGTCCGTGGTCACCGCTGCGCTGCGAGGCGCGACTCGCTCAAGAGCCACCACAGGTGTATCCGACGTACTCGCGACACTTCCCGCAGCGACTCGGAGAGAGTCGAGGCGAACTTCGTAGCTCTGAGTGGCGCCGGCCATGGCTGTGCCCTTCGCAGCGTGGACAGTTGGGGAGCCGTCAGGTCATTCGTTCCGCGTCGGCGCTGCCGTACTTCGGAACCCTTCGGCTCAACCAGGTTGATGCATGACAGAGTTGACGTGCAACTGCTCGTGCAATTCAGACGGACATTGGTATATGCAGTTGCACGAGCTCTCGAAATCCGCAGGGAGCTCAAGGTTGACCACCCGTCGCCCGGGTACGGTGAGACCGGACTCGACGGCGACCAGACCGGACTCGGGCGCCGCAGCGCCCAGCTCGGAGGAGGGACGACGTAACGTGGCAGCGCCGAAAGGACCCACGAGTCGCCGAGTACACCTCGGCAAGGTGCTGGAGAAGATGAGGGAGGACCGCGGCCTCAGCACGGCCGAGGTCGCTTCCGCGCTCGGGTTCTCGAAGGAGAAGTTGTGGCGCGTCGAGAGCGGTCGGACCAGCCTGCCGAACCCGAAAGACCTCACTTCCCTGCTGGAGTACTACCAACAGGACGACGAGACGATCGACAGCCTGCTGACGATCCATCGCGAGTCACTGCAAGCAGGATGGTGGGTCCCCTACAACCCCCACTTCCAAAAGGGCATGCGCGACTACGTCGGCATGGAGACCGATGCGCTCGCCATCAGCGCGTGGCAGCCCAACTTGGTGTTCGGACTGCTTCAGACGGAGGAGTACGCCCGCGCCCTGCTCCAGAGCGCCAAGGCGACGGACGAGATCACCACCGAGTTCATCGACTCCAACGTCGAACTGAGGATGCTCCGAAAGCGGATCATCTCTGAAGAGGAGCCCCGGCCCTTGTGGGTCATCATGGCCGAGGACGCGTTGCGGGCCACCATCGGGAGCGCAGAGGTGATGGCGCGGCAGTACGAGGAGATCGCGCGGCTCAGCAGCCTCGACCACGTCACCGTCCAGGTGCTGCCGGCTTCGTCAGCCGGCTACCGCGCGAGCCAGAACTTCATCATCCTCGATCTGGAAGAGCCCTTGGGGCGCATGGTCCAGGCCGACCATGTCAACGGCCAAGCCTGGGTGACCGACAAGAAGCCCGACGTGGGACGGTTCTCCCGCAGGTTCGAAGCACTGCGGGCCTCGGCGCTCGCACCCCACGAGACGCCGCAGTTCCTGGAAGCACTACAGCGAAGGACAGGACCATCAACACTCCACTGAAGTCCACCGACATAGCTCCCGAGACCTCCTGGTACAAGTCCTCCTACAGCGGAGCCGAGGGCAACGCGTGCGTGGAGATCGCCGCCCTCACGCAGAACGTCGGCATCCGTGACTCCAAGGACAAGCAGGGGCCGGCACTGCTCGTGACGCCGAGCGCCTGGTCGTCCTTCCTCGACCTCGTCCGCTCCGGTGCCGCCGACTTCGACATCGTCCAGCCGTAACCGGGTGGCGGGGCGCAAGACTTCTGCGCCCCGCCACCTCACGTGGCACGTAGCTCTTCACGACGGCCCGCTGCCTCGCGCCAGCGGGCCGTAGGCATTCTGGCGTAGCCGGGAGGCTCCAACCGCGGCGCTTCGAGGTGATTTGGACAGCGCCTCGTGCGTCCTCGTTCACATCGCCCCCTCTTGTGCGTAGGCGGCGGCGACACGCTCGAACCACTCGGTGTCTGCGCGTAGGTCCTTACGTGGTGTTGCTTCCCCGCGCGGCTGGGCGACTTCCTGGGCGAGGCGGCCGGTCTTCATCGCGGTCAGTGCCGCTTTCACGGTGGCGGCTTCGATGATCGCGTCCCTCCCGCGGGCGTCGGCGGCGACGGTGCGCTCGATCGTGTTCAGGACCGTCTGGGACGGTCGTCGCCCACCTTCCCCCCGAGTGCGGGCCGGCAGTCGCTGGCACTGCCCAATGACCTTGACAAGTCCGATTCCACATAACCGCCTGGGACCGGGTCTACGCCTTCTTCCGACGATGGCGCGAGGCCGGACTGATCGCCGAACTCCGTGACCGGCTGCGCGGGAAGGTCCGCGAGCAGGCCGGGCGGGAAGCGGCGCCGACGGCCGCGGTCATCGACTCGCAGTCCGTGAAGGCGTGCGCGGGGGGGGGGGGCGTGGCCCGCCGGTAACTCGCGCTGGCCTCACTCCGCCCCGCCGGGTCGGCGCGGAAAGCGGTGTCGGCTCCACCGATAGCCGAGGGCGACGGCCGCGACGATCACGGGGACGGCGATGTATCCCGCTGCGAAGGGCGCGATCACGACCGTGAAGGCCAAGGCGGTCACGGCGTAACCGCGGGCCCGGCCGCTCAGCAGCCGGGCCCCGGCCGCCGTGCCGATGAGGTAGGTCACCAGCACGAGCGAGGCCGGGAGGCCGACGATGTCCTCCGTACCCCAGCCGCCGAGCCGGGTTGCCACCAGACCGGCCGCTCCGATCCCGCCCACGGTCAGCACACCGGCCACCGGGACCCCGTCGGCGTTGCGGCGCCCCAGAGGGGTTGGGAGCCAGCCGTCCCGTCCGAGCCCGTAGCCGAGCCGGGAGACGGCCGCGATGAAGGCGTTGGTGGTGCCGAGGCTGATCACGGTGGCCAGGACCGCGGCAGCGACGGTGGCACTGAAGCCGAGCCCCGCGCCCAGCACTTGGCCGACGGCGATCCGGTCCAGCCGGGCATTGCCGTAGGTCCCGGTGCCGACGACGGCGAAGGAGACACCCAGGTACAGCACGACGACCACGGCGACGGTCGTCACCGTTGCCCGGGTCAGGTCGCGGTGTACGTCGCGGAACTCACCGGCCAGATGGGCGACCGCTTCCCAGCCCGCGAAGGCGAAGAACAGTACGACAGCCCCGTCGGCGATTCCGGACAGGCCGTTCGGCGCGAAGGAGGAGAACGCTGACGCGTGGACGTGCGCGAGGGCGGTGAGCGTGGCGGCCAGGAGCAACAGCGCCACACCGCCCGAGAGGGCGAGCTGTACACGGCCGCTCAGCCGCAGCCCCACCAGGTTGGCCGCGACCGCCAGCGCGAGGATGCCCGCTGCGAAGAGGAAGGCGTAGTCCTGGTCCACGCGGAGCGCAGCAGCGATGTAGTAGCCCCCGGTCAGCGGGACGATGGTCTGCCCGACCGACCCGGCAACGAAGTAGAACCACCCGGCGAGCCCCCCTGCCGTCGGCCCGAAGGCGCGGGTGGCATAGGTGGAGATGCCTCCGGGGTCGGGGAAACGCGTGGCCAGGGCGGCGAACGTCATCGCCAGTGGCAGGCCGAGCAGCCCCATGAAGAGCCATGACACCAGCGAGGCTGGCCCGGCTGCCGACGCGACCTGGCCGGGCAGCACCAGGACTCCGGCGCCAAGGACGGCCCCGACGTACAGAGCCACTGCCTGCCCGTAGCCGATCGTGCCTTGCAGTGGGGAGGTCTCCGCGGAACTGCTGTCGTGCGTGTTCGGGGGGTGTCCGGTGGCGCTCATCCCGGTCCTTCTCTCTCGTGGCGGTCTCCCCCCAGATTCGGTATTCCGCTGCCTGCGGACCAGTGGCAAGCTTGCCGAGATGCGAACGGATCTTGCCGCGCACCGCGTGGCCCTCGCCGTGACGGACCAGGCGCCGATCTTCGAACTGGCGGTGCCCTGTGAGGTGTTCGGCATCGACCGCCCCGACCTGACCGACCCGTGGTACGACCTGCAGGTGTGCACGGTCGACCCCGGTACGACGGTCGCGCACGGCTTCGTCGCCCACGGTGCGGGCGACATGGACGACCTGGTCCGTGCGGACACGGTGGTGGTGCCCGCCTGCGCGAATGTGCACCGCGCGCCGTCGCCCGAGCTGGTCGAGGCGGTCCGTGCGGCACATACGGCGGGGGCACGCATCGCGGCCATCTGTTCCGGCGCCTTCGTCCTGGCGGCAGCCGGCCTCCTGGACGGCCGCCGGGCCACCACCCACTGGATGCACACCCATGAACTCGCCCGCCGCCATCCCGAGGTCTGCCTGGACCCGAAGGTGCTCTACGTCGAGGACGGCGGTATCTACACCTCCGCTGGTACCGCAGCCGGTCTCGACCTGTGCCTGGAACTGGTCCGCGTCGACCACGGAGCCGCCGTGGCCAACGCGCTCGCCCGACGCCTGGTGACACCTCCGCACCGCATGGGCGGCCAGGCCCAGTACGTCGAACTGCCCGCGGTGGCCCGCGACGACACCACGCTCGGGCCCCTCTTGGAATGGGCCCGGGGACGGCTCGACGGCCCCCTCACCCTCACCGACCTCGCACGGCAGGCCGGCATCAGCCGCCGGACCCTGGCCCGCCGCTTCGAGGAGACCATCGGGGTGCCCCCCATGCGCTGGCTCCAGCAGGAGCGCATCCGCCGTGCGCAACACCTGCTGGAAACCAGCACGCTGCCCGTGGAACAGGTGTCCGCCGCCAGCGGGCTCGGCAGTGCGACGAATCTACGCCGTCACTTCGTCCGCGACGTGGGCCTCGCGCCGCAGGCGTACCGCTTCGCCTTCCTCGGCAGTCATGGTCCCGGCGACGGACCATCCGAGACCCGTATGCCGTTGCGTCGGCATAGCTGATCGCCCGGTTCAGCTCCGTCCCGGCCGTCGCAAGGCTCCCCCATGCGTCACGCGTGACCCAGTAGAGGCGACCGGATTCGAATCGCAAGTGTGTCGGAGACGTACGGCTCCCGATGTCACCGCGGCCTCTCCGGCCAGTCAAACGACGAGTTCCTCACCCGGTGGCAGATCGCCACCGGGTACGTACCGAACTCCGCCTCGCAGACTTCCGCCCACCCGTAGCGGCCATCGGTCTGCATGACCAGCACCATCACCGGCCACAACCGGCTGCAGCAGCGGGCGGCAGAGACCTGGGGGAGCGTCAATTCTGATCGCTGGACCACAAGGCGTGCGCCATCTCACGCGAACCCGCCTCCTCGCAATCGAACACCGAGATGACTCTCCGCAACTGCTCCCCAAGATCTGTGCCAGAACCGAGAGTTGACGCCACTTGTAGGTCAGTTCTGACTCCACCCGGTGCGTGGGGGTGCCGACTTTGAGGGTGAGAAATGACTCCACCTGGCGGCCCCGCTGTGGCGGCTTGAGCCCGTGCCGGGTCAGGGGCCCGAGGGCGTTACTGTTCGGGGCCTACTGATCGTTTGGGAGCACACGTGGGACGATCGGCGTGGTTCTGCGGCCGGGGAGGACGCATGCGGGCGAAGGCGAGTACGGACGAGCTGATCGCCTTTGGGTGCGGTTCATTTCGAGTGAAGCTCGCGATCAAGTGGCGAGTCGTAATCCTGCTGGTCGGGGTGGGTAGAGGCGCCGGTGCTCGTGGGCGGCGTGGAAGTGCTTGGTTCCTCACGTACCCGCCTGCTCCGCGCAGGACACGGCGAGAGCACAGCGCCCGCCGCGACCGATGTTCCCGGCAGCGGAACGGCTGCAACCGGTCCCGTGAGGCGGCTACCGTAGGGGCGAATGAGCAGACCGGAAGGGCGGCAGCGCGGGGATGACGTCGACGGGGGACTTCGAGACTTTGGTGCAGCGGTACCGGCCGGAGCTGCTGGCGCACTGCTACCGGATGCTCGGCTCGGTCCACGACGCCGAGGAACTCGTGCAGGAGACGTGCCTGCGGGCGTGGCGCGCGCGGGACCGTTACGACCCGTCGCGTGCCTCCCTGCGGACCTGGCTGTACCGGATCGCCACGAATGCGTGTCTGACCGCGCTGGACGGGCTCGGCCGCCGCCCCATGCCCTCGGGTCTGGCCACCGAGAGCGAACCGCTGGGCCCGCTCGTCCACGGCGGGGAGGCAACCTGGTTGCAGCCACTCCCGGACAGCCTGCTCGGCCCGGGCGCCCCGGCCACCGCGGCGATCGACAGGGGCAGCCTGCGGCTGGCCTTCGTCGCAGCACTGCAATTGCTGTCACCGAGAGAGCGCGCCGTCCTGGTCCTGCGCGACGTGCTCGACTACCCGGCGGCGGAGGCGGCCGGCATCCTGGAGACCTCGGTCGCGGCCGTGAACAGCTCGCTGCAGCGAGCTCGCGCCCGGGTCCGGGCCGCGGGAGTTCTGCAGGATCAGGTCGCTGAGCCTTCCGACGCGGAGCAGCGGTCGTGGGTGGACCGGTACATGGAGGCCTTCGTCCGGGCGGACATCCAAGGGCTGCTGCAGGTGGTGACCGATGACGTCCTCATGGAGATGCCGCCCATGGTCAACTGGTTCACCGGCCGGGAGAACTACGCGAGCTTCATGGGCTGGGTGTTCGCCAAGGCCGGCAAGGCCTGGCGGTTGCTGCCGGTGCGGGCCAACGGGCAGGCTGGCTTCGCCGCCTATCGGCGCGCGGACGCCAGCGTGTTCGAGCTGCACACCCTGCAGGTGTTCACGGTCACGGCCGGCGGCATCAGCCGTGTCTCGGTCTTCCAGGACGCCGACGTGTTCGCCGCCTTCGGCTTGGCGCAGAAGGCCGACGGCTGATCCGCCCGTACCTGTCGGGCGGGCCCGCCCGACAGGTGCGGGCGGGCCCGGGCAGGACTGACTCTGGATCAGCTAGCGGACTTGACCGGGCTGTTGTGGTAGGCGGCGATCAGCCAGGCGTCGTCGCGCTTCTCCAACACCCAGGTCGCGTACACGATCCGGTCGGCGGGAACCTCGGACTCGCCGGGGAAGAGGATGCCGGACTCGCTCACGACGATCGCGCCGTCGCGGCCCAGGAACCGGATCCCCAGTTGCCGGTTGGTCGTCGTGGTGCCCTTCAGGAAGGAGGCGAACCCCGCCGCCATGCCCTGCCGAACCTCCTCGCGGGAGGCGCGGTAGGAGCCGGGCATGATCGCGGTGGCCTCCTGCGTGTAGTCGGCGACGAAGGCGTCGGCGTCGCCGGCGTCCCACGCTTTGTAGAGGCTCTCAAGGACGGCAGTGATCGCGGCCGTGTCGTTCGCGCGGTTGTCGGACATCGTTCTCTCCAGTCATTGCACTTGGTCGGGACCGAAGGGGCCCGTGAGTACATACCGGCGTCCCTTTCGGAACTCATCGCGCGAACCTCAAGATCTTCTCTTCCGAGCGCAGTCCCCTCCGCACCGTCGGTCTGCCGCCGCTTGAAAGCCGACCCCACCCGCCGGACCCGCGACCTGGTCGCCAGCTCAAGTCCCTCGGCCACGACGTCACCCTCGCGCCAGCAGCCTGACCAGCACTCTGTTCAGGCACTGACGTCAGCTTGATCTTTAACCTCGGGCTTCACTCGACCTGCTGATCTGCGGTTCTTCCCGGGACAGCCGAGACGGCCGTTCTCCACGCTTCGAGATGTCGAGTCACGAAGCACGAGAGAACGGCCACTGCGTATGAGTCTGCCTGTCCCGGGGTCCGCTGGTGATGCGTTGGGTGTCTTGTCCCGCTTTCGGGTCGAGTTCTACGAGTGTCTGTACGCCCGTGCAGACGCGCTCTTCGAGCTCACCGACGCGGTCTTGTGCAAGGACGGACCCGTGCAGACTCTGGTCGACCTGAGTCTGGAGGCCGAGCACCGGCGCGGGCACGGTGCCCTCTACCAGGCGCTGAACGCCGGCTGGGCCGAGCCGGCACGGCTGCGGAGCTTGCTGGCCTCGCTGCCCGTGCCGCGTGCGGTTGACGGGCGGATCGTGCTGGCCGTGGACGTCTCCACGTGGTTGCGCCCCGATGCCGAGACCAGCCCCGACCGGCTGTTCTGCCACGTCTACGGACGCGGCCGCGGCAAGGACCAGTTCATCCCCGGCTGGCCCTACTCCTTCGTCGCAGCTCTGGAGTCCGGCCGCACCTCCTGGTGCCGGCTGCTGGAGGCGGCCCGGCTGGGCCCGGCTGACGACGCCGCAGCCGTCACCGCCGCCCAACTACGCGACGTCGTCGAGCAATTGATCACGGCGGGACACTGGATCGAGGGCGACCCCGAGCTGCTGGTCGTCGCTGACGCCGGCTACGACCTGGCCCGTCTGGCCTTCCTGCTCGCCGATCTGCCCGTGGAGGTATGCGGCAGGCTCCGCTCGGACCGCGTCCTGGCCCGTGACCCCGCCCCGCACAACGCGGCCCCCCGGCCGGGCCGCCCGCACAACGCGGCCCCCCGGCCGGGCCGCCCGCGCATGCACGGCGCCCCGTTCGCCCTGGCCAGACCCACCACCTGGGGAGACCCGCAGACCGAGACCCGAACCGACACCACCCGCTACGGCACCGCGACCGCCCGGGCATGGGACCGGCTCCACCCCCGGCTCACCCGCCGCTCGGCCTGGATCACCGACCAGAACGTCGAACTCCCCGTCCTGCACGGCCTCGTGATCCGCCTCACCGTCGAGCACCTGCCCGGCGGACGGGATCCCGACCCGGTGTGGCTGTGGTCCTCACGCCCCGGGGCCGCCCCCTCCCACGTCGACCAACTGTGGCGGTCCTACCTGCGCAGATTCGACCTGGAACACACCTTCCGCCTGATGAAGCAGACACTGGGCTGGACCGTGCCCAAGCTCCGGGACCCGACCAGCGCGGACCTGTGGACGATGTTGATCATCGCCGCACACACCCAGCTATGGCTCGCCCGACCAGCCGCGACGGACCTGCGCCGCCCATGGGAACGCCCACTACCTCCACACAAGTTGACGCCCGCCCGGGTGCGGCGAGGGTTTCGCAACATCCGCGCGACGACAGCGAGGCTGTCGCACGGCTCCTGCCCGGTGAAGGTCAAGAGTGCTTCTTGGGCGTGTGATTGATGAGCTTGTTGAGGTTGTGCACCGTGCCGAGGAGCTTGATCTCGGCGTCCACCGCCTGGCGGCCGCGGTAGTTGAGGTGTCGTCCGAAGCGTTGGAAGATCTGGGCGAATCCCGGCTCGACCAGGGCACTGCGTTGACGGTACTGGGCCCGTCCTGTGGGGGTGGCGAGGCGGGCCGCCATGTCCTGCTGGCCGGCAGGGGCCTGCTGACGTTTCGCGGGAAATCCTGCCTGGTCGGCATCGCTGGTGACCGAGACCAGTAGCGGGAGGTTGGCGAGGGCCTCGAAGGACGCGGCAGAAGCGTACCCGCTGTCGGCGAGCCAGAGTTGGATGTCGCCGGGGAGTCGTGCGGCCTGGTGATTGTGCTGGGTCTTCTTCACCATCGGAACGAGGGCCGTCCTGTCCGAGGGATTGTCGTGCGCTTCAATGGCCAGCAGCAATTGACGGCGGTTGCCTCGGCTCGCCGTGGGCGCGGCCAGGGAACAGGGCGAGCTCGTCGTCTTTGAGGACGGTGGGCGGGTGTGATCAAGGTGCCGTGCCGGCTCCTCCGGCGCCGCCACGCGCCGCTCCTCCCCAGCGGTGTTCGACCTTCGCCAGTCGCCAGTAGGTCAGGGCACAGCCCCAGACGACGACGAAGAGGCCGACGATGATGTAGCCCACGTTGTCGAGGTTGATGGCGGCGATCCAGTCGGTGAGGGAGTTCTTGAAGCCGGCGTTGTCGTGGAGGACGCCGACGAGTTCGATGGTGCCGATGACGAAGGCGACGGCGATGGACAGGCCGGTGATGGTGAGGTTGTAGTAGACCTTGCGGACCGGATTGGAGAACGCCCAGTGGTAGGCGAAGTTCATGAAGGTGCCGTCGAGGGTGTCGAACAGGCTCATGCCGGCGGCGAACAGCAGCGGCAGGCAGAGGACCGCGTACCAGGGCAGGCCGGCGGCGGCTCCGGAGCCGGCCATGACCATGAGGGCGACCTCGGTGGCGGTGTCGAAGCCGAGGCCGAACAGCACGCCGATCGGGTACATCTGGCCGGGGTGGCGGACCGACTTGGTGAGGCGGCCGAGCAGGCGGTTCATGAAGCCCCGGTTGTCCAGGTGCTTCTCGAGTTCGTGCTCGTCGAAGTTGCCGGCGCGCATCTCCTTGAAGACGCGGTAGATGCCGACCAGGGCGACAAGGTTGAGGGCGGCGATGAGGTAGAGGAAGGTCCCCGACACGCTGGTGCCGATGACACCGAGGGTGATGTGGGCGTCGGAGTTCTCGTTCAAGAGGGTGCCGGCGATCTTGGCGCCGCCCGCGATCAGGCTCGCCATGGCGATGACGATGCTGGAGTGGCCGAGGGCGAACCAGAAGCCGACTGAGACCGGCCGCTGCCCGTCGGCCATCAACTTGCGGGTGGTGTTGTCGATCGCCGCGATGTGGTCCGCGTCGAACGCGTGGCGCATGCCGAGGGTGTAGGCGGTGACGCCGAGGCCGACGCCGAACGCCTGCTTGCCGACGGTGTAGTGGTGCGGCGCGACCATCGTCACCAGGATGGCGAAGGCCACGACGTGCAGGAGGACGATAGCGGCCAACAGGACGCCGGTGCGTATCCAGTCGGCGCGTTCGAAGCGGCGGACGACGGGCCCGGGGGAGGCCGCCCCCACGGGCGTTCCGGCCGGCAGGGACGGGTTTTCGGGCAGCGTCATGGCGGGGGCAGCCTCTCCAGCACCTCGTGGACAGTTCGTCGTGCGTGCCGTGGCCGGTCTCCTGGCTTACGGGTCCGACGCCGTCGTGCTCCGCCTTCCCGGTCGCCGAAGCGGCCAGTGGCGTCCATCCCGTCCGGGGCGGAACGAGCACGATGACTTCCCGATCACAGTGGCGAGGGCCGCGTCGGCGTCACACCGACTTCCCGAGCACCACGGCCGGGTCAGCGTAGATGCGCACGTCTGACAATTGCAATGGGGTCGCAGGAAGGGTGGGAGGCCCGGCGGCTGGACTGCCGTGGGCCGACGGATTTGTCGGACGGCGCGGTGCTTGCCCCAGTGGCGTCATGTGGCCGGCCTGCTGGCACGATGTCGGTATGGCTCGCATGCCCACTCTCCGCGTCCTGCGCTCGGCCGTGTTCGCGGCCGTGTGCACGGCGGTGAGCGGGCTCGGGCACGCGATGATGTCCGGCACCGGCGTGCCGGTGTGGGCGCTGCTGTACGCGTTCGCCGGAGTCACCGCCATGGCGTGGTGGGCCACTGGGAAGCAGCGTGGTGCGCGGGTCATCCTCGGCGGTAGCGTGGCCACTCAACTCGCGCTGCACTGCGTCTTCATGCTCGGGCAGTTGGTTGTCGGCGCTTCGGCGACGGCGGTATCGGACCCGGCGATGCCCGCCACGGGTATGGGCGGTATGGCGTCCATGGCATCCATGCCGGGTATGGCGGGTTCAGCCACCGGTTCCGGTGCCATGGGGTCCACGGTGGGACCGGGCGGCGGTATGGACATGCACGAGTGGTCCCTGGGGATGCTCATGCTGCACGCCGCCGTCGCGCTGGTGTGCGGCCTGTGGATGTGGCGGGGCGAGGTCGCCCTCTACCGGATGGTCCGCTCGCTGGCGTGGGTGCTGGCTGCCCCGCTGCGGTACGTCCTTGCGGTGTGCGGCGTTGTGCTGCCGCCTGTGCCCGGCGTTCGTGCGGACGGGCCCCCTCGGCTTCGGCCCGCGGAAGGGATTCTGCGGCATGCCGTGGTGCGGCGTGGGCCGCCGTCTCTCGTCGTCCAGATCTGACAGGCGCCCGCCATCTGACCGGCTGCTCGGCCGGCTCGACGGGCGCAGCGCCGGTATGCCCTGTCGTCTCCCTCGCCCTCGGGCGCCGCGAGGCCGCGCGGAGCGTGCCGGACTCTGATCCCGTCGGCCCGCCGGGCAACACGCCTGTTCCGTAAGCGTGTTCGCGCATACGTCACCGCGTGTTACGTCCCGCGCTCGTAGCAGCGTCGAGGACACGTGGCGGGCTGTCCGTCGGCGGGACCGCGTGCCGTGACACGGCCGGTCCCGCACGAGCGAAGGACCCGAGAAGATGACACCTGCCCGGAAACCCCGGGGCGACCGCTCACCGGTCGCACGCGACGACTCCCAGGTGACTGCCTGGGCCCTGGCCGCGGGCAGCGGCGACAAGGAAGCGATCGAGCACTTCGTGCGGGCCACCCGCGGCGACGTGCGGCGCTTCGTCACCTACCTGACCGCGGACTCCTCGTCAGCCGACGACCTCACCCAGGAGACCTATCTGCGGGCGCTGGCGAGCCTGCCCCGGTTCGCGGGACGCTCCTGCGCCCGCACCTGGCTGCTGTCCATCGCCCGCCGGGTCGTGGTCGACCGCTACCGCTACGACGCGGCCCGGCCCCAGCTGTCAGGTACCGACGACTGGCTGGCGTCCGCCGAGCGCGCGCAACCCGCCCACCCGCCCGGCTTCGACGAGGGCGTCGCACTTCTCGACCTGCTGCACACCGTGGACCGCGTGCGCCGGGAGGCGTTCGTGCTCACCCAACTGCTGGGACTGCCGTACGCCGACGCCGCCGCCCGCACCGGCTGCCCGGTGGGCACGGTCCGTTCACGCGTGGCACGGGCCCGCGCGGATGTCCACGCGCTGCTGGTCGCGGCCGACGAACCGGAGGAGGCGATAGCCGTGGCGGCCTGACCGCCTCGTGGGTCTGGAGCATCGGGCGGGCCGCCGGCCGGCGGCCCGCCCTTTTCATCCCGCCTGCACCCCTTTACCCGCAGGTCCACCCGACCGGTTCTCTTCCGACGCCCGGAGCCGGCCCGGACAACCGATTGACGAGAGGCGGCCCAGGCCGTGACATTGGCCCAGCACATACATCCCTCAGCAGAGGTTCCCTGGACGAGGAGGCTCGCTCGGCGCGCTTTACCGAGCGCGGGTGCGGAGTGGTCCCGGGGCGCGGTCGGGTACCACCGGTGATCCGCTGCCTCCGTCGACTGCTCTCCCGTCGGGCGAGTCGCCCGAGCCAGGGGCCGCCCCCCTGGCCGTGGGAGGAGCCGGTCAGGACCGGTCGGACCCGTGACGGGCAGAGCTGGCTGCTGACGGCTGCCGGCTCTGCGTTGCTGGCCGGCGGGTACGGCTGGCTCGGCGGTCATCTGGCGGGCGGGTTCGGAGCGCTCGTGGGAGCTGCGGTTGGAGCCGCCGTGGCCGTGGCGTTCCACCTGGTTGTCGCGGTGGTGGTCGGCGACCGTGGCCGCCGTTTACGCAGGCGGCGCCAGGGCGGGCGCAGACGATGACGGCGCGGTACCGGGCCGGTGGGGCGCGGCCTTTGTGGTACCGGGCCGAACACACGGCCGTGGAAGTGACCGCTGCGGAATCTCCTGTGAATCGCCGGGAACTCCACCAGGGCGGGGCACGACTACTGGGGGGTGAAGTCCCACACTGGTACGCCCGCTCGTGCCCCACACTTCCGCCGCCGGGTCGTACCGCTGCTGCGCGGCGCGGCCGTTCCGCTCGGTGCCGCCGCCGTCGCCCTGTTCGCGCTGGCGGTGTACGCCGCGTCCGGCGCGGCGGGCGCTCCCGATGCCGTGATGCGTGTCAGCGGCGCGCGGATACTGCTGCCCACGACCTCGGACGCGACCGCCGCGTTTGTCACCTTGCGCAACACCGGCGGGTCGGCCGACACGCTGACCGGGGCGGGGACCCCGTGGGGTACGGCGATGCTCGCCCACACCGTGGTGGCCTCGAATGCCGGCCACATGGAAGCGTTGCGCGGTCTCACGGTGGGGCCCGGCCAGACGTTCACGATGGCGGCGGAGACCACCGACCTTATGGTGCCGACACCGCCGAGCCTTACCGTCGGGCAGCATGTCCGGCTCACGCTGGAGTTCGCCGGCAGCGGTCCGGTCACGGCGGATGCCGTGGTCGTGCGCGCCGGGGACTGACCGGCCCTTCCCTCGCCCCTCGGGCTCTTCCTGTTCGTCGCTCTGCTCATTGGAGTTCCCGTGCGTACACCACCGGCCGCCGAGGCGGTCGCTCTTTCCGGTCCGGCTGCGTCCTCGGTCCGGCAGGTACCGCCCGCTGCGGTGCTGGCTGCGTTCCTGGTCGCCCTGGTGGCCGTCTTCGCCGTCGCCTGGTCGGTCGGGCACGCCGCCGGACCGGTCAACCCGCGCATGCACCCGGCCCCCGCCGGTGTCCGCGGGTCCATGGACGGCGGCTCCGGTTCGGGCGGCACCCACGGCATGGCGGGTATGCGATGAGCACGGAACACGGTGCCGCGACCGCCGTCCACGCGCCCGGCACGACCGCCGTGCCGACGGTGACCGACCTGGCCGTCACCGGCATGACCTGTGCCGCCTGCGTCAGCCGGGTGGAGAAGCGGCTGGCCCGGCTGGAGGGCGTGACCGCCACGGTGAATCTCGCCACGAACTCCGCCCGGGTCAGCCACCCCGGGAGTGTCACCGTCGAGGAGTTGGTGGGTGTCGTCGAGGCGGCGGGGTACGGCGCCGCTGTGCTGCGCGACGAGCCGGAACCCGCGGACGGCCCTGGCGCCGACCGCGCGGAGCTGCTGCGGGTGGCGCTGGTCGCGGCGGGGGCGCTGCCGGTCCTGGCCCTGTCGATGGTGCCGGCATGGCAGTTCGCCGGCTGGCAGTGGCTGTGCTTCGTGCTCGCGGTGCCGGTGGCCACCTGGGGTGCGTGGCCTTTCCACGCCCGGATGATCCAGGGCCTGCGGCACGCCACCGCGACCATGGACACCCTGGTCTCCCTGGGCGTGACCGCCTCGCTGGGGTGGTCGACGTACGCGCTGCTGTGGGGCGGTGCCGGCGGGAGCGACTACCGGATGTCGTTCAGCTTGATGCCGATGCTCCACGAGGGCACCCACGTCTATCTCGAAGGGGCGGTCAGTGTTCCGCTGGCGGTGCTCGCCGGGCGGCTGCTGGAGGGCAGGGCCCGCCGCGCCACCGGCAGGGCGCTGACCGCCCTCGCAGGTCTGACCGTGGCGGAGGCGACCGTCCGCGACGCGGCCGGCGAGCGCACTGTGCCGTTGCAACAGCTGCGGGTGGGGCAGGAGTTCATGGTGCGGCCCGGCGAACCCGTCGCCACCGACGGCACCGTGGTCGAGGGCGTCTCCGCGGTGGACCTGTCGCTGATCACCGGGGAGAGCGAGCCGGTCGAGGTCGGGCCGCGTGCGAAGGTCGTGGGTGGCGCCGTCAACGCCGGTGGCCTGCTGCTGGTGCGGGCCACGGCGGTCGGCACAGACACGAGGCTGGCCCGTATCGCGCGGATGGTCACCGACGCGCAGACCGACAAGGCCCGCGCCCAACGCCTCGCCGACGCGGTCGCCGGGGTGTTCGTCCCGGCGGTGCTGACCATCGCGGTCGTGGTCCTCGGGTTCTGGCTGGGGGCCGGCGCCGACGCGCAGTCGGCAGTCACCGCCTGTGTCGCGGTCCTCGTCGTCGCATGCCCGTGCGCGCTGGGCCTGGCCACCCCGACCGCCCTGCTGGCCGCCACCGGCCGCGGCGCGCGGATGGGCGTCCTGGTCGGCGGGGCCCGTGCCTTGGAGTCGCTCCAGAAGGTGGACACCGTCGTGCTGGACAAGACCGGCACCCTCACCACCGGCCGGATGACGGTGGCCGATGTGACCGTACGGCCCGGTGGCATCGGCGAGCAGGAGGTGCTCCGGCTGGCCGGCGCCGTGGAGCACGGCTCCGAACACCCGCTGGGCCGGGCCCTTTCGGCCCGCGCCCGCGCCGACCAGGACGAACCGCTGCCGCCTGTCACCGACTTCCATGCGACCGCGGGGTCGGGGGTCAGCGGCCTGGTGGAGGGACACCGTGTCTCCGTCGGCACCCCGGAGCGCCGCCTGACCGGAACCCTGGCCCAGGCGGTCGCCGCCGCCGAACGCGCGGCGCACACCAGCGTCCAGGTCACCGTCGACGGCACCGCCGAGGCCGTCGTCGAGATCGGCGACGTACTGCGCCCTGACGCCTACCGGGCGGTGGACCACCTGCGCCGGCTCGGCGTGCACCCGGTCCTGGCCAGCGGCGACCGCCCCGGGCCGGTCCGCGCGGTGGCCGAGCACCTGGACATCACCCAGGTCCACGCGCAGCGCTCGCCCGCCGACAAGGCCGAACTGGTGGCACGGCTCCGCGACGAGGGCCACCGGGTCGCGTTCATCGGCGACGGCGTCAACGACGCGGCAGCGCTCGCCCGCGCCGACCTCGGCATCGCGCTCGGTGACGGCACCGCCGCCGCGGCGGCCGCCGCGGACATCACCCTGGTCCGCACGGACCTGCACGCCGTCGCCGACGCGGTACTCCTCGCGCGCCGGACCCTCACCACCATCCGCGCCAATCTGACCTGGGCGTTCGCCTACAACGTCGTGACCCTTCCGCTCGCCGCGACCGGCTGGCTCGACCCGATGCCGGCGGCCGTGGCGATGTCCGTCAGCTCGCTTCTGGTCGTCACCAACAGCCTTCGCCTGCGCTCGTGGAGCCCGTCAGGGCAGGAACGGGCCACCGGGGAACGCCGCCGCCCGCGGCGGCTGGCCTGACCCGGGGCGCGGTGTCTCAGGTGCCGTGCGTTCCATGCACGGAAGGATGGAGGTCGCTGCCAGGCGCGACGGCGGCTCCTCAGATCTGCGTGCCGGCCTCCGGCGACAGCGGGCTCGTCGACGAAGAGCGGGGCGGTCCCGAGGCATCGCATGAGCGCGCCCTCGCCAACCGAGCCCCACGAACCAACACGGATGTTTTCGGAACTACGTACTTCGCCGGCCCGACGAATGAAGAGGTGGGCGGGTTTTCGCTGCCCCATTCTCGGCACCACTTGGCAGGAGACGCCATGGCAGTGAGCGACAGCACGCTGGACACAGGAAGACGAGACGGGGACGACGACGGTCCGACCGAGGAAGCCGACGGCCCCGACACGTCAAGTCGAATAGACGGCCCCACCAGGCCCGCGGCATCGCCCGGGCTCTGGGCGGCAGTCCGCCCGCTGTTGATGCGGCTGCACTTCTACGTCGGCGTGCTCATCGGCCCGTTCCTGCTCGTCGCCGCGACCACCGGACTGATCTACACCACCACGCCGCAGGTCGAGCAGATCGTATACCGGCACGAGTTGCACGTGACCGCGCAGAGCCCCGCGCACGTGGTGCCGCTGGCCCGGCAGGTTGCTGCCGGGAAGGCAGCCGTTCCGGACGGGACCCTCCAGTCCGTCAGCCCGCCCGCCGGGCCGCACGACACCACCCGCGTGCTGTTCAGCACCCCCGGCGTGCCCGACGGGTACAGCAGGACCGCGTTCGTGGACCCGTACACCGGCGAGGTGCGCGGCGTCCTGACCACGTACGGCCAGTGGCTGCCGGTCCGCGCCTGGCTCGACGGCCTGCACCGCACCCTGCACCTGGGCGCGTTCGGCCGCAACTACAGCGAGCTGGCGGCCAGTTGGCTGTGGGTGGAGGTCCTCGGGGGGCTCGCGCTGTGGCTGGGGGCGCGCCGCCGGAAGGGCGAGCGGCTGCGCCGGACGGTGCTGCCGCGGGTGAAAAGCGGCGCCGGCCGCCGCAGGACGCTGTCGTGGCACGCCGTGGTGGGGTTGTGCGTGTCGCTGGGCCTGCTCGGGCTGTCCGCGACCGGTCTGACCTGGTCGAACCACGCCGGAGCCAGCATCAGTGAACTCCGCGCCCAGTTGAAGGGCGGCAGCCCGTCCGTCTCCACCACCCTGCCCGCCGCCGCATCGACGGCGCGCAAGGGCGGCCAGGCTGTGGGCATCGACGCCGTGGTGGACTCCGCCCACCGTGCAGGGCTGACCGGCGTGTTGGACGTCACCCCGCCCAGCGCCCCAGGCACGGCCTGGACCGTCCAGGAGAACACCCGGCACTGGCCCGAACGCCAGGACTCCGTGGCCGTGGACCCGTCAACCGGGAAGGTCACCGCCAAGCTCCGCTTCGCGGACTACCCGGTGCTGGCCAAACTGACCCGCTGGGGCATCGACGCCCACATGGGCCTGCTCTTCGGCCTCGCCAACCAGGTCGTGCTGGCGCTGCTCGCGATCAGCCTCATCACCATGATCCTGCTCGGCTACCGGATGTGGTGGCTGCGCAGGCCCACCTGCGGCGGCCCGGCGATGGGGCGCGCCCCCGCGCGGGGCACATGGCGCCGGATTCCCGGACAGGTGCTGGCCCCGGCGGTTCTCGTCGTTGCCGTGCTCGGCTACTACCTGCCGCTACTGGGCCTGCCGTTGCTGGTCTTCCTCGCCGTCGACCTCGCGGTCGGCGCGGTGGTCCGGCGGCGCACGACCGCGGAGGTGGCCCGGTGATCGCCGCGCACGGACTCCGCTGGATACTGACCGTCCTGTTCGCCGCGGTGACGCTGCTCAGCGTGGCACGGGCGCTGCGCCCGGGCCAGGCGCGCGCGGCGGCCGAGCGGACCACGCACGCCCTCCATGCGCTGATGGGCACAGCGATGGCGGTCATGGTCTGGCCCCGGGGCATGGACGTGCCCGCCACCCCGCAGGCCGTCTTCTTCCTCCTCGCCGCCGCGTGGTTCGTGGTGGCGGCGCTGCTGCGCGGCCGGTGGATCTGGCGAGGCCCGGGGGAGGCAGGGCACCCGCGCACCCATGTCGTCCTGCACGCGGTGATGATGGGTGGGATGGCCTGGATGCTGCTCGCCATGCCCGACGACATGAGCAGCGGCCCGTCCCCGGCAGGCGGTTCCGGCGCGATGGCGGACATGCCGGGGATGGACATGTCCGGTCCGGGCGGGGGCATGTCGATGCAACTCCACGGCACTTCCCACAGCGTGGCCGTCGTGCTCCTCGTCGTCTTCGTGGTCATGGGCCTGTGGTGGCTCTCGCGGGCCTTCGACACCGCCCGACTCGCCCCGGCGGTGCCGGAGCCCCCTGCTGTCGGGCCCGCCGTCCCAGGGACCCACCGGGAGGAATCCGCCTTGCTCCGCGGGGCCGTGGACGCCGGCTGCCACGGCGCGATGGCCTTCGGTATGGCTGTGATGCTCCTCGCCATGGTGTGAACCGGGCCAACTGGTTCCGCGGCGGGAGCCGAGCGCCAGCACGGGGGGCCGATCAGGTGGGAACTCCCCTGTCGATGCCGCGGGTTGCGGTCGTGCGGTTCCGCGGGCGTTAGCGTCGGGGCTACCCGGAGGCAACCCGTCATGTCCGACAGGATGTCACCGGCAGGGACCGGATCGGGCGCGGAGGCAGCGATGACAGACGGTGGCGGAGAAGGGGACGACGCTGCTCCCGCGTCGTTGCGGCGCAGGAGCGTGCTGGTGGCGGCGGTGTCCGCGGCGTCCGCAGGTCCGCTCGCGGCCCCCGTGTCCGCCGCTTCGCTGCCGCCTGTTCCACCAGGCGCAGCGACTGGCGGCCGATCCGTCGCACGTCTGCTGTCGGTTGCCGAGCGCGAGCGGGACCTCGGCTGGATCAGGACGGCCCTGCAGGTTGCGGTGGAACTCGAACTGTCGACCATCCCGCCGTACCTGTGCGGCTGGTGGTCGGTGAAGGACCGGGGAAGCCAGGCCGCGCGGCTGATCCGGCGGATCATCGACGACGAGATGTACCACCTGGGTGTGGTGTGCAACCTGCTGGTCGCGGTGGGTGGGCAGCCGCAGATCAAGGCTGCGGCGCCGGTCTATCCGGGGCCCCTGCCCGGAGGGGTACGTGCCGGGGTCACCGTGTACCTCTCGGGCCTGACAAGGTCCTTTGTGCACGACGTGATGATGGCCATCGAGGCCCCGGAACTCCCGCTGGCCCGCGTCGGCGATGTCTCGTCGAGCATCGGTGTCTTCTACGGCGAACTGCAGCGCGCGTTCCGGGCCGAGGCTCCTACGCTGGCGTCAGCTGGGCAGTTGGCGGCACGCGTCGGGTCCGACGATCTGAAGCCGCTGGAAAGCGTCGACGACGTCGAGAGAGCCATCGAGATCGTCAAGGAGCAGGGCGAGGGCACGACGGGCTCTCCGGATGAGGCGTTCCAGGATGACCAGCCGGCGCACTACTACGCGTTCGGCGAGATCTACCACGGAAGGTGCCTGCAGAAGACCGACGGCGTTTGGGAGTTCACCGGCGACGCGGTCCCGTTCCCCGATGTCCGCCCTATGGCCGTGGTACCGGCCGGAGGCTGGCAGGACCCGTCGCCTCAGGTCGCGCAGCTCCTGAACAGCTTCGACACCGGATACCACGAGGTCCTGAACTCTCTGGAGACGGCCTGGTCCGGTGGCGGGGCGCGCAGCCTGGGCGCTGCGGTGCATGCCATGCGCGGACTGGAGCCGTCTGCGGTGGAACTCATGGAGACGGCGATCCCCGACACGTCGAGTACCTACGGTCCTCAGTTCAGTCCTCCCGCTCTTCCGGTGAACGCGAGCCGTCGCGGTCGCTGACGTGTGGGGTTGGGGCCATTGGCCGGGTCCCGCGACGCAGCGGTTGTCGCGGGCGTCAGCCCGCGTGCCGCTGGTCGGCGGCGGCGAGGCGGGTCAGGTAGGCGTTGTAGGAGGTGAGCTCGGCGTCGTCGTCGCGGAGCGCTTGGCGGTCGGAGCGGGCCGCGGTGCGGCGGTCGGAGGCGAACCACTGGGCGAGCAGGGCCAGCAGGACGAGCAGGGTGGGGACCTCGCTGAACGCCCAGGCGATGCCGCCGCCGGTGGACTGGTCGCTCAGCGCGCTGATGTGCCAACTGGCGGGCGGGTGGGCGAAGTAGCCGACGAGCAGGCCGCTGGACATCATCACGGCGATGCCGAAGAAGGCGTGGAAGGGCATGCCGATGAACAGTTCCAGCATCCGCATGAGGTGGCTGGGCCGCCGTGGGGCGGGGTCGATGCCCATGATCGGCCAGAAGAACAGCAGCCCGGTGGCGAGGAAGTGGGCGAGCATCCACTCGTGGCCGAGCCAGGTGCTCATGGCCCAGTCGAACAGCGGGGTGAAGTAGAGGGCGTAGAGGCTGGCGATGAACAGCGGCAGCGTGAACAGCGGGGAGGAGACCACTTGCGTGAAGCGGCTGTGCAGCAGGCGGACGAGGAGCTCGCGCGGGCCGGTGCGGCCGCCCGCCGCGGCCGGCAGCGCGCGCAGGGCGAGCGTGACGGGCGCACCGAGGAGCACCAGGATCGGGGAGAGCATCGACAGCACCATGTGCTGGACCATGTGGACGCTGAACAGGGCCATGCCGTAGCCGCCGATCCCGGTGCAGGTCACGGTCGCGACCGTGGCGACGCCCGCGAGCCACGCGGCGCTGCGGTGCAGTGGCCAGCGGTCGCCGCGGCGCCGCAGCCGTACGACCGCGGCACCGTACAGCAGCAGCGCCAGCAGGCAGGCCACCGCTTCGACCGGCACCGGTTGCGGGTGCCAGGCCAGGAGGCGTCCGAGGGTCGGCGGTGCCTGTGGCATCCACATCGGGCCGCTCATGCCGGTGTTGCTCTTGCCTGGCATGCCGTTCATGCCCGGCATCGACGGCATGGCGCCGCCGGCGTGGAGCAGGGCGGTGGCGGGATTCATGGGAGTCCTTCCCTCAAGGGGTGCGCACGGTTCGGCGGAGCGCCCCGCCCGGGTGTGACCGGGACGGGGCGCCCCCGGGCGGGGTTCAGCTCTTGGGCTGGTAGGTGGCCGGTTCGACCGGCGCTTTGACTGTGACCGGTCCGGAGTGGGCGAACCGCAGGTGGAAGGTGACCTGCCGGCCGACGGCGGGCCGTTCCGTGAGGTTCATGAGCATCAGGTGGTTGCCGCCGGTCTTCAGCACGAGCGAGCCGTGAGCGGGTATGGGCAGCGACGAGACTCCTTTCATCGCGTCGGTGTCGGTCGTGACGTGCAGCGACACCATCGGTGCGAGGTCGCTGGTGACGCCGGTCAGCGCGTCGGCGGCCGAGCCGGTGTTGGTGACGGTGAAGTAACCGGTCGCCATGTCCGTGAGCGGCGGCCGGGGCACGTAGGCGCCGGAGACGTGGAGGCGGGGGCGGCCGGTGGCCGAACCCGCAGAGGAGGAGTGGGAGCAGCCGGTCAGGGCGGCCGTGGCGGCGACGAGCACGACCGCGACGGCTGAGACGGTGCGGTGGTTCACGGGGTGGCTCCCTGGACGAGGCGGGGCAGGTCGGCGGCGAAGCGGCTCTCGGGCGTGCCGGAGGGATAGAGCAGGTGTGCCTTGTCGTCCTTGGGGGAGAAGACGACGACTTCGGCGCCGTGGGTGACGCTCTCGCTTCCGTCGGCGTTGCGGACCGGCGCCGAGACACCGATGCCGAGGCCGCGCGCGGCGCGCTGGATGGTGCCGAAGTCGCCGGTCAGGCCCACGAAATGGGGGTCGAACTCCCGAAGCCACTGCTTGAGCCGGCCAGGAGTGTCACGCTGCGGGTCGGTCGTGACGAAGACGACCGTCGGGCGCGGGCTGCCGGTCGGCAGCCGTTGGACGGCTCCGGCCAGGTCGGCCATGGTCGTCGGGCACACGTCGGGGCAGTGGGTGTAGCCGAAGTACAGCAGCAGCGGTCGTCCGGCGGTCCGCCGGACCAGGTCGTAGCGCTTGCCGTCCTGGTCGGTCAGATCCAGGGCGGGTTTCGGGAACGGCGTGTCGAAGACGATGGCCCCGTGAGTCGACGAGGACGGCGGGGTCGAGATCTTGGCGACGGGTCCGCTGTCGGAAGAGCCGCTGCACCCTGCGAGGGCGCACACGGCTGCGAGCGCGACCGCGGCGGCGGTCGGACGGTGGTGACGCATGGACGGATTTCCTCTGGTGCACGGCCGTCCACCCCGCGGTGCGACCCGTCTGCGGGCAGCGCACGGCAGGGTGAGGACGGCGTGGTGGTTCCGTGCGTGCCCGGTACGCACGGAGGAAGGCAGGGTCCGGCGCGGACGCGTCCCTCGCCCGGGCAGGGACGAGGACCCCCGCGACCGCCCCGCCATGTCGCGCGTGCACGGGAGTTCGCGGGAGCCGTCGGGGGTGTTCCGGTCGCCGCTGAGAGCGACGGTCCGGGTTTGCCCCGGGGTCCGGCCGGATGTTCCGGCGGGTCGTTCACGAGCCCGCCGGTAGTACCGCCCCGGCCATGAGGACAAGCACGCACCGTGTGCGTGACGGTCTGTCAGGCCGTGGCCGCCACCGGGGGTGGCCCCCTGCGTACCACGCTGTGCCGTACGGAAACGGCCTTCGGTCGGCGCCGCTCCGGGCGCCGGTGGGCCGCCCGCGCCGCTCGCCGCTCGCCGTCCTCCAGCCCGGCTCGCGCGGCGAGGAGGACGAGCACGGCGCACCCGGCCCGCACGGCGACGAGCACCGCGGTCGTGGCCGGAGCGAGCACGCGACCCGATTGCCGGGCGAGGTGCCAGAGCGCCGCCTCGCCGCGCCACAGCAGCAGTCCCATCACCAGGGCCGCCAGCAGGTGCGCGGTCACCATGCCCGGCGTCAGCATGAGGCCCATCCCCATGCCGGACGATCCGGGAGAACCCATTCCCGGCATGGCGGCCGAGCCGGCAGGAACGGCGACAGCCTGCGCGAGGCCCGCCTGCCGTACGAGGTGCGCCGCGTCAGCCGGCGTCGAGCCCGCGGGCAGGCCCCCGCACACCAGACGAGCGGCCAGCGCCATGACGCCGTGCTCCTGGGGTGCCATCGAGCCGGATGCCCCCGAAGTGCCCTGAGCCAGGCAGAACATCAGGTGGAGCCCGAGCTGGCCGGCCGCCAGACCGGCGGTGATGCCGCGCAGCGACCTGCGGCGCCCGGCCAGGGGAACGACCACGCACATCACGGCCAGCCACCCGGCCACCAGCGTTCCGGCGCCGACCGGCATGCCCGACGCAACTCCGTGGCCCAGGGCCGACAACAGGACGCAGGCCGCGGCGAACACCGCGGCCCTGACCAGTCTGAAGTCGGCGGCAGCCCGAACGGGACGATCCATGGCCCAGCCATCATGACACCCGGAAAGTCCCGTCCCGGCGGCAGGGGCGGCCGTCGCCCGGCCCGGCCGCGCGGTACCCCTGCCCGGCTCTTGGAAACGCGGTCAGGCCGTGGCCACCGCGTCGAGCTTTCCGGCTTTCGCGTCCGCCACAAGGTCCGCGAACTGATCCGCGCTCATCTCCACGCGCTGCCCGAAGTCGTCGGTGATCACGATCCGACGGTCCGCCGGCGCTGACGGATCGACGAAGAGTTGCGGACAGCCGCAGTCGCACTTGCCGCAGAACGTCGCCAGGGGCTGCAGGTTGCTGAGGTCGGTCATCGTTCCTCCACCTTCTCGGGGTCGCCCGTGCTGAGCGCCGCGACGCCGGTCGTACGTGCCGCCGCACTCGTCGGCGACATACCCCTGACGCCGTCGCGTGACGCCGACGCACCGAGCACCTCCGAAGCACGGGCGCGGCGAGCCGCGCGCCGGTGTGCCTCCCGCGCCTCAGCCCGCGGGGAGTCACGTGGAACTTCCGAGGAGGGCAGGACGACCACTCAAGGGGGCACCCGCTGAAGGAGGAGCAGCCGTGATCGCCACCGTCACGCACCCGCGAGCACCACCGTGACCGAGGACTCGCTGCCCTCGGCCGAGCGTGGCGACCGATGCCGTCGTGACCATGGCTCACCTGCCGCGGACCTCGCCGTCACCTCGACGGCCGGCTGCCGCTTTTCCGTGACCGTCAGCTCCTGTCACGCCGCTCGTCGGGCGGACCCCGGCGGTCTGTTGGGCGCTCCGCCTTGTCGGGGGACAGCGGCGCGACGACGAGGTGTGGGCGACTGGTGATGGGGTGGTCCACGACCTGTGCGCGGACGCGGAAGACCCGCTCGGCGAGATCCGGGGTGAGTGCCTCTTCGGGTGATCCCTTTGCGACGAGGACTCCCTGGTGCATCACGACCAGGGTGTCGGCGTAGGCCACGGCGTGGTCGAGGTCGTGCAGCACGGCGATACGGGTCACCGGCAGGTCGGCGAGCAACGTGAGGGTGTCGAGCTGCGCGGTGATGTCGAGGTGGTTGGTGGGTTCGTCGAGCAGCAGCACGGGAGCGTCCTGTGCCAGGGCTCGGGCGAGCAGCACGCGCTGTCGCTCACCGCCGGACAGTGTCTGGAACGTCCGTTGGGCGAGGTGGCCGACACGGCAGCGGTCGAGCGCGGTGTCCACGGCGTCGTGGTCGCCGTGGCCGTCGCGTTGGTACCAGCGTTGGCGGGCGAACCGGCCGGTCGCCACGATGTCGCGCACGAGGAGGCCGTCGGCTGCCGCTTGGTGCTGGGTGACGACCGCGCGCAGGCGGGCGACATCGCGTGGTCGGGCCGTCCATACGTCGGTGTCGCCGATGACCACGGCTCCGGCGTCGGGGCGCACCGCTCGGTAGATGGTGCGCAGCAGCGTCGACTTGCCTGCTCCGTTGGGGCCTACGATCGCGACGAACGAGCCTTCGGCGATGGTCAGGTCGACCTCGTCGATGAGCGTACGCGGACCGATGCGCACGCTGACGTCGCTCACGCTGATCCTCATCGCGCTGTCACCCCTGTTCGGCTGGTTTCCGTCGCATCATCATGAGGAACAGCGGTCCCCCGATGAGCGAGGTGAAGATCGTCAACGGAAGCTCGGCCGGGCTGGCCACGGTGCGCGCGACCAGATCGACACAGACCAGCAGCAGCGCGCCGGCCACGGCCGACAGCGGTAGCAGTCGGCGGTGGTCGCCGCCTACGACGAGCCGCACCGTCTGCGGGACGATCAGGCCGACGAAGCCCACGCCGCCGGCGTTGCTGACCGAGACCGCCGTGAGCAGCGCGGCCACGACCAGCAGTCCCAGGCGGAACGTCCGGATGTCGACGCCCACCGCCGTCGCGTCGTCGTCGCCGAGAGCCAGGGCGTTGAGGCCGCGGCCGCGCGTGAGCAGCCATCCGCCGCACAGCACGGTGACGATCAGCGGCAGCAGGACGTTGCTCCACCGGGCAGCGGCGACGCTGCCCAGTGTCCAGAAGAGGATGCCGCTGATCTGGTCCGGTTGGGCCTGCAGTTGTACGAAGCTGGTGATCGCGGTGGTGACGTAGCTGAGCGCGACGCCGGCCAGCACGAGCCGGGAATCCGTGAAGGTCCCGGAGATCTGGGCGAAGGCGAACACCGCGACGAGCACGACCACCGCTCCGGCGAACGCGGCCACGGACACCGACAGCCCCGCGAGTGCGGTCGTGCCGTAGGCCATCACCAGCACGGCGCCGAGCGTTCCGCCGGAGGAGACCCCGATCACGTAGGGATCGGCCAGCGGATTGCGCACCAGCCCCTGCAGGGCGGTTCCGGCCAGCGCGAGCGCGGCGCCCACCAGCGCGGCCAGCAGCACGCGCGGCACCCGCAGATCCCAGATGATGTACTGGTCGATCGGGTCCACCCGCGAGGCCCGTCCAGTCAGGTTGTCCCCGACGGCCCCCAGCACGTCGCCGACACCGAGGTGAACGCTGCCGAGGCACACGCCGGCCACCATCGCGACCATCAGGCCGGCGACCAGCAGACAGGCGGTGACGGCCACCCGACCGGCACCAGGACGCGAGCGTGACGCCGACACGGGGAGCGCCGACACCTCAGAACGCATCAGGATGGGCCGCACGGGCGACCTTCTCCACGCCGTCGACGGCTGCCGGTCCGAAGTACATCCCGTCGTGGACCACGACGTACCGCTTCGCCTTCGACGCCGCCCAGAGCGGATGCTCGGCGAAGATCCTGGCCGCGGCGGACGGCGCGTCCACGCTGCCGTCGACGAAGAGCACGAGGATGCCCACATCGGCCTTCGCGAGCTGCTCCGCGCTGATGGTCGCCTCGCGAGGCTGACCGGCGAACGCGTTGGTCACTCCGGCCCGGCGAAGCACGTCGTCGAAGACACCTCCGGTCCACACGTACGGAGCATCGGGCGTCGCCCCGGGCCCGGCGATCAGGCCCCGCACGTCCTTGTCGGGCGCGACCGCCTTGGCCACCCGCGCCAGCGTCGCCTTCTCGCCGGACACGACCGACGCCGCCTTGTCCGGGACATCGAAGATCCTGCCCAGGAGGTTCAGGAAGTCGAAGCTGGTGGTCACCCCCGCCTTGTTGTAGAACTGCTTCTCCGCCGCGGTGGCCTCCGGGTTGCCGTTGGCGCAGTTGGCGGGGGTGACGATCGTGCGGATACCGAGCTTGGCCAGCTCCTCGCGGGTGGCGAAGCCCGACTTGCTGTCGAAACCGCCGGCATAGGGAGACACCACCAGATCGGGCTTCGCGGCGATCAACTGCTCGGCCGGCACGCCGTAGTTCTGGTTCATGGTCAGCCCGCCTTTCGGCAGGGCGGCTATCTGCTGCTGCATACCGGGAATGTCGGAGACACCGTAGTTCTGCGTGTTGGCGATGATCGTCTTCTGCAGGCCCAGCTCGATGAAGGACTCCACCTCGCCCACGGAGACCCCGTTGAGGATCACCACCCGCCGCGGAGCCTTCGTGAACGTCTCCTTGTACCCGCAATTGTCAACGGTGAGCGGATAGCCGGTGGCCGAACGCCTCGCAGCACCGCCGGGAGTGCTGCCGGCCGCATGGTCGGCGGAACTTCCGCAGGCGGTCACCGACCCGGCTGCCACCATTACCAGCACCGACGCAGACAGTACGCGGCGGAGCCGCCTGAACGCGATGAACATCGATCACCCTTCACCTGTGCACGGCTGAGGGCGTTGCCGCGCGCTGTCATAGGGAGTTGTCTCTTGCAGGCAGCGAAAAGTTCCCGCAGTGAAAGACCTGACCCAGGCACAGGTTCCGGGTGGCGGCCCGGCGTCTGCGAGGTGCGGCCTCCACGGCGCAGCCGGTGCTCGGCTGCCCGGGCGAGACCTGCCGGCTGCGGCGCGCCTCGCGGCGGAGTTCCTGCGATGACGTCACGCCGTCGATCGGCCGCGGCGCCCGCACCGAACCTCCGGTGCGGGCTGATGTGAGCTGCCCCGAGTTTCGTAGAGTCCGGTGATCTTGTTTCAGGCAGACTGTGGGACTGGTTCCTGGCGTCGCCAGTAGCCCTGTTCGTGCTCGGCGGGCGGCACGTAGTCGAGTGCGGAGTGGAGCCGTTCCTCGTTGTACCAGGTGATCCACTGGAAGATCGCCCGTTCGACCTGGTCGATGTCCTTCCAGGGGCCTTGCATCTCGATCAACTCGGCCTTGAACGTGCCGTTCAGGGCCTCGGCCATGGCGTTGTCGCAGCTGTCGGCGACGGACCCGACGGAGGCGGAAGCGCCGAGGTCGGCGAGCCGGTCGGTGTACCGAATTGATACGTATCGGGCGAGTTCAACCGGTCGCTGTGATGGACGAGGCCGGAGTCCTTCGTGATCCTCCGCCTCCACAGGGCCATCTCCAGTGCGTCCAGCGGGAGTTCGGTCCGCATGTGGTTCGCGACCTGCCAGCCGACGATCATCCGGGAGTACACGTCCAGGACGAACGCCACATACGCCCAGCCCGACCAGGTGCGGACATACGTGATGTCGGCGACTCACAGCTGGTCCGGCCGGCTCGCGGTGAAGTCCCGGTCGACCAGGTCCGGCGGGCGCGGCGCCGACGGCTCCGGAACTGTCGTGCGACGCCGCCGTCCACGGATCGCGCCCTCCAGTCCAAACTCGGCCATCAGCCGCTCGACGGTGCAGCGGGCCACCTCGTGGCCCTTGCGCCCGAGCGCGCGGGTGATCCGGCGGGCACCGTACGTGCCACCCGACTCCGCGTGGACCCGCTCGATCAGCGGCATGAGCCGTTCGTCGCGGAGCCGACGGGCCGGCTTCGGCCGCTCCTTGCGGGCGACGTACGTCGATGGCGACAGCTGAAGAACCCGGCAGACGGGATCGACCCCGAGACCTCTGCCACGCAGGTGGCCGATCACCTGCTCGGCCTCGTCCGGGGACAGTCGGTCTCCTGAGCAAAAAACACCGAGGCTGCCTTGAGGATCTCGTTCGCCCGCCTCAACTCGGCATTCTCCCGGCGGAGTTGCCTGAGCTCGTCCTGCTCGGTGGTGGTCAACCGGTCGTCACGCTCACCGCGGTCGGCCTCGGCCTGGCGGACCCAGCCGCGCAGGGCCCCCTTGTGGATACCCAGATCCTTCGCGACGTGCGCGATACCGAACGCGCTGCGTCCATCGCTCTGCCCGGAAGATCCGGACGGGGCCGCCCCCGCCTTCGAGGAACAGATGTGGGCACGGTCCGGAGGTGGGCGCAGGTCATGACGGCCGGTCTGGAACGCCTGGTGAGCCTGGGCCCCGCCCCCGCCGTGGCCCTGGCCCACCGCGACCAGAGCCAGCCATCCTGACTGCCAAGCGGCGTCGATTCCGATCACTACGGCGCTCTCCGGAGCGGTACTGGTGGCCCCGCCGTCGGCCACCTCACCAGTTCTCCTGCGGGAGCAGGTGCCCCAGGGGGCCGAGGTCGAGATTGAGGTCTTCTCGGCGGAGGTTGTGGTGGGTGCACAAATCGGTCATGGCACCGTCGAGGAGCATGAGGGTGGTGCCGAGTCGTTCCTCCTGATCGGGAGTCAGGTCCTGCTGGTCGATGCGCCGCACGGCCTGCCGTTCGAGGAGCTGGCGCAGGAGTTCAACCACGGTGAGGACCAGGGAGACCAGGTCGCGTGCCGCGTTGTCGGGGTCGATGTCGACGCGGGGGGCGGTCACAGCGGACCTCCGTCGTTCCAGGGGGCCGGGACGCGTTCGCTGACCGAGGCGAGCAGGGCGTGGAGGGACAGGCGGATCAGTGGGACGTCGGCGATGGCGATGACGAGGTCACCGCTGATGACGATGCCGGTGGCCAGAACCCGGTCGAGCAGGTCGACGAGCGGCACGCCCAGCGGTGCGCCGCTGTCCGGGCCCTGCCACGGAACGACGCCGGTCCCGGATGTCATGAGTCGTCTTCGCCGGTGAAGGAGTAAGGCACCCAGGGACCTGACACCTCGGTTTCCACGTCCAAGCCTTCGAAGGTGTCGTCCATCGCTCGGATTGCCGTGACCAGGTCGGCGGCGCGCGTGCTCTCGACGAGGAAGGCCGCATTGAGTACTTGGGTCCGGTCACGGCCAGTGATGTCGGCGCCGTGGGGCCGTCGGCGTACGGCGGCGACGGCGAAGGCGGCTGAGGTGTCGTAGACGTGCTGCGCCGCCCGCCCGACGGCTTCCTGCCGGGCGTGGCGGTCACGCTCCCGGGCACGTACCCGGTTCAGGTAGGCCAAGCCCCCACCGGGGGCGGCCCTGTCCGGGTCGGTACCGCAGCGGCCGCTGTCATCGCCGACCTGCCGCACATGGACTTTGACAGCCCACTCGGAGCGGCCCGCCACACGGTCCAGTACGGCGAGGAAGTGCGTGCGCTGCTCATCCAGAGTGGCTACGGCCCGGTTCGGGTCCGTGAACAGGGTGGCGAGCGGCAGCGGAACGACCGGACCGTCCGCGGCGGCCGCCGTGACGACGGCGTGGTGGGCGCGCGCACATGCCTCCAGGGCCGCCGGATCGGAGAGCCGCTGCCGTAGCGCTTCCTCGGTGAAGTCCTCGGCGGGAACGCTCTGCACGACGGCCCACAGGGAGCCGGGCAACTCCAGCAGACGCAGGGGGCTGCCCCCAGAGTGTCCGCGGACGCCGACAAGCCCGGTCGGATCGGGGTTGCCGCGGACCGCGAACACGCACATGGCCGTCGTGCCGTCGGGACACACCGCAGGGGCCCACGCCGGTGTGGCGCTCACGCGTTCTCCTTCGGCCGCCGGCGCTTGGGGGCGAGGGCCGGCTGGCTCTCCAGCTGGGCCAGCCTGTCCCGCAGCTCCTGGTTCTCCCGGCTGAGTGCGTTTTCGGCCGCGCGGGAGGAGAGAGCAGGGTCGGTCTCCCACCAGTCGATGCCGGCCTTCTTGGCTGTCTCCACCGAGGAGATGAACAGCCTCAGCCGGATCGTCAGCAGTTCGATGTCCAGGAGCTCGATCTTGATGTCCCCGGCGATGACGATGCCCTTGTCGAGGATGCGCTCCAGGATGTCCGCCAGGTTCGCCGTCGACGGAGGAGGGTTGTAGGGGGTCACCTCAGTGGGGAAGTCGAATCCTGTCATCGCCTGCTCCGGCGCCGACTCCGAGGCCGCCCTTCCTCGTCCTCTTCCTCTTCTTCCTCTTCCTCGTCCTCCTCGCCGTCGCCGTCCTCCTCGCCGCCGTCGTCTTCCTCTTCCTCGTCGTCCTCGTTCCCGTCCTCGTACTCGTCGTCCGCGTACTCCTCGTCCTCGTCGTCCTGCAGCCCCTCCTCGTGGGAGCGGACGACCTCGCCGTCACGGATCTCGCCGCGCCAGCCCTCCAACTCCTCGTCCGCGTTGAGGGTGACGTGGCGGCCGAAGTGCTTGAGGTCCAGACGCAGGCGTCTGCCCTGGGCACGCCAGAGATTGCCGGTCTTCTCGAAGAATCCGGCCGGGTAGTACTCGACGACCACGAGAATCCGCGTCAGGGTGGGCCCGAGTTCATGGAAGGTGACGGCACCGTGTGTACTGCCCTTGGCGCCTTCGGAGGTCCACACGATCCGATCGTCAGGGACCTGCTCCTGGATCGTCGCCTTCCAACTGCGGCTGGACGGACCGACCTTCACGTTCCAGTCGGTCTCGACGTCGTCAGACTGGGAGACGTTGCGGACACCCTTGGTGAACTCGCTGAAGTCCTCGAACTGCGTCCACTGGTCGTACGCCGTACGCAGCGGGACACCGACGTCGAGCGTCTCGACGATGTTGACCGCCTTGATGTTGCTGCCGCCCTTGCCCCCTCCTCCACCGACGGAGTCCTTCACCTTGTCCACCACCTTGTCCTTGGCGTCCGTCGCCTTCTGGCCCACCAGCGCCTTGAGTGGTGAGTCGCCCTTGAGCATCCGGCTTCCGGCGCCCATCAGGCCACCCTCGCCCTCAGCCACATCGGTCAAACGGTCGGTAAGGCCGGACACCTTGTCGCCTGCCTTGCCGACCAGTTGCTGTGCCAGGTCGGTCAGGAAGTTCCCCAGCTCCTCGCGCAGGTCATCGAGCCCCCTCGGGCTCTCGGACTCCCCGTTGTTCTCGGCCATGTCCGCCTACCTTCCGCGCCGGTTCGAACCGGACTGGGACCTGCCGGACGTCGACTTCTTCGCCGGCGCAGTCTTCTTGCCCGCTGCCTTCTTGGCGGGTGCGGCCTTCTTCGCGGCTGCCTTCTTCGCCGCCGGCTTCTTCTCCGGTGCGCCGCTCCTGGCTTTTGCGGTGCGCTTCTCGGCCTTCTTGGCCGGGCGCGCCTTCTTCGGCGCCGCTCGCTCCTCCTGCGGCCCCTCGTCGCCGACCTCCTCGTCGTCGTACCCGTCCTCGTCGTCGTACCCGTCGTCTTCGTCGGCCTCGGTGTCCTCCAGTTCACCGCGGCGGCGTTCGCGCAGCGCGTCGGCAAACGCGGAGAACTTCCGGTCGGCGGAGGCTGACGTCGCGCTGCGCACGGCGGTCATCAGTTCGTCCCGGATCTGATTGCGAAGCCCCTCCAATCCCGGGTGCTCCCGCAGTTGGCGCATGCCCTCGGCGGCGAGCGCCGCGGGGGACAGGCCGATCCGGCGGCCGGCGATCAGCGTCGCGATCGCGAAAGCCGCCTTCGCCTTGCGGGTGCGGCCCAGGACGTAGCCGCCTGCCACCGCCGTGGCTACCGCTGTCTTGCACGAGTTGTTCATCAGCGAGCACCTCTCGGATGGCCGGCCGTTGGACGCCCGGTTGCGGGTTGTTCCAGCAGGTCCAGCAGCCGCTCTTCCTCGGCGTCGAAGTACTCGATGTCGATCTCGCCTTCGTCGTAGGCGCGATGGAGCGCGGCGAGCCGGGCCCGGAGCACGGTCGGGTCGTACATCTCGGCCTCCGCCGCGTCCAGCAGCACCTTCGAGATCCAGCCGACGCCTTGGACCGGGGCGAGGGGTAGGAAGAGCAAGCCCTTCAACAGGCCCATCTCACACACCGGCCGGAGTGGGCAGTTCGCAGAAGCTGTAGCAGGGCAGCGGCCCGGTCAACCGCAGGTCCGCCCGGTCGGCGAACTGCTCGGCGAGGTCGTCGACCACCTCGCGGCAGTCGGTCATGTGAGCGTCGGGAACGAGGAAGGACAGGTTGAGCACGCAGCCAGGGACCTCCGGTCCGGCCTGGACCTCATCGGCCAGGGCGGTGAGCGCCACCACGGCTTCGCGTGCCACCGCGGCAGCCCTGCGGCACAGACCCGTCATGACGGCCTCGCCGAGCCGGATGCTCGCGTCGTAGCCGGGCCGCTGCCGAACCTCCTGCCGTAGTCGGCGCACTCCCGGGTCCTCGCGGACCAGATCCATCAGGCCGCCTTCGCGCGGGAACACCTTGAGGTTCAACTCCACGCGGTCCGCCACCCGGTCCAGCGCCGCCGCGTAGCCCTCGGGCCCGTCGTGCAGTCGCGCCAGCACGTCGTCGTCACCGGCGGCCACCACACCGAACCGACTGGGAAGCAGCGGGCCGAGGCCGGCGACCGCGAGCAGGACGGCCTGGTGCGCCTGCAGATCCCTTCGGCAGGCGCGCACCTTCTCCGGTGCGGCGCTGACCACGGCGGCCAGGCTCCCCGCGACCAGCTTGCGGAGCCGGGCCGGTGGATCGCCGACCCCATGTAGTGGCCGCGGCAGGGCGAGCCCCGCTCGGGTCAGCCCGTAGACGTACACGCTCAACTTGGCTCAGCCTTCCTCGTCACGGCGCCGGGAAGGGCTACGGCCCCCGGAGCGGGCAGGCGTACGGCGCCGAGGCCGCTCCTCTTCCCGCTCGTCCTTGTCGTCACCAACACCGATGGCCTCCTTGACCTTGCCGCCCACCGAGCGGGCCGCCTTCTTGGCCCCCGCCTTCTTCACGGCCCCGGCACCTCCGAAGAGTTCCGGCACGGTACGGCTGGTGGAGTCGTTTTCCAGATCGAGCCGGTTGCACGCCTCGGCGAACCGCAGATACGTGTCGACACTCGCCACGACGATGCGGGCATCGATCTTCAGGATCTCGATGCCGACCAGGGACACCCTGATGAACACGTCGATGACGATGCCCCGGTCGAGGATGAGGTCCAGGACGTCGTACAAGGTGCCTGCACGGGGCGCGCAGACGACTTCATCGGTTATGACGGTCACAAGGACACCGTTCCTTCGGGTGGATGATCCAGGACAGGTGAGGGCAGATCAGTTGCCGGTCAGGGCCTACGGGGTCGTCAGCGCCGGTCGGAATCGCGGCAGGGCGATCACGTGTCGGCCGCGCCGCGCCAGTAGCGGCGGACCCGGCGGTAGCTGACGAGCGAGCCGTCCTTGCCCAGTTCCACCTCGTACGTCGCCAGCAAGCTGGTGGTGTCCGGGATACGGGGGACCTCCACGACGTCCACCGACACCCGCCAACCCTCGTCCTCGGTGGGCGCGACTTCGGAACAGCCCTCCGTCGGGCGCCCGATCAGTTCGCCGAGAGTCCCGGCGGCTTGGCGTGCCGCGTCCTCTGCGCCTGAGACCGGCTTCGGACGAGCACTGGTGCGGCTGGACGCCGATCGGGCCTGACGGGCGCGTTCTTCCTTCATGGCCCCAGCCTCATGTCTGCCCGAGCCACACGCATGCGCAAGTGCACCACCTGGGGCACAAGGCCCAGTCGGAGTCACCGGAACGGCAGACCGATGCCACACGGCGGCGACAACGGAACCCTGACGCTGCGGGGCAGGTCGCGCGGAACCGTACCGGCGGGCGGCACGTCAGACCGGCACGCCGGATCACACCACGGACCGTCCCTGGAGGCGGCCGAGCCTATGCCGGGCCGCGGCGAGTGGGCGGCCGCGTTTCAAGGCCGCGTCCTGCCACGGATCGGGGTCGGCCAGGCGTTCCTCGATGTCGGTGAGGGACCAGCGCCTCACCGTGCTGGCCGGGTCGTCGACCTCCGCCCACGTCAGCGGCATGGTGACTGGAGCGCCCGGGCGCGCGCGGACCGCGTAGGGGGCCACAGAGGTCTGGGCATAGCCGATGCGTTGAACGTCCAGATAGAGCCGGTCGCGTCGGGCCTGCTTGCGCGGCGGTGGTGAGCTCCTGCGGATGGCGTTCGGCGAGAACGCCGGCAACGTCATGGGCGAAGGCGTGCACGTCGTCGTCAGGAGCGCGCCGGTCCAGCGCCACCAGAACGTGCAGACCCCGCGACCCGGTCGTCATCACCGCGGAGGGCAGGCGCAGTTCGTCGAGCAGTGCGTGCAGCAGGCGTGCGCATTGGCGCACAGGAGCGAAGTCGTCCGGGCCGGGTCAAGGTCGAAGACGAGCCGGTCGGGGTGGTGCGGGCGGTCGGCCCTGCTCAGCCAGCGGTGCGGGGTGACACACGCCTGTCCCGCCATGTAGAGTGGCGGTGTCGTCGCAGACCAGGTGCGTGACCGACCCGCCCTCCTTGGACACGGTCGTGCGGTGCACCCGGTCGGGAAAGTAGTGCGACACCTCCTTCTGCATGAAACTCTCCCCCTCGATGCCGTCAGGGTGCCGCTCCAGCATCAGTGCCCGCCCCCGCGGGTGTGGCAGCATCCGTGGGGCAGCGGCGCGGTAGTAGCTCGCGAGGTCGGCTTTGGTGAGGCCGTCACCGGGGAAGAGCAACTTGTCCGCCCGGCTGATCCGGACGGTGCGCCGTCCGGCTCGCAGTACCGTCTCGGAACTCATCGGTTCGACCACCTCCTACGGCACCTTGCGGGTATCCCGCGGCCCGCGAATGACACCCTGCGCGCAGGACGACGGGCGGGCCGGATCATCGGGATCAGGTCCCGTCCTGGTGAAGATCGGGGCCGCCGTCCCGGCGCTGCTGGGCGCCCGGCGACGCGGGGGTTTCCGGTGACGCGTTCTCCAGCGGGACAGCCGGGCTGCGGAACAGCCCGAGCTGGACGGCCTGGCGGGGGAGCACAGCGTCCAGTAGCCGGTCGGCGGCCCCCCGGGCGCGGTTGCCCGGCAGCGATGACAGGTGGTAGCCCCTGGTCACGGCTTTCGCGACGGATACTGACAGCGGTATGCACAGCGGATCTGCGGTGGCCTGGAAGCCGCCGAGATCCACGGCGAAACCGAGGTCGTGGTGCCGATAGGGGCGCGGTTCGCCGTGCCCGAGAGACGCCGCGATGTTGCGGGCGGCCGTTCGGCCCTGCCGTACCGCGTGCTGAGCGGTCATCGGCGTGACGCTCCCCGGGCCGGCGAGGTCGGGTACGGCGGCAGCGTCACCTGCGGCGAACACGTCGGGACGGCCGGGCACGTTCAGGTACTCGTCCACCGTCAAGCGTCCCTTGGCCGTCTCCAGGCCCAGCTCCGCGACCAGCGGATCGGGACGGACGCCGACACACCAGACGAGGGACCGTGTGGGCACGAACCTGCCGCCGGTCAGGCACACGCCGTCGGCCACGGCCTCCTCCACCGACGTGCCGGTGAGCACCTCCACACCGCGACGGCGCAGTGCGCGGTCGGCGTCGTCGGACAGCCTGCGACCGAGTTCGGGAAGAACCCTGTCGGCGACGTCGAGCAGCAGCCAGTGCGGACGGACACATGCGCGGGACAGAGTGGGCGCCGACGGGCCAGAGCGCGAGTGAACAGCTGCCCGTGCGCTGCGACTTCCGTGCCGGTGTAGCCGGCGCCGACCACCACGAAGGTGCAGCGCGCGGACCGCTCGCCCGCGTCTTCCGCGGAGTCGGCCAGTTCGATCTGCCGGGTGAGGTGGTCCCGCAAGTACAGCGCCTCGGGCAGGCCACTGCCGGGCCGTGCGGCGCGGTGGCTGAGGACCCTCTCGCTCCCGGCCCGTGCTCGAGGCGTTTTCGGTCCTCGTAGGACGGACAGGGACACCTGTGAGGAACGTGCTCCCGGGCGGCTCCGCGACTCGCTCGCTTCGCCTGGCTGGGTGGCGCTCTGGGGGGATCGGGCTGTGTGACCCGCGTCGGCGGCGCACACGGCCGTCCCGGAGCCGAGGATGGGACCCTCGAAGGAGTGGCGGCCTGCCCGGCCCGACAACCGTCGCACCACCGTTCGTGGCCGGCGAGCGTCACTCCCGGGCTGACCCAGTCGGCGTTCGTGAACCGCGTAGGGAGGGACCGGCGATGAGTGCAGGCGACCGCGAGCCGTCCGCCGACGCAGGGCGGCAGGAGAGCGCGGAGGAGCGAGCGGACCGCCGGTGGGGCGACCTGCTCCAGGAGTTGCGGGTCGCGCAGACCGGCGTCCAGTCTGCGGTCTGACCGGGGCGGTCATCGGCCTCGCCGCCGTGTCCTCGGTCTCGGCCGGGGCATGCTCGGTGGCCGGGTCCTGCCGGTGGCCGGGGCCGCCCTGCTGGCGACCGTCGCAGCCGTCGCCTGGACTGCGGCGCCCGGACCGTACCCATCCGCACGATCTCCCGCATCGCCCCGCCCAGGTCCTGGCCGAGCCGGGTAGGGGTCCGGCGTCGGAGCAGCATCATGATGGCGCCCCTGGGGCGGCCGGAGTGTCAGGGACGGCCGCCTCAGGACCACCTGAGCCACGAAGACGCTGACGGACTCCCTGTCCCCCCGCGCCCGAACGGAGCAGTCCGCCGCCTTGCCGGTGGCCGGGCCGCTGATGGTGAAGAGGACGGCGCCCGTAGGACACGGAGGCACCACCCCACCCCCAAGCGCGGACCGGGCGGCAGGCGAACCCCGAGCCGTTCGACGGCGACGGCGAGTCGGGACCCGGTGACATCGCCGGTGCGCAACCGCGTCGTCATGCCACCGTGCGGCGCGGTGAAGTCCCGTCCGGCGTGGGGGAGCGCGGCGCGGCCGCGAGGGCGGCGCGGCACGCGCGGGCCCGCGCCCGACCGGAGGCGAGCGCCTGTTCCCGGCCCGTCCCCTGCTCGGGCGTCGTGGCGGAGCCGGGCGGTGATGTCGGTGACTCCTGTCGGCTTCAGTGTGCCGATGGCGAGGTTCTGCCAGGTGACCGGGGTGTGGGGTGCGGGACGCGCCAAGCAGGTCCCGGCCCCTGGGTGGGGCGGTTGGGTCCTCCGAGTGGATGACCCGCCCCCATCAGGTAGCCGGCGACCGAGACGCGGTCATGTCCCCGCGCGCGCAGTGCGGCGGCGGACTCCTCGGCGGCAGGGCCCGCCGCGCCGAGGCGGGCGGGTGTCACCGCAGGGGAGCCGGGCGTGCAGCGACGACGCGATCGTGGCGGCGTCGGCGTTGAGGCGGCGGTAGGGTCCCGGGCGGGCAGGGCGCCGGATACAGCAGGGGACGTTACAGCGCCGCCAGCCGGTATCCGCGCTTGGGGACCGTCCGCACCAGGTCGCTGTGCGGCCCCAGCGAGGCGCGCAACCGGGCGACCGCGGCCTCGACGGCGTGCTCGTCGGCGTCGGAGTCCGCCCAGGCGCGGCGCATCAGCTCGGCGCGGCTGAGCACCCGCCCCGGCCGCTCCGCCAGCGCCCGCAGCAGGATCGCGCTCTTCGGGGACAGCCAGCGGCTCTCGCCGTCCACCAGCAGCGCGCTGCCCTGGAGCACCAACGCGCGCTCTCCGAGGCAGATCTCCTGGCGGTTGCGGGCAGGCAGCGTATCGGTCAGCGTGCGGACAAGCGCGCCGAGTCGCCCGCGTTCGGGCCAGACGACAGGAAGGCCGGCGTCCACCAGCGGGCGGCCACAGACCGGGCCGACGCAGACGGACAGCACGTCGGTGCGCATAGCCTCAAGAACCTTTTCGTACCGGCCGTCGGCGGACGCTGTCTGGAGGAACGCGGTGATCGCGGGGGCACTGGTGAAGGTCACCGCGTGCACCTCGCGGCGGACCGTCTGCTCGACCAGCCGCCGTACCGGGCCCGGGTCCTCCGGGGGCGCCCACCGGTAGACGGGCACAGAGACGACCTCGGCGCCGCGTTCGCGCAGGGCGGCGCTGAACGAGGTGAGCGGCAGGCCGTGTTCCTGCACCGCGATCCGGCGCCCGGTCAGCCGTCGGGCCAGCAGCCAGGTGAGCAGTTCGTCGGTGGCCTCGCTGTGCGGGGAGTACGCCTCGTCCAGTCCGCTGGCGCGCACCGCCCCGGTCGCCTTGGGGCCGCGGGTCAGCACGACCGCGTCGCGACAGGCGGCGGCCAGCTCCGCGCCGCGCCCCCAGCCGTCGGCCGCGCTCATCCAACCGCGCCAGCCGACTCCTGTGGTCGCCACCACGTAGTCCAGGGGTGCGGTGAGGCAGCGCTCGGTGGCGCGGCGCAGCGCGATGTCGTCCTCCAGCGGGAGGATCCGCATCGCGGGTGCCTCGACCACGCGGGCGCCGCGCCGGGTCAGCAGCGCCACGAGTTCGTCGCGGCGGCGGGCCGCGGTCACTCCGACGGTGAAGCCGGTCAGCGGACCGGGCGCGGCCGGGTGCGGGGAGGTGCCCATGGACGTAGGGTCCGGGCGACGGGTTTCCACGAGGTTGCGCGGCGGTCGCGCCCACGTTAGACAACTCCGGCCGCGTGTTACGGAACATGTCCTGCCGCGCACCACGTCACCCCTGCCGCGTGAGCGATGGGTACCCCGGGCGCAACACCGGCGACAAGGGCGTGTAACGCCCCGCCGTCATGGTCGTGGCATGGATACCACGACCGACACCCACTGCCCGTACTGCTCGTTGCAGTGCGGTATGCGCCTTGCGGTGGCCGGGGATTACGCGATGTCCGGCGGCGGGACGGCGCCCGGGGGCGGCTTGCCGCATGTGGTCGAGCGACCCGAATTCCCGGTGAACCGGGGTGCGTTGTGCGGGAAGGGGCGGTCGGCCGCCGCGCTCCTCGGCCGGGCGTCGCGCCTCACCACGCCGCTGCTGCGGGTGCGCGGCGGGTTGCGGGCGGCGAGCTGGGACGAGGCGCTGGACCGGGTCGCGGGGGGCTTCGCCTCGATCCGGTCCGAGCACGGCGCCGACGCGGTCGGCGTCTTCGGGGGCGGCGGGCTCACCAACGAGAAGGCGTACCAGCTGGGCAAGTTCGCCCGGGTGGTGCTGGGTACCGCCAACATCGACTACAACGGGCGCTTCTGCATGTCCTCGGCCGCCGCCGGGAATCGGGCCGCCTTCGGCCTGGACCGCGGGCTGCCCTTCCCGCTGGAGGACATCCCCCGCACCGAGTGCCTGATCCTGGTCGGCGGCAACCCCGCCGAGACCATGCCGCCCGCGCTCCGCTACTTCAGTGAACTGCGGGATAACGGCGGCACATTGGTGGTCGTGGACCCGCGGCGCACCCGCACCGCCGAGCACGCCGACATCCACCTGCAACCGCGGCCCGGAGCCGACCTGGCGCTCGCTCTCGGCCTGCTGCACCTGCTGATGGCCGACGGCCTGGTCGATACCGCCTTCGTCGAAGCCCGCACCACCGGTTTCGAGGAGGTCCGAGCAGCGGCGACGGCCCACTGGCCGGAGCGCGTCGAACGGCTGACCGGCGTACCGGCCGCCCAGCTGCGCGAGGTCGCGGGCCTCTTCGGACAGGCCCGTACGGGGATGGTGCTCACCGCGCGCGGACCGGAGCAGCAGAGCAAGGGCACCGACACCGTGAAGGCGTGGATCAACCTGTGCCTGGCGGCCGGCAAGGCGGGCCGGCCCTACTCCGGCTACGGCTGCCTGACCGGCCAGGGCAACGGGCAGGGAGGGCGCGAGCACGGCCAGAAGGCTGACCAGCTCCCCGGCTACCGCTCGATCGACGACCCCGCCGCGCGTGAGCACGTCGCCCGGGTCTGGGGGGTCGACCCGGCGGCGCTGCCGCACGCGGGCCGGTCGGCCTACGAGCTGCTGGACAGCCTCGGCCGGCCGGGCCCGGACGGCGTGCGCGGGATGCTGCTGATGGGCTCCAACCCGGTCGTCTCCGCACCGCACGCGGCCCACGTCACGGCGCGGCTGCGCGCGCTGGACCTGCTGGTGGTCAGCGACCTGGTGCTGTCCGAGACGGCGCAGCTCGCCGACGTGGTGCTGCCGAGCACCCAGTGGGCCGAGGAGACCGGCACGATGACCAACCTCGAAGGCCGGGTGATCCTGCGCCGACGCGCCGTGGAAGCGCCCGAAGGTGTACGGAGCGACCTGTGGACGATGCGCGAACTCGCCCGACGGCTCGGCGTCGCGAGCGGGTTCGAGGAGGACCCGGAGAAGGTCTTCGACGAGCTCCGCCGCGCCTCCGCCGGCGGGCCGGCCGACTACGCGGGCATCACCTACGGGCGTATCCGCGCGGAGGACGGCGTCTTCTGGCCCTGCCCGGCGGAGGACCATCCCGGCACGCCGCGGCTCTTCCTCGACGCCTTCGCCACACCGGACGGCCGCGCCCGCTTCTCCCCCGTCACCCACCGCCCGGCGGCGGAGGAGCCCGACGCGGACTACCCGCTCCACCTGACCACCGGACGGGTGCTGTCCCAGTACCAGAGCGGCGCCCAGACCCGGCGCGTCGAGGCCCTCTCCCGCGCCGCGCCCGGCCCCTTCGTGGAGTTGCACCCGCTCCTCGCGCGGCAGCTGGCCGTCGCCGAGGGGGAACTGCTGGCCGTCACCTCGCGGCGCGGCCGGGTGGTCGCGCCGGCCCGGATCACCGACGCGATCCGGCCCGACACGGTGTTCATGCCCTTCCACTGGGCGGGCGCCGGCCGTGCCAACACGCTCACCAACCCGGCGCTGGACCCGACGTCGAAGATGCCGGAGTTCAAGGTCTGCGCCGTCCGGGTCGAACCGGCACGGGCCGACGCTCTGGGATCGGAGGCGGCTGAGGCCGCCGCGGCCGGCCCCGTCCCGGGGCGCCCCTGGGGGACGGCGTGAAGGGCCGCCGTATCGCCGTCGTCGGGGGCGGGATGGCCGCCGCGCGGTTCGCCGAACGCTACGCCGCGCTCGGCGGCACCGGCACGGTCACCCTCTTCGCGGCCGAGCCCCGCGCCCCCTACAACCGGGTCCTGCTCGCCGACGTGCTCACCGGCCGCTACGACGCCGAGGCGATCGCCCTGCCGATCGGCGGGGCGCGGCTGGAGGTGGGCGGCGAGGTGGTGGCGGTGGACCTCCGCGCGCGCACGCTGACGCTCGCCGACGGCCGGCGCCGGAGCTGGGACGACCTCGTCCTCGCCACCGGCGCCAATCCGCTGCTGCCACCCGTCCGCGGGCTGCGCGGCCCGGACGGCGGGAGCCTGCGCGAGGGTGTGCACGCCCTGCGCACCCTCGCGGACTGCGTCCGGCTGGCCGAGGACGCCACCTTGGCGCGCCGCGCCGTGGTCGTCGGCGGAGGGGTCCTCGGCGTCAGCACCGCCCGTGCGCTGGCCGCGCTCGGGCTGGCCGTGGAGATCGTGCACCAGGGGCCGCACCTGATCGAGCGCCAACTCGACGAGGAGGCTGCGGCGGCGCTCCGCGCCGGACTGCGCCGCCTCGGCGTCGAGACCTACCTCGGCAACCGTGCCCGCGCCTTCACCGACGGGCGCACCGCCGGGGGCGGGCGCCACGTCGAGCTGGCCACCGGCTACTGCCTCGGCACCGACCTGGTGGTGCTCGCCTGCGGCGTCCGGCCGCGTACCGCGCTCGCCCACGCCGTGGGCCTGCGCGTCGGCACCGGCGTCGTCGTCGACGACACACTGGCCGCGTCGGCGCCCGGGGTGTACGCGATCGGCGACTGCGTGCAGCACCGGGGCACGGTGCACGGCCTGTCCGGGCCTGCCTGGGAACAGGCCGACGTGCTGGCCGCGCGGCTGTCCGGCGCCGATCCGCACGCCGTCTACAGCGGCTCCCGGCCGCTGGCCCGCCTGACCGCCGGGCCGCTGGAGTACGCGGCCTTCGGCGAGATCGACCACACCGACGAGGTTCTGGCCGTCGACCCCGAGCTGGACGTGCTGCGGCTGAGCGACGCGACACGCGGCAGCTACAAGAAGCTCGTCCTGCGCGGCGACCGCCTGGTCGGCGCGATCCTCCTCGGCGACCTGGCCACCGTGGACGGGATCACCCGTGCCTACGAGCACGACGCCCCGCTGCCCGACCGCCCTCTCCACCTCCTCACCGCGGGTGCCACCGCCGCCCCCGCCCCGCCCGCCGCCACCTCCGTCGAGGCGTCGACCCCCCCGCCCGCAAAGGGAGTTCTCCGATGACCGATCGCCAGACGTCCCACCGGCTCAAGGACCTCGTCGTGGTCGGTCACGGCATGGTCGGCCAGCGCTTCCTGGAGGCCCTGACCGAGCAGCCGGGAGCCGCCGCCTGGCGGGTCACCGTGCTCGCCGAGGAGCCGCGCCCCGCCTACGACCGTGTCCACCTGACCTCGTGGTTCTCCGGTACGAGCGCCGAGGAACTGTCGCTCACCCCGGCCGGCTTCCTCGCCGAGCACTGCATCGACCTGCGCCTGGGCGACGGGGCCGCCTCGGTCGACCGGGCCGCGCGGACGGTCACCACCACCTCCGGCCGGGCCTTTTCCTACCACGCGCTGGTGCTGGCCACCGGCTCCTACCCGTTCGTCCCGCCCGTCCCCGGCCACGACGCGCCCGGCTGCCACGTCTACCGCACCATCGAGGACCTGGAGGCGATCCGCGCCGACGCCGAGCATGCCCGGACCGGCGTCGTGGTCGGCGGCGGCCTGCTCGGCCTGGAGGCGGCCGGAGCGCTCAGCGCCCTGGGGCTGGAGACACACCTCGTGGAGTTCGCTCCGCGGCTGATGGCGATCCAGGTCGACGAGGGCGGCGGCCGGCTGCTGAAGCGAAAGATCGAGAACCTCGGCGTCCACGTGCACACCGGCGCCGGCACCCAGGCCCTCCTCGTCGGCGAGGACGGCCGGGTGCGGGGCATGCGGCTCTCCGACGGCCGTGAACTCCCCGCCGACATGGTCGTCTTCTCCGCCGGGGTGCGCCCCCGCGACCAGCTGGCGCGGGAGTGCGGCCTGCCGGTCGGCGAGCGCGGCGGCGTAGTCGTCGACGAGCGCTGCCGCACCGCCGACCACCGCGTCCACGCCATCGGCGAGTGCGCGCTGGCCGCCGACGGCAGGGTGTACGGGCTGGTGGCGCCCGGTTACGCGATGGCCGAGACGGCCGCCCGTTCGCTGGCCGGCGGGTACCGCGACGAGGACGCCTTCACCGGCGCCGACATGTCCACCAAGCTCAAGCTGCTCGGTGTCGACGTGGCCAGCTTCGGCGACGCGCACGGGGCGACCGAGGGCGCCCTCGACGTCCTCTACAGCGACAGCCGCTCCGGCGTCTACCGCAAGCTCGTCATCGGCCGAGACGGGCAGTTGCTCGGCGGTGTGCTGGTCGGTGACACCGAGTCGTACGGGCTGCTGCGCCCGCTGGCCATCGCCCGCAAGCCGTTGCAGACCGCCCCCGAACAGCTCGTGCTGCCGGCCGGCCTCGGCCCCGCGGGGCCTCTCGCGCTTCCCGACGACGCCGTGGTCTGCTCCTGCCACAACGTCAGCAAGGCCGCGATCAGGAAGGCGGTCTCCGACAACGGCTGCACCACCGTCCCGGACGTCAAGAAGTGCACCAAGGCCGGTACCGGCTGCGGCAGTTGCCTCAAGGTCCTGGGCGGCATCGTCACCGAGGAGCTGGAGGCCGGCGGCGTCAGTGTCGCCCGCGGCCTGTGCGAACACTTCGCCCACACCCGCGCCGAACTCCACGAGATCACCCGCGTCGCCGGGATCACCTCGTTCTCGGCCCTGATCGACGGCCACGGCAGGGGCGAGGGCTGCGACATCTGCAAGCCCGTCGTCGCCTCGATCCTGGCCGGCCTGGCAGGCGGCCACATCCTCGACGGAGAACAGGCAGCCCTCCAGGACACCAACGACCACTTCCTCGCCAACCTCCAGCGCAACGGCTCCTATTCGGTGGTGCCACGGATCCCCGGCGGCGAGATCACTCCCACCGGACTGATCACCCTCGGCGAGGTCGCCCGCGACTTCGGCCTCTACACGAAGATCACCGGCGGGCAGCGGATCGACCTGTTCGGCGCCCGCGTCGACCAACTCCCGGCGATCTGGGCCCGCCTGGTGGCCGCGGGCTTCGAGTCCGGCCACGCCTACGGCAAGTCCCTGCGGACGGTGAAGTCCTGCGTCGGCGAGACCTGGTGCCGCTACGGCGTGCAGGACTCGGTCGGCCTTGCCATCGAACTGGAACTGCGCTATCGGGGCCTGCGCTCCCCGCACAAGCTCAAGTCCGCGGTCTCTGGCTGCGCCCGCGAGTGCGCCGAGGCGCAGGGCAAGGACTTCGGCGTCATCGCCACCTCCTCCGGCTGGAACCTGTACGTCGGCGGGAACGGCGGCACGACCCCGCGCCACGCCGACCTGCTGGCCGCCGACCTGGACCGCGAGACGCTGATCCGCACCATCGACCGGTTCCTGATGTTCTACATCCGCACCGCGGACCGGCTGGAGCGGACCTCCACGTGGCTGGAGCGGATCGATGGCGGCCTGGAGCACGTGCGGGCCGTCGTCATGGACGACTCCCTGGGCATCTGCGCCGAGCTCGACGCGCTGATGGAACGGCACGTCGGCGGCTACCAGGACGAGTGGGCCGCCGTGCTGGACGACCCCGAGCGGCTGAGCCGTTTCGCGTCCTTCGTCAACGCCCCCGGCACCCCCGACCCGACCGTGACCTTCGTCCCCGAACGTGGACAGGTCCGCCCCGCCCGCCCCGGCGAGGACGGGCGCATCCTCACCCCGGCGCTGGTCGCCGGCCCCCGGCTGGAGGTGCGTGGCGCATGAGCGGAACCGTGGAACTCTTCGACGGCCGCGGCTGGACCCCGGTCTGCGACCAGGACGCTCTGACCCCCGGCCGCGGCGTGGCCGTGCTCACCGAGGACGGCCGGCAGATCGCGGTCTTCCTCGACCGCGCCGGCGGCCTCCACGCGCTCGACAACCGCGACCCGTTCAGCGGCGCGTACGTCATCTCCCGCGGCATCCTCGGCAGCCGCGGCGACACGCCGACGGTGGCCTCGCCGATGTACAAGCACGTCTTCGACCTGCGCGACGGCCGCTGCCTCGACGAGGAGACCGCTCCAGACGGCACGCCCGCCATGCTCCGGACGTATCCGGTGCGCAGCACGGCCGGCACCCCTTCCGGGCTCTCCTCACCATCTGAACGGGTGTGAATGCGCGAGCCGTAGCACCGACGAACGGCGACGGGAGGACGCTCGAAACCTGTCGCTCGTAGCGTCGCCAGGGCACGGCGCGGTCAGACCGGACATTCCCAACCAGGTGAGGCGGGTGGCAACCGATGAGCACGGTCGTCGGAACGGAGGGGACCGACCCGGGCACCGGCACGGCGGTGGGCACGGGTGCGGCGGTGGACGCGGGTGCGGCGGTGGGCACGGGCACGGGCACGACATCCGGCGCCGGCCGGGGGCGCGGCATCACGGACTGGCGCCCGGAGGACGAGGCGTTCTGGGAGGCGGGCGGCGCCGCGATCGCCCGCCGCAACCTGGCCTTCTCGGTGTTCTCCGAGCACATCGGCTTCTCGGTGTGGAGCCTGTGGTCCGTGCTGGTGCTCTTCCTCGGCCCGAAGTACCACATCGACGCGGCGGGCAAGTTCACCCTCACCGCGCTGCCGACGGCCCTCGGGGCGGTGCTGCGGCTGCCGTACACCTTCGCGGTGGCGAGGTTCGGCGGGCGGAACTGGACGGTGGCGAGCGCCCTGCTGCTGTTGGTCCCCACGGCACTGGCGGGGATCGTGCTGCACCCCGGCGTGTCCTACCGGACGCTGCTGGCGGTGGCCTGCGTCGCGGGCGTCGGCGGCGGCAACTTCGCCTCGTCGATGGCGAACATCAACGGCTTCTTCCCGCAGCGGTTCAAGGGCTGGGCGCTCGGTGTCAACGCGGGCGGCGGCAACCTCGGGGTTCCGGTGGTCCAGCTCGTCGGCCTGCTGGTGCTGGCCACGGCGGGCGCGGCACATCCGCGGCTGGTGCCGCTGGTGTACGTACCGCTGATCGTGGTGGCCGCGCTGGGCGCCGCGCTGAGGATGGACAACCTCCCCGCAGCGCCCGACGACCGGTGGGCGCTGCGCGATGTCGCCGGGGACCCGCACAGCTGGGTGATGTCTCTGCTCTACGTCGGCACGTTCGGTTCGTTCATCGGCTTCGGCTTCGCCTTCGGCGAGGTGCTCCAGGTCCAGTTCCACGCCCAGTTCGACACCCCGGTCAAGGCCGCCTGCCTGACCTTCCTGGGCCCGCTGCTCGGTTCGCTGGCGCGGCCGTTCGGCGGACGGATGGCCGACCGCTGGGGTGGCGCGAGGGTGACGCTGTGGACGTTCGTCGCGATGGCCGCGGGCGCGGGCCTCGTCCTGGCGGCCTCGCACGCGCACTCGTTGCCGGTGTTCCTCACGGGCTTCGTGGCCCTCTTCGTGCTGAGCGGGCTCGGCAACGGCTCGACCTACAAGATGATCCCGGCTCTCTTCCAGGCCAGGAGGCGCGCCGCCGTCGCGTCCGGCACGAACCCGGACACCGCGGAAGGCGACGCCCGCCGCCGGGCATCGGCACTCATCGGCATGGCCGGCGCGATCGGCGCGTTCGGCGGGGTGCTGGTCAACGTCGCCTTCCGCCAGTCCTTCCTGGCCGGCGACAACGGCGACCCCGCCTACCTCGCCTTCCTGGCGGTGTACGCGGTCTGCTCGACCGTGACCTGGACGGTCTACGTCCGGCCCGGGGCGGGAACGCTGCGCGGCCTCTGAGCTGAGAGCGTGGCGGGTGTGCGGATTCACGGCGGCTCCACGAATGGGGGTGATGTGCGCGCCCTCGTACGCCGACCTTGCGGCCCCGCTCGGCCAGCAGCTCCAGGGCCGTCGCGACGCGCGGGTAGACGGGCTCGCCGTCGTAGCCGATGCGCCAGGCGTTGCCCTGGGCGTCGCCGTCCAGCGAGATGCCGATCTGCAGGCCGGGGCAGAGCTCGTCGAACAGGTCGAGCCACGCGGCGTCGAGCTGGACGCCGCTGGTCTGCATCGACACCCGCACGACCTTCGGCTGGGCGGCGAGTTCGCGCAGGACCTCGGCGATCACCTCGCGGCCGGCGGTCAGCGGCTCCCTTCCGTGGAGCTCGGCGGCGAGCGCGCGGTGCCGGAAGAGCCGGTCCAGATGTTTGATCTGGTCGCCGCTGATCCGCGCTCCGCCGGGCGACGGCACATTCCGGACCTGGATCACGCCGCCGACGTACGTGGTGCGGACGATCGACGACCTGGCCCAGGCCATCGCCGAGGCTCTCACGCCGTACGAGCCCATCCCGATGCCGGCCGCTGTCGTCAAGATGTACATGACCAAGCCTCCGACCCGCTGAACCGGCGGGCGACCCGGCCCAGTAGAGGTTCAGCGCGGGTGGAGCTGTCCGGTGGTGGGGACGTCGAGGACGAAGATGTGGCCGATGTCCGCGTCCGGGTAGCCGTAATCGATGTTCTTCACGCGAAGTTGCTGCGGGGTGGCCTCGACGATCTGAACGGCGATGGGATCCGGGCGGCCGGGCAGGGACAGCAGCCAGCCCTGGGCCAGGTAGTCCAGTCCGGCGCGGTCCAGGCACTGGCGGGCGTGGTCCTCGCCGCCCGGTCCGCTCAGCGGGTGGCCGACGAGGGTGCCGGGACGAACTGACCCAGGGCGTCTTCAACGGGGCGCAGGTAGCCGAGGAGTTCGTTGTCCTCATGGCGGTGGTGGCGGGGCCAGTAGGCGGGGATCACAGCGGGTACTCCAGGGGCGGGGCGGTGCCGCTCCGTACGGAAGGCGCCGCCAGGAGATGGGAGCGGGTGGAACGTGGGGAGCAGGGTGGAAGGCGCGCCAGGTTGCTGGGTCTGCAGCCCCAGCAACTGGTGACCGGTCAGCTCAGCCGGGAGTCGGCGTAGGCGACCATGGCGTCCCGCTGGTATTCGGCCAGCCCGGCGGCGACCTGGTCGTAGGCCGCGCGCCACTGCGCGTCTTCGACGTAGTTCTGCCCCAGGGCCTTGAACGAGGCCGCGTCCGATGTCCACATTCGGCAGATGCCCTGGTAATGGGCGTCGACCTCGGCCTGCACGGCGGGGTCGGTCATCGGCGTGTCAGCCTGCATGAACTCGGCCATACGGACCATCGCTGCGGTCGCCTCACCCTGCAGCCGCTCCATCTCCGCCTCGGTGAGCGTGGCGGCGAACTGCGCCGACTGCTGCGCCTGGTCGGGCCACTGCGTGCGGGCGGGCGACTCGTAGCGTGCGGTGTCGAAGCCAGCGAACAGGTTCTCCGGCCTGCTGATCTTCCCCATGTCGGGTGTCTCCTCGTCCTCCTCTAGTTCGGCGATGGTGCGGGCGACCGTGCGGACGAGTACGTCGAGGCGGTCCCGCTCGGCCAACAGTCTGCGTTGGTGCTCACGCAGCGCGGCCACCTGGTCAACCTGGCGCTCCAGGACTGCCGCGATCTCCCGCAGCCCCAGACCCAATTCCCGCATCAGCAGGATCTGCTGCAGCCGCAGCAGCCCGGCCTGCTCGTAGTAGCGGTGGCCGTTGCTGCCGATGTACGCGGGAGCAAGCAAGCCGATCTCGTCGTAGTGGCGCAGGGTCCGCGACGTCACCCCGGACATCCGGGCCACGTCCGCAATCGACCAGGCCATGGCACCGCACCTTTCCTCGCCGGGCCGGTGTGTCCGGCCACACGAGCGACCGTAGGAGTTGACGCAACGGAAAGCGCAAGCCGCACTGGACATCCCCCGACCCGTAACGCTCAGTAACCGAACCCGTCGGCGTACCCACCGCTCACACACATCAGACAATCGCCTGCAGGCCCCCCGAAGCGCCTACTGCCGGGCGCTCTAAGGCGGGCGGCTGCGTGCAGCAAGCGGTAGCGGAGCTTCTTCGGCTCTGCGGTGGCCAACTCGGCGTCCAGCAGGAGAGTCTGGGCCCAGGCGAGCACGTCGATGGCGGTCAGGGCCAGCTCCAGCCACGCGGTGTTGATCGCGAAGTGGCGGGAGGGGAACCGGCCGCAGCCGGTGGTTTTCCCGCAGCGGATGCGGTCGTCGACGCGGGCGTGGCCGCGGTGGCGGACCTCCAGATGCTGCAGGGACCCTTCGCCGACGGGGGTGTCGGTGAGGAACACCTGGTGGCGCATGCCCTCGTCAAGGTCGAACAGCGACAACTGCGCTCCGGGGTGTGGGCGTTCACGCCGGACGATGACCCGCGTGCCGTCGGGGAGTGCGGTCAGGTCGACCATGCCGGTCAGCTCTGCGACCTCGGCGCCGGCCCGCAGTGTTCCGTCCTGCTCCAGCGCCGGGTGCCAGAACTGTTCGGGCAGGGTCCGGATCGCCCGGCGGACCGGCTCGGTGATGGCGTATCCGACAGAGAAGGACGTGTGGATGCCCCGTTGCCGAAGGGAACGCAGGTGGGCGAGGAAGATTTTGGCGCCGCCGGCGCTGTCGGCGCGGACCAGGATCGGGGTGCCGTGGCGGTGCGCGTCGGGGATCTGGGCCAAGGCTCGGTCGAGGACGGTGGTGGTCGGTTGCGGTGTTGGCGCCTGCGTTGCCAGGCCGTAGCACGCCGGCCAGTGCCTCGCCGGTGTTGTCGAGGAAGCACAAAAGCGGGTGGTGGCCGAACCCTCGTTTGTAGGTCGGTGCCGCCTGTTCCTTGTCGGAGTGGCAGGTCACCAAGGTAGCGTCGATGTCCAGGACCAGGCCGGGCAGGTCGCGTCCGCCGTCGCGGGCCGCGGGTATACCGCCTGTGGTTTCTGTGACCTGGAGCCAGGCCGCTTCCCGCGCGGCCGCTCTGGCCGAGCGCAACGCGGCGAGCGCGGCCGGGTCGAGGCAGGACAGCAGACGCCAGGTCGTCGGGGTGGAGGCGACCGGGCCGAATACTTCCGGTTGGTCGCGCACCAGGGCCAGATCGGAGATGGTCTGGCCACCGTCGGCGAGCATGACTGCCACATCGACTGCGACCCTGCCCGGATCGTGCCCGGTGCCACGTGGCCGAAGCCGGCGCAGCGCGTCACTGAACGCGTCGGTCAGGCCGGTGGCATCGGCGAGGTCGGCCAGCAGACGCGACCCGGCATGGCTGACCACCCCACGGCCATCGGCCGACACGACAAGCTTGGGACGCGACCCGGTAGTCTGCACGCAGAAAGTGCCTTCTCGCTGTGATGGCAGAAGCCCTAGACAAGCCTCATCATCCCAGCTCAGAAGGCACTTTCGCGTTCCCGCCCAAGGTCTGGACACCACCGCAAACGAAAAGCGGAGGCTAGGTGCCCGATACCGCGCATATCGCGCGAGAAGCCCTCTTCCAGCACGACCGTGTCCGGGTCGAGGGAGAGGTGCACCAGGATGATCCCGTACGACGGACGGAAGAGGACCGAGGCGCGGTTCACCATCCGCCGGTACGCGATGTAGTGGCGAAGCCGGGCCACCTCCACCTCGCCCCACGCGTTCAACGCCTCGTCCAGCTCGCCGTACAGATCCCGCAGCCCGTCAGGAACAACGTTCGGCACTGCCCGAAGCCTGTCGCCGGCACCGGTCGCCCCCCGGTTGCGCTGCTGCGCCGGACCCGGTCCGGCAGACGCGGGTGAAGACTCGACCAGCATCAGATTCAGCAGACCACCGTCGAAGACCCGGTAGCGCACCAGGTCGATCCGTCTGCGGTTGTCGTACACCGCGACCCGGTCATGCCGGGAGGAGTCGCCGGCGATGCAGACCGCCCGCGCGTTCCGCCAGTCGATCTCCTCGACTGCCCCGGAACCCGGCCGCTTCCGCACCAGCGCTTCGAACTCGTGACGGGCGGAACACAACCACGACAAGTAGGAGGAAGCCTGGGACAGTCCCCCACTGTCCACCGTCTTCGTGTACTCCACCACCACCGGAGCGCCGTTCTCGTCCAGACCCAGGGTGTCGATCCGGCCTCGGTGCCACGGACCCGTCGGGTACTCCGACGCCAGGAACCGAATGCCGAGCATCGCCTCCATGCCCGCCTCGACCCGACGCTGCAACTCCACCTCCAGCGTCACCGTCGCCCCGCGCAGCTGGGGCTGTGGGCGCGAGGCCGGGCGCGCCTGGCTCAGGCCGGCACGTCGTGGCCCAGGCACCGGCCGTGGGCGCCGCCGAGCGTGCGACGGGCGGTCCACGGTGAACCTCGTACCGCTGCTCGCTGGGATCGTCCGGGCTGTCTGCGCGCTGCGGGCGCGTTCTTCAGAGCTTCCACCCTTGTCGCCGCGGATGCGGGCGCGTTCGCGGCGCTGGGCAGCGAGGACGTTGGGATGGCGGGCGTTGGCGCCCCCCGCCTGCTCGTCCCGCACGGTCAGCGGCTCCCCCGCGCGCTCACGCGCGCTCACGCGCCCAGGGGGGCATCAACAAGGAGCAGGGCTTCCATGGCGCGCGCGGCGGCGGTCATGCCCACCGGACACCCCCGAATACGAATGTTGGATGCCGGTTAGCTACAGTCCTCCCATGAGGCTGACGAAGAGAACCGACATCGCGCTGCGGATCGCCATGCGGCTTGCGGTCCTCGAAGATGGCGTCAGCCTCACCACGCAGGAGGTGGCGGACTCGATCGCCGTGCCGTACTCCCACGCCGCCAAGGTCGTCGCACGCCTGTGCCACCTCGGGGTTGTCGAGGCACGGCGCGGTAGCGGCGGTGGCCTCACGCTGACCCGGGCCGGGCGCACCGGCTCGCTCGGTGCGCTGGTCAGGGATCTGGAGGGGGCCGGCGACGTGGCCGGATGCGAAGAGTCCCCGGCCTGTCCGCTGCGGGCCGCCTGCCTGCTGCGGGGCGCACTGCGCCAGGCCCAGGAGCAGTTCTACGCCGCCCTGGACCACCTGTCCGTCGGCGACCTCGTGGCCTCGCCGACCGGCCCGGTCCTGCTCGCCCTGTCACCTCGCCCGTCGGGGCCGCCCGGGCGCAGCGCCCCGGCGTAATCCGGGGCGCACCCGACCGCCGCAACGACGCGGCGTGTCGGCGCGGAGATAAACATGAATCTGATATGCAAATTTGGAGTCGCCATGCTGTCATCCCGATCCGCCGGCACTGTTGAAGCCACCCTGCCCGTCGTGGGCGCGGCCATCGGCGAGATCAGCCAGGTGTTCTACCGGCGCTTGTTCGAGGCCCACCCGGACCTGCTCGGTCATCTGTTCAACCGCGGCAACCAGGCCAACGGCAGCCAGCAGCAGGCGCTCGCGGGTTCGATCGCGGCCTTCGCCGGCGCGCTGCTGGCCCGCCCGGAGGAGCGCCCGGACGCGCTTTTGGCGCGCATCGCCCACAAGCACGTCTCGCTCGGTATCACCGAGGGCCAGTACGAGATCGTTCACACGCACCTGTTCGCCGCAATCGCCGAAGTCCTGGGCGAGGCGGTCACCCCTGAGGTGGCGGCCGCCTGGGACGAGGTGTACTGGCTGATGGCCAACGCGCTGAAGGCCCTGGAGCGCGGCCTGTACGCGCAGTCGGGGCTTGCCCCGGGCGAAGTCTGGCGTACCTACCGGGTCGTGGCCCGGTACCAGGAGACCGATGACGTGGTCACCTTCCTGGTGCTTCCCGCCGACGGGCTCCCCGTGCCCGAGGGCCGGCCGGGCCAGTACGTGTCGGTCCAGGTGGAACTACCCGATGGTGCACGCCAGATACGGCAGTACAGCCTGTCCGGTCACCCGGACGGCGCGCTGCAGTTCAGCGTGAAGCGCGAGCTGGGCAACCCGCTCGGGGAGGTGTCCCACCACCTGCACGAGGCAATCGGCGTGGGCCTGGAACTGCGGATCAGCGCACCGTCCGGGGACGTCGTGCTGGACCGGGACGACGCCCCGCTGCTGCTCGCCTCCGCTGGCATCGGCTGCACGCCGATGATCAGCATGCTCGCCTCCCTCGTCGAGGAGGGCAGTTCACGCAAGGTCATCGCCGTGCACGGTGACCGCGACCAGACCAGGCATCCCTTCCGGTCCGAGCTCGGGCACCTGACCGGGAAGCTGGCGGACGCCGAGATCCATGTCTGGTACGAGCGCCCCCTGGGCGAGTGGCCCAAGGACCGGACCGGGCTGGTGGACCTGACCGGTCCCGGCGCACCCGCGATTCCGTCCGGGACTCGTGCCTACCTGTGCGGTCCGCTGCCGTTCCTGCGCGCCGTCCGTGCCCAGTTGCTGGATTCCGGCGTGCGGGCAGCGGACATCCACTACGAGGTCTTCGGCCCCGACTTGTGGCTGCAACAGGCCAGTTGAGCGCACCGGCTGAGTGTTGACGGGCGTGTCGCGGAGATCGGCACTGCTTCGGCTCCCAGCCGGCGCGAACCGCCGTCGGCACAGCCCTGCCGTCCCTGCCCGGGCCCGAAGAGTCGGGCCGACCGCCGCCCCGCGGCTCCAACTGGCCCGCTCGACTTTCCCGTTGTGTGACGCAGGTCTCAAAGAAGCGGTGCAGCAGGCAGGGGCGCTCCACCGTCATTGGGGGACAGGAAGGGGGGAGCGGTGTGGCTCTGGCAGCCAAATGGAATTCACGGCTCTCCGAGGCGAGTCGAACCCGTCGGTCCGAATGGTCCGGTCGGTCCGGATACTCGGGCCGGTCCGGATACTCGGGCCGGTCCGATCCGGCGTCGGCGGGAATCGACCCGGGGGGGAGGATTTTCCCTCCTTCGTCGCGGCCCGCTCCGGGGCATTGTTCCGAGGGGCCCTGGTCCTGACGGGAAGCCGTGAGGCCGCTGAAGATCTGGTCCAGGAAACCCCTGGAACGCACCTGCCGCCGTTGGCGCACCATCGTCGCCCAGGACACGCCGGACGCTTATGTGCGGCGCATCATGGTGAATTTGGCCAACGACCGGTGGCGGCGATTCCGTCGTGTCGTGCCCCAGCGGGACACCGGTGACGACCGGCTCGTCCCCGGGGACGAATGCGGGCGTGTCGACAGCAGGGACCAATTGGTCCGCGCCTTGCAACGTCTGCCGATAGGCATGCGCACCGTCGTGGTGTTGCGCTACTTCCACGACCTTTCTGATGCCGAAATCGCCGAGGATCTGCGGATCTCACCGAGCGCCGTACGTCCCAGCTCACCCGGGGACTCGAAAAGCTCCGGGTCCAGATACCCGCACACTCCGAACCTTCGTCACCGCAGCCCCGGAAAGGAGCCCGAACCGGATGACCGGCTACGCATCACCACCCCCGGGCGGCGCGGCGGTGACACCCACCCCGAATTCTTCGAGAAGGAACTGGTAACCGCCTTGAACGACTTCGCCAACACCTCCCCCGCGCCGCACTTCGACGCCACCGGCATCAAGACCCGTACCCGCCGCAGGCGCGCCGGTTTCATCGCGGGTATCTCCGCTGCCCTCATCCTGGCCGGCGGCGGCACCGCATTGGCCACCGTCGGCACCGGTACGCATGACGCGCCGCCGACCTCCCCCCGCGCCACCACGACGGCGACCACGGTCAAGGGGGACGTCACCACGGTGCCGTACATCAAGCCGTTCGACCTGAAGGACATGGACCTGTTCCTGGCCAAGGCGGCACTGGCGCAGGCCGGCCTCAAGGTCGGCAAGGTCACCCACGGGGTGGTCGACAACTGCAAGCCGGGTTCGGTCATCGCGGTCTCCCCGCTCAGCCCGACCGTCCTCCACAGCGGCGACAAGGTCGACCTGACCCTTTGCGGCTGACCGGCCCACAACGCCAGCAGGTCGATGCGGCGGGCAAGCGCCCGCGCATGGGGGCCTCTGCTGTCCAGGGGATCGACCGAGATCTTCCTGCGAAAGCAGAGGCCCGGTGGCCCAGTTCGTCACGGGCGGAACCAATGACGTATTCGCGCCCGGTCATCTCGGCAAATTGCTCTGGTTGGCCAGGAGGCTGACGAGCGAATCTGGGCGGACAAGCTCGGCGGCGACACATCTGTCACACTGCAACCATGCGAAATGTATTGCGTGGTGGGCGACTTGGGCTGCTCGCAGCCGCTTCCATCGCGCTCATAGCCGCAGGTCTGCCCGTGTCTCCCCCGGCCTCCGGAATCGGCGACCCTCTCTTCCCCGATCTGGGCAACTTCGGCTACGACGTCCACTCCTACGACATCTCCCTCACCTACAGCGGGGACAACACCAGCCCCCTCGACACCGTCACGAGGATCGACGCGACGGCGACCTCCCGGCTGAGCACCATCAACCTCGACTACACCCACGGCACGGTTCACTGGGTGGAGGTCAACGGCCGCCGGGTGCCCTTCGCAACGGTCGGCGAGGACTTGGTGCTTACCCCCGCCCACCGCGTACGGGCCGGCCAGCATCTGCAGATCAGCATCAGCCACTCGAACGACCCGACAGGCAACAGCATGACGGGTGGCTGGATACCCAACCCGGACGGGCTCGAACTACTCAACGAGCCCGATGCCGCTCACCGGGTGATCCCCAGCAACGATCATCCGTCGGACAAGGCCTACTTCACCTACCGGATCACCGCGCCCGCCGATGTCACTGCGGTCGCCAACGGTGTACTCATTTCCCACGCCCGGCACGGCGCGACCACCACATGGGTGTACCGAGGCGAACACCCCATGGCCACGTACCTCATGCAGGTCTCCCTCGGCGACTCGTCGATCCTGCACCGGCAGGGGCCGCACGGTCTGCCGATACGCGATGTCGTGCCAGCATCGGAGGCCGCGACGCTCGAACCCTGGCTGAAGATGACGCCTGGCCAGATCGGCTGGATGGAGAAACAACTCGGCGTCAGCTTCCCCTTCGAGACCTACGGGCTGCTGGTCACCGACACCCACATCGGCGCGGAACTGGAGACCCAGACCCTGCCGATCTTCGAAAAAAACCTCTTCACCCGAACCGACGTGCCCGCATGGTACGTCCAGTCGCTGATGGTCCACGAACTCTCCCACCAGTGGTTCGGCGACAGCGTCTCCCCGAACCGCTGGGCGGACGTGTGGCTCAACGAGGGCCACGCCACCTGGTACGAGACCCTCTACGGCGAGCAGCAGGGCGGCCCCACGCTGGACCATCGCATGCTGGCCGCCTACCAGGACTCGGACGCGGTACGGGCCGCGGACGGCCCACCGGCAGCGCCCAAGGCGCCGACCCCCGGCGTCGGGCTCAGCCTCTTCCGCCCCAACATCTACGACGGGGGATCGTTGGTCCTCTACGCGCTGCGCGAAGAGATCGGCGACCGCGCGTTCCAGCGCGTCGAACATGACTGGGTGCTCAAGCACCGGGACGGTTCGGCCACCACAGCCGACTTCGTCCGCCTCGCCTCGCAGGTGGCTGGCCGTGATCTCTCCGGCTTCCTCGACGGCTGGCTCTACTCCCCGGCCACCCCACCGATGCCCGGCCACCCAGACTGGCACACCACCCCCGCGACCTGACCCGGACGACGACAGGAACCGCCGTGAGGACCTCGTCGACCGCGGTTCCCGGGCGCCGCCGCTCAGGACCCTGCCCGCCCGCTGTGCGGAGGGTTACCTCCCGCCGTCCCCAACCTCAATGCCTTCGCCATCGCTGTAGCCGTGCGCCCCCTGTTGGCACTGTTGGTGGCAGTCGGACGGCTCAACCGTGTTCTGACACGGAATCGCTCCCAAGCTGCCACATTTCGTAGTTCCCGCATTCCGCCGTGACCTCCCCCGTCGCCTGAGCGGTGGTGAAGAAGTCGTCGACCACCGACGAGTTGCGCGATGCCGCCACCGCGAGGCACACCTTGTCGGGTGCCAGATCCGGGATGGGCATGTACCTGACGTCCGGATGCTAGTAGAACACCGTTGCCGAACAGGCCAGGAACGAGATGCCCCGGCCGGCCGCGACATGTTCGCGTGTCTCGTCCACCCCGCGCACCAGGTATCCGGCGCCGGGGTGCGGGCGCCTGGTGGGCTGCATGCTCGGGTCGGTATGCCAGGCCAGCGGTTCGCCGGCCAGGCCGGCCTCGGTGACCTCCTTCCTGCCGGCCAACCGTTGGCCGGCGGGTATCACCACCACCCGCAGCTCGGTGTACAGCGGGGCCACGCGCGGGTCGGCTCGTCGATGAGCAGCCGCACATCGCGACGTCGATGCGGCCGTCGAGCAGCATCGCGGCCTGATCGTCCCCTTCGATCCGCTGCACGTCCACCACCACGTCCGGGTGCCGGGCCTCGAACGCCCGCACCGCCGGGATGACCGCAATGCCTGCCCGGAAGCCGAGCACCTTCGAGATCTCGACGGGCTCAAGGAGGCAGCCGGGGGCTGCGACGGCGTCATCCACGTCGCGCACCCGCAGGACCTGCTTCCCTCGGGGGGATCGAGGCTGTGGCCGCCGCGGTGCTCCCGATCATGCTCGCGTACGGCGAGGCGCTGGCGGGGACCGGAAAGCCGCTGGTCGCAGTGGGAAGCATAGGCTCGCCGGGGGACCTGGGCCGACCGGACAGCGAGGAGGACCCGGCCCTTCCCGCAGTGCAACGAGTACAAGGGCGCCCTGCGGGGTCGCAAGGTCGTGGAGCCGCCGTCACCGGCCTCGCCGAGCGGGGAGTGCGGTCTTCGATCGTGCTGATCGCGCTCGGGAAGGGGAAGGGCTTCGTCGGCTGCCCAGGAGACGGCGCGAACCTGTGGAACGCCGTGCACGTCCGCGATGTCGCCTCCTTGTTCCGCTTGGCCCTGGAGAAGGGGCCGCCCGGCAGGTACTGGCACGCGGTTGGGGACGGGGCCCATCCCGTTCCGCCAGATGGCGGCGGCCACCGGCAGCCGTCTGGGCCTGCCCGCCGTGAGCGTTCCCACGGACGTACTCATGGTGCCGGGATACTTCGGGTCCTTGCGAACATCGTCACGCAGACCTACCCGGCGTCCAACCTCATCATCCGCCGGACGCTCGGCTGAGAACCCGGTCAGCACGGCCTGCTCGCCGATCTGGACAACGGCCATTACTCCTCCGCCGGCGGCAGGGTCCCGAATCGCAAGGTGGGGCGGGCATCGGTGAAGTCCGGCCGTGTCAGGGCCTGTCTGGCAGGCGTCGGGCGGGGCCATGACGCAGAACTCGTTGCCGTCCGTATCCGCCAGGACGTGCCATTCCCTCCGCTTCTCGTCGACCCGAATCCTATGTCTTCCGGCACGGCGGGCGATCGGTCAGGGGCGCTGCGGGTTGCCGATGCCGGGTGGTAGGAGGCTGGTTTCGGCCCGTCCGGTGCGGATGAGGTCGAGGATCGCGGCGGCGACCTGTTCCGGGGTGTGGACGGGGAAGTCTGCGGCGGCGGGGACGACGGCTCCGGCGCGCAGGGTCTGGTGGAACTCGGTGGCGGTGACGAAGGGGAGGACGGTGGAGACGGTGATGCCGTCTGCGGCCAGTTCCGTGCGTGCGGTGGCGGAGAGCTGGTTCAGGGCGGCTTTGCCGGCCGCGTATGCGCCGAGTCCTGGCAGGACCATCTGCGTGGTGGCGGAGCTGACGTTGACGATGGCGCCTCCTCCTTGCGCGCGCATGATGGGCAGCACCGCCTGCATTGCCACCAGTGGGGCGATCACGTTGAGGTCCAGGACGGCGCGGAAGTCGTCAGGGTCGACGTCCTGCAGGGGCAGGTGCAGGCCCTGGCCGGCGTTGTTGACCAGGGCGTCGAGGCGGCCGAAGTGGTCCGCGCCCGCCCTGACCGCGGCACGGATCTGGCTGGGGTCGGTCACGTCGCAGGTGACAGGGAGGGCGTGGGGCAGGTCGCTGGCGAGGGCGTTGATCCGTTCGGTGCGCCGGGCGGCCAGCACCACCCGGGCGCCGGCGTCGGCGGCGGCGCGGGCGGTGGCGGCGCCGATGCCCGAGGAGGCGCCGGTGATCAGGACGACTGTGTCGGTGAGGTCCATGCGAGAGGAATCCTTGTCGGTGGTCAGCGGGTGTGGGTGTGCAGGAATGCAGCGGCGCGGACGAGGGCGTCCTCGCCTTCCTCGAGGAGGGCGGCGAAGGCCTGGAAGACGTGGAGGACGTGGGGGGTGACGTCGAGGGTGACGGGGACGTGGTCGGCGGCGGCGCGGGCGGCGAGCCGGATCGCGTCGTCGAGGAGGTACTCCTCCGAGCCCGCCTGGATGAGTATCGGGGGAAGGCCGGTCAGATCGGCGTGGACGGGGCTGAGCAGGCCGTCGCGGGGGTCGGCACCGGCGAGGTAGTCGGCCGCACGGGTGCGCAGCGCGCCGGCGTTGATCACGGGGTCGAGTCCTGCGTCCTGGGGGACGTGAGGCACGGTGAGGTCGGCCCAGGGAGACAGGAGGATTGCGCAGGCGGGCTGGGGCAGGTCGCCCAGGCCGCGTGCGGCGAGCATCAGGGCGACGGCCAGGTTGGCGCCGGCCGACTCGCCGGCCACGGCGATGGGCGCGATGCCGTGTTCGCCCTTGACGAGCGCGTGGTAGGCGGTCAGGGCGTCGTCCAGGGCCGCGGGGTAGGGGTGCTCGGGGGCGAGGCGGTAGTCGACGGAGATCACCCGGGCTCCGGTCTTGCGGGCCAGGTTGGCCGCCAAGCCCGCCGAGGCCCGCGCCGAGCCGACCACGAAGCAGCCGCCGTGGAAGTACAGGACGGTGCTGTCCGGCGTGGTGGCGTGGGGTTCGATGCTCAGGGCGGGTATGCCGTCCAGGGAGAGGGATTCGATGCGGACTCCGTCCGGGACGGGGTTGGCGGCGACCATCTTGGCGAACAGCTCCCGCTGCTCGGTCACCTCGCCGCCGAGGTCGACGGGGGCGTTGCGCAGGATCTGGGCGACGTCCTCGCGCTGCTGCTGGCTCATGGGCGTTTCCTTCCGGGACGGCCGCGAAGCGGGCCGTGGAGCGGGAGCATGAAGTGCATTAGTGCTAATCTAATCAGAGCTAATGCATATGGCAAGTGGAGGCAGTATGGATCTGCGACAGGTGTTCGACGACCTGGTGCGCTTCGAGACCGACCTGTGGAACGAGATCGACGCCCGGCTCCGTCGCGAGGCAGACCTCTCGCTGGGCAACTTCAATGTGATGCTGGTCGTCGAGCGCACCGACAACTGCCGGGTCAACGACATCGCCGCGGCCTTGTCGATCACGATCGGCGGCGCAAGCCAGGCCGTCGACCGGCTGGAGAAGAACGGCCTGTGCGCACGCCGGCCCAACCCTGCCGACCGCCGCTCCTCGATCATCCAGCTCACCGAACCCGGCAGCACGCTGACCCGTGACGCCGGCCGGATATTCGACGAGGAACTCGCCGACCGCATCGCCGCCCCGCTCACCGCCGTGCAACTGGGCCACCTGGCAACGGCGCTCACCACACTGCGTACCGCCACGCCCCACCGGGCCGACACCATGCGCAAACCCTGACCCGCCAGGAGGAACACTCATGACTGCCGCACCCGGACACGCCCGCGCCGTCCGCTTCGACCGCTACGGGGATCGCAACGTCCTCTACATCGCCGACATCCCCGTCCCTCGCCCCGCCCCCGACGAAGTCCTGGTCGAGGTCAGGGCCGCGGGCATCAACCCCGGCGAGACCGCCATCCGCAGCGGCGCCCTGCACGAGCGGTTCCCCGCCGCCTTCCCCTCGGGGCAGGGCAGTGACCTAGCAGGCACGGTCCTCGAAACAGGCAGAGATGTCAGCGAATTCGCGCCCGGCGACGAGGTCCTCGGCTACTCCTGGCAGCGCTCCAGCCATGCCACGCACGCCGTGGTTCCGGCCGCCCAGCTGATCTGCAAGCCCGGGGAGCTCAGCTGGCCCGTCGCCGGCAGCCTCTACGTCGCTGCCTGCACCGCATGGGCGGCCGTCGACGCGGTCGAGACCCCAGGCCGGGCGAGGCAGTCGCCGTCTCCGCCGCCGCCGGCGGAGTCGGCAGCATCGTCGTCCAACTCCTCGCCCTGCGCGGCGTCCGCGTCCTGGCCATCGCCTCGCCCGGCCGAGCACCCTGGCTGACATCCCACGGTGCCGTGCCGATCCCCTACGGCGACCACCTCGCCGCGAACCTGGCCGCCAACGCCCCACACGGCATCGACGCCTTCATCGACCTATTCGGACCCCAGTACGTCCAACTCGCCGTCGACCTAGGCATCCCGCCCGAGCGTATCGAAACGATCATCTCCTTCGAGAAGGCCGCCCAGTACGGCACCAGGAACGCGGGCAGTGCAGACGGCTCCACCCGCGAGGTTCTCACCGAGATGGCCGCCCACGCCGCGAGCGGCCGCATCGAGATTCCCATTGCCGCCACCTACCCCCTCCACCGCGTCCGCAACGCCTTCACCGCCCTGGAGCAGCGCCACACCCACGGCAAGATCGCACTCATCCCCTAGCCTCGGGCTTTCAGGAGGTGGGCTGTCCGAAGCGTGATCGAAAACGCGAGAAGTGCTCCTGACCTGTAACGATAGGACTTGTCGAGGGTCCAGATCGTGCCGTGGAAAGAAGCACTTCTCAGGTGAAGAAGCGTATCGGGTCGTACCCGCGTGTCCGCATCGAGGGCGGCGGTCGGGCGGTGGTCTCCCAGGCCGGGGGCGTGCTGCTGGTCGAGACCGTCCGCAAGTCCGGCTTGGACACCGCGATATCAACGGCGCTGGCGCCGTGGCGGAAGGCTCGGGCGGTGCACGATCCGGGCAAGACCGTGCTGGATGTCGCTCTCGCGGTCGCGCTGGGCGGGGACTGCCTCGCGGATGTCGGGATGATGCGGGCCGAGCCGGCCGTGTTCGGCCCTGTGGCCTCCGACCCGACCGTCTCCCGCCTCATCGACACCCTCGCCGCGGCCGGCTCGAAGGCCCTGACCGCGATCCGGTCAGCACGAGCCGAAGCACGCGAGCGCGTCTGGAAGTTGGCCGGAGCCTCGTCGCCGGACACCACCGGACAGGTGATCGTGGACCTGGACGGGGTGCTGGTGCTGGCCCACTCCGACAAGCAGGACGCCACCGCGACCTGGAAGAAGACTTACGGACACCACCCGCTGATGGGCTTCGTCGATCACGGAAGCGGCGGCACCGGAGAGCCGGTGGCCGCGCTGCTGCGGCCGGGGAACGCGGGCAGCAATACCGCCGCCGACCACATCACCACCGCCCAACTCGCCCTGGGCCAGCTGCCGAAGAAGTACCGGCGTGGACGCCAGACGCTGATCCGTACCGACTCCGCAGGCGGTACCCACGAGTTCGTCGCCTGGCTCGCCCAGCGGGGCAGGTGGCTGTCGTACTCGGTCGGCATGACCATCACCGACGCCATCCACCAAGCCGTCCTCAACGTCCCGGCCGCCGCGTGGACACCCGCCGTCGAACCGAAAGGTGAGATCCGCGACGGCGCCTGGGTCGCCGAACTGGCCGGCGACGTCCTCAAGGGCTGGCCGAGGGGAATGCGACTGATCGTCCGCAAGGAACGACCCGTGCGCCGTGAGGCGCTGTTGATTCGAACGGAGGTGGGAGACCTTCGTCGCTGATCCTGTCGCAGCAGGACGGTGGAGCTGAGGGCAGTCTGATCCGGGTGGTGCCGGTGAGGGCGGGAAGCAGCCCTGACAAAGCCGGGACGTGTCAGCACTGCCAGATGGTGCGGGTCCGGCGAGCGGGACGGAAAGGAGTACGAGAGGAACCGGCGTTTACGTCCCTTCATCTTGCACCGGCTCGAATCTGGTGGATATGGGCCGGGGGCGGTGCGCAACCCGTCGGATATCGGCGGGTAACTCCTGGGCCGGATAGGACGGCTGGCCGGGAGACCACGGTGAAGTGCTGCGGGGTAGCCGTGGTGATGCCGCAGGGACAGAGTCGGGCTCCTCCTCCGTCGAGCGAATCACAGTGAACACGGGAACCATCCGGGTCCTGCCACCCGGCCGGGCCGCCAACCCGACCGGGCGGCTGAGCGCACCGACCGCAGATCGGGCCGGGATGGGGCGGAGCCGTCGTAGTACTCCGAGCCGGGGAAAGCCCGGCACATGGGGAAGGACGGCAACGGTTTCGAGAAGGGAAGGAGGCTGCAATGTCGAAAGACGCGTCGGTGAACATCGGCGCCGCGAATGCGATGGACCCGGTGGGGCCGCGCGCCCGGGTATCGAGGATGCAGGCCAAGCTTCACCGTTGGGCGGCGGCCGACTCCGGCCGCAGGTTCGACGACCTGTTCAACTTCGTGCACGACCCGGCGACGCTGCTGGCGGCGTTCGATCGGGTCGCGGGCAACACCGGCGCGAAAACTCCTGGAGTCGACGGCCTGACCGCCGCCGATATCGAGGAGGGCGTCGGTGTGTCCGGATTCCTGGACGACCTGCAAACCCAGCTGAAAGACGGATCGTTTCGTCCGCTTCCGGTGCGGGAGCGTAAGATCCCCAAGCCGGGCGGCAGCGGCAAAGTCCGGAAGCTGGGGATTCCGACCATTGCGGATCGGGTCGTTCAGGCGGCGCTGAAGCTCGTGCTGGAGCCGATCTTCGAGGCCGGCTTTCTGCCGGTCTCGTACGGATTCCGGCCGAAGCGAAGGGCACACGACGCGGTCGCGGAGATTCAGTATTTCGGCACCAAAGGCTACCGCTGGGTGCTGGATGCGGATATCGAGGCGTGCTTTGACTCGATCGACCACACGGCCCTCATGGACCGAGTGCGGACCCGGGTGAAGGACAAGCGCGTGCTGCTGCTGGTCAAGGCGTTCCTCAAGGCCGGGGTGATGACTGAAACCGGTCACTTCGAGGACAACCCGACCGGCACGCCGCAGGGAGGCATCCTGTCCCCCCTGCTAGCCAACATCGCCCTGAGCGTGCTCGATGAGCATGCCCATGGCCCATGGCGGCCGGGCGGGACGATGGCCAGCCCCGTAAGTCGCGCCCTCCGTCGCCGGAGGGGATTGCCGAACTGGCGGATCATCCGCTATGCGGATGATTTCGTCGTGCTCGTGTTCGGCAGCCGTGACGATGCGGAAGTCCTGCGCGAGGAAATTGCTGATGTGCTCGCGCCGCTGGGACTTCGTTTCTCCGAAGCCAAGACCCGCGTCGTGCACATGAGCGAAGGGTTCGACTTCCTTGGGTTCCGCCTCCAGTGGAAACGCAAGCGAGGTACGGACAAGTGGTACGTCTATACCTTCATAGCTGACCGGCCCATCCGGTCCTTGAAGGACAAGATTCGTGCCCTGACACACAGGTTGTCGCAACAGCCACCCAGGGACGTGCTGAGACGGCTCAACCGGATCATGCGCGGCTGGTCCAACTACTTCAGATATGCAGTCGCGAAGAGCACCTTGCAGACTCTCGCCATTTTCGTCTGGCGGCGGATTGCCCGGTGGTGGATGCGGCTGCACCGCTGGAGCTGGACCGACCTGCGAAGGCATCTCACCGACCACACCGGCCGGTGGCTGATGCCCTCATCGGACGGGATCGAATTGTTCAACCTCGGCCGGGTGCCAACCGAAAGGTACCGGTACCGCGGCAATAAGATCCCGAACCCCTGGATCCTGGCCAACCACGCCTGACGGCAGAGACCGTGGAGAGCCCGGTGCGTGGAAACGCGCACGCCGGGTTCGGCGAGCGGTCCGCAGAAACGGACCGGTGGCAACACCGGCACCGCGCTGCGGGCCGACTCACCCACCCCGGGGCCCAGTTGCGGTTCACCGACGCTGACGGCCTCCGGCTCACCGCGTTCGCCACCAGCACCACCGACATCCCCATTGCCGCACTCGAACTGCGGCACCGCCAACGCGCACGGGCCGAGGACCGTATCCGTGCCGCCCGCGCCACCGGCCTGCGCAACCTGCCCCTGCACGACACCGCGCAGAACCAGATCTGGCTGGAGATCGTCCAGATCGCCCTCGACCTGCTGGCCTGGCTGCCCATGCTCGCCCTGACCGGAAAAACCCGCAGGTGGGAGCCCCGCCGGCTCCGGCTCCGCCTCTTCTCCGCCGCCGCCCAACTCGTCACGACCGCCCGTCGCCGGCACCTGAGATTCGCACGCCACTGGCCCTGGACCGAGGTGATAACCGAAGCCATCGCCCGGCTCGAAGCTCTCCCGAACCCCGGCTGACCAGACTGCTCCCGCCCCTGCGAGCAGCACCACCCCGACCGGAGCCGTGGAACCCGGCGCCACCCGACGCGACAGCCGGGCCATCAACGTGCCCACCACCAGCCCGAACAACCGAAACGGCCCGCCGAAGAAACCGACGGACCGTCACGAAAGATCGAGGCTAGTCGGGGTGTGTCCAGTTAACGGCCCTGTCCCACTTTCGGTGGTGACGGAACGTGCCGCTATCCGGGGAGGATGCGGTGGTGAAGAAGGGTGAAGTCCGCCCGTCTGTGCATCTGGCGCGCGATCCGCTCGGTCTTCGTATTGACGCCTTCGGTGGGGCCGTCGCCGTACGGAAGCGTGAGCGCGGCGATCACGGCGTCGCGGTCCAGGCCCCGGGCGAAGGAGTGCAGATGAGGCAGACCTACTGCGCGGACCTGGACGATCCAGCGTGAGAGCCCGTCGGCATTTCCTTCGCGAGGCGAGGTCCGCGATGGGGGCGGCCAGTTGCTGGACAACCTTGCAGGTCAAGGAACTCAGGACGCGACCGGCGCCCCTAAGGTACCGCGCTCGGCGAGCCCTTACAAGTTCCCTGAGTCGCTCATTGAACCTTCAAGACTTGTTCGACAAGTGACTCCCAGCTGTCGGCCAGCGCGACTGCTCGGCGAGCCGAACCTGCGGTGGCGTTCTCCGCGGGCGCCAGGTACATCACGAAGGGGCCCTCGAGGGCTGCGGCGAGCTGCATTGCCAGGCTGTCGATATCGGCGGTGTCCAGGAGGCCTTCGCGCCGGGCTTGCCCGAGGAGCATCCGGATGTGGGTGGTCGACATCCCTCCGGCGGCGATGGTCACCTGCTGGTTGCGATCGAGTGCGGCGCGCTCGATCGCATGATGCTCGAGCAGGAATTCGATGCGCGCGCGGCCGTAGGCGACCAGCCGGGCGATCACGTCGGCGCCGGGACCCAGTGGCGGCGGCCCGTAGAGCACCTGCTGCTGGAATGTGCGGTCGGCGTCGTCGAGCAACGCGGCGAAGATCCCGGCTCGGCTGCCGAAACGCCGGAAGACGGTTCCCTTGCCCAGTTGGGCCCGCTCGGCCAGTGCGTCCATGGTGAGCCGTCTCACGCCGCTTTCGGAGATCATCTCGCGGGCGACCATCAGCAGGTGTTCGCGGTTGCGGGCGGCGTCGGCACGCTCGGCACCCGGAGGACCGATGGGCAGGCGGAAGGCGTTCACGGTCACACACCCTACCCGAGCGGAATATTATCCGGGGTGAAGTCCGTTTGGGGTAAAGTCCGCTTGTGATGGTGCGAGGCGCCAAGACCGCTTCGCGACCTGCGCCGCCCCAGGCGCAGGCAAGACCGACCAAGGAGTTCCACCATGACTCTGTTCCGACTCGATGCCAGCATCCTGCCCGCGGCCTCCGCCAGCGCCGAGATCGCCGACGTAGTCGAGGCGAAGTGGACGGCAGCGCATCCCGGCGAGAAGGTGGTGCGCCGTCATCTGGGCGCCGACCCGCTGCCGGCCCACATCTGGGCGAGCGCCACCGTCGCCGGCTTCACCCCGGAATCGGAGCGCACCCCCGCCCAGCGTGAGGCGCTCGCGAACGCCAGGGACCTCGTCGAGGAGCTGGCGTCGGCCGATGTCGTCATCATGGCCGTGCCGTTCTACAACTTCGGCGTCTCCCAGCACTTCAAGACGTGGGTCGACCTGGTGATCGCCGCCGCCGGACCGACCACGCCCGTCCTGAAGGGCAAGCCGACCGTGCTGGTCACCGTGCGCGGCGGCGGCTACGGCCCGGGCACCCCGCGCGAGGGCTGGGACCACTCCACCCCCTACCTCAGGCGCATCCTCGCCGACGTCTGGGAGGCCGACCTGACCGTCATCGAGCGCGAACTCACCCTCGCAGCCACCACCCCCGGCATGGAAAGCCTGCGCGATCTGGCCGCCGAGCTGCGCACCAGGGCGCTCGAGGAAGCCGACAAGGTCGGCACCGGCATCGCCACCATCTGAACCGAGCCGACGGCACCGGGATCCCGCACAACAACGGAGACCGCTCGCGTGCCTGGGGCGGATCCCTCGCCGACCTCTGGGAAGCCGAGTTGACCGCGACCGAGCGCAACGCCCTCGTCGGCGTCAACCGCGCGGCCCACGCCCTCGACCGTGCGCCTGACCCGGCGCCGGCGAGGAAAACCGAAAGATCGAGAAGAAGAAGGAGAGCACACCTCATGAGCAGGATCAGCATCATTGGGACGGGGAACATGGCCCGCGCCCTGGGCAGCCGCGCACTCGCGGGCGGCAACGCGGTCGAGGTCATCGGCCGCGATGCTTCCAAGGTCGACGCTCTGGCCACGGCGATCGGCGGCGCTACGGCGGGGACGATCGGCGCGGCCCCGGCCGGCGACATCGTCATCCTCGCCGTGCCCTACGCCCACGCCGTACCGCTCGTGCGCCAGTTCGGCAACGCGCTGGCGGGCAAGGTGATCGTCGACATCACCAACCCGTTCAATCCCGACCTCACGGGATTGATTACGCCAGAGGGCAGTTCCGCCGCGCAGGAGATCGCCAAGCGCGCTCCCAAGGGAGCGCACGTCGTCAAGGCGTTCAACACCGTCTTCGGCCACGTGCTGGCCGCCCACACGCCGGAGGATCCCCGCCCGCTGGACGTGTTCATCGCTGGCGACGACGCCGAGGCCAAGGCGCGCGTGTCGTTGTTCGTCGAGAGCCTCGCGCTGCGCCCGCTCGACGTCGGCGACCTGACGAGCGCCCGTTGGCTCGAAGGAACGAGCGTGCTGTTGATGCGCGCCATGTTCGGCAAAGCCGTCCACAGCAGCAGCTTCTCCATCGGCCTCGCCGTCCGCGACTGACCATACGCACCTTCTCCAGCGTGAATGTCCTGATCAAGCAGAATCCGCGACTGCATCGACTCGTGGAAGCGAACCCTGATGCTGAACTGGAAATGGAGTCTTTCCGCAGCCCCCCGAAGCGGCTACGGAGAGACCCGCCTATGAAAGGCAAGTCACCAAGGAGTCAGCCATGTCGGCATTCGTATTCGTAAACCGGTTGCAGGCCAAGGCGTTTGTGTTGCACGTAAATTCCGCTTCCGTTCAGAAGGGAACCTCGTGAGCTACCTGCCAAATGGGGCGATCGTCCTACCGGCCGGCGAGGGCCGGCCGATCCCCGGCGACGGCCTGCTGATACCCAACTTGGTTGGCAAGGTCGCCGCCGACCAGGGCTCCGGCTCCATCGCTGTGATGGAGGGGACGGCGGAGCCCGGCTTCGGGCCCCCTCTTCATATCCATCACAGCAGCGAGGAGCTTTTCTATGTCCTTCAGGGCCAGATGGACTTCCAGATCGGCGACCAGCGGGTAAGCGCCAGGCCTGGCACGCTCGTCATGGTGCCGCGCGGAACGGTCCACGCGCCCCGGGTGGTCGGACGCGAGCGGGCGAGGTTCCTGGTCATGTTCGCGCCCGCCGGCCCGGACGGGCTGTTCTACGAGATCGCCGCGCTCGCTCAGGAAAATGGCGGGACCATCAATGACAATGACTCGCGCATCGAGGTGCTTGCGGTCAAGTACGATACCGAGCATGTCGGGCCCCCGCTTCAGTAAATCAACGAGAGCACCCACCCACAAAATCAACGAGCCTTGACAATCCCTCCGCGCCTGGGATTGTGCCGGAGTCGTGACGCGAAGCCGTGTTCGGCATTGGCCTCGGAGCCAAAGTCGGGGTCGCTGCCACGCTTGAAGCCGGGCGCGGAGACCGTCAGCGCCATCGAGCGTGCCGCCCGCCCCTCAACTCTATTGGCCGGGAGCCGTCTCAACGCGCATGTCCAACTGCCCGTGGTCGGGCCCATGGCCAGCACTGGATACGGTGACGCCCTGGACACGGCGATCACCGCGTTTCTCCAGGCTAGAACACCAGTCCCGGACGAGTCGAAGACGAAGACGGGGCCGGTGATGGGGATCTCCGAAATTCCCCAGGCGCGCTCAAGTTCCCCACTTGGTTGCACACTCAACGAGGGGTCGGGGCCGCCCGCTCGTTGAGTGTGCGGGCCGTGCCGATCGGTCAAGGGCGCCTTCGGCGGCGCGTTGCGCTGGGCTCCGCCCACCCTGGACAGCTCGACCCGCCCCTGGAACTGGCTGGCTATCGGCCGGCCCCTCCGCTGTGTCGCCCGACCGCAGATCAGCGCGGCGCGGGTGGGGAACTGCAGTGAGCGGGTCTGGGGAGACCCTGAGCAGGGGGTGGGGAATTTCAAAGAGCCCTATCACCGTGCGGCGGGTGATCGCGGTCGGCGGCTGCGGGCGGCCAGGACCACCACAGCGTGGTCCTGGCCCAGTGGCAGGTCGCCTCCAAGAGCACGGCGGCGTCGCACGACAGTTCCGGAGCCGTCGGCGCCGCGCCCGCCGGACCTGGTCGACCGGGACTTCACCGCGAGCCGGCCGGACCAGCTGTGGGTCGCCGACATCACGTATGTCCGCACCTGGTCGGGCTGGGCGTATGTGGCGTTCGTCCTGGACGGGTACTCCCGGATGATCGTCGGCTGGAAGACCCCGGCCGAGGTCTTCGAGGAGCAGCTACGCTCACTACAGCAGCCCGGTGTTGCAGCGACCGGTTGAACTCGCCCGATACGTATCAATTCGGTACACCGGCCGACTCGCCGACCTCGGCGCTTCCGCCTCCGTCGGGTCCGTCGCTGACAGCTGCGACAACGCCATGGCCGAGGCCCTGAACGGCACGTTCAAGGCCGAGTTGATCGAGATGCAAGGCCCCTGGAAGGACATCGACCAGGTCGAACGGGCGATCTTCCAGTGGATCACCTGGTACAACGAGGAACGGCTCCACTCCGCACTCGACTACGTGCCGCCCGCCGAGCACGAACAGGGCTACTGGCGACGCCAGGAACCAGTCCCACAGTCTGCCTGAAACAAGATCACCGGACTCTACGAAACTCGGGGCAGCTCAAAGTGCCTCCGACGGTGGCAGGAAGAAGGACTTCGACAGTCCTCATTTTTGCCGGTCAGAGGCACCTTTCGCTTGCCTGACCACCGATCAGGCAGCCCCCTCCGTGAAAGCCCGAGGTCAGGGGACTTGCCCACGCCCGCGTGTGTATGCGTGTCAGGCCGCGGGTTTCGCGACCTCTGCTTCTGCGGCACGGGCGAGACGTTCGACCCAGTCCTGGTGATAGCGGTAGAGCGCACCGGGGTGCTTGTGGCCGAGTTCCTCGAGGAAGAATGGGCCCTGCTGCGTTTCCTCGGTCAGCACGTGGCAACCATTTTTCGTGGGCGTGATCACCCAGCCGTGGTACGCGCTTGAACCGGTTTGGTCGCCGTCGACTGTCGTCTCCCACGAGAGCCTGGTGAAGGGCTCATGCTCCGTCACGTTGAGAGTCATGGGAAAACCCACCGTCACCCGGCTGTACGTGGTTCCGAGCTCCAGTAGTGTCTCATCGCCCAGGATCTTGACCTGATCTTCGGGAGGAAAGTAGCTCGACCAGTTCTCGGCATCGACGAGCAGCTTCCATACCACTTCAGGCGGCGCCTTCACGTCGATGTCGTTGAGCGCGTAGAGAGCCGAAGTTTTCGGGTCGTACCGTCGGGGCCAATTCACCTTGTCGTACATTCGCGGTTCCTGTCCAAACGTGTGGGAGAGTGTCAGCCGGCGCGGTTGTCACGCTCGGCCGCTACCTTGGCGAGCGCCGCGAGAAGGTTCTCGTGTGTGCGCCAGAAGACTTCAGGATCCTGCTTCGCCAATTCGATCCAGAGCGGGCCCTGCATGGTCTCCTCGGTCCAGAGGTGGCTTCCCCTCGGCGTGGGTGTGATGATCCAGGCGTGGTAGGCCTTGGATGCTTCCGACGCCTTGGGGCGACCTCCCCAGGCGATACGTGTCACAGGTTGGAATTCCTGTACGGATGCGAAGACGTCCTGGCCGGCCAGGTTCGTTTCGAATCGGGTTCCGAGGTGCAGCGATTCATGGCCGTCAAGTAGCTGGACATGTTCGACGCCCGGGTAGAAGGCGGGCCAGGTTCGGGGGTCCACGAGCAGGGACCAGATCGTTTCGGGAGAAGCTTCGACCTCGAGCTCGTTGGTGAAGTGGATCGGGGAGCGACTGGGGGCCATGGCCTCCGGCCAATTTATCGCTTCAAACACAGAAGTCTCCAGATGGCTCTTGACGTATGCCGGTTGAACGTGGGCGGCGCTTCACGCGCGGCTGACGGCCACCGAGTTCCTGACGGCCTCCAGGCCGGTGGCGTGGGAGGCAACGGGCTCGTATCCGAGTTCGGCCACGGCCTTGTCCGTCCGCAGGGTGCACTGCTGCCCGAGGAACCACCGGGCGGGGACGGGGACTTCGCGGGCGGCTGTCTCGGCGTCCAGGTCGGGGATCGGGACACCGACGCCATGGATCTCGAACTGGGTCTCCAGGAACTCGCGAAGGGAGACAGGGTGCCGGTCGGTGACGAAGTAGGCCTGACCCGGTCGGCCGCGCCGCCATCCGAGCATGAGTCCCTCGACGGCGTTCTCGACGAACGTGACGTCGGTTGTGTGCCGGCCTCCGCCGATCCAGGCGAACTGCCCGGCCTTCGCCGCCGCCGCCAAGCCTTCGACGAGGAAGCTGCCGGGACCCCAGACGAACCTCGGGCGAATCGACACCGTGGCGAAGTCCGCGGTGTTCGCGTCGAGCACGATCTGCTCGGCCACGGCCTTCACCGCACAGTAGGCGGCTTCGGAGTCGGGTCGCAGCGGCGCGGTCTCGTCGACGTCCACGAGCGGGTCACCGGCGAGGAGCGCGGCTTCGCTCCCGCAGTGGACGAACCGGGAAACCTGCGCGTGGCGGGCCGCATCGACGGCTGCTTGGGTACCGTGGACCGTCACAAGCTCGTGGCGCTCACGATCAGCGGTGATGTCCGTCTCCGCAGCGAGGTGGAACACCACATCACTGCCCGTCACACCGTTGCGCCACGTGGTCGGGTCGGTCAACTCGCCCCGCACGGGCTCGGCGCCCAGTGCCGACACCTTCGCGGCCGATGCCTCACTACGGACCAGAACAGCTACCGAGTGCCCCTCCTGCAGGAGCCTGCGTACCAGTACCTTGCCGATGAACCCCGAGCCGCCTGTGACGAATGCTCGTGCCATGAAACTCTCCTCCGTCGAGATCGGCCTCCTCGCCTGCTTCGGGGCGAGAAGGACTCACGGGGTAGAGCGGTCTCCTGTCACGAGCCATTCCCTCGAAAAGATTCATAGATGGAGGGAGTGCGATAATATTTTCGCATGCCTTCTTTCCGGGCGCTGGAGTGCCTTGTCGCGGTCGCGGACTCCGGGTCGGTCACCCATGCGGCCCGGCTGCTTCATTCGTCGCAGCCGGCGGTCTCTCATCAGCTCGCGGCGCTGGAACGCGAGGTAGGAACGGTGCTGCTCCGCCGCGAACCCAGGGGAGTCAAGCTCACTCCTGCTGGGCGCGCCGCCGTCGCGGATGCCAGACGAGCGGTCGAGGCGGCTGCCTCCGCGGTCCGGTCGGCCCGCGCCGTCGGCGAGGCGACCGGGGGATCGCTGCGGTTGGCCTGCGCGCAGAGCCTCGTCTCGGTACTCGCCCCGGTCGTTCGCGAGTGGCACCGCCGTCACCCCAAGGTGACGATCACATTGCGTGAGTCCACGTCGGCGGAAGAGCTTCACGGCTTCGTCGACGCCGACGAAGCGGACGTGGTGTTGATGCCCGCTCCGGTGCCCGACCGCTTCACGGCCACCGTGGTCGCTGAGGAGGAGATTGTGCTGGCGGCGCCAACGGACCATCCCATCACCCGGCAGTCCGTCGTCCACGTAAAGGATCTCGATGGAGTGCGCCTTGTCCACTTCGCTCCGGACAACGGCCTCAGCACGTGGCTTGACCGGTCCCTCACCAAGGCCGGAGTCCGCCCGGAGCCTGTGATGAGGACATCGGTGACTGTCGCAGCCCCGCAACTTGCGGCCGCCGGCCTGGGGGTCGCGGTATGCCCGGTGAGCGCGATCAGCACCGGTTTCCCGGGCGCGGTCCGATCGTTCTCACCACACTGGGTCAGGCAACTCGTGGCGGTCACCTCCACCACACCCGACCCGCTCGCCGCGCGGTTCATCGCCAACATGCGCAGGCACGGCGTGCACGTGCCCCGCGACGTGCGAACTCAACTCGGAGGGGACAACTCGACTCCCGCGAAGGTGCGACCGTCCTCCTGAGGATCGAACCGCCGAGGCGGTAGGCAACCAGGTCGTTCGCCGGCGACCAACAGCGGGGCGGCGTCAGCACCCATCGACTCGGCGAAGGCCGGACCTGGACGCATCGACGCCCGCACGGGCCGGCGTTGCTGCGGCGACCGCCCGGAGGGCGCGCGGGCGCCCTGCCCGACGACGCAGACGAGCCGTGTGGCATCGCTGTCCCACGACGCGGCGCGACTGGGCAGCTCGCACGGCCGGCGGCAACCAGGCGCGCACGGTGGCGGTCCGCAGGCCAGTAGCGCGATCACGGCTTCGTCCTCAGAACTGATGCAAGATCGCCGGTTGGCGGATATGGAGAAGGTGTCGGACGTGGTGGTCAGGCACGCATTCCATCCGCAGATATGAGCAATATCTATCGCAACCCGTCTTTCTATCGATAGTCCGACGGGAAGGATGGCTCCCCGCCGACAGTTGCACAGCGGACAGAGGGCGGGCTCACCGCTCGTCCTGCGCAACTTCGAGGAGCATTCCATGGCGTACTCGCTGAAGCACAAACATGTTCTGATCGTGGGGGGCAGTTCGGACATCGCTGCCGCCCTGGCTTCCGATCTCCTGCGCGAGGGTGCGCGGGTCACCCTCGCGGGCCGGGACATCGAGAGGACGGCTGTCGCGGCGAAGGCCATCGGGGACGCGGTCCGGTCTGTCGCTCTCGACCTGTCGGACGAGGGGTCGGTCCAGGCGGCCGCGGATCAGCTCAGGGCGGTCGGCGCGCTCGACCACCTTGTCAGCGTCGCCACGGAGCGGGCCGGCGGGCCGGTCGCTTCCCTCGAGCGCCGCGCGCTGCTCGCGGCCTTCGATGCCAAGGTCCTCGGACCCATCCTGCTGGCCAAGCACTTCGCCCCGATGATCGCCGAAGAGGGATCGCTGCTGTTCTTCTCCGGCCTGGGGGCGTGGCGGCCGTCATCGGGAGGCGTCGTGATGGCAGCCACCAACGGCAGCGTCAGCGTGCTCGCATCCGCCCTCGCGGTTGAACTGGCGCCTATCCGCGTCAACGCCATCTCGCCCGGGGTGATCACCACCAGCGCGTGGAACACCGCGGTAGCCGACAAGCACGAGCTGTTCCAGCGCGTCGCGGCTTCCGTGCCGGCGCGCCGTGTCGGGGAGCCCTCCGACGTCTCGGCCGCCGCTCGTGCGCTGCTGACCAACCCCTTCATCACCGGCGAGACCCTCCACGTCGACGGCGGAGCGCGCTGGGCCTGACCGCCGGGACGAGCGGCACAGGCGCGACAAGCAGGTCGCGTCCCCACCCCATCTGTCACGACTGAGGAACGAGATACGTCATGAGCGACATCAGCATCATCGGCCTGGGAAACATGGCCCGCGCCATAGGCGCCCGGGCGGTCGCAGGCGGCAACGCCGTCGAGGTCATCGGCCGCGACGCGGCCAGGGCCAAGAACCTGGCCGAAGCCCTCGGCAGCGGCACCACGGCCGGGATGTTCGGCACCGCACCGGCCGGCGACATCGTCATCCTCGCCGTGCCGCACGACAACGCGGCGCCGGTCGTCGCCCAGTACGGCGACATGCTGGCCGGCAAGGTCATCGTCGACATCACCAACGCCTTCAACTCCGACGCCACCGGGCTGACCACCGCTGTCGGCACCTCCATTGCGCAGGAGATCGCCAAGGTCGCCCCCGCCGGCGCGCACGTCGTGAAGGCGTTCAACACCGTCTTCGGCCACGTCCTGGCCCAGGGCCGCCCGCTGGACGTGCTCATCGCCGGAGACGACGCCCAGGCCAAGGCGATTGTGGCGGCATTCATCAAGAGCCTCGGACTGCGGCCGCTGGACACCGGCTCCCTGGAAATGGCGCGCTGGCTGGAGGGAACAGGCCTGCTGATGATGGGCCTGGGCCGCCACGGCGCAGGAACCTTCGACTTCAGTCTCGGCGTCAACACGTCCGCCTGAGCACACCCGCACCCGCGACCCGCCCTCGCCCATGCCAGGCCCCATGCCTGGCGCCTGGGGCCCGGGGCCGAGAAGGGCTGATGCGCACCCGACCCACCCACCATCCCCCCTCAGACGTCAACGTGACTGTCGCATCAGCACCACACCGGATTTCGGAGGCTGCGTCGTCATAAGTCTCGCGAGCCATGATGATCAAACCTGGGACTTCGGCCGTGGTGCCTGCAGACCTAGTCCGTCGGCGTCGCGCGCGGAGCGGGCGTAATGCAGGTCGGCGGACAACCACCTGCGCCACTCCTCGATCTGGTCGACCGCGTGCCGCAGGGTAGCTGTCGCCCGCTTGTTGCCGGGGTTGGTCAGGCGACTGACCGGGCTCTCCAGTTCGACCAACGTCCACCGAATTCCGAGTGAGGTCTGGCCGGCGCTTGACTGCGGCCCGACGCGCCGACCAGCCCGGACCGCCTGTTCAGTGACCAGTTCATTCCCGGCTGGCCGTACTCGTTCGTCGTAGCCCTGGAAACCGTGCGGACGTCGTAGTGCCAGCTACTCGACGCGCAACGGCTCGGCCCCGACGACGATGTCGCCGAAGCCACTGAGACCCAGGTTCGCCGCGTGGTCACCGACCTGATCGCCTAGGGGCAGTGGGATGCCTGTGACGCCGACAGCCTGGTCGTCTTCGACGCCCAGCGCATAGCCCACCTCCTCGACGGCCTCCCCGTTGAGGCCCTGGGGCGCATGCGTGCGGACCGGATGATGCGACGGCCGACACCCTCGCTCAAGGAGTACTCCCTGTCCTATCCCCGGGGCGGGCGACCGCCTTAGCACGGCAAGGAGTTCCGCTTCGCCAGGCCGGATCTGGGGCGAGCCCGACGCGGAAACGGCGAAGGTCACCGACCGCTACGGCACCGCCCAGGCCGCTTCCCGCTGGCGCGTCAGCGAGACCACGTTGATGAGACCTCACGGTCAGTGTTGTCAGTGAGGTGGGCAAGGGCGCCCCCGGCGGCGAGTTGCCGGCGACGGCGTTGCGGACCGGTCCTGGGGCTGGGGACTGTCAGTCAGCTACGAGGCCGTGCACTTTGAGTGGCGCCGCCGTTCGGCGTGTGATGTCGTCGACGCTAGCGCCGGGGGCGGTCTCGATCAGGGTGAGGCCGTCGGGGGAGACGTCGAGGACACCGAAGTCGGTGATGATGCGATGGACGCAGCGTTCGCCGGTCAGGGGCAGGGTGCACTCGTCGAGGATCTTAGGAGTGCCGTCCTTCGCGGTGTGGTCCATGAGGACTATGACGCGACGGGCACCGTGGACGAGGTCCATGGCGCCGCCCATGCCCTTGACCATCTTGCCGGGGATCATCCAGTTGGCGAGGTCGCCGCGGGAGGAGACCTGCATGGCGCCGAGGACCGCGGTGTCGATGTGACCGCCGCGGATCATGCCGAAGGAGAGGGCGGAGTCGAAGAAGGCGGCCCCCGGCCGGACGGTCACCGTCTCCTTGCCGGCGTTGATCAGGTCGGGGTCGACTTCCGAGTCCGTGGGGTACGGGCCGGTGCCCAGGATGCCGTTCTCCGAGTGCAGGACGACATGGACGCCGGGCGGGAGGTGTCCGGGGATCAGGGTCGGCAGGCCGATGCCGAGATTGACGTACGAGCCGTCGGTGAGTTCGGCGGCGGCGCGGGCGGCCATCTGGTCGCGGGTCCAGGGCATCAGGAACGTACCGGCTCTCGTGTCGAAGGAGTGGAAGTCGTCCGGCGCTCGACCCGCTTGGCAGCGGCCTGTTCCGGGGTGAGACGCACCATCCGCTGGACGAAGATCCCGGGGAGGTGGATGGCGTCGGGGGACAGCTCGCCTGGTTCCACGAGTTCTTCCACCTCGGCGAGGGTGACACCGCCGGCCATGGCGGCCAGGGGGTTGAAGTTGGCGGCGGCACGGCGGAAGACGAGGTTGCCGTGGCGGTCCCCGCGCCAGGCGCGCACCAGGGCGTAGTCGGTGGTGATGCCGTGCTCCAGGACGTGCGGGCGGCCGCGGAAAGTGCGGGTTTCCTTGGGCGGGGAGGCCACAGCAACGGTGCCGTCCGGGGCATAGAGCCAGGGCAGGCCGCCGTCCGCGACCTGGGTGCCGACGCCGGCCGGGGTGTAGAAGGCCGGGATGCCGGCCCCGCCCGCGCGCAGGCGTTCGGCGAGGGTGCCCTGCGGGGTGAGTTCCACCTCGAGTTCTCCGGAGAGGTACTGGCGGGCGAACTCCTTGTTCTCTCCGACGTAGGAGCCGGTGACGCGGGCGATGCGCCTGGCGGAGAGCAGCACGCCCAGGCCGTGGTCGTCGACGCCGCAGTTGTTCGAGACGACCTTCAACCCGTGTGCGCCCTGGGCATGGAGAGCGTCGATGAGGGTGCCAGGGATACCGGAGAGGCCGAAGCCGCCGACGGCGAGGGAGGCGCCGTCGGGGATGTCGGCGACCGCCTCTGCGGCGCTGCCGATGACTTTGTCCACGGTGGTACGCGGTCCTTTCAGGGGAGCGGGTGGGGTGATCAGGGCAGGACGGATTCGCCTTCCGCGCGCCTTACGATCCGGCTTCCGTGCGCAGGGCGTCGGAGATCGACTTGGCGCCGCCGTGGGCGGTGTAGCCGCCGTCGACCGGGATCTCGGCCCCGGTGATGAAGGAGGCGTCGTCCGACAGCAGGAACGTGACGAGCGGGGTGATCTCGTCGACGGTGCCGGTGCGGCCGAGCGGGGTCTCGCGAAGGTTGCTCTCGCGGAAGGCGGGGGCGGCCGACGCGGTCATCCCGGTCTCGATGAAGCCGGGGTGGATGGTGTTGACGCGGATGCCGCGTGGCCCGAGTTCGAGTGCCGCGGTCTTGGACAGGCCGCGCAGGGCCCATTTGCTGGCCGTGTACGCGACCGGGTAGTGGGCGGTGAGGGCGGCGGAGGAGCCGACGTTGACGATCGAGGCGCCGGGTGGCATCAGTGGGGTGAGGTGTTGGATGCCCAGCAGCGGGCCGGTGACGTTGACAGCGTGGACGCGGGCGAAGTCGTCGGCGCGTATTTCGTCCAGACGGGCCCGCCAGGTGACGCCCGCGTTGTTGACCAGGCCGTGAATCTGCCCGTATGACTCCCGCAGTTCCGAGGCCAGTTGGGCCCACTGCGTTTCGCCGGTGACGTCGAGCGGGCGGATGCCCGGGGCCTTGGTGACGTCGGTGGCGATGACGCGCGCGCCCTCGCGGGTGAGCGCCTCGACCTCGGCGGCGCCCTGCCCGCGGGCCGCGCCGGTGACGACCACGACCTTGCCGAGAAGCCGCTTGGTGTGCAGGTCGCTCACGGCCGTTCCCGGGAGCGGCGCCTGCCGGTGGGCAGGGTGATGGGGTCGGCGCCGGTGACGACGGTGTTGGAGACCGTGCCGATGCCCTCGGCGGTGAGGGTGACGACGTCGCCGGGCCGCAGCGGGGGCGGGGCCTGCTCGCCGTGCAGGCCCCAGAGTTCTGCGAGGCAGCCGCCGTTGCCGCAGGTGCCGGAGCCCAGGACGTCGCCGGGGACGACGCGGGTGCCGCGCGAGGCGTAGGCGGCCATCTCCTCGAAGGTCCAGCTCATGTTGGAGAGCAGGTCCTTGCCGACGACCTGGCCGTTGACCTCGGCGGTCAGCGCGAGGCGCAGGAAGCCGTCGGCGTCGCGGTACGGCTCCAGCTCGTCGGCCGTGACCAGCTAGGGGCCCAGCGTGGTGGCGGTGTCCTTGCCCTTGCAGGGGCCGAGGCCGACTTTCATCTCGGCGGACTGGAGGTCACGTGCGGACCAGTCGTTGAAGACGGTGTAGCCGATGATGTGGTCGCGGGCCTGCTCGGGCGTGAGGTCGCTGCCCTCGCGGCCGATGACGGCGGCGACTTCGAGTTCGTAGTCGAGGGCGGCCGAGCCCGGGGGAACCGGGATGTCGTCTTGCGGGCCGAACACGGCGTGCGGGTTGGTGAAGTAGAAGGTGGGCGCCGCGTACCACTGCTCGGGCACTCCGGCGACGCCGTCGACGGCCTTGCGTACGCCTTCGACGTGTTCCTCGAAGGTGACGAAGTCGCGTACGGAGGAGGGCTGGAGCGGGGGCAGCAGCCGTACCTGGGAGACGTGCGGTCCCGGCGGTACGTCGAGCGCGGCTGCGCCCGCGTCGAGGAGGGCGGGCAGACCGCCGCCGGAGCGCAGCAGCTCGGTGAGTGACGCGATGCCGGGCAGCGGGTAGAGAGTGCCGTCCGCCTCGACGACGGCGACGCGGGTGCGGTGCTGGTGTGTGTAGGTGGCGAATCGCATGGGGGCTCCTGGCGCGGGCAGGGGCCGGGGGCGCGGAGCGGAGTCAGGGCATGGACAGGGCCGCCGCGCCCCCGGAGCTCGGGGGGGGGTCAGACCGGCGGGGCGACGAACACGCCACGGTCCGGGTCGTTGAAGGACTCCTTGGCGACGATCTCGTTCATCGCGTTGGCGGTGCCCCACTGGTCGGTGACCTCGGGCTGGGAGAAGTCGTAGACGTGCGGGTGCCAGGTGTCCTCGTCGAGGTTCTCCAACTCTGTCGTGTACTCGACGGTGTTGCCGTGCGGGTCGAGGAAGTACGTGAAGGTGTTGTCGCCTGCCATGTGCCGGCCCGGGCCCCAGACCTTCTTGAACCCGGCCCGCATGACCCGGCCGGAGCCGCGCATGTACTCGTCGATGCCGCGCATCTCGAAGGAGACGTGGTGCAGGGCGGTGTGCGGGCCCTGGGCGATGGCCATCGAGTGGTGCTGGTTGGAGATCCGCATGAAGTGCATGACCTCGCCCATGTGCGGCGAGGAAAGCGTGTCGGACAGGGCGAAGCCGAGGTGGCGCTCGTACCACTCCCGTGTGCGGTTCAGGTCGGGGGAGTTGAGGACGACGTGGGAGAGCTTGACCGGGATGGCCTCCTTCTCCTCGATCCTGCGGTGCTGTCGGACCTCGACGTCGGCGGAGACCTCGATGGTGCGGCCGTCGACGTCGAAGAAGCGGAAGCCGTAGCCGCCGCCAGGGGTGTCGACCTCGCCCGGATGCGATATCAACTGCACGTCTCCGGCGAGGAGTTGCTCGGCGAGGGTGTCCACGTCGGCCGTCGACGCCGCCCCGTACGAGACGAGGTCGAGGCGCTTCTCGCTGGCCTTGCGCAGCCGTACGACGTACTGCTCGGGGGAGCCCTCGGCGGCCAGGAAGGAGATCCCGGAGTCCTCGGCGACCTTGGTCAGACCCCAGACGCCGGCGTAGAAGTCGAGCTGCTTGTCGTAATCCGGCACCGCCAGGTCGACGTGCCGCAGGTGGGTGAGCAGACGTCCGCTCATGGGGTCAGTCCTTCCGGAGATGGAGGAGGGCGGCCGCGTTGCCGCCGCGGACGGCGTGGAATGCGGCGTCGGGTAGACGTGCGGCGCGCAGCGCGCTGAGCGGGTCCTCGGTGCCCATGTCGAAGGGGAAGTCGGAGCCGAGCAGCACCCGATCGGCGCCCGCGGCACGCACCAACTCCCTCAGTACGTACGGGTCGTGTACCAGGGAATCGAGGTAGAGACGCTTGAGGTAGCTGCTGGGCAGGTTCACACAGCCGGAACCGGCGTCGGTGCGGGTCGTCCAGGCGTGGTCGGCGCGGCCGATGTGGGTGGGGAGGTATCCGCCGCCGTGCGCCGCGATGACCTTCAAGCCGGGGTGACGGTCCAGGACGCCGGAGAAGATGAGGTGGGAGAGGGCGACGGCGTTCTCGGTGGGCTGGCCGACGGAGTTGGACAGGTACCACTGGTCGAGGCGCTCGTCGAGGGTGCAGCCGAAGGGGTGCAGGAAGACGATCGCGCCGGTCTCCTCGGCGCGTGACCAGAAGGGTTCGTAGGCAGGGTCGGACAGTTCGCACCCCGGGGCGTGGCTGGAGATCTCCACCCCGGACAGGCCCTGCGCCAAGGCGTGTTCGAGCGCGCGCACTGCCTCTTCGGGATGCTGCAGCGGTACGAGACCGAGGCCGTGCAGCCGATCCGGTGCGGCCGAACAGTGCGCCGCGGTTGCCTCGTTGGCGAGCCGGTACACCTTCTCGGCCGTCTCCTCGTTGGCCCAGTAGTGGTAGTGCGAGGGGGACGGACTGACCAGTTGGACGTCCACACCCTGGGCGTCCATCGCCGCGAGGCGGACGGCCGGATCGGTGAGACGGGCGATGCGTTCGCCGATCATCGGGCCATTGACCTGAAGGGCGGCCGGTCCGTTGCGCCGCGCGTCCAGGGCCTTTGCCTCGGCGAGCCCGGGCAGGCCATCCACCAGTGCCTCTATCTCGGGCAGCAGGACGTGGGCGTGCACGTCGACCGTGGGCGGTGTCGTCGTCACGGCAGCTCCCGCAGCATGGTCATGGTGCGGCCCATCAGGCCGGGCACGTCGGCGTCACGGACCCCGTCGAGCTGCCACTGGCCCAGCTGCACGGACGCGTCCACGACGGGCCGTACGCGGGCGATCCGCCGCTCGTAGTACGCCTGGAACAGCACGTCGTCCCAGGCGTCGTCTCCGGTCAGCAACTGTGCGAGGACCCAGGCGTCCTCCAGGGACAGGGCCGCGCCCTGGGCGAGGGTGGGCGGACAGCAGTGGGCGGCGTCGCCGACGAGGACGACGCGGCCGCGGTGCCAGGACCCCTCGACCAGCATCCGGTCGAACCAGGTGTAGTTGACCTGCGTCGGGTCGGTGATCTGCGCGGTGATCTCGGGCCAGTGGCCGCCGTAATGCCGGGCCAGGGACCGCATCTCGTCGGCGTACGTGGTCGGCGGGATGGAGGCGCGGTCTCGGTTGGCCTCGACGACGTACGCGTAGAGCGTGCTCTCGCTGGTGGGGCAGTAGCCAGCGATGTAGGCGGGGCCGCCGTAGGCGAGGTCGGTACGGGTCATGCCTGCCGGGCGGGGCGCCGCGACGCGCCAGATGGCCATGCCGGTGGGTTCGGGCCGGTCCGTGATGCCGATCGCGGCGCGGGTGGTGGAGCCCATTCCGTCGGCGGCGATGACCAGGTCGTAGCGGGATGCGGTGTCGTCGCTGAAGCCGACGGTGACGCCGTCGTCTGCGGACAGGTCCAGCGACGTCGCCCGGAGGCCGAGGCGGACGGTGGCGCCACTGGCGCGGACCGCGTCGATCAGGATGTTCTGCAACTGGGGGCGCTGCATGCCGACGGTGGCGGGCAGGTCGTCACCCCCGGTACGCAGGTCTTCCGCGACGTGCAGGACGGTGCCGTCGGGGGCGGTGATGCCGACCGCGCCGAAGCCGTAGCCAGATCTCTCCACCTGGTCCCACACGCCGAGTTCGCGCAGCACGCGCAGGGCGTTGCCCTGGAGGGTGATGCCGGAGCCCGCGGTGGCGTTCCAGTCGTCCTTGGCCTCGATCAGGTCGACGGCGATCCCGGCGCGGCGCAGCAGGATCGTCGCGGCGTTTCCGGCCGCGCCACCGCCGATGACGAGGACCGTGCGGGGTGTGCTCATGGGGGAACTCCTTCGTTCCGCTGGTGACTTGCGGGCTGAGGGCGTGCTACTTGACGGCGACCGGGTTGACCGGGGAGCCGACCGCGCCGGTGATCGGCAGCGGGGCGGCGGTCAGCCAGAAGTCGTACGCACCGTCGTGTGCGCAGTCGTCGGCGAGCGCGTCCAGGTCCCACATCTCGCCGATGAGCAGGCCCATGTTGGGGATGGCGACCTGATGCAGCGGTTGGAAGGCGTGGTCGAACTCGTTGGGCCGGACCTCGAAGCCCCAGGTGTCGGTGGCGATCGCGGCGATCTCGGTGCGGTGCAGCCAGCCGGCTGTGGTGAACGAGAGGCCGGGTGCCGGGCCGCCGGCGTACTCGCCCCAGCCCTCGCGCCGGGCGCGCGCGAGGCGCCCGGTGCGCACCAGCGCGATGTCGCCGCGGCCGACGGTCACGCCGTGCGCCTTCGCGGTCGTGCTCAAATGCTCCTCGGTGATCGCGAAACCGTCCGGCAATTCGCCGTCCTCGCCGATTACGTGGCCCACGTCGAGAAGGATGCCGCGCCCGGCGAGGTAGGGGGCCATGTGCTCGATGCCGGTGACCAGGTCGCCGTCGGAGGTGACGACCTGTTCCGCCGGGCGGCCGTTCCACGCCTTGCCGTGGTCGAAGATGTGGCCGAGCCCGTCCCACTGTGTGGAGCACTGCAGCGGCATGGCGATCACGTCGTCGGCGCCGCCGATCCCGTGCGGGAAGCCCTGGTTGCCGAGGGCGGCGTCGGTACCGGTGTCGAGCATTGTGTGGACGGGGTTGGTCCGGCGCCGCCAGCCCTTCTGCGGGCCGTCCATGTCGAAGCGCTGTGCGAGGGAGAAGCTGACGCCTCGCCGTACCAGCGTGGCGCCCTCGCGGCGCTTGGCCTCGTCGAGGAAGTTGAGCGTGCCGATCCGGTCGTCCTCGCCCCAACGCCCCCAGTTCGAGTACGCCTTGGCTGCCTCGGCGATCGCGCCCTCCGGGTCGGCCCGGTGCGGAGCCGTCACGACGCCACCTCCGCCGCACATCGGGTGCGCTGCGCGCCGAGCCCGGTGATGGAGCCGTCCATCACGTCTCCGTCGCGCAGCAGGCGGCCCCAGTGCATGCCGTTCCCGGCCGGTGAACCCGTCAGCACCAGGTCTCCGGGGAGGAGCTGAGCGGCCTGCGACGCGTAGGAGACCATCCGCGCCACATTGAAGATCATGTCCTTGGTGGACTCGTCCTGCATGGTCTCGCCGTTCAGCTTCAGCACCAGCCGCAGGTCGTCGGGGCTGGCGATCGACTCGGCGGGCACGATCCACGGGCCGAGCGGGGTGAACCCCGGCGCGTTCTTGCTGCGCAGCCAGTCGGTGCCGATCTGCGGCATGTCCCGGCGGAAGACGGTCGCGCGGTCGGTGAGATCGTTGGCGATCGTGTACCCGGCGACGTACTCCAGCGCCTCGTCGGCGGAGATCCGGTACGCCGGGCGGCCGATCACGGCCGTCAACTCCAGCTCCCAGTCCGGCTTTTCGGCCCATGCGGGGAGTACGACGTCGTCGTAGGGCCCGGTGATGGCGCTCGGCAGGCCGATGAAGACATACGGCAGATCGGCCTTCGTCCGCCGGTCCATGATCTCCGCGGCCTCCGCGCGCCGCTCGTCCTCCGGGCGGTCGTCACCGGGCGTGCGGTGCGCCACGTGCAGATCGATGACGTGCTGGCGGTAGTTGGCGCCGGACTGGAAGACCTGCCGCGGTTCGACGGGGGCGTGCACCCGGAACTGCGCCAGCGGCCTGCGCTCCACAGAGCCGTCATCGGCCAGGTCGCGCAGTCGCGGCAGTACCGCAGCCCAGTCCTCTAGGAGCCGACGTACCGTCAGCCGGTCGTTGTCCAGGCCGGCGCGCAGGTCCAGCACGTGCTCCTCGGGTGTGACCAGCGCGGGGAACGCGGGACCGTCCGGGGCCGAGAGCGTCGCGAGGGCGAAGGGGCCGGCGAAGGGTGCGGAAGCGGGAGCGGGTTTCACGGACATGTCCTCCTGATTGCGGTGGGACTAATCTGGACCCGCCACCAATGATCAGGGAAATAGATTGCATGGATGGAAGCCATCCGTTAGGCAGATTTCCCCTGGTCGGCGCCGACTGACGCCGTACAGCAAGGGAAAGAACGTGAATCTGGCCCGCCTGGACCTCAACCTCGTCGTGGCCCTGCGCGCGCTACTGGAGGAGCGCAACGTCACCCGTGCCGGACAGCGCGTCGGACTAAGCCAGCCCGCCATGAGCGCCGCCCTGTCCCGGCTGCGCCGCCACTTTGACGACGACCTGCTCTCCCGCGTCGGCGGCCACTACGAACTCACCGCCCTCGGACAGGTACTCCTCGACCGCACCTCCACCGCCTACGACGTCCTCGAACGGCTCTTCTCCAGCCAGGCCGACTTCGACCCGGCCAAGGAAAGCCGTGAGTTCAAGCTGGTGGCCTCCGACTACGCCGTCGCCGTCTTCGGCGCCGAACTCGCCCGCGCCGTCCACGAGGAGGCCCCCGGAATCCGGCTGCGCTTCGCACAGACCCCGCCCACCGTGGTCGACGACACCGCCACCCTGCTCAGCACCGTCGACGGACTGCTCATGCCGCACGGCGTCATCAGCGATTTCCCCGCCACCGACCTCTACCACGACCGATGGGTCTTCGTGGTCGCCGACGACCACCCATCCGTCACCGACCAGCTCACCCGGCAGGACCTCGAGGAACTGCCGTGGGTCACCTACCAGCGCACGTACGACGCACCGGCCGTGCGCCAGCTCGGAATGCTCGGCGTGGAGCCACGCGTGGAGGTCTCCGTCGATAGCTTCCAGCTGCTACCGCAGCTGGTGGGCGGCACCCGGCGCATCGCCATGGTCCAGGCCCGGCTCGCCCGACTGCTCGCGCCGATCGCCCCCGTGCGGATCGTGGAGCCTCCCTACGAGGCGGTCTCCTTGCGGGAGGCCCTGTGGTGGCATCCGGTGCACACGCACGATGCGGCTCATATCTGGCTGCGCGAGACCGCCGCGCGCGTCGGGGTCAGACTGCCCGCGCGATGAAGCCACCGCACCACGAGTCGGTCCTTTCCCGTGCCGCGCGCATCCTGGAGGCGTTCAGCCAGGACGAGCTGTCGCTGACCGTCTCCGAGATCGCTCGCCGCACCGGTCTGCACGTGTCCACGACCTCCCGCCTGGTGGGGGAGCTGGTGGCGCACGGGTTCCTGAGCCGGGACGACGACCGTCCAGAGCCTTCCACAACCCCATCGCGCCGTCGCCGACAACCAGCTCGGGGTCGCGCATGCCCCGGCGGCGGCAGTCGCGCAGCAGGTCGGCCCACGACTCCGTCGACTCGCGCAGCCCCTCCGCCAGCGCGCGACCAACTCCTTGGTGCCGTCCAGACGGACCCCGAGCAGCACCAGCACGCAGGAGTGGGCCTGCCCAGAGCCGGACCTTGGGATGCACGCCGTCGGCCCACACGTAGACGAAGTCGCGGTCCGACAGGTCCCGGTCCTGGAAGGCGGCGTGGTCGTCGCCCCACTGCTTCGTCAGCCGCGTCACCGTCGCCGGCGACAACCCGGCCGCCGAGCCGAGGAACTGCTCCAGCGCGGGCACGAAGTCCCCCGAGGACCGTCCGTGCAGGTAGAGCAGCGGCAGCACCTCGGAGACTTCGGGGACTTGCGGCACCACGGGGCCAGGATCTTGAGGAGAACCGCTTGCGCTCGCCTGTCTCCTCATCGACGCGGCGGTCGTTGACCCGGGGGGCGGTGACCTCGACAGCACCTGCCGCGGTGGTCACGGTGCGGGGCCGGTGGTGGCCGTTGCGGACCACCGGGCGGTGCCCGTGCCCGTCCCGCTCGGCAGCCAACTCGGTTATGTACTGGTTGACTTCCGCCTCCAGCGCGGCGGCCAGCATCCGGCGGGCGCCCTCGCGGACGATCTCGTCGATCAGGGAACCGGACTCGGTGGAACCCTCGGCATTCACTACGCTGAGCACGGGCGTGCCTTCCCGACCCGCGCTGCGAACGCGGGCCTACTCGGTGACCATCAAAGGATCATTCGGGAAGACGCCTTCGCGTCCCGGCCCGGGGCTGATCCACAGGTCTTGAGCATTGCTCCCCGCGGTGAGCCCGGACGCCTTTGGAAGAGGCGTAATGGTTTACCACGAAGCGGACGCACCATCTTGCTGAACTGCACGGACTGGATAAGGGAGGACTATGCGTGATTTCTCCGGCACGGGATCCCGGGCGACTCATAGACCCTGGGTCCGTGATCGGCGGTGACGGAGCTGCTGCCCACGTGGCCTTGCCAGGCGGATGGGTACGCCGACGGTCGGGTGCCGGCCTCGGTGCGCTGCACCGACCTGCTGACGCCGCCTCCCCAGGCCCTGATCCCCAGGGACTTTTCAGGGACTTTCAGCTCTGTCGGAGGACTTCCGAGGGACTTTTCTACGTACAAGCACGGAAGGCTCCGACAGAGCTGAAAGGTTGGAACCCGCAGGTCAGGCCCTACGCGGTCAGCACTCGATGACGTTGACGGCGAGGCCGCCGCGGGCGGTCTCCTTGTACTTGACCTTCATGTCGGCGCCGGTCTGCTTCATGGTCTTGATGACCTTGTCGGGGGAGACGTGGTGGCGGCCGTCGCCGCGCATGGCCATGCGGGCGGCGGTGACGGCCTTGACCGCGGCCATGTCGTTGCGTTCGAGGCGGGGGGTCTGGACGAGGCCGCCGATGGGGTCGCAGGTGAGGCTGAGGTTGTGTGCTCTATGTCGATCTCGGCCGCAGCAAGCAGCGGACTGCGGCGTCGTCCCCGTCTGTGGCGGAGGTGGTGGGCGCGCAGACGAAGGCGAGGTAGTACTGCAGGACGGCCGGGATGATCCTGGCGGCGCCGTTGGTCGGGATGGTGACCACCCGGCCGCCCGCCCAGGTAGTAGGTCTTCGCCAGCAGCACCTCGCCAGCGTCGTCGTAGGCCGCAGCGTCGTCCCGTTGGCGTGGTACGGCAGCGAGTGGCGCCGGTGCAGCACCAGGTCGGCGTCGAAGGCGATCTCGTGGGTGCCAGCAGCTAACTGATCGTTTCAGAATGCCCGTCTGGCGGCTGTGTGCTCGCCGCTTCATTTGTAGCTTCCCTCCCTGCTGGCGCGCCTCTTCGTTGCGTGTGTAATACTCAAAATCGGGTAGAGAGTCTTACGACAGGGGTGGCGTTACATGATGATGTCGGAGCTGGAGACGCCTGCGGCTGACGGATTCCGGTCGCACCGAACCGAACGTCTGGAGTTGCATGCTCTGGTCATGGAGCACGTGGAAGCAGTACACGACGTGTACGGAGATCCAGCAACGTGGTCGCATCTGCCGCAGGGGCGACACGCCACACCCCAAGTCACTGCCGCCATGATTGCCAAGGCCCAGCCGAGCTGGCACGAGTACGGACTGGGCTATTGGTCCGTGCTGCTCAAGGCTCCCCTTCCAGGGTGCTCTCTGCGACCTGGCGAGATCATCGGCACGGGCGGGGTCTCAGTCGTAGACGGGGATGTATGGAACCTCGGCTACAGGCTCACGCCGGGAGTCTGGGGCCGTGGCCTAGCCGGAGAGATCGTCCGCGAGGCACTCGCTTGCGCCCGCGCCGTGGCGCCCGGTCGCCCCGTGGTGGCCCGCGTCCTGTCGGAGAACACAGCATCACGTCGGGTCGTCGAACGGGCAGGGATGGTGCTCGTCCGCGAAGAGACTGAGCGCTCCGGACCCGCTGCTGGCCGCAAGCGGCTCATCTTCAGCGATCGGCACTTGCCCTGAGATCGTTTCGCAGGCGTCGCAAGCAGATGAGGCTGCTGGCGAGGTCGAGCAGTCCCTGGTGGAGGTCGGCACGTCGTTCGTAGCGGGTGCGCAGCCGCTTGAACTGGTGGAGCCAGGCGAAGGTGCGCTCGACGACCCAGCGCACCTTGCCGAGTCCGGAGCCGTGGGCGACGCCGCGTCGGGCGATCATCGGCCTGATTCCGCGCTTCCAGAGCAGGCGGCGGTACTTGTCGTAGTCGTAGCCCCGGTCGGCGAACAATCGCCGGGGCTTGCGCCGGGGACGTCCTCGCGCTCCTCGGATCGGCGGTATCGCGTCCAGGAGGGGCAGCAGTTGGGTGACGTCGTGGCGGTTGCCCCCGGTGAGCGTCACGGCGAGCGGCGTGCCGTACCGGTCCACGATCACATGGTGCTTGGAGCCGGGGCGGGCGCGGTCGACGGGCGAGGGGCCGACGTGATCCCCCCTTTTAGGGCCCGGATGTGGGAGCCGTCCACGGCGCAGTCGTCCAGGTCCAGCAGGTCCGCACGGCGCAACTCGGTCAGCAGCGAGGCGTGCAGGCGGGGCCAGACGCCGCTTCGGTCCAGTCCCGCAGTCGCCGCCAGGCCGTGACGCCCGAGCAGCCGACGACTGCTGTCGGCACATCGCGCCATGCGACACCGGTCCGCAACACGTAGACGATGCCGGCGAGAGCCACCCGGTCCGGAACCCGCAGCCGCCCTGGATGGCGGTGACGCCGCTCGGGAGCGGGAGGCAGCAACGGAGCCACTCGCTCCCACAGGTCATCTGCAACAAGATCAACACGCACTCGGGCACTGTGTCAACCAAGATCGTCCGGCGCAAGACCCATTCTGAAACGATCAGTAAGCCGGCGCTCGGCGCGGATCCGGGCGACCTCGTCGTCGGTCGTCTCCACGTCGACGGTGTGCGGCGAGTGGCCGGACAGGCCGAGCAGGACGGCCTTCAGGCTGCCGTGACCCGCCTTTATACAACGTGATCTCGGCGGAGCCAAGCTGGTGCATCTGACCCACTATCGCCTTCCCCCAGTGTCTCGGTTGGAGGCTGTGATGGTGGTAGGTGCAAGTGGGCGATGGAACGAGGGTTGCGAGGTTTCGCCGGGTGATCCGACTGTGGGGGTGTTTCACGTCGGTTATCAGGTAGGCGGACGGCCGGTCGTGCGGACGGTGTGGCGGGTGACGGGTGAGGACATGTCCTTGGCCCAGGCGGTCGGTGCGGCGCTTGGCGGGACGGTGGCGGAGACGGCGCCAGGTCGGGAAGAGCTGGCTGGCTACGAGGTGCTGTCCGGTAGCGCGTCGGTGCATGTGCTGGTGAACTTCAACGCTGGTGTGGACATCGGGTTCGTCTGGGGCGGGGGAGCCGCGTCTGTTCGGCGTGAAGCTGCCGGTGGGCGGTTGAGTGAGTTTCGGCGTGCTGGGGTGGAGGGTCTCGGGAGGCTGGATGTTCGGGTTCGGTTTCGGCTGGCAGGGGCACCGGGGCTGGGCTGGTTCGAGGTGCGGTCGTCCTCGTGGGAGTTCGGTGAGCAGCTCGAAGCCCTGGTGGGTTCTTCGGAGCCGCTGGTGGCAGAGGTGCGGTGTGCGCTGCGGTTGGAGTTGGTGCGGTTCAGGACGTGCTCGGGTGCGGGCACGAGTTACCGGGGGCCCCGGATCGAGGTGCTGGTGGGGGGAGGAGGCGCGCGGGCGGAGGGCTTGGTCCTCGCTGCGTAAGCAGGGCACGTAATTGGGTGGCGGGGGTGGTGGGGGAACCGCTACGGTGCGGGTGTTCGCAGCGCGGTGCCCGGTTGGGTGGCCGTGTCGGTCGTGTGTGTGACCTGGGAGGTGTGACCCGATGGCTGTTTCCGTGACGGGCGTTGCCCACATTCAGCTGATCGTGCGGTTCACCTCTGTGGTCTCCGGCTGACCTCTTCTGCTGTTCGTCGCGCCTGTGGGCGCGCGGGTCGGGGCCCTGTTCGAAGGGTTTCCCTTGTCTTTCTCTTTTCGTGATGTCTCCTCACATGCTCTCGTGCCCTACGGCTGGGACGACGTGTGGGAGGCGGAGTTCGTGCCGTACGCCGAGCGTGGGCTGGTGCCCGGGCGGGTGGTGCGGGTGGACCGTGGACGGTGTGATGTGTTCACGGCCGAGGGCGTGGCGCGCGCCGACACCGAGTACGTCGTGCCGAAGGACCCGATGCGCGTGGTGTGCACCGGGGACTGGGCCGCGCTCGATCCGGCCGGCCACGACCCCCGTTTCGTGCGGGAACTGCTGCCCCGGCGCTCCCGGTTCGTCCGGTCCACGTCGTCGAAGCGGTCGGAGGGCCAGGTGCTGGCGGCGAACCTGGACCACGTGGCGGTGTGCGTCTCGCTCGCCCTCGAACTGGACCTGGGACGGCTGGAACGGTTCGTCTCGCTGGCCTGGGAGAGCGGAGCGCAGCCGGTCGTGGTGCTCACCAAGGCCGACCTGGTGCCCGACACCACCCATCTGCTCGCCGACGCGGAAGCCGCCGCGCCCGGGGTGCGGGTGGTGGTGGCGAGCGCCGAGAGCGGTGAAGGGCTCGACGAGCTGGGCGAGTTGCTCGCCGAGGGCAGCACGGTGCTGCTCGGGCAGTCCGGCGCCGGCAAGTCGACGCTGACCAACGCCCTGGCCGGGGTGTCCGTCCAGGAGGTGCAGGCCACCCGGGACGCCGACGGCAAGGGCCGGCACACCACGACCACCCGGGACATGGTGCCGCTGCCGGACGGGGGAGTGCTCATCGACACCCCCGGGCTGCGCGGCGTCGGGCTGTGGGACGCCGAGACCGGACTCGGCCAGGTCTTCGCCGAGATCGAGCAACTGGCCGCGGACTGCCGCTTCCCGGACTGCTCGCACCAGGCCGAGCCGGGGTGCGCGGTGCTCGCCGCGCTGGACGACGGCACCCTGCCGCAGCGCCGCCTCGACAGCTACCGCAAGCTGCTGCGCGAGAACGCCTGGATCGCCTCCCGCACCGACCAGCGACTGCGCGCCGAACTGCGCCGTGAGTGGAAGCAGCGGTCGGCGGCCGGCCGGGAGATGTACGAGCGCAAGCGCGGCGGGGGCGGCGGCCACCGCCACGGCCAGGTCCGCTGACCGGCGGCCGGCTCAGCGCGGCCCGCCCTCCGCGCTCCTCATCCGGTGCCGCCACGACGTCCGTGGCGGCGCCGGACCCCGATCGGGCTTCCCTCGCTCCAGAAGGAACCGATGATCCCGGCGATGACGAGCGCCACGATCACGATTCCCAAGATGACGCTGTAGGCCATGCCATGACCTCCTCACATCCGCGCGGCCTTCACCGCACCGTCACTTTCGCTGCCTGATCGTGACCTTCCCGTTGCATGAGGGTCTCAATCCACTTCTCAACACGGCTTCTCCGTAGACCTGTTGAGCGTTGGCGAAAATATGACGGTAAGTAAGTCGCGTGATGCGTAAACCGGATGAACGGTTGACGTGCTGGTTCGGCTTCCACCCCGATCCCGGCGCCGTCCGTCCCGCAGATCCTCACGCCGCCCATCCCGCCGACCCTCACGCCGACGCGCGCACCACCAGCTGCGTCCGCGTCACGATCGACGACAGCGCGGGCCCGCCCGACTCGGCCGCGCCCGCCTCGATCCGGCGCAGCAGCAACCGCGCCATCATCCGGCCCATCTCCTCGATGTCCTGCCGGATCGTGGTCAGCGGCGGGTCGGTCCAGTCGGAGACCGACACGATGTCGTCGAAGCCGATCACCGCCACGTCCTCCGGCACCCGCCGCCCCCGCGTGCGCAGCAGCCGCAGCGCCCCCGAGGCCATCACGTCGGACGCCGCGAACACCCCGTCCAGGTCGGGGAAGTCGTCCAGCAGCCGGGCCATCGCCTGGGAGCCGCCGTCGGGGGTGAAGTCGCCCTCGGCGATCAGCCGCGGGTCGATGTCCGGCAGCGCGTCGCGGAAGCCGTCCAGCCGGTCCACGGACGCGGTCTGGTCCAGCGGGCCGGCGATGTGGCCGATCCGGCGGCGGCCCAGGTTCAGCAGGTGCTGGACCGCGTCGCGGGCGCCGCCGCGGTTGTCGCAGTCGACGTAGAGCGTCTCGCTGTCGGACCAGTCGGGGCGGCCGCCTATCACCGTCGGCACCCCGGCCCGGCGGGCGAGCGCGGGCAGCGTGTCGTCGTCGTGCAGCGAGAAGATCAGCGCGCCGTCCACGTGGCCGCCGCCCAGATAGCGGCCCACCCGCTCGTAGTCGCCGGCGCCCTCGGTGAGCAGCAGCACCAACTGGTTGTCGTGCGCGGTCAGTTCCTTGCTGATGCCGCGTACCTGCTGGGCGAAGAACGGGTCCGCGAAGAACCGCGTCTCCGGCTCGGCCACGACCACCGCGATGGCGTCGTTCCGCCGCGTCACCAGGGCGCGCGCGGCCTGGTTGGGCACGTAACCCAGCTCGTCGACGGCCCGCCGGACCCGCTCGGCCAGCGGCGCGCGCACCCCCTCGCTGCCGTTGACCACGCGGGAAGCGGTCGCCCTGGACACCCCGGCCCGTGCGGCCACGGCCTCCAGCGTGGGGCGGGGCACGAAGCTCGGGTCGGACAACGGAGGGCTCCTTCGCACGCGGATAACGAAAATTTCCGGACCATTTCGATACGGACAGCGTATCGGGTCGGGCCGACCGCGTGAGAGCGCTCTCTCGGTGTGTCCCCAGGGTTGCCGGTGCCGACACCCGCACCGGTCCGCCCGGGCGCGCCGCCGCGTGGGCGTGAGCGGGCGGCCCGGCGGACGGGCGGATGGTGCGTACGGTCCCGGGTCCGGTGAGCGGCGCCGGATCAGCGGCGGCTCGCCGAAGCGGCTCGGCGTGATCCGGCGACCCCGGGGCGGACGTGTCAGGCGGGTTCCTCGGCGGCGGCCTCTTCCGTGGCGTGGGAGTCGGTGAGGGTGAGGGCGCCGCCTGCCGCGACCAGGCCGACGACGACCGCCAGCACGGCGTAGGTGATCCGCTCGCCGTGGAAGAACGACGCCACCAGCGCCCCGCTCCAGGTGCCTGCGGGCAGTTGCGTGGTGACGAGCGCGGCGATCAGGGTGCCGACCATGGCGGTGCCGATGCTGGTTCCGACCTCCTGGGCGGTGTCGTTGAGTGCCGTGCCGATCGACGTGCGGTTGCTCGGCATCGCGTCGACGAGTGCGATGGCGCAGATCGTCATGACGGTGCGCAGCCCGATGGTCATCAGGACCATGCAGGCCGCGATGGCGCCGTACCCGTGGTCGACTCCCCAGGACAGGCCGGCCAGCGAGCCGGCCAGGCAGGCCGCGCCGACCAGGCAGGCGATGCGGTGGCCGAACCTTCCCGCCAGCCACTCGGACAGCGGGGTCGCGGCGATCATGGTCACGATGATCGGGAGGTTCGCCAGGCCGGCCCGGACCGGGCTCCACCCGTAGGCGTACTGGAAGTGGAGGATCAGCCCGAACATCACCGCGGCCATCGCGATGGCCGTGCCGATCTGCGCGATGGCGGCGCCGCGCACGGTGCCGTTGGAGAAGAGGCGCAGGTCCAGCATGGGCGAGGGGGTGCGGCGCTCGTGCCGCACGAACGCGACGCCCGCGGCGAGGGCGCCGAGGAGCGCGGCGAGGGTGATCGCGGAGTGCCAGCCGTGCTCGACGCCGCTGGTCAGCGAGTAGCAGGCGAGGCCGATGGTGGTGACGCTCAGCGCGGCGCCCGGCAGGTCGAGCCGGTCCTGGGTCAGGTCCTCCGGCCGGTCGGCCGGGACGCCGAGACGGACGCCGACGGCCGCGATCAGCGCGATCGGGGCGTTGACGACCAGGAGCCACTGCCACCGCACGTGGGCCAGGGCGGTGCCGCCCAGCAGGGGGCCGAGGACGAAGCCGGACATGCCGACGATGATCATCAGGGTCATCGCGCGCATCCGCAGCGCCTTGTCGTCGAACAGCCGGAAGACCAGCGAGTTGGTGATGGGCGCCATCGCCGCCGCGGCGATGCCGAGGCCGGCCCGCAGGGTGATGAGTTCCCCCGCGGTGGTGACCGCGACGACGCCCAGGCTCAGCAGGCCGAACACGGCCAGGCCGACCAGCAGCACGCGTCGGCGCCCGAGCCGGTCGGCCATCGATCCCGCCGTCAGCAGCAGGCCGCCGAAGGTCAGCGAGTACGCGCCGGTGACCCATTGCAGCGCGGTCGTGCTGCCGTCGAGGTCCCGGCCGATCGTGGGCAACGCGATCGACAGCAGCGTGTTGTCGACCATCTCGACGAAGAAGGCCAGGCAGAGCGCGGCCAGGGGAATCCACGCCGCGCGCAGCGACGGATAGGTACGCGATGCGGCAGGCGCGGTGGAAGCGGCGGTCGTGGTCATGGCGGGCCTCCTCTCGGAACGTCGCCGACTATCGAACGACGTTCGACCATAGAACGTGGTTCGATGAATGCGCAAGTTGTGAAAGGATGTGCACCATGACAGGCCCGCGACCACGACCCGCCGATCGTCCTTCCCGAGGGCGGCGACGTGCTTCGCACTCCATCGAGGCGGTTCTCACCGCGGCGGTGGCCCTGCTCGACGAGGCGGGCGCGCCGGCGCTGACCCTCCGCGCGCTCGCGGCCCGGCTCGGCACCGGCGTCGGCAGCATCTACTGGTACGTCTCCGGCAAGGACGACCTGCTCGAACGTGCCGTCGACCACGTGCTCAGCGGGGTGCTGACCGCCGTCGAGGAGCAGGCCGGCAGCAGTGACCCGATCGACGACCTGCGCGTGATGGCCGTCACGCTGTTCGACGCGATCGTGGACCGGCCGTGGCTGGGTGTGCACTTCATGCGCGACATCGACGTCCAGGGCAACTCGTTGCGCCTCTACGAGAAGCTGGGGCAGCAGACACTCCGGCTCGACCTCACGCCACGGCAGCGGTTCCACGCCGTGTCGGCGATCGTGGGCGTCGTGGTCTCCAACGCCGCCGACATGGGGCAGGAGCCGCCCGAGGAGGTGGTCGAGGGATTCGTGGACCGCGAGGAGTTCCTCGGCCGCTACGCGACGACGTGGCGCGGGCTCGACGCCGAGGAGTACCCGTTCCTGCACGATATCGTCGACGAGTTCGACGGGCACGACGACAAGGAGCAGTTCCTCGCCGGCCTGGACCTGACGCTGGCGGGCATCCGCTTCCAGGCCGGAGCCTGACGCCGGGCAGCCGTTCCCGCCCGGCATCCCCGCACCCCCGAACGGCCCGAACGGCCCCGAGTGGCAACGGCCTTTCCGCGCTTCGCCTAGGACCTTGGTCCGGGTTCTTTCAGCCGAGCGGCGGATGCCGGGGCGGGGGAGCGGCGGGAGGATGACCGTATGACGACCAGGACCGCACGGACCGAACTGAACGAAGCCGAGCTGGCGTATCTGCGCGGGCAGTTCCTCGCCAGGCTGGCCACCGTCGACGCGAAGGGGCGCCCGCAGGCGAACCCGGTGGGCTTCTTCCTGCGCGAGGACGGCGCGGTGGACATCGGCGGCTTCGCGATGGGTACCACCAAGAAGTGGCGCAATGTCGCCGTCAATCCGAACGTGTCCCTCGTGGTGGACGAGATGTCCCGCCCGGGCGACCCCCGTACCGCCCGCGGCGTCGAGATCCGCGGCACCGCCGAGCAGGTGGAGGGGCCGCACGAGTACGGCGAGCGGATGAGCCCGGAGCTGATCCGTATCCACCCGTACAAGATCATCAGCTGGGGCATCGAGGGCCCCGGGATCTGACGCGGGGGCGGGACGCGGGCCGACGGCGCCGGGCGCGGGACGATGCCGCTGGGCGCGGTCCGACGCTGCCGGCGCCGGCTACCCCGCGATGACCGCGCCCACCCACGCGCCCGCCACGATCAGGCACGCCATCAGCTCGACCAGGACGGACCCTCCGACCGTACGCATCACCCGGCGGGTCGCCGTCCAGGCGGCGCGGTGCCCGCCCAGCCGGACCCGCTCGTGGACGTACACGGTGCCGGCGAAGCCCAGCGGCGCGCCCACCACCGGGAGCACGAAGAACCCGGGGATCGCCACCCCGCTCGCCGTCATCACCGTGCGCCAGGTGACGCCGGAGTCGCGAATCCGCCGGGACGGCATCAGCCACAGCACCACCTGGGCGACCGCCAGCAGCCCCGTCGCCCCGGCGAGTACGCCCCAGGTCAGGGTGGTGTGCTGCGAGGTGGCCCACCACAGCACGGCCGCCCAGCACAGCAGCGTCCCCGGTACCCCAGGTGCCGATACGCAGACGATGCCCAGCAACATCACCGCGCCGATCAGGCACAACTGTGCGGTCCCCATGAGAGCCACCCTGCCGGAATCCGGGCGCGTTCGCTGTCCGGCGACGCGCCCGACGCACCGGTGTTACCGGATCGCGTCCCCCGGCCGGGTGCGAGACCGGCCTGCCGCATGCCGCCAGGGAACCGTACGCCTGATGCGGGGCGCGGCGGGCCGGATTCGGACGGATCACGCCCTGTGCAGCCGCCCTGTGCAGCCTCTCGTACGCTCCCCTACGCGCTCCGCGTACGCCCCCGCGCACGGTTCACGCCGGGCGGCTGCTCCGGGTCAGGGCTCGTCGCGGGCGATCCAGCCGCGTTCGTAGGCGTGCCAGCCGAGCTGGAGGCGGGTGCTCACGCCGGCGATCTCCATCAGCCGCTTCACCCGGCGCTGCACCGTGCGCAGGCCGAGGTCGAGCTGTTTGGCGGTGGAGGTGTCGGTCAGGCCGGCCAGCAGCAGGGACAGGATGCGCAGGTCGGTGTTGTCGGGCTGCGCGTTCCGCTGCTCGGCGAGTATGCCGCCCGGCTCCAGGCGCAGCGGCATGGCCTGCCGCCACACGCCCTCGAAGAGCTCCGTCAGCGCCTCCAGCAGGCCGCTGGCGTGCACCACCAGCGCGGCGGGCTCGGCGCGGCGGCCCAGCGGCACCATCGCCAGCGTCCGGTCGACCACCACGAGCTTGGTCGGTACCCGTTGCACCACCCGCACCTGCTCGTCGCGGTCGAGCGCGGCGGCCAGTTCGGTGAGCCCGCTCTGCCCGGTGACCGCTTCCCGTTCCAGCACCACGCGGTACGACACCCCGCGCCGCGCCGCGTCGGCCTCCGCGTCGTTGTCCACGCCGTCGACCGCGACCGGACGGCCGCTGACCAGGGCGCACACCTCCCGCTCGGCGCCGAACTGGAGTTGGAGGAAGCGCTGGGCCACCGCGCCCGCGCCGGTGACCACTTCGACGAGGTCGTGCACGGCGGGTTCTGCCGCCTCGGCCCTGAACTCGGCGGCGAGCACGGCCGCGGCCAACTCGGCCTGCTCCAGGGCGTGCCGCCGGCTGGTCAGCAGCGCGGACAGCGCGACCGCCGGCGGCGCGACCACCCAGCGGCCGGGCCGCGCGGAGGACTGGGCGACCAGGCCGTGCCCCTCCAGCCGGCGCAGCAGCCGGGCGGCGTCCTCCTCGGGCAGCGCCAACCGGTCGGCCAGTTGGCCGAGTTCGGCCGCGCCGAGCGCGACCAGAGCGCGGTAGGCCGATTCCTGTGCCTCGTCGAGGCCGATGGCGCCGAGCAACGAAGGCCCCTCCTCGGGATGGGCGGCTGTGCGACACCGACGGCGACGGCGGCATGGCGGGAATGAGCCGCGGCGGTTTCCCGCCGTGGACATCCTCCCCTCCGTCGGGTGCCCTCTGCCACTGTGATCCACATCGCAGCCGGTGTCATACCCGGGGAGCACGTGCGAACCGCGCGCGCCGGGCCGGCCCTGGCCGTGGGGGCTGGGCCGACCCGGCGTTTCGCGTTTCCCGGTCCGCTCGGCGGTGGACAATAAGGGCATGAGCCAGCAGGGCGACGCACGCGGCAGCCAAGAGGACGACTGGTGGCGGCAGTTGTACGACGAGGAGGTCGCCGCCGGAGCTTCGGGCGCCGGGAACGACTCCCTCGACGCGCACTTCGACTCGGCGCTGAACGCGATGACGCCGCCGCCCCCGCCCCGGACCGAGACGCTGCGGCTGCGGCGGCCGACCCCGCCGCCCCCTCCGCCGTCATGGCAGCGGCCGAGCCGTCCGGCACCCCCGCCGCCACCACCGCCGCGCCAGGAGGAGCGCACGGCTCCTCCGCCGCCGCCGTGGGACCCGTGGGCGGCGGCACCGACCTTCGCGGAGCCGGCACCGATGCCGGTACAGCGGCAGCCCGAGCGGGAGTTGGCGCCGGAGCCCTTCGCGGAGCCGGCGACGGCGCCGGAACGCGAGCCCGCCCGGGAGCCCTTCGCCGCGGAGGCGGTGTCCGTCCGGTCCGCGCCGCCCGCGCCGCCGGCCGAGGAGGCGCGCGCCGAGCCCGCGCCGGAACCGGACCCGGCGTCAGATCCGGAACCGGCACCGGAACCGGTGCGCGACGCGGTGCCCGCGACCGAGCCGGAACCCGCGGTCGAACCCGAGCCCGAACCCGACCTCGCCGCGGAACCGGTGGCGGAACCCGACGCCGTGCCGGACCCGCGCATGGGCAGCGCGTACGCACCCGCGCCGCGCGCACCCGAGGCCGTACGGGCGCCGGCGCCCCTGCCCGCGCAGGCGCCGGACGTCCAGGCGGGACCCGAGGCCGCGTACGTACCCGCGCCGGAGTCGGAGTGGCCCGAACCCGTCGCCGAGGCCGCGCCCGCTGCCGTAGCCGAACCCGCGCCTGAACCCGCGTACGTACCCGCGCCGGAGCCGGAGCGGCCCGAACCCGTCGCCGAGGCCGCGCCCGCTGCCGTAGCCGAACCCGCGCCCGAACCTGAACCCGAACCCGCTGCCGTAGCCGAACCGGAGGCCGCGCCCGCGCCGGACCCGCGTGCCGCGGAGACGTACGCGCCGCCGCCCGCCAAGCCCTGGGACGCGTGGGCCACTCCGCGCAGCGCGGCTGCGCCGCTGTCCAGCCCGGCCGCGCCGACGGCCCCGCCCGCGGCCGAGGGCTGGTCGGCGCGGCTCTCGCAACGACCGCCACAGCCGTCGCCGTCGGCGCAGCCGGCCGAGCAGGAGGCGTCGGCGGTTCCAGAGACGCCCCCCGAGTCGCCCGGGCGCCCCGAGACCGCCGTGGCGCCCGAGGCCCAAGCGCCCCCGCGAGCGCCGGCCTCCGCGTACACGGACCTGGTCGACGACCCGGCCGGGCCGCCGCCCGCGCCCCCTGCGCCCGCCCGCCCGCAGCCGCCGGACTCCCCGTACACGGACCTGGTCGACGACCCGGCCGCCGAGCCGGTCCCGCTCCCGGCTCCGGCTCCGACGCCGGAAGCGCCGCCGCCCGCGTACGCGGAGCCGGTCGACGAGGCGCGCCTGCCTGCGCCGCCGGCCCCTGCCCCGGCCCCACCCATGGTGCAGCCGCCCGGCGAGACGGTGTTCGCCGAGGGCGAGGTGCGGTGGGCGCCGGAGTTGCCACCCGGGTGGGTGCCCGCGGCCGGGGTGACGCGGGTGGTGGACGACGCCGGCACGGAGGTGGGTGTGGTGGGCGGCGGCCCGCCGACGTACGGCCCCGAGCCGACCGCGTGGCCGGAGGCGGACCCCGAGGGGCTGGACGCGCTGGTCCCCGACACCGTGCTGGACGGGGCGGAGTACGGCGTGATGACGCTGCGGACCGCGGCGGTGCGCGGCGACTCGGCCCGTTACCGCGGCCAGCCGCGCCGGGACGCGCTGCTGACCGCGCGGTTCGGCACGGGCGACGAGGCGCTGCTGCTGGTGGCGATGGCGAGCGGGGCGCGGGCGGCCGACGACGCGCACCGTGCCGCGCAGGACGCGGTGCGGTGGATCGCGGGCGCGGTGGGCCGCAGCCGGGCCCGGCTCGCCGACGACCTGCGGGCCGCCCGCCGGGGCTCCCTGAAGTCGGGGCTGCACCGGCTGACCGACCGCTGCTACGGGCGGCTGCGGGCCCGGGGCGAGGACCTGGGCCTTGCGGAGGGCGCGTACACCGCGTCGGTGCGCTGCCTGCTGCTGCCGGCCGACCCCGCGTGCCGTATCCGGCTGTTCTTCGGGGTGGGGGAGGGCGGCCTGTTCCGCATCCGGGACGGCGGCTGGCAGGACCTCGACGTCGCGCCCGACGAGGCGTCCGAGCCGTTCCGGTTCCGGGCCACCGTCGCCCAGCCGGGTGACGCGCTGCTGATGTGCAGCGCCGGCCTGGCCGAGCCGCTGCGCGGCGAGCCGGAACTCGCCGCCCACCTGGCCGGGCGCTGGGGCCAGGGCCGCGCGCCGGGCCTGGCGGCGTACCTGGCGGACTCCCAGACCCGGGTGAAGGGCTACGCCGACGACCGCACGGTGGTGACCGTCTGGGATGCGTGATCGCCCCATCCGTGGGGAGATGGTCACCATGGCGAAGCAGACGGTGGCCGAGCAGTTCGTCGACGTCCTGGCGCGAGCGGGGGTGCGACGTCTTTACGGGGTGGTCGGCGACAGCCTCAACCCGGTGGTGGACGCGGTGCGCCGCAGCCGCGCCCTGGAATGGGTGCATGTGCGGCACGAGGAGACCGCGGCGTTCGCGGCCGGCGCCGAGGCCCAGCTCACCGGGCGGCTGGCCGCGTGTGCGGGCTCCTGCGGCCCCGGCAACCTGCACCTGATCAACGGGCTGTACGACGCGCACCGCTCGATGGCGCCGGTGCTGGCGCTCGCCTCGCACATCCCGAGCAGCGAGATCGGCACCACGTACTTCCAGGAGACCCACCCCGACCGGATCTTCCAGGAGTGCAGCCACTACAGCGAACTGGTCTCCAACGCCGCCCAGATGCCCCGGGTGCTGCAGACCGCGATCCAGCACGCGGTCGGCCAGGGCGGGGTGTCGGTGATCAGCCTGCCCGGCGACATCGCGGCCCAGCAGGCACCGCAGCGCACCGAGGAGCACGCGCTGGTCACGCGGCGCCCCGCGATCCGCCCGGGCGACACCGAGATCGACGAACTGGCCCGGCTGGTGGACCGCGCCCAGCGGGTCACCCTCTTCTGCGGCAGCGGCACCGCGGGCGCCCACGACGAGGTGATGGACTTCGCGCGGAAGGTCAAGTCCCCGGTCGGGCACGCGCTGCGCGGCAAGGAGTGGATTCAGTACGACAACCCGTACGACGTCGGCATGAGCGGGCTGCTCGGCTACGGCGCGGCCTACGAGGCCATGCACGAGTGCGACCTGCTGATCCTGCTGGGCACCGACTTCCCGTACAACGCCTTCCTGCCGGACGACGTGACGATCGTGCAGGTCGATGTGCGTCCCGAACACCTGGGGCGGCGATCGAAGTTGGACCTCGCGGTGTGGGGGGACGCCGGTGAGACGCTGCGCTGCCTGACGCCGAAGGTGCGCGAGAAGAAGGACCGCGCGTTCCTGGACCGGATGCTGAAGAAGCACAGCGACGCGCTGGAGGGCGTCGTGAAGGCGTACACCCGCAAGGTCGACAAGCACGTCCCGATCCACCCGGAGTACGTCGCGTCGGTGCTGGACGAAGTGGCCGCCGACGACGCGGTGTTCACCGTCGACACCGGGATGTGCAACGTCTGGGCGGCGCGCTACCTGACGCCCAACGGACGGCGGCGGGTGATCGGTTCGTTCTCGCACGGGTCGATGGCGAACGCGCTGCCGCAGGCGATCGGCGCGCAGTTCCTGGACCTGAAACGGCAGGTCGTGTCGATGTCCGGCGACGGCGGCTTCAGCATGCTGATGGGCGACTTCCTCACCCTGGTGCAGTACGACCTGCCGGTGAAGGTGGTGCTGTTCAACAACTCCTCGCTCGGCATGGTGGAGTTGGAGATGATGGTGGAGGGGCTGCCGGCGTACGGCACCACCAACCACAACCCGGACTTCGCGGCCATCGCGCGGGCCTCCGGCGCCTACGGGGTGCGGGTCGAGAAGCCGAAGGACCTGCGCGGCGCGCTCAAGGACGCCTTCCGGCACAAGGGACCCGCGCTGGTCGACGTGGTGACCGATCCGCACGCACTGTCCATCCCGCCGAAGATCACCGGTGAGCAGATCGGTGGGTTTGCGCTGTCGATGGGCCGGACCGTGCTGGACGGCGGCGTCGGCAAGATGGTCCAGCTCGCGCGCTCCAATCTGCGCAACGTGCCTCGCCCGTAAGGGAGTTCATGGGTTCGGCGGCCAGGTCGGCGGTGCCTTTCGGTGACGTCGGCGGGGCCGGTCTGCCGTATCGCCGGGGACCTGTCAATCCATCGGATGAGTGGACGCATCCGTGGTGGGCATGCCTATCGGGAGGGGAACAAGGATCGGTTGGAACGGGGGAAGCAGGACGAATATCACGGGGTACCGGTTGCGGCGCGCGGTACGGCGGGCGGATCTGCCCGCCGTGGCCGAAACTCGCAGGGTCCTTCGGGACAACCTGCGGGAGTGGGGCGTGGCCGCACTGGTGGACACAACGGAACTACTGGCCACCGAACTTCTCACCAACGCACTCCAGCACACCTGCGGGGGCGCCGTGTTGACCGCGACGCTCTCACCGGAAGGGTTCCGGCCCGGGGAGCCGGGGCAGCGGCTGCGGATCGAGGTCCGCGACACCGTCGCCCGCCTGCCCCGCCCGCGTCCTCAGCGGTGGGAGCCCGATCCGGTCGGGGACTACGGCACTTCGGGCCGCGGCCTGCTGCTCGTCGACGCGCTCGCCGACGACTGGGGGGTGCGGCCGTGCGCGGCCGGCGGGAAGGAGGTCTGGTTCGAACTGAACGCGGAAGCGCTGAACACCGAGGCGCTGAACACCGAAGCGCCGAACGGGGAAGCACTGAACGCGCTGGACGCGGAAACGGCGTGACCGCGGGTGGACCGGTGTCCACCCGGCAGCCACGCCGCCCGTGTACCGCTGCTTCGGTTGCTCAGCCGAACTGACGCTCCAGGTCCTGGAGTTTGCGCTCCAGGGAGTCCAGCCGGGGCAGCGTCAGCGTGTCGTCCTCGGCGATCAGGTCGATCGTCTTGGGGCCCGACGCCGACGGCTCGGACTGCGAAGCGAACGGGTCCGACGCGGAGCTGACGGCCGGTGCCTCCTCGCGTACCGGCTGGAGTGCCGGACGCGCCCGCACCGGCAGTTCACCGGACGGCAGTTCGGCCGAAGGAGATATGGCAGGCTCCGAAGCGGTCTGGCCGGTGCCCGCCGCATTCGCGGCGGGCAGTTCGACCTGGCGGCCGCCCCGGCCACCTCGCGGCCACGGCCGCCCCTGTCGGGTGATCGCCTTTATCTTCGCCCGCTCCATCCGGTCGTGGTCGCGGCGCCGCAACTCGTTCTGCTCGCGCTGCCGCTTGTCCTCGCGGACCTCCTCGACCGCCTCGTCCAGCGAGCGCACGCCCTCCAGCAGCATCAGCGACCAGGCGCCGTACGTCTCCCGCGGGGCGCGCAGCCACCGCACCATCCGGATCTGCGGCAACGGCCTCGGCACCAGGCCCTGTTCGCGCAGTGCCGCCCGGCGGGTCTGCTTCAGCGCGCGGTCGAAGAGCACCGCGGCCGACAGCGACATGCCGGCGAAGAACTGCGGCGCGCCCGCGTGATCCACCCCGCGCGGCGCGTGCACCCAGTTGAACCAGGCCGCTGCGCCGGCGAACATCCACACCAGCATGCGCGAGCCGAGGGCGGCGTCGCCGTGGCTGGCCTCGCGGACCGCCAGCACGGAGCAGAACATCGCCGCCCCGTCCAGGCCGAACGGCACCAGGTACTCCCAGCCGTTCTCCAGGCCGAGGTTCTCCCGCCCGAAGCCGACCAGGCCGTGGAACGACAGTGCGGCGGCCACGGCGGCACAGCAGAACAGCAGCACATACGAGGCGCTGCCGTACACCGCTTCCTTGCGGCGGCGGCGCTCCTCGCTGCGCTCCCATGAATCGCCCTGGGTGGCGCTGTCACCGGACGTGCGGCGGTTGCGGAAGACGAAGACGCAGGCCGCGAGGACGACCAGGCCGATGACGGCCGAGATCATCCAGTCCAGCGATATGTCGGTGATTCTCATATGCGATTCCTCGTGTCGCTTCCGTCGCGCTCGGGCCGTGGGGACTGCTTACGACCGACATCATCGTGCAGAGCGCGGATGGGTGCAGACGTTACGGCACAAGAGCACGCGTATGGTTCCCGGGTGCTCGAACTCGCGTGCCAGAACGGCTTAGTTGAGCGAGATCGTAGCGTGGACGGTCAGGCCGCGGACGCACGGCGGTCGATCCGGGCCGGTGCGCGCAGCCGCGGACAGGTGGTGCAGGTGTCCGTGGGGCTGATGGTGTAGTAAAGGCAGCAGGTGAGCCGGGTGCGCGACGCCGCTGCGCACTCCGTCCCGGCTGACGGTCCGTCAATCCGCGTACCCGGACGGAACCCCGCGGAGCCCGGAAAAGGGTGGGTGCCGCCCGGCAGCAGAGCGGCCAGTTCGGCCACCGCGCGCTCCTCCTGGTCGAACAACCGGCCGACATACCAGAGCCCTTCGGTGATCTCGTCGGTGACCATGCCCCACAGGGCGTGTCGGCCGCGTCGCAGCAGCGGGCCGAAGCCCGCGAGGACCGGCGCGACATGGTCGGCGATCGCCGCCCGCAGCTCGTCGCGCAGCGCGGCCGGGTGCGGCGCCGTCCGCGCGCCGGGCAGTGTCGCGGCCGGGTCGTCCGGCAGGCAGCTGAACGACCGGGTGCGCACCGTGATCCGTCCGGTGGCGGGGTGGAACGCCACGTCGCCGACCGGCAGCCGCGGCACCCTGCCGTGCAGGAACCACGGCACCGTGAACAGCAGGCACGCCGGCCACAGGTACCGGTGCAGTGCGAGGGTCGCCGCGACGTCCGGGCGCGGCGGGCGCTCGCGCTTCCGGGTCGACTCCGCCGTGGCGTTCGTCACGAACGCGTCCAGCGCGGCGCCGCCCGCGGCGAGCTCGCCCGCCCCGATCCAGCCCGCGCCGGAGGACGGCGGGGCAGCGGTGATCCGCAGTTGCGGGAAGACCGCGGACAGCCGGGCATAGGAGGCGCTGGTCGCAGGCATGGTAAGGCTTACCTTAGCGGCCCGGGCGAGGGATTACGCCAGCGGCCGTACGCCGGACGAGTGAGTGCGCCGGAGCGCGGTACGGGCGCGGGTGGCGCCGCGGGTGGCGGTTGCGTGCCGGTCGCCCGGGCGTGGCGTGCGGGGTGGGGCCTCGGGGTCGATGCGTGGCCGTGCGGCGGGTGGACGGGCGGCCCGGGGGACTGGGCGGGCGGATGGTCGTACGGTCCGATGATCGGACGTAAGGTCGGACGGATTTCCTGGACAGATTCCCGGACAGCGGTGGAGAGGGGCGGGACCCGGTGGAGCGAGCCGCGCCCATAGTGCCGCCCGCGCGGGTGCCCGAGCGGCTGTCCGTACGCGACCAGGTGCTCGACGCGCTGCGCGCCGCGATCGTCTCCGGGCGGCTCGCACCCGGCTCCGTGCACTCCGCTCCCGAGCTGGCCGAGCGGTACCGCGTCTCCGCGACCCCGGTCCGCGAGGCGATGCAGCTGCTCGCCCGCGAGGGCGCCGTCGAGGTGCTGCCCAACCGCGGCTTCCGCGTGGCCGAGCACACCGCGCGCGACCTCGCCGAGCTGGCGCAGGTGCGGGCGCTGCTCGAAGGGCCCGTGGTGCTCGGGCTCACCCGTACGGTGCCGGTCGCCCGCTGGGAGCGGTTGCGGCCGCTCGCGGACGAGGCGGTCGTGCTGGCGGTCCGCGGCGACCTCGGGGGGTACGCCGAGGCCGACCGCGCGTTCCACCGGGCCGTGCTGCAGCTGTCCGGCAACCTCCACCTGGTCGCTGTCGCGGACGAGGTGCACCGGCGTACGCAGTGGCCCGCGGCCTTGCCGCAGCGGAAGGGGGGTGGCGTGCGGGATCGGGATCGGCTGGTCGCCGACGCCACGGAGCACTGCGTGCTGCTCGATGCGGTCGCCGCCGGCGAGGAGGGGGCCGTGGCGGATGCGGTGCGGCGGCACTTCGGTGGGGGTGCGGTGGGGGAGGGCGTTCACGGCTGAGGGTGCGGCGGACCGCGCGCTCGGCCGTGCCCGTGGCGTGCCGGGCCCGTGGGCCCAGCCCCACCGTGAGGTTCCCGGACCCCCGGCCGGTGGGCGGCTGGTCGCGCAGTTCCGCCCCCTGGCATCGCCGGGAGGCGCCCCCAGCGCCCGTTGGTTCGTTGCCGTCTTCCGCGACGGTGCCCCCGCGCCCCTTGTTTTGTCGCCCTCTTCCGTCACGGCGCCCGGGGTGGGGGAACCGGCCATTGTGGCTGAAGGGGTTGGGGAGGTATTCGGCCGTTCGGCGGGGCCGGGTGGAGGCCGCGCGGCAGGGGCCCGTACACCCGTTGGCGGGACGGCGGGTGTATACGAACGGGTTCGCGGAACTGCTTCCTCCACTTTTTCGGCCCGCTTACCCCAATGTCTCGCAAAGTCGTACCCAGACCCTTGACGGAGGGTCATCAGTGCGCACGCGGCGGGGCATTTATGCAGGCCACTCATATGATGACCGAAAGTTGCTTACTACATACACCGGTCTTCCGGCTGCCGTTGACGGGCGGACCGCGGCGGATCGACCATCCGTTTAGGTGCTCAATACACATGATTCGTGTTGCGAACACGTTGCGTGTGACCGAGTGGACGGAGAAGTCGCATGTGCGGAATCACCGGATGGATCTCCTACCAGCGTGACCTGGCCGCGCAGCGGCCCATGGTCGACGCGATGACCGAGACGATGTCCTGCCGGGGGCCCGACGACCGGGGCACGTGGATCAGCGGACCGGCCGCGCTCGGCCACCGCCGGCTCGCCATCATCGACCTGCCCGGCGGCCGCCAGCCGATGAGCGTCGAGGCGCCCGGCGGCACGGTCGCCATGGTCTACTCCGGCGAGGCGTACAACTTCACCGAGCTGCGCGTCGAACTGGCCGGCCGCGGCCACCGGTTCACCACCGACTCGGACACCGAGGTGGTGCTGCACGGCTACCTGGAGTGGGGCGCGGCGGTCGCCGAGCGGCTCAACGGGATGTACGCCTTCGCGATCTGGGACGACCGCGAGAAGAAGCTCGTGATGATCCGGGACCGGATGGGCATCAAGCCCTTCTACTACTACCCGACCGCCGACGGCGTGCTGTTCGGCTCCGAGCCCAAGGCGATCCTGGCCAACCCGCTCGCCGAGCGGACGGTGACCCTCGACGGCCTGCGCGAACTGCTCGTCATGGTCAAGACCCCGGGGCACGGGTTCTGGGACGGCATGCGCGAGGTGGAGCCCGGCACGGTGGTGACCGTGGACAGCAACGGCATCCGCACCCACACGTACTGGTCGCTGGAGACCCGGCCGCACACCGACGACAAGCAGGCGACGATCGGGCACGTGCGCACCCTGCTCGACGACATCGTGCGGCGGCAGCTCGTCGCCGACGTCCCGCGCTGCACGCTGCTCTCCGGCGGCCTGGACTCCTCGGCGATGACCGCGCTGGCCGCGCAGCAGCTCGGCCGGACCGGCGAGACCGTACGGAGCTTCGCGGTCGACTTCGTCGGCCAGACCGAGAACTTCGTCGCCGACGAGCTGCGCGGCACCCCCGACACCCCCTTCGTGCACGACGTGGCCCGTACCTCGGGCACCGAGCACCAGGACATCGTGCTGGACTCCGACCAGCTCGCCGACCTCGCCGTACGCTCCAAGGTGATCGCGGCCAGGGACCTGCCCGCGGGCTTCGGCGACATGGACGCGTCGCTCTACCTGCTCTTCAAGGCGATCCGCGCGCACTCGACGGTGGCGCTGTCGGGGGAGTCCGCCGACGAGGTCTTCGGCGGCTACCTCCAGTTCTTCGACCCCGAGGCCCGCAAGGGCAAGACCTTCCCCTGGCTGTCGAGCTTCGCCAAGCACTTCGGGGACGAGGGGAGCATCCTCACCGAGGAGTTCAGTCACGGCCTGGACCTGGACGGCTACGTGCGCGACTCCTACGCCACGGCCTCCGCCGAGGTCCAACGGCTCGCGGGCGAGAGCGACCTGGAGTTCCGGATGCGGACCATCTCGTATCTGCACCTGACCCGGTTCGTGCGCATCCTGCTCGACCGCAAGGACCGCGCCAGCATGGCGGTCGGCCTGGAGGTGCGGGTGCCGTTCTGCGACCACCGCCTGGTGGAGTACGTCTACAACGCGCCCTGGGCGCTGAAGTCCTTCGACGGCCGCGAGAAGAGCCTGCTGCGCGAGGCGACCGCCGACGTGCTGCCGCAGTCCGTCTACGACCGGGTCAAGAGCCCCTACCCCTCCACCCAGGACCCGGCCTACGCCGTCGCCCTCCAGAAGAACGTCAAGGAAGTCCTCGCCCAGCCCGCCCACCCGGTGTTCGACCTCGTCAGCCGCAGCGCGCTGGAGAAGTTGGTGCGCGTCGACACCCCGCAGATCATGCAGGCGTCGCGCCGCGGCCTGGAGCGCACCCTCGACCTCGCCCTGTGGATCGACATGTACCGCCCGACCCTGAAACTGTCCTGACCCGGAAGCGTTGGCGCCCCGCCGCGGACCGCTCCCGGCGGGGCGCCGCCGTGCGCGGGGTGTGGGGTGCGTACGCCTGACCGTTCACGGTTTTATGCAACATCGCGCATAGTCGCGTTCGCGCATGGACGCCCTACGCGCGTCCCCGTACCGTCAAGGGCGGTAGGGCTCAACGGGGCTCATCGCATGGGGGTTTGGTATGGCGCGCAAGGAATTACAGCGGCTCACCGGCAACGGGGGCGGTAACTGCAACAACGACGACTGCCCCAACGTGTACCGGACTTCCAGCGGCTCCATCGTCGTTCAGGGCGATGTGTCCGACGTCTTCCAGCCGCCCGCCGGGGAAGGGCTTGTCGAGATCCCCGAGAGCATTCTGAGGGAGGCCGTGCGTGCTCTTGGATGGTGACGCCTGGAAATCCCGAATGCGGAGCATCCAGAGCGAAGCTTGGCGGCTGGAAACGCTGCCTGTTTACCGGTCCCCCGGCGAGGACGGAGACATTCGGGACTTTCTCGCCGGCCAACGCATCGACCCGGAAACCTACTCTTCCGCCTACACGGAAGGGCTGCGCAAACTCACCGCAGAGGGTAAACGCAAGGGTCGCGTGCACGTGGTCACGCGGCCGTTGACGGACTACCTCCGGTTTGAATTCATGTACTATGAGGCGCACTCGCGGATGGGGGACGCCATTCGCATCCTCGACGTGACGGACCGTCCCAACCCGCTGGAGGGGGCGCCCGACTTCTGGATTCTGGACAGGTCCACAGTCGTGCTCATGCACTACGCGGAAGACGGAACGCAGATCAGTCGCGAGTTGTACGAGGGCGACCCGGCTCGATTCATCGACTACCAGCGAGTTGCGGTTGCGGAGTCGGTGCCGTTCGGGGAGTACGTCAACGGTGGCCATCGAGCCTGACCAACTGGACCGATCGGGTCGCGAACTGGCGGCCATGCTCAGGCGGCTGCGCCTGCAAGCCGGGCTCTCGGGAGCCCGGCTTGCCGCACGTTGCAACATGTCTCAGTCAAAGATCAGCAGAATAGAAGGGCACAAGGTCCGGCCGTCGTTGCTGGATGTGGAACAGGTCCTCCGTGCGCTTGGCACGTCGGCCGCTGTTGCGGCCGACGTCATGGCCCTCGCGCGGATCGCTCAAACCGAGTGGCAGGACGGCAGATCCCTCCGCCGCAAGGGGTTGGACAAGAAGCAGCTTCAGTTGGCGGGGCTGGAGGCGTCGTCCACCACGTTCCGGTATTTCCTGCTGTCCATGATCACGGGCCTGTTGGCGACGCCCGCTTATGTGCGGGCAAGCCTCGACGATGCCCCTCCGGAGCAGCGGTCGAAGGCCGTGTCGCTGAAACTGGAACGACAGCGCGTGTTGTTCGACCGGTCAAAGCACTTCACCTTCCTCATGTGTGAGCCGGCCGTGCGGTATCCCCTGATATCTCGGGATGAGCTGGCTGTTCAGATCGACCATCTCGTTTCCCTGAGCAGGCAGCCGAACATTCGAATCGGCGTCATCCCCATGGGTGCCTACCTGGGTCCTGGTGCGCTGAACACGTTCACGGTCTATGACGAGTCCGTAGCCACAGCCGAAATGGACCTCGGCGCAATAGTGTTCCGGGATGGGCGCGATATTCTTGACCTCATCCGGAGATTCGCGAGGTACGAGGAACGGGCGCTGTTCGACGGGGATGCGCGCGGGCTGCTGGCGGAGTGGGCGGAATCCTGTCGGGATGATCTTTAGTCGTTGGCGCGAATGGGAACTCAATCTCACCGCCCCGTGAGGAATGCTGTTTCGGGGGTGGGCCCATGTTGATGAGGCTGATCGCGCCCCGGCGGAGACGGAGGTACAGCACAGATGAGGCAGACGCCCGCACCGTGGGGCACGCAACGGATGGGACCGTACGCGGCCACCACCACGGTCCCGCGGTACACGCCCGTGATCGACCCCGAGACGCAGACCGCTCTCATTCTCGATGAGCATGGACGGACGGTCGAGTTGGGCAACCACGGCACCAGTACGAGCGGACTGACGCCTACCGCGACCACCCCTGGTGACGGGGCCGGTCCGGGAGGCGCGACCGACGCGGACAGTACCGAGTCGTACGACCAGGACCAGAGTTCCGGCTGATGAGCGACAGCAGCTCGGTACTGGTGCTGACCAACCCCTACGACGTGACGGCGGACATGGTGCTGCGGCTGCTCGCCGAGCGCCGGGTCTCCGTGGTCCGTCTCGACCCCGGCACCGATCTGCACTCGGGTGCCTCGCTGACCGCCACGTATCGTCAGCGCGATCAGCGGGGCACCCTGCGCACGGCAAGCCGTGGACTCGACACCACGCGGATTCGGTCCGTCTGGGTGCGCAGGCCCTCGCCCTACGAGGGACCACACGGGCTGCGCGGCCAGGACCGTCGGTTCGCCGCAGAACAGACGCTGTGGGGCGCGGGGGGCATCCTTGCATCACTCCCAGGCGCGCACTACGTCAATCACCCCTGGGACAACCGAGCCGCCGAGTCCAAGCCCGTACAGCTCACGACCGCGCAACGTTGCGGGTTTCTGGTACCCAGCACGGTGATCACCAACGACCCGCACGAGGCTCGGACGTTCGCCACTCACCAGCCTGGCGGAGTGGTCTACAAGCCTGTGTGGAACTCGACGTACCGCGTCGACGGCCGGCCATGCAGTGTCTGGGTCCGAGACGTCCAAGGTCCCGAGATCACCGACGCTGTGTCCGTCTGCCCGCACATGTTCCAAGCCAAGGTTGACAAGGAGTTCGATGCGCGGGTGACCGCCGTGGGCGACCGGCTGTTCGGGGTCCGGATCGACAGCCCCGATCTCGACTGGCGCCACCGGCAGGATTTGATGACGTGCACACCGATCGAGGCGCCCGAGCCAGTCGCGCATGCGGTCGTTGCCTACCTCGCCGAACTCCGTTTGACCTACGGCGCGTTCGATTTCGCCGTCACCGCGGCGGGCGACTGGTACTTCCTGGAGTGCAACCCGAACGGCCAGTGGGCGTGGCAGCCGGCGGGGATCGCCGCGGCGATCGCCCGTGTTCTTGCCGACCGGTTGGAGAAAGGCCCCGACACGTGAGCACATCGGCTCGGCTCCGCGAAGCCCTGGTGGGCAGACTCACCGATGAGGGCACGCTGACGGAAGCGGGGTGGCGCGGCGCAGCCGCGTCGGTTGCCCGCGAGTTGTTCACGGGGGCCTACTTCAGGCCGGTGACGGGCAGCGTTCCCACCGGCTTCCGGCCGGTCCGGGAGGGTGAGCCCGGATGGCTGGAGGGGGTGTACTCCGACGCAACGCTGATCACCCAACTGGACGGCCGGATCAGGCCCGACGACGTGACCGAGGCGGTAGTGACCGGCTCCCCGTCTTCGTCGTCCACCCTGCCGTCGTTGGTGCTGCGCATGTGGCAGCAGCTCGACGCCGAGCCCGGTCACCAGGTGCTGGAGGTCGGCACCGGAACGGGGTACTCGACCGCGATCGGTGCGCACCGTCTCGGGGACGCCAACCTGACCAGCATCGAGTACGACCCGGTGGTGGGCGGTGCTGCGGCGGTGGCGCTCGAGGCGGCCGGGTTCGCGCCCCGGCTGATCGTCGGTGACGGGCTGCGCGGCGACCCGGACGGGGGCCGGTACGACCGGCTGATCGCCACGTGCGCGGTCCGGTACATCCCGCTGCCCTGGCTGCACCAGGTGCGGCCAGGGGGAAAGATCCTGGTCACGCTCTCCGGGTGGAGCTACGCCAACGCCCTTGCGCTGCTGGACGTGACCAATCCCGGGGAGGCCACGGGCCGGTTCCTCCCCGGTCGCACCAGCTTCATGATCGCCCGGCCGCACGACCGCCCGCCCCGTCCGGCCCTGGCCCTGCTGCCCGGGGACGAGCGGCCGAGTCGGATCGACCCCGCGACACTGGACGACTGGACGGGCGGTTGGATCGCGCAGCTCGCGGCGCCCTCGGCCGAACGCCTGGGGGCGGGGGCGGAACAGATCCTCTGGGATGTGTCCACCGGTTCGCAGGCCCGGACGGCCCCCGATTCCCCTGGCGGGTGGACCGTCGTCCAGCGCGGTCCCGTCCGTCTGTGGGACCGGGTCGAACAGGCGGTGCAGCGCTGGCAGGCCGCCGGCGGACCTCGCCAGGAAGGGTTCGGCATCACGGTCTCGGCAGCCCGTCAACGGGTGTGGCTCGGCGCCGAGGACGGACCCGGGTGGGACCTGCCGATCTGACGTCGGCGGGCCCGACGGCCGGCCCCGCGCACGGCATCGGCGCGTGTCCGCGGTCGCGGGACGGCCCGCCCGGCCACGCGCTGGGCGGGGGTCCCGCTCACGGTGGGGGTCACGCCGCGCAGAACTCGTTGCCCTCCGGGTCCCGCATGACCCACCAGTGGCCGGCGGGTCCCCGGTCGACCTCGTGGACGCGCGTCGCTCCCAGTCCTTCCAGCCGGGCCACCAGTTCGGTCAGGCCGCCGGGTGCGCCGTGCACGTCGAGGTGCAGGCGGTTCTTGCCCGACTTGGGCTCGGGTACGTGCTGGAAGAGCACCCGCCGGCCCCGGCCGACGCCGCTGGTCTCGTCGAACGGGTCGTCGGGGTGGCGGATCGCGGCGTGGCCGCGGAAGTTCCTGCGGCCGCGGTGCTCGGTGACCGCGTCCTCGCCGATGTGGCCGGCGGCCAGCAGTTGCGTGATGAGGGCGCTGGGGTCCTCCACCTCGTACTCCAGGGCGGCGGCCCAGAAGTCCGCGAGGGCGGCCGCGTTCGCGCTGTCGATGACCAACTTCCAGTGCAGTGCCATGTAACCATTTATATTGGTTACATGGAATCCTCGGCAACCAAGGGGCTGACACTGCGCTCCCACACAGGTGTCGCCTACCGGTTCGACCCCGGCGCGCTGTGCCTTGAGCTGCTGACCACCGGCGGCCCGGGCCCCTACCGCCGCTACGAGGTGCTGCGCGAACCCGCCGACCTGGCCGCCTGGGCCGAGCGCTCACGGCTGACCCCGACCCCCGTGCTGGAGATCTCCGCGGCGGAGGTGGCCGGCGTACGGGAACTGCGCGACGCGCTGTTCCGTGCGGTCCTCGCCCACCTGGAGGGGGAGCTCCTCCCGCCCGGCGACCTCGCGGTCATCAACGCCGCCGCGGCCCTTCCGCCCCTGGCGCCCGCCATCACCCCGGCCGGCGCACGGTGTTGGGCCGGAAACCCGGGCGGCACCCACCTCGCGGCCACCGTCGCCAGGGACGCCGTGGCGCTGCTGACCGGGCCCTTCGCCGACCGCATACGCACCTGCGCCGCCGAGGACTGCCATCTCGTCTACGTCGACACCTCCCGCCCGGGCCGCCGCCGCTGGTGCTCGATGGAGCACTGCGGCAACCGCCACAAGGTCAGGGCGCTGCGCCTGCGCCACTCCGAGGAAGGATGACCCCGTGCCCACAGGACTCACCAAGGACGCCGGCTGGCAGATCGGCGTGTCCCGCACGCTGCCCCATCCCCCGTCCGTCGTCTGGGACTTCGTCAGCGGCGCCGAAGGGCTCGCCCTCTGGCTCGGGCCCGGCGCGGCCCTCACCCCGGAGCGCGGCGCCGCCTACCGGACGGCGGCCGGCGTCACGGGCGAGGTGCGCGGCTACCGTCCGCTGGACCGCATCCGCGTCACCCACGGCACCACCACCGTCCAGGCCGCCCTCCGCCCCACCGCCGACGGGGACCGGACGGTGCTGCGCTTCCACCAGGAGCACCTGGCGAGCGCCGAGGAGCGCGAACGGCGGCGCGCGCACTGGAACCGCGTCATGGACGAGGTCGCCGCCGCCCTCGACCGTCGGTGACCGCGGGGTGGTGGGGTAGTGGCGCAGGTCACGGGAACGGCTTGCGGTCCGCGGAGAGGTAACGGGTGTGAGGGACACCGAAGATGAGGACGGCCTGCGCCGCCGGGTGCGGGCGGGGGAGCGCGACGCGTTCGCCGAGTTGTACGAGCGGTACGCGCGGACGGTCTACAACCACGCGCTGCGGCTGACCGGGGACTGGGCGACGGCCGAGGAGGTCATGTCGGAGACCTTCCTGGCGGCCTGGCGGGTCCGGCAGCGGGTGGAGCCGGACGGCGGGTCGCTGAGGCCGTGGCTGCTGGGCATCGCGACGCACAAGGCGCACAACGCCAACCGCGGCAGGGGCCGCCGGCTGGCCTTCCTGGCCCGGCAGCCGGAGCCCCGGGCGGTCGCGGACTTCGCGCAGGAGACCGTGGGCCGTCTCGACGACGCCCGCCGGCTCGCCGCGGTGCACGCCGCGCTCGGCAGGCTGCGCAGGCATGAGCGCGAGGTGCTGGTGCTGTGCGTCTGGGAGGGACTGGACTACGGCCAGGCCGCCGAGGCGCTGGGCGTCAAGGTCGGCACCGTGCGCTCGCGGCTGTCGCGCGCCCGGGCCCGGCTCGGCCGGCTGAGCGAGGAGGAGGCCGCGCGGACGGAACCGCGCCGCGGCCGCGGAGAGGGAACAGGCAGGGCCGTGTTCGCGGCCCTGCCCGTACGGGAGGAGACCCGATGAGCGACACCCCGTCCCGCCCCGGAACCGAGCGTTCCAGCGACGGTCGGACCGACGCCACCGAGCTGCCGCGGCTGCTGCCGCCGCCGGCGCATTGGGACCTCCCGCGCGAGCGCCACCTGCACCACAAGGAACTCCTGATGCAGCAGATCGACCACGACCTCGACAGTGCCCGCACGACCGAGGCCGCACCGGCCCCGCGCCGTACGCGCCGGCCGCGCCCCGCCGTACTGGCCTCGCTGACCGCCCTCGCCCTGGCCGGCGCGCTCACCGCCGGCCTGGCGACGCGCGGCGGCGGCCACGGGACCGCGGTCGCCCCGCGCGCCGGGGCACCCGCCGCCCAGCAGGCGTCCACCCTGCTCGACCGGATCTCCGACGTCGCCCTCGCCGGAGACGCGACCCCGGTCCGGGACGACCAGTTCGTGTACGTGAAGAGCATGGCCGAGGGCGCGGACGAGACGAGCGGCACGGCGGTGCCCGGCACGCTGCACACCCGGGAGATCTGGTCCTCGCAGGCGCAGGGACCGGTCAAGCGGATGGGCCTGGTCCGCGAGGAGGGCGAGACCCTTCCGGTCAACGCGCCGCTCGGCGACACCGACGGCACACCGCCCGGCTTCTCCCGCGCGACGTATCGCTGGCTCGCCTCGCTGCCCACCGACCCGAAAGCCCTGTTGGCGTACCTGTACGCCCACACGCCCGGGAAGGCAGGGCAGGAGCGGGACCAGGCGGTGTTCGGAACGATCGGCGGGCTCATCGACGAGAGCGTGATGCCGCCGCGGACCGCCGCGGCCCTCTACAAGGCAGCGGCACTCATCCCCGGCGTTGTCACGGACCCGGGCGCGACGGACGTCACCGGCCGGCACGGCGTCGGCGTCCGCCGCGACGACACCCGCTACGGCCAGCGCACGGAGTGGGTGTTCGACGCGAACGACCTGTCCTACCTGGGCTCGCGCACCTATCTGCTCAAGGACACCGGGGAGGGCCGCAAGGGCACGATGCTCTCCGCCGACTCCGTGCTGGAGCGGGCGGTGGTGGACAAGGAGGGTGAGCAGCCCACGGCCGCGCAGGTCCGCCGGCCGCGGCCGGCCACGGCTCAGGGCTGACACCGCCGGGGCGCCGGGTGGGGCCGGGCGAACGCCCCGCCCGGCCCGGCGCCCGGGCCGCCTGGCGGCGCTCGGCTACGGCAGGGAGGCGGCGACCGCCGCGCGGATCGGCGCGAGGTCCACGTCCGTGCCGATCGCGGCCTCGTCCGGAGCCCTGTCGCGGGACGGTTCGACGCCGAACAGGGCGCGGGTGAAGGCCGGGTAGACGGTACGGCCGAGCAGGTCGCGGGTGATCGCGGCGCCGGCGTCGGGCGTCAGTCCCTGCCGCTCGGTGAGGTAGGCGGCCAGGCGCTCGTGGGCGGTGGCGAAGATCGCGTCGTAGTACCGGGCGGACGCCTCGGGGAGCCGGCCGGCCTCGGAGATGCCCAGCCGGCAGGTGCGCACCGTGGGCGTCCACACCAGCATCTGGAGGAAGCGGCCGCAGAACAGGACGACCGCCTCGGTGGTGTCGTCGCTGTAGTCGGCGGGCGTCCTGAGCTTGCCGAGGTACAGCTCGCGCACCAGGTCGACGACGGCGAGGAAGAGGTTGTCCTTGCTCTCGAAGTGCGCGTACAGGCTTCGCTTCGAGGTCTGGGCGCGCGCGGCCACGACGTCCATGGACGCGCGCTCGAAGCCCATCTCCAGGAAGACGTCCTTCGCCGTCCACAGGATGTGCTTCCGCAGTTCGTCACCGCGCTTCGCCATGCGGCGTCCTCTCTTGGTGCTGTTCCGGCCGCGAAGTAAACGGTACGGTAGAGTTTACTTCGCTCCTCGTTCTCCGTCACGTGTCACCGGTCGGGAGAGATACATGATCGTCGTCACCACACCCACAGGCAACATCGGCCGCCAGGTTCTCGGCGAGGTCCTCGCCCGGCGGCCCGAGCGGGGCGGGCAGCGTGAGCCGGTCCGGGTGATCGCGCGCGACCCCTCCCGGCTCGCGCCCGACGTGCGCGGGCGGGTCGAGGTCGTCCAGGGCTCGATGACCGACCCCGAGGTGCTCACCACCGCGTTCGCGGGCGCGGACAGTGTCTTCTGGCTGGTGCCGCCGTATACCGAGGGCGCCGAAGTCGCGGGCTACGCGGTGGACTTCACCCGGCCGGCCTGCGAGGCGATCAGCGCGCAGGGCGTCCGGCGGGTGGTCGCGGTGACGGGCCTGGGCGCGCCCGCCGCCCCGGACGCGCCTGCTGCCCCGGACGCGCCCACCGCCTCGGACACCCCGGACGCGCCCGCCGGTCCGGGACTCGGCTCGCGGGCCCTGGACGCGCTGATCGAGAGCACCGGCGTGGCCTTCCGGTCGCTGCGGATGCCCGCGTTCATGGAGAACCTGCTCCAGCAGCTCGGGCCGATCCGGGACCAGGGCGTGTTCTTCCTGCCGATCTCCGGGGACCGGCGGATACCGACCTGCGCCACCCGCGACATCGCCGCCGTCGCGGCCGAGTTGCTGCTCGACGGCTCCTGGGACGGCCAGGAGGGCGTGCCGGTGCTCGGCGCCGAGGACCTGTCGTACCGCGACATGGCGCGCGTCATGTCCGACGTGCTGGGACGGCCGATCCGCTACCAGCAGGTCCCCGGCGAGGCGTTCAGGGCCCGGTTGACGCGGCAGGGCATGCCCCGGGCGTGGGCGCAGTCCGTCGTGGACCTGCTCGCGGAGGTCGACGCCGGGTGCTACGACGCCGAGCCGCGTACGGCGCGCTCCACCACGCCGACGACCTTCCGCCAGTGGTGCGAGGACGTCCTCAAGCCGGCCGTCGCGGGCTGAGCGCGGGCCTTCCGGCCGCACGGTGCCCCGGGTCCGTACGTGCCCCGGGTCCGTACGCGCTCAGCCGTCGGTCGCCGTGGCTACCAGGGCAGCGGGCCGTTGACGTCGAAGTACCCGCCGGTCGGGCCGTCGGGGCCGACCTGGGCCATGCGCACGATGATCTCCGCGCCCTGCTCGACGGTCTGGACGCCGGTGCGCCCGTTCAGGTCGGTCGCGGTGTAGCCGGGCTCCACCGCGTTGATCCGGATCTCCGGGAACGCCTTCGCGTACTGCACGGTGAGCGCGTTGACCGCGGTCTTCGACACCGGGTAGGCGACGCCGGGGTACGCGTGGGTCGGGGTGCCCTCGGCGGTGAGCCGGGCCAGCGAGCCCAGGCCGCTGCTGACGTTGACCACGACCGGCGCGGACGAGCGCCGCAGCAGCGGCAGGAACGCGTGGGTCACGCGCACCACGCCGAACACGTTCGTCTCGAACAGCGGCCGCATCGTGTCGACGGTGAGGTCCGCGGCGCCGATGATGCCGTTGTCCGCCGTCCGCGACTCGATGCCGGCGTTGTTGACCAGGACGTCGAGGCCGCCGTCGGCCTCGATCGCCTTCGCGGCGGCGGTGACGGACGCGTCGTCGGTCACGTCGATGACGACGGCCCGCGCGCCCAACTCCTCGGCGGCGCGACGGCCGCGCTCGGGGTCGCGGCTGCCGACGTAGACGGTGTGGCCCGCTTCGACGAGCCGGCGGGCGGTCTCGCGGCCCAGCCCCTTGTTGGCTCCGGTGATCAGTGTGGTGGTCATGGGTCCAGGGTGCGGCAGGGCGCCGCGCGCAGCCAGGACCTCCTTGTCCTGGGTTGGGCGGGTCCCGGGGACGACGGGGGAGCGGGGGAGACGGAGGAGCGGGGCCGACGGGGGTGCGGAGGCGCGGTCAGGCGGCCGGGAGGACGTGGATGCCGCCGCCGTGGCTCTCGACCGTCACGGTGCGCGCGGAGCCGGGATCGACCCGGACACCCACTTCCTTCCCGCCGCCGCCCGACTCCGCGTGCACCGCGTAGCCCTCGGACGGCAGGCGCACCTTGATGGCGCCGCCGGCGGAGTCCACGTCCACGTGGCGGGGCGCGTCGGTGAAGGAGAGCGACGCGCCGCCGCCGTGCGACCGGACCGTCACGTCGGCGGCGGCGGTGCCGTCCGCGGTGACCTGCCCGCCCGCGCTGTCCACGGTCAGCTTCCCCGCGGCGCCGTGCACGGTGGTCGCGCCGCCGTGGCTGAGCAGTCGGGCAGCCATCGCCGCGGGCATCTGGAGGTGGTAGTCCACCCGGCACTTGTCGCCGTGCGTGCACGCCTTGCTGTCCAGGTCGAGCACGCCCCGGTCGACCGTGTGGGCGGTGGTGGGCCGCTTGCCGTCGTAGTGCACGGTCTCGGTCACCTTGACCTGGGTCGTGGCCGCCCCCGCGTCCACCAGGATCTTGCCGCCCGAACCGTCCAGCCGCAGCGAGGTGACGTGCCCGCCGACCGTGTACACCGACGTGGCGGTGTGGTCGTACGAGCCCGCGAGGTGACATCCCGTCAGAAGCAGTGCCACGCCGACCGCTCCGCCCCACACCAGGGCCGGGCGGGGGCGGGGATGGGGGACGGGGCTCGGCGGGAGGGATGCTCGCGGTGTCATGGTGACGGTCCTTCGGTCCGGGGCCGGTACAGGCGGTCGGACGCCGGCGTGTGCCGCACCCTCCCCGCTGCCCCGACGCTACGGCGGCGCCCCGCGGCCCCGGAATCCGGCGAACCCGCCGACCGATGGTGGGGATTGCCCCCGTACCGTCAGCCGGCGAGGTCGGGCGCCAGCCAGACCGGGACGCCGCCCAGGAGCGTGTGCAGCCGGGCGGCCTCGGTGCGCAGGCGGGCCGACTCGTCGGGGTCGGGGGTGACCGTGGCCAGCGAGAGCAGCGCTGGGGCGGTGCCGACCAGGTGGCCGAGCGCGACCCGAATCCGCAGGGACTCGGTGAAGCCGTGCCGGGCCTCGGCGAGGTCGCCCTCGGTGGCGGCGAGGCCGGCGAGGTGGCGCCAGGTGGAGGAGGTGAGGAGGGTGGCGCCGTGCGCGACGGCGCCCGCGTGGGCGCGGCGGTAGGCGGCGCGGGCGGCGGCCGGGTTCGCCGCGATGTTCTCGGCGACGAGGCCGCGCCGGAAGTCCAGCAGCGGGCGGCCGGGGGAGCCGGGCCCGAGCAGGGCGGCGCTGCGGCCGAACGCGGAGCGGGCCTCGTCGGCGCGGTCGCGTACCGAGAAGACGGTGGCGCCGTAGGCGAGGCAGCCGCGCTCGGAGGCGGCGGCACCGCGCTCCTCGTCGCTGCTCGCCAGCGCCTCGGCGGTACGCAGCGCGTCCTCCGCCTCGGCCCATCCGTCGACCTGGTAGAAACACGCCTCTACCAGGAGTTCCGCCCTGTTCAGTGCGGCTCCGGCGTCGTCGGTGGCGAACGGCGCGAGCAGTGCCGCGGCCTCCGCCCAGCAGCCGCGTGCCCGCAGCCGCCACACGTCCGGTACCCCGACCACCGATTCCGACAAGGCGGTGTCCGCCACAGCATCTCCCCCAAGCGCGTCTTCGAGCCAGTGCGAGCAAGTGCGTGTGTGCATGTGTGTGCCGTGCGCATGCGCAGTGGCGGAAGTCCAGCACGCGGAAGGGGCCCGCGCCAAGGGGTCGGAGATCACTTCTTGTGAACGGGATCACTTTCACGAGCGCACGAACGGCGCACGCGGGGCGCACACCACGGTCACATCGGGTGCCCGCGCGGCTCGTTCGGCGGGGAGCGGTTCGGGTCCGGCGCGGGGCGGGGCGGACGGCCCGCGCCGACCGGTTTCGGCCGGTCCGCGGCGGCGGGGCCGGCTCATCCGCGGGGACCGGTTCGGCCGGCCCGTGGCGACGGGTCGGCTCGCTCCGGACCGGGTCAGCTCATCCGCAGCGCGAGGAAGAAGTCGAGCTTGTCCTCGAGTCGGGCCAGGTCCCGTCCGGTGAGCTGCTCGATCCGCCCGATCCGGTACCGGAGCGTGTTGACGTGCAGGTGCAGCCGGCTCGCGCACCGGGTCCAGGACCCGTCGCACTCCAGGAACGCCTCCAGCGTCGGGATCAGTTCGGCGCGGTGCCTGCGGTCGTACGCGCGCAGCGGGTCGAGCAGCCGGGCGGTGAAGGCGCGGCGCACGTCGTCGGGGACGAAGGGCAGCAGCAGGACGTGGGAGGCCAGTTCGTCGTGGCCGGCGACGCAGACCCGGCCGGGGCGGGCCGCGGCCACCCGGCGGGCGTGCCGGGCCTCCTCCAGCGCGCCGCGCAGCCCCTCGGGGGAGTCGACGGCCGCGCTCACGCCGATGGTCAGCCGGCCGTCCTCGGCCAGGCCCCGGGCGAGGGGGCCGCGGACGGCGGCCAGCAGGAGGTCGGCCCGCAGCGCGACCGGCTCGCCGTCCGGGGGGTTGCCGCTGTCGCCGGAGGCGGGGGCCGCGGGGGCATGGCCCGGGGCTCGCTTCGCCGAGCCGCGTGAGCCCGCGGCACCGGGGGAGGCGAGGGAGTTGGGGGCGCCGGCAGAACCGGCGGAACCCGGGGAACCCGGCGAACCGGCCGAGCCGTCAGCGCCGGCGGGGGAGCCGGGGGAGCCGCGGCCCGCCGGCTCCAGCGGGACCAGTGCCATCGCCCGGTCCTCCGCGACCGCGACCGCCACCCGGTCGGCCGCTTCCGCGCCCGGCTCCGCCGGGTCCGCGAGCAACTCCTCCAGAAGTGCCCGCGCGACCGGCCCGGGGGGCGCCTCGGCGCCCGCGTCCGCCCAGTCCACCCGGGCCACCACGATCTGCCACTGCGGCGGCGCCCCGCCCCCGGGCAGCAGCACCGGCGCCGCCGCCCGCAGCCGCGCCCCGATCTCCGACGGCGCCGCACCGCCCCTGACCAGTTCGAACACCTCCGTGGCCAGCCGCCGCCGCACCGCCCGTGAGGCGTCCCGCCGTTCCCGTTCCACCCCGATGAGCAGGGTCACCCCGCGCAGCAGCTCCAGCCGCTCGGCCGGCCACTCCCCGGCGTCCGCCTCGACCGCGAGGAACCAGTCCGACAGGACGGTGGCGCGCACGTCGGCGCCGGGGTCCGCGCCGGTCCGTACCGGGAACAGCGAGTACACCCGGCCGCTCTGCGCCGCGGTCCGGTACGGCGCGGGCCGTCCGGTACGGCTCGCGGCCTGCTGCGCGCCGGCCAGTTCGGCGCGGACCGGGGCGGGCAGCGGCTGCCCGGCGCCGGCGATCTCCCGGCCGGTCGAGGAGAGCACCCACGCCCGCAGGTCGAGGTCGGTGCCGAGCAGGTCGAGGACCGCCTCGGGCCCACCGCCGCCGGCCCCCACCGACATCAGCCGCCGGTGCCGGTCCACCACCGCCGCGAGGTCCCCGGCCCGCTCGCCGGACACCTGCCGGACCACGTACTCGGTGATCGTGGCGAAGGCCACCTGCTCGTCGACCGAGAACAGCGGCAGCCGGTGCCGCGCGCAGGCGTCGACCAGGTCCTGCGGGATCGTGCCGATGCCGGCGTTGCCCGCGGCCAGCGCGGCCACCCCGGCGGTGGACAGCAGCCGTACGAAAGGCTCGGAGTCGGCCGGTCCGTGCCGCCACGCGAGCCCGGTGAGCACCAGCTCGCCACCGGTCAGATAGCGGCTCGGGTCGCGCAGGTCGGTGGTCATCACCCCGCGTACGGTCCGGTCCAGCTCGTCCTCGCCGCTGAGCAGCCGCAGACCGAGTGCGTCGGTGTCCAGCAGTGCGCTCAGCCGCATCGTCCTCGCCTCGTCCTTGCTCGCCGGCCCCGCGGGCCCGTCGCCCGTCGTCCGCCGCCGTTCGTGCCGGTGCCGCGACGTCCGTGCCGGCGTCACGCCGTCCGGTCGCCGCGTCCGCCCGGTGCCGCGCCGTCCCGGGGGTCTCCGGTGCCGGTGATCACCGGCACCACTCGCGAAGTGTGCTGCACGCGTGTTGCCGGTGGGATGCGGCGACGTTTCGCGACAGCCCCTTTCGGAGGAATGTACAAGACCTACCTGTTGGCCAGCCAAGTGCTTCATGTGTTCGGTGACTGCACCCGAACGGCCCCGCGGCCGTGTACTGGCCGCACGCCGCGTGTACAGGACATGAGCAGCCCCGCACGAGCAGCCCGAATGGACAGCCCCGCCGAGCATCCGCCGAGCATCCGGAGCAGGACGAGCAGCCGGATCAGCCGAGAAGAGAATCCCCATGGAATTCCTGCGCCCCGCCACCTGGCAGGAGGCGCTCGCCGCTAAGGCCGAGCACCCAGCGGCCGTGCCCATCGCCGGTGGCACGGACGTGATGGTCGAGATCAACTTCGACCACCGCAGGCCCGAGTACCTGCTGGACCTGAACCGCGTCACCGAACTCCAGGAGTGGGAGACCGGCGCGGACACCGTGCGCCTGGGCGCGTCCGTCCCCTACACGAAGATCATGGAGCACCTGCGCACCGAACTGCCGGGGCTGGCGCTCGCCTCCCACACCGTGGCCTCCCCGCAGATCCGCAACCGCGGTGGCGTCGGCGGCAACCTCGGCACCGCCTCCCCGGCCGGCGACGCCCACCCGGCGCTGCTGGCCGGCGGGGGCCAGGTCGAGGCCGAGTCGGTCCGCGGCACCCGGATGATCCCGATCGACGACTTCTACCTCGGGGTGAAGCGCAACGCGCTGGCGCCCGACGAGCTGATCAGGGCCGTGCACCTGCGCCGGGCGAGCGGCCCGCAGCAGTTCTCCAAGGTCGGCACCCGCAACGCCATGGTGATCGCGGTGTGCGCCTTCGGGATCGCGCTGCACCCCGACACCCGCACCGTGCGCACCGGCATCGGCTCGGCCGCGCCGACCCCGATCCGGGCGAGGACCGCCGAGGAGTTCCTGGCCGCCGCGCTGGACGAGGCCGGGCTGTGGGACAGCCGCGGACCCGTACCGCCTTCGGTGGCACGGCAGTTCGCCGACCTGGTGGCCGGGGCCGCCAACCCGATCGACGACGTGCGCGGCACCGCGTCGTACCGCAGGCACGCGCTGGGCGTGATGGCCCGCCGCACCCTGGGGTGGACCTGGCAGGAGTACCGCGGCGACCAGAGGAGTGCGTCATGCGCGTGACGATGACCGTCAACGGCCGCCCGCAGGAGGCGGACGACGTGTGGGAGGGCGAGAGCCTGCTGTACGTCCTGCGCGAGCGGATGGGGCTGCCGGGCTCCAAGAACGCCTGCGAGCAAGGCGAGTGCGGGTCGTGCACGGTCCGCCTCGACGGCGTGCCGGTCTGCTCCTGCCTGGTCGCCGCCGGGCAGGCGCAGGACCGCGAAGTGACCACGGTGGAGGGCCTGTCCGGCCCGGACGGCGAACTGTCCACCGTCCAGCAGGCGTTCGTCGACGCGGGCGCCGTGCAGTGCGGCTTCTGCACGCCCGGACTGCTGGTCGCCGCCGACGAGTTGCTGGAGCGCAACCCGGAGCCGTCCGACGGCGACATCCGCGAGGCGCTGTCGGGCAACCTGTGCCGCTGCACCGGCTACGAGAAGATCCTCGACGCGGTCCGCCTGGCGGCCGCCCGTACCGAACAGGAGGTGTGACCGTGGCCGACCAGTTCCGTACGGCGAACCTCCCGCGCGCCGACCGGGGGACCGGCACCGCCCGGCCGCCTCGCGCCGCCGCCGCGCCCGGGCGCGCTCCGACCAGCCTCACCCAGGGCACCGGCGCCGCCGGCACCAAGGGCGGCATCGGCGAGTCCACGCTGCGCCCCGACGGCATCCTCAAGGTCACCGGCGAGTTCGCGTACTCCTCCGACCTGTGGCACGAGGACATGCTGTGGGGCTACACGCTGCGCAGCACCGTCGCCCACGCCACGATCCTGTCCATCGACACCGGCGAGGCGCTGGCCACCTCCGGCGTCTACGCGGTGCTCACCTACGACGACCTGCCCACCGAGGTCAAGAACTACGGCCTGGAGATCCAGGACACCCCGGTGCTCGCGCACGGCAAGGTCCGCCACCACGGCGAACCCGTCGCCCTGGTCGCCGCCGACCACCCCGAGACCGCCCGCCGGGCCGCCGCGAAGATCCGGATCGAGTACGAGGAGCTGCCCGTCATCACCGACGAGGCGTCCGCGACCGCGCCCGACGCGATCCTGGTGCACGAGGGCCGCGACGACCACCACAGCGGGCACGTCCCGCACCCCAACGTGGTGCACCGCCAGCCGATCGTGCGCGGCGACGCCGACGCCGCGGCCGCCCGCGCCGACGTGGTGGTGCGCGGCGACTACGTCTTCGGCATGCAGGACCAGGCGTTCCTCGGCCCCGAGTCGGGCCTGGCGGTGCCGGCCGAGGACGGCGGCGTCGACCTGTACATCGCCACCCAGTGGCTCCACTCCGACCTGCGGCAGATCGCCCCGGTGCTCGGCCTGCCCGAGAGCAAGGTCCGGATGACGCTCTCCGGCGTCGGCGGCGCCTTCGGCGGCCGTGAGGACCTGTCGATGCAGATCCACGGCTGCCTGCTGGCGCTGCGCACCGGCAAGCCGGTGAAGATCGTCTACAACCGCTTCGAGTCGTTCTTCGGCCACGTCCACCGCCACCCCGCCAGGCTCCACTACGAGCACGGCGCCACCCGCGACGGCAAGCTCACCCACGTCCGCTGCCGGATCGTGCTGGACGGCGGCGCCTACGCCTCCGCCTCGCCGGCCGTCGTCGGCAACGCCGCCTCGCTGTCGATCGGACCGTACGTCGTCGAGGACGTGGACATCGAAGCGCTCGCGCTCTACACCAACAACCCGCCCTGCGGCGCCATGCGCGGCTTCGGCGCGGTCCAGGCGTGCTTCGCCTACGAGGCGCAGATGGACAAGGTCGCCGCCGAACTCGGCCTCGACCCGGTCGAGTTCCGGCAGCGCAACGCCATGGAGCAGGGCACGATCATGCCGACCGGGCAGCCGGTCGACTCGCCCGCGCCGGTCGCCGAACTGCTGCGCCGGGTCAAGGCGATGCCGCTGCCGCCCGAGCAGCAGTGGCGTACCACCGAGGGCGCCGACGTCCGCGCGCTGCCCGGCGGCCTGTCCAACACCACGCACGGCGAAGGCGTCGTCCGCGGGATCGGCTACGCGGTCGGCATCAAGAACGTCGGCTTCTCCGAGGGCTTCGACGACTACTCCACCGCGCGGGTGCGGATCGAGGTCATCAACGGCGAACCCGTGGCGACCGTGCACACCGCGATGGCCGAGGTCGGGCAGGGCGGCGTCACCGTACACGCGCAGATCGCCCGCTCCGAACTCGGCGTCACCCAGGTCACCATCCAGCCCGCCGACACCCGGGTCGGCTCGGCCGGCTCCACCTCCGCCTCCCGGCAGACCTACATGACCGGCGGCGCGGTGAAGAACACCTGCGAGGCGGTACGGGAACGGGTGCTGGAGATCGGCCGGCGCCGGTTCGGCACCTACCACCCGGCGTGGGCCACCGCCGAACTGCTGCTGGAGGACGGCAAGGTCGTCACCGACGGCGGCGAGGCGCTGGCCGACATCGCCGACGTCCTGGACGGCGAGTCCGTCGACCTGGAACTGGAGTTCAGGCACCGCCCGACCCAGGCGTTCGACCTGCGCACCGGACAGGGCAACGGCCATGTCCAGTACAGCTTCGCCGCGCACCGCGCCGTGGTCGAGGTCGACACCGAGCTCGGCCTGGTCAAGGTGGTCGAACTCGCCTGCGCGCAGGACGTCGGCAAGGCGCTCAACCCGCTGTCGGTGGTCGGCCAGATCCAGGGCGGCACCACGCAGGGCCTCGGCGTCGCCGTCATGGAGGAGATCGTGGTCGACCCGAAGACCGCGAAGGTCCGCAACCCGTCCTTCACCGACTACCTGATCCCGACCATCCTCGACACCCCGACGATCCCCGTCGACGTGCTCGAACTCGCCGACGACCACGCCCCGTACGGGCTGCGAGGCGTCGGCGAGGCGCCCACCCTGTCCTCGACTCCCGCCGTGCTCGCCGCCATCCGGCAGGCGACCGGTCTGGAGCTGAACCGAACCCCGGTCCGGCCGGAACACCTCACCGGATCGTAGGGCCCTTGGGCCGGCCGTACGACAGGCCGAGCCCCGGAGCCCTCTCTTGTTCGCCTCGGGCCGTCCCCCGGGTCGTGCAGGCCGCGCCTGAAGGGGCGCTATCCCAAATCCCGTTCCGCGAGCCGCGGGCGGGTGCCCCTGTGAACCTTGGGAGTTGGCTACACATGACCCAGACACCCGTAGAGCCGCAGACGGCGGCGGAGGACGCGGGCCCCGGCTCACGCGTGCCCGCCGGCAGATCGTGGCTCGACCGGTACTTCCACATCTCCGACCGAGGGTCGTCGATCCCCCGCGAAGTGCGCGGCGGCATCACCACCTTCATGGCGATGTGCTACATCCTCCTGCTCAACCCGCTGCTGCTGTCCGGCCCGGACGCGCACGGCCACAAGCTCGCGCACGCGGCCCTGATCACCGCCACCGCGCTGGCCGCGGCGGTCTCCACGCTGCTGATGGGCTTCTTCGGCAAGGTCCCTCTGGCGCTGGCCGCGGGCCTCAGCGTCGCCGGCGTGATCTCCACCCAGGTCGCGCCGCACATGACCTGGCCGCAGGCGATGGGCATGTGCGTGATCTACGGCGCGGTGATCGTGCTGCTGGTGGTCACCGGGCTGCGCGAGATCGTGATGAACGCGATACCGCTGCCGCTCAAGCACGGCATCACCATCGGCATCGGCATGTTCATCGCGCTGATCGGCCTGGTCAACGCCGGGTTCGTCGGCAAGGGCGACCCGCACGGCACCTCCCCGGTCGCGCTGGGCGGCCCCGACGGGAAGCTCTCCGGCTGGCCGGTGCTGCTGTTCTGCGTGACGCTGCTGCTGATCTTCATGCTCCAGGCCCGCAACATCCCCGGCGCGATCCTGATCGGCATCGTGACCGGCACCGTGCTGGCCGTCATCGTCAACGCGGCCGGCAACCTCACCCCGGCCGACTGGGGCGGCACCGCGCCCAAGCTCCAGGGCAGCGCGGTGTCCATGCCGGACTTCTCGCTCTTCGGGCACGTGGAGTTCGGCGGCTGGGGCTCCATCGGCGGTATGACGGTCGGCGTGATCGTCTTCACGCTGGTGCTCGCCGGGTTCTTCGACGCGATGGCCACCATCATCGGCGTCGGCACCGAGGCCGGGCTCGCCGACGAGCGCGGCCGGATGCCGGGCCTGTCCAAGGCGCTGTTCATCGACGGCGCCGGCGGCGCGATCGGCGGTGTCGCGGGTGCCTCCGGGCAGACCGTCTTCATCGAGTCCGCGACCGGCGTCGGCGAGGGCTCGCGCACCGGCCTGTCCTCGGTGATCACCGGCGTGCTCTTCGCGCTCGGCCTGTTCTTCACCCCGCTCGCCCAGATCGTGCCCGGCCAGGTCGCCGCCGCCGCGCTGGTGGTGATCGGCGCGATGATGATGGGCAACGCCCGGCACGTCGACTGGTCCGACCGGTCCGTGGCCGTCCCGGTCTTCATGACCGTGGCGCTGATGCCGTTCACGTACTCCATCACCGCCGGCGTCGGCGCGGGCGTCGTCTCCTACACCGCGATCAAGGCCGCGCAGGGCAGGTGGCGCGAGCCCGGGGTCTTCATGTGGGTCCTCACCGTCGTCTTCACCGTCTACTTCGCCCTGCACCCCATCGAGAGCTGGCTCGGCGTCAAGTAGCCGCAGCTGCCCAAGGAGTTGAACCGCCATGCTGGACATCGCAACCGAGCTGCACCGCTGGTGCGAGCACGGCCGGCCGTTCGCCGTCGCGACCGTGCTCGCCACCGGCGGCAGCGCCCCGCGGCAGCCCGGCGCCGCCCTCGCCGTGGACGGCGACGGCACCGCGGTCGGCAGCGTGTCCGGCGGGTGCGTCGAGGGCGCCGTCTACGAACTGTGCCGCGAGGCGCTGTCCGGCGACGGTCCCCCGACCGTGGTGCAGCGCTTCGGCTACTCCGACGAGGACGCCTTCGCGGTCGGTCTGACCTGCGGCGGCGTGATCGACATCCTCGTCCAGCGGATCGATCCCGGGGTGCGGCCCGAGATCGTCCGCGCGCTGGCCGCCGCCGCCTCCGGTGAGGCGGCGACGGTCGCCCGGATCGCCGCAGGCCCCGCGGAACTCCTCGGCCGCGCGCTGCTGGTGCGCACCGACGGGTCGTACGACGGCTCGCTCGGCGACGGCCCGCGGGATCGTACGGCCGCCGGGCAGGCGCACGCGATGCTCGCGGCCGGGCGCACCGGCACGGTGCGGATCGGCGCCGACGGCAGCCGGTGCGGGCAGCCGCTGACGCTGCTGGTCGAGTCGAGCGTGCCGCCGCCGCGGATGCTCGTGTTCGGCGCGATCGACTTCGCGGCCGCGCTGGTCCGGGCCGGGAAGTTCCTCGGGTACGACGTGACCGTCTGCGACGCGCGGCCGGTGTTCGCCACGGCCGGGCGCTTCCCGGAGGCCGACCGGGTCGTGGTGGAGTGGCCGCATCGCTATCTCGACGCGGAAGTGGCGGCCGGGCGGATCGACCCGCGCGCCGTGCTGTGCGTGCTCACGCATGACGCGAAGTTCGATGTGCCCCTGCTGGAGAGGGCGTTGCGCCTTCCGGTCGCCTACGTCGGCGCGATGGGTTCACGCCGCACCCATCTCCAACGGCTCGACCGCCTCCGCGAGGCCGGCCTGCCCGAGGCCGCGCTCGACCGGCTGCGGTCCCCGATCGGGCTCGACCTCGGCGCTCGCACTCCCGAGGAGACGGCACTCTCCATTGCCGCGGAGGTGGTTGCACTTCGCTACGGCGCCACCGGTCTGCCCCTGAGGGGGGCGCACACCCCCATCCATGCAGTGGCCTGACCGGCGGCAACTGGACCCTCCAGGGTGCCCCTGTCCGCCGGCCCCGGGACCAACCGCCGGTGGGTGGTTGCGCGCGCGGTTCCTCCCCCAGAGCTTCGCCTGGGAGGTACCCCCAGCGCCCCTGGGTTTGCTCGGGTCCTTCTGTGGTGGGCTCCACTCCGGGGTGCCCCTGGCTGCCGGGTCACGGGATCACCTGCCGGTGGTGGGCCGGTCGCGCTGATGGGCCCTCGTCGTTTCGGGGCCTCATCCGCCCTGTTCGGACGGCCGGGGGCGGCTCCCGGACGGGTTCCCACGATGGTTGCGGTCTGCCACGATGCCTGGGAGCGGTCGGCCACAGGGAGCGTGATGACCGGATTTGCGAGCAGTGATCACCGTGGCCGCGCTCAGCACCCGGCCATCGGTCTGCCTCGATTCACCGGCCGGGACGAGGAGTTGGCCGCGCTGCGGAGCGCTCTGGCGTCCGGGGCGCCGGCCGTCGTGCTCGTCGAGGGCGACGCGGGGATCGGCAAGAGTCGGCTGCTCGCCGAGTTACTGGCCGAACTGCCCGGGGGAACGGCGGCCGGCGCGGTGCCGGTACGCACACTCGTCGCGGTCTGCCCGCCGTTTCGCCGACCGCACACCCTCGGTGCGCTGGTGGACGCGATTCGTCAGAGCCTGGACCGGATCGCCGGTCTGGGTTTGAGCCCGCTCGCCGGAGCGCTGCGGCCGTTGTTTCCCGAGTGGACCGCCGATCTGCCCGAGACGCCCGAGCCGGCCGAGGACGCGACGGCGGTACGGCACCGGCTCTTCGGCGCGCTGTGCGAACTCCTGGACGCGATGGGCGTGACGGTGCTGGCCGTCGAGGACGCGCACTGCGCGGACGAGGCGACGCTGGAGTTCCTGCTGTTCCTCTGCGCCCGCCGCACACGGCGGATCAGCGTGATCGTGACGTACCGGCCGGAGGACCTGCCCGAGGACTCGGTGGTGCGCCGGCTGTTCTCGCCGGTGGCGCCCGGCGCCACCCGGCTGCGGATCGCGCTCGGCCCGCTGGACGTGGCCGCGACCGCTCGTCTGGTGTCGTCCATGCTGGCGGGGGAGCAGGTGTCGGAGGAGTTCGCCCGGTTCGTGCACCGGGGCACCGACGGTATCCCGCTCGCGGTCGAGGAGTCGATCCGGCTGATGGGCGACCGTGCGGACCTGGCACGGCGTGACGGGGCCTGGGTGCGCCGGGAGATCGAGGACATCGACGTGCCGCCGACCATCCGGGACGCGGTGATGGAACGTTTCCGCCGGACGTCTGCGCAGGCGCGGACGCTCCTGGAGGCGGCGGCGGTGCTCACCGATCCCGCACCGGAGGGGCTGCTGCTCGCCGTGTCCGGGCTCGCCGGAGCGGGTGCCCACACCGCCTTGGACGAGGCGATCGGGTCAGGGCTGCTGGTGGAGGGCCGGCACGGTCTGCTGGCGTTCCGTCATGTGCTGGCGAGCCGCGCGGTCTACGAGTCGGTTCCCGCGGCCCAGCGGCGCCTGCTGCACCGGCGGGCCGGGCACGCGCTCCAGGACGCCTCGCCGCGGTCGCCGGCCGAGCTCGCGAGGCATTTCCGTGACGCCCGGGACATCGAGGAGTGGCGCCGGTACGCCGAGCAGGCCGCCGATCTGGCGCTCGTCTCCGGTGACACCGCCACCGCCGCCGGCCTGCTGGGCGAGCTGATCACCGAGGCGCGGCTGCCGGGCGGGACGGTCGCGCGGCTGGCCGGCAAGCTGCGTTTCGGCACGTCCGAGGACATGAACCGGCTCCAGGACGTGGTCCGCTCGCTGCGCACCGCGCTCGCCGAGCAGCAGTTGGGCGAACGGGATCAGGCCGAGGTCCGAGCGCAACTCGGCCGGTTGGAGCTGCTGGCCGAGAACCACCGCGCGGGCCGCAGGGAGCTGGAACGGGCGATCCCGCATCTGGGTCACGATCCGGTGGCCGCCGCGCAGGCGATGATCCTGCTGGGCTGGGCGTTCGGCGAGGCACTCCCGAAGGCGACCCACCTGCGGTGGCTGCGCCGGGCCGCCGAGGTGATGTCGCTGCCCATGCCGGAGGCGGACCGGATGCGGCTGCGGGTCAACCACGTGACCGGCCTGCTGACCCTGGGGGAGCAGGAGGGCTGGGCCGAGGCCGCGCAGATCCCGCAGGACTCGCCCAACCCGACGGAGATCACCCGGCTCTACCTCAACCTCGGTGCGATGGCCCACCAGTGGGGCCGCTACGGAGAGGCGCGGCGCTGCCTGGCGGTCGCCCGCGGGCTCGCGGAGCGCCACCGCTACAGCCGGTACCGCACCCTGATCCTGGCGGCGGACGCCAACCTGGACTGGTCGAGCGGGCGGTGGGACGGCTTGGCCGAGCGGCTGGCCGGCATCGTCGAGGCCACCGAAGGGGCGGCGGTGACCCAGCTGGATGCCCGATTGACCGGCCATCTGCTGGCCGCCGCGCGAGGTGACCGCCCTGCGGCGGAGCAGGGCCTGCGCGAGGTTCTGGCCGAAAGCAGGAACGCGCCCGACTGCGCCCTGGACGCGACGGCCGCCCTGGCGGGAATGGCGCTCGCCGACGGCGACGTCGACGGGGCCCTGGCGCTGACCGAGGGGCGGCCGGACAACGCCAACGGCGAGGGGATGTGGTTGTCCGCGGTGCAGTTCGTGCCGGTCCGGGTCGAGGCGCTGCTCGCCTCGGGTGGCCCGCGGACCGTCAGGGCGGAGCAACTGGTGCGCGGACTCTCGGAGTGGGTCCGCGGGCGGGACGTGCCCGCGCCGCGGGCCGCGCTGGCCTGGTGCCGGGCGCTGCTCGCCGGCGCGCGCGCCGAGCCGGAGCGGGCGGCGGCGCTGTGCGCGCGGGCCTCCCTGCTGTGGGACGCCCTGCCGCGTCCGTACGCGGCGCTGGCGGCACGTGAGCGTCAGTCCGCCCACCTGCTGGCGTGCGATCGGCGCGAGGAAGCGCTGGCGTTGCTGGCGCAGGTCGGCGCGGGATACCGGGAACTCGGCGCCGACGGCGACGCGTTGCGGGTCGTGACGGTGCTGCGCACACACGGTGTGCGGGTCGCCGGGCCGCAGCCGGCCCGGCGCGGTTACGGCAACCGGCTCTCGCCTCGCGAGCTGGAGGTGGCCGGGCTGGTGATCGGGGGCCGGACGAACCGGGACATCGGCGAGGCGCTGTTCCTCTCCCCGCGGACGGTCGGCCGGCACCTCGACTCCGCGATGCGCAAACTCGGCGTCTCCTCTCGCACCGCGCTCGCCGTGCGCCTGGTGGAACTCGGCCTGGGCACTGCTTCCTGAGCGGCCGGACGCGCCCCGCAGGACCTGAGCAGTAGCGGTTCCCCGCTCGGGGGAGGCGCCGGCAGGCGTGGGAGCCCTCGCCCCTGCCCGGTGCCGACCGGACCGAGCCGGACGACCGCGTTGCCGCCGACACCGTCCGCCGGCTCCGGCCGGCTCCGGCCGACTCCGGCCGGACTCGGCGGGACCCGGCGGGACTTGGCGGGACCCGGCGGGAAGAGCCGGGGGCGATGGCTGGGCGACGGCCCCACCGCAACTTTGGGTCACGCACACGGCGAGGTTGGGTCATCTGACGCATCCTCCGTCGCTCCTGCCTGTCGACACTTGGCAGGTACGCGACGCCATCCGAGAGGGATCTGCCCATGAATCGTCCCAACGGGAGCCCGACGACCGCCGAGGGACCCTTCACCAGTGGTGAGGAGGAGCCCCGGCCGGCCTGCGCGGACCCGGATACCGCCGCCGCCGACGGGGAGAACACGCCAGGCGGCGCGGTGCCCGACCCCACGACGGACGCCGAACACGACAGCGGGACCGCGCGCGACGGTGACCGCTACCGGCCGCTGTGAACTCCCCCCGCACGGGGTCCTGACCGACCCGCCCACCGCACGGTTCCCCGTTCCCGATTCCCCGTACCCCTGAGCCAGCCCGAGCGGCGCCCTGTGCCGACCGGGCGGGAAGGCACGCGCACATGCGCATACCCGGACTCATCCGACGCAGGCCGGTGGTCGCCCCGGTGGTGGCCCTGGCCGTGGCGGCCCTGATCGGGCTGGGCCTGCACCTGCCCGTCCGCTCCGCGCCGGCCACCGTCCCGACCGCGGACAGAGCCGCGGCCGTACCTCTGACCACGAGCACCAACACCGGCTGCAACAAGGCACCCCGCAAGGGATTCGTGCGCTGCATGTCCGTCGTGCGGACACCGGCGGACCACGTGCTGACCCCGCAGGTCGCCGCACCGCCCACCACCGCACTGGCTCCCTCGGACATCCAGAGCGCGTACCGGCTCCCGGCCGGACACGGCGGAGGCCAGACGGTGGCGATCGTGGACGCCTACGGCGACTCGAACGCCGAGGCCGACCTGGCCGCCTACCGCGCCTACTACGACCTGCCTCCCTGCACCACGGCGAACGGCTGCTTCAAGAAGGTGGACCAGAGCGGCGGGTCGAACTACCCGCCCGACGACCCCGACTGGGGCACGGAGACCACTCTCGACCTCGACGCGGTGTCCGCCGCCTGCCCGGCCTGCAACATCCTGCTGGTGCAGGGCGACGACGCGTCCTTCGACAACCTGGGGATCGCCGAGAACACCGCGGTGGCGCTCGGCGCGAAGTTCGTCTCCAACTCCTACGGTGCCGACGAGGACCCGAGCGAACTCTCCTACAGCCACTACTACGACCATCCCGGCGTGGTGATCGCCGCCTCCAGCGGCGATGTCGGCAACAAGGTCGGCACCCCGTCCACGTTCCAGAACGTCGTCGCGGTCGGCGGCACCAAGTTGGCCAAGGACACCTCGGTGGCGCGCGGCTGGACCGAGACGGCCTGGACGTCAGCGGGTTCCGGATGCTCGACCATCTCGGCTCAGCCGGACTACCAGTCGCCGCTGGACACGCAGTGCGCGAACCGGGCCACCGCCGACATCTCGGCCGACGCGGACCCGGCCAGCGGCCTGGCGATCTACGACACGCTCGGCCAGGGCGGCTGGCTGCAGGTCGGCGGCACCAGCCTCGCCTCGCCGCTGGTCACCGCGATGTACGCGCTGGCCGGCACACCGGCGGCCGGCACCTACCCGGTGACCTACCCGTACCACGACACGCATTCGACCACGGACCTGTTCGACATCACCGAGGGCTCCAACGGAACGTGCGGGAACGTGCTGTGCAACGCCGGTCCCGGCTGGGACGGTCCCACCGGTCTCGGCACACCCGACGGGGTGGGCGCGCTGACCTACGGCGAGCACGGCGACATCGAAGGGCAGGTGACCGACGCCGCCACCGGGGAGCCCGTCGCCGATGCCGTGATCACGGCCTCGCCGGGCGGGTATCTCACCCACACCGACTCCACCGGGCACTACGACATCAGCGCCAACGTCGGCACCTACACCGTCAGTGCGACGTCGTACACCTACGCGTCGACGAGCCGCAGCGGTGTCGGCGTCACCACGAACGCCGACACCACAGCAGACTTCGCGCTCCAGGCCAAGTCGCGGGCGACCGTGTCCGGAACCGTGGCCGACGGCTCGGGGCACGGCTGGCCGCTGTACGCGCGGATCACCATCGACGGCTACCCGGGCGGTCCGATCTACACGGACCCGTTCACCGGGCACTACGACGTGACCCTCGCCGGGCAGACCACCTATCACGTGCATGTCGTCCCGGTGTACCCCGGCGTCCTGGGCAGCCCGGACGACGGCTACCTCCAGCAGGACACCGATCTCGCGGTGAGCAGCAGCGACATCAGCCGGGACTTCCGGCTCGCGGTCGACCAGAACGCGTGCACCGCGCCGGGATACGGCGCGAACGGACTGTCCGAGAGCTTCGACAACGCCCAGGGCGGCACGCCGGGCGACGGCTGGACCGTGTCCGGCTCCAAGGCCGGCTGGCGGTTCGACAACCCCGGCGACCGCGCGGCGGTGAACCTGCTGGACAGCCACTTCGCCGTGGCGGACAGCGCGACCGCCACGGGGCGGATCGACAGCACGCTCACCTCTCCGAGCGTGGACCTGTCCGGCCAGAAGGCGCCGCATCTCAGCTTCACCTCGGGCTACTACGGTGCGAACGGGCAGCGCGCGGACGTCGAACTCAGCACCGACGGCGGCCGCTCCTGGACCGACGTCTGGCACCGGTCCACCGCGAACGGCGCGGGCACCGTCGACCTGCCGGTCCCGCAGGCCGCGGGCAAGAAGGACGTCCGTGTCCGGTTCCACTTCACCGGTGCGCACGGCTGGTGGTGGTCGGTCGACGACCTGTTGCTCGGCACGCACACCTGCACCCCTCTGCCCGGTGGCCTGGTCAGCGGCCTGGTCACCGACCACGCCACGGGCAAGCCCGTCCAGGGAAGCGTCGTCGCGGACACCGCGCGGCCGGCCGACCGCACAGTCGCGGGGACGACGGAGGAGCCGACCGTGTCCGGCTTCTACTCGCTGTTCCTCCCCGCCGGCCGGAAGCAGCTCAGCGCGACCACGCCCGGCTACACCGCCACCACCGCCACCACCGACGTCTCCGCGGACCGCGTCACCCGGCTGGACTGGGACCTGCACGCCGCGGGAGGCACCCGATGACGAACGTTCTGGAGGACGCGCCGGTGAACGCACGACGGCATCCCCCCGCCCGCAGACGCCTGGCCTTGCGCGGCCTCGTCGCCGTGGCTCTCGGCATCGCCGCGGCGCTGCCCGGCACGGCGAGCGCGACGAGCCCGGCACATCCCCCGACCACCGTCTCCCGGACGGCGAGTTCGGCCGCCGCGACCGCGACGAAGACCCCTCCGACCCCGGGCGTCACCTCGCACGCCCCGGCGCCCGCTCCCGCTCTTCAGCCCGTGCGCCTGCCCGGCCTGTCCGAGAACTCCTACACCGTCACCCTGCCCACCGGCGACAAGGTCACCTTGAGCCGGGAGAAGTCCGGGAAGTATCTGATGTCGGCCGCGCCCGGCACCACGTCCCGGATCACCTTCTCGGTCCTGGGGAAGACCGCCGAGCAGGCTCATGTGTCCGCCTACCCGGAGTCGGCGACGGGCCTCATCCAACTGCACCTGATGGACGCCCAGGCGTTCGACGTGACCTGGCTGGCCGGCCATGGTGACACCGGCGCCAAGGCCCGCGTCCCGTTGACCGTGCACTACGGGGGGCGGAACAGCGCCGCCGCCCTGACCGCGAAGGCGGGCGGGCTGACCGGTGCCACCGTGGTCGGCGCCGACCCGAGCAGCGGGGACGTCCGGCTGAGCGTGCCGGCGGCCAGGGCCGGTGCCTTCTGGACCGCCCTGACCGGCGGCGCCCCGCAGGCAACGGCCGCACGCGGCACGGCACGTCCGGTGTTGGCGGGCGGGGCCACCAGAGCCTGGCTGACGGGTCATCAGTCGCCGGCGTCGGTCGTGCCCGCCGCCGCCCCCGGCTCCACCGTCACCTGGACCCTCAGCAAGAAGCGGGGGGACGCGGCCTGGTGCCCGATCTTCGGGTGGTACCTCGGAGTCCAGTCCGCCATCGCCTGCCCGTCCTACCCGATCCTCATCGGTCTGACCGGGGCCGCGGCGGGACGGACCGTCACGCCGACCGACTTCGCCTGCCTCGACACGAACCCGTGCACCACGTACTCGGTGACCTTCGCCGTCCCCAACGGGGTCTACGCCGCGCAGGACATGAGCGTCGGGTTCGTTTTGCACAGCATCCCGCAGCTCGTGGACACCACGGTCCCGCAGGTCGTGGTGGCAGGCGACACCACCGTCACGACCGATCTGGACAAGGCGGCCAAGTTCACGGTGGACACCCCGCGGGCGGCCGTCGACCTTGAGCACTACATCAGCAACAGCCGCACCGCGCCCGGCGTCTACAGCGCATGGCAGCAGCCCGACAGCAGCGGTCTGGACGCGGCCTGGGTCACCCCGACCGAGCCGGTCTCCGTCGGCGGCTTCCACCTGAGCAGCTTCTGGCTGCGCGGCCGGGCGCCGGTCTCCGCCGCCGTCACCGGCCCTTCCCGGTTGACCCTGCACCCGTACTACGCGCGGTACACCGATCTGGACGCACCAAGCTTCACGCGGTTCTCCGGCACGACCACGGCCCAGGTGGTGAACGTCGGGTACGGCAGCGCGGCCGACTTCGCCAAGGTGGACGTGCGGGGCAAGCTCGTGCTGATGCGACGGGCCACCGGCATCTCCGTCATCTCCACCGCGCAGCTGGCCGCCGCGCTCCGGGCCGGTGCGGCCGGGGTGCTGATCGATCCGCGTGACGACGACCCGACGAACCCGCTGGTGATTCCCGTCGAGCCCTACTGGTGGTGGACCGGCGAGCAGCCGGTGAAGATCCCGTTCGCCACGATCACGCCGGACGACGCCGCCTCGCTGACGGCGCTGCTCGCCAAGGGCGCGGCGACAGTGAGCATCACCGATCACGGGTACAGCCCCTACTTCTACCACCTGGCCTTGGCCGAAGAGGGCCGGGTGCCGGCCGCGCTCCGCTTCTCGATCGGCAACGACCAACTTGCCCAGCGGACGACGTCCTTCCACAGCTCGCAGCCCGGAAGCGTGACGCAGTCGGAGTCGGTGTTCCATCCGAACGACTTCTTCGCGCTGCTCACGCCCTCCGTGTTCGCCCCCGCACCCTCGACGGTGCAGCAGTACTTCGGACCGGTCTCCCCCGACCTGACCTGGGACCGGATCGGCGCACTGAGCACCGCGGACGGCGGTTCCGGACCGCATCAGGCGCTCGACGTGTTCGACCGGCCCGCGAAGGGCACCGAGGAGTGGTTCGCGGCTCCCGACTCGCTCGGGGCACCGGCGGTGCCGAACGCGATCTACCAGACCGGACTGTCGCTCGGCAGCCTCTACTACTGCGCGTTCTGCCGGCAGGGGGACACCTTCTACCCGACGACCTATCTGGCCTCGGGCGCGAACCCGGCCCTGGCCGACAGTCCGTACCTGCCGTACAGCTTCGACCCGTCCACCGTCCACCTTTACCAGAACGGAGCCGAACTGCCGCAGCAGCAGCTGTCCGGGACGCCCGTCTACCAGCTCTCCGACGAGCCGGCCACCGACCGCCTCACCGTCGACGCGGGCGACCTGCACAGCGACTGGACGTTCTCCTCGCGCCGTCCGAGCGCCAACGGGCTGCCACAGGCGTTCATGTGCATGGGTGACTACTTCGGCGGGAGCGGTCCCTGCGGCGCCGATCCGCTGATCCAGCTGCGCTACGACGCCTTCGCCGACACGGGCAACGCGGTGCGGGCCGACGCACGGCACCGGATCGAGATCACGCCGTACACCATGGCCGACCCGTCCGCGCCGTACGCCCTCACCAGTGTCAAGGTGTGGACCTCGACGGACGGCGGCGGCACCTGGGCAGAGTCGACCGTCTCCCGTACGGCGTCCGGCGCCTACAGCGCCGGTTACCGGGTGCCGTCGCTGGCGAAGACCAGCGGCGCGGTGTCCGTCAAGGTCCAGGCCGCCGACGCCGCGGGCGACTCGGTCACCCAGACCACCTACGACGCCTACTCCCTCACCGCCGGCTGACCTCACGGCCCACCGGCACGCACCAAGGCGGCCTCGCCCCTCCCCGGGCGGGGCCGCCTCACGCTCCGCGCGATAACGGGCAGTCCCGGCGGCGTCGTCCTCGGCGGAGGCCGAACCAGGCGCGATCGGCTTGTGGCAGCGGTTGTGGCCGCGGTTGTGGACCGCCTCGACAGAGGACGTGAGCTGCGCGACGGCGTCGGGGGTGGTGAAGTCCCCGCCGTACCAGTGCAGCGTGATGCGGACTGTAACTGTCCGCATGGCGCCGTACCGTAAGAACCATGGTCACCGAGCTCGTCACCCGGCGCACCCTCAACCGGACCCTGCTGTCACGCCAACTCCTGCTGGAGCGCGCGGACATGGGCCCGGAGGACGCCGTCACGCACCTGTTGGGCCTCCAGTCGCAGAACGCCACCTCCGTCTACCCGGGGCTGTGGACCCGGCTGGCCGGCTTCGACTTCGCCGCGTTCGGCCGCCTCCTCGCCGAACGCCGCGTCGTACGACTGGCGTTGATGCGCAACACCGTGCATCTGGTGACGGCGGCGGACGCGCTGCGGTTGCGGCCGTGGCTGCAACCCGCCCTCGACCGGGGGCTGCGCTCCTCCGCGTGGGCCGCGGGGATCGCCGGGGTCGGCCGGGACGCGCTGCTCGCCGCCGGGCGCGAGGCACTGGCCGAACAGCCTCTCGGGCCACCCGAGTTGCGGGCCCTGCTCGGTGCGCGGTTCCCCACCGCCGACCCGGCCTCGCTGGTCAACGCGCTACGGACCTGGGCGCCGCTCGTGCAGGTGCCGCCGCGCGGCGTGTGGGGCGTATCCTGCGGCGTCCGGTACGCCTTCGCCGACGACTGGCTCGGCGCGCCGCTCGCCGCCGACCCCGACCCGGCCGACCTCGTCCGCCGCTACCTCGCCGCGTTCGGCCCCGCCGGCCCGGCCGACCTGCAGAAGTGGTCCAGCCTCACCGGTTTCAAACGGCTCCTCGCCGGCCTCGACCTGCGGACGTACACCACCGAGGACGGGCAGGTCCTCCACGACCTGCCCGACGCCGAACTCACCGACCCCGACACCCCCGTGGCCGCGCGCTTCGTCGCCGACTTCGACAACCTCCTGCTCTCGCACGCCGATCGCACCCGCATCCTCGGCGACGTGCCCAAGTCCCGGGTGATCTCCGTCAACGGGATCGTCAGCGGCACGATCCTCGTGGACGGGTTCGTCGGGGGGACCTGGCGGTTCGAACGGGCCAAGGGTGCCGCGGCGGTCGTCGTCACCCCGTTCGCGCCCCTGCGGGCGCCCGACCGCGACACCCTTGAGGCGGAGGGACTCCGCCTCCTCGCCGCCGCGTACGAGGGTGCCTCCGGGGTCCGCGGGGTCCGCTTCGAGCGGGCGTAGTCCGAGTGACGCCCCCGGGTGCGCCGTACTCTCGAACCGAGGGCGGCCTCGGGTGGTTTGCCCGTTGGAGTGGGCGGTGGCGAGGCCGGTGCTGGGGGGCTTGCGGCGCGTACTCTGGTGCGGGGGGCTTGACTTCGTTCCGGGAGCCGCATCGTGACTGATCCGTCCATCAACGGAGAACTGACGACCGGTGAGTTGATCCGCCATCATCGTGAGCGGCGAGGAATGTCGCGTCCGGTACTGGCCGGGTTGGTCGGGCGGTCGTCGGACTGGTTGAAGAAGATCGAGAACGGGGACCGCGATCTGCGGTCGCTGCCGATGCTCTTCCGGCTGGCGCAGGCACTTCGGCTGGACGACGTGGCCACGCTCACGGGTGGCGATGTCGCCATTCCCGTCGACCATTGGGGCAAGCTGTCGCACCCGGCGGTGCCGGCGCTCAGGGACGCGGTTCATGCGTCGATCTTCCGTCGCTCCCCGTTCGAGGCGAGCAGCGTGCAGGAACTGGCGGGACGAGTGCGGCAGGCGTGGTCGACGTGGCATTCCTCGCGTCGGCAGCGGACCGAAGTAGGGGCAGTGCTTCCTGATCTGCTGACGGCATGCCACGCCGCCACCAGAGGAGCCGAGGGGGCGGAACGCCGACGCGCCTACCTGGTCACGGCGGAGGCCTACGCCCTGGCGCAGCAGTTCGCCGCGCACACCACGGAGCCGGAGCTGTACTGGCTGACCGTGGACCGGGCCCGCATGGCGGCGGAGGAGGCGGACGACCCCGTACTTCTGGCTGCCGCCGCATGGATCGTGGGCAACGGCCTCCGGGAGAACGGCCACACGGAAGAGGCACTGCGTCTGGTCGCCGAGGCGGCGGCCACCCTCCGCCCACGCCTTGAGGACGGGCCCGACATCCTGCGCGGGACCTTCGGAGCGCTGTGCCTTCATGCGGCGGTCACCTCCGCGCGGGAGGGGCGCGACGGTGACGCCTGGCGGTGGTGGGACGAGGCGAACGCGGTCGCCCAGCGCATGCCGGACTACGCCCACCCCTGGACGATGTTCGGCACGGGCAACGTGGCGGTTCACGCGGTCACCATCGGCGTCGACCTGCACACTCCCGGCGCCGCGCTCCGCCGTGTCTCGGAAACCGTCCCCGAGTCGATTCCGTCAGTGGAGCGCCGCTCTCGTCTGTTCCTGGACGCCGCCCGATCGGAGCACGCCCGCAAGGAGCCCGCCGGCGCGCTGCACTACCTCCAGCGGGCAGTGGAGACATCGCCCGACGCGATCAAGTACGTGCCGTCAGGTCGGGCGCTGGCCGCAGACCTGGTGCGCTCCGTGCCCCGCCCACTGCGGGCAGAGGCCGCCGAACTCGCAGCTTCCGTAGGCGTCTTGGCGGCGTAGGCGTTCCCTTGTGCAGGGGGACAGTTTGTCCCCTTTCAACCGGCGGATCGGTCCTAGCGTCGTCCTCATGACGGCTGAGCACCGAGACCGCGCACCTCTGCGCCCTGACTCCCCTTTACCGCACGGCGAATCCGGCACCCTTCGACGCCTCCCGTGGCCGGGGCCGGACGGAGGTGTGTGCTATCTCCGGTGGGGTGAGTGTGACGCGTTGTGGCGGCTGGCCGACGAGATGGAGTCGGTGCAGCTCGGGATGGGTCGGGAGCTGCTGGGCTTTGTCCGTCGGACGCTGGCGGAGTCGACGCCCTCGGACTGCGAACTCCAGGGCATGGTGGCGCACTTGTGCACGGCGTTGTCGGACGCGTTGCGGGTCGCCGACAGCCGTGGGGCGCTGCTGGGCCTGCCCGGAAGCAGGGATCGGGTGGGATCGGCGGTGGACGTATCCCCTTGATCGGGTCCGGCCTTGATGCGTGAACTCCCCCTTGTAGCTCAGTCAGGAAGAGCCCGGGCCGTGTCGCACCCTTTTTCCGTTCATGGGTGCGGGGCGGCCCGATGAGTCCGGTTCGAGTCCGGACAAGGGGACTTGGCGAGCACGAACGACACCGTGGAGAGGACATCCGCATGGGCGGCGCCAGTGGCGAGAAGGGCACCACCAAGATGCTCATCGACTGGGAGTGGCTGTCCGCGCGGGAGTTGTACGCCAGTGAGCTGGCCTACCGGCGGCAGCAGGCGGGGCTGACGCTGATGGAACTCGGGGCGAAATGCCTTTACGAGCAGTCGTACCTGCACCGGCTGGAGCGGGGACAGCGCCTCGGCACCGTGGAAGCGGCCGCCGCGCTGGACAAGGTGTACGGCACCGGCGAACTCCTGGTGAAGCTGTGGCACCTGGCCAAACGCGAGGCGAAGGACCGTCCGTTCCTCGGGTTGGCCCCGTTGGAGGCGGACGCGGTGAGCGTGCAGGAGTACGCGGTGAGCGCGGTGCCGTATCTGCTTCAGACCCGCGCCTACGCCGAGGAACAGCTGCGCACCGCCCGCCCGCACAGCGTCAAGGAGTTGAGCGCTCAGGTCGCGGCACGGATGAAGCGGCAGGACCGCCTGACCGGCCCGAACCCGGTGCACTACCGCGCCCTGATCGACGAAGCCGTGCTGCGCCGCAAAGCCCGCGACCCCCAGACCTGGACCGGACAACTGGAACACCTCATCGAGGTCGCCCAGCAGCCCGATGTGTCGCTGCACGTGGTGCCGTTCGGCACCGGCCCGCACCACATCCGCAGCTGCCTGGAGCTGATCTTCTTCCAGGACGGCCACACCGTCGCCTACACGCAGAGCAGTTGGAGCGGCCACCTCGTCGAGGAACCGGAAGACGTCGAACCGCTGCGCCTGGCCTACGACTTGCTGCGCGACACCGCCCTCACGCCGGCGGACTCGCTGACTTTCCTCCGCGCCGCGCTGGCCGAGCACGCGCCGCGACGGCAATCGGCTCTGTCCGCCTGAACCCGGCCGCACCACAAGAATCGACAAGGAACGAGATGCAGACCCGTAAGACCTCTTCCGCTACGGCCGGCCCCTCGGCCTTACCCGCCCCCTCACCCACCGCCCCCACCTCGCCCCGGCGGTGGACCCTCACCGACACCGACGGCCGCACCCTCACCGGCCACCTGCCGCCGTGGGCCGGGGACGACCCGAGCGAGCACAACGTGCCCCCCGACGCATGGGAGGACCGGCTCGCCGACATCCATCTCACCCGGCGCTTTCCGGGACGCACGGTCCCCGTCTACTGCGCCACCAGCCCGGCCCCGGGACCCGTCGCCGAGGAAGCCTTCTCCTGCACGCTCGACTGCAACCCGCACGCCGAAGGACCCGAGCCCCGCGTCCCGCTGGTCAACATGCACCTGTGCGGGGACAGTTGGTTCACCGACCTGGGCCCGGAGGACCTGACAAGGCTCGCCGCGACGTTCCGGTGGGTGGCGAACCGGCTCGACCGGGAAGTCCGGCCCGCCCTGGTGGACGCGCAAGAGGACTGGGCCGGGCACACCCGTTCCGACGTGAAGGACGTGGCACCGGGAACCCGCCGCATCACGTGAGTGAACCACTTCACGGGTCAGCGGGCTCGTTCGAACGCACGGCCCTCGTCCGTGACCACGGGGCCGCTGTGGAAGAGGCCGGTGCTCGGGGCGCCGTCCTTCGCGGGGAGGCCGAACCAGGCGTACCGCTGGAGGTAGGGCAGGCCGTCGAGCATGGTCGCGGCGGCCGTGAGGAAGGCGGCCTGCTGCTGGTCGGTGGGGTAGCGGGCGGTGCCGCCGGAGAAGTCGGTGAGCGCGAACTCGGTGAGCCAGATGGGCATGTGGTAGCGGTCGTGGACGGCCTGGAGGTAGGACTTGAGCTGGGCGACGGCGTCGGGCGTGGTGAAGTCGCCGCCGTACCAGTGCAGCGTGATGAAGTCGACGCGGTAGCCCTTCTGCCGCGCGCCGGTCATGAAGCGGTCGAGCCAGCCGCCGGGTGTGTCCCCGCCGTACGCGACGGCGGGACTGCCCAGCACCTTTCCGGCGGACTCCAACTTCGGCCACAGAGTGAGCGCTTGGTCGACCGTCATGTTCGACTGCGCCGACATGTCGGGCTCGTTGAAGCCCAGCAGGTAGGGTCCCGCGGCCTTCGCCTGCGCGAGGGCGGCCGAACTCGCGCTGTCCGCACCCCAGATCATCGGTACGAAGCCGGGGCCGCTGATCCCGGCGTGGGTGGTGGACCAGGTGTAGTACCAGCTCGCGCCGGACTGCCGGAGCGCGGTGTTCACGCCGTCGAACGTCCACACGCCGACGCCCTTACGGGTGGACGTCGCCGGTGCGGCGGGCGGCGGCGGGGCCTTGACCGGCGTGGGCGTGGTCGCCTTCGGGGTCGGCTTGCGGGTCGTGGGCGTGACGGTCGAGGGCGATTTCGAGGGCGTCGTCGGCGCAGGGGTGGTGGATGCGGCAGCGGGGGCCGTCGCCCTGGGCGGGGCGGACGGCGCGGCGTCGGCGGCGGGCGCGGACGGATCGGCGGCGAGGTGCACCGCCAGCAGCGCGCCCGCCGCCACGGCCGCGACCGCGCTCACCGCGGCGGCGGGCCCGGCGAACGGCCCGTGCAGCAGCCGCGGCCGAAGCCGGTGGACTCCCCGGTGCGCACCGCTCCGCTGTGGGGGGTGGGAATGCGGAGCGGTGCGCTGGGTGGGGGGTGTGGGGGGCATGGGGGAGTGGCCCGCGGGCGCGGGCGCAGAGGAGGGCGTAGGTGCGGGCGTTGGCGCGTGAGTGGGCGGGGCCGGGTGGTGCGCGGCGGACGGCAGATGCCCGGGGGCGGGCGGCGGCCCAGGGTGCGGCGCGGCCAGCGAGATCGGTACGGGCAGCAGCGGCAGCCCGCTGAGCAGCCGTTCCATCGGCAACAGCACCTTGCCGAGCCGCCCGCACGCGTCGCATCCGCGGACGTGCCGGGCGAACCGCTTGCGCCACAGCGGGCTGGGCACCCCGTCCCAGCCGGCGGTCAACTCGGCCAGGTCCGGGCAGCTTTCGGCCGCGCCGAGCGCGCGTACCACGGTCCGCGAGGTCTCCAACTGCTCCTTCATGCGCTGGACCTTCACCGCCGCGTGCTGCCGGGACAGCCCGAGCGCGTCGGCCAGTTCGGACCGGCCGATGTCGCCGGTCTCCTCCAGCCACCACAGCGCCAGCAGCGTGCGGTCGTGGTGGTCCAGCCAGCGGGTCGCCTCGGCGATCTCCCGGCGCTGGTCGGTCAGGCCCAGCCGCAGGATGGTCACCGACGCGAAGTCCGAGGCAGGGTCCGGTATCAACTCGGCCGCGTCCAGGCCGGTCTGATGGTGCCAGGACGCCTTCCGCGCCTGCTCGCGGTCGCGGACCTGGCGGACCGCGATCGCCACCAGCCAGGACCGGAAGGCGGCCGGGTCGCGCAGGTCGGCGAGGCCGCGGACCACTCGCAGGAGGGTCTCCTGCACCACGTCGTCCACGTCGTCGTGGCCGTCCAGGGCCCGCCCGACGATGTTGTAGACCAGCGGCAGGCACTGCGCGACGAGCAGGTCGAGCGCCTGCTCGTCGCCCGCCCGCGCCGCGGTCACCATCTCCGGGTCGGGGCCGCTCCGGTCGCCTGCACGCATTCGCTCCGCCGTTCCCTCGTCGCAAGTGGCTGCGCCTACACAACAGGAGACGGTGCCCCGGGCGGGCCGATAACGAAAATCCGCGCACGGGTTGACCGGGGGCCGTGAGCGCCGCGACGGCGGAGGTCGCGTACCGGCCTCAGCCCGGTGGCCTGCTGGTCGCGCAGTTCCCCGCGCCCCTGAGTCTGTGCGGCTCTTCCGTGGCGGGCGCGGGCACCCCCACTTGTGGGGAACACAAACACACGGAAACGAACAGGTCGTCGCACAGCTTCCTGTGTCCGATCTATTGTGCGGCCCCGCACCCGCTCCTATTGTTCGACTTCGATTGATTCTGTTGGGAGTTGGCCCTTCGGGGAACGTGGAGGTCGCAGTGCGAAGTCATCCGACCGGTGGCGTGTCCGGCAGATCCGAGCGGCGCCGAGGGCGCTGGTGGGCGGGTCTTGCCGCGGCGATGGCGATCGCCCTGTCCGCGGGCACCACCGCACCCGCCATGGCGGCAGGCGCCGCGCACACCGCGGCCGCGACGTCGGCGGACGCGGCCACGACGGACAACGCGGCCAAGGGACACGCCGGTTCGAAGCCCCACACCGTGACCTTCGACGGCTACTCCTTCCTCGTCGACGGCAAGCGCACGTACCTGTGGTCGGGCGAGTTCCACTACTTCCGGCTGCCGAGCCCGGACCTGTGGCTGGACATCTTCCAGAAGATGAAGGCCGCCGGGTTCAACTCCACCTCCCTGTACTTCGACTGGGGCTACCACTCGCCGAAGCAGGGCGTGTACGACTTCACCGGGGTACGTGACGTCGACAAGCTGCTCGACATGGCCCAGGAGGCCGGCCTGTACGTGATCGCCCGCCCGGCGCCGTACATCAACGCGGAGGTCGACGGCGGTGGTCTGCCCGGGTGGCTGACCACCAAGGAGGAGAAGAACCGCACCGACGACCCGCAGTTCCTGAAGTACTCCGACGAGTGGCTGACCCAGATCGACCGCATCATCGCCCGGCACCAGCTGACCAACGGCACCGGCACGGTGATCGCGTACCAGGTCGAGAACGAGTACTACAACGGCTCCGCGTCGGCCCGCGCCTACATGAAGCACCTGGAGGACAAGGCCCGCGCCGACGGCATCACCGTGCCGCTCACCGGCAACAACAACGGCACCTTCAACTCCGGTGACGGCGCACTGGACGTGGACGGCCCCGACTCCTACCCGCAGGGCTTCAACTGCTCCAACCCCACGCAGTGGAACGGCGTCCCCGACCTCAGCTACGACCACCCGGCCGGAAAGCCGCTGTACACCCCGGAGTTCCAGGGCGGCGCCTTCGACCCCTGGGGCGGCCCCGGCTACGACAAGTGCGCCCAGCTGATCAACGACCAGTTCGCCGACGTCTTCTACAAGCAGAACATCGCTGTCGGCGCGACCGCCCAGAGCTTCTACATGACCTACGGCGGCACCAACTGGGGCTGGCTCGGCGAGCCGGAGAACTACACCTCGTACGACTACGGCGCCGCGATCCGCGAGACCCGCCAGCTCGACCCGAAGTACGACGAGGACAAGCTGATCGGGTACTTCACCCAGTCGGTGGCCCCGCTGACCAAGACCGACCCGATCAAGGCGTCGCCGCCGGACGACACCGCCGTGGTCGACACCGCCCGGATGAACCCCGACACGAAGACGCAGTTCCACGTGCTGCGGCACGGGAACTCCACCTCCACGGCCACCGACAAGACCCACATCGCGCTGGATTTCAACGCGCAGCCGGTCGCCGACACCAGCTACACCCGGGACGACCCCGACTCCGCGCTGCAGTACTCCGGCAGCTGGTCGCACGTGTCGGGCCAGAGCTACACCACCGGTGACTACAAGGACACCGAGTCGTTCTCCAACACCACCGGTGACTCGGTCACCGTCCCCTTCGACGGGACCGCGGTCCGCTGGATCGGGCCGAAGACCAACAACCACGGCTACGCCGACGTCTACCTCGACGGCACCAAGGTCGCCACGGTGGACGACTCCGGCAGCGAGAACCAGGCGGTGGTCTTCCAGAAGACCGGCCTGACCGCCGGCGCGCACACCCTGAAGATCGTCGTGGACGGCACCCACGCCACGGGCTCCACGGACAACTTCGTCTCCATCGACGCCATCGACGTGCCGACCGCCGCGGACGTCCTGCCGACGTACCCCGTCGTGCCGCAGCAGCCGGGCACCGCGATCACGCTCGACGGCCGCGACTCGCACATCATCGTGGCGAACGACAAGCTCGGCGACTCCCAACTCCAGTACTCCACCTCCGAGATCATGACCACCGCGACCATCGCCGGCCGGGACGTCTCCGTGCTGTACGGGGACGCGGGCAGCGACGGCGAGACCGTGCTGCGGTACACCTCGAAGCCGACCGTGACCAGCACCGGCGGCCAGGTCGCCACGACCTGGGACGCGGCCACCGGCGACCTGCGGCTGAACTACACGCACAAGGGCCTGATCCGGATCAGCATCAGCGGTGGCGGGTCCCGCCCGAGCCTGCTGCTGGTCGGCGACAAGCCGACCGCGGAGACCTTCTGGCGGCAGGACACCGCGACCGGACCGGTCCTGGTGCGCGGCAGCCACCTGCTGCGGACGGCGACCAGCCTGGACGGCGGCCGTACGGTGGCGCTGACCGGCGACAACGGTGACGACAAGGACATCGAGGTGTTCACCTCGGCCGACCACGTCACCTGGAACGGCCGCGCGCTCGACGGCCACACCGCCGCGGGCTCCGGCTCCGCGGGCCGTACCGGGCAGATCCCCGTCGCCGCCCCGGTGAAGCTCCCGGCGCTGACGAACTGGAAGCACGCCGAGGAGTCCCCGGAGTCGGCCCCCGGCTTCGACGACTCCAGCTGGCAGACGGCCGACAAGTCGACCACCAACAGCTCCTCCGGCGTCAACTCGCTGCCGGTGCTCTACGCCGACGACTACGGCTTCCACACCGGCAACACCTGGTACCGCGGGCGCTTCCGGGCCGGCGACGGTGAGACGGGCATCCACCTGGTCTCGGACTCCGGCGGCGGAGCGCAGGCCTTCTCCGCCTGGCTCAACGGCACCTTCCTCGGCAGCTCGACCACCGGCAGCGCCGACTTCACCTTCCCGGACGGCGCAGTGAAGCCGACCGGCGACAACGTCATCTCCGTCCTGACGGTGAACATGGGCCACGAGGAGGACTACAACTCCTCCAACGGCAACAAGAGCGCGCGCGGCCTGACCAGCGCCTCCCTGATCGGCGCACCGCTCACCCCCGTCACCTGGCGGCTGCAGGGCGTGCGGGGCGGCGAGGACCTGATCGACCCGGTCCGCGGCACCCTGTCGACCGGCGGACTCTACGGCGAGCGGGCCGGCTGGTCGCTGCCGGGCTACCCGGACGCGAAGTGGGCGAACACCACCCTGCCGGCCACCGACACCCGGCCCGGCGTCTCGTGGTACCGCACCGACGCCAAGCTGAACCTGCCGCACGGCCAGGACACGTCACTCGGCCTGACCTTCACCGACGACCCGTCGCGCAAGTACCGCGCCGAGATCTTCGTGAACGGCTGGCAGGTCGGCAACTACGTCAACTACCTCGGCCCGCAGCACACCTTCCCGGTGCCGAACGGCATCCTGAACCCCGACGGCCACAACTCCATCGCCATCGCGGTGTGGAACCTGGACGGCAAGACCGGCGGGCTCGGCAAGGTCGCGCTGACCGACTACGGCAGCTACGCCTCCTCGCTGAAGGTGGCGCAGAACAACAGCCCCGGCTACAACCCGGTGAAGTACGCGATGCCCGCCGCGCCCGGGGTCACCACCTCCCTGGACGTGCCGAACACCGCCAAGTCCGGGCAGGCGTTCACCGCCACGTCCACGGTGCGGGTGCCGGCCGGGCAGCCGGCGGCCAGTGCGCTGACCGCCTCGCTCGCCCTGCCCGACGGCTGGACCGCGAAGGCCGCCGGCGCCGGGACGGTGGTCCGTCTCCAGCCGGGGAAGTCGGCCACCTTCAGCTGGCAGGTCCAGCCGCCGAGCGGCACCCTCGCCTCCGCCGCGGTGCTCGCCACCACGACGCACTACGTCCAGCGCGGCCGCAAGGCCACCAGCTCCGACGAACGGGTCATCGAGTCGGTCCCGCCGGTCCCGCCGGCCGGGCAGAACGCCGTCAGCGACCTGCCGTTCCTGTCGTCCACCAACGGCTGGGGCCCGGTGGAGCGCGACAGCAGCGTCGGTGAGCAGGCGGCCGGCGACGGCCGGCCGATCAGCATCGACGGCGTCGGCTACGCCAAGGGTCTGGGCACGAACGCGGTGAGCGACGTGCAGCTCTACCTCGCCGGCCAGTGCACCCGCCTCACCGCGCAGGTCGGGGTCGACGACGAGACCGGCGGCGGGGGCACCGTCACCTTCTCGGTGATCGCCGACGGCAAGACGCTGGTCACCACCCAGACCCTCCGCGGCAAGCAGGCGGCCGTGCCGATCGACGTCGACGTCACCGGCGCCCAGGTGGTCGACCTCAAGGTCGGCGACGCCGGCGACGGGAACGGCAACGACCACGGCGACTGGGGGGCGCCGACCCTGACCTGCTCCTAGCGGATACCGGCGGCTCACGGCGGTTCCCCGCGCCCCCCTTCGAAGGTCGGGGCGCGGGGAACCGCCGTTTCCGGCTCAGCTCGCGGGGACCGTGTCCTCGAACGCGGTGCCGTCCCCGCGCAGGCCCGCCACCGCGGACTGCACCTGGGCCGGGGTGAGCACCTGGTCCTTGACGAAGTACAGGTAGTCCACCTGCTCGTCGTAGGAGCGCGGCGTGGAGCCGGTCTGCCCGGCGAGGTCGATCAGCCAGTGGTTGAAGTCGATGAACTGGCCGCCCTCGGGCAGATACGGCTCGCCGTGCTGGGCCACGACCTGGCCGTCGATGAAGTAGGTGATGTACGTGTCGTCGATGGTGATCTGCAGGTCGTGCCAGCCGTCGTAACCGGCGTACTGCTGGCCGTGCGTGTTCACCGCGTTCCAGGGGTCGGGGTTGTACGTCTCCCAGGACGTCTCGTACATGATGTTCTGCGTCTCGCCCCAGCCGCCGTTGGGCAGGTACTCGAAGTCCTGCTCGCTGTAGTCCGGGTCCATCGGCGCCTTGAGCGGGGTGAAGTTGAAGAAGGTCTGGTTGACGTGGTCGCCGTCCGGACCGCCGGTGGGCGTGTCGTCGAACTTCACCCGGGCCGCGTAGGTGCCGTTCCTGAACTTCTGCGCGGTGGTCTGGATCTCGGTCTCGCGGGTGCCGGCCGCCGTGCCGTCGGTGGTCAGCTTCAGGTCCATCACCGTGTTGCCGGCGCCGCCGGAGCTGTCGGGCACGAAGGTCAGGTCGGCCGGCGACCAGGTGGCCCCGGCCACGCCGGGACCGCCCTGCCCGGACTTCACGGTCCAGCCGTGCTGCTGGACGGCCGGGTCGGAGCTGCTCGGGTAGCTGAAGTCGTCGAAGAGCGTGGGGCCGTCAGGCGTGCCGCCGCCACCGGGCGGGGAGGTGGGCGGCGAGGTCGGGGGCGTGGGGTCGTTGCCGTCGGGCGCGGTGCCCCAGACCAGGGCGCCGTCCTGCTGCACGGTGACCTTCGGGGCGTTCGCGTACGAGGTCTGCGCGCCGTCGAAGGAGTAGTCGTCGGACTGGGTGAGGGGCTGCCAGTCCGAGCGGTAGAAGCGCAGTTGGAGGTCGCCGGTGGACTGGCCGGGCGCGAGGGAGCCCGCGCCCGCGGTGAAGCCGATCTCCAGGTAGCGGTCGGCGGTCGCGGTGGGGTGGGCGAGGGTGCCGAAGGTCCCGGTGACGTTCGCGCAGCCCTTCACCGCCCAGGAGCAGGCGAAGCGGTAGGACGCGGTCGGGCTGTCGGAGCTGAAGTAGTACCGCAGCGTGACCTGGCTGAGCGGTACCGACGCGGACCCGTTGTCGGTGACCTCCAGCCACGGTTCCGCCTGGTCGGCGGTGGCCCCGCTCGCGCTCGTACGGTACTGGGCGGTGAGCGTGTCCTGCGCGGCGGAGGCGGGCAGCGCGGTGAGCGCGGCGCAGGCCAGGCCGGCGGCCGAGCACACGGCGAGCGCGGCGCGGAGCCGAAGGGGGAGGCGGAGCGGACGCTTTCTTCCTGACACGGTGGTCCCTTTCCGGTGGTGGGGGGTGATCCCCGGGTGGGGGGGAGGTGCGCGGATGAGCCGCCGGACACGGTGCGGCGCTGTCAGGCCGTCGCGGTCCGGGGGCGGTCGAGGGGGCGGTGGCGTACGCCGAGCGCGGCCAGCCGCGCCTGGTGCCCGCGTACCGCGGGGAGGAAGTCGGTGGCCCAGTCGGCGGCCGGGTTCCAGGCCCGGTCGGCGAGCGCGCACAGCCGGGGGAAGGCGAGGTACTCGATGTCGGCGGGCGTCTGCGCGAACTCGGTCCACAACTGCGCCTGGGTGCCGAGCACATGGGCGGCGGCCTCGGGCGGCCAGTCGGCGGGCACCGGGTCGTTGGCGTGCACGGCGCGCAGGTCCACCACCGCGCCGGCCTGGCCGAGCGGCTCGCCGGGCCCGTCGGCCTGCGGGTAGTCCAGGTAGGTGGCGCGGTGCGGCGCCATGACGACGTCCTGGCCGGCCAGCGCGGCGGCGAGGCCGTGGCCGGCGTCCCGCCACGGCATGACGGTGAACTCCGGCGGCAGAGCGCCCGCGGCCCCGGAACCGTCGGCCCAGCACACCGGCCGCCGCCCCGCCGCCAGCAGGAACTCGCCGATCCGGCCGAGGAACCAGCTGTGCAGCGCGGCGGTGCCGGTCAGCCCCGCCTCGGCGGCCCTGGCCCGCGCCCGCGGACTTTCGGCCCACTCCGCGACCGGGCACTCGTCGCCGCCGATGTGCACGTAACGCGACGGGAAGACGTCCAGCACCGCGCCGAGCACGCTCCGGCAGAAGTCCAGCACCTCGTCGTGCACCCCGAACACGGCGTCGGACACGCCCCATTCGGTCCACACGTCCAGCGCCCGCCCGGGCACGTTGCCCAACTCGGGGTAGGCCGCCAGCGCGGCCCGCGCGTGCCCGGGCATCTCGATCTCGGGCATCACCTCGACCCCGCGCGCGGCCGCGTACGTCACCAACTCCCGCAGTTCCGCGGCGGTGTACGCGCCGGCGTGCGGCTCGTCGTCGTACCGTCCGCTGCCCGCGCGGCCGCGCATCGACCGGGACCGTACCCCGCCGACCTCGGTCAGCAGGGGGTAGCCGGGCACCGGCATCCGCCAGCCCTGGTCGTCGGTGAGGTGCAGGTGCAGCACGTTCAGCTTGTGCAGCGCGAGCAGGTCGACGAACCGACGCAGGTAGCGGACGGGCTGGTAGTGGCGGGCCACGTCGAGCAGGACGCCGCGCCAACGGTGCCGGGGCACGTCGGTGATCTGGACCCCCGGGAGCCACCAGGCCACGCCGGGCACCGGGCGCTCCGACAGCGCCTCGGGCGGCAGGAGTTGGCGGATGGTCTGCACGCCGCGGAGCAGCCCCTCGCCGGTCGCCGCGCGCAGCAGCACCGCGTCCGGGCCGACGGTCAGGCCGTAGCCCTCGGTGCCGAGGCCGCCGAGCAGCGGGTCGACGGCGAGCACCACGCTCCCGCTCGGCGAGTCGCGCAGCGGCAGTCCGGTGGCGGGCCGCAGCAGGGTGCGCAGCAGCCGGGCGGCGGGTCGCGCGGCGCCCTCGGCGCGTACGGCGGTGGCAGGGTCGAAGGTGAAGCGGCCGGGGATGCGGACGGCGTGGGTGGGGTGCGGAATGATCACGGCGGGGCCTCCGGGGGTGGGAGCGGGCCGGGACGGTGGCGGGCGGAGCCCGTACGGTGCGAGGCGGTGCGGCGGGGGTGTTCGGCGGTGCGGCGGGGGTACGGGGGCCGCGCGGTGCGGCTTCGGGCGGGTCAGCCCTTGACGGCTCCGGCGGTCATCCCGGTGGTGACCCGGTTCTGGAGCAGCAGGAACACCGCCAGGACCGGCAGCATGAACAGGCACGACGCGGCCATCGTGGCGCCCCAGTCGGTGCCGAAGACGTTGCTGAAGGACGACAGCCACACCGGCAGGGTGCGGGCGCTCTGGTTCTTGATGATCAGCGTGTTGGCGAACGCGAACTCGTTCCAGGCGGTGATGAATCCGAACAGGGACGTCGACAGCAGCCCCGGCGCCAGCAGCGGGAAGGTCACCCGGCGGAACGCCTGCGGCCGGGTGCAGCCGTCGACCTGGGCGGCCTCCTCCAACTCCGCCGGGATCGCGGCGAGGAAGCCGCGCAGCGTCACGATCGTGAACGGCAGCGTCGTCATGAAGTAGACGAGGGTGAGCATCGACAGCCGGTCGAGCATGTCGGTGTCCCGCGCGATGATGTACATCGGGATCAGCAGCGCCTCCCAGGGCGCCATCTGCGCGGTGAACACCAGCAGCAGGAACGCCCGCCGGCCGCGCCAGCGCATCCGCGCCACCGCGAAGGCCGCGAGCAGCGCCACCACCAGTGCCATCAGCACCGCGCCGAGCGTGACGACGAGGCTGTTGCGCCAGTATCCGGCGAAGCCGTCGGCGCGTACCGCGGTGCGGAAGTGCGCGAGGGTGGGGTGCAGCGGGAGAAACGTCGGGTCGGCGCCCTCGATGTCGGCGGTCGGCTCGAACGCGGTGACCGCCATCCAGTAGACGGGGAACGCGGACAGCACCAGGACCAGCAGGGCGGCGGCGTTGAGCGGCAGCCGGCGCAGCCCGCGGCGGACGGCGGTCATGCGGTGCCCTCCTTTCCTTCCTGGCGGAACATCCGGCGCAGGTTGAACACCAGCGCGGCGAGCAGGATCAGCACGGTCAGCGTGGAGACCGCCGACCCGAGGTCGTACTTGTGGAAGGACTGCGCGATCTGGAACGCGTACACCGGCAGGGTGGTGGTGGCGCCGTCCGGGCCGCCCTGGCCGATCACCCAGATCTGGGTGAAGCACTTGAAGCACCAGATCACTTCGAGCGAGGTGACCAGGGCGAACAGCGGCCGCAGCATCGGGACGGTGACCAACCGGAAGGTCTGCCAGGGCCCGGCGCCGTCGATCCGCGCCGATTCGTACAACTCGGCCGGGATCGTGGTCAGTCCGCCGTAGAGGGTCAGCGCGGCGAACGGCACCGACTGCCACACCACCAGGGTGACCAGGATCGCGAAGGTGGCGCCGCCGTGCGCGAACCAGGTGTAGTCGCGGTAGGAGGTGAAACCCAGCTTTACCAGTGCCCAGTTGACCACTCCGAACCGGGACTGGAAGAGCCACTGGAAGACCGTGGTGGCGGCGATCACCGGGGTGGCCCAGGCCAGCACCAGCGAGCTCATCACCGGCAGCCGCAGCCGTCGGCCGAGCCGGACCAGCAGCAGCGCGACCAGCGTCCCGATCAGCATGATCAGCACGACGTTGAGCGCCGTCCACCACACGGTGCGGCGCACCACCGTCCAGAACTCCGGATCGGTCAGCGCCTCGCGGTAGTTGGCCACGCCGACGAACGAGGCCCCGCCGTTGATGAGTTCGGCCAGCCGGTAGTGCTGGAAGGACATCACGGTGTTGCGGACCACCGGGTAGACCAGCAGGAAGGCCGCGCCCACCACGGTGGGGGAGACCAGGAGGTAGGGCCACAGGGCGGCGAGCACGCGGCGCGGCCCCGAGCGCGGTCGGCGGGGGTTCCCGGGGGTCTTCCCCGACGGGTGGCGGGCGAAGCGGCCGCGGCGGCCCGGGCGGCCGGACGGCGTGCCGCCGGGGCCGCCTCGCGGGTCGGCCGAGTCCTGCCCGGCGGCGGTGGGTGCGGTGAGCACGGCGGTCTCCTGAGTGATCCGGGGCGGTCGGTCAGGACGAGGTGTTGAGTGCCTTGGTGATGGCCTCCGACGCGGTCCTGCCCGCCTTCGCCGGGTCGGCGCCGGTGAGCACCTGGGTGAGGTACTGCTTGATCGGGTTGTCCGCCTCGACCGCCGCCCAGTTGGGGGAGTTGGGAGTGGCGTGCCCGTCGGCCGCGCCGGCCGCCATCGCGGAGGCGCCCGGGTCGCCCTTCAACACCCCCGCCAGCGAGGTGCGGTTGGGGACGTAGCTCATGGCCTTGGCGATCCGCGTCTGCCACGTGGTGCCCGCCAGCGCCTTGACCACCTGGTAGGCCATCGCCTGGTGCCGGGACGCCTGCGGGATGACCAGGTCGGAGCCGCCGGTGAAGACCGCGCCGGGCCGGTCGGCGGTCTTGCCGGGGATCGGGAAGAAGCCGAGCTTCCCCTTGAGCGCGGGGTCGGCCTCCGTGATGGCGGCGGCGCCGCCGGGGGTGGAGATGATCTGCGCGACGTCGCCCTTGGCGAAGGCGTTCGCCTGGAGCGGCTTGGCCTCGTCGGAGTCCTTCGGGCCCTGACCGAGCGCCTGGAGCTGCCGGTAGAAGGCCGTCGCGGCCCGCGCCTGCGGGGTGTCCAGACCGCCGCTCCAGGTCCCGCCGCTCTTGGTGGCGAGGTCGCCGCCCTCGTCCCACAGGAAGCCGGCGTACGTGTACCAGGACTGCCCCGGCAGGTAGATGCCCTGGTTTCCGCCGGTGTCGAGCTTCGTGGTGTCGGTGATCCACTCGGCGCGGGTCTTCGGCGGCGCCGTGATGCCGGCCTTGGCGAAGAGGTCCTTGTTGTAGATGACCACGCGGTTGGCGGCGTACCACGGGATGCCGTACTGCTTGCCGTCGATCTTCCCGGGCTCGGCGAGGCCGGGTATCCAGTCCGAGCCGTGCAGGTCGGCGACCTTGCCGGTGAGGTCGTCCACGCCGCCGCTGGCCGCGTACTGGGCGACCTGGGTGTTGCCCACCTCGATGACGTCGGGGGCGTCGTTGCCGGCCAGCGCGCTGACGATCTTGGCGCCGATGCCGTCCCACTCCTGGATCTGGATGTCGAGGGTGGTGCCGGGGTGGGCCTTCTCGAAGTCCGCGGTGAACGCCTTGAGCACCGGGGCGGCCACGCTGTCGCGCATGATCCACACGGTGAGCCGGGCCGGTCCGGCGTCGTCGCCGGAGCCGGAACCGGAGGAGGAGCCGCACGCGGTGAGACCGGTGAGGCCACTGATGCTGATGAGGAGCGCCGCGGCGCCGGAAAGCAGTCTGGATCTCACGGAGTAGTCACCTCAGAGGAAGCGGTGGAACTTACCACTGGTCAACTGGTCTGGTGTTGACGGAGAAGGTGGCATAGGCCACTGGTGACGTCAAGAGGTCGCGAGAAAGCCGTAAGAGGGCTCGTATACGGCCGAAGATCAGGTGTTCTCGCCCTCCTCGCGCGATACCTCCGGGCCCGACCGCACTGGCGTACTGGTCAACATCTGGATAACCTCCCCTTGACAAGTACTTCGGGGAAAGGGCACCGCACATGGCCAGCGAGCCGCCGCGCCTGGCGCTGAAACGCGAACGTGTCCGTGACTACCTCATGGAACTCGTCGAGTCCCGCGCCCCCGGCGACCCGATCCCCTCCGAACGCACGCTGTGCGACCAACTCGGCGTGTCCCGGCCGACGTTGCGCTCGGCCGTCGACGAACTCGTCACCAACGGGCTGCTGCTGCGCGAGCACGGCCGGGGCATGTTCGTCGCCCGCGCGAAGATCACCCAGGAACTCGCCCAGGACCACGACGTGTTGCGCCTGCCGCAGGCGTCCGGCACCTGGACCAGCCGGGTGCTGGAGTTCGCCACCGTGCGGGCCGGCGCCCGCGTCGGTCGCAAGCTCCACCTGTCACCCGCCGCCGACGTCGTCTACATCGCCCGGCTCCGGCTGGTGGACGGGGAGCCGATGGCCATCGAGTACCTGCATGTCCCGGCCGCCCTCGTGCCCGGGCTGGCCCCCGCCGACATGGAGTCCGGCGACTTCTACGACACGCTGCGCGACCAGCACGGGGTGCGGGTGCACGAGGCGGTCCAGTCCATCGAGCCCACGGTCACCAACGAGGAGGAGGCGAGTCTGATCGGCGTGCCGGTGCTCTCGCCCGCGCTGCTCTTCGAACGCCTCACCCACGACGAGACGGGGCGCCCCGTCGAGTACGTCCACTCCGTCTACCGCGGCGACCGCTACCGGATCGTCTCGCGGCTGACCCTGTCCCACTCGGCGACCGCGTGGCGGTACACCGGGCCGCCGGGATAGCGGGAGGTGGGCGCGGGAACGGTCAGGCGGGGGGAACGGGGAGGGCGCCGCGGGACGGGCGCGCGGCGCGCGGCTCGGTGCTGCGGGTGGGGGCCGGGGCGGGGGCCTCGGGCGCGCCCCAGGAGGCCGGCGGCCGGGCGGTGAGCACCGGGTCGATCGTCACGTGCCGCGCCCCGAGCGGCTCGGCGAGCCGCCGCAACGCGGACTCCGAGAGCCGAATCCACGGCTGGGTCGGCCCGAGTACGGACCGCAGCCGCCGGTCGGTGGTGAAGGCGACCGCCGTGCGCGTGCCGAAGGGCGTGCGCCACAGCCGCACGATGTCGCCGGCGGGCCCGCGCCGCACCGGAACGTAGAGCGCTCGGCCGGCCGCCCCGTCGGACTCATCGGCGACACCGGCGACGGACGGCTGGTGCTGGCTCACGTGCATGTCCTTACGGTAACCCGCCGCCGTCACCTCGTCCGCGCCGGTCCTGGCATCCCGCACCGCCCCGCGGCGGGGCCGGCGGCCGTCCTGGCCGTACCGCCGGCCGGATTGGCCCACGGCCCATGACCAGGCCAGGCGCCCCGGACGGCCGCCGCCCGCCGGACACCCGATCCGCCGCTGCCGCCCGAACGAGTGAAGCCCGCGCCGATCCGGCGGCCGGCCCGGACGTGCTGAACGTCACTGCCCGATGTACGGCCCGGCAGCCCCTCGGGGCGGGCCCGGGGGCGGAGGAACGGTCCGGACGGCGTCAGGCGCGGGTCTCCGACACCGCCGCGAGACCGGTCAGGTATCCGTGCAGCACCGTCTTGAACTCCTGCGCCAGCCTGGCCTGTTCGCACGCGGTCGCGCCTTCGAGCGCCGGCAGGATGGCCTTGGCGATGTGCACCACGACCGTGGCGGAGCGCTGCCGGTTGGCGGGGGTGAGGTGGGGCGCGGCGGCCGCGACCGCCGCCTCCATGACCTGCTGCGCGCCCGTGTTGAGGGAGGCGACGCTCCTGGCCGGGGGCGCGGTTCCGGCGAAGAGGGGCCGGAAGGCGGGGCTCGCCTGGCTGAACGCGAGCATCGGGTCGACCATCCGGTCCACCAGCTCGCCGATCGGCATCCCGCCGAGCGCAGGGTCCCGCAGGAAGCCGAAGACGGCGCGGAGTTGGGCGGCGCAGCGCTCCGCGAGGGCCCGCGCCATCGCCTCCTTGTTGGGGAAGAACTGGTAGAGGGTGCCGGGGGAGGCGCCGGCGCGGGCGGCGATGCTGTTGGTCGTCGCGGACTCGTAGCCGACCTCGGCGAACTCCTCGGCCGCGGCGTCCAGGAGCTGGGCGATGCGCTTCTCGCCGCGGGCCAGCCGTCTCTTCGGCGCGGTGCCGGCTGTGCTGTCGGCGGCGGTGGAGCGGCCGGCTGCCGTGGTGGCGGCCTGGGCGTCCGGTGGTGTGCGCGGCATTCACATCTCCCGGGTGCGGACCGCGGCCGGTCGTCCGTGCCCGCCGGCCCGGGAGCTGTCCCGGGGACGGACCGGCCGACCGCCGCGCGGGTCACGGCGGCCCTGCCAGCGTAACGCGCCGGGCCCAACAGGCATGGTCCGAAAGGTGATTGACAGCGGTGGGGCGCGCTCCTACGCTAACGCCGTTACGAGTGAAGACTCGTAAGTGGAATGGTCGCACCGTGGGCACGGCCCGCCCGGGAGTGCGGCCGAGTGGTCCCCCGGGCCGCGTGGTGCCGTCGCACCCCGTACGTGGCGGCCCCGGACCCGGATGTGGCGGGCGCCTGCTCCGCGCCGAGCCGTCGGGATCGCTCACCCGGCCCTGTCCCACGCCTCCCCGCGAGGCCGGGGCGGGGCCGTATCCGTGTCGGCGAAGGCGTTCTCGTGGCGTCCGTGCGCGGAACGGCGCCGGTTGAGGTGTCTCGTCAGGGTCGCCGAGGAACCGCCCTTCGGGCGGCCCGCACACGCCACCGCCCCGTCGGCGCGCACGGGGGCGGCGCGCCGACGGGGCGGTGGTGGTGTCCAGAGGGCTTGGTGACCGGGTGTCCCGTCCCCACGATGACCCGGTGACCAGCCCCCTGGGGCCCCGGCCGCGTTCCGCTCGGTTCGCGTCGGGGAGTCGGAGGTGCTGATCGGACGGTGGTGATCAGATGGTGCTGCCGGACGTTCCGGACGCCCCGGAAGATGCGGCTCGATGCTTGCGGGTAAGGGGCGTGTATCTGGGTGCGTGCCCCTTACCCGCGCGGCTCCGACCGAGCCGGACCTACATGTGCACGGCTTTCGGCTCGCCCTCGGGCGCCAGCTCCGGGCGTCCGCTGCGGAACATCAGCGCCGCGATCACGGTGCCGACCGCGAAGAACGCGGCGGACCACCAGTAGGCGGTGGAGTAGCTGTGCAGTTGGGCGTGTGCGGCCACCAGCTTGCTCGGCGGGTTGGAGGTCGCGTGGTGGGTGATGTAGCTCGTCGCGGCGCTCGCGGCCAGCGTGTTCAGCAGCGCGGTCCCGATCGAACCGCCGACCTGCTGCATGGTGTTGACGGCCGCGGACGCGACACCCGCGTCGTCGGCCCGCACACCCGCGGTGGCCACGCTCATCACGGTCGGCATCACCAGGCCGAGGCCCAGGCCGATCACGATCAGCGGCGGCAGCACGTTCGCCGCGTAGGTGCTGTTCAGGTCGAGCGTGGTCAGCCAGGCCATGCCGACGGCGGCCATGCCCATGCCCACCGGCACGATCGGCCGGGGGCCGAACCTCGGCAGCAGGTTGTTCGTCGCGAGCTGCGCGGAGACCATCAGCGACGCGATCATCGGCAGGAAGGCCAGGCCGGTCTTCACCGGGTTGTAGAGCAGCGACAGCTGGAGGTAGTAGGTCAGGAACAGGAAGACACCGAACATGCCGATGCCGGAGATCCCGAGGATCGCGAACGACGCGCCGCGGTTGCGGTCGAGCAGGACACGCAGCGGCAGCAGCGGGTGCGCGGTGCGGCCCTGCCACCAGCCGAACGCGGCCACCAGTACCACGCCCAGCAGCAGGAAGCCCCAGGTCAGCGGGGAGCCCCAGTCGTGGCTGTCGGCGTTCGAGAAGCCGTAGACGACGCTGAACAGACCGGTGGTGACCAGGATGGTGCCGGGGACGTCCAGCCGGGGCCGGACCGCCGGGGCGCCCTTGCGGAGGAACGCCATGCCGCCGACGAAGGCGATGACGGCGAAGATCAGGTTGACGTACAGGGTCCAGCGCCAGCTCAGGTGCTCGGTGAGCACGCCGCCGAGCAGCAGGCCGATGCCGCCGCCGGCGCCGGCGATGGCGCCGTAGATGCCGAACGCCTTGGCGCGTTCCTTGGCGTCGGTGAACGTGGTGTTCAGCAGGGACAGCGCGGCCGGCGCGAGCATGGCGCCGAACAGGCCCTGCAGGGCGCGGCCGCTGACGAGCACCGCGAAGTTCGGGGCGGCGCCGGCCACTGCGGAGGCGACGGCGAAGCCGACGACGCCGATCAGGAAGACCACCTTGCGGCCGACCAGGTCGGCGAGCCGCCCGCCGAGCAGCAGCAGGCTGCCGAACGCGAGCGAGTAGGCGGTGACGATCCACTGCCGGTTGCCGTCGCTGAAGCCGAGCGCGTGCTGAGCGGAGGGGAGTGCGATGTTCACCACGGTGGCGTCGAGCACGACCATGAGCTGGGCGATGGCGATCACCGCGAGCACCCACCAGCGGTGGGAGGGATGCTCCTCAGGGGCCTGCTTGTCCAGCGCGACCGGGCCGGCCGGTGCCGAATCGCCGACGTTCACGTCGGACGCGGACTGAGTCGACATATTCGTGACTCCTGGAAGTGGGACGGGCGGCGAACCGCTGGGAAGAACGAAACCGTTTCGTACTCTGTCGTATGGATCGACCGTACGACTCGTCATATCGAAACGCAAACGTTTCGCTGTCCTCGGCGATGTGCGACTGCTCACAGGTCAGCGGCTCAACCCGGGTGCGGCCCGGGGGCGTCCTTCCATCAGCCTGTCAGCGCGCTGTGTGCCCCAGGAGTGCGCCCCCCTCTTCCCCAGGAGGTGCTCGACGCGGTGCCTACGTGTCCGCGCGGCCGGTCACCGCGACCGCCACGCCCAGTCCGATCATCGCGAGGCCGCCGGTGCCGCCGATGGCCGCCATCCGGCGCGGCGAGCGGGCGAACCAGGTGCGGGCCGCCGACGCGGTCAGCGCCCACACGCTGTCGCAGACCAGGGCGATCACGGTGAAGACCAGGCCGAGCAGCAGCATCTGCTGGTGCACCCCGCCCGCGTTCCGGTCCACGAACTGGGGGAGCACGGCGGCGAAGAAGATGCAGGTCTTCGGGTTGGTCACGCCCACGACGAAGCCTTCCCACAGGGTGCGGGCGTCGCTACGGGTACGCGGCGCCGCTGCGGCATCGGTCCGCGCGGGCCCGGTCCGCGCGGTTCCGGTCTGTGCGGCTTCCTCCGCTCCCGGTACGGCGGTCGCCGTTGACAGGTCCGCGCGGTGGCGCCATGCCTTCACGCCCAGGAAGACCAGGTAGACCGCGCCCACGAGTTTCACTGTCGTGAACACCGCGGCCGAGGTGGCCATCACCTCGCCGAGGCCCAGGGAGACGGCTGCCGCCAGCAGATACGCGCCGATCGCGTTCCCCAGGACGCTGCCCAACGCGGTCCGGCGGCCGTGCGCCAGCGCCCGGCCCAGGACGAAGAGCACGCTGGGGCCCGGGATCAGCACCAGCACCAGCGATATTCCGGCGAAGCCGAGCAGACGGTCGACCGACACGGTAACTCCTTTCAACGGGAGGGGGGTTCCGCGTGAGCGTAAGCCGCCCGAGGGTGCCCCGTCCCCGGAGTTTCGGGTGTCCGGCCGCGCGGGCCCCTGCGGGGTGGCTGCCCCGTCCCGTCCGCGGGCCGGTGGCCTGCTGGTCGCGCAGTTCCCCGCGCCCCTGGGTGGGTGGCCCTTGTGGTGCGTTGTTTGTTTGCGGGTGCGTGGTGGCTTGTCGCGCAGTTCCTCGCGCCCCTGATTTGGGTTGCTCGCCGTCGTCGGCGAGCTGTGCGCTGCGGAGCAGCCGCACGTACTCAGGGGCGCGGGGAACCGCGCGACCAGCCAGAGCGCACCGGCACCCGGGGGCGGTGAGGAACCCCCGCGGCGGGGAGCCGTACACCACCCGGGGGGAGCCGCAGCGGCACCCGGGGTGGTGGGGAGCCGTGCTTACGGTAGGAGACCGGCGCGCCTCGCGGCGACCACCGCTTCGAGGCGGGTATGCGCCCCCAACTTCCGCATGGCGGACCGCAGATAACTCTTCACCGTCTCGGGCCGCAAACGCAGCCGGGCCGCGGCCGCCGCATTGGTCGCCCCGGAGGAGATGGAGCTGAGGACGTCCAGCTCGCGCGGCGTGAGCTGGGGCGCGCCGCGCGTGGAGCGTCCGGGCCGGGTGGACGCGGGCGGCGCGCCCGCCGCCGCGAGCCGGGTGCACGCACTGAGCAACTCCTGCCGCAGATGCATGTCGGGCACCTGCCCGGCCAGTGCCCGCAACTCCGCGTGCGCCTCGCGCACCTCCTCCCAGGCGCGCGGATCGGCCGGCAGCGGCGCCTGCGCGAAGGACAGCAGCCGCTGCGCCTCATCCCTTATCACCAGCGCCTGCTCCAGCTCGCGGGCCGCGTCCAGCGCCACGTTCAGCGGCCGGTCACCGAGCGAGTAGGGCTGCCGCAGCGCCCCGTAGAGCACCCCCCGCACCCGGCGCTGCACGACGATCGGCACCGCCAGCACCGAGCGCAGCCCCTCGCCCGCCACCGCGGCGTCGTACTCGTGGCTGATCACCCGGGAGTCGCGGTACTCGGTGACCGCGTAGGGGCGGCCCATCGCGAGCGTCTTGCCGCCCAGACCGTTGCCCGTGGTGATCGAGAGCCCGCGCAGCGACTCGGTGGCCGTGCCCGCCAGCTCGCTGATCCGGAACTGCCGCGCCCCGTACCCGACCGGCAGCCCGCCGCCGCCCGCCACCAGGCCGCCGAACGACACCGCCAACAGCCCCGACCTGCGCATCCGCAACAGCGCCGCCCGCACCTCGACCGCCTCACCGTGTCCGTTCACCCGCATCACCCCCTCACCCCCTTCCGGGGGTAGTGAGACCCACGTCACTACCGGACGATGCTACTCAGGGGTCCGTCGACGAGGAGGACACATGGCGGCATCGGACGCGACCGGGATGTTCCGGGACGCCAGGGACTTCCTGCTGCGGCACCGTGAGGACTACCAGGCAGCGTATGACGGTTTCGGGTGGCCGAGGCCCGAGCACTTCAACTGGGCGCTGGACTGGTTCGACGCCGTCGCCGCCGATCCCGCGCGCGCCGACCGGCCCGCGCTGTGGATCGTCGAGGAGGACGGCAGCGAGGCGCGCACCACCTTCCGGGAGATGTCCGCCCGTACCGACAGGGTCGCGAACTGGCTGCGCGGCCTGGGCGTGCGGGCCGGCGACCGGGTGCTGCTCATGCTCGGCAACCAGACCGAGCAGTGGGAGACCGCGCTGGCGCTGATGAAGCTGCGGGCGGTGGCCATCCCGGCCACCCCGCTGCTCGGCCCGGCCGACCTGCGCGACCGGATCGACCGCGGCGGGGCCCGGCACGCGGTGGTGCGGGCCGCCGACACCGGGAAGTTCGCCGACGTGCCCGGCGACTACACCCGGATCGCGGTCGGCGGCGCCACCGGGCCGTGGCGGGCGTACGAGGACGCGTACGCCGCCGACCCGGTCTTCGTGCCCGACGGGCCCACCCGCGGCGACGACCCGCTGATGCTGTACTTCACCTCCGGCACCACCGCCCGGCCCAAGCTGGTCCAGCACACCCATCTGTCGTACCCGGTGGGGCACTTGGCCACCATGTACTGGATCGGGCTGCGCCCCGGCGACGTGCATCTGAACATCTCCTCGCCCGGGTGGGCCAAGCACGCCTGGTCCAGCCTGTTCGCGCCGTGGAACGCCGAGGCGACGGTCTTCGTGCACAACTACACCCGGTTCGACCCGGCCCGGCTGATGGCCGAGATGGACCGGGCCGGGGTGACCAGCTTCTGCGCGCCGCCCACGGTGTGGCGGATGCTCATCCAGGCCGACCTGCGGGCGCTGGCGCATCCGCCGCGCGAGGTGGTCGCGGCCGGCGAGCCGCTCAACCCCGAGGTGATCGAGCACGTCAGACGGCTGTGGGGGGTGCTGATCCGGGACGGGTTCGGGCAGACCGAGACCGCCGTGCAGGTCGCCAACCCGCCCGGGCAACTGGTCAAGGCCGGCTCCATGGGCCGCCCCACCCCCGGCTACACCGTCGCCCTGGTCGATCCGCAGACCGGCCGGCCCGGCGACGACGGCGAGATCTGCCTCGACCTGTCCACCCGCCCGGTCGGCCTGATGACCGGATACGCCGGCGACCCGGAGCGCACCGCCGAGGCGATGGCCGGCGGCTACTACCACACCGGCGACATCGGCCACCGCGACGCGGACGGCTACATCACCTACGTCGGTCGCAGCGACGACGTCTTCAAGTCCTCCGACTACAAGATCTCCCCGTTCGAGCTGGAGAGCGCGCTGCTGGAGCACGAGGCGGTCGCCGAGGCCGCCGTGGTGCCCGCGCCCGACGACCTGCGGCTGTCGGTGCCGAAGGCGTACGTGGTGCTCGCGGCCGGCTGGGCGGCCGACGGCGAGACCGCCAAGGCGATCTTCGCGCACTCCCGGTCGGTGCTGGCGCCCTACAAGCGGGTGCGGCGGCTGGAGTTCGCCGAACTCCCCAAGACCGTGTCGGGCAAGATCCGCCGGATCGAGTTGCGCGAGGCGACCGCGCGCGACGGCAGCCACGAGTACCGCGAGGAGGACTACCGGTGAGCGATACGGGCACGGACACGGACACGACCGGGACCGGGGCCGTCGCCGACACCCCGCCGGCCGAACCGTCCTACGCGCACGGCACCGGCGGCGCCCCGCTGCTCGGCGACACGATAGGACGCAACCTCGACCGGGCGCTGGCCGCCCACCCCGACCGCGAAGCACTCGTCGACGTGGCCGGCGAACGGCGCTGGACCTACCGCGAGTTCGGCCGCGACGTGGACGCGCTGGCCCGGGGCCTGGCCGCCCACGGCGTGCACAAGGGCGACCGGGTCGGCATCTGGGCGGTCAACTGCCCCGAGTGGGTGCTCGTGCAGTACGCCACCGCCCGGCTCGGCGCGATCATGGTGAACATCAACCCCGCCTACCGGCTGCACGAGTTGGCGTTCGTGCTCAAGCAGTCCGGCATCGAGGTGCTGATCGCCTCCACCGAGTACCGCAGCAGCGACTACCGGGCGATGGCCGCCGAAGTCCGCGACGACTGCCCGCGGTTGCGCGAGGTGGTGCACATCGGCGACCCGGACTGGGACCGCCTCATGGCGGCCGGGGCGGACCTGCCGGCCGACTACCTCGCCGTCCAGGAGGCGTCGCTCAGCTGCGACGAGCCGGTCAACATCCAGTACACCTCCGGCACCACCGGCTTCCCCAAGGGTGCCACCCTCTCCCACCACAACATCCTCAACAACGGCTACTTCGTGGGCGGCACGGTCGGCTACACCGAACAGGACCGGGTCTGCCTGCCGGTGCCCTTCTACCACTGCTTCGGCATGGTGATGGGCAACCTCGGCATCACCTCGCACGCCGCCTGCATCGTCATCCCCGCGCCCGCCTTCGACCCGGCCGCGACCCTGCGCGCCGTCGAGCAGGAGCGCTGCACCTCGCTCTACGGCGTGCCCACGATGTTCATCGCCGAGCTGGGCCTGCCCGACTTCGCCTCCTACGACCTCAGTTCGCTGCGCACCGGCATCATGGCCGGCTCGCCGTGCCCGGCGGAGGTGATGAAGCGGGTCATGTCGGAGATGCACATGGCCGAGGTGTCGATCTGCTACGGGATGACCGAGACCTCGCCGGTGTCCACCCAGACCCGCCGGGACGACGACCTGGAGCACCGCACCGAGACCGTCGGCCGGGTGCTCCCGCACATCGAGGTGAAGGTCGTGGACCCTTCCTCGGGTGTCACCCTGCCACGCGGAACCCCGGGTGAACTGTGCACCCGGGGCTACTCGGTGATGCTCGGCTACTGGGACGAACCGCAGCGCACCGCCGAAGCCGTGGACGACGGGCGCTGGATGCACACCGGGGACCTCGCACTGATGCGGGAGGACGGCTACGTCGCCGTCGTCGGCCGGATCAAGGACATGATCATCCGGGGCGGGGAGAACATCTACCCGCGCGAGATCGAGGAGTTCCTCTACACCCACCCGAAGATCGCCGACGTGCAGGTGGTCGGCGTGCCCGACGCCCGCTACGGCGAGGAGATCCTCGCCTGCGTCATCCCGCGCGACCCGGCAGACCCGCCCACCCTCGCCGAGGTCGCCGGGTTCTGCGCCGACCGGATCGCGCACTACAAGGTGCCGCGCCAACTGCGCGTACTCGACGCCTTCCCGATGACGGTCAGCGGCAAGGTGCGCAAGATCGAGCTGCGCGAACGGTTCAGCGCACCGCGGTGACGGCGGCCGAGGCGGTGGCGCCGGCCGGGGTGGTGCCACCGGCCGGGGCGGTGGCCGGGGCGGGCGCGGTCAGCGGGATGACCGCGGTCGGGGCGTGCCAGGGCTCGGTCGCCACCTCCTCGAACTCCACCACGTTGCCGATGTCGGCGGTGGTGGACATCGAGATGTTGGTGACCCGCTCCAGGATCGCCTCGACCACCACCGGCACCCGGTGCTCGGCGGCGAGCTTCTTCGCCTGCGCGAAGGCCGCGCCCAGCTCACCGGGCTCGGTGACCCGGATCGCCTTGCAGCCCAGGCCCTCGGCGACCTTGACGTGGTCCACGCCGTAGCAGCCGATCTCCGGCGAGTTGGCGTTCTCGAACTCCAGGTTCACCTGGAAGTCGATGTCGAGGCCGAGCTGCGCCTGCCGGATCAGCCCGAGGTAGGAGTTGTTCACCAGCACGTGCACGTAGGGGATGCGGTGCTGGGCGCCGACCGCCAGCTCCTCGATCATGAACTGGAAGTCGTAGTCCCCGGACAGGGCCACCACCTGGGCGTCCGGGTCGGCGGTGGCGATGCCCAGCGCGGCCGGGACGGTCCAGCCGAGCGGACCGGCCTGGCCGCAGTTGATCCAGTGCCGGGGGCGGTAGACGTGCAGCATCTGGGCGCCGGCGATCTGGGAGAGCCCGATGGTGGACACGTAGCGGGTCTCCGGGCCGAACGCGCGGTTCATCTCCTCGTAGACCCGCTGCGGCTTCATCGGGACGTCATCGAAGTGGGTGCGGCGGTGCAGCGACGCCTTGCGCTCCCGGGCCGAGGCGGCCCACGCCGAGCGGTCGGGCAGCCGCCCGGCCTCCCTGGCCTCCCGCGCCGCGGCGACGAACAGCTCCAGCGCGGCCTTCGCGTCCGAGGCGATGCCGTAGTCCGGGGCGAAGATCTTCCCGATCTGGGTCGGCTCGATGTCGACGTGCACGAAGGTGCGGCCGGCGGTGTAGACGTCGAGCCGGCCGGTGTGCCGGTTCGCCCAGCGGTTGCCGATGCCCAGCACGAAGTCCGAGGCGAGGAACGTCGCGTTGCCGTACCGGTGCGAGGTCTGCAGGCCGACCATGCCGGCGTTCAGCGGGTGGTCGTCGGCGATCGCGCCCCAGCCCATCAGGGTGGGCACCACCGGCACCCCGGTCAGCTCGGCGAACTCCACCAGCAGGCCGGCCGCGTCGGCGTTGATCACCCCGCCGCCCGCGACGATCAGCGGGCGTTCGGCCGCGCCGAGCATCGCCAGCGCCTTGGCGATCTGCGCGGCCGAGGCGGCCGGCCGGTAGACCGGCAGCGGCTGGTACGTCTCGGGGTCGAACTCGATCTCGGTGAGCTGCACGTCGATCGGCAGGTCGATCAGCACGGGGCCGGGGCGCCCGGAGCGCATCAGGTGGAAGGCCTGCTGGAAGACGCCCGGGACCTGCGCGGCCTCCAGCACGGTGGTGGCGGCCTTGGTGACCGGCGCGGCGATCGAGGCGATGTCGACCGCCTGGAAGTCCTCCTTGTGGATCACCGCGGTGGGGGCCTGGCCGGTGATGCACAGGATCGGGATCGAGTCGCCGATCGCCGAGTACAGGCCGGTGATCATGTCGGTGCCCGCCGGGCCCGAAGTCCCGATGCACACGCCGATGTTGCCCGGCGCGGTGCGGGTGTACCCCTCGGCCATGTGCGAGGCGCCCTCCACGTGCCGGGCGAGCGTGTGGGTGATCCCCCCCGAGGCTTTCAGAGCCGCGTAGAAGGGGTTGATGGCCGCTCCCGGGACTCCGAAGGCCACGTCCACGCCTTCGAGTTCGAGGATCTCCACGGCCGCGCGCGCGGCGGTCATACGGGTCATGAGGACTCCCTGCGGGGCTTCAACGGGGGTGGGGCGAGCCGAGTGCTCGACGTACTGTTTTCCGTAATGCGGAAAGCAAATTCTGTTATGTGAAATGAGGCTAGGTCGCCGACGGATGGGCGTCAAGGCATCGGATGAGGGTGTGCGGTGCCGTCGCTCGCGGAAGGAGCCGGGCAGACCCAGGGGCGCTGGGGGTACCTCCCGGCGAAGCCAGGGGGAGGAACCGCGCGATCAGCCCACGACCGGGCGGAAGGTCCGGGAACCCGCAGGACGGGGCAGTGCGGGGCGGACCGCCTACTCGGGCCCCCGCCGGGTCAGTTGCTCCGCGGCTTCGTTGACCGGCTGGGGCGTCCCCGTCAGGTCGAGGACGTACAGCGGCACGGCGAGCCGGTCGGCCCGCAGCCGCGCATCGTGGGCGTATCCGGCCAGCGAGAAGAACGCGCCGATGGCGTCCTCGTTGACGCAGTTGAGCCACAGGCACTCGACGTCCCGCAGCGGAGTGGGCAGCGTGGTCGGGTCCACCTGGGCGACCAGCCTGTCGCCGCGCAGGTCGATGCCGTTGGCGGTACGGTCCCCGGCCAGCCGTACGTTCCCGAAGCCGAGCCACTTGAGGTAGTGGGCGGCCGCGCTCAGCGCGTCCCGGGCGGTGCGGATCGTGACCGGGCGGAACGGCGGCCGGCGGGTGGTCGGCGGCGGCACCGGACCGGTCGGCTCGGGTGCGCCGTCCTGCGGCGCGGGCACCTTGCCGTCACCGGAGTCGGCGGCGCAGGCCGCGACCGGCAGCCGCACCAGCGCGCCGCAGGCGCAGTCGTACTCCGGCTGCGGCCACTGGTCGGAGCGCCCGCACTCCGGGCAGCGCAGTCGTACCCAGGACTCGTCCCAGGAGTGGTGCAACACCTGTACGGGCCGGCCGCCGGTCAGCACCGGCGGGGCGAGCGGGTTGCCGCAGGCGCACGGAAACGTCGGGGCGGTGTAGCCGTGCTCCCGCCCGCAGGCGGGGCAGCGCACCGGCACGCTCTCAGCCATCGCTCGCAACTCCCGTCCGGCCCCGGCGGTTCGGACCGAGGTGTCGTGCACCCATAGTGCAGGAAGTCGGCGCCGCTGTGACCGTTCCCTCGCACCCGGTAAGCGTACGAGGGAGGTTGCGGGATTCGGGGGTGGCCGCCCGGCGGTGCTCCCGCGGCCGGGCGGCCGTACGGGTACCCCCAGGCGCGACCCTTGTCGGGGCACGCACCGCCGGGCGGGGTTCGGGGTGGCCGGGCGGGCCCTTCGCACCGGCGGTACTCGGCGCGGGCCCGGCTGCCGACCCGGGCTCAGCCCTTGACCGGCAGCCCGGAGAGCCGTTCCACGCCACGCAGCAGCGCCGAGTGGTCCAGGCCGCCGTCGCCCTGCGCGCGCAGCGAGGCCACCAGGTTCGCGACCACCGCGCCGACCGGCAGGGCCGCGCCGACGGTGCGGGCCGCGTCGGTGACGATCCCCATGTCCTTGTGGTGCAGGTCGATCCGGAAGCCGGGGGCGAAGTCGCGGTTGAGGAAGTTGTCCTTCTTGCGGGCGAGCACGGTGGAGCCGGCCAGGCCGCCGCCGAGGACTTCGAGCGCCGCGGACAGGTCCACGCCGGACTTCTCCAGGAAGACCACGGCCTCGGCGCACGCCTGGATGTTGACCGCCACGATGAGCTGGTTGGCGGCCTTCACGGTCTGGCCGGCGCCGTGCGGGCCGCAGTGCACCACGGTCCTGCCCAGCGCCTCCAGCAGCGGCCGGGCCCGGTCGAAGTCGGCCGCCTCGCCGCCGACCATGATGGACAGCACGGCCTCGACCGCGCCCGCCTCGCCACCGGACACCGGCGCGTCGAGCACGCGGATGCCCTTGTCCCCGGCCGCCTTCGCCAGGTCGATCGAGGTCTGCGGGGTGATCGAGGAGGTGTCGATCAGCAGGGCGCCGCGTCGGGCGTGCGCGAGTATGCCGTCCTCGCCGTAGGCGATCGCCTCGACCTGCGGGGAGGCCGGGACCATGGTGACGATGACGTCCGCGTCGCGGACGGCCGCGGCGATCGAGTCGGCGGCGGTGCCGCCGTTGGCGGCCAGCCGGGCCAGCTTCTCGGCTTCCAGGGTGTAGCCGGTCACGTCGTAACCGGCCTTGATCAGGTTCTCCGACATCGGCGAACCCATGATGCCCAGCCCGATCCAGGCGACCTTGGGCAGTGTGGTGCTCATCTTCTTGCCTTCCGTGGGTGCGGGCCGGATGCGGCGCCGGCGCGGCTCAGGGGATGGGGAGGGAGAGGGAGGAGGACGGGGGATGGATACGGGTATGGGGAGGGCGAGTTGAGGGGAGTCGGGGGTGGGGACCCGGTGGTTCGGCGGGTCAGCGGGGGAGCCAGCCGAAGGCAACCGCGGAACCGGCGGGTGAGGGCTTGTACTCCAGGCCGGTCCAGCCGTCGTAGCCCTTCGCGCGCAGGGCGTCGAGGAGGGCGCCGAGCGGGAGGGTGCCGGTGCCGGGCGCGCCGCGGCCGGGGCTGTCGGCGATCTGCACATGGCCGGTGAGCGCGGTGTGCCGCTCGATGACGGCGGGCAGGTCCTCGCCGTTCATGGCGAGGTGGTAGAGGTCGAGCAGGAAGCGGGTGTTGTCCAGGCCCGTCGCCTCGTTGACCTGACGGACGACGTCGACGGCGGCGTCCGCGGAGACCAGCGGGTAGCGCGGGGACTCGGGGGCGTTGAGCGCCTCGATCAGCAGGGTCGCGCCGATCTCGTCCGCGGCGCGGGCGGCGCGCACCAGGTTCTCCAGCGCGAGCGCGTCCTGCGCGGCCGGGTCCACGCCGTCCACGCGGTTGCCGTAGAGCGCGTTGAGCGCGCGGCAGCCCACGGACGCGGCGAACCCGGCGGCGACCTCGACGTTGGCGCGGAAGCGGTCGGACTCCTCGCCGGGTACGGACAGCGCGCCGCGGTCGGGGCCCGGCAACCGCCCGGCGTAGAAGTTGAGGCCGACCAGGCGGGTGCCGGCCGCCTCCAGGGCGGAGCGCAGTTCGTCGAGTGGGACCTTGTCGGGCGCGGGGTCGTCGATCCACGGCCACCACAGTTCGACGGCGTCGAAGCCCGCGGCGGCGGCCGCGGCCGGCCGCTCCAGCAGCGGGAGTTCGGTGAAGAGGATCGAGAGGTTCACATCGAAGCGCGCGTCGGCGAGACCCACGAAGCGGCTCCTTCCAGAAGGTCGAGATTTCACATTGCGGAAGTTAGTTTCTGTCTTGTGGAACAGTGAAGCAGGCTCGGCCGTGGTGTCAAGCGATCCCGGCGTGGGGCGCGGCCACGGGTCGCCGACGCGGGTCGCGTGCGCGGGGTGCGGCCGCGGGTCGCCTCGTGCGGGTGCGGCCGGGTGCCGGCGGCAATCGCCGCGGACTTGTGGTTCTTTTGTCCGTGCCATTGCTTCGGCCGAGTTGTCCGGTGATGTCGGGGCCTCCGATCCTCCGGAAAAAAGATATTCACCTGCTCGTAATACTGTGAGGAATGTCCGTTTGCCCTCCTGTGCTGTCGCGGCATACCGTCCCGGAGTGTCCTGGTTGCGCCGGTTAACGGGCGTTCAGGGACCCTGGACAGATAAACGGAGCTGCCGTATCCTCATCCGAGATCGCCGATAGTCTGGGCCGTATCCGGCCTTTGTCTCTGCTCGGTGCACACTTGCCGGGCCGTCGGTGTCACGGGGCTACGGGGACGGTGAAGTGTGTGTTCCGAGCAGACGCGCGCGCGGCACGAAGAACGACGAACGGCCATGGTCCGATGACCTCCGCCGAGCCGCCGACGGGCGAACGAGGCGGTACGCACACCCGGTTCACCGTTCTCGGCATGCTCACCCTCGCGGACGGCAGGGAATCCGTCGTCCTCCAGCCGTCGCGGCCCGCCGCTCTGCTCGCCGCATTACTTCTGCACGCGAATTCCGTGGTCACCGCTGATTTTCTGCAGCAGGTTATCTGGGGCGCTGACACGCCCGCACAGGCGAAGGCCGCATTACACAGCTGCGTGTTGCGGCTGCGCCGGCTCTTCGGTAAATACGGCGTCGCCGACAACGCCATCGAGGCAGTTCCCGGCGGTTACCGGCTGACCGCGGACGCCGCCGCACTCGACCTCGTGGAGTTCCGCGAACTGCTCGGCCAGGCGTATTCCGCGGCGGAACCGGAAAAGGAGCTCGGGCTGCTGCGCACCGCGCTCGCGCTCTGGCGGCCGCCGCTGCTGTCGAACGTCCACTCCGACCTGCTGCACCGCGACGAGGTCCCGCGGCTGGAGGAGGAGTGGCTGCGCGCCATCGAGCGGGCCTTCGACCTCGAACTCGCCCGCGGCCGCTACCGCGAGGCGGTCGCCGAGATCTGGCCCACCGCCCGCGCCCACCCGCTGCACGAGCGCTTCACCGGGCAGCTGATGGAGGCGCTGTACCGGACCGGCCGCCGCGCGGAGGCGCTCGCCGAGTACCGCAAGGCCAAGGAGCACCTCGCCCAGCAACTCGGCGTGGACCCCGGCCCCGACCTGCAACGGCTCGAACTCGCCATCCTGCGCGGCGCCCACGCCGACGGACCCCGGCCCGCCGCCGCGACGTCGTCGGCCGGTTCCACAAACGGCCCCGACGACGCCCAGGACAGCCAGGACCCCCAGGGCACTCAGGATGCTCAGGGCACTCGGGACGCCCAGGACTCCCTGGACGGCGCCCTCAGCGGTGCCCGCGTGCTCGACCGGCTGGTCGGTGCGGGGCTGCTGGAGGAAGGGCCGCGCGGCCACTACCGGATGCACGACCTGCTGCGCGTCTTCACCCGGGCCGCCGCTGCCGACGGTGTCGGCGCCCGGGCCGCACGCACCCCCCGCGCCAACGGGCGCACCCCCCACCCGTCCCCCCGGCCCGGCGCCGCGGAACTGCACCCCACGGAGGCGTGACCGACATGGTGTCACCGTACGAGGAGATCGCCGCGACCCGGCCGCGCATCCGCCGGGACGTGCTCTACACGCAGACGCCGACCGGAGTCCACTTCCACAACGCACGCGGCGGATTCAGCGTCGTGATGCCGTCGGCCTACCGCTTCGCGTCCCTGATCGTGCCGCACCTGACCGGCGACAACACGGTGGCCGCGCTCTGCGGGGGCCTCGGCGACAAGCAGCGCGACATGGTGGCCCGACTCGTCGGCACGCTCTACGCGCGTGGCTTCGCCAGGGACGCGGTCCCGCCGGCCGCCGACGCGCCGGTGCCCGAAGAGGCCGTGGCGCGGCGGTTCGCCGCGCAGATCGCCTACGTCGACCACTACACCGATGACGCGGCGGCCCGGTTCCTGCGCTTCCGGCACACCCGGGTGGCCGTGGTCGGCGACGACGCGCTCGCCCGCTGGGCGGCGCTGTCGCTGGTCCGCAACGGCTGCGCGCGCGTGGCCGTCACGTCGACGGCCGTCACGTCCGCGGCCACCTCCGCCGTCCCGTCCGCGACCGATTCCGCCGTCGTCCCCTCGGCGTCCGAGGAGGCCGCGGCGCTCCGGGAGGAGGGCTGTGCGGTCGCGCTCGACGTGCTCGAACCCGGCCGCGGGACGGGCGAGTTCGGTTGGGCCGACCTCGACGGGTACGACCTCGTGGTGGTCACCGGTGAGCGCGGCCCGCGGCAGGTAGCCGCGCTGTCCGACGCTGTCCCGGCCGGGAAGAAGGTGCTGCCCGCCTGGATGTTCGGCCGGTCGGCGGTGGTGGGGCCGCTGCTCACCGGCGGGCCTGGTGGGTCGGATGCGCCCGTCGTGGCGTCCGACGGGGCCGGTGGCTCCGCCGAGGCCGCCGCGCCGGCCGGCTGCTGGACCTGCGCGGCGCTGCGGCTCGGCGCCAACGGGGACCCGGCCGACGCCGCCGACCTGTGGAGCGGACTGGCCCCCGGCGGCCCGCGCGACCAGCCCGGCGCGGCCTCCCTGAGCGGTCCGCTCGCCGCCATGCTCGGCAACCTCCTCGGCTACGAGGTCTTCCGGCTCACCACGGGCGCGCTGCCCGCGGAGAGCGAGGGACGGCTGATCGTCCAGGACACCGACTCGCTCGACACCGTCACCGAACCCCTTCTCCCGCACCCGCGCTGCCCGGCCTGCGCCCCGCTCGCGGCACCGCCCGCCACGGTCACCGACCTGGAGCAGCTCGACGCGGCCGGCGACGCCGTACCGGCCGGGGACCTGACCGCCGCGGTGGGGGACGCCGACGCCGGGCAGGCCGCGCTCGCCGAACTCACCGACCGGTCCGCGCTCGTGGGGCCCACCGCGGGCGTCTTCCAGGCGTACGCGGACGAGACCTGGGCGCAGACCCCGCTCAAGGCCGCCACGGTGCGGCTCGGCCTCGGCCACGGAATACGGCGGGAGATCAGCGCGTTCGACGTCCACCACGTGGCCGGGGCGCGGCTGCGCGCGCTGCACCGGGCCGCCGAGGTCTACGCCGAACACGTCGTGCCGCCGGCGGAGCCGCTCACGGGTGCCGCGCTCGACGCGGCCCGGGAGAAGTGGCGGGCGGTGGACCCCACCGGCCTCGCCACCGCGGCCGGGCTCGGGTACGGCGCCGGGGCGGCCACCGCGTGGTGCGCGGCCACCTCGCTCCTCGGCGGCGGCACCGTGCTCGTACCGGCCGCCGCGGTACGCCCGTTCGGCCCGTACAACCGGGACCGGCTGGTCGAGCCGACCTCCGCGGGCACCGGCGCGGGCCGCACCCCGGCCGAGGCCGCCGCCCGCGGCGTGCTCACCGCGCTCGGCCACGCGGCCCTGCGCGCCGCCCTGCGCGGCACGACCGAGGTCGGCGCGATCGACACGGCCGCACTGGCGGAACGCGTCGGCCCCGAGGACGGCGACGACGCCGAACTCACCTTCCTGCTGCGGTCGGCCGCCAACCTCGGCGCCGACCTCGACCTCCTCGACCTCGGTGCGCCGGACGCGCGGCCCGCCCCCACCGTGCTCGCCCGCGCGGGCGGGAGTTGGGCGCTGGGCACCGCACCGCGCTGGCGCGACGCGGCACTCGAAGCACTCCGCGACCTGCTCGGCACTCTCCAACTGGCCGCCGAGGAAGCCGGATCGGGCGACGGCGCCGCGTCGGGCGCCGGTGCCGGAGCGGCCGGCCGTGCCGGCGACGGCGATCGCACCGCCTCCGCCCGCGTCGACACCGGCGACCCGCTCATGAAGGACCTCGCGCCCGCCACGATCGCGGCCACCCGGGACCCCGGACCCGTGCCGCTCACCGAGCGGACCGACTGGGCCACCCTCGCCGCCTGGCTGCGCGCGGCCGGGCAGGACCTGCTGGCCGTCCCCGTGCACGCGCCCGACCTCGCGGCCGGCCGCCTGCACGTGACCCGCGTCCTGCTGACGTCGCCCCGGGCCTCCGATGCGCACTGACGTATTGCGCACTGACGTCCGCCCGTCGCCCGTCGCCGCGCCGCCGCCGGCCGAGCAGGTCACCGACACGCCCGCCGGGTCGTCCGTCGTCGGCGCTCTGGCCGCCGCCCTTGCCGGCAGTCCGGCCGCGCACGGCATTCCCGCTCCCACCGTCCATCCGCTGGGCCTGCGGGACGAGTTGGCGGTGCCGGGCGGCGACGAACCGGGCGCCGTCCATGTGTACGGGCACCACGCGCTGGTGGGGCCGTTCGCGCCGGGCGGCGGCCCGGCGTGCGCCCGGTGCCTGGCGCGGCGGTGGCAGGCGGTCCGGGGCCGGGGGTTGCGGGAGGCGCTGGAGTCGGGCACGGGCACCCGGGCGGCGGGTGCCTCGCCGTGGCAACTGCCCTTCTCCGCAGACGCGTTGGCCGCGGTGCTCGCGGCGCACACCGCGGCGGCGGCCGGCACCGCGGGGGAGCGGTTCCCGTACGCGTACCTGCTGGACCTGGAGACGATGGGGGTGACGCGGTTCCCGGTGGCACCCGACGCGGAGTGCCCCGCGTGCGGGGACACGCCGCCGGACACCGCGCCCGCCGCATCCGTTGCGCTGCCGGTGACGCCCAAGCGGTCCGTGACGGACTTCAGGAGCCGGCCGGCGGACGCGTACGACGTGCCGCTGGAGGTCTTCGTCAACCCGGTGGCGGGCATGCTCGGCCCGTCCGTGGTGCCGGACCTGGTGTCGGCGTCGACGTCCTCCACGGTCGGCTCGTTCCTGCTGCGCTCCGGCGACTACCTGCGCGAGTGCTTCTGGGGCGGGCACACCCCCCGCTACCGCTCCAGCGTCCGGGTCGGCCTGCTCGAAGGGCTGGAGCGCTTCGCGGGGATGCGGCCGCGCGGCAAGCGCACCCAGGTCGTCGCGGCGTACGACGAACTCACCCGCACCGCACCGGTGCTCGACCCCCGCGCGTGCGGCCTGTACGACGCCGGCTTCCACCGCGCGGAGCCCGGGGTGCGCCCGTTCGATCCGGCGCGGCCGATCCCGTGGGTGTGGGGCTACTCGCTGCGCGACCACCATCCGCTGCTGGTCCCGGAGATCACGGCGTACTACCACGCGCCCGGCGGCCTCGCGAACCGCTTCGTGCAGGAGAGTTCCAACGGCTGTGCCTCCGGCGGAAGTTGGACTGAGGCGGTGTACTTCGGGCTGATGGAGGTGATCGAACGCGACGCCTTCCTGCTCGCCTGGTACGGCCGCGCCCCGCTCACCGAGATCGACGGCTCGGCCAGCCGCCGCCCCGAAACCCGTTCGATGATCGACCGGTTGGCGATGTACGGCTACCGGGCCCGGTTCTTCGACACCCGGATCACCTTTCCGGTGCCCGTGGTGACCGCCGTCGCCGAGCGCGTCGACGGCGGAACCGGCCGGCTGTGCTTCGGCGCGGGCGCGAGCCTCGACCCGGAGGCGGCGCTCGCCGCCGGGCTGTGCGAGATCGCCACCGACGCGGTCAACCTGCGCGCCAGGACCGAACGCGACGCTCCCCGACTGCGGGCGATGGCCGAGGACTTCACGAAGGTGCGGGTGCTGCACGACCACCCGCTGGTGTACGGATTGCCGGAGATGGCCCGGCACGCCGACTTCCTGCTGGGCGCGTCGGGCCGGCCCGGCAACCGCAGGCCGCCCCGGATCACGCCGGCCGCGCTCGCCCGCGACACCGTCGCCCCCGGCGACGACCTGCGCGACGACGTCGAGGCGTGCGTCGCGCAGGTCGCCAGGGCCGGGTTCGACGTGATCGCCGTCGACCAGACCGGGCCGGAGCAGCGGGCGCTCGGCTTCCGCACCGCCGGGGTGATCGTGCCGGGACTGCTCCCGATCGACTTCGGCTGGAACCGCCAGCGGGCCCGCCACATGCCCCGCATGCGGAGCGCGCTGCGGGAAGCGGGGCTGTGCGAAAGGGACTTGGAGGCCGATGACCTCAACCCGGCGCCACATCCATTCCCTTGACGCCCTTCACGCCCTTGGCGAGGCGACACGGAACGGACGGCGGAGCGACAGGACGGCAGTACGGCGGTGAGGCGGCACAGCAGCAAGGCGGCAAGGCAGCAAGGCGGCACGGCGGTACGGCAGTTCTGCGTGACCCGGCAGGACCCGAGGCAGCACCCAGGCAGCACCCGCAAGGACCGAGAGGCCCGATGAGGAAAGGACCGCCCGTGGGATTCGCCCATGAGTACGCGACCGCGATCGTCCGGCGCGGCCGGTACCCGATGGAGCCGGCCGACTGGGTGCCCGACTGGGCGGACCGGCCGCGCAAGGGGAAGCACTTCCCCGGCGCCGAGAGCTTCCCGCTGCCGCACGCCACCCCCGCGCCGCCGCCCGGCGCGACCGTCGAGCGGGGCCTGTACGGGCCGCGCGGCGGCGGCGCGTTCACGTTGCCGCTGCTCGCCGGGATGCTGCAGGACTCCTACGGCCTGACCGGCCGCCGGCTCGCCGTCCAGGCCAACTCCGACCTGGGCACGCTGCCGCTGTACGCCGAGGCGAACTGGTCGCGGGGCAGCGCGTCCGGCGGCGGCCTGTACCCGGTCGGCATCCACTGGGTCAGCGGACCCGGCGGCCCCCTCACCCCCGGCGTGCACTACTACGACACCCGGCAGCACGCGCTGCGCCGCCTGCTCACCGGTGACGTCACCCCGCAGGTGCGCGCGGCGGTCGGCGAACCGGCCCTCGGCCAGGACCAGTTCCTCGTGCTCACCGTGCGCTTCTGGCAGAACGCCTTCAAGTACAACAGCTTCAGCTACCACGTCGTCACGATGGACACCGGTGCCCTGCTGGCCACTTGGCGGATCTGGGCCCGCGCCCACGGTCTGCACGTCGGCCCCGCCCTCTGGTTCGACGAGCCCCGGCTCGGCGACCTGCTCGGCCTGACCGACGACGAGGAGGGCGTCTTCGCCGTGGTGCCGCTGACCTGGCAGCCCTCCACCGCGCACGCGACGGGAAACGCGGCTGCGGCGGCCGGCACCGGAACCGGGGCCGCGGAGGCCGACGGCGCGGGCGCCGGCGCGATCTCCGGCACGGCATCCGTGCGGGTGGGGCATGCCGACCAGGAGCGCTCGGGGTTCACCACGACGTTCGAGACGGTGCGGCGGATGCACGCGGCGACGGTCGAAGGCGCGTCCCGGCGGCCCGCGGCCGGCGCGCTCGCGGCGGCGTCGGCGCGGCCGGTCGAGACGGGCGGCGAGCGGGTCGCGCTGCCCGCGCGGGAGCCGCTGGAGAGCGGGGTGCGGCAGGCGCTGCGGGCCAGGCGCAGCAGTTTCGGCAGGTTCCAGGCGGCGCGTCCGCTGGCGGCAAGGGAGTTGGCGACGGTGCTCGCCGCCGCGGACGCCGCCGGCACGCTGGACAGCGACGTGGAGCCCGCGGACGCCGAACCCCTCACCCGGCTGCTGGTGTTCGTGAACCACGTGGCGGGCGTGCCGCAGGGTGCGTACGCCTACGACCGGGCCGACGGGTCGCTGCGGCTGCTGCGGGCGGGCCGGCCGGGGGAGTTCCTCCAGCGCAACTACTTCCTGGCGAACTACAACCTGGAGCAGGCCGCGGCCGTGATCGTGCCCGCCGCGCGCACCCACGCCGTACTGGACGCCGTCGGGGACCGCGGCTACCGCCTGGTGAACGCGGTGGTCGGCGGTATCTCCCAGGCCGTGTACACCGCGTCGAGCGCGGCCGGCCTCGCCTGCGGAGTGGCGCTCGGGTTCGACGCGATCTCCTTCACCGAGGAGTTGGGGCTCGACGCGACCGGCGAGATCCCGCTGCTGATCATGATGATCGGCCACGAACGGCCCCGCCCGGCCGACTTCCGCTACGAGATCGCCTGAGCGCCCGTGAGGGGAGATGTGGACGACGTGAGTGAGGCGAGCGCCACGCGCGCGAGCGGTATCGGCACCAGCACCGGCACCAGCACCGCGGCAGGAGACGGCGCTGCGCGGAACTGGCTGCTGCACCGCCGCTTCGTGCTGCGCGTGGCGGGCCTGCCGGTGGAGGCCGTGGAGCGGCTGCGCGACCCGCGGGCACGCGCCTGGGCCGAGCAGGTGCTCGACGCGCAGGACCGGATCGACGCGCTCGCGGACGCGTTGGCGGACCCGCTGACCGCGCTCGTCGGGGCGACCGACGACGAACGGCAGCGCCGCCGCGTACTGGCCCTGCGCCGGGAGGTGTTCAACGGCCGGGTGCCGCGCGATCCCGACGCCGTAAGGGAGTTGGTGCGGGCGGCGGGCGGCGGGACCGGCGAACTGCTGGAGCGCTGGCTCGCCGCGCGGCGCGAACTCGCCGGGGCCCTCGCCACCGGTGGCGGCCTGGTGGACGAGGGACTCGCCGCTGCTCGGGCCGAGTTGCGGCGGCTCGCGGCCGAGGAGCGGCTCCGACTCGGCCTGGTGCTGGCCTCGCCGACCCTCGACGGGCAACTGGACGCGTTCATCGCGGAAGGCGCGGCGGGGCCGGTGCCCGCACCGGACAAGCGGGCCCGGAAGAAGGAGCGCTCGCTGCTCTCGTACCTGTACCGCACGGCGTGCAAGACCAGCCCGTTCAGCACGTTCACGGCAGTGGCGGCGGGGGAGTTCGAGGAGCCGTCCGGCCAGGAGGACGAAGGGGCGACGGACGTGCGGGGCGAGCTGGGCGACGGCTGGAGCAGCCATCCCCGGCTGAACGTGGTGGTGCTGGCCCGGCTGGCGGAGCTGGTCGCCGCCGACCCGGACCGCCGCGCCGACCTGCCGGTCGCGGTGTCCGCCGGCTGGAACCTGGACGACGACCGGCTGCGCTACGTGCGCCGCTCGGTGACGACGGGCGACGACACCGCGGCGGTCAGCTTCGACGCCGCCCACGACCGGCTGTTCTTCCTGCGCCGCAGCGGCACTCTGGAGCGGATGCTCGGCCTCTTCGCGGACGGCGCGACCCCCCGGTACGGCGACCTCGCCGACTGGCTCGCCGCGGAGACCGGTGCCGCGCCCGAAGAGGCCGCCCGCTACCCCGCGACCCTGCTGGATCTCGGCATCCTCCAGATGACCGGCCTGGACACCGACGTGCACACGCCCGACCCGCTGCGCTCCTTCCGTGCCGCGCTGCGGGCCCTGGACCGCCCCTGGGCCGACCACGTCGCCGCCCGCCTCGCCGGCGCCGCCTCCTGTGTCGAGCGCTACGCCGCCGCCGATCTCGCCGGACGGCGCGCCCTGCTGCGTACCCTGCGCGGCGAACTGATCGGCGTGCAGGAGGAGTTGGGGGCCGACGCGCCGTCGCTCCCGCAGACGCTGCTCTACGAGGACGTACGCGCCGAGCCCGTGGGCGCCGACCTGGAGCGCTGGACCGAGCTGGCCGCGGCGCCGCTGCACGCCCTGACCCGGGTGCTGCCCGCCTTCGACGTGGCGCTGCCGCAGCGGCTGGTGCTGAAGGGCTTCTTCCTGGCCCGGTACGGCCGCGGTGGGCGCTGCGACGACGTGCTGCGGCTGGTGCACGACTTCCACGAGGACATCTTCACGCAGTACCTCCAGTTCACGTCCACCAAGTCGCCCTGGGCGCCTGACGGTTCGGCCGCGCCGGAGGAGAACTGGCTGGGCCTGCCGGAGGTCACCGCGCTGGACCGGGCCCGGGCGGAGTTCACCCGGCGGATGCGCGAGGCGTGGCACGACCACCCGCTCGGCGCAGAGGAGTTGCGGCTCGACGAAGCCACCGTGGACGCGGTCGCCGCCGAACTCGCGCCGCTCGGCTACGGGTTCACCCCGCACAGCCACTTCGTGCAGCTCGCCGAGCGCGACGGCGACCCGCTGGTGGTCCTCAACAACTCCTACGGCGGCCTGTGCTTCCCCTTCACCCGCTTCACCCACTGCTTCGACGGCGCGGAGGGTACGGGCGCGGACCCGGCCGAGGTCCCCGCCACCGGAGCTCCCGCCGCCGGAACCCCTGCCACCGGAACCCCCTCCACCGGCCCGGCCGCCGACGGCCTCAGCGCTGAGCTGCGCCGCACCCTGCGTGCCTGGCAGCCGCCCGGCGCGGTCTTCGCCGAGGTCACCGCCGGCTCCGCGACCACCAACCTCAACCTGCACGGGCGGCTCACCGACCACGAGATCGTCTGCCCGGGCGAGCGCGGCACCGGGTCCGCCGGAGCGCGGATCGACCTGGACGACCTGTACGCGGAACACGACGAGGCCACCGACCGGCTGGTGCTGCGCTCGCGCCGGCTCGGCCGCGAGGTCGTGCCGCTCTACCTCGGCTACCTGGTGCCCATGGTGCTGCCCGAAGTGCCGCGCACGCTGCTGCTCTTCTCGCCCACCTCCCGCGCCCGGCCCGACCTGTGGCGCGGTGTTCCGCAGGGCCCGGCGGTCGACGGAATCACCGCCCGGCCCCGGGTGCGCTACCGCGGTCTGGTCCTGCACCGGCGCAGCTGGACCGCGGCGCCGGGCGCGCTGCCGGTACGCGAGCCGGGCGCGGGCGAAGCCGCGTACTACCTCGCGTGGCAGCGCTGGCGGCGCCGGCACGGCCTGCCGGCACGGGTGTTCGCGACGGTACGGGAGGAACTGCCCGACGGCGGGGGGCCGGCGGCGGCCTTCGGGGGTGGCGCCAAACCCGGCTACGTCGACTTCGACAGCCCGCTGTCCCTGATCGCTCTCGAAGCGCTCACCGGCGGCGGCCGGGCCCGCACGGTCTTCGAGGAGATGCTGCCGGGGGCGGACGAGCTGCACGTCCGCTCCGCACGCGGCCGCCATGTCGCCGAACTGGCCGTGGAGATCGTCCCCCGTCCGGCGGCGACCGCACCCGCCCCGGCAGCTGCCCCGACACCGGCAGCCGCATCGGCGCCGGCACCCGCACCCGCACCCGACCCGCACGGAAGGCAGGGCACGCGCGTATGACGACGATCCCGCACGGCGGCAGCACCGGCCCCGCCCCCGGCACTCCCCTGGCAGCCGACCCCGCCGGACCCGCCGACCCTGCCCGCCCCGCCGGACCCGCCGACCCCCGGGGGGACTGGCAGGCGTACCACGTCTTCTACGCCGCCAGCACCCGCCCCTTCCTGCTCCAGTGCGCCCGGCCCCTGGTCGCCGAACTCACCCGCGACGGCCTGCTGTCGGGGTGGTTCTTCATCAACTACTGGCTGGAGGGGCCGCACATCCGGCTGCGGCTGCGCCCCTCCTCGCCGCAGGCCGGACCCGAGGTCGCCGCCCGCGCCGCCGCGGCCGTCGAGGACTTCCTCAAGCGCCGGCCCGCCCTGTACGAGGTCAAGGACGGTTTCCTCGCCGAGCTGTACAACACCCTCTTCGAGCTGGAGTACCCCGGCGGCGAACGGGACCGCTTCACCGACGCGGCCGGCCGGATGCGGCTGCGCCCCAACAACTCCTTCGCCGCAGAGCCCTACGAGCCCGAGTACGGGAAGTACGGCGGTCCGGCCGGGGTCGAACTGGCCGAGTGGCACTTCCAGCGCTCCAGCGAGCTGGTGGTCGACGCGGCAGCCACCATGAACCTGCACGTGCGGACCGTACTGCTGGGCACGGCCGCGCAGTTGATGATGACCATGGCCGGGTGCCTGCTGCCCGGCGAGACCGCGCTGCTCACCTTCCTCGACCGCTACCACGAGTTCTGGAACTCCGCCTTCACCGGCACCAACTTCACCGCCAGCGACGGCTACGACCGCGCCTACCAGGCCATGGGCACCGCGCTGCCGCACCGCTTCCAGGAGATCCGGCGGGCCACCGCGCGGCCCGCGCTCGGCCGGCTGCCCGGCTTCCTTCGCGGCTGGGCCGAGCACGGGCTCGAACTGCGGGAGCGGGTCTCGGAGTTGGCCCGCTCCGGCGACCTGGTCTTCCGCTCCTGGGACGGCAGCCGGGACCTGCCGGTGGACGACCCCGAGCAGGCCCTGCCGATGCTCGCCTCGCCCTACCTGCACATGACGAACAACCGGCTGTCGGTCAGCGTCCGCGACGAGGCGTACCTCTCCTACGTGCTCGGCCGCGCGCTTCGCGAGCCCCAGCCCGCGGTGACCCCGTGACGACCGTCGGCGGCTTCCTCGACATGCGGCCCGCCGTGCGCGACGACGTGACGGTCGGGCCGGCCCTGACCCGCGGCCCCAAGGTGGTCCACCTCGTCAAGGACTCGCTGACCGGGGCGCGGTTGGAGGTCGGCGGGAAGGAGCGGTTCCTGATCGTCCGGCTGGACGGCTCGAGGTCGCTCACCGAGATCGGCGCGGAGTACGCCGCCGCGTACGGCACGCGGCTGGGTGACGCGCAGTGGACGCAGATCCTGCGGATGCTCTCGCTCCGGGGCCTGCTGGCCGCTGCCGCCCGGCCGCCCCAAGCCCCCTCGGGCGCGGCCGAAGATCGGGAGAAGGCCGCCGACACCCGCCCCCGGGAGAGGAGTTGGCTCGGCGGGCGGACGCGGCTGGTGGCGGACGCCGGGTCGGCGATGGACCGGCTGCACCAGGCGACGGCGTTCGCGCGCCGGCCCGCGGTGCTGGGCCCGCTGCTCGCGCTGTGCGCTGCGCTGCTGGTCGCGGAGGCCGTCCGGTTCGGTGAACTGGCCGACGCCACCAGCCGGTTGTTCCAGCAGCCGGTGGCGCTGGTGGCCGTCGGCTGCGTGCTGTGGCTGAGCCTGGCGCTGCACGAACTGGCACACGGTCTGGTGGCCCGCGCGTACGGGCTGAAGGTGGCCGAGATCGGCCTCCGGCGCCGCGCGGGCTTCATGACGTACCTGTACTGCGAGGTCGAGGACGTCCAGTTCCTCGGCAGGCGCGGGCCGCAGGTCGCCGTGGCGATGGCCGGGGTGGTGGCGAACCTGCTCTACCTGCTGCCGTTCTGGGTGGTGTGGGCGCTGCTGCCGGGCGGTGCCCAGGCAGAGCCCTTCTTCGGCGGACTGCTGCTGCTCGGCACCGCCATGGGACTGCTCAACCTCGTGCCACTGCCGCCGCTGGACGGCTACAAGGCGCTCGGCTACGCGCTGGGTGCCCTGCGGCTGGCCCCGGAGAGCCGCGCCTACCTGCGGGTGGCGGTCTCCGCCGCGCTGCGCCGCCCGGGCGCCCGCGCGGCGACCGCCGCCTACCCCGCCAGGTCACGCCGCGTCCTCGGCGGATACCTTCTGCTGGGCGCCCTGTTCACCCTCGCCGCCCTCGCCGCGGCGGGCCTGCTGTGCGCGGTGGCCCTGCCCGCGCGCTGCGACACCTGGACGCCCTACCTGCCGCTCGCCGCCGTGGCGGCGGCCCTCCTGCTCCGCCCGCTCGGCCTGCGCGCCGCCGCCAGGCGCGCGTCCGCCACGCCGCGGACCGCTGCCGACCCGGACCCGGGCGGCCCTTCGGCGCCGGCCGCCGCGGCGCCCGCCCGGCCCGGCCCGGACGGCGGACCCAGCAGCCCCGTACCCGCCCCGCAGACGCGAGAGAAAGGCCGTATGAACAGAGCCGACGACCCGTCACCACCCGCTGTGGTGCTGGACGGTGTGACGAAGAGCTACGACGGGGTGCGTGCCCTGGACGGGGTGTCGCTGACGGTCGGCCACGGCGAGTTCTTCGGGATTCTCGGGCCGAACGGCGCCGGGAAGACCACGCTGGTGGAGATCGTGGAGGGCATGCGGGAGGCCGACGCGGGCACCGTCGAGGTGCTCGGCCGGTCGCCCTGGCCGCGTAGCACCGCGCTGCTGCGGCGGATCGGGGTACAGACGCAGACCTCCGCGTTCTTCACCCGGCTGACCGCGGTCGAGCACCTGGAGACCGTGGCCGCGCTGCACGGCCTGGAACGGTCGGCGGCCGGCCGGGCCATCGAGTCGGTGGGGCTGGCGGCCAAGGCCCGCAGCCGGGTCGACGACCTGTCCGGCGGCCAGCGGCAGCGGCTCGCCCTGGCCACCGCGCTGGTGCACGACCCCGAGCTGATCTTCCTGGACGAGCCGACCGCCGCGCTGGACCCGGAGGCCCGCAGGTCGCTGTGGGGGCTGCTGCGCGAACTGCGCGGCCAGGGCCGCACCATCGTGTACACCACGCACTACCTGGACGAGGCCGAGGCGCTGTGCGACCGCGTGGCGATCATCGCGGGCGGGCGCGTGGCCGCGCTGGACACCCCCGCCGCCCTGGTCCGCTCGCTCGCGGCGCCGGCCCGGCTGCTGGTGCCCGCCGACCGGATCACCCCGGACCAGGCCCGCGCCATCGAGGGCGTGGACCGGGTGCTGGTGGAGGGCGGCGAGGTGGTGATCGAGACCCGCGTGGCCAACCGGGTGCTGGTCGCGGTCGGCGCCTTCGTGGACATGGACACGATCCGGACCAGGACCGCGACCCTCGAAGACGCCTACCTGCGGCTGACCGGAGCCGGAACGGAGCTGGGCAGATGACCGCCACGACCCCGAGCACACCGAGTACCCCGAGCACCCCGAGTACCGCCACCGACCCGGACGAGTCCGCCGACCTCGACGACCCCACCGGCTCCGCCGACCCGAGCACCCCGGCGGGCCCCACCTCCGGCGGCAGCACGCGCGGCACCCGCGGCACCGCCTATGCCGCGCTGACCAGAGCCGCGTTCCTCGCCTCCGTCCGCGACCGGACCACGGTCTTCTTCACCTTCGCCTTCCCGCTGGTCTTCCTCGCGGTGTTCGGGCTGCTCTTCCGCGGCCAGAAGGTCGACGGCGGACTGCCGTACATCAACTACGTGGCGCCGGGCGTGCTGTCGTGGGGCGTCGGCAACGCGGCCCTGTTCGGGCCCGCGTTCGCGCTGATGCACTGGCGGCGCGACGACATCCTGCGGCTGGTGTGGCGCACCCCGACCCCGCTTCCCACGGTGCTCGGGTCGCGGTTCGCGGTCGCGGTCGGGGTGGGGCTGTGCCAGGCGGTGCTGTTCACGGCGGTGGCGGTGCTGCCGGTGTTCGGGCTGCACCTGGCGGGCGACTGGCCGCTGGCGCTGCCCCTGCTGGTGCTCGGCGTGGCCGCGTTCCTCGCGCTCGGCCTGGTGGTGGGCAGCCTCGCCAACACCCCGGAGGCGGTCGCGGCGATCGCGAACTTCGTGATGGTGCCGATGGCGTTCCTGTCCGGCGCGTTCTATCCGGCGGACCTGCTGCCGGGCTGGATACAGGCGTTCTCCTGGGTGCTGCCGCTGCGCTTCCTCGACCACGGGCTGACCGACGTGCTCGCCGGCCGCGACGGGCTCGGCCGCTACGCCCTGGACTGCGCGGGCCTGATCGGATTCACCGTCCTGTTCGGGCTGGTCGCGGCCCGCGTCTTCCGTTGGAGCAACCGGACATGACCGCGCCGACCGCAGCACTCCCCGCCGCCGCGTGGGCCGCAGCCCCGGGCATCGAAGCAGCCGGGCGGGAACTGGAACGGCAGTTGGCGGCACGCGCCGCCGCTGCCGGGCTGCCCGCGCCCGCGGTGGCCGTGATCGGCGGCCACGACCTGCTGCGGCCCGACGCCGAACCGCCCGAGCAGGCCCGGCGGCGGGCCGCGGCGAAGGTGCACCTGGCCCCGGACGCGGTGCTGGTCGGCCCCTGGGGCGCGGGGCAGGATGCCACCGCGCCGTACGCCGACGCCCCGCACCCCTCCGCGCCCGGCGGTGACGACGCCTGCGGCTGCTGCCTCGCCGTGCGCTGGCAGCGGCTGCGCACCCGGACCGAGCGGGAGGCGCTGGAGGCCGGGCGGAGCGGCCTGACCGCGGCGGGCCGCTGGCCGGTGCTCCCGGACTGCACCGTCGACGCCGTGTGGGCGCTGTACGTGTGGGCGGTCGCCACCCCCCGGCCGCCCCATGCCGACGGTCTGGCCCGGGTCACCCGGCACGACCTGGAGACCGGCCGCCCGCACACGGTGCCGCTGCTCGCCGACCCGCTGTGCGCCCACCACGGACCAGCGTCGTCCCCCCACCCCGGCGAGCGGGGCGGTCCGGGGATCTCACCGCGGCCGAAGCCCGCCGCCGACCGGTACCGGCTGCGCACCCCGGAGTCGTACGCCCTGCCGACCGAGGCGCTGGCCAACCCGGTCTGCGGGGTGCTCGGCGCCGGCACCTGGAACGACGTGACCTCGCCGACCACCGCCCCCGTCGCGGGCTCGGTCTTCATGCGCGGCTACGCCGGACTGACCGACGTGACCTGGAGCGGCCAGGCCAACTCCTTCGCGGCCAGCCGTGAACTCGCCTTCCTGGAGGGCCTGGAGCGGTACGCGGGCACCCACCGCCGGGACCGTACGGCGCCGCGCGTCGCGTCCTTCGACGACCTCGCCGCACGCGGCGAACCGGCCCTGGACCCGCGCGACTGCGGCCTGTACGCGCCGCGGACCTACCGCGACGACCCGATGGTGCACCCCTTCGACCCGGGCCGGCCGATCCCGTGGGTGTTCGGCCACTCGCTGCGCGACGACCGGCCGGTGCTGGTGCCGGCCCGGCTGGCGTACTACAGCGCGGGCACCACCGCCGACGACTTCGTCTACGAGTGCTCCAACGGCTGCGCGATCGGAAGCTGCCTGGAGGAGGCGATCCTCTTCGGACTGCTCGAACTCATCGAGCGGGACGCCTTCCTGCTCGGCTGGTACGGCAACGCGCCGCTGCCGGAGATCGACCTCGCGTCGTGCGACAGCCGGGTGCTGCGTGCGATGATCGACCGGGCCGCCCTGTGCGGCTACGACGTGCACGTCTACGACAACCGGATCGACCTGCCGGTGCCGGTCGCCACCGGGCTCGCGGTGCGGCGCGACGGCGGACCCGGCACGTTCGCGTTCGCCGCCGGGGCCGCCCTCGACCCGCTCGCCTCAATGGAGTCGGCGGTCTCGGAGATCCTCACCTACCTGCCGCACCTGCCCCGCCAGGTCGCCGAGCGGCCGGCCGAACTGGCCGCGATGGCCGAGGACTTCACGCTGGTGCGCCGACTTCCCGACCACGCCGCGCTGTTCGGGCTGCCGCGGATGCGCGAGCACGTGCGCGGCTACCTGGAGCCGCCGGTGACAAGGACGTTCGCCGAGACCTACGACGGCTGGGAACGGCGCCGGCCACGCGGCCTCGACCTGCGGGAGGACGTCCTGTGGTGCACCGGCGAACTGGCCGCGGCCGGGTCCGACGTGATCGTGGTCGACCAGACCACCGCGGAGCAGCGGCGGTTGGGCCTGCACACGGTCTGCACGATCGCGCCCGGGCTGCTGCCGATCGACTTCGGCTGGACCCGGCAGCGGGCGCTGACCATGCCGCGGCTGCGGACCGCCCAGCGCCGGGCGGGGATGCGCGGCGACGACCTGGCCCCGGAGGAGGTGCGCGCCGTGCCGCACCCGTTCCCGTAGGGCCGTCGGGAGCGCTGGGGCCACGGGGACTGCTGGGGCCGCAACGTGACTGCGCGGCAGCCGCGTCATGCGGAAGGGCCCGCGGGCCGGTGCTCCCGGCGCGCGGACCCCGTGTCGGCCCCGACGATCAGGCGGTGCAGCTGGTGGTGCTGGTGGTGCTGGAGCAGGTGCTGGTGCTGGAGCAGCTCGTGGAGGAGCCCAGCATGACCTCGCTCGCGTCGGAGTAGTCGGTGATCTCGAACGTCTCGGACTCCAGCTCCAGGATCTCCTGGGCAAGGGAGGCGAGCGGCGTGTCCAGCTTGGAGATGTCAGCCATGGTGACTCCTTCTCGTCGACAGCGGGCCCGGCCACGTAGCGGCCGCAGCGTCCTTTCTACGCGCGTCCACTGGCGGAACCGCCCGCCGACCGCTGTCACTTCGCTGGCACGCCCCGAACCGGCCCCCGCCGCAAGGCCCACCCGCCCGCCGCCCACCGGCCCACGGCCCGCCGTCCGCTCCGCCGTAGAACCCGACTGCCGTGCAAGGAGAACCACTTGAGCCCGCGGAAGACGTTCGAGGAGGCCACCGCGAACGTGCTCGGGTCGGCCGCCGAGTTCTACGCCGACGTGCACCGCCACCCCGAGCTGTCCGGCGCCGAGCGGCGCACCGCCGGCCGCTTCGCGCGGTGGCTGTCCGGCGCGGGGTACGACGTCACCCCGGGGGTCGGCGGGCACGGCGTGGTCGGGGTGCTGCGCAACGGCCCGGGCCCGGTGGTGCTGGTGCGGGCCGAACTGGACGCGCTGCCGCTGCGCGAGGAGACCGGGCTGCCGTACGCGAGCACGGTGGGCGACCCGGCCCCGGCGATGCACGCCTGCGGGCACGACGCGCACCTGGCGTGCGCGGCGGGCGCGGCCACGGTGCTCGCCGGGGCCGCCGACCGGTGGCGCGGCACCCTGGTGGTGGTCGGCCAGCCCGCGGAGGAGACGCTGACCGGCGCCGCCGCGATGCTCGCCGACGGCCTCTACGAGCGCTTCCCCGCCCCCGGCGTGGTGCTGGCGCAGCACACGGTGCCGCTGCCCGCCGGGATGGTGGCGCACGGCGACGGGCCGCTGCTGGCGGCGAGCCGCACGGTGGAGATCGTCGTGCACGGACGCGGCGGGCACGCGGGGGCGCCCCAGCTGGCGGTGGACCCGGTGGTGGCCGCTGCGGCGCTGGTCGGGCGGCTGCAGACGGTGGTGTCCCGCGAGACCGGCCCGGGCGAGCCGCTGGTGCTCACCGTGGGCGCGCTGCACGCGGGCGGCGCCGGGAACGTCATCCCGGACCGGGCCACGATGGAGGTCACCCTGCGGGCCTTCGCCCCGGCCACCCTCGATCGCGCACTCGCGGCCGTGACCCGGATGGCGCATGCCGAGGCCGCCGCCGCGGGGGCCGAGCGGCCGCCGGAGCTCCGGGAGCTGTCCGGGTCGGCGGTGACCGCGAGCGACCCCGGCGTGGCCGCGCGGCTGCGGCAGGCGCACGAGGCGGCCTTCGGCGCCGGCCGGGTCACGCGCTGGCAGCCGTCGACGGCGACCGAGGACTTCCCGCTGCTGGGCGCGGCGGGCGTCGATCTGCACGGCATGGCCGGGGTCGCGACCGGCTACTGGATGCTCGGCAGCGTCGGGCCCGGCCAGTGGGCGGCGGCCGGCGACAGCGCCGAGCGCCGGCTCGCGGAAGTGCCGGGCAACCACTCCGCCCGGTTCCGCCCGCACGTCCGGTTGACGCTGACGACCGGCATCCGGGCGATGGCGGTCGCCGCGGCGGCCCACCTCGCCGGGCCGGACGGCGGACCCCAGGTCGGTTAAGGTCGCCTGCGAGTCGCCCTCCGCGGTGGAGGGCAGAAGAAGCCGCAGCCACCGTGGGGGCCGTCGTGAGAATGAGGCTGGAGTTCACCACCGAGCCGTTCGACCTGGAGGAGCCGCCCGCGCACGCGTTGGCGGCGCGTGAGGTACTGGGGGCCGGGACGCTGGAGGCGATCGACGTCGGCCCGTTCGGCAACACCGCCGAGGGCACCGAGGACGCGGTGGTCGAGGCGGTCGTGGAGCTGCTGCGCCGTACCGCGGCGGCCGGTGCCACCCGTATCTCGCTCCAGGTCAGCGTGCTCGGCGAGGAGCCGCGGTGAGCGGCGAGGCGCAGCGGCACGCCTTCGTCGCCGCCGTGCAGCCACTGGTGGACGCGATGGGCGGGCAGGCGCTGCCGCCCGACCAGGCCCGCGGCGACGACGTGGTGCTGAGCTGGGAGGGCGAGCCGGCGGTCGCGGTGCGGCTGCCGCATCTGGCCGACTCGCTCGACCACCTGCTCGCCGACCTGCGCCGCCGGCACGGCCCGCTCGCCGAGCTGGGCCGCAAGGAGAAGCAGACCGTGGTGCGCATCCTGGAGGAGCGCGGCGCGTTCTCGGTGCGACACGGCGTGGAGACCGTCGCGTCGGCCCTCGGGGTCAGCCGTTTCACCGTGTACAACTACCTGAACAGGGAGAACGCGGCCCGCGACCCGAAGTGACCGCGCTGCGAGCCGTGTTCGCGGCCAGAAGTTTTTCAACAAACTGTTGACGTCCGCTCGTGGCGGCTCGTAGCTTGCGAGGGTGACAACCAGCGCTTCGCCGGGCCTGGCCCGGTTCAACGCGGCCCCCGACCGCGCCGCCGCCGACCTGCTGCACGACGTGTGCGCCAGCCGGGCCTGGGGCGCGGCGGTGTCCGCCGGACGGCCGTACGCCCGCCTCGACGACCTGCTCGCGGCGAGCGACGCGGCCATGGCGGCACTCACCGCCGCCGACCTCGGCGAGGCGATGTCCGGCCATCCGCCGATCGGCCGCCCCACCCCGGGCGACCCGACGTCGGCGCGCGAGCAGCGCGGGGTCGGCGACAGCGAGCGGGCCGAACTCCTCCGGCTCAACCTCGCCTACCAGGACGCCCACGGCCATGTCTTCCTGATCTGCGCCACCGGCCTGACCGGGGCGCAGATGCTGGCCGCCCTCAAGGAGCGGATCGGCAACGACCCGGACACCGAACGCGAGATCGTCCGGGCCGAACTGGGAAAGATCAACCGGATCAGGCTCACCCGCCGCACCGAGGAGGACCCGGCATGACGGCAGCGCAGGACCCGGCGACCCCGGCAGGCCCGCCCGACGCGGGGGCGGACGGGACCGACCCGGCCGCCCCGCGGCACCCCGTCTCGGTGTCCACCCACATCCTCGACACCAGCGTCGGGCGCCCCGCGGCCGGCGTCGGCGTCGAACTGTCCGTCAGGACCGGGCCCGACGCGCCCTGGAGCGCGCACGGCGCCTCGGCCACCGACGCCGACGGCCGCTGCAAGGACCTGCCCGACCCGCCCGAGCACACCACGCACGTACGGCTCCGCTTCGCCGTGGAGCCCTACCTCACCCACCAAGCCGAGGCCCAGCAGGACGCCCCCCGCGCGGACCGAGCCGGTCCAAGGGACAGCGGAGTGTTCTTCCCGGAGGTGGCGATCGTCTTCGCGGTCGCGCCCGGCGAGCACTATCACGTACCGCTGCTGCTCAATCCGTTCGGCTACTCCGTATACCGAGGGAGCTAGCGATGACCGCAGAGACAAGCCCTGCCCGCCTCACCCGCCTTGGCCAGAACCAGTACGGCAAGGCCGAGGTCCGGGTGGTCCGGGTGGTCCGCGACGGGGACACCCACCACCTGAAGGACCTCAGCGTGTCGGTGGCGCTGTCCGGTGCCATGGACGCCGTCCACCTCTCCGGCTCCAACGCCAACGTGCTGACCACCGACGCCACCAAGAACACCGTCTACGCCTTCGCGCAGAAGCACGGTGTCGAGTCCGCGGAGACCTTCGCGATCCACCTGGCCCGGCACTTCGTCAGCAGCCAGGACTCGATCCACCGGGCCCGCATCCGCGTCGAGGAGTACTCCTGGGACCGGATCGGCCCGCAGGAGCGCGGCCACTCCTTCGTCCGCGACGCCCGCGAGACCCGCACCACCGAGGTCGGCTACGACGGCGAGCGCTGGCAGGTGATCTCCGGCCTGAAGGACATGGTGGTGCTCAACTCGACCGACTCCGAGTTCTGGGGCTACGTCAAGGACGACTACACCACCCTGAAGGAGACCTACGACCGCATCCTCGCCACCGAGGTCAACGCCCGCTGGCGGTTCGCCTGGAGCGGCGACGACCAGCCCGCGCCGGCCTGGGAGGAGGAGTACGCCCGGGTCCGCGGCCACCTGCTGGCCGCGTTCGCGGAGACGTACTCGCTCTCGCTCCAGCAGACCCTGTACAGCATGGGCGCGCGGGTCATCGAGCACACGCCGGGCGTGGACGAGATACGGCTGTCGCTGCCGAACAAGCACCACTTCCTGGTCGACCTCGAACCGTTCGGCCTGAAGAACGACAACGAGGTGTACTACGCCGCCGACCGCCCGTACGGCCTCATCGAGGGCACCGTGCTGCGCGAGGGCGCCGAAGCCGCGATCCCGGTGACGGACTGAGAGAGGCGGACACCATGACAGAGCAGGACCCCGCGCAGCCGGCCCCGCGCCTGGTGATCGAGAACTGCGCGATCGCCACCGTCGACGCCGACGGCACCGAGTACGACTCCGGGCACGTCGTCGTGGCCGGCGGCACCATCGAGTCGGTCGGCGCCGGACCCGCGCCCGCCGGACTCGCCGACGTCGCTCGCCGGATCGACGGCACCGGGCACCTGGCCACCCCCGGCCTGGTCAACACCCACCACCACTTCTACCAGTGGCTCACCCGCGGCCTGGCCCAGGACAGCAACCTGTTCAACTGGCTGGTCGAGCTGTACCCGACCTGGGCCCGGATCGACGAACCCATGGTGCACACCGCCGCGTCGGGATCGCTGGCGATGATGGTCCGCGGCGGTGTCACCACCGCGATGGACCACCACTACGTCTTCCCGCGCGGCGCCGGCGACCTGCTCGGCGCCGAGATCCGGGCCGCGGCCGACCTCGGCGTGCGCTTCACCGCCGCGCGCGGCTCGATGGACCGCGGCACGTCCGACGGCGGGCTGCCGCCGGACTTCGCGGTGGAGAGCACCGAGGAGGCGCTGCTGGCCACCGAGGCCGCGATCGACACCCACCACGACGCGTCCTTCGGCTCGATGCTGCAGATCGCCGCCGCGCCCTGCTCGCCGTTCTCCGTCTCCACCGAACTGATGCGGGAGGCGGCGCAGTTGGCCCGCCGCAAGGGGGTGCGGCTGCACACCCACGGCAGCGAGACCGTGGAGGAGGAGAAGTTCTGCCACGAGCTGTTCGGCATGGACCCGACGGACTACTTCGAGTCCACCGGCTGGCTCGGCGACGACGTGTGGATGGCGCACTGCGTGCACATGAACGACTCCGACATCGCCGCCTTCGCCCGCACCGGCACCGGGGTGGCGCACTGCCCGTCCTCCAACGCCCGGCTGGCCGCCGGGATCGCGCGGGTGCCGGACATGCTCGCCGCGGGCGTCCCGGTCGGCCTCGGCGTGGACGGCACCGCCTCCAACGAGTCCGGCGAACTGCACACCGAACTGCGCAACGCGCTGCTGATCAACCGGCTCGGCGGCGGCGAGAAGGCGCTCAACGCCCGGCAGGCGCTGCGGCTCGGCACCTACGGCGGCGCCCAAGTACTGGGCCGGGCAGCGGAGATCGGCTCCCTGGAGGCCGGCAAGCTCGCCGACCTGGTGCTGTGGAAGCTCGACGGCATCGGGCACGCGTCCATCGCCGACCCGGTCGCGGCGCTGGTCTTCGGCGCGGCGGCCCCGGTCACCCTCTCGCTGGTGGGCGGCCGCCCCGTGGTGGAGGACGGCCGGCTCACCCGGGTCGACGAGGACGCTATCGCGAAGCTGACCCGCAGCGAGGCCCGCCGCCTCGCGCACATCGCCGGACTGGCCTGACCGCCCTGGTGGCGCGGCCGGTCGGCGCCGCGCCGCGCGGGTCGCCACGCCATGGCGGCCGGCACCGGTGAAGACGACCGGTCGGGGAGGGACGGCCCCCGACCGGTGGCCGGGCCCTGTCCTGAACAGGCCCCGGCGACAGCGCCCCCGGGCCCGGAGATCCGATCCGGATCGCCGGTGCCCGGGGGCGCTGTGCCAGGAGCCGGCACGGGGGTGCGAGCCGCCCGGCCGACTGCCGTACGCGCTCAACCTCCGTACGCGCCCAACCTCCCTACGGCTACAGCGACTTGTACATGATGTGCAGCCCCACGTAGCCCAGCCGCGGGTGCCGGAAGCCCTCGGGCACGGTGCCGACGACCTCGAAGCCCAGCGACCGGTAGAGCCGCACCGCGGGGGTGTTGGACGCCACCACCGCGTTGAACTGCATCCCGCGGTAGCCGGCCGCCGCCGCCCAGGCCAGCGCCTCCTCGCACAGCGCCCGCCCCACGCCCCGCCCGGAGTGCGCCGGGTCGACCATGAAGCTGGCACTGGCGACGTGGGCCGCGTTCCCCATCTGGTTCGGGTTCATCTTCGCGGTGCCGAGGACCGCGCCCGACCCGGCGACGGCCACGACCGTACGGCCGGGCGGCGTGAGCATCCAGTAGCCGCGGCCCACCTCCTCGGTGAGGTCCACCGGGTAGCTGAACGTCTCGCCCCGCGCGCAGATCTCGTGCAGGAACGGCCAGATCAGCGGCCAGTCCGCGGCCGTCGCGTCGCGTATCTCCGCCGCGTAGCGTCCTTCCACCGTGTCGTGCACCTCCGGGTTCGGCATGCGCCTACCCGACCAGCCGCTGGTAGGCGGGCAGCGTCAGGAAGTCGACGTACTCCGTGTCCAGCGCGGTGCGGATCAGCAGGTCGTGCGCCTCGGCCCACTTCCCGGCGGCGAAGGCGTCCTCGCCGATCTCGTCCCGGATCGCGAGGAGTTCGTCGGCGGCGACCTGGCGGGCCAGCTCGGGGGTGGCCTTCTCGCCGTTGTCGAAGACGACCCCGGCGTTGGTCCACTGCCAGATCTGCGAGCGGGAGATCTCCGCGGTGGCCGCGTCCTCCATCAGGTTGAAGATCGCCACCGCGCCCGAACCGCGCAGCCACGCCTCGATGTAGCGGATGCCGACCTGGACCGCGTTGCGCAGGCCCTCGTAGGTCGGGCGGGCGTCGAGCGAGGCGATGTCGATCAGTTCGGCGGCGGTGACGTGCACGTCCTCACGCAGCCGGTCCTTCTGGTGCGGCCGGTCGCCCAGCACCGCGTCGAAGGAGGCGCGGGCGATCGGCACCAGGTCGGGGTGGGCCACCCAGGAGCCGTCGAAGCCGTCGGCGGCCTCGCGGTCCTTGTCCGCCTTGACCTTCTCGAAGGCCACCTTGTTGACCTCGGGGTCGCGCCGGGACGGGATGAACGCCGCCATGCCGCCGATCGCGTGCGCGCCGCGCTTGTGGCAGGTGCGCACCAGCAGTTCGGTGTAGGCGCGCATGAACGGGGCGGTCATCGTCACCGCGTTGCGGTCCGGCAGCACGAACCGCGCGCCGCCGTCCCGGAAGTTCTTCACGATCGAGAACAGGTAGTCCCAGCGGCCCGCGTTGAGCCCGGAGGCGTGCTCGCGCAGCTCGTAGAGGATCTCCTCCATCTCGTAGGCGGCGGTGATGGTCTCGATCAGCACGGTGGCGCGGACGGTGCCGCGCGGGATGCCGACGTAGTCCTGGGCGAAGACGAACACGTCGTTCCACAGCCGGGCTTCGAGGTGCGACTCGGTCTTCGGCAGGTAGAAGTACGGGCCCTTGCCGAGGTCCAGCAGGCGCTGGGCGTTGTGGAAGAAGTACAGGCCGAAGTCGACCAGCCCGCCGGGGATCTGCTCGCCGTCGACGGTCAGGTGCCGCTCGCCGAGGTGCCAGCCGCGCGGGCGCACCACGACGGTGGCCAGTTGGGCCGCGTCCTTCAGGGCGTAGCTCTTGCCCTGCGGGGAGGTGAAGTCGATCCGGCGCTCGTAGGCGTCGATCAGGTTGATCTGCCCGCCGATGACGTTCTCCCAGGTGGGGGCGGAGGCGTCCTCGAAGTCGGCGAGCCAGATCCGGGCGCCGGAGTTGAGCGCGTTGATCGTCATCTTGCGGTCGGTGGGGCCGGTGATCTCCACCCGGCGGTCCTGCAACGCGGCCGGGGCGGGCGCCACCTGCCAGTCGCCGTCGCGGATGTGCGCCGTCTCCGGCAGGAAGTCGAGGGCGGCGGTGCGGGCGATCTCGGCGCGGCGCTCCTTGCGGAGGGCGAGCAACTCGTCGCGGCGGGCGGCGAAGTGCCGGTGGAGTTCGGCGAGGAAGGTGAGGACCTCGGGGGTCAGCACCTCCTCCGAGCGGGGTACGGGCCCGGCGGCCTCGGAGACGACGGCCGGGGACGGCGCGCTTGCTGACATGCGGGTCACTCCTCCGTAGAGCAAGGGTGGCACGGGGTGCCGGGGCGCGCCGGAGCGCGCTCGCTTCTGCAAGGTGGAGCATAGTTTTCGCTGTGCGGAAGTTCAACGTTTTGTGGCACGCCGTGCAGTGTCGGTTCGCGGTCCGCCCGGTGCCCCGTTGCCCGCGCCGCCGCCGGACCGCACCGGACCGCTGCCCCGGCCCGCCGTCGCCCCCCCCGTCGGGCCGCCCCGGACCGTCCTCGCGCATCCGAGCGTCCGCCGCCCGGCGCCGTACCCACTCAGTCGAGAAGCCGCAGGTCGGCGGGGGTGTCGATGTCGGCGGGATCGCCGATGTCCCCGCACTCGACAAGCACGGTCTGCTCGGCGTGCTCGCGCAGATACGTCCGGGCGCCGCGGTCCTCGCCCGCGCTGCACGCCACCCCCGCCCAGCGGCTCGCACCGAACAGCACCGGGTGCGCCCGCCGCCCGCCGTACATCGCCGAGACCAGCGCCGACGGCAGGTCGTCGGCCTCCCGGGCCGTCGCGATCACCCGCCCCACCGCCGCGCCCGGCACCCCCGGCTGGTCCACCAGCCCGATCACCGCCGCGGTCGGCAGCCGCGCCGAGGCGGCCAGCGAGGCGAGCCCGGCGCGCAGCGAGGAGCCCATGCCGTCCGCCCAGTGCGGGTTGTCCACCAGCACGCAGCCGGCCAGGTCGGCGCGCTCGCGCACCTCCTCGGCCGCAGCGCCCAGCACCACGTGCACCTGGTCGCAGCCGCCCGCCCGCAGCACCGCGACCGCGTGCTCCACCAGGGGCCGCCCCCGGTAGGCCAGCAGTGCCTTCGGCCGGCCGCCGAGCCGCCGGCCGCCGCCGGCCGCCAGCAGCAGCCCGGCCACCTCGCCATGAGAGTTCATACTTCCTGCATACCGCGCGTGTCACGGCACTGGAACAGGACGCCTTCGGCGTGGCGTGTTCCGGTATCGTCGGGCCGTGTTGCGGGTGGGGCGGTTGCCAGGCGAGGAACGGGGACTGAGGGGACTGATGGGGCCAGCGCACACCGGTCCGGACTTCGGTCAGGACCTCGGGCCGGACTTCCGCGGCCCGGTCTTCGCACCGCTCGCCGGCGACGATCCGGCGACGGTTTCCGGGCACCGGATCGGCGCGCGCCTCGGCGCGGACGGACCCGGGGCCGCCGGCACCACCTACCTCGCGTACGAGCCGGGCGGGCAGCCGGTCGCGCTCACCGTGATCCACCCCGAACTCACCGCCGGCGACGGCTTCGCGGCCCGCTTCCACCACGACGCGCAGGCCGCGGCCCGGGTGCCCGGACCCCGCGCGGTGCCGGTGCTCGGCAGCGGGCGGGAGGGCGAGCGGTACTGGATCGCCTGCGGCTACGTGCCCTCGCTGTCGCTGCGCGCCGCCGTCGAGGGCGCAGGACCGCTGCCCACCGGGGTCGTGCTGCGGCTGGTCGCCGCGCTCGCCGAAGGGTTGCAGGCGATGCACCACGCGGGTGTGGTGCACGGCGGGCTGCGGCCCGCACACGTGCTGCTCGCGGGGGACGGGCCCCGGGTGAAGGGGCACGGACTGGCGTGGGTCGCGCAGGAGGCCGGGAACGCCGACGCGGGCAGCGTGGACGTGGCCGGCGTGGACGCCGGTTCCGCTGACGCCGGCTCCGGTGCCGCCGGTTCTGCTGACGCCGGTACGGGCGAGGCCGGCGCGGGCGGGCCCGAAGGCGCGGGCGGCGCAGGGGAGTCGGGGGATGCCGGACGCGCTTCCGCGCATGAGGCGGCACGCGAGGCCGGTCCGGCCGAGGTCGGTGAGGCGACCGCCTTCCGTTCGCCCGAGCAGGCCGCGGGCAAGCCGGCCCGGGCCGCCACGGACGTCTTCGCGCTCGGCCAGATAGCGGCGTACGCCTCGATCGGCTCCGCACCCTTCGGCGACGGCTCCCGGGTCCAGCACGCCGAGCCCGATCTGAACGAACTCCCGGGACAGCTACGGGAGATCGTCACCCGCTGCCTCATCAAGGACCCCGCACTACGGCCCTCCCTCGCGCAGATCACCACGATGTGCGCGCAGGCCGCGCCCGAGTCGCGCCCCGTCTCCTGGCTGCCGGCCCCGCTGCTCGCCGCGATCCTCCCGGCCATCCCCCCGCCGCACTTCGCGCAGCCGCCGGCCCCGGCCGGGCCCCCGGCCGCGCCCGTGTCGCCGCCCCACCCGCCGCAGCCCCCGCACCGGCCCGCGCCGGAGGCCCCACCTGCTCCTGCCCCTGCGCCCGGCGCCGAGGAGCCGTGGCCCGGGCCCGCTCCGACCGGCCGCCCACCGGAGCACGCCCACGCGCAGGTGCCGGGTCCGCCCGGTCCGCTCGGCCCTCCGGGTCCGCCCGGTCCGCCGCAGCACGGCGGATACCTCTGGCACCCCCAGCAGTGGCCGCGGGCGCCGTACGTCCATGTGCCGCTGCCGCTGCCGAGGAAGAAGCGCAAGGCGGTCGGCGTGGTGGCCGCGGTCGCCGGGTTCGCGGTCGTGGCGACCGCCGCGGTCGCGCTGTCCTCGGGGGAGGGGGGCGGCAAGCCGACCGTGGGGGCCCAGCCGCCGGCGGCCGGGGCGCCGCAGCCGTCACCCTCGCCGTCGTCCCCCTCCGCACCGGCGATGCCCTCGCCGACGATGCCCTCGCCGACGGCTCCGCCGCCCGGTGGGGGCGCCACCGGGGAGCCGCCGGAGACCGGCCTCGTGTACCAGCAGCTGCACCTGCCGGCCGGCGACGGAATGTCACTGCGCGGCGACCCGCCCACCGTCAGTTCCGGCACGTACAGCGGGGACTTCGGGTTCACCGGGGACGCCGCCGCGTTCACCGCGGACCGCTCCCGCGACACGCTCGCCCTGATCCCCGCGGCGAGCCCGGCGACCGCCGCCGCCTGCCGGTCGTCCGCGGCGGTCCGGGTGAACTCGGTGAACGCCGACTCGCTCGGCGAGGGCGCGCGGCTGTGCGTGCGGTCCGTCGACGGCACGGTCACCGCGCTGGTGACGTTCCGTCAACTTCCGACCCGTCAAGCCGCCCACTCGGTCGCGGTGTTGGACCTCACGGTGTGGCACGACGTGGCGGAGCGCTCCGCGCCGGGTACCGGAATCCGCGCGAATTTCGCCGACGGAGTGGCGCGACGAGGGTGATGTCGCGTTAACTGATCGGCCCCGGGGCGAGCCGTGGCGGGGAAGCGCCCGGGTGGAGTCCGACGCGAGGGTGGGTTGTCCGTGGTGGTGGGGGAGTCGCACGTGCTCGAGAACGGGCGCGGAGCCGCGGTCGGCAGCGGGCCGGGCGCGGATCTGGCGGAGGCGGTCGGCCGTATGCGCCGCGAACTGATCACGTACCGGCCGATGTTGCCGGACCGGGCCGTCGCCGAGGCCGAACTCGACGCGCTCGCCCGCGCGGCCGGTGCCGTGGACCGGGCGCCCGGCTCGGTGGACTCCGAGCGGTTACGCCATTCGCTGCTTCTGGTCGTGGCGGCGATCGGTTCGGTGAGCGCGCTGACCGAAGCGCTCGACGCGCTGCGCGAGGCCGTCGAACGGATCGCCCCGCCGCGCCCCTGACGACGGAGGCGGCGCCGCGGAATTCCGCGGCCGTCACCCCCGCGCCCGGCATGCGGCCGGTTGCTCCCACCCGGCAGGCGGCCGGGCGCGGTCCGCTCTCAGGTCGCCAGCGCCCGCGCCAACTGCCGTGCCACGTCCTGGAGTACGGGCACGATCTTGTCGGTGGCCGCTTCGGTGACCCGCCCGGCCGGGCCGGAGATGGAGATGGCCGCGGCGGTGGGGGAGTCGGGCACGGTGACCGCGAGGCAACGCACCCCGGCCTCCTGCTCGTTGTCGTCGACGGCGTAGCCCAGGCCCCGGATGCGGTCGAGTTCGGCGAGGAACGCGTCCGGGTCGGTGATGGTGTGCTCGGTCGCGGCCGGCATCCCGGTCCGCCCGAGCAGCGCCCGCACCTGCTCCGGCGGGACCTGCGCCAGCAGCGCTTTGCCGACCCCGGTGGAGTGCGGCAGCACCCGCCGCCCGACCTCGGTGAACATCCGCATCGAGTGCCGGGAGGGCACCTGCGCGACGTACACCACCTCGTCGCCGTCGAGCAGCGCCATGTTCGCGGTCTCGCCGGTCGCCTCGACGAGCTCCGCGAGGTACGGGCGGGCCCAGGTGCCCAGCAGCCGGGACGCGCTCTCGCCGAGCCTGATCAGCCGGGGCCCGAGGGCGTACCGCCGGTTCGGCTGCTGGCGGACGTAGCCGCAGTCCACCAGGGTGCGCATCAGGCGGTGGATGGTCGGCAGCGGCAGCCCGCTGCTGGCCGACAGTTCGCTCAGCCCGACCTCGCCACCCGCGTCGGCCATCCGCTCCAGCAGGTCGAAGGCGCGTTCAAGCGACTGGACGCCTCCGGTGCGGTCAGCAGGCACGTACGTTCCCCTCGTTCGTGGTGGACCCTCGCGGCGGGCCGCCCGGACGCTCCGGCGCGGCCGGTCCGGACCGGAGCGACACCCCGGCATCCGCCGCTGGCGGAAGGTGATTTTCGCTCTGTGGAATCCTACCGCCCTTGACGTCCCGGGGAACGATACCCACCATGGCCGTCAACAGAACGTTGAAATTCTCGATGACGGAGGCCGTGTGGTGGAGGAGCAGGTGCTGCGTTCGACGCGCGTCGTGACCCCGGAGGGCGAGCGGCCCGCGGCGGTGGTCCTCGCGGCCGGCACGATCACCGCGGTGCTGCCGTACGACGCGCCGCTGCCACCGGGCGCCCGGTGCACCGACCTCGGCGACGACGTGCTGCTGCCCGGTCTGGTCGACACCCACGTGCACATCAACGACCCCGGCCGCGCGGAGTGGGAGGGCTTCGCCACCGCCACCGCGGCCGCCGTGGCCGGCGGCATCACCACCGTGGTGGACATGCCGCTCAACAGCGTGCCGCCCACCACCACGGCCGCGCACCTCGACGTCAAGCGCGCCGCCGCCCGCGGCCGGGTGCACACCGACACCGGCTTCTGGGGCGGCGCGGTACCCGGCAACACCGCCGACCTCAAGGCCCTGCACGACGCCGGCGTCTTCGGCTTCAAGTGCTTCCTGCTGCCCTCCGGCGTGGACGAGTTCCCGCACCTGGACCGGGACCGACTCGCCGAGGCGATGGACGAGTTGGCGCGCTTCGACGGCCTGCTGATCGTGCACGCCGAGGACCCGCGGCTGATCGAGGGCGCCCCGCTGCGCGGCGGCCCGAAGTACGCCGACTTCCTCGCCTCCCGGCCGCCGGCCGCCGAGGAACGCGCCATCGCCGGGCTGATCGAACTGGCCGCGGAGCGCGGCACGCGGGTGCACATCCTGCACCTGTCCGCGGCGGGCGCGGTGCCGCTGATCGCCGCCGCCCGGCGGGACGGGGTACGGCTGACGGTCGAGACCTGCCCGCACTTCCTCACCCTCACCGCCGAGGAAGTCCCGGACGGGGCAACGGAGTTCAAGTGCTGCCCGCCGATCAGGGAGGCCGCCAACCAGGACCTGCTGTGGCAGGCGCTCGCCGACGGCGTCATCGACTGCGTGGTGTCCGACCACTCGCCCTCCACCATCGACCTCAAGCACAAGGACACCGGGGACTTCGCCACCGCCTGGGGCGGCATCTCCTCGCTCCAACTCGGCCTGCCCGCCGTGTGGACCGAGGCCCGCCGCCGCGGGCACTCGCTCGCCGACGTGGCCGGCTGGATGTCGGCGGGACCGGCCCGGCTGGCCGGCCTCGACGCCGTCAAGGGCGCGATCGCCGTCGGCCGCGACGCCGACTTCACCGTGCTGGACCCGGAGCGGACCTTCACCGTCGACCCGGCCCGGCTGCACCACCGCAACCCGATCACCGCGTACGCCGGCCGCACCCTGCACGGCGTGGTCCGCGCCACCTACCTGCGCGGCCGGCTGGTCGCCGCCGGTCCCGGCGAGGGAACGGCCGCGGGCGCCCCGGCCGCCGGCCCCGCCCGAGCCATGCGGAACCCCGCCGGCCGGCTCATCGAGCGGCCGTCCGACCGGAGTTGACCGGAGCGGCAGCCCCGGGCGGGGGGAGCCGCGCGACCGGAAAGCCCCCGAACGAACTGTCCGGGCCTCCGCACGTCCCCACCAGCCGGTCCGTGCCGGCGGTGCCGGTGATCCGTGCGGAGGGGCGGCACCGGCTCAGGTGACGACGAGGACGCGCCGGTCGGAGGTCCGACGGGCGCGTCCTCGGGTCGTACCGCTGGTCAGGCCGCGCGGCGCGCCTTGCGGCGGTGTGCGGCAACGATGTCGGCGTAGCGCCGCCCGCTGCCCTTGATGGTGCGCTTCTGCGTGGCGTAGTCGACGTGCACCAGACCGAAGCGCTTGTCGTAGCCGTACGCCCACTCGAAGTTGTCCAGCAGCGACCAGGCGTAGTACCCGCCCAGCGGCACCCCGCGCTTGACGGCGCGGGCGCAGGCGGCCAGGTGGTCCTCCAGGTACTGCGCCCGCTCCGGGTCGTCGACCTGTCCGTCGGGGCCGACCACGTCGCGGTAGGCGGAACCGTTCTCGGTGACGAAGACCTTCCGGGCGCCGTACTCCTCCGAGAGCCGGACCAGCAGCGACTCCAGGCCGTCCGCGTCCACCTCCCAGTCCATCGCGGTGCGCGGCACGCCCGGCCGGTACGCCATCTTCGCGTGCGGCGCCGGCCCGGTCGGGTCGTCCGTGATGTACTGCGGGAAGTAGTAGTTCAGGCCCAGCCAGTCCAGCGGAGCCGCGATCGACTCCATGTCGCCGTCCTTGACCGGCAGTTCGACGCCGTACAGGTCCACCATGTCCTGCGGGTAGCCGCGGCCGTGGATCGGGTCGAGCCACCAGCGGTTGGTGTGGCCGTCGGCCCGCTTGGCGGCCGCGATGTCCGCCTCGCGGTCGGTGGCCGGCAGGCAGGGGCTGAGGTTGTTGACGATGCCGATCCGCAGGTCGCTGTGCGCGGCCCGCAGCGCCTGCACCGCCAGCCCGTGGCCGACGTGCAGGTGGTAGGACGCGCGCACCGCGGCGGTCAGATCGGTCCAGCCCGGCGCCATGGTGCCTTCCAGGTGGCCGATCCACGCCGAGCACAGCGGCTCGTTGAGGGTCGCCCAGTCCTTGACCCGGTCGCCGAGTGCCTGCGCGACCACGGCCGCGTACTCGCCGAACCGCTCGGCGGTCTCCCGCTCGGGCCAGCCGCCGCGGTCCTGCTGCGCCTGCGGCAGGTCCCAGTGGTACAGCGTCGCGTTGGGGGTGATGCCCGCCTCCAGCAGGGCGTCCACCAGGCGGTCGTAGAAGGCCAGTCCGGCCTGGTTGACCGCGCCGGAGCCCTGCGGGACGATCCGCGGCCAGGCCACGGAGAAGCGGTAGGCGTCCAGGCCCAGGGACTTCATCAGCCCCAGGTCCTCCTGCCAGCGGTGGTAGTGGTCGCAGGCGACGTCGCCGGTGTCGCCGCCCGCGACCTTGCCGGGGGTGTGGGAGAAGGTGTCCCAGATGGACGGGGTCCGGCCGTCCTCGTCCACCGCGCCCTCGATCTGGTAGGCGGCGGTGGCCGCGCCCCAGAGGAAATCCGCGGGAAGAGCGCTCAGGTCGTTCACGAGTTACCTTTCGGTGGGGTCACTTGACGGCGCCGGCGGTCAGCCCGGCCACCAAGTAACGCTGGAGAAGCAGGAATCCGGCGACCACCGGCACACTCACCACGAGCGAGGCGGCCATGACCTGGTTCCAGTACACGTCGTTCTCGGTTGCGTACTCGCGCAGGCCCACGGCCAGCGTGCGAGTGCTCTCGTTGGTCATGACCGAGGCGAAGAGCACTTCGCCCCAGGCGGTCATGAAGGCATAGACGGCCACCGCGACGATGCCCGGGACGGCGGCCGGCACGACGACCCGGAAGAGCGCGCCCAGCGCACTGCAGCCGTCGACCTTCGCCGCCTCGTCCAGGTCACGCGGGATCGAGTCGAAGTAGCCCGCGAGCATCCAGATGGAGAACGGCAGCGAGAAGGTGAGGTAGGTGATGATCAGCCCGAGCCGGCTGCCGTTGAGCGTGACACCCGTGTCGTTGCCGATGTTGACGAAGATCAGGTACAGCGGCAGCAGGAACAGGATGCCGGGGAACATCTGGGTGGACAGCACCGTCACCGTGAAGACCTTGCGGCCCATGAAGCGGTAGCGGCTCACGGCGTAGGCGGCGAAGATCGCCACCGCCACCGAGAAGACCGTCGCGCTGACCGAGACGATCACCGAGTTCACGAAGTAGTGCGCGAGCGGGATCGTCTTCCAGATGTCGATGTACGGGCGGACCGTCAGGCTGTGCGGAATCCACCGGAAGGAACCCTGCACGTCCTGGAGGCTCTTCAGGGACGAGCTGAGCATCACGTAGACGGGGATCGCCACGAAGGCGGTGATCAGCGTCAGTACGATGCGCCGGGTCCACAGGAAGGACTTCGGCCGCGCCATGGGGGACGGCTGGTCGGAGAACCTAGACATCGGATTCACTCCTTCCCCTGGACGTGACCAGCAGGTAGAGGGCGGTCACCACGAGCAGGAAGAGCAGCAGGAGCACCGACATCGCCGAGCCCGAGCCGAAGTTCCAGTTGACGAACGAGGACTGGAAGATGTGGATCGAGATCAGGTCCGCCTGTTTCGGCGGACTCTGACCGAACATCACGTACGGCGTGTTGAAGTCGTTGAACGTCCACAGGAAGAGCACCAGGACGATCACCTGGTTCACCGGCCGCAGCGAGGGCATGGTGATCTTCCTGATCTGCTGCCAGACACCGGCCCCGTCCATCGCCGCTGCCTCGTACAGCTCCCGCGGGATGTTCTGCAGGCCGGCCATCAGCGCCAGGAACGCGAACGGCCAGGACTTCCACACCGAGACGATCAGCATCGCCCAGAAGCTGTTGTTGCCCAGCAGCCAGAACGACTTGCTCGACGTGATGTGCAACTGGTCGTGCAGGACGTGGTTCACCAGACCGGTGTCCTGCTGGAACATGAAGGTCCAGGTGATCAGCGCCGCGTAGGTCGGCAGCGCGTACGGCACCAGGAACAGGGCCCGCAGGATGCCCCGGCCGCGGAAGGTGTCCTGGAGCAGGATCGCCGCGGCGATCCCGATCAGCCAGGAGAAGCTCACGGACAGCAGGGTGTAGGACAGCGACACCCAGAAGGAGTGCAGCAGTGCCTGGCCGATCGGCTGGTGGATCTCGACCGCGGCCTTGTAGTTGTCGAACGCCGCCCACGGAGCGGTCTGCCAGTGGCGGATGTAGAAGAGCGTCAGGTCCCGGAAGCTGATGACGATGCCGAAGACCATCGGCACGATGTGGATCAGCAGTTCGGCGAGGATGGCCGGGAGCAGGAGGAGGTACGGCAGTCCGCCTTGGCGGAGCCGTTCGACGAGGCGCGGCCCTAGCCGGCGCCCGGCGGCGGACTTGCCGCTGCCGGGGCCGGCTTCGGGTGCGCGCCTGGGAGGGGCGGTGGCAGTCATGGAGGGGTGTCGATCCTTATGACGTGGGCATCTGCGACTGCGCCTTTTGCAGCGCGGCCTTGACGGTGTCGTCCGTGACGGCCTTGCCGGCGGCGGCGTCGGCGAACAGGCTCTTGATCGCAGGACCGACGAGGTTCTCGAACTGCGCCTCGTTGGCCACCTGCGGCATCGGGGCGGCCGACTTGCTGAGCACGCCGGCGAGGGCCTTCAGGTCCGGGGTCTGGAAGGCGGGGTCGCTCTGCGCCTCGGTGACCGGCGGGATCGTGCCGTAGGTGCCGTTGAGGATCTTCTGCTCCGGCGTGCTGGTGAGGAACTTCGCCAGCTGCACGGCGGCGGCCTTGTGCTTGGTGCTGTTGAAGACCGCGACGTTGATGCCGGCCACCATGGAGGTGATGCCCGCGTCACCGGTGGCTCCGGCGGTCTGCGTCGGGACCGGGACCACGCCGTACTGGTCCTGCGACATGCCGTGCGACTTGATGGAGGTCGCGGCCGACTGCCACATCATCATCGCGGCCTTGCCGGTGGCGAAGTCGGTGATGGTCTGGTTCTGCACGTACTCGGCGTCGCCCTTGGCGGCGATCTTGTCGCTGGCTATGAAGTCGACGTACTGCTTGACCGCCGCGACGTTGCCCGCACCGGTGAAGGTCGGCTTGCCGGCGGCGTCGAACCAGTCGGCGCCGTGCTGCTTGGCCAGCACGAAGGCGTGGTGGATGTTCTCCGCGCCGTTGGCGCCCTCGACGGCCAGGCCATAGTGGCCGTCCTTGGTGAGCTTCTTGCCGTCCGCGACCAACTCGGCCCAGGTGGTGGGAGGTTGGGCGATGCCCGCGTCGGCGAACTCCTTCTTGTTGTAGTACAGGCCGTAGGCCATCGAGTACAGCGGCAGGGCGGCCGGGTCCTTGCCCGGGGCGCCGGCGGAGGCGAGCGCCGCGGCGGAGAAGCGGTCCTTGCCGCCGACGGTGGCGAACGCGTTGGCGTCCCACGGCATCAGGGCACCGGTCGCCTGGAGCGAGGCGGACCAGGTGTTGCCGATGTTGAGCACGTCCGGGCCCTGGCCGGAAGTGGTCGCCGCCAGGATGCGGTTGAGCAGGTCGGCCCAGCCGACCACCTCGAGGTTGACCTTGATGCCGGTCTGCTGGGTGAACTTCTTCAGCTCGGGGGTGAGCACCTGCTTGTCGTTGGCCAGGCTGGTGCCCTGGTTGCTCGCCCAGTACGTGATCGTCTGGCCCTTGAGGCTGCCGGGGGAGGCGGAGATGTCGCCGCTGCCCTTGCTGTCCGAGCCGCCACCACACGCGGCGACGGTGAGGCCGAGCGCGGCCACGAGGGCGGTGGCCGCGAAGACTCTGTTGGTGCGCATAACGGTTCCCTCTCAGGGGTGGGATCGCTTCAGGAAGTGAACAGCGCCTGTGCCTTAATTCAGGCCGTGATTTAACTTGTGAGAAAAGGTGGCGTCAAGACCCCGTGCAGCGATAGGTTCCAGCGGGGCGGGGCAGGAGGGAGTCCAGATGGCTGAGCGGGCCAAGCGCACGGTGCGTGACCTGCGGCGCGGCAACCGCGCATCGCTTCTGCGTCATTTGTATTTCGAAGGCCCCCTCAGCCGGCAGGAGCTGGGCCGGGACACCGGCCTGAGCGCGGGCTCGATCAGCAACGTCGTTGGAGAGTTGATCGCGGACGGCATGGTCGAGGAGGCGGGCGCGGTCGAGTCCGACGGCGGGCGCCCGCGCATCCTGCTCCAGGTCGCCCCCGGCTACGGCTACGTGGTCGGCGTGGACGTCGGCGAGACCCGGGTGCGGGTGGAGCTGTTCGACCTCGCGCTCACCGAACGCGCCTCCGCCGACCTGCCGTTGTCCGACAGCGGGCACGACGTGGACCTGGTGGTCCGGCTCGCCCTGGAGGGCATCGAGGCCGTGGTGCGCGAGGCCGGCATCGACGACCGGGAGGTGCTGGGCGTCGGCATCGGCGTCCCCGGGATCGTGGAGCAGGGCGACCCGCGGGTGACCTCGCCCGGCGAGGGCGACGGCATCGTGGTGCACGGCCAGACCATCGGCTGGGACGCGGTGCCGCTGGGCCGGCTGCTGCGGGCCGGCACCGACCTGCCGCTGTTCATCGACAACGGTGCCAAGACCCTGGGCCAGGCCGAGATGTGGTTCGGCGGCGGGCGCGGCTCCGGCAACGTGGTGATCGCGCTGATCGGTTCCGGCGTCGGCGCCTGCGTGGTCGCCGACGGCACTCCGTACCACGGCGCGAGCAGCAGCGCGGGGGAGTGGGGGCACACCACGCTGCGGGTCGGCGGCCGGATCTGCCGGTGCGGCTCGCGCGGCTGCCTGGAGGCGTACGTCGGCGCGGAGGCGCTGCTGGGCCGGTGGTCGAACGCGCCGCAGGGGGCGAGCGAGGAGACCGCGCTCGCCGCGCTGCTGGCCGCCGCCGACCACGACCGGGAGGTGGTGGAGTTGCTCGCCGAGGCCGCGGAGTACCTGGGCGCGGGCATCGCCGACCTGATCAACCTGTTCAACCCGCAGCGGATCGTGATCGGCGGCTGGGCCGGACTGCTGCTCGGGCCGCGGCTGCTGCCGTCGGTGCGTGAGGTGGCCGCGGAGTACTCGCTGCACCACCCCTGCGCGCAGACGTCGATCGAGCTGGGCCGGCTGGGCGCGGACGCGGTCACCGTGGGGGCGGCGACGCTGCCGCTGGCCCGCTTCCTGGAAACCGGCGGCGAGCGGCCGGTGCGGCTGCCGGCGCAGGGCGGGCAACCGGACGGTGGCGGGGCGGTGGGCGGACCGGGGCGCGGACCGGGCCGCGGGTCACGTTCCGGTGCCGCCTCCGGCGATCCGGTGCGGAACCGAACCACGCGGGCGGTACGTTGACGGGTCGGTGCCCGGCGCACCGCGGGTGCGGCGGAATGCCGGATTCGCAACCGTTTCGCACCTTTTTCGCAGTACATACCTCGCACGCCCTTCAGGAGTCCCCCCATGACCCTTCGACAGCAGATCGTCGGCAACGCCATGCAGATGGCCGTCTGCACCCTCGACCCCGGTCAGACCGTGTACTGCGAGGCGGGCAAGTTCCTGTTCAAGACCGCCAACGTCAGCATGGAGACCCGCCTCGGCGGCCCCGGCAACGGCAGCCGGCAGGGCGCCGGCGGCCCCGGCGGGCAGGGCGGCGGCATGGGCGGGATGCTGCGCCAGGCGATGGGCACCGCGATGCAGGTCGGCCAGCGCGCCCTGGCCGGCGAGTCGCTGGCCTTCCAGTACTTCACCGCCGCCGGCGGCGAGGGCACCGTCGGTTTCGCCGGGGTGCTCCCCGGCGAGATGCGCGCCCTCGAACTGAACGGCTCGCGCGCCTGGTTCGCGGAGAAGGACGCGTTCGTCGCGGCCGAGGAGAGCGTCAGGTTCGGCATCGCCTTCGCGGGCGGCCGGCAGGGCATGAGCGGCGGCGAGGGCTTCATCCTGGAGAAGTTCACCGGCACCGGCACCGTGATCATCGCCGGCGCGGGCAACTTCATCGACCTCAACCCTGCGGACTTCGGCGGCCGGATCGAGGTGGACACCGGCTGCATCGTCGCCTTCGAGGAGGGTATCCAGTACGGCGTGCAGCGGATCGGCGGGCTCAACCGCCAGGGCATCATGAACGCGGTCTTCGGCGGCGAGGGCCTGTCGCTGGCGACCCTGGAGGGCAACGGCCAGGTCATCCTCCAGTCCATGACCATCGAAGGTCTGGCCAACGCGCTGAAGAAGGCGCAGGGCGGGGACAAGCAGGGGCCGACCGGGGGCCTGTTCTCCACGCACGCCGGCTGAGCGCGCCCGGCCCGGGCGCCCTGGACCCAGGTCCGACCGCCCGTATCTCGGGTCTCATGCTCCTCTCATGTCACGGTGCGGTGACAGGTAGCCCGCCGTGACCCATCGTGGCGCCGCCCGGCGGGTAGCGTCTGGATCACGTGTATCCCGCAGTGCCGCACGATCCGCGTGCGGCACTCACGCAGGAAGGTGGACCGACTGCCGTGTACCGCTGGGAGATCACCCGGGCCGCACTGGCCCAGCGGGTATTCGCCACCATCCGCAGCGAGAGCTACGACCAGGCCGCCGCCACCGCGGACACGTTGCTGTCGGCCGGGCTGACCACGTTGGAGATCTCCCTCACCACTCCGTTCGCCCTGGAAGCCGTCACCACGCTGGTCCGCGAGGTCGGCGACGACGCGGTGGTCGGCGCGGGCACCGTGCTCGACGAGGTCTCCGCGCGGATGGCGATCGAGGCCGGGGCGCGCTTCCTGCTGTCGCCCAACCTCGACGAGGCGGTGCTGCGTACCGGGCACCGCTACGGGATTCCGGTCTTCCCGGGCGTCGCGACCCCCACCGAGGCGGTCCGCGCGATGGAACTCGGCGCCGACGCGCTGACCCTCTACCCCGCCACCGCCTACACCCCGGACTGGGTGGTGGACGTCCGCGCGATCATTCCGCAGGCGGCGTTCCTGCCGATCGGGGGCATAACGGTCAGCGCGGCGCCCGATTGGGTCGCGGCCGGCGCGGTCGCGGTCGGCATGGGCTCCGCCCTGACCGACGGCGACCGCGCCACGGTCACCAAGCGGCTCACCGAACTCCTGGAGCGGCTCGCCGACACGGTTCCCTCCGGGGGTTGAGCCGTTTCCCCCCTGCGGGGGGTGGCTACCCCGTCCCGGTCCGCGGCCCCGTCGTGGCTGGTCGCGCGGCTCCCCGCGCCCCTTCGGCTCCCCGCCGCCGAGGCGGCGGTCCGTTCCCGGCTCCCGGCCGCTGGTGGGCTGGTCGCTCCGTTCTCCCCCAGAGCTTCGCCTGGGAGGTACCCCCAAGCGCCCCTGGGTGGGTGCGCCTTGCGGTGCGTTGCTTGTCCGCGGGTGCGTGGTGGCTTGTCGCTCGGCTCTCCCCCAGAGCTTCGCCTGGGAGGTACCCCCACGCGCCTCTGGTGGGGGTTGCTCGCCGTCGTTGGCTGCCGGTGCGCTGCGGAGCAGCCGCACATCCCCAGGGGCGCGGGGAACTGCGCGCTCAGCCGTGAACCGGCCGGTAGGCGAGCACGCACCGCAGGGGGCAGTCACCTGGGGGCGCGGGGAACTGCGCGACCAGCCGTGAACCCGGCCGGCAGGCAAACACGCACCGCAAGGGGCACCCACCCAGGGGCGCGGGGAACTGCGCGACCAGCCAGAGCGGGCCGGCAGGTAGGCCGTGCCGCAGGGGGCACCCACCCAGGGGCGCGGGGAACTGCGCGACCAGCCACGACGGGCCCGCGGACGGGGACGAGGCGGCCACCCCGCAGGGGGCCGCAGGGGCGCCCATAGAATCACGTGGGTGACCGTTCTCGCTGTTCCTGGCTCGAAGTCCGTGACCGCTCGCGCGCTGTTTCTCGCCGCCGCCGCCGACGGAGTCACCGTGCTCCGGGGCCCGCTGCTCTCCGACGACACGGAGGGCTTCGCCGAGGGCCTGACCCGGCTCGGTTACGAGGTGCGGCGCACCGCCCGTGAGTGGCGGATCACCGGCCGCCCGGCCGGCCCCGCCGCCGACCACGCGGAGGTCTTCACGCGTGACGCGGCCACCGCCTCCCGCTTCCTGCCCGCGCTGGCGGCCGCAGGCCACGGCACGTTCCGCTTCGACGCCTCCGCGCAGATGCGCCGCCGCCCGGTCGCCCCGCTGACCGAGGCGCTGCGCAGCCTCGGCGTGGACCTGGTGCACGAGGAGGAGGACGGTCACCTGCCGCTGCGGGTGGAAGCGGACGGCATCAAGGGTGGCGCGATCGACCTGGACGCGAGCCTGTCCTCGCAGTTCCTGACCGCGCTGCTGATGGTCGGCCCGCTCACCGCCGAGGGCCTGCGGATCCGGGTGACCGGCATCGTGTCGGTGCCGTACGTCGAGATCACGCTCGCGATGATGCGCCGCTTCGGCGTCGAAGTGGCCCGCGAGGGCGACACCTTCGTGGTGCCGGCGGGCGGCTACCGCGCGCAGGACTACCCGATCGAGCCGGACGCCTCCACCGCGAGCTACGTGTTCGCCGCGGCCGCGCTGTCCGGCCGTACCGCGACCGTGCCGGGGCTCGGCAGCGACGCGCTCCAGGGCGACCTGCGGTTCGTGGAGGTGCTGCGCCGGATGGGCGCGGAGGTCGAGACCACGGCGGACGCCACCACGGTGACCGGCACCGGGCGGCTGTCCGGCCTGACCGTCAACATGCGGGACATCTCCGACACGATGCCCACCCTCGCGGCGATCGCGCCGTTCGCGGACGGCCCGGTCCGGATCGAGGACGTCTACAACACCCGTGTCAAGGAGTGCGACCGGCTGGAGGCGTGCGCGCTGAACCTGCGGGCGCAGGGCATCGAGGTCGCCACCGGCCGGGACTGGATCGAGATCACGCCGGGCACCCCGAAGCCGGTCGAGATCGCCTGCCACGGCGACCACCGCATCGCGATGAGCTTCGCCGTCGCGGCCCTGCGCACCCCGGGCACGACCTTCGACGACCCGGGCTGCGTGAAGAAGACGTTCCCCGGATTCCACGCGTTCTTCGCGGAGTTGCGGGGCACCTGGGACGTCTGAGGCGATCCCGCGCGGCAGAGGGGCCGTGCGGCCGAGCGGTCGGGCGGCCGTACGACCCGCGTTGAGCCCTGGCGGCAGCGCGGACCGGACCGCTACGGCGCCGGCGCAGGCACCAGCACGGGCTCGCGGTCCAGCGCGATGCCGAAGTGCTCGCGGTAGGCGGCCAACACCTCCGCGGGTCCGGGCAGTTCGCGTTCCTGCCGGGAGCCGCCCGCGGTGCGTACGAGCGTGCGCCCGCTGAGGGTGACCCGCCCGTCGGCGGTGAGCCGGGAGCACACCAGGGACGTGCGGAAGTGGGACAGCGGCGAGGTGCGCTGCCACCAGCAGGTGGCGGCGAAGTCGCCGAGTCCCCGCGGCCGTCGCTCGACGCGGTACTGCGGCTCGTCGTCGCGCAGCACGTCCAGGTCGCCGTCGGGTGTCTCGCGCAGCGTGAACACGCCGCCGGGTTCGGGCTGTTCGGCCCGGCTGCCGTAGGACAGCGGGAAGTGGCTGTGCCGGCCGAAACCGACGTCCGCCAGCCACACGGCGCCGTCCTGCGTGCGCACCCGCAGCGCCATGTGGTCGAAGGGCGGGCCGAGTTCGCCGCCGTCGCCGAAGGACCGGCAGGTCAGCAGCTCCACCCCGTAGCCGAGCGCGCGCAGCAACTCGGCGAAGGCGCCGTTGAGTTCGTAGCAGAAGCCGCCGCGCCCGCGGTCCACGATCTTCGCCACCAGCGGGCCGGGCGCCAGCACGATGTCCTCGCCGCGGTGGATCGAGAGGTTCTCGAACGGCACCGTGCGCAGATGGGCCAGGTGCAGCGCGCGCAGCGCGTCGAGGTCGGGGCGCGCCGGCCGCTCGGCGCCGATGTGCTCCAGGTAGGCCGCGGCCCGCTGTTCGTCCATGCTCCAGTTATGCCGTAGCGCATGCCCCGGCGTCATCCTCCCCGGGTACAGGATGCCCCGGGACCTGGGGCGTACGTCCGAAGGCGGCGCGCTCAGGCCAGCGAGAGGGCGTCCGCGAGGAGTTCGACCTGGGCGTCGAGCAGGGTCGCCGGGTCGTGGCCCATGCCGCTGTAGAGCCCGGAGACCTCCAGCGAGACGGTGCCGTGCACCTGGGTCCACACCTGCACGGCGCCGGTCAGCCCGGCCGCGGCGGCCTCGGCGGACGCCTCGGGCAGGTACGTCTCCAGCCACCGCTCGACCCCGGGTTCGCGCGTGACCCAGGCCCGCAGGTCCGTGACGACCGGGCCGAGCGCGGGGTGCGGGGTGCAGCCCGCCAGCAGGGCGACGAAGGGGCCGAGCACGGCACGGGCGTGCTCGCGGGTCTCCGGCGGGGCCTCGTAGCCGGGCACGGGGGTGCCGCCGATCAGCAGGTAGCGATGCGGCTGCGCGACGGCCCAGCCGCGGAAGGTGCGCACGAGGTCGCGCAGCCCGGAGCGCGGGGTCGAGCCGGCATCGGCGGACGTCGCGGCGGCGTCGGCCACGGCGCCGGCGAGGTCGGCGTACGCGTCGCAGATGAGGGCGTCGAGGAGGTCGTCGCGGCCGGCGAAGTAGCGGTAGAGGGCCGGGCCGGACAGCCCCAGCTCCTTGGCGATCTTCACGAGCGCGAGCGCCCCGGTGCCGCCCTCGGCGAGCTGGGCGAGGGCGGCCGCCTTGATCTCGGCGCGGGTCTGCTCCCGGTAGCGGGCGCGGGGTCCGGGGGTGGCGGCCTGCGGTGGCATCGGGTTCGGGGCTCCTCGTGAAGGGGGCGGGGGCGCGGGGACGGCGACGGGCAGTCTGTTACTGCCTCTCACACTAGCAAGTGGGCGTCGCGAACGAGAGTGCGTGTGCCTATCGCAAGAGTTACAGTCTCTAACGAAAGCGAGTTCGTATCACGGAGTGCGTCGCGTATCGCCGTCACGAACCCACCGGACCCGATCGCAGGGGAGAAACCCTCATGGCCGCGCACCAGCAGCACCGCCCGCACGTCGTCCTCGGCGCCGGTCCCGCCGGCACCACCCTCGCCACCGAACTCGCCGCCCGCGGCCACTCCGTACGCCTCGTCGACCGCGCCGGCGGCGGCGACACCCCGCAGGGCGTCACGCGGCTGGCCGCCGACGTGTCCACGGCCGACGGCGCCCTGCGGGCGGTCCAGGGGGCGGCCGTCGTCTACCACTGCGTGAACGTCGGCTACCACCTCCAGGTCGAGGTGATGCCGCGCATCCAGCGCGCCGTGCTCGGCGCCGTCGAGGCGGTCGGCGCCCGGCTGGTCGTGCTCGACACCCTGTACCCGTACGGGCCCACCGGCGGCATCCCGATGACCGAGGACACGCCGTGGAACGCGACCAGCCGCAAGGGCCGGATGCGGGCCGAAGTCGACGCGGTCTACCTCGACACGCACCGCGCCGGCCGGGCCCGGGTCGCCATCGGCCGCTCCGCCGACTTCGTCGGGCCCGGGGTGCTCAACTCCTCGCTGGGCGGGGCGGTCTTCCCCGGCGCTCTCACCGGCGGGACCGTGGTCGGCATGGGTGACATCGACCTGCCGCACAGCTACACCGACATCCGCGAGGTCGCGGCCGGGCTCGCCACCCTCGGTGAGCGGGCCGGCGACGACACCGACGGGCGGGTCTGGCACCTTCCGACCGCCCCGGCCTGGACCACCCGGCAGGTGCACGACTTCCTCGCCGAGCGGACCGGGCGCCCGCTGGACGTCGTGGTGCTGCCCGAAGCCCGCCCGTTCGGGCCGTTCGACGAGGTGTTCGCGGCCGAGTACGCCGAGATGTTCTACCAGCACACCGAGGCGCAGATCATGGACTCCTCGGCCTACGAGGAGTTCTTCGGGGTGCGGCCCCGCCCGCTGCCGACCACGCTCCGCGACACCCTCGCGTGGTACGGCCGGAGCGTCCCGGCGTAGCCGCGTGCCACCGGCCCTGGTCCTCGCCGCGGGGTCGCCGTCGCGTGCCGCGTGAACGGCGCCCGGTCCGGGCCCCGTCGGCGGTCGGGGTGCGCGGAGGCTTGACGGATTCTTGGGTCGCCGGGATGGTCACACGCAGCACTTTCATCCCGGCTGCACCAGGGAACGTAGCGAAAGGCAGGGCCACGTGGCGGAGGCAAGGGCGGGACGCGACCGCGGCGACCGCGGGGGGAAACGAAGGACACGCCGGGTGGTCGGGGCGCTGCTCGCGGCGGCGCTGGCGGCGGCGGCCCTGGCCGGGTGCAGCGCCACCGGCGGCAAGCGCGCCGAGGACCGGGCGAAGCAACTCGCCGCGAACGGCTCCGCGGTGAACACCCCGCACTGGACGTTCGCGATGGTGACGCACTCCGGCGCCGGCGACACGTTCTGGGACATCGTGCAGAGCGGTGCGAAGCAGGCGGCGCAGAAGGACAACATCAAGTTCCTCTACTCCAACAGCGACCAGGGCGACCAGCAGGCGCAGTTGGTGCAGGCCGCGATCGACCAGCACGTGGACGGCCTGATCGTCACGCTCGCCAAGCCGGACGCGATGAAGGCGGTGGTCGCGAAGGCGGTGAAGGCGGGCATCCCGGTGATCACCGTCAACTCCGGTGCGGAGCAGTCGAAGCAGTTCGGCGCGCTGACCCACATCGGGCAGGACGAGACGGTCGCGGGCAACGCGGTCGGCGACGAGCTGAACGCGCGCGGCCGCAAGCACGCGCTGTGCGTGCTGCACGAGCAGGGCAACGTCGGCCTGGAGCAGCGCTGCGCCGGGGTGAAGGCGAACTTCCACGGCACCCTGGACAAACTCTACGTGGACGGCACGAACATGCCCGACGTGCAGTCCGCGATCGAGGCCAAGCTCCAGGCGGACCCGTCGATCGACTCCGTGGTGACGCTGGGCGCGCCCTTCGCGGCGACCGCCGCCAAGGCCAGGCAACAGGCCGGCTCCAAGGCGGAGATCGACACGTTCGACCTCAACGCCCAGGTGGCCGCCTCGCTGAAGGACGGCACCCTCGGCTTCGCCGTCGACCAGCAGCCCTACCTCCAGGGCTACGAGGCGGTGGACCTGCTGTGGCTGTACCGCTACAACAAGGACACCCTCGGTGGCGGCCAACCGGTGCTCACCGGCCCGCAGATCGTCACCAAGGACGACGCGGACGCGCTGCTGGCGTACACGAAGCGGGGGACCAGGTGAGCGGCACCCGTGCGGCCGCGCCGGATGTCATCGGAGGCGCCGGCGACGAGCGGCTGGCGCCCAGGTCGGTGGCCCGACGGCTGCTCGGGCGGCCGGAGTTGGGCGCGGTGGTCGGCGCGGCCGCGGTGTTCCTGTTCTTCTCGTTCGTCGCGGACTCGTTCCTGCGCGCCTCCAGCATGGGCACCGTGCTGTACGCGTCGTCCACCATCGGCATCATGGCGGTGCCGGTGGCGCTGCTGATGATCGGCGGCGAGTTCGACCTGTCCGCGGGCGTGATGGTGACCAGCTCCGCGCTGATCTCCTCGATGTTCAGCTTCCAGATGACCGCGAACACCTGGGTCGGCGTCGGGGTGTCCCTGCTGGTCACGCTGGCGCTGGGCGCGTTCAACGGCATCATGCTGGTGCGCACCAGGCTGCCGAGCTTCATCATCACGCTCGGCACGTTCCTGATGCTCACCGGCCTCAACCTCGGCCTGACCAAGCTGATCAGCGGCACCGTGGCGACGAAGTCGATCAGCGACATGCAGGGCTTCCCGACCTGCCGCGACCTGTTCGCCTCGCACTGGACGATCGGCTCGGTCGACCTCCAGGTGACCATCCTGTGGTGGCTGGGCCTGGTGGCCGTGGCCACCTGGGTGCTGCTGCGCACCCGCGCGGGCAACTGGATCTTCGCGGCCGGCGGCAACGCGGACGCGGCGCGCGCGGTGGGTGTGCCGGTGGCCCGTACCAAGGTCGGCCTCTACGTGGCGGTCGCGTTCTGCGCCTGGATCTCCGGCCAGCACCTGCTCTTCTCGTTCGACGTGGTGCAGTCCGGCGAGGGCGTCGGCAACGAGTTCCTGTACATCATCGCCGCGGTGATCGGCGGCTGCCTGATGACCGGCGGCTACGGCAGCGCGATCGGCTCGGCGGTCGGCGCGTTCATCTTCGGCATGGCCAGCAAGGGCATCGTGTACGCGCAGTGGAACCCGGACTGGTTCCAGTTCTTCCTGGGGGCGATGCTGCTGCTCGCCACCCTGCTCAACGTGTGGGTGCGCAGGCGGGCGGAGGCGAGCAAGTGATCACGGTCGACGACGACAAGGCCCCCGGCCCCTCCGCCGGCGCGCCCGGCGCCCTGGTGGCGCTCACCGACGTCAGCAAGTCCTACGGGAACGTACGGGCGCTGCGCGGGGTGTCCCTGGAGGTGCACGCCGGGGAGATCACCTGCGTGCTCGGCGACAACGGCGCCGGCAAGTCCACCCTCATCAAGATCATCGCGGGCCTGCACCCGCACGACGCGGGCACGTACGCGATCGAGGGCGAGCAGGTTCGGCACAGCTCGCCGCGGCAGGCGCTGGACCGCGGTATCGCGACGGTCTACCAGGACCTCGCCGTGGTGCCGCTGATGCCGGTGTGGCGCAACTTCTTCCTCGGCTCGGAGCCGACCCGGGGCCGCGGGCCGCTGCGCCGCCTCGACACCGCCCTGATGCGCACTACCACCCGCCAGGCGCTGCTGCGGATGGGCATCGACCTGCGGGACGTGGACCAGCCGATCGGCACCCTGTCGGGCGGCGAACGCCAGTGCGTGGCGATCGCCCGGGCGGTGCACTTCGGCGCGAAGGTGCTGGTGCTGGACGAACCGACCGCCGCGCTCGGCGTGAAGCAGTCCGGGATGGTGCTGAAGTACGTGGCCGCGGCCCGCGACGCCGGTCTGGGTGTGGTGCTCATCACGCACAACCCGCACCACGCCTACCTGGTCGGTGATCGTTTCGTCCTTCTCAAGCGTGGCGCGATGTCCGGCAGCCACCTGAAGGAGGACATTACGCTGGACGAGCTGACGCGGGAGATGGCCGGCGGCAGCGAGCTCGACGAACTGACCCACGAGCTGAGCCGGTCCAGGAGAACCGGCACAATAGCGGAGGACGCCGCGCCGACCCCCTCCGCTGCACCGGCTTCCGCTGCTCCGTCCGCCCCGTCCGCCCCCCACACCGACCCACCCGACCCGGAGATCACCGCTTGAGTGCCAATCGTGAACGCGTCTACCGCGGCGGCGCAGCGCGCGCCACGGTCTGGCAGAGCGTGGGTATGCGCGACCGCAGGGAGCGCCGCTCGCACCTGACCGCGCCCCGCGTGCCCACCGTCGGCATCGACATCGGGGGCACCAAGGTGATGGCGGGGGTGGTCGACGCCGACGGGATCATCCTGGAGACGCTGCGCACCGAGACCCCCGACAAGTCCAAGAGCCCCAAGGTGGTCGAGGACACCATCGTGGAACTGGTGCTCGACCTCTCCGAGCGGCACGACGTGCACGCCGTCGGCATCGGTGCCGCCGGATGGGTGGACGCCGAGCGCTCCCGGGTGCTGTTCGCGCCGCACCTGGCCTGGCGCGACGAACCGCTGCGCGACCGGCTCTCCGAGCGGCTGCTGGTGCCCGTCATGGTCGACAACGACGCCAACACCGCGGCGTGGGCGGAGTGGCGCTTCGGCGCCGGCCGCGGCGAGGCCGACCTGGTGATGATCACCCTCGGCACAGGCATCGGCGGCGCGATCCTGGAGGACGGCCACGTCAAGCGCGGCCGCTACGGGGTGGCCGGCGAGTTCGGCCATATGCAGGTGGTGCCCGGCGGGCACCGCTGCGCCTGCGGCAACCGCGGCTGCTGGGAGCAGTACAGCTCCGGCAACGCGCTGGTCCGCGAGGCCCGCGAGATGGCCGCCGCCGACTCCCCGGTGGCGTACGGCATCAACGACCGGGTCGGCGGCAACATCCGCGACATCACCGGGCCGCTGATCACCGAACTGGCCCGCGAGGGCGACCCGATGTGCGTGGAGCTCTTCCAGGACATCGGGCAGTGGCTCGGCGTCGGCATCGCCAACCTCGCCGCCGCCCTCGACCCGTCCTGCTTCGTCATCGGCGGCGGGGTCAGCGCCGCGGACGACCTGCTGATCGCCCCGGCCAGGGACGCCTTCCGGCGCACCCTGACCGGCCGCGGCTACCGGCCCGAGGCGCGCATCGCCAAGGCCGAACTCGGCCCGGAGGCGGGCATGGTGGGCGCCGCGGACCTGGCGCGGCTGGTCGCCCGCCGCTTCCGCCGTGCCAACCGGCGCCGGGTCGAGCGCTACGAACGGTACGGACGCACCCTCGGACGGCAGGCAGCCCAACCGTGACCACATCGCAGCACCGCGGCCCGGAACCGGCCGCCGTCGACGACCTCGCCGAAGCGGAGGCGGAGTTCGCCGCCGCGCCGCGGCTGCCGCGCAACCCGCCGCGCTGGGTGCGCTGGACCGTGGTGCCGCTGCTGGTCCTCGTGCCGATGGGCTACGTGGCGGTGTCCGCCGCGCAGAGCCGCGGCAGCGGCGAGGACGCCATACACGAACAGGCCGGCCGGCGGCTCACCCAGGTGTACCCGACCCAGCTCCAGCAGCGGATCTACCAGGTGACCGTCCCGGTCGGCTCGCGCTACGTCCGCAACCTGGAGACCAACTCCTGGGACACCAGCGAGCTGTACGCCGAGTTCGTCACCACCGCCGGCGGCCTGGACACCTTCCTCGCCCAGATCGGCACCAGCCGGGCCGCACTGCGGAACGGCGCGGTGGCCATGACGGCCGCCCAGTCCAAGGCGGCCGGCTGGAACTTCGCCATCCCCCGCACCTGGGCGGGCCTCAGCCTGCACCGCCCCGGCGACAAACCCGACCATAACATCACCGTCGACATGACCAATCCGGACCACCCCCGGGTCTACGTCGTGTCCACCGTCAACTTCCAGCACGGGTTCGGGGGCGGCTGAGTGCCGCCCTTGGGGGAGGCCCCTGCCGAGCCCTGCCCTTCACTCGATAGCGTGAGGCGATGAGCGACGTGACCGACGAGACCGCCGACCGGCTCGGCACGTACGCCGGCGCGGCCACGTACACCCCGTACGGCGGCCGGGTCGGCGGCCTGACCGATGACGACGGTGGCACTGCCCAGGACGCGGACGACGAACGCGACGACCTGCAACCCCCGTTGCAGTACCGCTTCGACGGCCCCGACGACGCCCCCGTGCTGGTCCTCGGACCCGCGCTCGGCTCGACCTGGCACATGTGGGACCGGCAACTGCCGCAACTCACCGCGCACTGGCGGGTCCTGCGGTACGAACTGCCCGGGCACGGCGGCGCGCCCGCCGAGCCCGCCTCGACCGTGGACAACCTCGCCCGGCGGCTGCTGGCCGTCCTCGACGACGAGGAGGTCGACAGCTTCGGGTACGCCGGCTGCGAGCTGGGCGGGGCGGTGGGGGCCCGGCTGGCCCTGCTGCGGCCCGACCGGCTGGCCGCGCTCGCCCTGGTGTCGGCCGCGGCCCGGTTCGGCAGCGCGGACACCTGGCGGCAGCGCGGCGTGGTGGTCCGCGCCAACGGCCTGGACCGCACCGCCGCCAACACCCCCGAACGCTGGTTCACCGGGCCGTTCCGGACCACCCAGCCGGCGATCACCCAGTGGGCCGTGCAGATGGTGAAGACCACCGACAGCGCCTGCTACATCGCCGCCTGCGAGGCGCTCGCCGGGTTCGACATCCGCGACCAGCTCGGCAGCATCACCGTGCCCACGCTGGTGGTGGCCGGCGCCGACGACACCGAGACGCCGCCGGCCGACGCCCGGCTGCTGGTCGCGGGCATCCCCGACGCGCGGCTCGCCGTCGTGCCCGGCACCGGGCACCTCGCGCCCGTCGAGGAACCCGCCGCCGTCGGCACCCTCCTGGTACGGCACTTCGAGACCGCGTGGGCGGCCGACCGCACGTCCGGCACGATCCCGTACGCGCCCGCGCCGCCGCCGGTGCAGCCGCGCGTCCCCGCGCCCGCCGCCGCGCCGCCCGGGCCCGACGCGTACGCCGAGGGCATGCGCATCCGCCGGGAGATGATCGGCGAGGCCGAGGTCGACGCGGCGGTCGCCCGGGCGAAGACGTTCGGGAGCGGGTTCGACACGTTCGCCACCCGCTGGGCGTGGGGCGAGACGTGGACCCGCCCCGGGCTCGACCGCCGCACCCGGAACTTCGTCGCCCTCACCGCGCTCACGGTGCTCGGCCAGCTGGAGGAGCTCGCGGACCACACCCGGGCGGCTCTCCGGGGCGGGCTGACCCCCACCGAGATAGAGGAGACCCTGATGCAGACGTCCGTCTACTGCGGGTTGCCCGCGGCGCGGGCGGCCGTGGACAGGGCTCGCTCGGTGATCGAGCAGGAGACTTCCACGGGCAAGGGGTGACGGGACGCCCGGGGCGCCTGGTCGCGGATGTGCCCGGACCGTGCGGCTCGTGGGTGGTTCGTCGCGCAGTTCTCCCCCTGGCTTCGCCTGGGTGGGGGTGCCCCCGGCGGAGCCAGGGGGAGTACCCCCGGCGCCCCTGAACAAGTGCGGGTCGTCCGGTGTCACCCGTGGCGGTCGGCGGCGGGGTATCCCTCCGAGGCAGGATGGGGGGATGGAGCTGACCAAGAAATCTCATGCGTGCGTGCGGCTGGACCAGGACGGGCGGACGCTGGTGATCGACCCGGGGGCGTTCAGCGAGCCGGACTCGGTGGCCGGGGTGGACGCGATCCTGGTGACACACGAGCACATGGACCACTTCAGCGAGGACCGGCTGCGGGCCGGGCTGGAGGCGAACCCGGCGGCGGAGCTGTGGACGCTGGCGAGCGTCGCGGAGAAGGTGTCCGCGGCGTTCCCGGGCCGGGTGCACACCGTCGGGCACGGCGACACGTTCACCGCGGCCGGGTTCGACGTGCAGGTGCACGGCGAGCTGCACGCGGTGATCCACCCGGACATCCCGCGGATCACCAACATCGGTTTCCTGATCGACCGTGCCGTCTTCCACCCCGGTGACGCGCTGACGCTGCCCGGCCACGCCGTGGACACGCTGCTGCTGCCGGTGATGGCGCCGTGGAACAAGATCTCCGAGGTGATCGACTACGTCCGCGAGGTGAAGCCGCGCCGGTCGATCGACGTGCACGACGCGCTGCTCACCGACCTCGCCCGACCGATCTACGACATGCAGATCGGCAACCTCGGCGGGGCCGACCACCTGCGGCTGGCGCCGGGGGAGGCCGCCACCGTCTGAGGGTGCGGGCGGGCTGTCGTACCCAGCGGCTAGGTTGGGGCACATGCGTATCGCGACCTGGAACGTCAACTCGATCACCGCGCGGCTGCCCCGGCTGCTGGCCTGGCTGGAGAGCAGCGGCACCGATGTGCTGTGCGTCCAGGAGACCAAGTGCACCGCCGAGCAGTTCCCGCACGACGAGCTGCGCGCGATCGGTTACGAGGCCGCCGTCGAGGCCACCGGGCGGTGGAACGGCGTGGCGGTCATCTCCCGGGTCGGCCTGGCCGACGTGGTGCACGGCCTGCCCGACGGCCCCCGGTACGAGGACGTGGCGGAGCCCCGCGCGCTCGCCGCGACGTGTGGCCCGGTCCGCGTCTGGTCGGTCTACGTGCCGAACGGCCGGGAGGTCGACCACCCGCACTTCGCCTACAAGCTGCGCTGGTTCGAGGCGCTGACCGCCGCCGTCGCCGGGGACGCGGCGGGGCAGCGCCCCTTCGCCGTCCTCGGCGACTACAACGTGGCGCCGGCCGACGCCGACGTGTGGGACACCACCGCGTTCGAGGGCGCCACCCACGTCACGCCCGCCGAGCGCGCCGCGCTGGCCACCCTGCGCGGCACCGGCCTGAGCGACGTGGTGCCCCGCCCGCTGAAGTACGACCACCCGTACACGTACTGGGACTACCGCCAGCTCGCCTTCCCGAAGAACCGCGGCATGCGGATCGACCTCGTGTACGGCAACGAGCCGTTCGCGAAGGCGGTCTCCGACGCGTATGTGGACCGCGAGGAGCGCAAGGGCAAGGGTGCCTCCGACCACGCCCCGGTGGTGGTCGACCTGGAGGTGTGAGGGAGCCCCCGGTGTGGCGTGCGGCCGACCGGGGTCATCAGCGCGGGGGACCACCACGGGCGTGTCAGCGGCCGATCGGCCGGAAGGGCACCGCCGCGCGTGCATGATGGCGCCAGCGGACATCCCGGGACACGCCCTCACCGGTCCCTGACGCTCCCTCACACCACCTTCACCACCGGCTTGTACGGAGGCACGACGTGGACTCCCTTCAGCAACTGCCGAACATCGGAGCGGTGCTCGCAGATCGGCTGCGCCGCGCCGGAGTGGACGACGCGGGCGAACTGCGCCGCCTCGGCTCGGGCCGCGCCTTCGAGAAGATCCGCCCGGAGCTTCCGGAGGACGCCTGCACCCACACCCTCCTCGCGCTCGAGGGTGCGCTTCGCGGAATGCGCTGGACCGCGATCCCCCAGACCGAGCGCGACACCCTCGTCCACCGCGTACTGGGGTGCCCCTGACCCCGCGGTTGGTGTGTCCTGCCGGTTCAGGGTCCACCGGTCGGTGGTGGGCCCGGCGCGCCGGCAGGCGGCGGGGCGAAGGTGCATCCACTGCGGCGGGGCCGTTTACGTGCTAGGGGCCCGGGCAGCCGCACGGAAGGGGGACCGTCGCGAGAAGGGAAACCTGATGCCCCCGACCGTCACGCAGGATACCGTGCTCGGCCACGCGCAGATCGCCGAACTCGGGCAGCAGCTCAGAGTGGACGCGGTCCGGGCCGCGGATGCCGCCGGCTCCGGGCACCCCACCTCCTCGATGTCCGCCGCGGACATCTTCGCGGTGCTGCTCGCCCGGCACCTGCGCTACGACTTCGACCATCCGGAGCACCCCGGCAACGACCACCTGATCCTGTCCAAGGGCCACGCCTCCCCGCTGCTGTACGCCGCGTACAAGGCGGCCGGCGCCATCAGCGACGACGAGCTGCTCACCTTCCGCAAGCTCGGCAGCCGGCTGGAGGGCCACCCGACGCCGAAGATCCCGTGGGTCGACGTGGCCACCGGTTCGCTCGGCCAGGGCCTGCCGATCGGCGTGGGCGTGGCGCTGGCGGGCGCCCGGCTGGACCACCTGCCGTACCGCACCTGGGTGCTGTGCGGCGACAGCGAGATGGCCGAGGGATCGGTGTGGGAGGCGTTCGAGCAGGCCGGGATGGAAGGGCTCGACAATCTCACCCTGATCATCGACGTGAACCGGCTCGGCCAGCGAGGCCCCACCCGGCACGGCTGGGACTTGGAGGCGTACGCCCGGCGGATCAGGGCGTTCGGCTGGCACACCGTGGAGGTCGACGGCCATGACGTCGACGCCGTCGACCGGGCCATGGCGACCGCCCGCGGCAACCGCGGCGCCCCCACCGCGATCATCGCCCGCACCCGCAAGGGCCGGGGCGTGGCCGCCGTGGAGAACCAGGAGGGCAAGCACGGCAAGCCGCTGCCCGACGCCGAAGCCGCGATCCGCGAGCTCGGCGGCCGCCGTGACCTGCGGGTCCAGGTCGCCGGGCCCCCCGATGCCGTACGGCCGCCGCGCACGGCGCCCGACCCGGACGCCGCCCTGCCGCGGTACGACAAGGGCGGCAGCGTCGCCACCCGCACCGCGTTCGGCGAGACGCTCGCGGCCCTCGGGGACCGGCGCGGCGACATCGTCACCCTCGACGGCGAGGTCGGCGACTCCACCAAGGCGCAGCTGTTCGCCGCCGACCACGCCGACCGCTACATCGAGTGCTACATCGCCGAGCAGGAGCTGATCGGCGCGGCCGTCGGCGTCGGCGTGTGCGGCTGGACGCCGTACGCGTCCACGTTCGCGGCGTTCCTGACCCGCGCGCACGACTTCCTGCGGATGGCCGCGGTGTCCCGCTCCGACCTCAATGTGGTCGGCACCCACGCGGGCGTCGCCATCGGCGAGGACGGCCCGTCCCAGATGGGCCTGGAGGACATCGCGATGCTGCGCGCGATCCACGGCAGCACCGTGCTCTACCCGTGCGACGCGAACCAGACCGTGCAGCTCGTCACGGCCATGGCCGAGCGGCGCGGCGTCACCTACCTGCGGGCCAGCCGCGGCGACTTCCCGGTGATCTACGGGCCCGACGACGCCTTCCCGATCGGCGGCAGCAAGGTGCTGCGCGCGAGCGACGACGACCAGGTCACGCTCATCGGTGCCGGGGTGACCGTGCACGAGGCGCTCAGCGCCGCGGACAAGCTGGCGGCCGAAGGGATCAGCGCGCGCGTGATCGATCTCTACTCCGTCAAGCCGGTCGACGTGCAGACGCTGCGGGCTGCTGCGCAGGCGACCGGGCGGTTCGTCACCGTCGAGGACCACCACCCCGAGGGCGGGCTCGCCGACGCCGTCCTGGAGTCCTTCGGGAACGGGCATCCCATGCCGGTGCTCACCCGGCTCGCCGTTCACTCCATGCCGGGGTCGGCGACTCCCGATGAGCAACTCGACGCCGCAGGGGTGAGTGCCCCCGCGATCACCGCGGCCGCCCGCAAGCTCCTGGCCGACTGAACCCCCCCGGGTGCCCCGGCCCCGTCCTCGCGGGACCTTCCGCCCGGTGGGTGGCTTGTCGCGCCGTTCCTCCCCCAGAGCTTCGCCTGGGAGGTACCCCAGCGCCCCTCATCGGTGATGCTCCTTCCGCGGAAGGAGCATCACCGATCAGGAGCGCGGGGAACTGCGCGAGTCGCCACAGTGCCAGCGGCACTATGGCGACGGAGAGCAACCACCCCCAAGGGGCGCGAGGAACTGCGCGAGCAACCGCCCACCAACAGGCGGGCGAAGCAGGACCGCAAGGGGCACCCATGTCACCCACCCACCAACAGGCGGGCGAAGGCACGGCCGCAAGGGCCACGCACCTCACCCGCCCACCGGCAGGTGGTCCCGGGACGGGCGGGACGAGGGCACCCGGGCGGGTCCCGCCCGGGTACCCGCAGGGACTAATCCACGTTGTGGCCGCCGTGCCGCTGCGTGTGGGTACGGACGCGCCCACCGCGCACGCCGGAGGCGTGCACCTCGTGGGGGAGCCGCCGCCTCCCGTCATGCGGCATCTCGTCGGGCTCGATCCGCCGCTCGTCGTGGCTGCGGTGCCCGTCACCCTGGTGACCGGGCCCGTGATCCGGCGGCGCACCACTGTCGTGCTCCTGACGGGTCGCCCACGCGCCCGACCGGGGCCGCCTGCCCCGCGGCACCGCGGGTCCGCGGCCCACCCGCCGCATCCCGAACACCACGGCCGCGATCAGGACGATCACGATGCAGATTCCGATCACCAAGGGGCCGATCGAACCGGCCGGGAGCGCGAGCTGGACCATGTGCTGCTCGGAAAGAGACATTTCGGCACCTCCTCAAGGGACGGATGCCCGCGATCAGCGGGGGAACACGAGTGGCGAGCGGGAAAAGCGGAGCGCTGTACGAGGGACCACCGAGAGTGACCGATGGGGAGTGAGCGGATGGCAGGGCAGTCACGCGACGAGGGCACCCGCGGCGCCGTACTGGTCGCGCTCGGCGCGAACCTGGTGATCGCCGCCGCCAAGACCGCCGCGGGACTGTTCGCGGCCTCCCCGGCGCTGCTTTCGGAGGCCGCGCACTCGGTGGCCGACAGCCTGAACGAGGTCTTCCTGCTCACCTCGCTGCGCCGCAGCCGCCGTGCCCCGGACCGCCGGCACCCCTTCGGCTACGGCAAGGAGCGCTACTTCTGGTCGCTGCTCGCCGCGGTCGGGATCTTCGTGCTCGGCGGCTGCTTCTCCTTCTACCAGGGCATCCACGCGCTCGGCGACCACCGCAACGAGAGCCGCGACGGCTACCTCGCGGGCCTGGCGGTGCTGCTGGTGTCGCTGCTGGCCGAGGGCGGCTCGCTGCTGCGCGCCGCGCGCCAGGCCCGGCGGTCCGAGGAGGGCACCGACGACCCGGCGCTGCGCACGGTGCTCGCGGAGGACGGCACTGCCGTGATCGGGGTGCTGCTCGCCGCCACCGGCATGCTCGTGCACATGGCCACCGGTGACGGCGCGGCGGAGGCGGCCGCGTCGATGGCGATCGGCGTGCTGCTGATGATCGTGGCCACCGGTCTGGCGCGGACCGCGCACCGCCAGCTGATCGGCGTGGCCGCCGACCCCGGGCTGCGCGACGAGATCGAGGCGCTGCTCGCCCGGCAGCCGGAGGTCGACACCGTCGAGGAACTGCTGACGATGCGGCTCGGCCTGGACTCCACGCTGGTCGCTGCGCGGATCGACCTGGTTGGCGGGATGGACAGCGAACGCGTCGAGGAGGTCAGCATGCGCATCCGGCGCTCCATCCGGGAGCGCTGGCCGGCCGCCGACCGGGTCTTCCTGGACATCACCGACGCCCGTACCGAGCGAGCCGAGCGCGCGGAGCGGGCGGAGCAGGCCGAGCAGGCTGAGCGGGCCGAGCACGACGCCGTCCGGCGCGAGGCCGGCTGACCGCCCGCCCACGGCGGTGCTCCCCGGCGAGGGGCACCCGGATTCGCCTGCGCGGACGCCGTCCTGGATCATTGCGGCATGCCGGTCCTGATAGCCACGTGCGCCTTCGTGATGACCCTGGTCGGCGGCGTCGTCGCACAGCACATCGGGGACCGCCGCCACCTCGTCCTCGGCCTCGCCGCGGGGCTGATGCTCGGCGTCGTCGGGTTCGACCTGCTGCCCGAGGCGCTGGAGAACCAGCCGCACCACGTCTTCGGGGTACCCGCCGGGCTGCTGATGTTCGTGGCCGGGTTCCTGGCCCTGCACATCGTGGAGCGCTCGGTCGCCATCCACCGCGCCCACGAAGGCGAGTACGCCTCGCACACCCACGGCCACGGCCACGCGCACGACCCGGTCAAGGGCATCGGCGTCGCCGCGGCGGGCGCGCTGGTCGGGCACAGCGTGATGGACGGCTTCGCGATCGGCGCGGCCTTCCAGGCCGGCAACACCGTCGGCATCGTGGTGGCCATCGCGGTCGTCGCGCACGACTTCGCCGACGGCTTCAACACGTACACGATCACCCGGCTGTACGGGAACGGCCGGCGCCGGGCCCAGACGCTGCTGGCCGCCGACGCGCTCGCCCCGGTGGTGGGCGCCGCGGTCACCCTCGCGTTCACCATCCCGTCCGGGGTGCTCGGCCTCTACCTCGGCTTCTTCGCCGGGTTCCTGCTCTACCTGGCCACCTCCGACATCCTGCCGGAGGCGCACAGCCCGCACCCGTCCACCTCCACGCTGGTCTGCACGGTGGGCGGCGCCGGGATCATGTGGATGGTCATCGGCCTCGCCAACTAGTGCCGTGGCCGGGGGAGCGCCGCCCGGGACCGCGGCGCCACGTCGTGGACACGGCGCGGCCGACCGGGCTCGGTCGAGCTCAGCCCGCCGTCAGGGTCTTCGGCGGCTTCGGCGCGGTGACCGCCGCCTTCGTGACGTCCGCGACCAGTTCCACCACGTCGGAGCCGTACGCCTGCGAGTTCACCACCCGCAGCAGCAGGCAGAAGGTCGAGTCCAGGCCGTACTTGCGGGTCAGCCGCAGGTGGTGGCGGGCGAGGTAGCGGGTCGCGGCCTGGTTGGCTATGCCGCGCTGGCCCGAGGCGAGGAAGACCGGGCGGTCGTTGCCGGTGTCGCGGCCGGACGCCAGCCGGGCCAGCAGGACGTACTCCACCGCGCCCTTCTCCAGCCGGTACGTCTCCCCGGCCACGGTGATCGCGCCCTGGTCCGGGCCCTGCGCCGGATCGGTGTCGATCTCCACGCCGGGCAGCATCGAGCGCAGGTGCGCGGCGAGCCGGTAGTTCGCCGCCGGCCCACCGATGCAGAACTCGGTGCGGGCGCCGAAGCCCTGCCAGGCGGTGTCGTGCGCCAGCACCTCGGCGTGCGCGCCGCACTCCTTGATCACCGCGGCCAGCTCCAGCAGCGCGAAGGCGTCGTGCCGGGCCAGGCTCCAGCCGCGCGCGCCCGGGTCGCGCGGTACCACGAGCAGGCACTCGGAGTCCTTCGGCAGCCCGAAGAAGCGCTGCCTGCGGTGGAGTTTGCGGTGCCACAGGTAGCCGCGGACCAGCCAGCCGAGCAGGCCGCCGATGACCAGCCCGGCCAGCGCCAGCACGAGGGTGCGCACGTCGTCGCTCATGGCGCGGCATCGTAGCGGTGTTCGAGCCGGACCGTCGCCCCCTCGGAGCCGCGGGCGCGAGTGCGGACACGGCCGCGGATACGACTGTGGGTACGGCCGTGGACACGGTCGCGGACACACGGCCGCCGCCGGGCCCGGGCGGGCGCGGCGGCGGCCGTGGGACGAGGCGGGCCGGCGGGCGGCGCCCCCTCGTCGGGTTCCGGGCCGGATCAGGGCCCGGTGCGGGTCAGTTCCCGGCGGCGGGCAGCAGCGCCAGGATCTCGTCGGTGCTGCCGGTCTCGCCGAGCCGCGGGAAGATCCGCTGCACGGAGTTGGCGTGCGCGTCCGCGTCGGTGTCGGTCACCGCGTCGGTGGCGACGGTGACGTGGTAGCCGGCCTCGTACGCGTCCCGGGCGGTGGACTCCACACCGATGCTGGTGGAGATGCCCACCAGCACGATCTGGGTCACCCCGCGCCGGCGCAGCTCCATGTCGAGGCCGGTGCCGTAGAAGGCGCCCCACTGCTGCTTGCTGACGGTGATGTCGCTCGGCTGCTGGTCCAGCTCCTTGACCAGGTCGGCCCAGCCGTCGGGGAAGGTGACGGAGCCGCCGGGGCCGCCGTCGTTGCGGCCGGGCGCCACGCCGGTCACGTTCACCAGGACCACGGGCAGCTCGCGCTCCCGGAAGGCGGTGGCCAGGCGGGCGGCCCGCTCGATCACCTCGGCGGACGGGTGGACGGTCGGCAGGCCGGTGATGCCCTGCTGGAGGTCGATGACGACGAGCGCGGTGCGGGCGTCGAGGGTGGTGGCGGTCATGGCTGAATGCTCTCTCTCACGGGGGTCGGTGGTGCGTGTTGCGATGACGGGAATGGTCAGAGGGCGGTACGGCCCGTGCGGTACGCGCGGCGGCGGGCGTACGCGTACACGCGGGCGTACGGCGGCGGCCGGGTCGGCCGGGCGTACGGGTGCGGGCGCCGCGGTCGTCTCGGGCGTCGCGTGCGGAAGGCGGGCGCGGGGCGTGCGGGCGACGGGGATCACCGGCCGGCCCTGCGCAGCGAACGGTCGGCCACGGTGAGCACGAGGACCGCGACCCCGAGCCCGGCCGAGGTCAGCGCCATCTCGTGCAGCCCCGCGTCGGTCGCCCGCCGGCCGTAGAACAGGCCGATCAGGCTCGCGGCCGTGATCGCGCCCAGGTACTGCGAGGTGCGCTGCAGCCCGGCCGCGCTGCCGGTCTCGCCGGACGGCGCCTGCGCGTACACCGCGGCCTGGTTGGCGGTGGAGGTCAGGCCCTGCGGCAGGCCGAACAGCGCGCCCGCCGCGCCCAGCGCGACCGCCGGGGTGGTGTGGCCGGCCGCCAGCAGCAGCCCGCTGCCGCCGAGCAGCAGCACAGCGGCCGTGATCAGCGGTGCCCTGATCCCCTTCGTCCGCGCGCCCAGCAGCGACGTGGCCATCGCGGCGACCGACATCGGCAGCATCAGCAGCCCGGCCGTGGCGGAGGAGTAGCCGTGCGCGTCCTCCAGCCACTGCGCGTAGCCGTACATCACGCAGTACACGACCAGGTACGTCATGCCGTGCCGCAGATACGTCAGGGACAGCGGACGGTTGCGCGCCAGCATGCGCAGGTCGAGGAACGGGGCGGGGCGGCGCAGTTCCCACCACGCCAGCACGCCGCCCAGCACGGCGGCCACCGGCAGCAGCGGCCACGGCGGGGCGGCCAGCCGCATCAGGAACAGCATCAGGGAGGTGAGCAGCGCGGCGAACAGGGCGATGCCGACCGGGTCGAGGCTGCTCGGCCGCGCGTTCCCGGCAGCCGACCCGGCCGCGGTCGCGGGCTTCGCCGGGGGCGTGCGCGGCAGCCAGAGCGCGGCGAGGACGAAGCCGAGCAGGGCGAGCGGGAGGTTCACCGCGAACACGGCGCGCCAGCCGAGGGTCGCGGCGAGGACCCCGCCCAGCACCGGGCCGACCGCGGCGCTGGACAGGCCCGCCAGCGACAGCAGCCCCAGCACCGGGCGCGGGGTCGGGACGCCGATCCGCTGCGAGTGGGCGCGCAGCAGCGCCATCGCCGCCGGATAGGCCGCCGAGGTGCCGACGCCGAGCATCACCCGGGACACGATCAGCCACGCCAGCGACGGTGCCGCGGTGCCCACCAGCCCGGCCGCCGCGACCATCAGCAGCCCGGTCAGGAACACCCGGCGCGGCCCGAGCCGGTCCGCGAGCCGTCCCATCGTCGGCTGCGCCACCGCGCTGGCCAGGTACAGGCTCGACACGAGCCAGGCCGTGTCGGCGGCGCCGACGTGGAAGCTGCCGCCGATCGCGACCAACGTGGTCGCGATCATGGTGGAGTTGATCGGGTTGAGCACCGCGCCGAGCATCAGCGGCACGATCAGGCGGGGGCCGAACCCGGCGGTGGCGCCGACCGAGTTGTCGGCCGCGCCGTCGGTGGGGCGGTGGTCGGCGGCGGGGGAGGTGCGCCCGTGCGGCGCGTCGCTCGGCTCGTCCACGGGTTCGCCCACGGGTTCGTCCAGAGACCGGCTCATCGGCGGACCGCCGGGCGGAGGGCAGGGCGTATTCGAGGGGCCGTGCGGGGCGTGAGGGCGCCGGTCACGACTCCACCAGGCGCCGAAGCAGCGGGATCGCCGCCGCCATCGCGCGCTCCTCGGCCGGGCTGAGGTGCGTCTCCATCGCTTCGGCGAGCCAGCCACGGCGGGCCTGGCGGCCGGTGTGCAGCAGGTGGGAGCCCTCGTCGGTGAGGGAGAAGACGACCTGGCGGCCGTCGGTCGGGTGCGGGGCGCGCACCACGAGGTCGCGTTCCTCCAGCGCGGTGAGCGTCGCCCGCATCGATTGCGGCCGGACGAGTTCGCCGCGGGCCAGCGCGGCGGTGGTGGCCGGGCCCTCCCGGTGGAGCCGGCTGATGACCGACTGCTGGGACGGGGTGATCTCCGCCCCGGCCGAGGCGGTCCGCATGCGCCGCGAGAGCTGCGCGACGAGCGTGGTCAGCTCGTCCGCGGTGCGGAGACGTTCGGCCTGTGACATGACCTCCACCGTAGGAGATGAGCAGGAAGACTTGCAAGTTTGACTGTCGAGTGGCGGATGTGCTCCTCCGGCGCGGGGGCCGGCGCCGAGGGGCGGGAGCGGGCAGCCGCAGGCGAGAGCGGTCGAGTGCGGTCGGGCTCGGTCGGGCGCGGGCCGGAGGAGGGGCCGGTGGAGCGGGTCCCGGGCCGGGCGGAGCGGGGCGGAAAACTCCCCGTAGCAGCCCCGTAACGGAGCGGGTGTCCAATGCCGGACGGAAGCCGGGTGGAGCGGAGCCCGACTCGTGAGGGTGGAGGGCGCGGTGGCGGCCGAATTCACTTACTACTTCCAGTCGTTGCTCGCGGCGCTCGGCCGGCAGCCCGGATGGTACGGGGTGTTCGCCGAGCGCGAGCCGGACGCCGCGGCCGAGTACGGCAGCGGGCGCCGACTCCCGCCGTGGGACGTGGTCCGTACCGTGCTGCGCGACGTCGCGGCCAACGGCGGTGCGGGCGACGCCGATCCGGCCGAGGTGGGCCGGGCGTACGCGCTGCACCGGGCCGCGGCCGCCGCCGAGGACTCGGCGCCCGGCGCGTCCCACGCGCTGCGCGGCCGGCTGGACGCGGCGATCCGCGCCCGTGACGGCGCGGCGGCGCGGGCACGGGCTGCCGCGCGCGCCTACGAGGAGGCGGGCGCCGATACCGCGGGCCCGGCCGGCGCCCGGCTGGCGAACGGCCTCGCCTGGGCGCGGGACGACCTCTCGCGGGCGGCGGCGCGCTGCGAGGAGTTGCGGGGGCGGCTGGCCGGTGCGGTGGGGGCGGCGCGGCTGGGGCGGGAGGGTGCGGGTATGCCCGCGGGTGCGGGTGCGGGTGCGGGTGCGGGTGCGGGTGCGGGTACCGGCGTGGCCGGCTCCGACGACGTGGGGGCGGTGCGGCCCGAGGCCCCGACGGTGCGGCGGCCCACGGGGGCGCGGTTCGCCGGTTCCGGTGCTGCGGCGCCCAGCGGGTCGCCCGTCACCCCGGCCCCCGCGACGGCCGCCCGGGTGAGGTCGGCCGCGCCGCGCGGAGCACGGTTCGCCGGCGCACCCACCGCGGACGCGGTCGGCGAGGCCGTACTCCCGGCGCCGTCCGCGCCCGCCGCCGGGCCCGCGCCCAGCGGGGCGCGCTTCGCCGGAGCGCCCAGGGCACCCGCCACCCCCTCCGCCGTGCCCGCCCGCGACCCGCGCTGGACCGCGGAGGCGCAGGCCGGCGCGGCCAGGCTCGGCGCGCTGCGGCGGGCCGGGGAGAGCGGCGCCGCCTACCTCGTCCTGTGCGCCGCCGCCGAAGGGCCCGCCGACCGTATCCCTTACGTCGTAAGGGAGTTGGAGCGCACCGGGCTCGGCGCCGACGTCGCCACCCTGCTCTGGGAGATCGCCGCGCTCCCGCCGGAACCGCTGGCCGAGGCCGTCGCCGCGCTCGCCGCCGACGGGCGCGGACCCGACTGCCGCACCCTGCTCCACCAGGCGGCCGCCCGCAGCCCCGAGGACGTCGCCGTCGTGGCCGACCTCCTCCACCGCGCCGGCCGCACCGACGAATCCGGCGAACTCCTGGAAACCTTCGCGCGCTCCCGCCCCGCCGCCACCGCGGCCGCCGTCACCCGCACCCGCCCCTCCCTCGCCACCCCCCTCCTCGCCGCCGCCGCCCGCGTCTCCGGCCCCTGCCAACGCGACATCTCCGCGGCACTCCGCCTCTAGCCCGGCCGAGCCCGGCTCAGGCGCGGCGAACTTCCGGTCCGGTCGCGCCGGCGGGCAACGGACCGCGCCGACCGGGGCCGCGTCACGCCGGGGCCGGTCCGATCGGGGTGTCCGCGGTCGGGGCGAGGCACCAGTTCAGGAGGGACGGCCAAGGGCCGTAGCCCGCAGCCGGGTTGAGGTGGGCGGTGGAGGGGAGCGTGGTGGTCGGCAGGCCCAGCGGGCGGCCGTAGGCAGGGACGGCGCCTTCGGGGCAGCAGGGGTCGTTGTCGGAGGCGACGATGCGGGTGTGGCCGGCCGCGGCGGACAGCTGGGCCCGGGTCACGGGCGGCGGTGCGAAAGCGGCGACCTCGGGGTGCTGCCGCAGGAAGCCCGGCGAGGGCGGCGCGACCAGCAGGGCACGGTCGACGGGTGCGGGTGCGGGCGTGGGTGTGGCGGCCGGGGTCAATTCCGGTCGGGCTTCCGGATGCTCGGGTGCCACCGCTGCGTGCAGCCACAGCGCGCAGGCCAGGCTGTGGCAGATCACGGTGAGCGGCGCCGTGCGGGGCCCGGCGAGCCGCATCCGCAGTTCGGTGAGCCACCGTCCCAGGTCCGGCCGGTCCGGGTCGGGCAGCTGCGGATAGTCCACGGTGTGCCCGAGCGTGCCCAACTCGGCGGCGAGCCAGTGCTGCCAGTGCCCGGCGGGGCGGCGGTTCTGCCACCCGTGCAGCAGCAGGAACGCCCGCGGCGGCCCGTCCTCGGTCATGGCGCCTCGCAGTCGACTCGTCTCCGGCCCGTACCCAGCTCACGTCCGGCTCCTGGACGGCGGCCGGGCAACGCGATTGTCGGTCCACGCGGCCCTCCCGGTCCAGCCGCCGCGGCCACGTACGGTCGCCGGCCGGCCGGCGTCAGGGGAAGTCCACCGCGGGACGTGGCCCGCCATCACGGGTTCACCCGCGTTGACACGTGGAGCGAGCGCGGAAGCGGGGCGGCGGCCTCGACTTTGCGGTGACCGCCCAGCAGGCGCGGCAAGTCGCCGACGACGCCCACGACATGGGACGGCGCGCGGACGAGACGCCGAACCTGCCGTACGGCGCCGGGCCCGCGTACGCCTGTGGCCGGACTCGAAGCCGCGGCTCGCAAGGGAAGCGCGCCGCACCGTAGGCGCGGCCTTCGCCACCGGACCCGGCCCAGTCCCCCGGCAAGGGACCCGCACGAGGCCCGCCCGGATGCGCCGTATGGGTCGGGCGGGCAGGAAACATGCCCGTTGTCGGCTGGTAACCGCACGGGCCTTGCCAGAGTGGAGCGAGGGACTTACGTTCGTCGGACGGCTGGGATCTACGGGCGTAGAACCGACGTGACGTCACGTCAGAGGAGCTGCGGATGAGCAACGTCGTCAGGGCCGCCTTGGTGCAGGCCACCTGGACCGGTGACACCGAGTCGATGATCGCCAAGCACGAGGAGCACGCGCGGGCCGCGGCCGCGCAGGGCGCGAAGGTGATCGGGTTCCAGGAGGTGTTCAACGCCCCCTACTTCTGCCAGGTCCAGGAGGCCGAGCACTACCGGTGGGCCGAACCGGTGCCGGACGGCTCGACGGTGCGCCGGATGCAGGCGCTCGCCAAGGAGACCGGGATGGTCATGGTGGTGCCGGTCTTCGAGGTCGAGCAGTCCGGCTTCTACTACAACACCGCCGCCGTGATCGACGCCGACGGCAGCTACCTCGGCAAGTACCGCAAGCACCACATCCCGCAGGTCAAGGGCTTCTGGGAGAAGTACTACTTCAAGCCCGGCAACCTCGGCTGGCCGGTCTTCGACACCGCCGTCGGCCGGATCGGCGTGTACATCTGCTACGACCGGCACTTCCCCGAGGGCTGGCGCGCCCTGGGCCTGGCCGGCGCCCAGCTCGTCTACAACCCCTCGGCCACCAGCCGCGGCCTGTCGGCGTACCTGTGGCAGCTGGAGCAGCCCGCCGCTGCGGTCGCGAACGAGTACTTCATCGCGGCGATCAACCGGGTCGGCACCGAGCCGTACGGGGACAACGACTTCTACGGCACCAGCTACTTCGTGGACCCCCGCGGTCAGCTCGTGGACGGCGCCGCCTCCGACAGCAAGGAGGAACTGCTCGTCCGCGACCTCGACTTCGACCTGATCGACGAGGTCCGCCAGACCTGGGCGTTCTACCGAGACCGCAGGCCGGACGCCTACGGCGACCTGACGGAGGCGTGAGCAGATGGCCACCGCGACCCAGAGCGCGCACGCCGCGCTGCACGCCCGCCACCAAGCGGTGCTCCCCGACTGGCTGGCCACCTACTACGCCCGGCCGATCGAGCTGACGCACGGCGAGGGCCGCCACGTCTGGGACGCCGAGGGACGCCGCTACCTGGACTTCTTCGGCGGCATCCTCACCACCATGACCGCGCACGCGCTGCCGGAGGTGACCGCCGCCGTCACCGAGCAGGCCGGGAAGATCCTGCACACCTCGACGCTCTACCTCAGCCGCCAGGCCGTCGAACTGGCCGAGCGGATCGCCCACCTGTCCGGCATCCCGGACGCCCGGGTGTTCTTCACCACCTCCGGCACCGAGGCCAACGACACCGCGCTGCTGCTGGCCACCACCTACCGCCGCTCCAACCAGGTGCTGGCGCTGCGCAACAGCTACCACGGCCGGTCCTTCACCTCGATCGGCATCACCGGCAACTCCGCCTGGTCCCCGACCAGCCTCTCCCCGCTCCAGACGCTCTACGTGCACGGCGGGGTCCGCACCCGCGGCCCGTACGCGCACCTGACCGACGCGGAGTTCACCGCCGCGTGCGTGGAGGACCTGGAGGACCTGCTCGGGCAGGCGAACGGCACGATCGCGGCGCTCATCGCCGAACCGGTGCAGGGCGTCGGCGGGTTCACCTCCGGCCCTGACGGTCTGCTGGCCGCGTTCAAGCGGGTGCTGGACCGGCACGGCATCCTGTGGATCACCGACGAGGTGCAGACCGGCTGGGGCCGTACCGGTGACCACTTCTGGGGCTGGCAGGCGCACGACCAGACCGGCCCGCCGGACATCCTCACCTTCGCCAAGGGCATCGGCAACGGCCTGTCCATGGGCGGTGTGGTGGCCCGCGCCGAGGTGATGAACTGCCTGGACGCCAACTCCATCTCCACCTTCGGCGGCAGCCCGATCACCACCGCGGGAGCGCTCGCCAACCTCGCCTACCTGCTCGACCACGACCTCCAGGGCAACGCCCGCAGGGTCGGCGGCCTGCTGAAGTCCCGGCTGGACGCGGTCGCCGCGCGCAGCACCATCGTCCGCGAGGTGCGCGGCCGCGGCCTGATGCTCGGGGTGGAACTGGTCGAACCCGGCACCGACATCCCGTCGCCGGCCGCCGCCTCGCTGGTCCTCGAAGCGGCCCGCGAGCACGGCCTGCTGATCGGCAAGGGCGGCCGGGCGGGCAACGCGCTGCGGATCGCCCCGCCGCTGACGCTCACCGTGGCCGAGGCGGAGCAGGGCGCCGACGCCCTGAGCGCGGCCCTGAGCGCCGCGCAGGCCGAACTGGAGCAGCAGTCCGCGCAGCAGCCGTCCGCAGGGCGGGAGCCGTCCGCACCCGCGAAGTCCGCACCGCCGGTGCAGGAAGGAGCCGCGCAGTGACCCGCACCCTCATCCGCGGCGGCCTGGTGATCACCGCCGCCGACGAGGTCCACGCCGACGTGCTGATCGAGGGCGGGCGGATCGCCGCGCTCGCCGCCCACGACAGCGACACCGCGGCCGGCTGGACCGCCGACACCGTCATCGACGCCACCGACCGGTACGTCATCCCCGGCGGCGTGGACGCGCACACCCACATGGAGATGCCGTTCGGCGGCACCGTCGCCTCGGACACCTTCGAGACCGGCACCCGCGCCGCCGCTTGGGGCGGCACCACCACCATCGTGGACTTCGCCATCCAGCAGGTCGGCGGCAGCCTGCGGGCCGGCCTCGACGCCTGGCACGCGAAGGCCGACGCGCGGTGCGCGATCGACTACGGCTTCCACATGATCGTCGCCGACGTCAACGAGCCGGTGCTCAAGGAGATGGACCTCCTCGTCGAGGAGGGCGTCACCAGCTTCAAGCTCTTCATGGCGTACCCGGGCGTGTTCTACAGCGACGACGGCCGGATTCTGCGGGCGATGCAGCGCGCGGCGGCCAACGGCGGCCTGATCATGACGCACGCCGAGAACGGCATCGCCATCGACGTCCTGGTCCAGCAGGCGCTCGCCGCGGGGAAGACCGACCCGCGCTACCACGGCGAGGTCCGGCACGCGCTGCTGGAGGCCGAGGCCACCCACCGCGCCATCCAGCTCGCCCGGGTCGCCGGCGCGCCGCTGTACGTGGTGCACGTCTCCGCCCAGCAGGCGGTGGCCGAGCTGATCACGGCCCGCGACCAGGGCCTGCCGGTCTTCGGTGAGACCTGCCCGCAGTACCTGTTCCTGTCCACCGACAACCTCGCCGAACCCGGCTTCGAGGGCAGCAAGTACGTGTGCAGCACCCCGCTGCGGCCGCGCGAGCACCAGGCCGCGCTGTGGCAGGGCCTGCGCACCGACGACCTCCAGGTGGTCTCCACCGACCACTGCCCGTTCTGCTTCACCGGGCAGAAGGACATCGGCGTCGGCGACTTCTCCAAGATCCCCAACGGCCTGCCCGGGGTGGAGAACCGGATGGACCTGCTGCACCAGGCCGTCCTCGACGGCCACCTCACCCGGCGCCGCTGGATCGAGATCGCCTGCGCCACCCCGGCCCGGATGTTCGGGCTCTACCCCCGCAAGGGCACCCTCGCGCCCGGCGCCGACGCCGACGTGGTGGTCTACGACCCGCACGCCGGCCAGGTGCTCTCCGCGCAGACCCACCACATGAACGTCGACTACAGCGCGTACGAGGGCCGCCGGATCACCGGGCGGGCGCAGACCGTCCTGTCCCGGGGGGTGCCGGTGATCCAGGACGGCGCGTACGTCGGCCGGGCCGGGCACGGGCAGTACGTGCCGCGCGGCACCTGCCAGTTCCTCGGCTGACGTCGTTCGGCGCCCGCCGAACCCCGCCGACCCCCTGCGAGCCTCCCCACGTTGAAGGAGCGGTGCCGCCATGGACTTCGGACTCGTCCTGCAGACCGACCCGCCCGCGTCGAACGTCGTCGGCCTGATGCGCCGCGCCGAGCGCAACGGCTTCAGCCACGGCTGGACCTTCGACTCCGCCGTGCTGTGGCAGGAGCCGTTCGTCATCCACAGCCGCATCCTCGACCACACCGACCGGCTCACCGTCGGCACCATGGTCACCAACCCCGGCACCCGCACCTGGGAGGTGACCGCGTCCACGTTCGCCACCCTCAACTCGATGTACGGCAACCGCACGGTGTGCGGCATCGGGCGCGGCGACTCCGCGATGCGGGTGGCGGGCCGCCCGCCCAACACGCTCGCCCGGCTCGGCGAGGCGATCACCGTGATCCGCGACCTCGCCGAGGGCCGCGAGGCCACCGTCGACGGCACCGCGCTGCGGCTGCCGTGGGTGGAGGGCGGCGAACTGCCGGTGTGGATGGCCGCCTACGGGCCGAAGGCGCTGGCCATGGCGGGGGAGAAGGCCGACGGGTTCATCCTCCAGCTCGCCGACGTCTACCTCGCCGAGCAGATGGTCAAGGCGGTGCGCGCCGCCGCGGAGCGGGCCGGCCGCGATCCGGCCGCGATCACCATCTGCGTGGCCGCCCCGGCGTATGTCACCGACGGTTCGGCGGAGGGCCTGGCGCACGCCCGCGAGCAGTGCCGGTGGTTCGGGGGGATGGTCGGCAACCACGTCGCCGATCTCGTCGCCCGCTACGGCGAGCACTCCGCGCTCGTGCCCGACGAGTTGACCGCCTACGTCAAGCAGCGCCAGGGCTACGACTACGCGCACCACGGGCGGACCGGCAACCCCGACACCGCGTTCGTGCCCGACGACATCGTGGACCGCTTCTGCGTGCTCGGCCCCCCCGAGGCCCACCTCGACAAGCTCGCCGCACTCCGTGACCTCGGCGTCGACCAGTTCGCGCTCTACGCCATGCACGACGCGAAGGAGCCCGTCATCGACGCTTACGGTGCCCACGTCGTTCCGGCGCTGCGGTAACCCGCCGCAGGGGTTCGCCGCGGTCCCCGTGTGGGGGCGCACTGCGGCTTGTCGCGCGGTTCCCCGCGCACCTGATGGTGCGGCTCCCTCCGCGCAGAGGGTGGGCCGCAGTACCTCAGGGGCGCGGGGGAACCGCGCGCGCGACCCATCACCGGGCGACAGTCGGGGACGAGACCGGCACCGTCACGGCGGGACACCGTTGTCTGGTTGGATGGCCGCATGGCCAACGATGCTGATGCGGTCGATGACGCGCTCCTCGCCGCTGTCGAGGAGACGGTCAGGGACGTGGTGGCGGCGGAAGTCGTTCCCCGTTGGCGGCAACTGACGGCCGCGGACGTGGTGGAGAAGCACGGCCCGCACGATCTGGTCACCACGGCCGACCGGCGCGCCGAGGAAGCCCTCACCGAGCGGCTCCCCGCGCTGCTGCCCGGGTCCGTCGTGGTCGGCGAGGAAGCGGTCGCCGCGGACCCGTCCCGGCTGGAACTGCTGCGCGGCGACGCCCCGGTGTGGGTGGTCGACCCGGTCGACGGCACCTCGGCGTTCGTCCGCGGCGACAAGGGGTTCTCCACGCTGGTGAGCCTGGTGCGCGGCGGCCTGCCGGTGGCCTCCTGGACGTACGCCCCGCTGCTCGGCCTGTTCGCCACCGCCGGACGCGGCCGGGGCGCGTACCTCGACGGCGAGCGGCTTCGTACTGCCGGTGCCCGCGAGCCGCTGCGGATATGGATCTCCAACCCGGTCTTCCGCGACGAGGAGGAGCGCGCCGCGCTGGAGCGGCTGGAGGCCGCGGGCGTCGAGACGGTGCCGTGCACCACGAGCGCGGGGCTGGGCTACCTGGAGGTCGCCCGGGGGATCGCGGACGGGGTGGCGTTCTTCTGGGAGGCGCCCTGGGACCACTCGGCGGGGCTGCTGCTGGTCTCGGAGGCGGGCGGCGCGAGCCTGACGCCGACCGGGGAGCCGTTCCGCGTGGCCGGGGGCAACCGGCTGCCGTTCACGGTGGCCCGGGACGAGGCGACGGCGCGGCGGGTGGTGCGCACCCTGGGGATCGGCTTCACCGAGGACTCCGCGGACGCCGGGCACACGGGGAACTCCAACTCCGCGGACGCCGGCCGGGAAGGCGGCGCGCGGTGAGCCGGGCGGTGGTGGCCGACGCGGTCGTGGTCGGCGCCGGCCCCAACGGGCTGACCGCCGCGGTCGAACTCGCCCGCGCGGGCCTGTCGGTGCACGTCTACGAGGCGGCCGACACCGTCGGCGGCGGCGCCCGCACCGAGGAGTTGACGCTTCCCGGCTTCCGTCACGACCCCTGCTCCGCCGTCCACCCCTTCGGCGTCGGCTCGCCCGTCTTCCGTACGCTGCCGCTGGCCCGGCACGGCCTGGAGTGGCTCCAGCCGCGGGTGCCGATGGCGCACCCCTTCCCCGACGGCACCGCGGCGGTGCTGGCCCGCACGGTCGGTGAGACCGCGGCCTCGCTCGGGCCGCGCGACGCCCCCGTCTACCGCAAGCTGCTCGCCCCGTACGTCGGCCACTGGGAGACGATGGCCGCCGACTTCTTCCGGCCGCCGTGGTCCGGGCTGCCCAAGGACCCTTACCGTTTCGCCCGGTTCGGCCTCACCGGCCTGCCGCCGGTCGGGCTGCTGGCGCACCGGTTCCACGACGCGAAGGCCCGCGCGATGCTCGCGGGTCTCGCCGGGCACGCCATCGCCCGCCTCAGCGAGCCGCTCACCGGTGCGATGGCCCTGATGTTCGCGCTCGCCGCGCACGAACGCGGCTGGCCGGTGGCGCGCGGCGGCTCCCAGGCGATCAGCGACGCGCTCGCCGCCCACCTCACCGAACTCGGCGGTGTCCTCACCACCGGCGTGACCGTACGCAAACTCGACGAACTCCCGCCCGCCCGCGCCTACGTCTTCGACACCTCGCCGACCGCGCTGGCCCGGATCGCCGCGCTCGGCGACGTCTACCGCGGCTACCGCTACGGGCCGTCCGTCTTCAAGATCGACTACGCGCTGGACGGCCCCGTGCCGTGGACCGCGCCGGTCGCCAGGGAAGCCGGCACCGTGCACATCGGCCCCACGTACACGGAGATCGGCGACGCCCTCAACCGCGCCGTCACCGGTCGCCCGCCGCAGACGCCGTTCCTCATCACCTCCCAGCCCACCGTGGTCGACCCGTCCCGGGCGCCGGAGGGCAAGCACGTCTTCTGGGCGTACGGCCATGTACCGCGCGGCTGGCACGGTGACGCGACCGACGCCGTCGAGCGGCAGATCGAACGGTTCGCGCCCGGCTTCCGGGACCTGGTGCTGGCCCGCACGGTGACCGGCCCGGCCGGGCTCGCCGCCCGCAACGCCAACTACGTCGAGGGCGACATCGCCTGCGGCGCGTTCTCCGGCCTGCAGACGGTGTTGCGGCCCCGGCTCGCCGCGATCCCGTACGCCACGCCCCGCCCCGGGGTCTTCCTCTGCTCCGCCGCGACCCCGCCCGGCCCGGGCGTGCACGGCATGAGCGGCCACCACGCGGCGAAGGCGGTGCTGCGGCACCTGCGGCGCGCGGCGGCCCGCCGGTAGGGCGCGCGGGCGGGCGCGTCGCGGTTCGGTGCCTCGCGGGTCAGGAGCCGGGCAGGCCATGGAGCCGTGCGGGTCAGGAGCGGTGCACCCGGCGGTGGCTCCACACCAGCAGCCCGAGCAGCACCAGGCCGGAGAGGATCAGGCTGGACCCGGTCGACCAGCCGCCGAAGGGCAGCCCGGACACCAGGCGGGCGCCCCAGACGACCCCGGCGCCGATCAGCCCGAGGCCGACCAGCGCGGTGCCGGCGATCCGCCATCGCGAGGCCACGCTCGCCTCGACGCCCTGCATCGCCCGGACCCGTACCGGCTCCTCGAACCGGGCCACCGCGGGCATCGCCCGCGAGAGCAGCACCAGCCCGGCGAGCACCAGCAGCATCCCGGGACCCGGCAGCACCAGCAGCGCCACCCCGACGAGCAGCAGGACGCCTCCTGCGGTGCCCAGCAGCACCCGCTTGGCCGGGTGGATGCGCCGGGCCCGCTCCGCGGCGTCGAGCCTGCCGCCCCCGCCGGTCCTGCCTTCTCCCGCCCGCCGCGCCGCGTTCACTCACTCACCGTAACGGTTTGGCGTGCGGCGGGCACGGCAACGCGCCTGGTGGGGCGGTACGGCCCTGGTGACGATCACGTCCTCGACCGCGGGCTCGGCCACGGGCGGTGGCGGTTCAGCCGCGGGCCAGCTCCTGGAGCCCGACCACGCGCAGCAGCTCCAGCCGCTCGTGCGACTCGCTGCCCGGGCGGGCCGTGTGGACGATCAGCCGCTGGTCGTGGTCCGGGTTGAGCAGCACCTCGCAGTCCAGCTCCAGCAGGCCGACCACCGGGTGCAGGAAGCGTTTGACGTCGCTGCGGCGCACCGCCACGCGGTGGTCGTCCCACAGCGCCGCGAACCCCTCGCTGCGGGCGCGCAGCCGGCGGACGAGCCCGGCCAGCCGCGCGTCGTCCGGGCGGCGGGCGAAGGTCGCGCGCAGGTCCGCCACCGCCACGCGGGCGGCCCGCTCCCGGTCCTCGGCCGGGATGAGGTCCCGCGCGGCGGGATCGGTGAAGTACCGCCAGATGATGTTGCGTTCGGCCTCGGGGCGGGCGGACGCGTCGCCGTGCAGCGCCTTGGCCATCGGGTTCTGCGCGAGGATGTCGCCGCGGTCGCTCACCACCTGGGCGGGGGTGTCGGTCAGTCGGTCGAGGAGCAGGAGCAGGCCGGGGCGGACGTGCTCCGTGGCGGGCCGGTTGCCGCGCGGGGGCTCCTCGCCGGCCAGATGGAAGAGGTGGTCCCGCTCGTCACCGGTCAGGCGCAGCGCGCGGGCGACGGCGGCGAGCATCTGGCGGGACGGGTGCGAGCCCCTGGCCTGCTCCAGCCGCGTGTAGTGGTCCGTGGACATCCCCGCCAACCGCGCCACCTCCTCGCGGCGCAGCCCCGGGGTGCGGCGGCGCGGGCCCTCGGAGAGCCCCACGTCGGCAGGGGCGAGCCGGGTACGGCAGCGGCGCAGGAAGTCGGCCAGCTCGGTTCTGTCCACCTCTCCACCATGCACCGGGACGCCGGGCGCAGCCAGGGACCGGCTGTCCCTGGATGAGGACGTCCCTCCCGCCGGCCCCGAACCGCCGCAGGCCGGGCACCGGACGGCGGCGCCACACCCTGCGCACCCGCGACCAGGCGTACGTGCCGTCAGCCCTCCGGCAGGTGGGCCCGCGCCGCCGCCCGGCCGCCGAACGCACCGCCTCCTGACAAAGCCCGCGGCGGCGTTCCCACGGGGCTAGGGTGGCGGGATGAGTGATCTTCGGGGGTATCACCGTACGGCGATCGAGGTGGCGTCGGCACTGGTCGGTGCCGTGCCGGCGGACGGGCTCGGGGCGGTCACGCCCTGCGGCTCCTGGGACCTGGGGCGACTGCTCGCGCACATGACCGGGCAGAACCACGGGTTCGCGGCGGCGGCGCGCGGCGAGCGCGAGGACATGGGGATCTGGGCGGACCGCCCGGTGGCGGCGGGGGAGGACCCGGGGCGGGCCTTCGCCGCGTCCGGCACCGAGGTGGTGGCCGCGTTCGCGGCGATCGAGGACCTGCCGGGCAGCCGGATGTGGCTGCCCGAGGTCCGGCCCGAGCCGCTGCGCGCCGAGGTGGCGGTCGGCTTCCAGCTCGTGGACACCGTCGTGCACGCCTGGGACGTGGCCAAGTCCATCGGTGCGCGGGCCGAGTTCGGCGCGGACCTGCTCGACGCCACGCTGCGGATCGCGCTGGCGGTGCCGGACGGTGCCGAACGGACGGCGCAGGGCGCGGCGTTCGCGCCCGGGGTGGCGGCGCCCGAGGGGGCCGCGGCCCTGGACCGCATCGTGGCGGCGCTGGGCCGCGACCCCCACTGGGCCGCGCCTGCGGGGTGACCGGCGTGATCAGGCGGTCGGGTAGCCGTAGCCCTGGCCGGGCTGCTGGCCGGGCTGACCGCCGGGCTGCTGCGGGTAGCCGTAACCGGGCGCCGGCTGCTGGTAGTTGGGCTGCTGCTGGTAGCCGAGCTGCGCCGGCTGGCCGCCGGCCGGGAACGCGCCGTTGGGGTCGCGGACCTCGGACAGCGCCCGCTTGATGACGACCTTCTGGAAGTAGCCGCTGCCGAAGAGTATGCAGAGGATGACGTACCAGAACTTCTCCGCGCCGGTCATCTCGACCAGGCCGTACTCGCTCAGCGCCTTCTTCACCGGCACCTTGGCCATGTAGTAGGCACCGAAGTAGATGCAGCCGAGGACGTACCAGAACTTCTCCGCACCGGTGTTGGTGCCGTGTCCGAGGAACTGCCGTTCCGCCATGGGACTTTCCGCCTTCTGTCGCTCGAAAATGGGAGTGCCGGGGTCGTGCCCGACCCGACTCCCGTCGGAGCGATGCCAGCTGGGCCGTCCGCGAAGCGGAAAGCCGTAGTCCCCCGTGGGCGGAATCCTAAGGGGAAAGGGGCACGGATGTCCCGTCTCGATGGGGAAGCCTTGCCACGTGGAGAGCGGTTCATTAACCTTACTCGCGAGTAAGGTTACTCCGAAGTCAGGAACAGGAAGAGGCGTTCGCATGGCCGCACTTGATGATCTCGACCTGGAGGCACTGGACTTTGGGTCGGTGGAGCCCCGGGAGTTCGCCCGGATCGTGAAGGGTCTGCCCGGCCGGCGGATCGCCGAACTGATGGCCGGGCCGCAGCGCCGCCGGGTGCTCGACGAGGTGTTCGGGCGGATGCACACCCTCTTCAAGCCCGAGGCCGCGGGCGGCCGGGACGCCCTGATCCGCTGGCGGATCACCGAGAACGGCACCGAGCCGGGCGACGGCGACGACGTCTACGAAACGCACATCGCCCGGGGCGCCTGCACCGTCGTCACCGAACGCACCGACCGCACACCGCAGTTGAGCCTCACGATGGCCGCGCCGGAGTTCCTGAAGCTGGTCTCGGGCAACGCCTCGGGGCCGACCCTGTTCTTCACCCGCAAGTTGAAGCTGAAGGGCGACATCCGGCTCGCGGGCGGCCTCACCTACTTCTTCGACATCCCCAAGGCGTGAGCGGCCGCGGCGGTCAACGCCCCGCGGAATCAGCCGAGTCGGCCGAGTCGTCTGGAGTGGCCGAGGCGGCCGGAGCGGACGAGCCGGCCGCGTCCGCCGGGTCCCCGTCGACCAGTTCGACCGGCCCGGTACCCGCCGCCAGCGCGGCCAGCCCGGCGCGGATGCGGCGCGCGCCGTTCGCGTACAGATACTGCTCCAGGTCGTCGGGCGCGACCAGCCGCCAGGAGTCCAACTCCTCCTCCTGCAGCCGGATCGCGCCGAGTTCCTGCTCGCCGAGCACGCCGCCGTCGTAGAGGTAGATCACCAGCGGGGGCCGCGCGGTCCCGCCGATCCAGTCCACCGCGAGCAGCGCGCCCGGCGGCACGTCGAGACCGATCTCCTCCAGGGTCTCCCGGCGGGCACCCTGCCGCGGGTTCTCGCCCTGGTCCGACTCGATGGTGCCGCCCGGCAGCGTCCAGGTGCCGTCGTCCCGGTAGTTGGGCTCCACGAGCAGGACCCGGCCGTCGGCCGACCGGAACAGGGTGCTCGCGCTCGCCAGGATCTTGGGCAGCGAGGCGATGTACGTGGCGTAGTCGGTGGTCATGCGCACCAACCTACGGGGCCCGCACCGCACGTGGGATAAGGTCCGGAGCGGCGCGACGTTCCGTTTCGGATCAGGAGAATTCACGTGTCCGATGCAGTACGACGGCCGACGGGGCATGTGCTCGTCGCCGCGGACAAGTTCAAGGGCTCGCTCACGGCGGTCGAGGTGGCCGCCCGTGTCACGGCCGGCCTGCACCAGGTCGCACCCGAGGTGACCGTCACGTCGCTTCCGGTGGCCGACGGGGGCGACGGCACCGTGGACGCGGCGGTCGCCGCCGGGTTCGAGCGCCGTACCGCGCGGGTGACCGGCCCGCTCGGCGAGCCGGTCGAGGCCGCGTACGCGCTGCGCGAGGGCACCGCGGTGGTCGAGATGGCCGAGGCGTCCGGGCTGCGGCACCTGCCGCCCGGGGTCTTCGCGCCGCTGACCGCCACCACCTACGGCACCGGTGAGCTGCTGCGGGCCGCGCTCGACGACGGTGCCCGCACGATCGTGCTCGGGGTCGGCGGCAGCGCCACCACCGACGGCGGCGCCGGCATGCTCAGCGCGCTCGGCGCGCGGCTGCTGGACGCGGAGGGGGTGCCCGTCGCCCCCGGTGGCGCCGCGCTGGCGTCGCTCGCGACCGCCGACCTGTCCGCGCTGGACCCGCGGCTGGCGGACACCGAGATCGTGCTCGCCAGCGACGTCGACAACCCGCTGCGCGGGCCCAAGGGCGCCGCGGCCGTCTACGGGCCGCAGAAGGGCGCCTCCGAGGACGACGTGGCCCTGCTGGACGGTGCGCTCGGGCAGTACGCGGCCGTCCTCGGCGCGACCCTCGGGGGTGCCGCGCTCAGCGCTGCCGACGCCCCGGGGGCGGGTGCCGCCGGCGGGATCGGCTACGGCGCCCTCGTCGGGCTGCGCGCGTCCTTCCGGCCCGGGATCGACGTCCTCCTCGACGTCCTCGGGTTCGCCGCCGCCCTCGACCGGGCCGACCTCGTCATCACCGGGGAGGGGTCCCTCGACGCCCAGACCCTGCACGGCAAGGCGCCGGTCGGGGTCGCCGCGGCCGCGAACGCCTCCGGCGTGCCCGTGGTGGCGGTCTGCGGCCGCCTCGCCCTTTCCCCCGCGGAGCTCGCGGAGGCGGGGATCAGCCGCGCCTACGCACTTGCCGAGCTGGAGCCCGACGTCCAGCGGTCCATGGCTGAGGCGGGGCCGCTTCTTGAGCGGGCGGCCGTCGCCCTCGCCCGGGATTTCCTGGGGTAGCGGGGCGACAAACCCCCGGGGCTGCCCCGTCCTGTCGGTTCAGGGACCACCCGTGCGCAGCCGCGGCTCCCTCCGTGCTTGAGGCGGAGGGAGCCGTGCTCAGCAGGCCACCGGCCCGCGGCCGGAGAAACACCGCGGCCCCGACGGCGAGCAGCCGAAGGGGCGCTGGGGGTGCCCCCGGCGAAGACAGGGGGAGGAACGGCGCGGGGACCCACCACTCACCGGTGGTCCCGGAACCGACAGGACGGGGAAACCCGGGGGGACCGCTTACCGCGCGGTAGCGCGCTCACGACGGTTCGCCCGGATGGTGTTGACCCGACGAGTCGTCGCGAACCCGGGAATCGTGGCCGCGGCCACACACTGGAGGGCGCAGCCCGCCTGCAGAAGCTGGTGCCCACCGGGAATGTTCAGGGTCCACGCGGCGAGGCACCCCATGCTGACCAGCGTCCAGCAGAACGTGATCAGCGCGAGCCGTCCGCGCGGCTTGGGGTACTCGACCCGGCTCACCATCAGCCACGCCACCCCGACGATCGCGATCACCGTGGGCAGGAAGGGCAGCTCCAGCAGCACCAGGGAGACCACGGTCATCGCCCCGAAGGGGCTGGGCATGCCCTGGAAGACCCCGTCCCGCAGCGTGGTGCAGGAGAAACGGGCCAGCCGCAGCACCACCGCGAGTACGACGAGGACGGCCGCGGCGGCGGCCACCTTGCCGTGTGCGTCGTCGGAGACGATGCCCCACACGACGACGAAGTACGCGGGCGCGAGCCCGAAGCTGATCAGGTCCGAGAGGTTGTCCAGCTCCGCGCCCATCGCCGAGCTGCGCAGCTTGCGCGCGACCAGCCCGTCGAAGAGGTCGAAGACCGACGCCATCAGCATCAGCGTCACCGCGTTGGCCGCGCTGTGCTTGGACATCGCGCTGTCGCCGTTGCCCATCAGGTGCGGCACCAGCACGCCGGTGGTGGTGAAGTAGACGGCCATGAAGCCGCAGATCGCGTTGCCGAGGGTCAGCGCGTCGGCGATCGAGAGCCGTGTCGACAGGGGCAGGTCGTCGTCCTGCTCCTCGATCTCGCTGACCCAGTTGCCGTGTGTCTCGTGCTCAGTCACGGTCAAGGCGCGTCACCCCAGCCGTCATGGTCTCGCCGACCTCGACCGCGGAGCCCACGCCTTCCGGCAGGTAGACGTCCACCCGGGAGCCGAACCGGATCAGCCCGATCCGCTCGCCCTGCTCGACCTTGCAGCCGCGTGGCACGTACGGCACGATCCGCCGGGCCACCGCGCCGGCGATCTGGATCACCTCGACGTCACCGATCTCGGTGTCGAAGTGCCAGACCACCCGCTCGTTGTTCTCGCTCTCCTTGTTGAACGCCGGGACGAAACCGCCGGGGACGTGCTCGACGGAGGTGACCGTGCCGCTGAGCGGGGCGCGGTTGACGTGGACGTTCAACGGGCTCATGAAGATCGCGACGCGGGTGCGCCCGTCCTTCCACGGCATGACGCTCTGGACCACGCCGTCGGCGGGGGAGACCACCCCGCCCTCGGTGATCTTCCGCTCGGGGTCGCGGAAGAACCACAGCATGCCGGCCGTGAGAACGGTGGCGGGGACGGCCACCGCCGCCCAGCGTCCGGAGCGGCGGGCACGCAGCAGACTGACCGCCGCCGTGGCCGCGGTCGGGAGGAGCCACGGCGACGCTCCGCGCGCGAGGCCGACCCGGCGGCGAGGTGCAGAGGATTGGCTGTGGGGCATGGAAGACCTTCGTAGCGGAGGGTGCCGCGAAATGCTTCAGGGGACGGCGGCTTTCATTGATGGTATCGGCTGACACCGGCAACTCGGCAAGCTGATGGGCGAGTCGATGGCTGGTTCCCGCGACCCCGGTCTTCACGCAGTGTGACCCTGATCTCAGGAAAACCACCGCGAACGCGGACATTCAGCCTTGGACACGGTACTCCTCCAACAGCCGCCGTCCGATGATCATTTTCTGGATCTCGGCGGTCCCTTCGCCGATCAGCAGCATGGGCGCCTCGCGGTACAGCCGCTCGATCTCGTATTCCTTGGAGAAGCCGTAACCGCCGTGGATGCGGAAGGCGTCCTCCACGACCTCTTTGCAGTACTCGGAGGCGAGGTATTTGGCCATGCCCGCCTCCAGGTCGTTCCGCTCGCCGGAGTCCTTCTTGCGGGCGGCGTTCACCATCAGCTGGTGGGCGGCCTCGACCTTGGTGGCCATCTCGGCCAGCTTGAACTGGATCGCCTGGTGCTCGGCGATCGCCTTACCGAAGGTGTGCCGCTGCTGCGCATAGGAAATGCCCAGCTCAAAGGCCCGGCGGGCGACTCCGCAGCCGCGCGCGGCGACATTCACCCGGCCCACCTCGACGCCGTCCATCATCTGGTAGAAGCCGCGGCCGCTGTCCCCGCCGAGCACACGGTCGGCCGGGATGCGGACGTCCTCCAGGATCAGCTCGGTGGTGTCGACGCCCTTGTAGCCCATCTTCTCGATCTTCCCGGGCACGGTGAGCCCGGAGACCTTCGGGTTCGGGCCGAAGCCGGGTTCCTTCTCGATCAGGAAGGTGGTCATCGACCGGTGCGCCGGCGCGTCCTGCGGCTGCCCCTCGTCGGTGCGGCACAGCACGGCCACGAGGTTCGCCGAGCCGCCGTTGGTGAGCCACATCTTCTGCCCGTTGATGACGTACGCGTCGCCCTCGCGGACCGCCTTGGTGCGGATCGCGGACACGTCGGAGCCGAGCCCCGGCTCCGACATCGAGAACGCTCCGCGCACGTCGCCGGTCGCCATCTTCGGCAGGAAGTAGTCCTTCTGCTCCTGCGTGCCGTGCTGCTTGATCATGTAGGCGACGATGAAATGCGTGTTGATGATGCCGGACACGCTCATCCAGCCGCGGGCGATCTCCTCCACGGTCAGCGCGTACGTCAGCAGTGACTCGCCGAGCCCGCCGTACTCCTCGGGGATCATCAGGCCGAAGATGCCGAGGTCCTTCAGGCCCGCGACGATCTCGGTCGGGTACTCGTCGCGGTGCTCCAGTTCGGTGGCGACGGGCAGGATCTCCTTGTCCACGAAGGAGCGCACGGTGGCGAGGATCTCCTGCTGGACGTCGGTCAGGCCATCGGTCTGCGCGAGGCGCTCGGCCATGTCACTTCCCTCCCCGGGAGTCGGTGCCGGTCGTGGTGGCGGTCGTGGGGGCTGTCGCGGTGCCGGTCACGGTGGCGGCGGGTTCGGGGCGCCCGGGCTGCTCGCCGCCGCGCTCCTTGACGTACGAAGCGGTCGGCACCATCACCTTGCGGCGGAAGACGCAGACCAGGGTGCCGTCCTGCTTGTAGCCGCGGGTCTCCACCTCGACGATGCCGCGGTCGTCCTTCGACTTCGACGGCCGCTTGTCGAGCACGGTGGTCTCGCCGTAGATCGTGTCGCCGTGGAAGGTCGGCGCCACGTGCCGCAGCGACGCGACCTCCAGGTTGGCGATCGCCTTCCCCGACACGTCGGGCACGGACATGCCCAGCAACAGCGAGTAGACGTAGTTGCCGACCACCACGTTGCGGCCGAAGTCCGTGGTGTGCTCCGCGTAGTTCGCGTCCATGTGGAGCGGGTGGTGGTTCATGGTGAGCAGGCAGAAGAGGTGGTCGTCGTACTCGGTGACCGTCTTGCCGGGCCAGTGCTTGTAGATCGCACCGATCTCGAACTCCTCGTAGGTGCGCCCGAACTGCACAGTCATACCTCCAGCTTGTTCGCTCGCCGGATCTCGTCCACGATCCGGCCGATGATCACGGTGATACCGAAGTCCTTCGGCGTGAAGACGGCCGCCACACCGGCCGCGCGCAGTTCCTCCGCGTCCGCGGCCGGGATGATGCCGCCGACCACCACCGGCACGTCGTCCACCCCGGCCCGCCGCAGCCGCGCGAGCACGTCCGGCACCAGCGCGGCGTGCGACCCGGACAGGATCGACAGACCCACGCAGTGCACGTCCTCGGCGACCGCCGCGGAGACGATCTGCTCGGGGGTCAGCCTGATCCCCTGGTAGACCACCTCGAAGCCGGCGTCGCGGGCGCGTACCGCGATCTGCTCGGCGCCGTTGGAGTGCCCGTCCAGGCCCGGCTTGCCGACCAGCAGCCGCAGCCGCCCGTCGCCCAGCTCCGCCGCGGTCCGCGCCACCTTCCGCCGTACGTCGGCCAGTTCGCCACCGGCGTCGGCGGTGACCGCGACCGGCGCGCTGCTCACCCCGGTCGGCGCGCGGAACTCGCCGAACACGTCGCGCAGCGCCGACGACCACTCGCCGGTGGTCACCCCGGCCCGCGCGCACTCCAAGGTGGCGGGCATCAGGTTCTCGGCGCCGACGGCGGCGGCCCGCAGCTCGGCGAGCGCCTTGTCGGTCCGCGGCTGGTCGCGGGCGATCCGCCAGTCGTGCAGCGCGGCCACCACGCGGGCCTCACCGGCCGGGTCCACCGTCATGATCGCCCGGTCCAGGTCCGCGGTGAGCGGGTTGGGCTCCGTGGACTCGTAGACGTTGACGCCGACGATCTTCTCCTCGCCGGACTCGATCCTGGCCCGCCGCTCGGCGTGCGCGGCCACCAGCTGCGACTTGAGGTAGCCGGACTCCACCGCGTCCATCACCCCGCCCAGTTCGGCGATGTGCGCCATCTCCGCGGTGGCCTGCTCGACCAGTTCGGCGACCTTCGCCTCGATCACATGGCTCCCGGCGAAGATGTCGTCGTACTCCAGCAGGTCGCTCTCGTGCGCCAGCACCTGCTGGATACGCAGGCTCCACTGCTGGTCCCAGGGACGGGGCAGGCCCAACGCCTCGTTCCACGCCGGGAGTTGCACCGCGCGGGCGCGGGCGTCCTTCGACAGCGTGACGGCCAGCATCTCCAGCACTATCCGCTGGACGTTGTTCTCCGGCTGCGCCTCGGTCAGGCCCAGCGAGTTGACCTGCACGCCGTAGCGGAACCTGCGCTGCTTCGGGTCCTGAACGCCGTACCGCTCGCGGGTGACGGTGTCCCAGATCCGGCCGAAGGCGCGCATCTTGCACATCTCCTCGACGAACCGCACGCCCGCGTTGACGAAGAAGGAGATCCGCGCGACCACGTCGCCGTGCCGCTCCCGCGGGATCTGCCCGGAGGCGAACACCGCGTCCAGCACGGCGATCGCGGTGGACATCGCGTACGCGATCTCCTGGACCGGGGTGGCCCCGGCCTCCTGGAGGTGGTAGCTGCAGATGTTGATCGGGTTCCACTTCGGGATGTGGTTGACCGCGTACGTGATCATGTCCGTGGTCAGCCGCAGCGAGGGGCCGGGCGGGAAGACGTGGGTGCCGCGGGACAGGTACTCCTTGACGATGTCGTTCTGCGTGGTGCCCTGCAGCGTGGTGATGTCGGCGCCCTGCTCCTCGGCGACCACCTGGAGGAGCGCGAGCATCCACATCGCGGTGGCGTTGATCGTCATCGAGGTGTTCATGCGCTCCAGCGGGATGTCCTGGAACAGCCGCCGCATGTCGCCCAGATGGGACACCGGCACCCCCACCCGGCCCACCTCGCCGAGCGCCAGCACATGGTCGGGGTCGTAGCCGGTCTGGGTCGGCAGGTCGAACGCCACCGACAGCCCGGTCTGCCCCTTCTCCAGGTTCCGCCGGTACAGCGCGTTGGACGCCTCAGCGGTCGAGTGCCCGGCATACGTCCGCATCAACCACGGCCGGTCCCGGTCCCGCTTCTTCTGTTCGGTCGTCACTGGTACCCCCCACTCACGCGTTCCGGAACAGGTTGATGGCGGGCAGGTGGCGCTCGCGCAGTTCGGGGTCGGTGACGCCCAGGCCCTCGCGCGGGGAGAGCGCGAGAACGCCGACCTTGCCCTGGTGCAGGTTGCGGTGCACGTCGTAGGCGGCCTGGCCGGTCTCCTCCAGGCTGTAGGTGCGCGACAGGGTGGGGTGGATCTTGCCCTTGGCGACCAGGCGGTTGGCCTCCCACGCCTCACGGTAGTTGGCGAAGTGCGAGCCGACGATGCGCTTGAGGCTCATCCACAGATAGCGGTTGTCGTACTCGTGCGTGTAGCCGCTGGTGGAGGCGCAGGTCACGACGGTGCCGCCCTTGCGGGTGACGTAGACCGACGCGCCGAACGTCTCGCGGCCGGGGTGCTCGAAGACGATGTCCACGTCCTCGCCGCCGGTCAACTCCCGGATGCGGGCGCCGAATCGTTTCCACTCGCGCGGGTCCTGGTGGTGCTCGTCCTTCCAGAACCGGTACCCCTCGGCCGAGCGGTCGATGATCGCGTCGGCCCCCATCCGCCGGCAGATCTCCGCCTTCTGCGGGCTGCTCACCACGCAGACCGGGTTGGCGCCGCCGGCCAGCGCGAACTGCGTGGCGTACGACCCGAGTCCGCCGCTCGCGCCCCAGATCAGCACGTTGTCGCCCTGCTTCATGTCGGCGCCGTTGCGGGAGACCAGCTGCCGGTAGGCGGTGGAGTTGACCAGCCCGGGTGCGGCGGCCTCCTCCCAGGTGAGGTGCGCGGGCTTGGGCATCAGCTGGTTCGACTTGACCAGCGCGATCTCCGCCAGCCCGCCGAAGTTGGTCTCGAAGCCCCAGATCCGCTGCTCCGGGTCGAGCATCGTGTCGTTGTGCCCGTCGGCGGACTCCAACTCCACGCTCAGGCAGTGCGCCACCACCCGGTCGCCGGGGTGCCACTTGTTCACGCCCGGCCCGGTGCGCAGCACCACGCCCGACAGGTCGGAGCCGATCACGTGGTACGGCAGGTCGTGCCGCTCGGCGAGCGGCGACAGGCGGCCGTAGCGCTCCAGGAAGGCGAAGGTGGGGACCGGCTCGAAGATCGAGGTCCACACCGAGTTGTAGTTGACCGAGCTGGCCATGACCGCGACCAGGGCCTCGCCCGGGCCGAGTTCGGGCACCGGCACCTCGTCCAGGTGCAGCGAGGTGCGCGGGTCCTTGTCGCGGGACTCCAGCCCGGCGAACATCTCCGCCTCGTCCTTGTGCACGGTGATGGCGCGGTACGACGCCGGCAGCGGCAGGGCCGCGAAGTCGGCGGCGGTGGCGTCCGGTGCCTGGATCGCGTCCAGGACTTCCTTCGTGGAACTCGTCGTCATGTGACTCGCCTCCGGCGAAGCGTTCTGCGCGTGCGCACGCTCTGCGGCAACGCTCGTTCAGGGAACGCGGTGTCGATGGGATGGAGGTGCCGTCGTCGGTTCGGCGAACAGATGAGATTCCCGGCCGGGCCTGGGGGACAGTGCCCGGACTACGGATACGGTATGGCACTGCGTGCCAGTCGTAAAGACACTGCGTGCCACTAATTTTCTCTCAAGTGTCACCCCGGCGGTACAGACGAGCAACGCGAACGCCACCCGCCGCATCCGCCGGCACCCGGCATGCGAACGGCCGCCCGGATGGCGCCGGGCGGCCGTGTCAGCGGTCGATGTGCGAGGGGAAAGCGGGGGGAACGGGGCGGACGGGCGCTACGCCTTGCGCAGCGCCTCCTCGATGCTGCGCAGGATCTCCGCGGGGGAGGCGTCCGTACGGGCCACCGCGACCACCACCTCGCCCTGCCGCGAGACGGCCGTGGCGCTGCCGGTGCCGGCCCGGGACGGTATCCGCCCCGCCCCGATGCCGGTGCCGAACGTCGCCTTGATCACGTCGAAGGCGTGGTCGAGCTGCGCCTCCACGTCGCCCTTGCCGTCCGCCCGAAGCCAGCGCCGCAGCACGTGGTTGTGGGCGGCGACCACCGCGGAGGCGGCGACCTCGGCGAGCAGCGGGTCGTCGTCGCCGTCGCGGTGCGCGCCCTCGTCGAAGTGGCCCAGCAGGTAGCGGGTGAACAGCCGCTCGTAGCGGGCCACCGAGGCGATCTCCCGCTCCCGCAGGGTGGGCACCTCGCGGGTGAGCCGGTAGCGCTCGACCGACACCTCGGGCACGTTCGCGTACATCCGCAGCACCTCGGTGATGCCCCGGCAGACCGTGTCCAGCGGGTGTTCGTGCGGGTCGGCGGAGTCCAGCACCGCCTGCACCCGGACCAGGGTGTCGTCGTGGTCCGGGAAGATCGCCTCCTCCTTCGACCGGAAGTGCCGGAAGAAGGTGCGCCGGGCCACCCCGGCGCTCGCGGCGATCTCGTCGACGGTCGTGGCCTCGTACCCCTGCGTCGCGAACAGCCGCATGGCCGCCGACGCGAGGTCCTGCCGTACCCGGTGGCGCTGAGCGGCCGCACGGCGCCCGCTGGCGGTGTCGGTGGCGGACTTCACAGGCTGCGGCATGCGGGGAACGTAACACGAGCGGCAGCCGGTGATCGACGGCGAGCCCTTCGGCCGCCGAGCCGTCGTACGGCTGCGCCCGTGTAGCCATCGAGCCGAAGGGCGTGCCGCTCAGCGGGCGTACTCACGGAAGCCGCGGCCGGTTTTGCGGCCGAGGCAGCCCGCTGAGACCAGGTGTTCCAGGAGCGGGGCGGGGGCCAGGCCCGGGTCGCGGAACTCGTCGTGCAGGACCTGCTCGATCGCCAGCGACACGTCCAGGCCGACCACGTCGAGGAGTTCGAACGGGCCCATCGGGTAGCCGCCGCCCAGTTTCATCGCGGCGTCGATCGCGTCGACGGTCGCGTAGTGGTCCTGGACCATCTTCACCGCGTTGTTCAGGTACGGGAAGAGCAGGGCGTTGACGATGAAGCCGGCCCGGTCGCCGCAGTCCACCGGGTGCTTGCGCAGCGCGCCGCTCACCTCGTGCGCGGTCGCCACCACGTCGTCCGAGGTCAGCACGGTCCGCACCACCTCGACCAGCTTCATCGCCGGCGCCGGGTTGAAGAAGTGCAGGCCGACCACGTCCTGCGGGCGCCCGGTGGCCCGCGCGATCGCCACCACCGGCAGCGAGGACGTGGTGGTCGCCAGCACCGCGCCCGGCCGGCAGACCTTGTCGAACACCCGGAACAACTCCTGCTTCACGTACAGGTCCTCCGCGACCGCCTCGACCACAAGGTCGGCGTCCGCGAAGGCGTCGTACGACCCGGCCGGCGTCACCCGCGCCACCGCCGCGTCGCGCTGCTCCGCGGTGAGCCGCCCCTTGGCCACCGAACGGTCCAGGGAGGCCGTCAGCCGGGCCAGCGCCCGCGCCGCCTTCTCCGGCGTCCTGGCCGCCAGCGCCACCTCGAACCCGGCCTTCGCGAAGACCTCCGCGATGCCGGTGGCCATGGTGCCGGAGCCGGCCACGCCGACCGTGTGCACCGTACGGCCCTGCGCGCCCCCGCCGCGCTTGCGGGGCGTCTCGGCGTCCGGCACGACCGCGCCCGAGCCGGGGGACTCGTAGCTGTAGAAGCCGCGCCCCGACTTGCGGCCCAGCAACCCCGCCGCCGTGAGCTGCCGCAGCACCGGCGCGGGTGCGTGCAGCCGGTCCCTGCTCGCCTCGTACATCGCCTCCAGCACGGTGGTGGCGGTGTCCACGCCGATCAGGTCGAGCAGCGCCAGCGGGCCCATCGGCAGCCCGCAGCCGAGCCTCATCGCCGCGTCGATGTCCTCCCGGGTGGCGTACCGCGCCTCGTACATCGCCGCCGCCTGGTTCAGGTATCCGAACAGCAGGCCGTCCGCGATGAAGCCCGCGCGGTCGCCGACCGGCACCGGCTCCTTGCCCAGGCTGCGCACCAGCGCGGTCACCGTGCGGGTCGCCTCGGGCGCCGTCAGCACCGTGGAGACCACCTCGACCAGCTTCATCGCCTGCGCGGGCGCGAAGAAGTGCAGGCCGAGCACGCGGTCGGGCCGCCCGGTCTCCGCCGCCAGCCGGGTCACCGACAGCGCGTTGGTGCCGGTGGCGAGGATCGCCTCCGGCTTGGCGATACGGTCCAGCGCGGTGAACACCTCGCGCTTGACGTCGTACCGCTCGGAGACGACCTCGATCACCAGGTCGGCCGCGGCGGCCGCCCGCAGTTCGGGGAAGACACGGAAGCGTGCGAGCACGTCGTCCCGCTCGGCCGGGGTCAGCCGGCCGCGCTCGACCTGGCGGGCCGTGCGGGCCTCCAGGGCGGTGACGGCCCGGCGGGCGGCAGCGTCGTCGATGTCGACACCGACCACCTCGTGGCCGGCGCAGGCCAGCACTTCGGCGATGCCGGTGCCCATGGTGCCCAGGCCGACCACGGCCACCACGGAGGGGAGGAGCGGCAGTTCGGACGCGGACGCGATCGCGGATTCGGCGGTCGGTGCGGTCGGCGTGTTCGATGCGGTCGCGGAAGAAGCGGAGGGACGGTCCATCGCGTGACTCCAGGAGTGGCAAGAGCCGCGCCGCGCAGCGCGCGGGCGCACGGCAGAGGGATGAGTGGAGTCGCGGGCCTGACCGCGGAAGCGGTGCGTGTGCGCGCCCGCGCGAGCCGGCGGACCCTGTCCCGGGGCCACGCCGCACAGTGCCGAACCGACAACGGCATCCGCCGAGCGGTCGGTTCACCGGCCGCCTGGCGCGTCCTCCGAGAGTAACTCGCGGGTAACTTGGCCGCCAGTCCTTTGCACAGGTGATTTCGGCGCGTGACAGATGAGCGGCTGTGGGCGACGTGCCGGGCGAGCCGCGGCAAGGAGGCGGGCGCGTCAAGGAGGCGGTGCGCGACCGACCTTACGGGTCGCGGCGAACCGTAGGGCGCGTGGCGCCCGTTCGGGCCCGCCCTACGGCAGCGAGCGGGTGTAACGCGTCTCCTCGACCGGGACGCCGTCGTACAGCTCGGTCATGGTCGCGCCGTCGGGTGAGAAGCCGGCGGCGGCGTAGAAGCGGCGGGCCCGTACGTTGTCGGTGAGGACCCACAACGCCAGCCGGGTGCGGCCGAGTTCGGCCGAGCGGCGGACCACCTCCGCGGTGAGCGCGCGGCCGGCGCCGGTGCCGATCCGGTCCGGTCGTACGTACAGCGCGTACAACTCCCCGGTCGTCGCACCGGTGTCCTCGCCCCGGTACGGCCCGAAGGCGGCCCAGCCGATCACGGGCCCGGTGCCGTCGGCGGCGGCCTCCTCGGCCACCAGGTTGTGCACCCGCCCCGCCGAGCGTACGAACCACTCCCGTCGCCGCGCCGCGTCGTCGGCCGGGTCCATCGCGTCGAGGTGGCTCTGCGGCACCATCCCGGCGTACGCGTGCTGCCAGCCGCGGACCCGGATCGCCGACACGGCCGGCACGTCCGGCTCGGTCATCGTCCTGATCCGCACCATGCCCCGCATTCTAGGCAGTTCACAACAGGGTGAGCTGGGTGTTCTCCGGACCCGGCCCCGACCCCGGCTCCCCCTCCGACTCCCGCCCCGGCCCCGCGCCGGGTGCTCCGGCGGCGCGCTCCACCGTCTCCTCGGCGTCGTCCCCGGGCGCCGGCCGCCCGCGCATCGCCCCGGGCCGGGCCGGGCCGCAGCCGAACTCCGCCGCGAACTCGTGCACCTGCCGGGTGATCCGCCGCTGGTACCACTTCGGCGCGTACGCACCGCCCGCGTAGAGCGCTTCGTACCGCCGCACCAGGTGGGGGTGGTGCTGCCGGAGCCACGCGGTGTACCACTCCCGCGCGCCCGGCCGCAGATGCAGCACCAGGGGCGTCACGGAGGTGGCGCCGGCCGCGGCGATCGCCCGGACCGTCGCGCGCAACTGCGCGGGGGAGTCGCTGAGGAAGGGCAGCACCGGCGCCATCAGCACCCCCACGGGTATGCCGTTCTCGCTCAGGGTGCGGCAGACCGCCAGTCGCGTCTCGGGGGAAGGCGTGCCCGGTTCCACGCTGCGCCACAACTCCCCGTCCAGGAAGCCGATCGACAGTGCTATGGACACATCGGTGACGCTCGCGGCCTGCCGCACCAGTTCGAGGTCGCGCAGGATCAGCGAACCCTTGGTGAGGATCGAGAACGGGTTCGCCCGGTCGCGCAGCGCGGTGAGGATGCCGGGCATCAGCTGGTAGCGGCCCTCGGCCCGCTGGTAGCAGTCCACGTTGGTGCCCATGGCGACGTGCTCGCCCTGCCAGCGCGGCGCGGCCAGTTCGCGGCGCAGCAGCTCCGGCGCGTTGACCTTGACCACGATCTGCGAGTCGAAGCCGAGTCCGGTGTCCAGGTCGAGGTAGCTGTGCGTCTTGCGGGCGAAGCAGTAGACGCAGGCGTGCGAGCAGCCGCGGTACGGGTTGAGCGTCCACTCGAACCTCATCCGGGAGGTGCCGGGCACCCGGTTGAGGATCGAGCGGGCTCGCACCTCGTGGAAGGTGATGCCGCGGAATCCAGGGGTGTCGAAGGTCCGCGTCGTCACCGCCGAGGTCCCGAAGAGCGCACCCGCGGAGTCCTCGGCGTTCAGCCCGTCCCAGCGCATCGCGCCCTCCTTCCGTCGTCCGGCCCCCACGGGCGGTCCGATGGCCGCCCCGCCACCCACAATAGAACACAGATTCGATAAGCGAGTGTGGTTGGCTGGTGTGTCGCGTGAGGAAGCGCGCGCACCAAGCACCCCGATGCCCGCAGGGGCATGGACCCGAGGAGAAGTCATGGCGCTGGTCGAGGCCACCACGGAGCGGATCGTCGCGGCGGAGCCGGAGCGGGTGTTCGCCGCCCTGGCCGACTACGCCGGCACCCGCGGCCGGGTCCTGCCCGGTCAGTACAGCGAGTACGAGGTCCGCGAGGGCGGGGAGGGCGCCGGCACCGTCGTGCACTGGAAGCTCCAGGCGACCAGCAAGCGTGTGCGCGAGTGCCTCTTCGACGTCACCGCGCCCGCCGCCGGGCAGCTCGTCGAGACCGACCGCAACTCCTCGATGGTGACCACCTGGACCGTCACCCCGGCCGGCGAGGGCCGCAGCAAGGTGGTCAACGCGACCGTCTGGCAGGGTGCCACGGGCGTCGGCGGCTTCTTCGAGCGGACGTTCGCCCCCAAGGGCCTCAACGCCATCCACGACGAGGTGCTCGCCAAGCTCGCCGCCGAGGTGGAGCAGTAACTCCCCCGATACTCGCCCGGTTTCGCGAGCATTCACCAGTAAGGGTGGTTTTGCCAACTTCCTGAGACTCGCCGGGTCCGTCCGTCGTTGTCGCCTCATGGCGGGAGACGGTGGCGGAGCAGGTGCGACGAGGGGAGTGGCAGTGAGTGGCGGCACGCTGATCGAGCGACTGGGGGAACCTCACCCGGACGAAGTCCTGGGCGAGGCCGGGCCGGTGGACGGCACGGCGGGCGGTGCGGCGCAGCCGCCCCCCGACGTGCCCGCCACCGGCCCCGAGGGGGAGACGGACACCCTCACCCCGCGCCGGCTGCGGCTGGTCTTCCTCGGGCTGATGCTCGCCCTGCTGCTGGCCGCCCTCGACCAGATGATCGTGGCGACCGCACTGCCCAAGATCGTCGGCGAACTGCACGGCCTGGACCGGATGTCCTGGGTCGTCACCGCCTACCTGCTCTCCTCCACCATCGGCCTGCCGATCTACGGGAAGCTCGGCGACCTCTTCGGCCGCAAGAGCGTCTTCCAGTTCGCGATCCTGACCTTCGTGGTGGGTTCGGCGCTCGCCGCCTGGTCCCAGACGATGAACGAGCTGATCGCCTTCCGCGCGATCCAGGGCATCGGCGGCGGCGGGCTGATGATCGGCGTGCAGGCGATCATGGCCGACATCGTGCCGCCCCGCGAACGCGGCCGGTACATGGGCCTGATCGGCGCCGCGTTCGGCGTCGCCTCGGTCGCGGGGCCGCTGCTGGGCGGCTTCTTCACCGACCACGCCTCCTGGCGCTGGTGCTTCTCCATCAACGTGCCCTTCGGCCTGGTCACCCTGGTGGTGATCAGCCTGGTGCTCAAGCTGCCCAAACCCACCGCCCGGCCCCGGCTCGACGTGATCGGCGCCCTGCTGCTGGCGGCCGGCTCGACCTGCCTGGTGCTGCTGACCACCTGGGGCGGCTCCACCTACGGCTGGCGGTCCAAGGAGATCCTCGGGCTCGCCGGGGGCACCGTCGTGTGCGTGCTGCTCTTCGTCCTCGTGGAGCGGTTCGCCGCCGAACCCGTCATCCCGCTGCGGCTGTTCCGCGACGGGGTGTTCAACACCACCGCGCTGATCGGCGCGGTGGTCGGCGTCGCCCTCTTCGGCGCCGCCAGCTACCTGCCGACGTTTCTCCAGATGGTCGACGGCGCCAGCGCCACCGGCTCCGGGCTGCTGATGCTCCCGATGATGCTCGGCGTCGTGGTCGCCTCGATCGGCAGCGGGCAGCTCATCAGCCGCACCGGCCGCTACAAGGTCTTCCCGCTGGTCGGCAGCGGCCTGTCCGCGATCGGGATGTACCTGCTGTCCCGGTTGGACGCCCACACCGCGCGCCCCGAGTACAGCGTCTACATGGCGGTGCTCGGCCTCGGCATCGGCATGATCCTGCCGGTCCTGGTGCTCGCCGTGCAGAACTCGGTGAAGCCCACCGACATCGGCTCCGCGACCAGTGCCAACAACTACTTCCGGCAGATCGGCGGCTCCGTCGGCGCCGCGGTCTTCGGCACCCTCTTCGCCAACCGCCTCAGCCACCAGCTCGCCGCCGACCTCCCGCGCGGCGTCAAACTGCCCGACCCCGAGTCGGTCACCCCCCAACTGGTCCGCACCCTGCCCGCGTCCCTGCGCGACGGATACGTACACGCGTACGCCGACGCCATGCCGCGGATCTTCCTCTACCTGGTGCCGGTCCTCGTCCTCGGCTTCCTCATCACCTTCCTGCTCAAGGAGAAACCCCTGGTGACCCAGCACGGCCCCGCCGCTCAGGCGGCGTACGAACCCGGTTACGACCCCGGGTACGAAACCCCCTACGAGTCCGGCCACGACCCCGTCTACGGCGCGAACCCCGCCGCCGTGACCGCCACGATCGCCCCCGGCGGTCCCGCACCCGACTCGGTGGTGCCCGGTGCCCGGCGCGGCCAGGGCGGCGTCCCGGTGTGTGGCACCGTCCAGCACTCCGACGGCACCTCCGTGGGCCGCGCCGCCCTCACCCTCATCGACGGCTCCGGCCGCCAGGTCGGCCGCGGCGCCACCGCGGAGGACGGCCGCTACGCCCTGAGCACCCCGGGCGCCGGCAGCTACGTCCTGATCGCCGCGGCCGGCGGGCACCAGCCGCAGGCCGTCACCGTCGCCGTCGGCGACCACCCGGTCGAACTCGACGTCGTGCTCGGTGGCGCCGGGCGGCTGGCCGGCACCGTCCACACCGCCGACGGCACCCCGGTCCGGGACGCGATCGTCACGCTCACCGACGTACGCGGCGACGTCGTGGCCACCTCCCGCAGCGGCCGCGAGGGCGTCTACGCGCTCACCGAACTCGTCGCCGGGGAGTACACCCTCGCGGCCAGCGCGCCCGCCTACCGGCCGGCCGCCCTCCCCGTCACCGTCCAGGCGTCCCGAGAGACCCGCCAGGACGTCGAGCTCGCCGGCGGCGCCTCCCTGCGAGGCATCGTCCGCGCGCCCGGGGGCCGCCTGGTGGAGGACGCCCGCGTCACCCTCCTCGACGCCGCCGGCAACGTCGTCGACTCCGTCACCACCGGCCCCGACGGCCACTTCCGGTTCGTCGACCTCGCGGCCGGTGAGTACACCGTCATCGCGGCGGGGTACCCGCCGGTGGCCACGGTGCTCCAGGTCGCCGGGGGTGGCCGCACGGAACGCGACCTCCAGCTCGGTCACGCGGACTAGTCCCTGCGGGCGGCCCGGGCGGACCCTCCCGAGCGCCGTGTCCTGTCGGATCAGGGACCAGCTGTGAGCATGCGGCTGAGCGCGCAGTCATCCGCGCCCCTTGAGAAAGGTGCGGCTCCTTCCGCGGAAGGAAGCCGACCCTCAAGGGGCGCGGAGACGCGCTCAGAGGGGATGCCCCCAGCGATCAACCACCGGGGGCGGTCCCTGGGCCGACAGGACGGGCCGCCCGGGTGGAGGGGTCACCCTCCTCCGGAGGAGGGGTTGCGGCCGGTGCCGTCCTGGATCTGCGCCTTGTCGCACTGCGTCCCGCGGATCAGCGCGTAGGTCCCGCCGATCTTGTACGTCCCGGCCTTGGGCGCGTACAGCCGCGTCCAGTCACCGTCGGGCGCGAGGCACCCGCTGTCGTTGTCGGCGGCCCCCTCGATCCCCAGCACGGGCGACCACGGGATGCGCAGCAGCACCGACCCGCTGCTCGGCATCGTGACGGTCAGATCGGCGGGACCGGCCTGGTCGACCACGGCCGGCGGGTCCGCCATCGGGTCCGCACCCGTCACGGAATAGACCTGCCAGTCCGGGTCGTGCCACACCTCGGTCATCCAGGGCTGTCCCGCCGCCACCAGCTTCGCCTCGGCGACGCCCGCGCCGTCCGGCTGGGCCGCGGGCAGCACCACATAGTTGACGCTCCAGCGGCGCAGCCAGTCCCGGTAGGTGTCGGGGGTCAGCGTCCCGTCGTAGAAGAGCGGGTTGCGCTCCACGTCGGCCTGCCGGTTCCAGCCGCGCGCGAGGTTGACGTACGGCGACAGGCCGGACGCCTCCCAGTGCGAGCGCAGCGGTACCACCTCGACCCGGCCGCGGTCGGCGCGCAGCGTGCGCAACTCGTGGATCAGGGAGGACGCCTGCACGGAGGAGGTCGCCGAGGAGGTGGTGACCTGGTCCACTATCGGCTTCGTGATCTGCCAGGACGCGGTCCCGGCGAAGGCCAGCCACAGCAGCAGCGTCCGCTTGGTGCCCCAGGTGCTCGCCATCGCGACGATCAGCAGTATCGTGCCGCCGTACAGCAGCGCGAGCCGCTCGACGTTGCTGCCGATCGGCGAGGGGATGACGAAGGTCAGCACCACGCCCGCCGCGTAGACCCACGAGCCCAGGTGGATGGCCTTCCACGCCTTGGGCACCGCGAGCGCGATCGCCACCGACACCGCGAACGGGATTATCGCGAAGTACCACTTGAAGGGCTGCACCCCGTAGAAGGGGAAGAGCAGCGAGGTGGCGCCGACCACCAGCGGCGGCGCGGCGGCCAGTATGTACGCGTCCTTGCGCCGGCCGGTCAGGAACAGCGCGGCGGCGACCACGAGCAGGAAGAGCCCGGCGACCGGGCTGCACATCGTGGCGAACGCCGCCATGGCCGTGGCGAGCACCAGCCGCGGCGACCGGCCGCGTGCGGCCCGCTCCACGGGGTAGAGCACCATCGTGGCGACCACCGCGAAGAGCATGCCCAGCGCGAAGGTGACCCGGCCCGAGACGACATCACCCCAAAGAGCGAACGTCGTCCACAGCACCGGCACCAGCGGCCGCTTCACCCGGGCCCGCATCAGCAGCGCCGCGGAGAACGTCGCGGTGAGGGTGCCGGCGATCACTCCGGTCATCCGCACCCCGAGCGCGGCCATGATGTACGGCGACAGGATGCTGTACGAGGCCGGGTGCATGCCGCCGTACCACGACAGGTTGTACGACGCGGCGGGGTGGGCCCTTATGAACTCCGTCCACGCGTACTGGGCGGCCATGTCGCCCGAGTCCTTGGCCAGGTACAGCGCCCACACCGCGTGCAGCACGGCGGCCAGCAGTGTGGCGATGACCACCGGGTGGCGCAGATCGACCCGTCGCAGCAGGCCCCTCGGTCCGCGGACGACAGCGACGCGCGCGGGCTGCCAGGTGGTCACGTGGCCTCTTCCGGTAGCGGGTGCGGAGTGTCCCGGCCGGGGTCCCGTCCGGCGGGAACGAACTCCACCGTGACAAGAGTTCGAACACAGGGTTTGGACGCTAGCACGCTCGGATCGGTTGCTCCCGTGCGGGCGTACGCCGGTTTCCTGCTTTGCCTCCCCTGCTGGTCCGGTCCGGCCGTACCGTGGTATCGGCATCGCGGATCATGTGCCGGGGACAAGCTCAGGCGCGCCCGGGCATGCCCCCGTGACTGCCACGGGAAGGAGCCCAACGAACCATGGACCGCCGCAATCCGCCAGTGATTTCCGGCCGGGTGCCGCTCGCGGTGGTGGTCGTCGATGTCGCGGGTGAGATCTCCCACTGGAGTACGGGGGCAAGGCGCCTGTTCGGGCCCACCAGGGACGAGGCGGTCGGCCGCCCGGCGGTCGACGTGCTGCCCGTGGTCGGGGCTCTGGACGCTGCCTGGGTGGAGGACGACCCCGAGCCGGTCCAAGACGGCGAGGGCGCGTATCCCACCGCGGGGCGGGCCCGGGTCTTCGACCGGGCGCACCGCGTGGCCGGCGATGCGGGCGGGCCGCTCGGCGATGCGGACGTGCTGCTCGGCGAGGAGAGCGGCGGGGCGGACGACGCGCGGCCGCTGGACCTGCTGTGGTGGGCGTATCCGCTGGTCGGCCCGGGGCCCGAGCGGCTGCTGGTGCTCGCCGCGGACGCCGTGCAGGCCGGGGTGGTGGACCCCGAGGCGCTCGCCGCGGCCGGGGCGGACGCCCCCGAGCCGGCCGAGGTCTTCGAGCGGATCGCGCCGGGCTTCGCGCTGCACTCGGTGTTCGCCGAGTTCCCGGGCTCCGACGAGCTCGCCAAGCGGTTACCGGAGATCCTGCCCAGCATGAACCCGCTGGACAGCGCCCGGATCGTGGCCCAGGTGCTGGAGCTGGGGTATCCGGTGCTGGAGGTCAGCCGCCAGGACCGGGTGCCGGTCACCCCGGACTGGGGCGTGCCGCGCCGGGCCGAGCGCGAGGCAAGACGGCGGGCTGCCGAGGCCGCCCGCGCCGGCGCGGATGCGGATGCCGGCGCCGCGGGGGCGGGAGCGGGTGTGGGTGTGGGTGTGGGGCAGCGAAGAGCGCACGCCGGCGCATCGGCGGTCGTCGGGGCGGCCGGTGGCACGCGGACTTCGGCCGCGGACGACGACCTGGCGCCCGACCTGGAGTACGCGGCGGTCCGCGAGCACCTGGAGTTCCTCAACGAGGTCAGCCGCAGGATCGGCAGCTCCCTGGACCTGGCCCGCACCATCGACGAGGTCAGCGCGGCGGTCGTGCCGCGCTTCACCGACGTCGCGGGCACCTACCTGCGCGAGCAGGTGCTGGCCGGCGAGGGCTTCCCGGACGGCCCGCCCGACGTCACCACCATGTGGTACCGCGTCGCGGTCGAGCACACCGACGAGCCGGGCCGCTGGGACGACGTGGTGCCGGTCGGCGAGTCCATGCCGTTCCCGGCGCAGACCCCGTTCTTCCGCTGCATGACCACCGGCGAGCCCGTCCTGGTGCCGCGGATCAGCGAGGAGATGGGCAACGCGATCGCCGCGCAGTTCCCCAAGCGCGACATCAGCCCGCTGATCAACCACCGCTCGATGCTCGTGGTGCCGCTCAAGGCGCGCGACGTGGTGCTCGGCTTCATGATCCTGCTGCGCCACCGGGAGCGGACCGCGTTCGACGACATGGACCGTGTCACGGGCGCCGAACTCGCCGCCCGCGCCGGGCTCGTGCTCGACAACGCCCGGATGTACACCTACCAGGAGAACGTCGCCGACACCCTCCAGGACAGCATGCTGCCGCACATCGCGCCGCGCATGCCCGGCTGCGACGTGGCCACCCGCTACCTGCCGGGCACCCGGCTCGGCCGGGTCGGCGGCGACTGGTTCGACACCATCAAGCTGCCCGGCTCCCGGCTGGCGCTGGTGGTCGGCGACGTGATGGGGCACGGCCTGAACTCGGCCGCGATGATGGGCCAGTTCCGTACCGCCGTGCAGACCATGGCCGGGCTCGACATGCCGCCCGCGCACCTGCTGCGCAACCTCGACGACCTCGCCCAGCGGCTCGGCGAGCAGTACCTGGCCACTTGCCTCTACGCGGTCTACGACCCGGTCGAGTCCGACCTGCTGATCGGCAACGCCGGACACATCCCGCCGGTCCTGGTGCGCGCCGCCGACGGGCGCAGCGAGCTGCTGGAGGTGCCAACCGGCGCGCCGTTGGGCGTCGGCGGGGTCGCCTTCGAGACGGTCCGGGTGCCGGTCGCGCCGGGTGACCGGCTGGTGCTGTGCACCGACGGCCTGGTCGAGGTGCGCGGTCAGGACATCGGCGCCGGGCTCGCCGCGCTGTGCGAGAGCGCCGCTCACCCGGCCGCGTCGATGGACGACGCCTGCGACACGATCATCCGCGCCCTGAACCCGCGCGGCGGCCGCAAGGACGACGTGGCGCTGCTGATGGCGCGGCTCAACGGCATCCCGCGCGGCGACGTGGCGGCCTGGGAGCTGGCGAACGACCCGCGCGAGGCCGCGCGGGCCCGCGGCCTGGTCCGGGCGGCGCTGCACGGCTGGGGTCTGGACGCGATCGGCGAGACCGCGGAGCTGCTGGTCGACGAGCTGGTCACCAACGCGCTGCGCCACGCGCGCACCGACCGGGTGAGCCTGCGGCTGGTGCGGGCGGGCGCCCTGCTGTGCGAGGTCGGCGACGACGACCACGCGGTGCCGGTCCTGCTGAGCGCCGGCGCCGAGGACGAGGGCGGGCGCGGCATGCGGATCGTCAGCCGGCTGGCCCGCGAGTGGGGCACCAGCCGGTCCGCCCGCGGGAAGACGGTCTGGTGCGAGCTGGCCCTGCCGCGGGGCCGGTGAGTCGGGTGGCTCCTGCGGGGTGTGCGGGGGCACAGCGGGAGAAGGTGCGGGGCGGCTCCGCGGGCGCGGGCGTGCGCGGGGTGAACACGGGTAGCGGGCAGAGGACATGCGGCGGTTCCACGGCGGAGGTGCGTACCCATGAAGGTGACCGGCGAGTACCAGCAGGTCTGGGAGAGCTTCTGGAAGGACGTGCCGGACGAGGTGGGCGGGGCGCTCTGGGACGTCGAGCCCGCGCTCGCGTCGGCGCTGCACCTGCCGCACTTCGAGGGGTACTTCGACCCGGGGCTGCCAGTGGTCGACCTGGGCTGCGGCAACGGCACGCAGACGCGCTTCCTCGCCGGCCGGTACGACCGGGTGGTGGGCGCGGACCTGTCGCGGGAGGCCGTGGCCAGGGCCCGGCGGGCGGACCCGCACGGCGCGGCGGGCTACGAGGTGCTGGACGCCGTCGACCGCGAGGCGATGTGGCGGCTGCACGCGGAGTCCGGTGACGCGAACGTGTACATGCGGGGCGTGCTGCACCAGTGCGCGCCGCAGGACCGGGCCGAACTGGTGGCGGGCATCGCCGAGCTGACCGGCGTGCGCGGCCGGGTCTTCGCGCTGGAGCTGGCGGAGGCGGCGAAGGGGGTGCTCGGCGCGCTCGCCGCGGCGCCGGCCGGTCCTTCGCTGAAACTCCGGGCGATCTTCTCGCACGGCGTCGCGCCGGGCGAGGTGGCCGACGCGGCGGTGCCCGGCTACTTCTCCGACGCGGGCCTCGACATACTCGCGCAAGGTGAACAACCCCTGCTGACCGTCGAGTTCGACGCGGCCGGGGAGCGGGTGAAGGTACCGTCGAAGTGGCTGGTCGCGGGCCGGAAGGGGTGAGGTGGGGGGCTGCCGACGGGATCGGACCAGCCCGCCCGAGAGGTCTGGACCATTGAAGTTATCCACAGGCTGGGAGGAGGGGCTGGCACGGCCGTCACGGGGCCGCGTAACGTGACGCTCATGACGAAGATCCTCATCTCGGCGGACATGGAAGGCGCGACCGGTGTGACGTGGCCGGCCGACGTCCTGCCGGGCAGCGAGCAGTGGCAGCGCTGCCGCCATATGTTCACGTCCGACGTCAACGCGGCGATCGCCGGCTTCTTCGACGGCGGCGCCGACGAGGTCCTTGTCAACGAGGCGCATTGGTCCATGCGCAACCTCCTGCTGGAGAAGCTGGACGAGCGCGCCCAGATGCTCACCGGCCGCCACAAGGACCTGTCGATGGTCGAGGGCGTCCAGCACGGCGACGTCGACGGCATCGCCTTCGTCGGGTACCACACCGGCGCCGGCACCGAGGGCGTCCTCGCCCACACCTACCTCGCCAACTCCATCACCGGCGTGTGGGTCAACGGCGAGCCGGCCAGCGAGGGCCGGCTCAACGCCCTGGTCGTCGCCGAGTACGGCGTCCCGGTGGTGCTCGTCACCGGCGACGACCGGACCGGGCTGGACGCGCGGGGATACGCCCCCGAGGCCCACACGGTCGCCGTCAAGGACTACGTGTCGCGGTACGCCGCGGTGTGCCGCCCGCCCGCGCGCACCGCCGCCGACATCCGGTCCGCCGCCAAGCAGGCCGCCGCGCTCGCCGTCAAGCACGCACCCGCCGACGCCGGGCCGTACACGGTGGAGCTGGAGTTCGACGCGGTCCACCTGGCCGGGGCCGCCACCGTGGTACCCGGCGTCGAGCGCACCGGGGAGCGGCGGGTGGCCTACACCCTGCCGACGATGTACGAAGGAATCCGCGCCTTCAAGGCGGTCACCACACTCGTTTCGCAGGCCGTGGAGGAGCAGTATGGCTGAGCAGTCCGTCGACGCACAGGCGCTCGACGAGGTGGTCCGCTTCACCTCCGACCTGATCCGGATCGACACCACCAACCGCGGCGGTGGCGACGGCAACGAACGCCCCGCCGCCGAGTACGTCGCGCGGCAACTCGCCGACGCCGGCATCGAGCCGCAGATCCTGGAGTCCGCCCCCGGCCGGGCCAACGTGGTCGCGCGCATCCCCGGCACCGACCCGTCCGCCGACGCGCTCCTCGTGCACGGCCACCTCGATGTGGTGCCCGCCGAGGCCGCCGACTGGAGCGTGCACCCCTTCTCCGGCGAGATCCGCGACGGCGTGGTCTGGGGCCGCGGCGCCATCGACATGAAGAACATGGACGCGATGGTGCTCGCCACGGTCCGCAACTGGGCCCGGGCGGGCCACCGCCCGGTCCGCGACATCGTGCTCGCCTTCACCGCCGACGAGGAGGACAGCGCCTCCTACGGCTCCGGATTCCTCGCCGACAAGCACCCCGAGCTCTTCGAGGGCTGCACCGAGGGCATCAGCGAGTCCGGCGCCTACACCTTCCACGCGGGCGACGGCCTGCGGCTCTACCCGGTCGCCGCCGGCGAGCGCGGCACCGCCTGGCTCAAGCTCACCGCGCGCGGCCGGGCCGGCCACGGCTCGAAGGTCAACGCGGACAACGCCGTCAGCCGGCTCGCCGCCGCCGTCGCCCGGATCGGCGACCACCGCTGGCCGCTGCGGCTCAGCGACACCGTGCGCGCCGCACTCACCGAACTGTCCGCGCTCCAGGGCGTGGACGTCGACCTCGACCGCGTCACCGACGGCGACGGAGCGACCGACCCCAACAGCATCGACGCCTTGCTCACCAAGCTCGGCCCGGCCGCCTCCTTCATCCGCTCGACCGTCCGCAACAGCTCCAACCCGACCATGCTCCAGGCCGGTTACAAGGTGAACGTCATCCCCGGCTCCGCCACCGCCTACATCGACGGACGCGTGCTGCCCGGCGGCGAGGAGGAGTTCACCACCACCATGGACCGGCTCACCGGGCCGGACGTCGACTGGGAGTACCACCACCGCGAGGTCGCCCTCGAAGCGCCCGTCGACTCGCCCACCTTCGCCGCGATGCGCGAGTCCCTGGAGCACTTCGACCCGGGCGCCCACGTGCTGCCGTTCTGCATGTCCGGCGGCACCGACGCCAAGCAGTTCTCCCGGCTCGGCATCGCCGGCTACGGCTTCTCGCCGCTGAAGCTGCCGCCCGGCTTCGACTACAACGCGCTCTTCCACGGCGTGGACGAGCATGTCCCGGTCGAGGCGCTGCACTTCGGGGTCGAGGTGCTGGACCGCTTCCTGCGCCGCACCGGCGCACCCGCCGCGCACACCACCGGCACCGCTGCCGCCACCACCGGGGAGGGCACCCGATGACCACCACCGACCGGACGGCCGTCGCCTACGGCACCTGGCCGTCACCGATCGACGCCACCACCGCCGCCTCGCACGACGGCAGCCCGGAGTTCGTGGGCGTCGTCGGCGACGAGGTGTGGTGGACCTCGCCCCGCCCCGCCGAGGGCGGCCGGCGCGCGCTGATCCGCCGCCTTCCCGACGGCACCGAGCAGTGCCCGCTGCCCGCACCCTGGAACGTCCGCAGCCGCGTCATCGAGTACGGCGGCACCCCCTGGGCGGGCGCGGTCCTCGACGGCTCGGTGCTGATCGTCTTCGCGCACCACCTCGACCAGCGGCTGTACGCCTTCCGCCCCGACCAGCCGGAGAGCGAGCCGCGCCCGCTCACCCCGGTCTCGACGGTCGGCGGCGGTCTGCGCTGGGCCGATCTCACGATCAGCCCGGAGCGCGGCGAGGTCTGGGGCGTGCTGGAGGAGTTCACCGGGGAGGGGCCCTCGGACGTGCGCCGGGTGCCCGCGGCCGTCCCGCTGGACGGCTCGGCCGCCGACGACCGCGGCGCCGTACGCGAACTGGCCGCCGACGCCCACCGCTTCGTCACCGGACCGCGGCTGTCGCCCGACGGCGCGCGGGCGGTCTGGCTCGCCTGGGACCACCCGCTCATGCCGTGGGACGGCACCGAGCTGCGGATCGCCGACGTGGGCGCCGACGGCGTGTTCGGTCCGGCCCGCACCCTGATCGGCGGCCCCGAGGAGTCCGTCTCGCAGGCCGAATGGGCGCCCGACGGCACCCTGCTCGCCGCCACCGACCGCACCGGCTGGTGGAACATCCACCGGGTCGACCCGGTGGGCGGCGACGCGGTCAATCTGTGCCCGCGCGAGGAGGAGTTCGCCGGGGCGCTGTGGAAGCTCGGCCAGCGCTGGTTCCAGCCGCTGGAGCACGGTCTGATCGCGGTGCTGCACGGCGTCGGCGCCCCCCGGCTCGGACTGCTCGACACCGCCACCGGCGACGTCATCGACGCCCCCGGCCCGTGGACGGAGTGGAACCCGACCCTCGCCGCCACCGGTGGCCGGGTGATCGGCATCGCCGCGAGCGGCCGCACCTCCTACGAGGTGGTCGAGCTCGACACCGCCGTCGGCCGCACCCGCGTGATCGGCAACGCGCACCACGACACGGTCGACCCCGCGTACCTCCCCGACCCGGTCGCCCGCACCTTCACCGGCCCCGACGGCCGCGAGGTGCACGCCCACGTCTACCCGCCGCGTCACCCGGAGATCACCGCCGACGGCCCCGCGCCGTACGCGATCTGGGTGCACGGCGGGCCGACCAGCCGCGCGGCGATGGTGCTCGACCTGGAGATCGCCTACTTCACCTCGCGCGGCATCGGCGTCGCCGAGGTCAACTACGGCGGCTCCACCGGCCACGGCCGCGAGTATCGCAACCGGCTGCGCGAGCAGTGGGGCGTGGTCGACGTCGAGGACTGCGCCGCGGTCGCCCAGGGGCTGGTCGCGGAGGGCGCCGCCGATCCGGACCGGCTCGCCATCCGCGGCGGCAGCGCCGGCGGCTGGACCAGCGCGGCGGCCCTGACCAGCACCGACACCTATGCCTGCGGCACCGTGATCTACCCGATCCTCGACCTGCTCGGCTGGTCGAAGCAGGGCGGCGAGACCCACGACTTCGAGTCGCAGTACCTGGAGTCGCTGGTCGGACCGGTCGACGAGGTGCCCGAGCGCTACCGCGACCGCTCGCCGATCAACCGCAGCGACCGGATCGGGGTGCCGTTCCTGCTGCTCCAGGGGCTCGACGACGTGATCTGCCCGCCGGTGCAGTGCGAGCGGTTCCTCGCCGCCGTCGCCGGGCGCGGCATCCCGCACGCGTACCGCGCCTTCGCCGGCGAGAGCCACGGCTTCCGCCTGCTCGACACCATGGTGACCTGCCTGGAGGCCGAACTGTCGCTCTACGGCCAGGTGTTCGGCTTCACCCCGGCCGGGGTGCCGGTGCTGGAGCTGACCACGTGACCGGGCAGGAGCCGACCTCATGACCGAACGGCTGCGACGGGTCGCGGACGTCGTCGGCGTCCCCGTGCCCGCGCTGATCCGGTCGCGCCGGCTCAGCCCGGGCGACCGGATCTCCGTGGTGGCCCCCAGCGGACCAGTACCGGCCGACCGGCTCGCGGCGGGCGTCGAGGTGCTGCGCGGCTGGGGCCTGGAGCCGGAAGTGGCCCCGCACGTCCTGGACATCCACCGCTCCGGCTACCTCGCCGGCACCGACCAGGCCAGGGCGGACGACTTCCAGGACGCCTGGTGCGACCCCACCACCACCGCGGTGCTCTGCGCCCGCGGCGGCTACGGCGTGCAGCGGATGGTCGACCTGCTGGACTGGGACGAGATGCGGGCCGCGCCCCCGAAGGCGCTCATCGGCTACAGCGACATCACCGCCCTGCACGAGGCCGTCGCCACCCGGCTCGGCCTGGCCACCGTGCACGGCCCGATGGCCGCGGCCGCCACCTTCCTCGACGACGCCCCGACCCGCGACGGATTGCGGCGCACCCTGTTCGAGCCGGAGACGGTGCAGGTGCTGGCCCCGGCCGGTGCCCGCACCCTCGTCCCCGGCCGGGCCGAGGGCGTCACCCTCGGCGGCTGCCTGTCCCTGCTCGCCGCCGACCTCGGCACGCCGTACGCGCGCCCGTCGGCGGCCGGCGGCATCCTCCTGCTGGAGGACGTCGGCGAGGAGCCGTACCGCCTCGACCGCTACCTCACCCAACTGCTGCGGGCCGGCTGGTTCGACGGGGTCGGTGCGGTCGTGCTCGGTTCCTGGGCGGACTGCGGGCCCTACGACGCGGTGCGCGACCTGTTGGTGGACCTGCTCGGGCCGCTCGGGGTGCCGGTGGTCGAGGAGTTCGGCTTCGGGCACTGCGCGTCCACGCTGACGATGCCGCTGGGTGTCCCGGCGGTCCTCGACGCGCCTCCGCCCGGCGCGCCCGGCGACCCGGTGGCGGCCCGGCCCGTCCTCACCATGGAGGTGCCCGCGCTGGCGTGATGCGGGTGCGCGGGTGTTCGGGTGCGCGGGTGTTCCTGCGCCGGGCGGCCGGTCCGCGTGCCGCGTACTGCCCGTCGGTAACGGGCGCGCGGGGTCGGCCGAACGACCGACGTGGCCAAGGGCCGTTCGGGATCAGCGAGCCGGGTCGGTAGGAGGCCCGCCAACGGCGGGGTCGGGCACGAAGACGCTCAACCGGTAGGTGGTCGGCCGGGCCGGCCGACCACAGAGCGTGTCGATCCGGGCCATGGCGGGGTCGATCGGCTCGTCCCCGGCGAGCAGTTCGGGCAGCCGGGCGCGCCACTCCCGCTCGTCCTGAGTCTCGAAGACCACGTCCCAGCGGCCCGTGCCGGCGGCCGTGTGAGCGGCGGCCCGACGGCTCGCGTCGAGCCGCTGACGTCTCCGCTTCCGCTGACCGGGCACCGCACCAGGATCACGGGCCGGCCGCGCTCACGGCAAGGCCGTCGCTCTGGGCGCGGACCGCGCGGCAGCGGTCATGGGCGGTAACGGTGACGGGCGGCGGTGGTCACGGCCGGCGGTGGAGGACCGGGGACGGTCATCGGCCGGGCGGGCTCGGGTCATCCCGCTGCCGGGAGCAGGACCTCGAAGCGGCAGCCGCCGGGCACGTTGTGCACCGAGGCGCGGCCGTGGTGGGCCTCCACGATGCCGCGCACGATGGCCAGTCCGAGGCCGGCGCCGGCCGGAGGGGTGCGCGCGCCGGTGCCGCGCCAGCCGGTGTCGAAGACCCGCGGCAGGTCGTCCGCCGGGATGCCGCCGCAGCCGTCGGTGACGGACAGCACCACCGAGTGCGAGGCCGAGTCGTGCCGGGCCGAGACCGCCACGGTGCCGTCGGCGGGGGTGCGGTGGATCGCGTTGGCCAGGAGGTTCGCCAGCACCCTGGTCATCTCCCGGCCGTCCACCTCGATCGGCACCTGCTCCACCCGGTCGCCGACCAGCCGTACGCCGTGCTCGGCGGCGAGCGGGTTGGCGCCGGCGATCGCGTCGCCCACCAGGTCGTACACCGACATGCGGGCGGGCGTCAGCGCGAGCACCCCGGCCTGGATGCGGGAGAGTTCGAAGAGATCGCCGACCATGCCGCTGAGCCGGTCCACCTCGGCGCGGATCTGCCGGTGGTAACGCGCGGGGTCCTCCGCTATGCCGTCCTCCAGGGCCTCGGTCATCGCCCGCAGCCCGGCCAGCGGGGTGCGCAGGTCGTGCGAGATCCACGCGACCAGCTCGCGCCGGGACGCCTCCAGGGCGCGCTCCCGCTCCCGGGAAGCCGCCAGCTTGGCGCTGGTGGCAGCCAACTCCCGCCCCAGATCGGCCAGTTCGGACGTGGGCGCCTGGGCGGGGGCGGCGAAGGGGCCGCCGTCGCCGAAGGCGCGGGCCGCCTCGGTCAGCGCCCGGCTGCCCGCCACCACCCGTCGCCCCAGGATCAGGGCGACCGCGAGCGAGACCACCGCCGCTATGGCGCACACCGTGGTCACCACTCCGAGGTCGTGCTCGGACAGGAACATCGCCCACGCCACCGACAAGGTGCCCGCGAGCATCGCGGCGACGGTCACCGCGGCGACCACGGCGAGTGACAGCGCGACCGAGCGGTTCCGCAGCAGCCGCAGCGCCAGCGCGCCCAGCAGCCCGGCCGCCGCGGCGCCCATCGCCGCGTAGGCGGCGATCAGCAGGACGTCACGCATCGCGCACCTCACTCGGGGGGCTTGCGGTCCCGTCCGGCGCCGGCCCCGCGCCCGAGGCCGGCCCCGGGTTCCGCCCCACGTCCGCCCGTGGTCGCCCGCCCGGCCCCGCGCCCCCCTCGACCGCCAGGTGCGCACCCGCGCCCTCGTCCGTATCCGCGGCCGGGTCCGTGCCGTCGGCGGCGGCACCGACGTCGGCCGGGTCGAAGCGGTAGCCCACCCCCCACACCGTGCTGATCAGCCGGGGCCGGGCCGGGTCGTCCTCGACCTTCTCGCGCAGCCGCCGGACATGCACGGTGACCGTGGACAGGTCGCCGAACTCCCAGCCCCACACCCGCCGCATCAGCTCCTCGCGGCCCAGCACGCGGCCGGGGTGCCGCAGGAAGAAGGCGAGCAGGTCGAACTCGCGTATGGTCAGCGCCAGTTCCTCGCCCTGCCGCAGCGCGCGCCGGGCCGCGGGGTCCAACGCGAGTGACCCGGCCCGCAGCCAGGGGCCGGCCGCGGGCGGGCTGCCCGCCCGCCGCAGCACCGACTCCACCCGCAGCACCAGCTCGCGGGGGCTGAACGGCTTCGTCACATAGTCGTCCGCGCCGACCTCCAGGCCGAGGATGCGGTCGTCCTCGTCGCCACGCGCGGTGAGCATCACCACCGGCAGCGGCCCCGGCTCGCGCAGCCGCCGGCACACCTCCAGCCCGTCCATGCCCGGCAGCATCAGATCGAGCACCACCAGATCCGGCCGGATCGCCGCCGCCCGCGCCACCGCCGACGGACCGTCCGCGACCCGCTCGACCGCGAACCCGGCCCGGTCCAGATAGCTCGCGACGACCTCCGCGACGGTCGGGTCGTCGTCCACGACCAGGACCCGCCGCCGCGTGTCACGCGGCGGCGTCGGCGATACGGATACGGGTGCGCTGCTCATGCTCCCGAGTCTGGCACCCACCACTGACAGTGACCACGGCCGGGCGCCCGCAGGGCCCCGCCGTCCGCGTTTCGTAAGGACCGCGCATCCGGTATGTCCGTTCGGCGTCCCTAGGGTGAAGCGGGTGACCAAGCCAGCGCCCGCCGCCGACATCGTCCTGCCGTGCCTCGATGAGGCCGCCGCCCTGCCCTGGGTCCTGGGCCGTATCCCGCCCGGCTGGCGGGCGATCGTGGTCGACAACGGCTCCACCGACGGCTCCGCGCGGATCGCCGGGGAACTGGGGGCCCTCGTCGTACGCGAGCCGGTGCGCGGGTTCGGCTCCGCCTGCGACGCCGGGCTGCGCGCGGCCACCGCCGGACTCGTCTGCTTCTGCGACTGCGACGGTTCCCTCGACCCGGCGCTGCTGCCGGAACTGGCCGCGCCGGTGCTGGCCGGGAGCGCGGACCTGGTGCTCGGGCGCCGCCGGCCCACCTCGCCGCGCGCCTGGCCGCCGCACGCCCGCCTGGCCAACCTCCAGCTCGCCCGGCTGGTCCGGCGCCGCACCGGGCTGCGCCTGCACGACCTCGGGCCGATGCGCGTGGCCCGCCGCTCTGCGCTGCTCGACCTGGAACTCACCGACCGCCGCAGCGGCTACCCGCTCCAGATGGTCGTACGGGCGGCCGACGCGGGCTGGCGGATCACCGAGACCGACGTGCCGTACACCCCGCGGTCGGGCCGCTCCAAGGTCACCGGTACCTGGCGCGGCACCTGGCACGCGGTCCGGGACATGTCCGCCGTGCTCCAGGAGCCCGCTGCGCCGGCCCTGACCGTCGCCCCTGTCGCCCCCGTCGTGCCGGCCACGCGCCCGGCCGCCCCCGGCACGCCACCCGCCGCACCGGCCGCAGCCACCGCGGCCACCGCGGCCTCGGCCGACTCCCGCACGGGAGACCCGCGATGAGCCGCACCGCCGCGCCGCCGGCGCCCGCGCCCACATGGGGCGGAGACCCGTACGCCCGGGCGCTGGCGCAGGGACGCGGTCCGCTGTTCCTGCGGCGGGCGGACGGCTGGCTGCTGCCGTTGGAGGTCGAACGCTGGTGCGCGCCGCCGGACGAGGCCGACCGCACGCTGCTGGCACGCTGCCGCGGCCCGGTCCTCGACATCGGCTGCGGCCCGGGGCGCCTGGTCGCGGGCGCGGCCCGCCGCGGTATGCCGGTGCTGGGGCTGGACGTGAACCCGGTGGCCGTCGAACGCACCAGGGGCGCCGGGGGAGCGGTGCTGCGCCGTTCCGTCTTCGACCGGCTGCCGGCGGAGGGCCGTTGGGACACCGCGCTGCTCGCCGACGGCAACATCGGCATCGGAGGCGACCCGGTGGCCCTCCTCCGCCGGGTGCGCGGGGTGCTCGCCCCGGGAGGCCGCCTGCTCGCCGAGGCCGCGCCGCACGAGGTCGACGAGCGGCTGACCGTACGCGTCGAGGACGGCCGCGGCCGGCACGGCGTCGACTTCCCGTGGGCCCGGCTCGGCCCCGGCGCCCTGCGCGCCGCCGCCCGCGCCGCCGGCTGGCAGGTCGCGGAGGAGTGGTCCGCCTCCGGGCGCCGCTTCGCCGCTCTCCTCAACTCGCCACTCCCCGCCGCCAGATCGGCCGAACCGGCCTGAAGCCACGGCGCCCCGGCGGCCCCGCGTCCGCCCGGGGCCACCGACGGCCGTCCGGTACGGTTCCGATCCACTCCGGTCCGTTCCTGGTCCTTCCGGTACGGTCTCGGTCCGCCTGGTACGGCTCCGGTCCGGCATCCCGGTCCGGCCGCGGGTTTCGGGGACGAACCGTGCCCGGCCCGCCACCGCCTGATGCGTTCCCTCCCGTTCCGGTTCCCGGTCTGCTGCGTATCGTGCCTGCGGCGGTCGCCGTCGTCGGACCGGCGTATCTGCCGTATCTCGTCCGGTCACGGTCGGGAAGGTCCGGGGGCCCGGTCGACCGTGTCAGGGGGGCGGGCGCGGGTGTCCGCGGTGGCCCGAAGGGGGCCACGGTGGGTGCTTCCGATGCGGTCGCCGGCGCCGGGCCGCGCGGGCGAGGGACCCGGTGGTGTGCCGGCGGGACATCGTGACGCACCGCTGCTGAGCTGTGCCTTGTCCGCGGCCGAGGCGCGTGGCGCGGTCGCGGCCGGGCGCCCGCGCCGACCTCCCGCATCCGCCGGCGCGCCCGCCGCCGCGCCGGGGCGCGCGCCGGACCGCGGCCCGTCGGCCCGGCGCCGTGACGCGTGCGGTGGCGGCGCACGCAGCACAGCTCGGGAACGGTGTCGGTAGCACCGTTGACACCTCTGCGCGGGGCGTGACCTACTGACGGAACCGAACTCGAAGTCGTCATGCGGGGTGCGGGCTCGGGGGTCCGCGGCAGGGGGTTGCGGTGACGGGAGAGCAATATCCGACGACAGCCGACGTCACTCATGGTGCTCGTCGACTCACTTTGAGATACCGCGGGCTGTGCCGGCTGGGGGAGGTCGGCAGATCGCGAGCCGGCCGTCCGCTGCTGATGCTGACGGTGGGTCAAGGGCCGCGCAACGTCCTGGTGGTGGCCGGACCACACGCCAACGAGGCCGCGGTGGGCGGCGCCACCGTCCTGCGGCTGGCCGAGCGGATCGCCGAGACGTGCAGGTCCGGCGCGGGCGACGGCAGCACCTGGCACTTCCTGCTGTGCATCGACCCCGACGGCGCGGCGCTCAACGAGCCCTGGTTGCCCGGGCCTTACACGCTGCGCCGGCACTACGAGCACTTCTTCCGGCCGTGCGCCGCCGAGCAGCCCGAGTGGCTGCCGCACGACGGCACCGTCCGCTCCGCGGCGCTGCCCGAGACCCGCACCCTGGTCGGACTCCTCGACCGGCTGCGACCGGTGCTGCAGTGCTCGCTGCACGGCATCGACGTCGGCGGCAGCTTCGTGCAGCTCACCCGGGATGTGCCCGGCGTGGCCGAGCGGATCGGCAAGTCCGCGGCCGAACTCGACATCCCGCTGGAGAGCGGCTCCTCCGACGCCTTCCAGTGGCCGAGCCCCGGCCCCGGGGTCTACGTCATGCCGCCCGCGTCCGACCCCGCCGCCGGCGACGGCGCCCACTCCACCTGGGCGCACGCCGAGCGGTACGACGGGGTGACCGCCATCGTCGAGGTGCCGATGTGGGCCTGCGACCGCGCCGCCGACACCACCCCGCATCCTGACGCCGACCGCGCCCTGCGCACCGCCGGGGCCGCGCTGCGCCGCGATCTGCCCACCGTGGCGAGGATGCTGGCGCGTATCGACCCCCGAACGATCGGCGCCGACGGCCCGATGCTCCGCACCGTACGCGAACTCGTCGGCATAGGGCCCCAGTTGAGCGCGGAATGGGACCCGGCGGTCCGTCCCGCGGGCGCGGGCCCGCTGCCGGAGATGACCACCGCGCGCGTCACCAGCATTCAGGTCTACGCACAGCGCATCCCGCTGCGCGCCGCCGCGATGCTGCGCCGGATCGCCGCGCTGCCCGCCGTGACCCGTCTGGTCGACTCCTGGTGCGAGGCGTACGAGGCCGCCTACCGGCCGCGCTGGGTGCCGGTCGACGACCAGGTGGAGCAGCAGGCCCGCAGCGTGATGGCGGTGTACGAGGAACTGCGTTCGTGACGTCGAGCGGGGGCCTGACGGCGGGGCCGCGATCACCCGTTCGGCTCGCCCCGCGGCCCCCGCGGCCGTCACTGCGGCGACCATGGGGACAGGGGGCGACCGCGGAGCGGAAGCAGGTGGGCGCGATGAGTACCGACAAGGCCGCCAAGCCCGGCGGCGGCCGCGTGCGGGAGATGCTGACGCCGCGCCGGATCGCCGCTCTGGCGCTGTGCGCGCTGGCTCTCGTGTTCATCTTCGAGAACACCCAGCGGGTGAAGATCCGGCTGATCGTGCCCGAGGTGAAGATGCCGCTGTGGCTGGCGCTGCTGATCACGTTCGTGGTGGGCGGCGTGTGCACGCTGCTGTGGCGGTGGAGCGGCCGGCGGCGCGCGCGGCGCGCCACGAGGTGAGCGGGTGCCGCGCGGCATGAGGCGAGCGCGCAGCACGAGGCGAGCGGACCGCGCGCCGGAAGATGCCCCGGCAACGGCAACGGCGACGGCAACGGCACATGGCCCCAGCGACGGCCCCGGGCGTCAGGCGGTGAGCGGCTTGCCCAGGTGCACGCTCAGCGCCACGTACCGGTAGAAGCCGAACTTGGCCACCGGCAGGTACCCGCACGACTCGTACAGCGCGATCGCCTCGGGCTGCTTCTGCCCGGTCTCCAGCACCATCCGGCTGCGGCCGGCCGCCGCGGCCGTGGCCTCCAGCTCGGCCAGTATCGCCCGGGCGTAGCCGCGGCCGCGGGCCTCCCGCACCACGAACATCCGCTTGATCTCCGCGTCGCCGTCCTCGAAGCCCTCCGGCGAGGCGTCCTGCGCCCGCCAGCCGCCGCTGGCCACCGGCTTCCCGTCGGCGTCGTACCCCAGCAGGTAGAGGCCCTGCGGCGGGTCGAAGTGGTCCGCGGCCATGTGGGTCAGGTCCCCATCGCCGTACCGCTCCGCGTACTCCAACTGCACCAGGTCGTTCAGCCGTATCGCGTCCGGGTGGTCGAAGCGCGTCTTCCTGATCTCCATCCGGTCATCGTAAGCGGACCCACCGACAGCCCCGAAAAGGTCCCCTGCTGGATACCGGCACCCGGCGGCGGGGCGGAAAGCCGTGGCAGGCGGGAGCGCGGCGGTGGGATGCTGAGGGGGTGAGGCGAAACACCGAGGGCCTGCCGCGGATCAGCGTGCGCATCGCCCCTGAACTGCACGTGTTCGTGGCGGCCGAGCGACGCGGGGCGGTCGCCGACGTGGCGACGGACGGGGCGTCCTCGCTCGGGCACGTGGTGGAGTCCCTCGGCATCCCGCTCACCGAGGTGGGCCGGTTGCGGGTGGACGGCCGGGAGGTGTCCGTCGGGCACGTGCCCGTGGCGGGCGAGGAGGTCGCCGTCGAGGCGGTGCGGCGGCCGCAGCAGATCCCCGACCCGCCGCCGAGGTTCCTCCTCGATGTCCATCTGGGCACGCTGGCACGGCGGTTGCGGCTGCTCGGCGTCGACACCGCGTACGAGAACGAGGACATCGGCGACCCCGCGCTCGCCCGCCGGTCCGCGCAGGAGCGGCGCGTGATGCTCTCCCGGGACCGGGGACTGCTGCGCCGCCGGGAGATCTTCGCCGGCGGGTACGTCTACAGTGACCGCCCGGAGGAGCAACTCCGCGACGTGCTCGGCCGGTTCGCGCCGCCCCTGGCGCCCTGGACCCGGTGCGTGGCCTGCAACGGCACCCTCGCCGCCGCGGACAAGGACACCGTCCGCGACCGGCTGCGCGACGGCACCCAGAAGTCCTACGACGTCTTCGCCCGCTGCACCGCCTGCGAACGCGTCTACTGGAAAGGGGCGCACCACGCCCACCTGGAGGCGGTCGTGGAGTGGGCGATGCGGGAGTACGGCCCGGCGCCGACCGTCCCCGGCGAGGCATCGGGCGTCCCGGGACCGGCGGCCTGAGCGCGGCGCGACGGGTCCACGAACCCGCGCGGGAACAGCCGCGGTCAACGGACCACCGACGATGGCGTGCGCGCCCGACGGGCCTGCGGCCGGTCAGGCGCCGACGCGGGCGCGCCAGGCGAGGAAGGGCGCGACGGGTGAGCGCTCGTCGAGATACCGCCAGGGCATCTCGGTGGGCAGTTTGCGCACCATCCGGAACATGGCCCGGGCCGCTTCGTTCTCACCTGCCAGCGCGAACGCCAGCGCGAAGGTGTTGACGCCGACCGCCCAGTCCCGGCGCCGGACGAACGCCGGATGGTGCACCGAGCGCGCGCCCGCCTCGTGCAGGGCGCGTACCACCTCCGGGGCCCGCAGCAGGGTGGAGTCCGGATCGCCGCCGGCCTTCTGCCAGTCCTCCAGGTGGGCCTGCGCGACGAGTTGACCCAGCCCGCTGCCGTCGGGCGCGGTGAGCCCGGCCTGCCGCGCGAAGGCGTGCATCCGGTCCCGCGAGCCACCCCACCTCGCGCTCAACTGCTGCAACTGCTGCCGGTGCGCGGCCACATGGCCCGGCGACCGGTGGCACGTCGCCTCGAACCGGCGCTCCGCTTCCTCCTGCCCGACCCGCAGACCACGACCGCTCACCTGGAGGAAGTACCAGGGCACCGCCCACGACGGTTCGCGCTCGGCCACCTCGGACAGTTGCGTCTCGGCGACCAGCAGCCGCTCCCGGGACACCTCCCGCTGCTCCTCCGACACGGAAGAGGGTTCGTACCCGCTGTGCGCCTGCCAGGCCGACGCGACGTAGCGGGCGCCGGAGACCAGCAGCGCCAGTGTGTCGTCGGGTTCGGCGGCGACCACCTCGGCGATCCACCGCTCGACTTGGGCGACGTCCTGGACCCCCTCGACCAGGAAGGTCAGATCCTCCTGGCCCTCGGCCGCCGCCAGATGGCCGCGGATGTCCGGCCACCGCTCGGCGCCGCCTTGGAGCGCCGCCGCCCGCATGGCGACGAGCCGCGCGTCGCCGTACGACCGGTCGATGCCGGGATCGCTGTGCCGTCGCCGCAGCAGGAACGTCGCCCCCTCGGGTTGGCGCGCCCGCAGCAGCCTCTCCCACCACGCCATGCGCGGCCACCTCCGTTCGTGCGGTCGCCGCGCCCGGCCGCCCCCCCGGCGAAGCTTTCCGACGACTGGATATCACGCCGCCGACCGGCCGACCCCCGCGCCCCGCCTCCCCCCGGCCCGCGCGTACGTCCTGGCCTCTGCTCGGCCCGGCAGACCCGCGCCCCGCCTTCGCCCGGCCCGTGCGTCCGGCCGACCCCCGTGCCCCGCCTTCGCCCGGCCCGCGTGTACACCCGCCTCGGCCCCCGACTCACCGACAACAAAAATGCGCTGGACAAAAAAAGTTTTCGGTGAGACGGTGGGGACATGTTGGACGTGACGGTGATCGAGGACGCGGCGGCGGCCGCCGCCTCGCTGGACCCCATACGGGCCCGGCTGCTGGCCGAGCTGGGGCAGGGGCCGGCCTCGGCGGCGATGCTGGCCGCGCGGGTGGACCTGCCGCGGCAGAAGGTGAACTACCACCTGAAGGCGCTGGAGCGGCACGGGCTGGTCGAGCTGGCGGGGGAACGCAGGAAGGGCAACGTCACCGAGCGGATGATGCGGGCGACGGCGGCCTCGTACGTGATCTCGCCGAGCGCGCTGGCCGCGGTGCAGCCGGACCCGGCCCGGGCCAGGGACGAATTGTCGGCGCGGTGGCTGCTGGCGGTGGCCGCGCGGCTGGTGCGGGACGTGGGCGCGCTGATCACCGGCGCGAGCCGGGCCCGGCAGCGGGTGGCCACCTACGCGCTCGACGCGGAGGTGCGGTTCGCCTCGGCGGCCGAACGTGCCGCGTTCGTGGAGGAGTTGACCCGCGGGGTCAGCGCCCTGGTGGCCAAGTACCACGACCCGGACGCGGAGGGCGGCCGCCCGCACCGCGTCGTGGTCGCGCTCCATCCGACCGTCAAGCCCGAGACGCTGGCCGAACTGGCCCGTCCGGCAGGCGAGTCGGTGCCCGAGCCGGCCGACACGTCGGCGGGCGACCGCGCGGGCGCCGCGGTGGCCGAGATCCCGGCAGCCGCCCCGGCCGAAAGCCCCGAGCGCCCCGGCCGAAAGCCCCGAGCGCCCCGAGCGCCCCGAGTCCCCTGAGGAGTCGCGATGAGAAAGCTGATCGTCACCGAGTTCCTGACCGCCGACGGCGTGATGGAGGCCCCCGACCAGTGGCATGGGCCGTACTTCGACGACGACATGGCTCGTACCGTCGCCGCGCAGATGGCCCGCTCCGACGCGCTGTTGCTCGGCCGGACGACGTACGAGGGCTTCGCCGCGGCCTGGCCCGCGATGCCCGACGCACCCGGCGCGGAGCACATGAACGGCGTCGCGAAGTACGTCGTGTCCCGCACCCTCGACACGGTGGAGTGGAACAACTCGACCCTGCTCGGCGGCGGTGACGAGGAGGAACTGGCCGCTGAGATCGCCGAGTTGAAGCGGCGTGACGGCGCCGCGATCAGCGTGATGGGCAGCGCCACGCTCGTGCGGTGGCTGCTGGCCCGCGGTCTGGTGGACGAACTCGACCTGCTGGTCGACCCCGTGGTCATCGGCCGCGGCAAACGGCTGTTCCAGGAGGGACTGCCGGTGATCCCGCTGACGGTGGCGGAGTCACGGATGTTCGAATCGGGTGTGCACCATGTGGTCTACACGGCCGGCACGCCCCTGCAGAAGGGTGAGAGTGGCAAAGATGTCTGAACGGTTCGAGATCGTCAAGGAGTTGGAGATCGCGGCGAGCCCGCAGGAGGTGTGGGACGCGATCACCACCGGCACCGCCGGCTGGCTGTGGCCGATGGAGTACGAACCGAAGGAAGGCGGCGCCGCCCCCTTCGGCGGCACCGTCACCGTGTGGGAACCGCCGCACCGCCTCACCGCGCGCACCGAGGACGTGGCCGGGATCTCCCAGCAGACCCTCAACCAGCTCGAGCACGTGATCGAGCCGCTCGAGGGCGGCGGCTGCCGGCTGCGGTACGTGCACAGCGGCATCTTCGTCGACGACTGGGCGAACCAGTACGACGGCGCGGACAAGCACAACGACTTCTACCTGCACACCCTGCGCGAGTACGTCACGCACTTCACCGGCCGCCAGGCGGTCTTCGCGACCGCCGACGGTCCGGCCGCGGCCGGTGCGCCCGACGCGCTCGACACTGCGGCCCGCGCGCTGGGCCTGGCGCCCGGGGCGACCGTCGGGGAGACCGTGACGGTGACGTTGCCCGGCGCGTCCGCTCCGGCCGCCGCGGTCCTGGACTACCGCAACCCGTACTTCATCGGGCTGCGCACCCAGGACGCGATGTACCGGGTCTTCGGCCGCAACCGCTTCGGTGCGACGGTCGGCCTGTCCATCCACGACTTCGCCCCGGGCGCGGAGCACGGCGCCGGCTCCGAGGCCGTCTCCGCCGCGCTCACCCGCGATGCCGAGAGCTGGCTCGCCGCGGTCTACGGCTGACGGCGGGTGGCGGCCGGCCGCGGGTCGGCCGCACGGACGTCGATCGCACGGACGTCGATCGCACGGGCGGGGCCGTACGGCGGCCGGGTCACAGGATCACCGGGTCACTTGTAGACCTTGCCCGCCTGCGGCGTCCCCGGCGCGAGGAGCTGCTTGACGGTGACGAAGGTGTAACCGCGGGCCTGGAGCGTGGAGATGATCGGGGCGATGGACGCGACGGTGCCGTTGTAGCCCTTGTTCGTCTTGTCGACCAGGTCGTGCAGCAGGATTATCCCGTCCGGCTTGGCCGACTTGAGTATCCGGGAAGCTATCAGCTTGGAGTCGGTGGTCTTGTAGTCCGCTCCGTTGGAGTTCCAGACCACCTCCGACATGCCGAGTTCCTTGGCGATCTTGGTGACCTTGTTGCTGGTCCGGCCCTGCGGGGGGCGCAGCAGGGTCGGCGTCACCCCGGCGACCTTGTGCACCGCGTCCCGGCCCTCGGTGATCTCCTTGCGGACCTCGGACGAGCTGATCTTGGTGAGGATCTGGTGGCTCCAGGTCAGGGTCTCCACCTCGTGGCCCTGCGCGACCATGTCCCTGACCATCTGCGGGTGCTTCATCACGTGGTTCTTGCCGAGCGTGAAGAAGGTCGCGTGCACGTGGTACTTGCTGAGGATGCCCAGTATCTGGGGCGTGCGCACGCTCGGCCCGGCGTCGAAGGTGATCGCGATGCACTTGACCTTGCGGCAGTCCACCGTGCCCTTCGCGTCGGTCGCGAACGCCGCGGGGCCGCTCTTCGCCATGTGCTTGCGGGCGGCGGCCGGGGACGTGCTGTCGTAGCCGTTGCACCCGGTGAGGGTGAAGGCCATGGTGGCGGCGGCCAGCAGCGTGGTCAGCGCGCGGGCTCGGCGCGCCGTGGTCGTGCGCATGTCGGAGTTCCCCCTCATCGTGATGGAGGACCTGCTCGGGCGGGTCCGGCAGGCACTATACACATGAGGTATACATGCGGCGGGTACCGGCCCTGCCACCCTCTCGGGCGCCGTGCCGTGCACAGCATTCTCCCAGCCGTGCTCGGCCTGCCATCCGGCGGCCCCGTCGATGACCGCAGGTCCCGCGCCTGCCGGGGCCTCGCGGGCCTTCGCCCGCCCGCGCTCCGCCGCCTTCCCACCCGGATTCCGCCGAACGCCGTCCGCGCCCTCCGCCCTCGTCCCGCACCCCCGCGCGCCGAGGTTTCCGTTATCCGCCGTCCGCGCCCGTCGTCTCCTGAGTGAACCGGCCGCGGCAGGCGTGAAGCGGGAGGAAGCCGATGGGAAGCAGGGGCAGAGGCGGGCGCGGGCGCAGGCGCAGGCGTGGCCGTCGGCACGGCGCCGCGTGGTCGGCGGCGGTGATCGCCGTCGTCGGCGTCTGCGTCGCGGTGTACGTCGTGGCGGGCGGCGGCGGGCGGCAGTCCTCGGCGGCGGACGGTCGTACGGCCGCCGCGCCGCGTCCGTCCGCCTCCTCGACCTCCTCGACCTCCTCGACGCCGACCGGAGCCGTGCCGACGACGGCGCCGCCCACCGCGTCGCCGTCGAAGCCGACATCATCCGCGCGGCTGACGCCCGCCGCGCCGCCGCGCGGCGCCCGGCCGAAGTCCTCGCCGTCGGGCGGCTCGGGCGCCCTTTCCGCTCTCGCCCCCACCGCGGGCACCCGCGTCTTCACCCTCGTCAACCACGTCCGGCAGACCGTGTGGGTCGGCGCGGGCCGGCAGACCGCTCGGCCCGCGCTCGCCACCACCGGCTGGGTGCTGCCGCCCGGCCGTAGCCTCTCCGTCCGCGTGCCCGACCACTGGAACGGCCGATTCTGGGGCCGCACCGGCTGCTCCTTCGACGCGGCCGGCCGCGGCCACTGCGAGACCGGCGACTGCGACGGTCGCCTCCAGTGCCCCGGCTACGGCGCGATCCCCGCCTCGCTGGCGGAGTTCGACCTCAACGCGTGGGACGGTCTGGACTTCTACGACGTGAGCCTGGTCGACGGCTCCAACCTGCCGATGTTCATCAACCTCGTCGGCGGCTCCACGAAGGACCCGATCGGCGCCTCCGGGTGCTCCGCCGCGGGCTGCCCCCACCCGGTCGACTGCCCGGCCGCGCTCCGGGTGAAGGCGGGCGGCCGGGTCGTGGGCTGCGAGTCGCCCTGCGGCGTCTTCGGCACCGACCAGTACTGCTGCCGCGGGGCGTGGGCGCCGCGCGACAGGTGCCGGCCCGACCGGTGGCCGGTGGACTACGCGGCGCTGTTCAAGAAGGCCGAGCCGTTCGCGTACTCCTACGTGGACGACGACGCGACGAGCACGTTCACCAGCAAGGGGGAAGCGGGGTACCGGATCACGTTCGGGGTGAGCTGAACGGCGCGCGGGGCACGCGAGTTGGGCCGTTCGGGGCGGAAAGCACCACCTCATACCCATCCAATAGGCGTCCGCGGCAGGTCCGTTCGGCGCGGCACACCGCGAAGGCCGGTGCTTGCTCCGGCCCGTTGGCTGATCCACAGTGGGGAGCCGCGGGTCGGACACCGGTTCGAAGCGTGGCGGCACCCGATCGGCCGACGCCCGACCCGGGGGCGTTCGCGGTCGACCGGCCGCGCGCGGTGGGAGCACGGGAGAGGAATCGATGGCGACGTACGTACTCGTCCCCGGTGCGGACGGCACCGCCTGGTACTGGCACCTGGTGGCGCCGCTGCTGAGTGAGCGCGGCCACGCGGTGGTCACCCTCGACCTGCCGTCCCACGACACCGCGAGCCTCGACGACTTCGCCGAGGCGATCACCGCGGCCGTGCACGCCGCCGTGCCCGACGGCTCGGCCGGGCCGGAGACGCCGCTGGTGGTCGTGGGGCAGTCGCTCGGCGGCTTCTCCGCGCCGCTGGTCTGCGGGCCGCTGCCGGTGGACCGGCTGGTGCTGGTCAACGCGATGGTGCCGGCGCCCGGCGAGAGCGCGGGGGAGTGGTGGGGCAACGTCGGCCAGGCCGAGGCGCGCGAGCAGTACGCCGAGGTGCTCGGCCGGACCGGCACCGACGCCGAGTTCGACCCGCGCACCGACTTCTTCCATGACGTGCCGGACGCGCTGACCGAGGAGGCGTTCGCCGGGGAGCCGGCCGGGCCGCCGCCCGGGGTGTTCGCGCAGCCCTGGCCGCTGGCCGCGTGGCCGGACGTGCCGACCCGTTTCCTGCAAGGGCGCGGAGACCGCTTCTTCCCGCTGGAGTTCCAGCGCCGGCTGGCTCGCGAACGTCTCGGCATCGACGTCGAGGAGCTGCCCGGCGGCCACCTGGTCGCGCTCAGCCGCCCGCGCGAACTGGCGGACGCGCTGCTGCGTTCGGCCTGACCGCCCGGCGGGTGCGGCGGGGGAGGCTGCTGCCGGGTGTGTGCGTGCGTACGTACGGGCGGCGCCCTCGCCGCCCTCGCCGCCCGCGTCCCCGTCGGCGTGAGCCGGTCGAGCGGAGCCACGTTGCCGGACCGGCAACGTGGCTCGGCAACGTGGACCGGCCGGTGTCGCGGACCCGCGGCGGCTCCGGTGAATTGACCCGATGATCCGACCTGGCGACGCCACCTGGCCGCGCGAGCCGCCGATGTGACCCGGAGTAAGGTCGCGCGAAGTCCGCACATCTGTGCGCCACGAAGGTGACTTGTGGGGCGAAACGGACGTTGGCGGGGGTTGGATGATGTACTCCGACTCCGGGTTTGCGAGGATCGTGCCGATGACTGCCGCTCCTCCTGACGCGCTTGCCCAGCGTCCCAGCCAAGACGACCGTGGCCCCCGTCGGCACCGGCGGCCGCGCCGTACCGCGAAGCGGGTGGCGATCGCCGTGTCGGTCACGGCCGTCGGCCTTGCCCTGCTCGGCGCCGGCTACGTGGCCACCGATCACTACGGCACCGAGTCCGCCGACAACCGGGACACCGCCGTCGGCCACCCCGCCGCCGGCGCGCCCGCGCACGCCAAGTCGAGTGCCTCGCCGTCGTCCGACCCGATGCCGTCCACCATCCCCGGGCTCGGGCCCAAGACCCGCGCGCAGATCCCGGCGAGCAGCCGGCAGGTGCTGGTGGCGTCCGGCCGGGCCAAGGACTCGTCCAACTCCCTGGTCACCCTGTGGTCCCGGCTGTCCGACGGCCACTGGCACCCCGGCGCGACCTGGGCGGCACACAACGCCAAGGACGGCTGGACCGCCGACCACCACGCCGGCGACCTGCACAGCCCGATCGGCGTGTTCACCCTGCACGACGCGGGCGGCTTCGACGCCGACCCGGGCACCAAGCTCCCCTACGACCACTCGTCGAGCTTCCACGCCGGCGGCGTCGGCTTCGACGGCGAGACGCTGGACGAGGCGTTCGACTACGTCATCGCGATCGACTACAACCGCGTCCCCGGTACCTCTCCGCTCGACGGCACCCAGCCGCTCGGTTCGAGCAAGGGCGGCGGCATCTGGGTGCACGTCGACCACGGCGGCCCCACCCACGGCTGCGTCAGCGTCGCCGCGCCCCACATGGTGACGCTGCTGCGCACCCTGCTGCCCGCCGACCACCCGGTGATCGTGATGGGCGACGGCCAGTCGCTCGCCCGCTGAGCCCCGCGCGCCCGCTGGAACCCGGCGCGAGGGTCCCACGGCCGCGCGCCCGTTGCCCCGGCCCCGTTCCGGCCGTTACTCCTGCGGGAGTACGCAGGCCGGTGCCCGGTGGTTCCGCCGGGAGTAGCGCGGTTGCCTACCGCCGGCCGATGTCACGAACCCCCGCCCGCGGGAGTCTTCATGGTGAGACCCCGCGGGGGCGGCACACGTGCAACGGAGGCCAGAATGCCAGAGACGTCAGGGATGCCGGCGGCACCGCAGGTACGGGAGCCGGAGCGGAAGCCGGAGTCGGAGGCGGAACGCCGCGGCGGGCTCGCCGACTTCGGCCACCGCTGGGCCGAGGCGGAGCGGCTGGGCGACGTGGCCGCCCTCGACGCCCTGCTCACCGACGACTTCACCGCGGTCGGCCCCCGCGGCTTCGTGCTGGGCAAGGCGCAGTGGCTCGACCGCTACGCGTCGGGCGCCCTGGTGCACGACGACTTCACCTGGGACGAGGTGACGCTGCGTCAGTACGGGCGTACCGCCGTCGCGGTGGGTGTCCAGGGCCAGCAGAGCGTCTTCGACGGGCGCGACGCGGACGCCCGGTTCCGTATCACCCAGACCATCGTGGAGGTGGACGGCCGCTGGCAACTCGCGGCCGTCCACCTCAGCCCGACCGGCGCGTGAGCTGTGCGTGCACCGGGCGGTTCCCAACGCGCCTCGTCCGTGCGCCGGTTGGAGTCCTGACGGTCAGCCGCGCGGCAGCACCGTCGACTGGACGTCGGTGAGGCCGGTCCAGTCGTTGGACGCGATCGACGCGTGGGCCTTGGCCAGTTGGGCGACCCGGGCCTGCGCGTCCGCGGACGTCGGGTTGGTGTCGTCGAGGGTGGGCGGCACGTTCTGCGCGTCGGTCATGATGAGCAGGTAGTGGTGGGTGTCGTACCAGCTCGTGTCGATGCTGCCGTTCAGGTAGGTCGCGGCGTCACCGTCGAAGACCACGAACCAGGGGCGGATCGAGGCGTCGGAGTAGCGCGAACGCGGGTCGCCGGCCTGGGCGTTGTGCACCGCGGGGAAGACATTGGCCTGCGACAGCTTGCCCTGGCTCTGCAGCCCCTGGAGGTAGTCGGCGTACTCCTGGTCGGTCCACAGCGTGTCCGTCGGGTTGGACTCCTCGACGGTGCCGGGGATCACCTCCAGCAGCACCTTGCCGGCGAGTTGCTGACGGGTCGGCCAGTTGCCCGCGCCGGCCGCCTCGTCGAGTGACGTGTACTGGCCGCCACCCGGCTTGGCCAGCAGATCCGACGGCTTGTAGACCAGGTTGCCCAGGTGCGCGCTGATCGACTGGTCCAGTTTGGCCGGGCCCATCCCGAACGTGCTCTGGAAACCGGCCTTCATCTCCAGCTTGATGATCAGCGGCCCGTGGCCCGGGTGGGCGCCCAGCCACACCCGCACGTCGTCCAGGCAGCTCTCCAGGTCCTTGTTGGCGCCCCCGGTGTACAGGTCCGCGGGGGAGGAAGCGTCCACGCAGTTGTTGCTGTTGCCCAGCGGGTTGGAGTGGCTGACCTTCCACTCCTGGGTGACGAAGTCGTCCCAGACGTCCAGTTCGATCATCGACGACCCGGTGTCCAGGGACTGCGCGAGGTACGTGAACGCGCCCGGGTCGTAGGTGTTGTGCAGCCCGGAGCCGGTGCTGCCGGAGAACGGCAGCGAGTCCGTGTCGGCGGCGGACGCGGCGCCGCCTCCGGCGCCGGCGACGGTGAAGGCGAGGCACAGCGTCAGAACGCCCAGTAGCGCGGCGCGAATGCGTAGGGAAGCTCGGCGGATCAACCGACCGGTCACGTGTCCTCCTGTGGGGGTGTCGCTCCGTCCAGACGGTGCCCGTCGGCCATGAATCGACGGAGACATGACAGGTAACACGATCTGTCGTCCCTCTGTCACCTCCCCTACCGGCCATACGCTTTGACCCCGCGCGCCCCGGCCGCGTTCGGCTCGCGCCGTGCTCGCCGCGTGCTGTGCTCCACTCGTGCCGCGCTCAGCTCGTACCGCCTTCGCCTCGTGTCGCGTTCGGCTCGGCCGTGCTCAACTCGCGCCGAGCAGGCGCAGGACCGCGGCCGTGACCGCCGCGGCCAGGACCACCACCGCGAACGGGGCGCGGCGCCAGGCGAAGAGCCCGCCGACGGCCACTCCGGCGGTGCGCGCCGTACCGGAGAAACCGTGGCCCTCGGTCAGCGCGGACGTGGCCACGAGCGCGGCCAGCAGGACGACCACGGCGGTGGCCATGAACTGCTCGACCCGGGCCGAGAGGGTGATCCGGGAGCGCAGCACCGGTCCGGCGAAGCGGAACGCGAAGGTGCCCGCGCCCAGGACCGCCGTGGCGATCAGGAGCCCGGTGTTCATCGGCCCGCCTTCTGCTCGTTCGGCTGCTTCTCGTTCGGCTGTTTCACGGCCGGTTTCTCCTCGGCCGCCGCGGGGGCGGGCTTCGCGTCGTACGGCAGCCCGGCCGCGACGCCGGCGAGCGCGAGCAGTACCGGCAGCCCGGCGGGCAGGAACGGTGTCGTGACGAGCGCGACCGCCACCCCGGCCAGCGCCGCCCGCCGGTTGCCGGCCCGGTCGAGGGAGGGGAGCAGCAGGGCGAGCAGTACCGCGGGGAACGCCGCGTCGAGCCCGAAGGCGTCGGTGTCGCCGACCGCCCGGCCGCCGAACGCGCCGGCCACCACCCCGAGGTTCCAGGCCGTGAACAGCCCGGCCCCGCACAGCCAGTACGCCGTACGGCGGCGGGCCGGCGTGCGCTGGGCGAGCGTGAACGCCACCGTCTCGTCGACCATCACATGGCTGCCCGCGATCCGGCGCAGCCATCCGGTGCCGGTGAGCACGTCCCCGACCGCGAAGCCGAACGGGACGTGCCGCACGTTGACCAGCAGGCCCGCCGCGAGCGCGGCCACCGGATTGCCGCCGGCCCCCACGATCCCGATGAAGAGGAACTGCGCGGCGCCCGCGAACACCACCACCGACATCAGCATCGGCAGCCACAGCGGCAGGCCGAGCCCGACCGCGATCGCGCCGAAGGACACTCCGACGAGCGCGTCGGCCACGCAGACCAGGGCGATGTCGCGGAGCAGGTCCGCCAGGTCCTTCTCGGGGGTTCGCCAAATCGAACGGATCACCGTATAGAATGAACATAGTAGATTGTCGTTCGTCAAGCCGAACGACATGACTTTTTTATCGAACGAATCTGGAGCCATCCGGTATGCCGACGGAGGACAGACCACGCGGCGGCCCCCCGATCGCCGCCATCGCCGCCTCCCTGCAACAGGAGCGGCGGCGCGCCGGACTCTCCCTCGCCGAGGCCGCGCGCCGTGCGGGCATCGCCAAGTCCACCCTCTCCCAGCTCGAATCCGCCACCGGCAACCCGAGCGTGGAGACGCTGTGGGCGCTCAGCGTGGCTCTCGACGTGCCCTTCGCCCAGCTGGTCGACCCGCCGCGCCCCCGGGTCGAGGTGATCCGCGCCGGCGAGGGCCCCACCTTCACCGCCGAGCACTCCTCGTACGTCGCCACGCTCCTGGCGTCCTGCCCGCCGCACGCCCGCCGGGACATCTACGTCGTCTCCGCGCAGCCCGGCAGCGACCGCGAGTCCGAGCCGCACATGCCCGGACTGATCGAGCACGTGGTGCTCAGCACCGGCCGTGCCATGGTCGGCATCACCGACGACCCGGTCGAGCTGTACCCCGGCGACTACATCAGCTATCCCGGTGACGTGCCACACGTCTTCCGCGCGCTCGAACCCGGCACGGTCGCCGTGCTGCTGTCCGAGCACAACTGAGCCGAGCACAACTGAGCCGACCACAACTGAGCGAGCACAACTGTCCGTTACGGCTGGGCGGGACGGCCGAGCGCGCGCAGCCGAACGAGCCCGCACTCGTAGACGAGGAGTCCGCGCCGTGCCCTTGCCGCCCGTACCACCCGTAGGGCCCGTGCCACCCGTGCCGCCAGGGCCGGCCGTTCGCACCGAGCGCTCCGGTCCGGTCACCACCGTGGTGCTGTCCCGGCCGCACGCGCGCAACGCCGTCGACCGGGACACCGCGCAGGCGCTCGCGGACGCGTTCCGGGCGTTCGACGCCGACCCGGACGCCGCCGTCGCGGTGCTGTGGGGCGAGGGCGGCACGTTCTGCGCGGGCGCCGACCTCAAGGCGGTCGGCACCGAGCGCGGCAACCGGCTCGCGCCCGACGGCGACGGCCCGATGGGCCCCACCCGGATGCGGCTGGGCAAGCCGGTGATCGCCGCCGTCGCGGGCCACGCGGTCGCGGGCGGGCTGGAGTTGGCCCTGTGGTGCGACCTGCGGGTGGTCGAACGGGACGCCGTGTTCGGGGTGTTCTGCCGCCGCTGGGGAGTGCCGCTGATCGACGGCGGGACCGTACGGCTGCCCCGGTTGATCGGCGCCGGGCGGGCGATGGACCTGGTCCTCACCGGGCGTCCGGTCGACGCGGCCGAGGCGCACGCCATCGGCCTGGCCGACCGGCTGGTCGAGACCGGCACCGCCCGCGCCGCGGCCGAGCAACTGGCCGCGCAGATAGCCGCGTTCCCGCAGACCTGCCTGCGCGAGGACCGGCTGTCCCTGCTGGAGCAGGAGGGCCGGCCCGAACCGGAGGCACTGGCCGCCGAGTTCGCCCACGGCCAGGTCTCGCTCACCGAGATGGCCGCGGGCGCCGCCCGGTTCACCGCGGGCGAGGGACGGCACGGCGCCTTCGGCCCGTGACCCGGTCGCCGACTCCGCTCCCGCCGGGGCGGATCAGTGCCGGAAGAGCCGAAGTCCGGTCCGAACCAGGGTCATTCCCTGCCGCTCGCACGCCTCGACGACCTTGTCCGAGCGGATCGACCCGCCGGGCTCGGCGATCCACCGCACCCCGTAGCGTGCCGCGTGCTCCACGTTGTCCGCGAAGGGCAGCGCCCCGTCCGAGGCGAACGCCACCCCCGTCAGCCGTTCCCGCCACGCCTGCCGCTCACCGCCGTCCGGCAGCAGTACCGCGCTCGGCGGCGGCCCGGCCAGCACCCCGCGCAGCGCCTCGGCCTCGTACGGCGTCAAGTCGCCCTCGGCGCACCGCACCTGCCAGTTCACCCGGTCCTGCCGGCGTACCTCGGGCCTGAACTCCATGGCCCGTACGGAGGGGTGGCGGCGCATCCACCAGGTGTGCGTCTTGCGGCCCGCCAGGCGGGTGCAGTCCAGCCGGGACTGCTGGCCCGCGCCGATGCCGAGCGTCACCCCGTCCCGCACGTAGCAGACCGAGTTGGACTGGGTGTGGCGGACCACGGCCAGGCCGAGCAGCAGGTCGTCGGCGGCGGCCTGCGGCAGCTCGCCGCACACCACGTCGGTCAGCAGGCCGGCGCAGATCGGCACGTCGTCGCGGGCCTGGCTCAGCCGCAGCCCGTACTCCTCGCGGCTGTCGGCGGCCGGCGGCACGTACGTGGGGTCGGCCGCCAGCACCAGGAAACGGCCGCGCCGCTTGCGGCTCAGCGTGGCCAGCACGCCGGGCGCGTAACCGGGTGCCACGATCCCGTCGCAGACCAACCCGCCCAGCAGCTCGGCGAGTTCCTCGTCCACCGGGTGCGACACGGCGGCCAGGTCACCGTAGGACGACCGCGGATCGGCGTCCCGGGCCCGCAGATACGCACCGGCCAGCGGACCGGGCGCGGTCGTCCCGAGCCCGTAGCGGGCGGCGGTGTCCGCGTCCACCGGGCCGGCCAGTGCCGCGCCCGCGGGCGACACGTGCTTGAACGACGCCGCCGCGGGCCGCCCGAGCGCGCCCGCCGCTTCCCGTACGAGCTGCCAACCGGCCAGCGCGTCCAGCAGGTTGATGTACGACGGTTCGCCGTTGAGCACCCGCAGCGGGCCGGGCCCCGGTGCCACGGGTACGGCATGTGCCGGCTGCTGCTGGGGGTTGAGTCCGTACCGCAGTTCCATCCGGGGTCCTCCTCGGTCGCGTGCGCTGATCCGAGGCGCCCAGGCGGTCGACGCGTCCGAAGGTGTGCGTGCCGCTTCCCGGTGGTGGCCCACCCTCGCCAGTCGCGGCGCCGCCGATCGTACCCAACCGGCGCCGCGACCGCGGCGGGTGGTGCGGGGGACGCGCGGGCCGCCGGGCGGCGGGGGCGGCCGGGTGCGGCGCGAACCGGTGGACGTGCCGGGCCGCCACTAGGCTCGGACCCATGATCGTATGGCTCAACGGCACCTTCGGCGCGGGGAAGACGACCACGTCGCGGCTGCTCACCGAGATGCTGCCCGGAGCGCGGATCTTCGACTCGGAGTACGTCGGCCACATGCTCCGGCCGTTCCTGACCGACAAGCCGGTCCGGGACTTCCAGGAGCACCCGCCGTGGCGGTCGCTGGTGGTGCAGACCGCCGTCCAACTGCTCGACTACGTCGGGGGCACCCTGGTCCTCCCGCAGTCGGTGCTGGTCGAGGCGTACTGGACCGAGCTGTCCGGCGGCCTGGCCGAAGCCGGCGTACCCGTCCACCACTTCGTGCTGCACGCCGATCCCGAGGAACTGGTCCGGCGGATCGAGCAGGACACCGAAGGGGCGCCGGCCCGGCAGTGGCGGCTCGACCACGTCTCCGCGTACGAGGCGGCCCTGCCGTGGCTGCGGGAGGCGGGCGAGGTCGTCGACACGGCGGGGACGCCGCCGGCGGACGTGGCGCGGCGGATCGCCGCGCGGGTGGCGGGCGCGGCGGACCCGTCCGGGGCGACGAACCCGGCCGAGGCGGCGAACGCGGCGGGGTGACCCGGCGGGCGCCGCCGGAGCGGGTTCGCGGCGTATGTTCCGGTCCTCACGCCTGGCCGCTCACGCCTGGCCGCTCACGCCTGGCCGCTCGCCCGGGCCGCGACCCGCATCGCCCAGGCCAGGCAGCCCAGCGACGCCGTACAGGCGAGGGTGCGGGCGACGTTCCAGTGCACCCAGGTCGACTCGAACCGTTCCCGCACGGCCGCCAGGTCGTGGACCTTGCCCGGGTCGCCGGCGTTCGCCAGCCGGTCGTTCAGCGGCACGTTCAGGCCCATCGTGATCAGCAGCGACAGCGCGTAGAGCGCGACGCCCGCGATGATCCACGGCAGGGCGGCACTGGCCGCGCCGCGCCGGTGCAGCGCGATCGCGAGGCCGCCGAGCACCAGGGCGCCGCCGAACGCCAGGCTGAACCAGCCGTTCAGGATCGCCACGTTGATGCGCTGCATGGACTCCACGAAGGTGCGGTCCGACGAGCGGCCGAGGCCGGGCATCACCGCGCACGAGAACGCGAAGTACAGACCGGCCATCAACCCGGTGGTGAGCGTGGCGGCGAGCAGCACCAGGCTGCGGAGATCGGCGGACATGTCAACTCCCTTGGCGGGGACGGGTGATGCGGCGGGGGCGGGCGCCGCGGGCCACTGCGAGGTGGAGGTCGTCGTCATGCCTTCGAGTACAGCCGCCCCGGGCCGGTCCCGGCCATGGCCGAGAAACTCACCCGCATACGCGCGCGTCCACCGCCTACGCTGGGACGTATGCAGCCGTACGCACATCTCCCGTACACACGCGGTGCGTACGCGCACCGTCCGTGCGGGCACCTTCCGTGCGGGCACCTTCCGTACGCGCGCCGTCCGTGCGGGCACCTTCCGTACTCGCCCCTGACGTGCGTCTGAGGACGATATGGACGCGCTGACCGACCTCCTCGACGGGCCGCGGGCGCGCGGTGCGTTCCTGCTTCGCTCGGTGCTGGCCCCGCCGTGGGCGATCCGGATCGCCGACCGCGCCCCGCTGACGCTGCTCTACCCGGTCGACGGGGACGCGTGGGTGGTGCCCGACCGGGAGCCGCCGGTGCGGATCGGGCCCGGGGACATCGCGGTGGTGCGCGGCCCGGAGCCGTACACCGTCGCGGGCGACCCGGCGACGCCGCCGCAGATCGTGATCCGGCCCGGCCAGGTCTCGCAGACCCCGGACGGCGACGAGCTGTGCGAGGAGATGGACCTCGGGGTGCGCACGTGGGGCGACACCGCCGAGGACACACCGGGCGCGGGGGTGCTGATCAGCGGGACCTACCAGATGGACGGCGAGGTCAGCCGGCGGCTGCTGGCCGCGCTGCCGCAGGTGCTGGTGCTGCCGGCGGACGCCTGGCACAGCCCGCTGCCCGCGCTGCTGTCCGCGGAGGTGGTGCGCGACGAGCCGGGGCAGGAGGTGGTCCTCGACCGCCTGCTGGACCTGCTGCTCATCGCGGTGCTGCGCGCGTGGTTCGCCCGGCCGGAGGCGGGCACGCCGGGGTGGTACGCCGCGCAGGGCGACCCGGTGGTCGGCCCGGCACTGCGGCTGCTGCACGAACGGCCCGCGCACGGCTGGACGGTGGCCGCATTGGCCGCCGAGACCGGTGTGTCACGTGCGGCGCTCGGCCGCCGCTTCACCGAACTCGTCGGCGAGCCGCCGATGGCCTACCTGACGAGCTGGCGGCTCGCCCTCGCCGCCGACCTGCTGCGCGAACCGGACGCCACCATCGCCGCGGTGGCGCGCAAGGTCGGGTACGGCAGCCCGTTCGCCCTCAGCGCGGCGTTCAAGCGCGTGCGCGGGGTCAGCCCGCAGGAACACCGCAGAACGCGCGGGCCGGGGAGCGCGGCAGCAGTGTCGTGACCGGTGTCGTACTCGTCGTACCCATCAATCCATCCGCACAATCATGGTCTGACTGTTTAGTCTGGCCGTATGAAAGAGTGGGACCTCAAGAAGCTCCAGATCCTTCGCGCCCTGCACGACGCGGGTACGGTCACCGCCGCGGCGGCCGCGCTGCGGATGACGCCGTCGGCGGTGTCGCAGCAACTGGCCACGCTCTCGAAACAGATAGGGACGCCGGTCGTCGAGGCCCGCGGCCGCGGGGTGCGGCTGACCGGTGCGGCGCAGGTCCTGCTGCGCCACACCGAGGTGGTCTTCGCCCAGTTGGAGCGGGCGGGCGCCGAGTTGGAGGGGTACGCCCGCGGTGACGCGGGCCTGGTCAAGGTGGGCACCATCGCCACCGCGATCAGCCGGCTCGTCGTGCCCGCCGCGGAGCTGCTGCGCCAGTCCGCGCCCGCGATCACGGTGTCGGTGCGGGAGATCGAGGCCGCGGCGGTCTTCGAGGAGCTGGCCGCGGGCGAGGTGGACGTCGCGGTCTCCCTCGCGGTCGACGCGCCCACCGCCCGGGACCCGCGGTTCGCGGTGTTCCCGCTGCTCACCGACCCGCTGGACATCGCCCTGCCGATCGGCCACCCGCTGGCCACCGCGCCGGGACTGCGGCTGGCCGCGCTCGCCGAGGAGTCGTGGATCTTCGGCAGCCGCGGGCCGTGGCGCACCATCACGCTCGCGGCCTGCGCCGACGCCGGGTTCGTACCGGAGCAGGCGCATGCCGCGGCGGACTGGCCGGCCATCTTCTCACTGGTGGCGGCGGGTATGGGGATCGCGCTGGTGCCGCAGATGGCGACCGTGGGCGGCTGGCGGCGCCTGGTCGCGGTCCGGCCGCTGGACGCGGACCGGCCGGTGCGCCGGATCGTGGCGGCGGTCCGCGCGGGCACGGAGGAGGGGGCGCTGGTGCGGCGGGTGATGGGGGCGCTGCGGCACGCCGCTGAGTTGGACCCATTCGTGAAGTTGAACTGAAAGGAATATTCAAAAAGTATCGATGGACCTGAAGTGTCGGAGGGGGGAGGGTGGGGGCATGAAAAGGAGCGAGGGACGAAGAGGGACGGCTGGAGCAGAAGCAGTGACAGTGGCCGCGGCGGACATGGATGCGGCGCGGGCCGCGGAGACGAGGGGGACAGCGGGCATGGAGCAGGAAGCGGCCTTCACCGCACTGACCGATTTCACCGGGGACGCGCTGCCGTACGGAGGAGGGAACCCCTTCGCGGACTACCGCCGGGCGGAGTTGCCCTTCACCGGGCTGGCGGATCTGACCGACCGCCGGCTCGGCGCGGGGGTGATTGCGGCCAATGACGAGTTCTTCGCCGAGCGGGAGAATCTGCTGCTGCCCGGGCCCGCGGTCTTCGACCCCGAGCGGTTCGGGCACAAGGGCAAGGTGATGGACGGGTGGGAGACCCGGCGCCGCCGCGGCCGCTCGGCGCAGACCCCGCATCCGGAGCCGGCGGACCACGACTGGGCGGTGGTGCGGCTCGCGGTGCCCGGCGTGGTCCGCGGCATCGTGGTGGACACCGCGCACTTCCGCGGCAACTACCCGCAGTCCGTCTCGGTGGAGGCCGCCGCTCTCTCCCCGTCTGCCGGGCCCGAGGATGTGGCGGACCCGTCGGTCGAGTGGACCGAGCTGGTGCCCCGCACCCCGGTCGGCGGCCACGCGGAGAACGCCTTCGCGATCCGCGTCGAGCGGCGCTTCTCCCATCTGCGGCTGCGCCAGCACCCTGACGGCGGGGTCGCGCGCCTGCGGGTGTATGGACAGGTGGCGCCCGACCCTGCCTGGCTGGCAGCGCTCGGCACCATCGACCTGGTCGCGCTGGAGCACGGCGGCACCGTCCAGGACGCCTCCGACCGCTTCTACTCGCCCCCCGAGCACACCATCCTGCCGGGCCGCTCCCGGAAGATGGACGACGGCTGGGAGACCCGCCGCCGTCGGGATCAGGGACACGACTGGATCGAGTACCGGCTGGTCGAACAGGGCACCGTCCGGGCGATCGAGATCGACACCGCCTATCTCAAGGGCAATGCGGCCGGCTGGGCCACCTTGTCCATACGGGACGGCGAGGACGGGGAGTGGGTGCCGCTGCTCGACCGGGTGCGGCTGCACCCGGACACCGCCCACCGCTTTCTCGTCGATGAAGCCGCCCCGGCCACGCATGCCCGGATCGAGATCTTCCCGGACGGCGGCATCTCCCGGCTGCGGCTGTACGGCTCGCTCACCGGGCAGGGCACGGCGCGGCTGGCCGAGCGGGCCGAGGCGATCGGCTGAGCGACCGCCCGGGCGGGCAACGGGAGGAGGAAGGGCGCGCCTTCCACGGAAGGGCCCGCACGAATCCGGGGCGCGTGGAGCCCCCTGGCGAACCCCTGCGGGCGAACGGCGCGAGCGGCCACCCATCGGCAGGTGGCCCCTCAGTTGGGCGGGGGCAGCCCGGAGGTGTCAGGGGCGCGGGGCCGGCGCGGTCACTCCGCGCCGAAGAGCGCCAGCAGTTCGGTCCTGCCGAACACGCGGGCGGTGTCGATGGCGGACGGGGTGCCCGCGGCCGGATCGGCGCCGGCTTCCACCAGGGCCGTGATCACCTCCTGCTCGCCCTTGAACACCGCGCCGGCGAGCGGGGTCTGGCCGCGGTCGTTGACCCGGTCGACGTCGGCGCCGCGCTGGATGAGGGCGTGCACCGCCGAGGGGTGGCCGTGGTAGGCGGCGAGCATGACGAGGCTGTCGCCACTGTCGTTCGTCAGGTTGGCGGGCACCCCGGCGTCGACATACGCGGCGAGCTTGTCGGTGTCGCCGTGCCGGGCCAGATCGAAGACCTGCGAGGCGAGTTGGAGGACCTCCGGGTCGTGCGCGGGCTCGCCGGTGGGTCCGGAAGCGGAAGCGGGGTCGGGGCTGGACTCGGTCATGCCACCACCCTACGCAGGGCAGCGTCCGCTGAAGAAGGAGATCACCACGTGCCGCGCCGGGGCGTCACCGACCTTGACGTCCAGCGGGACGCAGGCGCGGCCGTCGCCGGCGACGAAGAAGGAGCCACGAAAGGAGGTGGGGCTGCCCGGGCAGGAGTGGAAGGCGACCGCGGGCGCGGGCGCGGAGCCGTACTCGCCGCCGAACTCCAGCCCGGCGCGGGCGCGCTGCTCGGCGCCGACCGTGACGGTGACGGTGGAGTCGGGGCGGACCACGGTGTCGATGCGGTAGTGCCAGCCACCGGAGTTCTGCCGGCCGCGGTCGGTCTGGTCGCCGCCGGCCAGACCGCCCAGGCCCTGCCAGGTCAGCGGGCCGACGGTGACATCGGAGCCGGCGGGCGCCGCCGACGGGCTGCTGCCGGTGGTGAGGTGGCCGGTCGACGAGGAGGACGGTTCCTTGGGGGCGCCGGTCGGTGAGCCGGCCGGGTTGGTGGTGCGGCGCGGCGCGGGCGGGGAGCCGTCGCGCTGGACGAGGCCGTCGACGCACTCCACCGGCCGGGGATGCTCGATGCTGCCGACGGGTGGGGGCGCGGACGCCGCGGTGGGCGAAGCGGTCGCGGTCACATGCGAGTGTGTGCCGAAGGAGCAGCCGGAGAGCAACATGAGCGCTCCGCCCATGGCTCCGCCCACTCGCAACGCTCGTCCTGACATGAGCATCACTCCTCAGTCAGGACGGTACGTGCTCAATCCAGCGGCGACCAGACCACCAATTGCCGGACCAGCTCCGCGTCCCCGCTCACCCGCAGGGTGCCGCCGTCGTACGGAACCCGCCGGTAGAGCGCCAGCAGCAACTCCTCGGCGGGGCCGGTGAGCGAGGCGCCCGGGGCGGGGCCGCCGCCCGGGGCGACGCGTATCGCGGACGCGCCGGTCGCGTCGAGGATCAGCGTCCAGGCGGGGCCCTCCTCGCAGACCAGGGCGACCCGGGCGGGGGCGTGCGGCCAGCCGTCCATGCTGCCGAAGCCGATGTGCAGGAACTCGTCGAGCGCGTCCACCGCCAGCGCCGGCAGCAGCGGTTCGGGGGCGCCCACCGCGTCCTGCGCGTCACGGGCGTGCACCGCCGCCTCCTGCACCTGGTGGCGGGCGACGGCGCCCGCCGTCGCCGGGCTGCCGGACGCCGACCACCACGTCCAGCACTCCAGATCCGGGCCGGCCGCCCGCAGCGCGTCCAGCAGCAGCGCGGTCGAGCGGGCCGACCACGCCGTCAGCTCACCGGAAGGCGTCACGTCGCCCACCGCGTCCGGGTCGGGCGGCCGGGAGGCCGGCCCGGCGGCGACGGCGGCCGCCCAGAAGCGCTGCACCTGCCCGACGTGCGCCACCAGATCGCGCACCGTCCAGTCCGGGCAACCCGGCACCCGGGCCTGCCCGTCGGCGGTCTCGGCCGCCTTCCGCAGCGCGGCCGACCGGTCCTCCACCAGTTCCAGCCAGTCGGGGAAGCGCAGGGCCGGGAACGCCCCGGCGGGCGGGGTGCGGAATGACGTCATGGGCACCGTTCTAGCAGCGGGCACCGACAGCGGTGGCGCAACGGGTCGGCGGACCGGGCGGACGGGACGTTTTACCCGGTTTCCATCAGTTTTGCCCAACCCTGTACGGTGCGGGCTCTGTTCAGCGGGCCGCGAAGCATGTTCCATGGTGATCACACGGCCGCCGTGCGGAAGGCGGCCGCCCGTGCCGGATGAGGTGGCCTTGGCCAGGACCGCGACGACCGATACGACCGCGACGACCGTGCGGCGCGCCACCGTGCGCATCCCCGCCGCGCCGCTGGGCCCGGAGAACCCGCTGCCCGCGCTCCACGAGCGCCTGGAGCAGCACCGCCTGGACCCGCACGAGCGCAAGGGCCTGCCCCCGGACATGGCCCGGCAGATCGGCTACGCCCCGCTGCGCACGGTGCTGCCGGTCCGCGTGCTCGACGGCTACGGGCGGGACCGCGCGCCCGCCGAACTCGACGCCGTCGTCATCGAGAACGACCGGCTGCGCGCCACCGTGCTGCCCGGCCTCGGCGGCCGGCTCTACTCGCTGCTGCACAAGCCCACCGGCCGCGAACTGCTCTACCGCAACCCGGTGTTCCAGCCCGCGGACTTCGCGCTGGCCGGCGCCTGGTTCTCCGGGGGCGTCGAGTGGAACCTCGGCGCCACCGGCCACGCCGCCCACACCTGCGCGCCCCTGCACGCCGCCCGGCTCACCGCGCCCGACGGCGGGGAGATGCTGCGGCTGTGGGAGTGGGAGCGGCTGCGCGACCTGCCGTTCCAGGTCGACCTGTGGCTGCCGGCCGGCTCCGACTTCCTGTACGTCGGGGTCCGGGTCCGCAACCCGCACGACCGGACGGTGCCCGTGTACTGGTGGTCCAACACCGCCGTCCCCGAGACCGCCGACACCCGGGTGCTGGTACCCGCGGACGCCGCCTGGCAGTTCGACTACCACCGCACCCTCACCCATGTCGCGGTGCCGCGCATCCCGGACGGCCCCGGCGGCCCGGACGCGCAGGCCGACGCCGACGTGACGTACCCGACGCGGTTCGAGCACGCCGCCGACCACTTCTTCGACATCCAGGGCGACGACCGCCGCTGGATCGCCGCGCTCGACGGGCAGGGCCGCGGCCTGGTGCAGACCTCCACCGACGGGCTGCGCGGCCGCAAGCTGTTCCGCTGGGGCCGCGGCCGCGGCGGGCGGCGCTGGCAGGAGTGGCTCACCGAGCCCGGCACCGGCGGGTACCTGGAGATCCAGGCCGGCCTGGCCCGTACCCAGCTCGAACACCTGCCGATGGCCGCCGAGTCGGAGCTGTGCTGGCTGGAGGCGTACGGCCCGCTCGACGCCGACCCCGCACTGGTGCACGGCGCCGACTGGGCCGCGGCCCGCGCGGAGGCCGCGGCGAGCCTGGAAGCGGCGCTGCCCCGGGCCACCCTTGACGCGGCCCGCACCGCCTGGCTCACCCGGGCCGACGCCGACCCCGAGCCCGCGGACGTGCTCGCCGCCGGCTCCGGCTGGGGCGCGCTGGAGGTCGAGCGCGGCCGCTACCCGCTGCCGGGCACCCCCTTCCCGCCCGCGACCCTCGGCGCCGCCCAGAAGCCCTGGCTCGAACTGCTGCTGGCCGGCGTGTTCCCCCGCCCCACCCCCGCCTCCGCGCCGGGGCCCACCCTGGTCTCGCCCGAGTGGCGCGAACTGCTGGAAGCCGCCGACACCTACCCCGGCAACGAGTGGTACCGCGACTACCACCTCGGCGTCGCGCAGTGGGCGGCCGGCGACCGGGCCCAGGCGGTGCGCAGTTGGGAGCGCTCGCTCGCCGCCCACCCCTCGCCGTGGGTGCTGCGCGCCCTGGCCGTCGCCGACACCGCCGCCGAGCGCACCGAACGGGCCGCGGAGCGGTACATCGCCGGGTACGAGGCGCTCGCGGACACCCTGACCGAGGCGCTCGCCGGCACCCCGGCCGATGCCCCCGCCGCCCCGGCGGACCCGTCCACAGACTCGCCCGCGGAACCGTCCGCCGCCGCGCCCGCAGCCGCTCCGGCGGACCCCCAACCCGCCGAATCCCCACGGCGGTCCGCCCGCACCGCGCTGCGCGCCTACGCCCTGGAGGCCGTCCCCGCGCTGCTCGCCGCCGGCCGGGCCGACGCCGCCGCGCGCATCCTCGACCGCCCCGTGCCCGGCCCCGACGGCGACACCTCACCCCTCGACGGCGGGCGCGCGAGGCTGCTGCGGGCCCGTACCGCGCTCGCCCAGGGCGACCCGGTCAGGGCCCGCGCGCTGCTCGACGAGGGCGTGGTCGTCGACGACCTGGCCGAGGGCGACGAAGCGCTCAGCGACACCTGGTACGCCGTCGCCGAGGCCCTGCTCACCGACGGCGCCGAGACCGCGGGCGACGCGAAGCCGCACGACGGCACGTCGGACGACGCGCGCGCCCGGGCCCGTCGCGAGCACCCGCTGCCCGCCGCGTACGACTTCCGGATGCGCCCGCAGGAGCCGCCGTCGGCCCACAAGTGAAGCGGTGAAGTGCTGCTGGGCGCTGGTCAGTTGCCCGCGCCCAGCAGTTCTGCGCGCTCCTCGGCCGTCAGTTCGCCGGGGGCGCGGCGCTCGCGGGCCGCGCGGTTCGCGGCGTGCCGCAGCGCCTCGTTGACCGGCGTCGGCACCCCGAACCGGCGGCCGAGCAGCACGATTTCGCCGTTGAGGTAGTCCGACTCGATCGACCCGGTGCCGCGCGCCAGGCTCTGCCAGGTCGAACTGTGCTTCGCCTGCGAAGACTCCACCCGGTCCCCGCGTGTCCGCGCCTGCTGCTCGGCGCCGATGTACGGGATACCGGCCGCGTCCAGCGCCGCCACGCCCTCGGCCCTTGCCCGCGCGGCCAGTTCGCGCCGCGCGTCCTCGTCGGGGCCGAGCACCGCGTCCGCGGCGTTCACCAGGTTCCCCAGCAACTTGGCGTACTTCCAGGCCATCACATCCTCGGTGACCGGTGCGGCGAAGCCCGCGTCCGCCAGATCGGCGGCGATCGCCCGCACGGTCGGGTCCGACCCCGACGGGTAGCGGCCCAGGTGGAGCATCCCGGTCAGCGGCGCGCACAGCGCGCTCACCACGCCCGGTTCGAGGAAGGACGCCGGCAGCCATACGCACATCCCGTACACGTCGGCGAACCGGCGCAGCGCCAGGCGCTCGTTCTCCACGCCGTTCTGCGCGCACACCACCGCGGGCCCGGCGCCCGCGCGGGAGCCCGTGCCGGTGCCGTAGCCGTACGCACCCCACGTGTCCAGGACGGCGGGGGTGTCCTGGGTCTTCACGCCGAGCACGAGCACGTCGTCGTCCCGCGCCGTCAGTTCCGCCGGCCCCTCGACCGCCGGAATCCTCAACTGCCTTTCGCGGTCCGCCAGTCGGAGCCGCAGTCCGTGCTCGCGCAGTGCGTCCAGATGCGCCCCGCGGGCCACGAGCACGACCTCGTGGCCGCTGTCGAAGAGCCGTCCGCCGATGGCGCCGCCCACCGCGCCCGCGCCGATGATGATGTATCGCATGGTCGAACCCTCGTCGGCCGCCGCCCCGATGACAACTTCCGCCCCGCCGAAGCCCGGTGGCCCCGTCACAGACCCGCCATGGACCCGTCACCAGACCTGCCCCGGACCTGCCCCGGCGTCCGGGGGCCCGCGCCGATCCCGCCGCGGCCGGCCCCGGCTCACAGGCCGTCCGTCGATACGCCCAGGTGCCCCTGCCACGCCCGGCGGCCGGTGGCGGTCACGGCGAGTGCGCGGGACGTGCCGACCCGCGTGACCCATCCGGCGGTGAGCGCGTGGTCGCACAGGGCGGCGCCCACCGCGCCCGCCAGGTGGGGCCGGCGCTCGGTCCAGTCCAGGCACGCCCGCACCAGCGGCCGGCGCGAGCCGCTCGGCACGGCGACCCCGACCTCGGCCAGCCAGGCCGAGCCCGCGCCGGTGAGCCCCGGCTCCGGCCCCCACTCCAGCAGCCCGCGCCCCACCATCGCGTCCGTGACCGCCAGCGCGAGGGCCCCGGCCAGGTGGTCGTAGCACAGCCGGGCGCGGGCGAGCGCCTGCCCGCGGCCGGACGCCGACAGCGACCGCGGCCGCGCGACGGGCCGCGGCGCGAGAGCGGCGAGGCTCTCGATCAGCTCGATCACCCGGCGGTCGGCCACCCGCAGGTAGCGGTGCCGCCCGTGCCGCTCCTCGACGAGGAGCCCGCCGCCGACGAGCAGGTTCAGATGTGATGTCGCGGTCGAGGGCGCGACCCCGGCATGGCGGGCGAGCTCGCTCGCGGTCCAGGCCCGGCCGTCGAGCAGGGCCAGGCAGAAGTCGGCCCGGGTCCCGTCGGCCAGTAGCCTGGCCACGGCCGCCAGGTCCACCCCCACGTCCTGACCTGCGCGCTCAACGTTCATACCCCGATTGTGCGCGAACCTCGGCGGCCTCGGTTCGGCGCGCGTCGAAACGTCCACGCCGTAGCGTTGCCGGTGCGCGCCGCGGCCGGCCGCCACACTCCCGTACGGCCCCGTGGCCGTCGGCCGCCACGCTCCCGTACGGCCCGCCGACCGCCGACCGCCGACCGCCGACCGCCGACCGCCGACCGCCGACCGCCGACCGCCGACCGCCCCGCTCCCGTACCGCCCCCGTCCACACCCCGGAGGAACCATGCCCGCGACCGACCCGACCACCGCGGGCGCGCCGCCACGCCCCGCATCCCGGACGGAACTCTTCGTCACCGATGCGCCGACGCCCGACGACCTCGCCGTGGTCTCGGCCGCGCTGGACCGGTTCAACGTGCAGACGTCGGGGGTCGACGACCGCGGGCCGCTCGCCGTGCTCGTCCGCGACCCCGAGACGGACCGGGTGATCGGCGGGCTGACCGGGCGGACCTCGCTCGGGCTGCTCTTCGTCGACCTCTTCTTCCTGCCGCCCGAGCTGCGCGGCGGCGGCCTGGGCGCGCGGATACTCCGCCGGGCCGAGGACGAGGCCCGCGCCCGCGGCTGCCGCTCCGCCGTGCTCTACACGATCAGCTTCCAGGCCCCGGACTTCTACCGGAAGCAGGGGTGGCAACTGCTGGGGGAGGTCCCCTGCGACCCGCCGGGCACCAGCCGTGTCTTCCTGACCAAGGACCTCGCCGCGCCGGGCGGGAACGGGGCCGGGCCGGGCCGGCACCCCGGTCCGCCTGAATCCGTTGCCCCCAAATCCGTTGGCCCCTAGCGCTGTTGGTCCCTAAAACCGTTGGCCCGTCGCCCCGGGCACGTCGCACAGTGGGGGCGCGGGCCGGGAAGGCGCCGCGGACACACGAACACCAAGGGGGGCACCACCATGTCCACGCTGCGCGTCACCGCCGAGCGGCTCACGATCCTCGACCACCCGAACGCGGACGCGCTGGAGTTGGCGCAGGTCGGGCTCTACCGCGCGGTGGTGGCCAAAGGGGCTTACCGCACCGGGGAGTTCGCGGTCTACATACCCGAGCAGTCCGTGCTGCCCGAGCCGCTGATCGCCGAACTCGGCCTCACCGGACGGCTGGCCGGGTCGAGGAAGAACCGGGTGCGGGCGGTACGGCTGCGCGGCGAGCTCTCCCAGGGCATCGTCTGCCGGCCTCGCGCGCTCGACGGTGTCGACCTGGAGCGGGCCGCCGCCGACGACGCGGACTTCGGCGAACTGCTTCAGATCGTCAAGTGGGTGCCCCCGGTGCCGATCTCGATGAGCGGTGACGTGGATGCCGCGCCCGACCTGCTGCCCTGGATCGACATCGAGAACCTCAAGCGCTACCCGGACATCTTCGCGCCCGGCGACCAGGTCACCGTCACCGAGAAGCTGCACGGCACCGCCTGCTGCCTCACCTACCACGCCGGTTCCGGCACCGTCGACGTCACGTCCAAGGGGCTGGGCGCCAGGCAGCTCGCGTTGAAGGAGTCCGACGGCAACCTCTACTGGCGCGCGGTGCACGGCTACGGCCTGCCCGCCGTGGCCGCCGCGCTCGCCGAGCGGCTGGGCGCGGACCGGGTCGGGATCTTCGGCGAGGTCTACGGCAAGGGCGTGCAGGACCTCGACTACGGCACGAACGCGGGCACCGGACTGCCCGGGTTCGCCGCGTTCGACGTGTGCGCGGACATCGCCGGGCAACTGCGCTGGTTCGACCCCGCCGACCTCATCGACGGCGAACTGCCGCTCGTACCAAGGCTGTTCCACGGCCCGTTCGACCTGGACCGGGTAATCGCCCTCGCCGCGGGCGACGAGACGGTCTCCGGCCGCGAGCTGCACATCCGCGAGGGCGTGGTGATCCGCACCGCCGACGGGAAGTACAGCCCCGCCGTCGGCGGCCGGGCCATCGCCAAGGTGGTCGGTGACGCGTACCTGACCCGCAAGGGAGGCACCGAGTACGAGTGAGCCGGGCGGCCGCCCGGGAGTGATTCCGGAAAACGGGCGGCATGCTCCGGCACTCGCTGGGTACGCGCCGGGTTCAGCCACTTGCAGACACCGAGCGCAGACGCGGCGAGAGGAAACCACGACGATGACCGACATCAACCCCGACGGTGCCCTGCCCCCTGCCCAGCGTGCCCTCCACGAGATCTCCCACGGCAGCGAGAACGTGATCGCGCTGAGCACCCTCGCCGTGAGCGAGGTGCTGCTGCCGGTGCCCGGCGCCGAGGAGCGCCCGCAGGAGCCCGACCCGACCGCCGCCGAGCCGCCGCGCGAGATCCAGCTCCCGGTCTACGAGCAGGAGGACGGCCGCCAGCTCGTCCCCGTGTTCACCTCGGAGACGCGGATGGCCGAGGCGCTGCCCGCCACCCGCCGCTACCGGCTGGTCCAGCTCGCGGTGCTCAGCGGAGCCTGGCCGTCGGACGAACTGATCCTGTCCATCGACACCGGCAACGAGGACGCGCTGAGCATCTCCGGCGAGGGGGTGCGGGCACTGGCCGGACTGGTCGGCGGCAACTGACCACCCTGTCCGCCCGGCCACGCGGCACGGTCGCGCGGCACGTTCCGCGTACGGCCCCGACGGGAAACCGCCGGGGCCGTAACGTGCGGGTGCCGTACTTGCGCGTACGTGCGCGTGCCGTACGTCCGTCCGGTACGTGCGGGTCCCGTCCCCGTCGGTCGCGCCGGGCCACTGGGCTGGCGGGCTGTCGGGCCGCCGGGCTCAGGCCCGGTACACGACCAGGCCGCCCGGCGACTTGTCGAGCAGCATCTCGCCGGGAGCGGCCGCCACCTCCCCGTCGCACGCGAGGTGCACCCCCGCGCCCGGCACCCGCACCCGCAGCCTCGGTACGGCCGCCGTGGTGTAGACCGGCGACGAGGTGAGCGCCCCGGTCAGGGCGGCGCCCAGCATCCGGGTCCTGGCGAACGGCCCGCCGTCCACCATCCGCACGTCCAGCAGCCCGTCGGCCAGGTCACGCCGCCGCACCGGCGCCGGCCCCCAGCTGGAATAGCGGCAGTTTCCCGCGAAGAGCAGCCACACCGAGCGCGGCCGCCCGTTCACCACCACGTCGACCGGCTCGCAGGTGCGCAGCACGTGCACCGCCGCCAGTACGCTCGCCGGCCAGCTCCCCACCCGCCGCGACCAGCGCTCCCGCACCCGGACCAGGTCCGGGTAGGCGCCGATGCTGAAGGTGTTCAGAAACGGCGCCGCTCCGCCGGTGTCCCCGCCCGCCCCGGTAGTGCGGGCCACGTCCACCCGCGACGCCTGGCCCGCCGCCACGGCCGCCGCGGTCAGCTCGACCGACAGCAGCCCGAGGTCCGCGGCGAAGTGGTTGCGGGTGCCACCGGGGAAGACCGCGAGCGGCAGCCGGTGCCGCAGCGCGACCGCGGCCGCCTCCCGTACGGTGCCGTCGCCGCCGCACACCCCCAGCGCGCCGCCCTCCCGCGCCGCCGACCTCGCCGCCCGCTCCAGCAGCTCGACCAGGTCGTCGTCCTCCGTGCACTCCGCGACGGCCGCCTCCGGCAGGGCCGCGGCGATCCGCTCGGCCGGCGTGCTCAGCAGCGGCGGCGGGCCCGACGCGGTGTTCGCCACCACGTGCAGACCGCGCCCGTCGGCCAGCCGGGGCGCCCGCGCCGGCGTGCCCGGCCGCGGGCGGCGCTGGACCGGGAGCAGCGCCCGTACCGCCAGCGCCGCGCCGGCGCCCAGCGCGGCACCCACCACCACGTCGCTCGGGTAGTGCACACCGGTGTAGACCCGGGAGAACGCCACGCTCGCCGCGACCGGCGCCACCGCCGCGCCCCACGCGCCCGACTGCGCGGCCACCCCCGCGGCGAACGCGGCGGCGGAGGCGGCGTGGCCGGACGGGAACGACGTCGTGACCGGCTGCCGCTGCAACTGCCTGATCACCGGCACCGCGTCCAGCAGCGGACGCGCCCTGCGCACCGCGCCCTTCCCCAGCGTGTTCACCGTCAACGAGGCCAGTGCCAGCGACCCCACGCCCCGCAGCGCGGCCTTGCGGCCGTTCGGGCCGCCCACCGCCGCCATCCCCGCGGCGATCCCGAACCACAACCGCCCGTGGTTCGCGATCCGGCTCAGCCGCGGCAGCACGGGCTCCGCCCCCGGCCAGTTCCGCCCGGCCACCGCCGAGAACAGCGCCCGATCCCATTCCTTCCACGGATACGTCATGCCGCACAGCTACCCCCGCTCCCCCCGCACGCACCTGTCGAAACGCTCACGCCGAGCCGTGGGGGCGGGGGTGCCGTGACGGCGGACCGTTCTTACGCACGGGTGCGCCCGCGTACGGGCGGTGCGAGGCGGTCGGGGAGCCCCGCTCCGCACCGGCGCCGTCACGTGGGAGCCGTACTCATGTGTGGGCATACCCGCGTCAGGACGGTTCGCCGTGGTAGCCGGCGAGCCTAAGGGCGCGCCGGTGTCGAAAGGTGGGGGTACTCCCCCTGGCTCCGCCTGGGTGGGGGTGCCCCCGGACCGGGTCCAAGCGCCCGGAGGCGAGAGGGCGGCAAAAAAAGGGGGCTGCGCGGGTGCCGACACGTAAGGACGGTCCCCACCCCCCCGCTCGACGGGCGGGGGGTGGGGAAACGGGGGAAAGTGGGGGCTAGTGGGCTGTCTTCGCACCTGGAGGTGCGCAATGCCGTGGGCGTTCGAGGTGAGGCCCGACCCGGGGTTGCCGGTGCCCGGGTACTGGGGTGCGCGGATGGCGGGTGCGGGGGGCGGGACGGAGTCGGCCGGGGGCGGGCGGGAACTGCTGGAGGCGGCGGACGGGTACTGGTCGAGGAGGGCGCTGCCCGGGGGCGCGGCCCATGTGCTGGCCGCGCCGGGGGCCGAGCAGCTGCTGCTCGCGGTGTTGACGGCGAGCGAGGGGGACCCGGTGCTGGCCCGCCCGGCCGCGGCGTGGCAGCACCCGGTGGTGCGGATACTCGGCCGAAGGGTGCACACGGTGCCGACCCCCGCGGAGGGCGGCGGCGTACCCGATCCGGTCGCGCTGCTGGAGACGGTACGGCGGGCCCGGGCGCAGGGCGCTGACCCGCGGCTGCTGGTGCTGTCGGCCGCGGACGACCCGAGCGGCACCGTCTCCGCGCCCGAGCTGCTGCACGAGACGTGCGAGGCCGCGGCGGAGGCGGGCCTGCTGATCGTGTCCGACGAGACGTACTCCGACACGCTGCACCACCGCGAGACGGTCCTGCTCAGCCCGGCCGAGATGCTGCCCGAGCACACGGTGGTGCTCACCGACCTGGGCGCGACCCTGGTGCCCGCCGGGGTGCCGGCCGCGCTGGCCCGCTTCCCCGACACCGTGCACGGCACGTCGTGGCGGCAGCGCGCCGCCGATGTGCTGGCCGCCCTGCGCGCGGTGCTGCCCGCGCCCGTCGCCGCCGCGACCGCGTACGTGCTGGGCGAGCCGCCGGAGGTCGCCGAGCGCAGCGCCGCCGCGAACCGGGTGCACGCGCGGACTGCGGCGGCCGCGTACCGGGCGATCACCGAGGCCGGGGCGTCCTGCCGGCCACCGCAGGCGGGCTTCCAGCTCTACCCGACCGCCGGGCCGTCCGGACCTCACGCGGCGCGGCAGGCCGAGGAGCGGCTCGGTGCCGTGCTCGGCCGTCACGTGCCCGGGGGCCATCGCTTCGGCGACGACCCGGAGGAGCCGCGGGTGCGGATCGCCACCGGTGTGCTGCTGGGCACGACCGAGGCCGAGCGGCAGGCCGCGCTGAACGCCGCCGACCCGGTCGCGGTGCCGCACGTCGCGGCTGGGCTGGCCGCGCTGACCGCGGCGTTCACCGCGCTGACCGGCATGGGGGCGGTCAGCGGTTCGGCCGACACCGGATCGCGGGGGACAGGGGTCTGACTTACGTTCGTGGAGACGTTCCGGCCTGGCGGGGGAGCGAGGGAGCCCAGATGAGCGACCAGCGCGCGCACTCCCTGGCCGCGCCCGGAGCCCCGGAATCCGCAGCCACGGCGGATGCCCGGCCCGGTGGTCCCCGCGCCGCCGCCGGCCGCGGGCTCGACGCGCCCCGCACCACCGACGTGCCCGATCCGTCGACCGGGCCCCGGCGCTGGCCGGCCAGCTTCGTGGACCGGCTCTCCGACCCGCTGCCGATGCCCGGGGTGCGCGACATCGCCCGGCTGGTCCGCGAGTGCGCGGTACGCCCGCCCGCGCACACCCTCAAGGACCTGCCGCTGCTGCCGGTCGCGCCCGAGCCGCTGCCCGCCGCCGGGCCCGGCACGGTGAGTGTGACCTGGGCCGGACACGCGAGCTGGGTGGTCAGGATCGGCGGGCTGACGGTGCTCACCGACCCGGTCTGGTCCCGCCGCATCCCCGGCACGCCCCGCCGGGTCACCCCGGTCGGCGTGCCCTGGCGGACCCTCCCGCCGATCGACGCGGTGGTCATCAGCCACAACCACTACGACCACCTCGACGCGCCCACGATCAAACGGCTGCCGCGCGCCACGCCCTGCTACGTGCCGGCCGGGCTCGGCGAGTGGTTCCGGCGCCGCGGCTTCACCCGGGTGGCCGAACTGGACTGGTGGGAGGGCACGTGGCTGCGCGGGGTGCGGTTCGACTTCGTGCCCGCGCACCACTGGAGCCGCCGCACCCTCACCGACACCTGCCGGACGCTGTGGGGCGGGTGGGTGCTCACCGACAGCGCCGGGCACCGCGTCTACTTCGCCGGGGACACCGGCTACGGCGCCTACTTCGCCGAGATCGCCCGGGTACACCCCGGCATCGACCTCGCGCTGCTGCCCATCGGCGCGTACACGCCGCGCTGGATGCTGCGGCCGGTGCACACCGACCCCGAGGAGGCGGTGCAGGCGTATCTCGACCTCGGCGCGGCCGCGATGGCGCCGATGCACTGGGCGACGTTCCTGCTCTCCGGCGAGCCGCCGCTGGAACCGCTCATCCGGCTGCGCGCGGCGTGGAGGGCCGCGGGGCTGCCGCGCGACGCGCTGTGGGACCTGCCGATCGGCGCGTCACGGGTGCTGGTGGCGTGAGCGCGCAACGCACCCGGTAAGGACCGCGCACCAGGGCGACCGCCCCTTACCGGTGTGGCCCGAAAAACCCTGCGCCCGCAAGGCCCCGAACACCCCGAACTCCCCGCCGTCACGGCGCCGTACGCGGCTGCTCCGGCCCGTCCCCGTGCGCTCCGCGTTCCCCGCGGGCCTGCCGCACCTTCCGTACCCGCCCGCTGATCGCGGGCCCCACCGCGATCACGAGGGTCAGCGCCACCGCCAGCGCCACCCCCTGCCACGGCTTGTCGAAGAGCGACCCGCCGAGTATCCCGATGAGCTGGTACGCCGCCGCCCACGCCAGGCACGCGGGAATGTCGCCGCGTACGAAGCGCCGCATCGGCATCTCCGCCAGCAGGCACGCCACCATCACCGGGATGCGGCCGGCCGGCACCAGCCGGGACAGCACCAGCACCGCCGCCCCGTGCCGGTCCAGTTGCCGCTCCGCCCGCTCCAACGTGCCCTGTTCCGAGCGCTCCTGGAGCCGGTGCAGCCAGCGCGAGCCGTTCCGCGAGCGCACCCCGCGCAGCCCCAGCCAGTACAGCGCCACGTCGCCGATGAACGCCGCCACCGACGCCACCGCGAAGACGAAGGCCAGCGCGACCGGCTCGGTCTGGTGGAACGCGACCACCGCCGCCCCGGACACCAGCGCGCCGGTCGGTATCACCGGCACCAGCGAGCCGAGCACCACCAGGAAGAAGAGCGACGGGTAGCCGATCGCCGACTGGGTGCCCTGCGACGCCGCCGGGTGCGTGGCGGAGTGCGCCGCCGCCGCGGCCAGGAAGCCGATCACCCGCCGCTCCCCTTTCCGGCCCGGCCCACGTCGGTGACCCGCACGCTGTGCCCGTGCGCCGGACGGTGCACCGCCACGCCCGGGGCCAGTTCGGCGGCGAACCGTTCGAACTCCTCGCCTGGCGTGTGGAACTCGTGCGGCCGGACCGCCTCCATCCCGATCGGCCAGTACGTGCCGTAGTGCACCGGCACCGCCGCCTTGGGCGCCAGTTCGGCCAGCGCCCGCGCCGCCCGCTCGGCGTTGAGGTGCCCTGGCCCCAGGAAGGGACCCCAACCCCCCACCGGCAGCAGCGCGATGTCGCACGGCCCGACCGCCTCGGCCATCCCGTCGAAGAGCCCGGTGTCCCCGGCGAAGTACGTCCGCGCCTCGCCCGCCAGTACATACCCGAGCGGCGCGGCCCGCTGCGGCCCGTACGGCAGCCGCCGCCCGTCGTGCGCGGCCGGCACCGCCCGCACCGCCAGCCCGCCGAACTCCACCACGTCCCCCGCGGCGACCTCGACCAGCCGCAGCCGGTCCCGTACCCGCCGCAGCGCCGGTACCGCGTCCTGCGCGCCGCGCGGCAGCAGCACGGTGGTGCCCGGCGCGAGCCGCGCCAGCGAACCGACGTGCAGATGATCGGCGTGCAGGTGCGAGACCAGCACCACGTCCGCCCGGACGGCCTGCGGGGTGGGCAGCGCGCCGCGCCGCCTGCGCAGGTGCGCCAACCGCCGTACGAACAGCGGGTCGGTGAGCACCCGTACGCCCGAGTCCTGCACGGTCACCGTGGCGTGCCCCCACCACGTGATCTCCACCACCACGCCGCCACGCCCTTCCCGGCCACTCCTGACGACCGCCCGATCCGGCCTGCCGGACCCGGCGGGCCCGGCTGCTCGCGCCGCCGTTCGGCCGCCGACCTTGAGCGTATGCCCTGTTCCGCCGCCGATCACCCGTCGGACCTGAGCAGACCTGCGGATATGGCAGTCTGGAGAGGTGCCTCAGCCGGGAGAGAGTCGGAGACGGGCCGCGAGGCGCAGCGCCGTGCGGACCGTCGGCCGCGTTCTCGCCGTGTGGGTGGTCGCCTCCGCGACGCTCGCCGTACTCGCCGCGGTGCTGCCCGACTTCCGGCTGGAGTCGCCAGGCGGGGACAGTCCCACCCAGATCGCGGTCACCGCGGGGCTCGGGGCGGGCGCGTTCGGCGTGCTCAGCGCGCTGGTGTGGCCGCTGCTGGTCCGCGCGCTGCTGCTGGTGCCCGCGCTGGTGCTGGGCGCGCTGGTGTTCTTCCTCAACGGCTCGCTGCTGCTGGTCGCCTTGAGCCTGACTCCGCACGGCCGCGGCGAGGTCACGCCGGCCACCGCCGTGGTGATCGCCGCCGTCATGTCCGCCGCGTCCTCGACGACCAGCACCGCGCTCGCCGTACGCGACGACGCCGCCTACGGGCGCCGGCTGGCCCGGCTGGCCGGCCGCGGGCGGCGGCACGCCGGCGACCCGCCGCTGCCCACCACCCCGGGCACCGTCTTCCTCCAACTCGACGGCGTCGGCCACGACGTGCTGCGCGACGCGCTCACCTCCACCCCGCCCGCGATGCCCACCGTCGCCTCCTGGCTCGGCAGCACCCACCGGCTCGCCCCCTGGCGCACGGACTGGAGCAGCCAGACCGGCGCCAGCCAGCTCGCGATCCTGCACGGCAGCAACCACGACGTCCCCGCCTTCCGCTGGTACGAGAAGGAGACCGGGCAGGTGATGGTCTGCAACCGCCCTTCCAGCGCCGCGGAGTTGGAGCGGCGGGCGGTGCGGCGCACCGGCTGCGGCGGGCTGCTCGCCGACGACGGGGCCAGCCGCGGCAACCTCTTCACCGGTGGCGCCGAGCAGTCCGCGCTGGTGATGTCGGTGGCGGCGCAGCGGGCGAAGTTCACCCGGTCCCGGTCCGGTTACTTCGCCTACTTCTCCGACCCGGCGAACGCCGTGCGCACCGCCTGGTCGTTCGCCGCCGAAGTCGGCCGGGAGATAGGCGAGTCCACCGCGGCCCGGCTGCGGCGCGACCGGCCGCGGATCAAGCGCGGCGGCCTCTACCCGCTGCTGCGGGCGTTCGCGACGGTCGTCGAGCGCGACGTGGCGGTCGCGGCCGTCATCGGCGACATGCTCGCCGGGCGCACCGCGGTCTACGCCGACCTGGTCGCCTACGACGAGGTCGCCCACCACTCCGGGCCGCGCAGCCGCGACGCCCGCAAGGTGCTGGCCCGGCTCGACCGCTCGGTCCGGCTGATCGCCGACTCCTCCCGCTACGCCCCGCGCCCGTACCGGATCGTGCTGCTCTCCGATCACGGCCAGAGCGCGGGGGAGACCTTCGAGGGCGCGTACGGAACGGGCCTGCGCGCGCTGGTACGGGCCGGGTGCGGCCTCGCGGACAGCGCCGCGGCGGGTGGGCGGCGCAGCGCGCGGCGGGGCGGCGGCGCGGAGGCGCGTACGGCGGCGCGGACCGCGCTGCGGCGCCCCGAGCGCGGCAGGCGGGCGGAGGAGGCGGAGTGCGACGGGCCGCCGTCCGAGCCGGTGGTGCTCGCCTCGGGGAACCTCGGGCTGGTCGCCTTCCCCGACATCGCCGGCCGGGCCACGCTGGAGGAGTTGGAGCGGCGCTGCCCCGACCTGCTGCCGACGCTCACCGGGCACCCCGGGATCGGCTTCGTCCTGGTGCGCAGCGCCGCGCGCGGCCCGGTCGTCCTCGGCCGCGACGGCTCGCGCGAGCTGGCCACCGGGCGGGTGACCGGGACCGACCCGCTGGCGCCGTTCGGGCCGGGCGCCGCCGCGGCCGTGCTGCGCGCGGACGCCTTCCCGCACACCGCCGACCTGATGGTCAACTCCGCGTGCGACCAGCAGAAGGGCACGGTGCACGCCTTCGAGGAGCAGGCCGGCTCGCACGGCGGCCTCGGCGGCCCGCAGACCCGTCCGTTCCTGCTCCACCCGGTCGAACTTTCGCTGCCCGCACGGCCGTTGGTCGGCGCGGAGGCCCTGCACCACCTCTTCCACGACTGGCTCGCCGCCGCGCCGGGCACCCCGGGGCTGCCCGCCCAGGCCGCCCCGCCCGCGCGTGCCCCGGGGACGGGGGGAGCGCCGCCGGTCTCCGCGCCGGTGCCCGGCCGGGCCGCCGCCTGCCGCCCCGCCGATCCGGTCGGCGGCCGGATGATCGACGCCAACGGCGGCAACGGGTAGGCCGGGACGGGGCGGCGCCCACCGCCAGGAGCGGGCCGCGCGGTTCCCCGGCCGCGCGGCATCCGCCGGCTACGCCGTCGCGGCTCCGTCCAGCACCAGGTCGGCGCCGACGGTGGACGCCGCCGCGGGGGATGCCAGGTGCAGCACGGCGGCGGCGATCTCCTCGGGGGAGGACGCGCGGCCGAGCGGCAGCTCGTCGCGCAGCCGGGCCGCCTTCTGCTCGGGCGTCTCGCCGGGCCGGCTGGACATCGGGGTGTCCACGGGCCCGGGGCTGACCGCGTTGATCCGTACGCCGTCGCGGAGGTGGTCCAGCGCCGCGGTCCTGGTGAGCACGCTCACCGCCGCCTTGCTCGCGGCGTACGCGCCGAGGCCGGGCGCGCGGCGGTGCGCCCCGATGTTCGAGGCGATGTTGACCACGGCGCCGCCGCCGTGCTCCCGCATGTAGGCGATCTCGTACTTCATCGACAGCCAGATCCCGGTGAGGTTCGTGTCCAGCGCGTGGTGCCACTGCTCCTCGGTGATGTCGGCGACGGCCGCGGGCGGCGGGAAGACCCCGACGTTGTTGACGGCGACGTCGAGCCCGCCGAAGCGCCGTACGGTGCCGACGACCAGCGCGCTCACCTCCGCCGCGCTGGTGACGTCCGCGGTGAGGGCGGCCGCCTCGCCGCCTTCGGCCTCGATGAGCGCGACGGTCTCCTTCAGGGTGCGCTCGGTGCGGCCCGCGACGGCCACCCGGGCGCCGTGGCGGGCGAAGGCGCGCGCGACGGCCCGGCCGATTCCGGTGCCGCCACCGGTGACCAGCACCGCCCGGCCGTCGAAGATCCTGGACTCCCCGGTCATGACGGGTTCCCTCCCACATGGTTTCTTATCTGGAACGATCGTTCTCGAAAATGGCCGCAAGGGCTCGAAGCAAGGCCTCGAAGCATGGGCGCAGAGCAAGGGTTCGGAAGTGGTGCGCGGCGGGCCCGGGTCCGTACGATCCGTCGCCCGGCCGCTCAGTCCAGCAGGGTGAGCGCCTGGGCCGCCGCGTCCCGCGCCCGGTCCGCGTCGCCCCCGGCCTTGCCCACCACGCGGATGCCCTGGAGGAGCACCAGCAGCATCCGGGCCAGCCCGCGCGGGTCGCGTCCGGCCGCCAACTCGCCCTGGGCGCGGGCCCGTAGCAGCGCGGAGGTCAGGCCCGCCTCCAGGGCGTCCCAGCTCGCCTCCACCCGTCGCGCGGCCGCCGTGTCGTGGGGTGCGAGCTCCACCGCGGTGTTGGTGACGAAGCAGCCGCGCCGCAGGTCGTCGCCGGCGGCCTGCTCGGCGAATTCGGTGACGAGGGCGCGCACGGCGGGCAGCGCGGGGCCGGGCCGGGAGAGTGCGTCGAGCACCTGGTCGTCGCGGGCGCGCTGGTAGCGGCCGAGCGCGGCCAGGTACAGGTCGTGCTTGCTGCCGAACGTGCCGTAGATGCTCGCCCGCGCGATGCCGAGCGCCTCGACCAGGTCGGCCATGGAGGTGGCCTCGTAGCCGCGCCGCCAGAACAGGTCCAGGGCCCGGTCGAGCACGGCGTCCGGGTCGAATTCCTTGGTCCTCGCCATGACGACGACCCTAGTGCCATCGAGAACGATCGGTCAATAAAGAGCCAATCGTCAACCTGTGGTTGACGATCATGGGGTCGTCAACCTATGGTTGACGCATGATTGGACAGCAGCCCGTACGACTCGACGACCTCATCGACTACGTCAAGCAGCAGCACCCCGGCGCCGATCCACTCCAGGACCTGGAGCACGCCGTGGGCGTCGCCGGGCACCTCGGCGACGTCGCGGACCACCTGATCGGCCACTTCGTGGACCAGGCCCGCCGCGCGGGCGCGTCGTGGACCGACATCGGCCAGCACATGGGCGTCAGCAAGCAGGCCGCGCAGAAGCGGTTCGTGCCCAAGGCCCCGGCGGACCTGGAGTTCCTGGGCGCCGAGGCGCCGCCCTTCTCCCGCTTCACCCCGCGGGCCCGCAAGGCCGTCGCGGACGCCGAGAAGGAGGCCCGCATGGCCAGGCACTCATCGGTCGAACCCGAACACCTCGTGCTCGGGCTGCTCGACCAGGCCGACACCCTCGCCGTCCGCACGTTCGCCGAACTCGGCACCACCCCGGCGGCGATCCGCGGCGCGGTCGCCACTCCGGGTACCGAGGAGCAGCCGCTCATGGGCCATGTCCCGGTGGGCGCGGCCACCAAGCGCACGCTGCAACTGGTGTTGCGCGAGGCGCTGCGGCTCGGCCACAACTACATCGGCACCGAGCACATCCTGCTCGGCGTACTCAGCGACGAACAGGCCCCCTCCGCAAGGGCGTTGACCGCGCTCGGGGTCAGCCACGAAGCAGCCGAGCGATGGCTGCTCGCGGAACTCGCCAGGATCGTCAAGGCGAACAGGGCGGCGGAGGCGTCGGCCGGCGGGTCGCCCGACGCCGAGGACGGCGAGTCGTCGCACTGACCGGCGCGCGGGAGGCACTCCACCGGGCCGGGGTGGAAGGGGCGCGCGAGCGGGCCGGGGTGGAAGGGGCGCGGGGAGGGGGCCGGTCCGAACGGCCCCCGGCTCACTCCTCCTTGCGCAGCGCCAGCAGCCGGTACACCGGGTCGGCGCGCGGCACTTCGGGGTCCGGTAGCAGCGACAGCCGCCGGACCAGCGCCCCGGACTGCTCCGGGTCCAGGGCGAGCGTCGACGCGAAGCCGCCGCGCGCCACCTTCCCCGCGGCCCGCGCGGGGGACATCCCCTGGCCGTGCCCGGTGAAGCGAGCCTCGCCCGAGCGGCGCAACCCGTGCTCGGCGCCCACCGTCTGCACCCGCAGCGCCGTGTCGTGGGCGGGGGTGATCCGGAAGGGCGCCAAGAGCCGGCTGACGTCGCTGTCCATGTCGTGCCCGGCGTCCTTGTCGACGGTGGCCACGAACACCCCGCCCGGCCGCAGCACCCGCGCGCACTCGGCGACCACCGCGGCCGCGTCCGGCAGCAGGTGCAGCAGCCACACCGCGCTCACCGCGTCCAGACAGCCGTCGGCGAACGGCAGTCTGCGGCAGTCGCCCAGCACCAGCCCGCTGCACAGGCGTTCGGCCGCGAGCCGGGTCATCCCCGTCGACGCGTCCACCCCGAACACCCGCAGCCCCGGCCGTAGCAACCGCTCGGTCACCAGCCCGGTGCCGCACCCCACGTCCAGCAGGGTGCGGGCCCGCACCGGGACCAGGGCGAGCACCGCCCGGGCCGCCGAGCCCGCACGTGGGACGCCCCCGCGGGTGGCGTCGTAGCGCGCCGCCTCCACGTCGTAGTCCAGCATGTCGACGAATCTACGGGCGCCGGATGAACGGCGGTCCACCCCGCGTCTTGCGCTCGGGTTACAAAGCGGGCGCTGTGCAACGGGCGTGTGTGCTGGGGTGCGTGGGTCGTACGGCCCCCTCGGTGACGCCCCTGCCATCGTGCTCACGCCCTCGCGCTCACGCCGCCGCGCCACCTTCGTCCCCGCTCCTCCCGCACGCTTCCTTCGTCCCGCCTGCGCCCGGGCGCGGCGGGCCGGTACCCTCACGGCCGGGACCCGCACGGGGGTGCGGCGGGAGGGGAGTGGTGACCATGGCGGGCACGGAAGGTGGCGTGGCGGCCGGACCGCGCGGGCGGGGCCGCCGGGACCTGGTGCTGCGGCCGTTTCCCGCCGTCGCGGCCGACACCCCGGCCGCCCAGCGCCGGGCCCTCGCCGACCTGCGCGCATGGGCGGAGCAGGGCGCCGAGGACGCCATCGACTGGTACCAGCGCGACAAGCGGAGCAAGCGGACCGCGTCGCGGCTGCTCCAGGGCCTGGCGATCGTCTTCGCGGTGGCCGGCACCGCGATCCCGCTCGGCGCCGCCGCCACCGGCTCCCCCGGCCAGGGCTGGGGATACGTCCTGCTCGCGGCCGCGGCCGGCTGCAAGGGCTTCGACCACTTCTTCGGGCTGTCCGCGAGCTGGATGCGGGACATCACCGTCGCGCACGCGCTGCGCTTCGAACTCGGCGAGGTCCGGCTGGAGTGGGCCGCCGACGTGCTGAGGGCCGGGCCCACCACCCCCGCCGCGCCGGACGCGCCGGTCGAACCCGCCGAGGTCGAGCGGCAGTTGGCCCTGATCGTACGGCTCACCGCGGCCGTGCGCGGGCAGGTCGAGCACGAGACGTCCACCTGGCAGGCCGAGTTCAGCGCCGCCACCCGTCAACTCCACGAGCAGGGCGGGTTGCCCGGCCAGGACCGCGCGCCGGGTGCCTGAATCGCGTGACGCGTGACGCGTGACGCGTGACGCGTGAAGCCGGTGGCCGTACCCGTCGCCGTACTCGTGCCGAACTCCCGCTGCCGGCGCGCTGGTTCGTATACCGGCCGTCAACCCCGGTACAGCGCTTCGATCTCGGCCGCGTACGCCGTCTCGATCGCCCGCCGCTTCAGTTTCATCGACGGCGTCAGGGTGCCGCGCTCCTCGGAGAACTGCCCGCCCAGGATGCGGAAGGTGCGGATCGACTCGGCCTGTGAGACAAGGGTGTTGGCCGCGACCACGGCCCGCCGGATCTCCGCTTCCAGGTCCGGGTCGCGCACCAGCCGGCCGAGCGGCACCAGCGGCTTGCCGCGCATCTGCAGCCAGTGGTCGACCGCTTCGGGGTCGATGGTCACCAACGCGGCGACGTAGGGGCGGTTGTTGCCGACCGCCACGCACTGCGCGACCAGCGGGTGGGCGCGCACCCGGTCCTCCAGCGGGGTCGGCGACACGCTCTTGCCGCCGCTGGTGACCAGGATCTCCTTCTTCCGGCCGGTGATGGTCAGATAGCCGTCTTCGTCGAGGGCGCCGATGTCGCCGGTGGCCAGCCAGCCGTCCCGCAGCACCTCGGCAGTGCCCTTCTCGTCGTTCAGGTAGCCCGCGAAGACCTGCCCGCCGCCGAGCCAGATCTCGCCGTCGTCGGCGATCAGCACGGTGGTGCCGGGCACGGGCAGCCCGACCGTGCCGAACCGGGTCTGCTCGGGCGGGTTCGCGGTGGCCGCGGCGGTGGTCTCGGTCAGTCCGTAGCCCTCGAAGATGGTCACCCCGGCGCCGGCGAAGAACAGGCCGAGCTGCCGTTCCATCGCCGAGCCGCCGGAGATGCCGTGCCGTACCCGGCCGCCGAGGGCGGCGCGGACCTTGCTGTAGACCAGCTTGTCGTAGAGCTGGTGCTGCATGCGCAGGCCCGCGCTGGGGCCCGGGCCGGTGCCGAACGCCTTGGCCTCCGCGGCCTCCGCGTACCGCACCGCGATGTCGACGGCCTTCTCGAACGGCCCGAGCCGCCCGCTCGCCTCGGCCTTGCGGCGGGCGCCCTGGAAGACCTTCTCGAAGACGTACGGCACCGCGAGCACGAACGTCGGCCGGAAGGCGGCCAGGTCCGGGATGAGGTCGGCGGCGGCCATGCTCGGCTGGTGCCCGAGCTTGACCCGGTGCCTGATGCAGCCGACCTCCACCATGCGCCCGAAGACGTGGGCGAGCGGCAGGAACAGCAGGGTGGACGGCTCCTCGCCCGGCTTGCTGGCGAAGACCGGCTCCCAGCGGGCCACCACGTTGTCGGTCTCGGCCATGAAGTTGGCGTGCGTGATCACGCAGCCCTTGGGGCGGCCGACCGTCCCCGAGGTGTAGATGATCGTGGCGACCGCGTCCGGGGTGACCGCGAGCCGGTGCCGCTCCACCACCTCGTCGCCCAAGTGACGTCCGGCCCGGCTCAGTTCGGCCACGCAGTCGGTGTCGAGCTGCCACAGCCTGGTCAGTTGGGGGAGTTCGTCGACGGCGGCGCCGATCGTCATCGCGTGGTCGCCGTGCTCCACGATCGCCGCGACGGCCTCCGAGTCGTGCAGCATCCAGCGCACCTGCTCGGAGGAGGAGGTCGGGTACACCGGGACCGGCTGGGCGCCGATCGACCACAGCGCGAAGTCGAAGAGGGTCCACTCGTAGCGGGTCCTGGACATGATCGCGACGCGGTCGCCGAACCGTATGCCCTCCGCGAGCAGCCCCTTGGCCACCGCGAGCACCTCGTCACGGAACTCGGCGGCCGTCACGTCCCGCCATCCGCCCTGTCCGTCCGCGCGCCCGAGCACCACCTGGTCCGGGTGGTCCTGGCCGTTGCCGTAGACGGCATCGGCCAGCCCTCCCGCCTGTGGTGTCGTGACCAGTGGGGGGACAGTGAACTGACGCAACTGGTGTTCTCCTAGGGGGCCTCTGCGAGCCCGTAAGCTACCTGATCCCCGCCACCCGCGGGAGGTGTGAGCGAATACCCACTCCGCCGGCGTTCATGCAGTTCATCCGCCTGTTACCGGACGTAGTAGGGCCGCTGGGCCACGAATGGCCCGATTGCGGCGATGACACACGGTACGGATCTCCACCAAATCTGCCCGGATCGACCACGGTCGCTCCACCCGCAGGTCGCCGGGGCGCGGCCTGGCCAGCGTTTTCACGTCACTGGCGGGTGTCCGCCCGCGCCTGTGCCGCTGCCGGTGTTCGTGCCCGCGCCCGGGTCAGGGCAGCGGGCGGTGAAGGGTGTCGCCGGCCGCGAGCAGCGCCTGGGACAGCGCGGCGGCCGCCTCCTGGGCGGTGGTCCTCGGGTGGTCGCTGCGGGGCGCGCGGCCGTGCAGCAGGACGAAGTCCACGCCGCCCAGTTCCGGCAGTCCGGCGGTACGCGGCGGCAGCCGCACCAGCCCGGCGGGCACCAGCGACTGCGCGTGGGCCATCACGCCCAGACCGGCCCGGGCGGCCGCGACCAGGCCGCTCAGGGAGGCGCTGGTGCAGGCGACCCGCCAGGCGCGGCCGTGCCGTTCCAGCACGTCCAGCGCACGGGCGCGGGTGATGCCGGGCGGCGGGAACGCGATCAGCGGCACCGGCCGGTGCGGGTCGAGCCGCAGCCGCTCGCTGCCGATCCACACCAGGGTGTCCTGGAAGACCAGTTGCCCCGGGCCGCCGGGACCCGGCCGCTTGGCGAGGCACAGGTCCAGCTGCCCCGCGTCGAGCATCCGGTGCAGGATGCCGGACAGTTCGACGGTCAGCTCCAGGTCCACCTCGGGATGTTCGTGCCGGAAGGCGGCCAGGATCTCCGGCAGCCGGGTCAGCACGAAGTCCTCGGAGACCCCGAACCGCAGCCGCCCGCGCAGCCGGGTGCCGGTGAAGAAGCCGGCCGCCCGCTCGTTGGCCGCCAGGATGGTGCGGGCGAAGCCGAGCATCGCCTCGCCGTCCTCCGTGAGGTCCACGCCGTGCGTGTCCCGGAGGAACAGCCGGCAGCCCGCGGCCTCCTCCAGCCGCCGCACGTGCTGGCTGACGGTGGACTGCCGCAGGTCGAGCCGCTTGGCGGCCTGCGTGAAGCTCAGCGTCTGGGCGACGGCCAGGAACGTACGCAGTTGCACCGGTTCGAACACGGCAGCCAGCATAGTCGCTCATCGCGATTCGTGATGACAGTCAGAGCGGTGAGCGGGGTTCCCGATCACCGGACGAACCGGCAGGCTGGGGCCGTGCCCACCCCTCTCGAGAGCGACGACGCCGTGCCCGCCGATGCCGCGCCGGGACGTACCGCTGATCCTGTGCCCGGTGGTCCCGGGCCGACCGGTTCCGCGTCGACCGGGGCCGGCGGTGCCCCCCGCAGGCAACCCATGGGTGCCGTCGGCACGCTCCTCAAGCGGCTGCCCGTCGACCCGTACATCGCCGCGCTGCTCTGCACCGTCCTGCTCGCCGCGCTGCTGCCGGCCACCGGGGGCGGGGCCCACGTGGCGAGCGGTGCCTCCGACGCCGCCGTCGGGCTGCTCTTCTTCCTCTACGGCAGCCGGCTGTCCACCGGGGAGGCGCTGGCCGGACTGCGGCACTGGCGGCTGCACCTGACCGTGCTCGCCGCGACGTTCGTGATGTTCCCGCTGCTCGGGCTGGCCGCCCACGGCCTGGTCCCGTACGTCATCTCGCCGAAGCTCTACCCGGGCTTCCTGTTCCTGTGCGTGCTGCCGTCCACCATCCAGTCCTCGATCGCCTTCACCTCGATCGCCCGCGGCAACGTGGCCGCCGCGATCTGCGCCGGCTCCTTCTCCAGCCTCGCCGGGATCGTGCTCACCCCGCTGCTGGCCGCCCTGCTGGTCGGGGGCAGCGCCGGCATCAGCGGGCACGCCGTCACCGGCATCGCGCTCCAGTTGCTCGCGCCCTTCCTCGCCGGGCAGTTGCTGCGCCGCTGGACGGCGCCGCTGCTCGCGCGGTACCGCAAGGTGCTCGGGTACGTCGACCGCGGCTCGATCCTGCTCGTCGTCTACACCGCGTTCAGTGAGGGCATGGCGGAGGGGATCTGGCACCAGGTGGCCGTGCCGCGGCTGCTGGAACTCGTCGTGGCCGAGGCCGCGCTGCTGGCCCTGATGCTGTCGGCCACCGCCTACGGCGCCCGCGCGCTCGGCTTCGGCCGCGCCGACCGGATCACCATCGTGTTCGCCGGCTCCAAGAAGAGCCTGGCCTCAGGGCTGCCGATGGCATCGGTGCTGTTCGGCGCGGGGGCCGGGCTCGCGGTGCTGCCGCTGATGCTCTTCCACCAGATGCAGCTCATGGTGTGCGCGGTGATCGCAAAACGGTGGGCGCGGCAGGGGGAGCCGCGGCTAGGGTTGCCCGATGATCGAGGAGACACCGAACTCCGGGCAGGACCCGGACTCCCGGCAGGACCCGGACTCCCGTCCGGCTCCGGGCTCCCCGCGGCCCCCGGGCTCCCCGCAGGAAACGGGTAGTTCGCCGTCGGCCGCGGACCGCCCCGACCCGCGCGGTGACCTGCGTCCGCCGGAGGCGCACGCCGATGAGCGGACCACCCTGCTGACGTTCCTCGGCTACCTGCGCGAGGCGCTGATCCGCAAGGCCGAGGGCGTCCCCGACAGCGCGGCGCGCACACCCGCGGTCCCGTCCGGCACCAGCCTGATCGGGCTGCTGCGGCACATGGCCGCCGTCGAGCTGAACTGGTTCGAGTGGGCGTACGCGGGGCAGGGGAGCGAGCCCTTGGACGACGAACCGGCCGTGGACGACGGCGACACCGTCGAGGCGGCCGCGGCGGCGTACCGCGAGGCGGTGCGCCGGGCCGACGCGGTCGTGCTCGGCTGCGCGGACCTGGAGCGGCCCGGTGCGCGCTCGCTGCGGGAGACGGCTCCGCCGTCGATGCGGTGGGTGCTGGTGCACATGATCGAGGAGACCGGGCGGCACGCCGGGCACGCGGACATCCTGCGCGAGTTGTATGACGGTTCGGTGGGGCGCTGACCGGGGGCCGCTCCCTTCACGGCGCCCGGGTGGACCGGCGGGTGGACGGGCCTCGCCGGTGTGCGCGGTCCGTTCAGCCGCCCAGGACGGTTCGGCGGCCCAGCACCGTTCAGCGGCGTGGGACCGTTCAGTGGCGCAGCGCCGCGACCAGCAGGACCAAGGCGGACCAGCCGGTGAAGAGCGCGTAGGCGAAGAGCGGCCGGCCGCGGTCACCGGCGGCGAGCTGGCGGGCGAGGACCCAGCCGAAGTAGAGGACTTCGAGCGCGGCGCCGAGGACGCCGTAGCCGGGGTGCCAGATGCCGATCAGGAGCAGGACGGCGCAGGCGGTGTGGAGCAGGCCGGCGGCCGGCGGCACCCAGCGGTGCCGGCCCTCGCGCAGTCCCAGCCGGGTGAGGCTGTCGAGGCGCTCCACGCCCGGGCCGAAGCGGGCGAGTGCGGCGAGCGCGGAGGGCACCACTTCGAGCAGCAGAAGTGCGGTCAGTACGGCGCTGAGCGCGAACACGGCGGGCTCCCGGTCTCGGTGTGGGCCGCCCCGGTGCGTACGGCGAAGACGGGGTGCGCGGCGGGGCGGTGCGTACGGCGAAGACGGGGTGCGCGGCGGGGCGGTGCGTACGGCGGGGGCGGTGCGCGCAGCGAGGACTGTGCGTACGGCGGGGCGGTGCGCACAGCCGGGACGGCCGCGGGCACGGTGCTCAGTGTGCCTGCTCGGACTCCGGTGCGAAACGGTTTTCCCCCGCGTAGACGTTCATCGAAGTGCCGCGCAGGAACCCGACGAGGGTGAGTCCCGACTCCGCGGCGAGGTCCACCGCGAGCGAGGACGGCGCCGACACCGCGGCCAGCACCGGGATTCCGGCCATCACCGCCTTCTGCACCAGCTCGAAGGAGGCCCGGCCCGACACCATCAACACCCGCCCGGCCAGCGGCAGAAGCCCCTCCCGCAGCGCCCGGCCGACCAGCTTGTCCACCGCGTTGTGCCGTCCGACGTCCTCGCGGACGTCGAGCAGCAGGCCGTCGCCGTCGAACAGCGCTGCCGCGTGCAGGCCGCCGGTACGTTCGAACACCGCCTGCGCCGCGCGCAACCGGTCCGGCAGCGCGCTGAGCAACTCCGGTGTCAGCCGCGGCAGTTCGGGGTCGACCGGTGGCATGCGCGTCGCGGTGCGCACCGCGTCCAGGCTCGCCTTCCCGCACAGGCCGCAGGACGACGAGGTGTACACGTTCCGCTCCAGGGCGATGTCGGGGAGCGGGACGCCGGGGGAGAGGGTCACGTCCACCACGTTGTACGTGTTCCCGCCGTCGGAGGTGGCGCCCGCGCAGTACACGACATTGGCCACGTCGTCCGCCGCGGCCAGCACCCCTTCGCTGACCAGGAAGCCGACCGCCAGCGCGAAGTCGTCGCCCGGGGTGCGCATGGTGATCGCCAGCGGCCGGCCGTTCAGCCGGATCTCCAGCGGCTCCTCGGCGACCAGCGTGTCCGCGCGGTGCCCGACCACGCCGTCCCTGATCCGCAGTACGCGGCGCCGCTCGGTGACCCGTCCCATGCCGTACCTGTCCTGGTGGTCTCGTCGGTTCTCGTCGTCAGTTCACTGTCGTGTGGTTCCCTCCACGGTGCCCCCCGCCGCCCGTGCACCGTGTCATAGGGTGTGCCAGGCAGGAAAGCGGACCACCACGGACTTCCCAGGATGGCAGACCGAGATGACAGACCAGCCGACGTCGGCCGCCGAGCACACCCTGGGCGACAACGAGCGCGCCCTCGCGAAGTTGCGCACCTTGCGCGGCAGCATCGACAACCTTGACGCGGCCCTCGTCCACTTGCTCGCCGAGCGCTTCAAGTGCACCCAGGAAGTGGGGGAGTTGAAGGCGGCGCACGACCTGCCGCCGGCCGACCCGGCGCGCGAGGCCGACCAGATCGCCCGGCTGCGGAGGCTCGCCGCCGACGCCCGGCTCGACCCCGCGTTCGCGGAGAAGTTCCTCAACTTCATCATCGACGAGGTGGTCCGCCACCACCGGGCGATCGCGGCGCGGCCGCGGCCGGACGGCGCGGGCGAGGCGTGATCGGGTCCACCCGGACGGCTTGCGTTCGGCGCGGTCACATATCCGTCGCGCGGCACGACTCATAGGTAGGACGCGCCTCGATCCGCGGGGCCGTATCCCGAGCACGGGAGCACCCATGAGACTGGCGATCTTCGCCGCCACCGGCGGCATCGGCACGCAACTGCTGGCGCAGGCACTGGCCGGCGGCCACTCGGTGACCGCGGTCGTCCGCAACCCCGCCAAGCTGGGCGATCACGCGGGCCGGGACGACGCGGCGGGCCGGGACGTACACGTGGTCACCGCCGACCTGTCGGCGCCCGACCCGGAGGTGCTGGCACGCGCCGTCAAGGGCGCGGACGCGGTGCTGTCGGGGTTCGGCCCGCGCGGGCGGGCGGACGCCGGCCACACCGGGAGCGGCACCCGCGCGATCGTGGAGGCGATGCGGACCAGCGGCGTACGGCGGATCGTCGCGGTCAGCGCGGCGCCCGTGTCCACCACGCCCTCGCCGGGCCGCCCGCACCCGCCCCGGCACGACCCGGGCGACGGCACCTTCATGCGCTACGTGGCCGCGCCGCTCGGGCAGTTCTTCCTCGGCAAGGTCTTCGCCGACGTCGCCGTGATGGAGGACGTGCTGCGTGACAGCGGCCTCGACTGGACCGTGGTGCGCCCGCCCCGCCTCACCGACAAGCCCTTCACGGGCAGCTACCGCACGGCGGCCGACCGCAATCTCAAGGGCGGCTTCAGCGTCCCCCGGGCCGACGTCGCCCACCTCATGCTCAGCTGCCTCACCGACCCGGCCACCGTCCACCACGCCCTCGGCGTCGCGACCTGACCGGCCGCCCCGCCCCTTCCCACCGGCCCGAATCCAGGTGAGGAGCACTCCGATTCCTTGGTATCGTGGACTCGTCACCGCGACCCCACCGGTCCGGCGACGCCCACCGGTCCGGGTGGCGGAATGGCAGACGCGCTAGCTTGAGGTGCTAGTGCCCTTTATCGGGCGTGGGGGTTCAAGTCCCCCCTCGGACACCAGCGGAAGTCCCATGATCGTCCGGGTCGAGATCCACTTCGACCCGGACGTTTTTTGTGCGGGGTGGTGGGTGCCTGAACACCTCGGCGCCCTCGACGGTGGCGGACGACGGCGCCACCGCCGCGGGGCTCTGGTGACGTGGACCAGGCCGACGGTCGGCAGAAGCAGGCCGCCGCCCGCCCGGGGCGCGGGGATCAGGCGATGGTCAGGGTGAAGCCCTCGTTCTGGCGGGCGGCGCCCCTGCTGGTCCTGACCAGTACCGACGTGTTGCTGCTCCCGCACAGCGCCTGTGCGGAACGGGCCACGGAGATGATCGAGTCCACGGCGGCGTTCAGGTTCGACGACACCTGGGGCACCGCGGTCCGGATGTCGAAGCCGGAGGCGGAGATCTTCACGCAGTACTCACCCACCGCGACGCGCTTGACCGACGCGATGCCCTTCGCCCGAACCAGGCGACCGGCCGGGTCGACGACCGCTGCCGCCCGTGCGTAAGGGGCGACGGCGACCGGTACGGCGGCGGCGACAGCGGCATGTTCCTTGCCCGGGGCGGCGACCGCGACCGCGCCCGCGGTGAGGACGGAAGCCGCGGCAACCGCCACGGCGATGACAGGTGATTTCCCGAAGGCAGCCATGAAAGTCCTTCTCGACGAAGCCGATACTGGCAACTCAGAGTGCCCGACGACTGCGCTGCGTAACCAGGGAAACGGGGCGCCGTTCACTCCAACGAGGCGCCCCGGCAGGGGAGATGCCCCGGGCGCTGTCGCCGTGCCGTTCCACGCGCGGCCGGCGGACCCCACGGCAGGGCGAAGCCGGCGACCACGAGCGGAAGCGACCCAAGCGGGCGCCGGCACCCGAGGCAGCTTGGCGAGCCGGGTTGGACGCCGCAGCGTGGCCAGTCGTGGAGCTCGAAGCCGACGGCCTCGACAAGTCGACACTGCGCGGGGTCGCCCGGACCCTCGGCTCCCACCTCAACTCGGGCAGCTCGTACGTGAAGACGAAGCGGACACCCATCGAGACGAGGGCCGACCACATCGTCGGCGCCGTCGACGTCACCCACCTGCCCGACGTACCGGTCGAACGGGCCCGCACCTCGTGCGCCCGGCCGCGGGCGTAGTGGGGTGCCCTGTCCGCCCATGGGCTGCCGCCGGCCAGGGCGGAGCGTGCCGCCGGACCGACGGGAACGCGATTCTCGACTTCCACCCCGGCGGAGCCCGTCAGGCGTCCCCTCGGGGATGACCTTGGCCCCCGGCTGCGTGGGCGATGCCGGTCGGCGCCAGGCGGTCACTCGTCCTTGGGTGGAATGACGAATCCCCGCGTCGGTCCTGACCCCTGATTCTCTTCCTGGAACTTGGCGGCCACGGATGCCAGCGCGTCGGCGGTCACGTCCCGGCGCGTGGTGGGTTCGGCTGTGTCGTACACGCGCCACGGCCCCGCCGCGTTCTCCGGGTCCTCCGGTGCGACCACACCGGGGATGCCCAACTGTCGCAGCACAGCGTCGACTTGCCGGCCCTGCTCAGCGTCCACACTTCCGCCTTCCGTCTGCTCGCGGTCAGCCTGGCCACCGCCATCGCCACCGCCCGAGCAGTGCGAAGCGCACTTGCCCGGATTGATCGGGCCGCAGCCGCCCGGCTTCGGGGTGGGAGCAGTTGGCCGCCACCGACACCAGGGCCTTGGTCGGGCCGCCCACAGTTCGCTGTCCACGGTGTGTCCGGCCCGCTCGATGACGGCCACCGTACGGGTGAGCGCGGGCTCATCGTGCCGCCTTGGGAAGCCCTGGCTGGTCCGGGGCGCGGGCGGGCAGGTGGGGGTGGGGTCATCCGGGTGGCCCTGGTGGGGGCGGTTTGGGCTGTCGTGTGGGGCGGATGTGGGTTTGGGTGGGTGGCACGGCCGTGGTTCCGCTCACTGGCGGGCGGGCGCGCCGTATTCCCCCCGGGGGCCGTGTGCCCCGCCAATGGCCGGGCGGCAGTGTGCCCGGCTCCGGACCGGAGGCGATCATGCCTTACTGCACTACCCGCGACGGCGTGGAGATCTTCTACAAGGACTGGGGCAGCGGACGCCCCGTGGTGTTCATCCACGGCTGGCCGCTGAGCGGCGACGCGTGGCAGGACCAGCTCAAGGCGGTGGCCGACGCCGGGTTCCGCGGCATCGCCCACGACCGCCGCGGCCACGGCCACTCCACTCCGGTCTGGGACGGTTACGACTGGGACACCTTCGCCGACGACCTCAACGACCTGATCACGGGCCTGGACCTGCAGGACGTCACCCTGGTCGCGCACTCCATGGGGGGCGGCGAGCTCGCCCGCTACATCGGCCGGCACGGCACCTCCCGGATCAGGTCCGCGGTCCTGCTGTCCGCCATCCCGCCGCTGATGCTCAAGGGCCCCGGCAACCCCGAGGGCGCGCCGCAGGAGGTCTTCGACCAGATCAAGGCCGGCATCCTCAAGGAGCGCTCGCAGTTCTGGAAGGACACCGCGGTCGGCTTCTTCGGCGCCAACCGGCCCGGCAACAAGGTCACCCAGGGCAACCAGGACGCCTTCTGGTCCATGGCCATGCAGGAGACCATCCAGGGCGGCGTCGCCTGCGTCGACGCCTTCGCGGACACCGACTTCACCGACGACCTCAAGAAGTTCGACGTCCCCACCCTGGTCGTGCACGGCGACGACGACCAGGTCGTGCCGATCGACGCTACCGGCCGCAAGTCCGCGAAGATCATCCCCGACGCCACCCTCAAGGTCTACGAGGGCGGCTCGCACGGTATCGCCCTGGTCCCCGGCGACAAGGAGAAGTTCAACGCCGACCTGCTGGAGTTCCTCAAGCGGTGACGCCCGGGCGGGTCCGGCCCCGTGGTGGGCCGGACCCCTCGTGGTCCGGCCCCGTCGTGGGTCGGCGCCCGCGGTCCTGGGCACCCCGTGGGGACAGCGCGGAGGACCGGTCCAAGTCGGCCTCGGGGCCGCCCGGTTGCCCGCCGACCTCCTGCGGCGCGGCGCAACGGCTGAAGCGGAGCCCCGCGCGTGGGGCTGGCTTCGTCAAGATGCCCAGCCCAGGTCCGGACCATGGCGCGGGCGCGGGGACAAACGGAATTCGGTTACACCCCCTTGGCCGGGGAGGGGCGCGGCGTCGTAGGGTGCCGCCATGTTGAACACGCACCGACTGCGCATACTGGCCGAAGTCGACCGGGCCGGGAGCATCGCCGGGGCGGCCCGCGAGCTGAAGCTGTCGCCGTCCGCCGTGTCGCACCAGCTTGCCCAGCTGGAGAAGGAGGCCGGCGTCAGCCTGGTCGAGCGCAGCGCGCAGAGCCTGCGGCTCACCTCGGCCGGGCAACGGCTGTCGCTGCGCGGGCAGGACGTCCTGGCCCTGCTCGACTCGGCCGAGAAGGATCTGCGGGCCCAGTCCCGGGCGGACTCCGGACACCTGCGGATCGGTTTCTTCGCGTCGGCCGGCTACCACCTGCTGCCGCAGTCGCTGTCCCGGTTCTCCAGCCGCCACCCTGCGGTCGGGCTGGACCTGGTCGAGGGGCAGCCGCACGAGCTGGCCCTCAGCGTCCAGCAGGGCGCGATCGACGCGCTGGTGATCTTCGAGCACGCGCTCGACCCGTGGACGCCGCCGGAGGGCGTCGAGGTGAAGGAGCTCTTCCACGAGCCGCAGCTGCTGGTGGTCCCGGACGGCCACCCGGCCGGCCGGCGCAGCCAGGTCCGGCTGGAGGAGCTGTCCGGAGAGCAGTGGATCACGTCGTTCGGTACGGGTACGCCGGTGCTGTCCGTGCTGGAACGGGCCTGCGCGCTGGCGGGCTTCGTCCCCCGCATCCGGTGCCGCAGCGACCACTACGAGGTGATCGTGGGCCTGGTGCGGGCCGGCATGGGGATCGCGCTGGTGCCGAGCCTCGGCGTCACCGACACCACCGGGGTGCAGACCACCCGGGTGTCCGGACTGCGGCTGCACCGGAAGATCGGCGTCGCCTGGCGCCCGGAGAACCCGAACCCGCTGCTGGGCAGCTTCATCGCCTACCTGGGCAGCGCCGCGTCGAACCTGCTGGCCGCCGGACGCCAGGGCCGGCCCAGCTCGCGCTGACCGTACGGCCCGGCTGACGCGTGCCCGTAATCGGCCGGCTGGCGTCGACCGTACGGCCTCGGCTCACGCGTGCCCGTATCGCCGGGCGCGGGCTGACCGTATGGCCTGGCTGGTGCGTGCCTGTTTCGCCGGGCGCGCGTTGACCGTACGGCCCCGGCTCACGCGTGCCCGTGTCGCCGGGCGCGGGCTGACCGTACGGCCGACCGGCGCGGGTCCGTATCGGCCGGTCCGCGGCGACCTGCCCCCCGCCCGGCCCGCCCCGCCCGTGCGGCCCGAATCGGTGACGGGGGGATCGGCCCGCGGGCCATCCGGGCGGGGCCCGGGCGGAGGGTCAGCGCGCGGCTGCGGCGATCTGCGCCCCGACCGTCCGCATGGCCTGCAACGTCTCGAACTCGTGCCCCGGACGGCTCGAGCCCAGCACGGCGTAGCAGACCTGCCGGGTGCCGCGCACCACGCCGACGTCGCAGCGGACCCCGACATCGGTGCCGGTCTTGTTCGCGACCCACAGCGACGTGCTCGGGACATCGCGGACCGTGCTGTCCTCGGGGTCGTGCGGGATCAGCGCCGGCACCATGCTGCGGTCGCCGCACCCGGCCATCCAGCCGAGCAGCAGGCGCGCCCACGGCTCGTCGGCGGCGATCCGCCGCGCGAGCCCGGCCAGTTCCGCCGCGGTGCCGACCGCGAAGGTCGGCGGGTGGGCCGGCGACCGGGGTTCGCGGATGCGGTCGAGGACCCGGGTGCGGACGAGCCCCAGCGCGTCCGCCCCCTGGTTGACCCGGTCGAGGCCGACCCGGCGGATCAGGGCGTTGGTCGCGGTGTTGTCGCTCACGGCCGCGGTGAGCAGCGCCAGGTCGGGGACGGTCCAGCGCCGGGCGGACAGCGCGGTCAGCAGTCCGGAGCCGCCGCAGTAGTCCTCGTCGAGCAGGTCGAACGGCTCGCCGGGGTCCAGATCGCCGCCGGTGAGGCCGCGCGCGACCTCGGCCAGGAGCAGCAGTTTGCCGACGCTGGCGAGCGGCCGCACCCGGTGCGGCTGGTGCTCCAGGACGCCGGGGACCATGACGGACAGGGTGCCGGGCAGGGCGTCGGGCGGGATGCCGGACACGGTGCCGGGCGGGATGCCGGGCAGCTCCGGTGGGACGGCGCTCAGCACGCCAGCACCTGCCCCGGCCGCGCCGAGGTCATCTCGCCGTCCTCCGCGACGACCGCGCCCGCCACCACGACCAGCCGGACGCCGCTCGGCGCGAGCAGGGGTTCGGCGAAGGTGGCACGGTCGGCGACCGCCGCCGGATCGAAGACGACCAGGTCGGCGTGGCCCCCGTCGCGCAGTACGCCCCGTCCGGCCAGGCCGAACCGGGCCGCGGTGGCGCCGGTCATCTTGTGCACCGCCTCGGGCAGCGTCAGCAGGCCCAACTCGCGTACGTAGTGCCCGAGGACCTTCGCGAACGTCCCGGCCCAGCGCGGATGCGGCAGCCCCGGCTTGGGCACCCCGTCCGAGCCGATCATCGAGAACGGCACGGCGAGCACCCGCCGGACGTCGTCCTCCCGCATCGAGTGGCTGATGATCGTCACGTCGCCCGCTTCGGCCAGCAGCAGTTCGGCCACCACGTCGACGGCGTCGGCACCGCGCTCGGCGGCGATGTCCGCGATCGTCCGCCCCTGGAGTTCCGGATGCCGCGCGGCGCCTGCCACCGAGATCCGGTCCCAGCCTCCGTTGCCGACGGTGTTCTCCCAGCCGGCCACGCCGTCCGCGATGGCCGCGCGCATCCGGGCGCGCTGTCCGGCGTCGCGCAGCCGCTCCAACAGGCGGTCCTGCCCGCCGTCGTGTGCCCACGGCGGCAGCATGGCCGCGAGCGCGGTGCTTCCCGCGGTGTAGGGGTAGACGTCGCAGGTCACGTCCATGCCGTCGGCGCGGAGCCGGCGCAGGTGGGGCAGCGTCCGCTCGGTGCCGCCCCAGCCGTGCCGGCCGGCCGTCTTGTGGTGCGAGACGTGCAGCGCGGCGCCGCTGTCGCGGGCGATCCGCACCGCCTCGTCGAGCGCGGCCTCGACCTGGGACATCTCGTCGCGCAGATGCGTCACGTACGGCTTGCCGTGGCGGGCCGCCACCGCCGCGAGCGCGGTCACCTCGGCGGTGTCGGCGAAGGAGCCGGGCGTGTAGATCAGGCCCGTCGACAGGCCGGCCGCGCCCGAGGCGAGCGCCTCGTCCAGCACCCGGCACATGGCGGCGAGTTCGTCCGGGGTGGCGGCGCGGGCGGCGTGGCCCACCACGGCGCCGCGCAGCGTGCCGTGGCCGACCAGGGCGGCCAGGTGGTTCGCCCGGCCCGCCGCGGCGTGCGCGCGGCCGAACGCCGCGAAGTCCGGGTACGGCGCCGGGAACGCGCTGTCCCCGCAGTTGCCGCAGATCTCGACGGTCACGCCCTGGAGCACGGCGGCGTGCGCCGGCAGGGTCCCGGAGTTGTCCAGCGTGGTCAGGTCGGAGTGCGTGTGCGCGTCGATGAAGCCGGGCGCCACGACATGCCCGGGTACGTCGAGTATCCGGTCGGCGGTGGCCGGAGCGCGGGGCGGCAGCACGCGGACCCGGCCGCCGGTGACGGCGACCTGCCCGGCGATCAGCGGCCGGCCGGTCCCGTCCGCGATGTCCGCGCCGCGGACCAGGAGGTCGAAGTGGGACACGTTCACCGCACCTCGGTGGGCGCGAAGCCATCCCCGGAGCCGTCCACGGCTGCGGCACCGGCACCGGCACCGTCCACGGCCACGGCACCGGCGCCCGTCCGGTCGGCGCGACTGATCCGGCCGGCGGCACCGTGCCCGGTACCGCCGAGGCGCGGGGCGGCCGTACCGGCGTCGGAACGTATCCGGCGGCTGCGTACGGCAGTTGAAGGCAGGGACATGGGCTTCCTCGCTGGTGTGCTGGGGGCGGGCACGGACGGACCCAGCGTGCGGTCCGCGGACGGCGCCGGCATCGAAGCGTTGAAGATCTGGCCGCTCACGGACCACTTCGTGTTCGGCGGACGGTACGGCGCGGTCATGACGCCGGCCTACGGGCATCGAAGTCTTCGATGCTCAGAGACGCAAGCGCGCACGGGTCCTTGCCGTTCTGCGAGGGCTTGCCAGTCTTCAACCACTTGACCTCCAGGCGAACGTGAGGTGCTGCCATGCCAGCGGATGCCGCTTCGGCGCCACCCGTCCTTTCGACGGCCGACACCGGGGTGCGTGCCGCAGACGCCACGACCCGGCGCTCCCGGCCGACCAGGTCCGGCACCGGAAGCACCGGAAGCACCGGCAGCACGGGCGGTACCGGCGACCCCGGCATCCCCTGCGACCCCGGGAACGGAAGGCGGCGCGGCAGGCGCTCCCGCAGCGCGTGACGCCCGTCCGCCCGCTCCGCCCGACCAGGCGGTCAAGGCCGAGGCCCGCACCCCTCGGCAGTTCGGGTCCGATGTCGTGTCGGCCGCACCCGCGTCGACCTCGACCCCCGGCATTACGTGTTCGGCGCCGCCGCCGGCGACCGCGTACGCACCGACGAAACCCGGCTTCAACGCGAGCGTGCCGGTCAGTCACCCTCTGACCGGTCCCGAGCACTCGCCCGAGGCGGCACCGTCCCCTGCCCTCCCCAGCAACGGAGACCCGAGATGGTTTTGCGCACACCCCGCAGACTGCGTGCGGCCCTGGCCGTGGCCGCAGTCAGCGGCATCCTCCTGGCCGGCCCGGCCGGCCTGACGACCTCCGCGGGTGCCGCGTCCCCGAGCACCAAGTCCGGGACGACGCTGAGCGTCGCCATGGACAGCTCGGGGGTGGACACCCTCAATCCGTTCCTGGCCTACTTCAACGGCTCGCTCGACCTCTTCGGCGCCATCTACCCGTCGCTCACCACCATCGACCAGAGCGGCAAGCCGAGCCCCTACCTCGCCACGTCCTGGAACGTCTCGCCGGACCACCTCACCTGGACCTTCAAGATCCGCGACGGCCTGAAGTGGAGCGACGGGCAGCCGCTCACCGCCGAGGACGCGGCCTGGACGTTCCACCTGATCATGACCGACGAGATCGCCGGCACCGCCAACGGCACGCTGGTGTCCGGCTTCCAGTCGGTGACCGCGCCCGACCCCACCACGCTGGTGATCAGGACCAAGCAGCCCCAGTCCAACCTGAACTACGTCAGCATCCCGGTCGAGGGCATCCCGATCGTGCCGGAGCACATCTGGAAGTCGCACGTCGCCGATCTCAAGGACTACAAGAACGACTCCTACCCGGTGGTCGGCTACGGCCCCTGGACGCTCACCGGTTACAAGACCGGTCAGTACGCCACGCTCGACGCGAACAAGTCCTTCGTGCTGGGCGCGCCGAAGTACGACCACCTGATAGAGCAGCTCTACAAGACCAGTGACAGTGCCGTCGCGGCGCTGCGGTCGGGCCAGCTCGACTACATCCCCGGCGGCGTCATCAACTCCACCGAGTTCAAGTCGCTGACGCACGTCACCGGCGTCGACACCGCGCAGACGGTCGGCAACGGCTGGACCGGGCTGGAGATCAACCCCGGCGCCAAGTCCCGCAGCGGCAAGCCGATCGGCACCGGGAACCCGGCGCTGAGCGACCCGCGGCTGCGCCGCGCGATCGCCCTGAGCATCGACAAGCAGACGCTGGTCAAGAAGGTCGTCGACGGCTACGGCACCGTCGGGGAGGGCTACCTGCCGCCGGCCTGGTCCCAGTGGGTGTGGAAGCCGTCTGCCGGCGAGCGGCAGGGCTACGACCCGGCCCGGGCCAACCAGCTGCTGGACAAGGCCGGCTACAAGCGCGGCTCGGACGGAATCCGGATCGATCCGAAGACCGGCAAGCCGCTGGACCTGCGGCTGGGCATTCACTCCGACGACGCCACCGACGCGTCGATCGCCCCGTACCTGGCCGGCTGGCTCAAGGCGATCGGTATCAAGGTGAAGCTGGAGCCGATGAGCATGTCCGCGCTCAACAGCGACCTGGGCAAGGGCGACTGGGACATGCTGATGGACGCGTGGACCACCGGCCCCGACCCGACCTACCTCCTCGGCATCCAGAGCTGCGCCACGCTTCCCAACGACCAGGGCAACGGCGGCAACACCGACGCGTTCTTCTGCGATCCCGCCTACGACAAGCTGCAGGCACGCCAGCAGAGCCTGTTCGATCCGGCGCAGCGGGTGAAGGTCGTCGGGCAGATGCAGCAGATCCTCTACGACGCCGACGTGGATGTGATGCTCTACAACCAGACGCAGAAGACCGCCTCCTCCTCGAAGGTCACCGGTGAGAGGGTCGGCAAGCCGGACGCCCAGGGCTTCTACCCGGCGCAGAACTCCTTCTGGACGTATCTGAAGGCGACACCGGTGGAGCACGGCGGCTCCTCGTCGTCGGGCGGTCTGGGTATCGGGCTCGGCATCGCCGCCGCCGTGATCGTGGTCGGCGCGGGTGCCGTCGTCCTCCGGCGCCGGGCGGGGGCCGACGACCGTGAGTAGCCCCGACGCCGTGGCCGAACCGGCCCTCGAAGTGCCGCTGTCCGCCCCGAAGCCGCGGCGCTCGCTGCGGACGGCGTGGGGCGGCTACCTCGTCGGCAAGCTCGCGGCCGCGGTGGTCAGTTTCGCGGTCACCCTGGTCATCGGCTTCGTGCTGTTCAACGTGATGCCGTCCGACCCGGTGCGCACCATGACCCGCGGCCGCCCGGTCAGCCAGGCCCAACTCGCCCAGTTGCGGGTCCAGCTGGGCCTGGACAAGCCGATGTGGCAGCGGTTCCTGGACTTCGTCAACGACACGCTGCACGGGCGGCTCGGCTACTCCTGGGAGTACCGGCAGTCGGTGGCGTCGCTGGCGATGAACCGTCTGGGCCCGACCCTGCTGCTGATGGGCACGTCGTTCGCCATCTCGGTGCTGCTCGGGCTGTGGCTCGGCCAGCGCAGCGGCTGGCGGGCCGGCAGCCGGTTCGACCGGATCACCTCCTCCACCGCGCTCACCCTGTGGTCGGTGCCGACCTTCTGGCTGGGCATGATCCTGCTGATGGTGTGCAGCGTCGGGATCGGCCCGATCCACGGCTTCCTGCCGGTCGGCGGCATGAGCGACCCGACCCTGCCGCAGACCGGGATGACGCACTACGTGGACGTCGCCAAGCACCTGGTCCTGCCGGCGCTGACCATGGTCCTGGTCGTCTACGCCCAGTACGTGACGATCATGCGGTCCTCGATCATCGAGGAGAAGGGCAGCCCCTACCTGCTGACCGCCCGCGCCAAGGGCCTCACCGACGACGCCGTACGCCGCCGGCACGCGCTGCCCAACGCCCTGCTGCCCTCGGTGACCATGATCTTCATGCACCTCGGCACGCTGATCAGCGGCGCGGTCACGGTCGAGGCGGTCTTCTCCTGGCCCGGCCTCGGCGACCTCACCTACGAGGCGCTCAAGATTCCCGACCTGCCGCTGCTCCAGGGCACCTTCATCGTCTTCAGTGCGAGTGTGATCATCATGAATCTGCTGGCGGACCTCGCCTACCGGTTCCTCGACCCGCGGGTGCGCGCCCAGTGACGGCCGCGCAGATCGTCACCGCGCAGGACGTCGCCTCGGCCGTCCCGGTCAGGTTCGCCGGAGCACGCCGCTTCGGCAAAGCCTTCATCCGCCGCCCCGCCGGAGTGGCCGGGCTCGCGGTCCTGCTGCTGTTCTCCCTGCTGGCGCTGTTCGCACCGCTGTTCATCGGCCCCGACCAGCTGGACGTCACCAAGGTGGACGGACCGCTGCTCGCCGCGCCCAGCGCGCACTACCCGCTCGGCACCGACCTGGCCGGCCGCAACGTCCTGCTGCTGCTGATCTGGGGCTCGCGGGAGTCGCTGCGGATCGGCATCATCGCCACCGCGCTGACCGTCGTCATCGGCGCCGGGGTGGGCATCGTCGCCGGCCACTACGGGGGCGTGGTCGGCCGGGCGCTGATGCACGTCACCGACTGGTTCATCGCGCTGCCCAGCCTGCCGCTGGCGATCTCGCTGGCGGCCGTGCTGGGCCAGGGCGAGACGTCGATCACCATCGCCATCGCGGCCACCTCCTGGACCGCCACCGCGCGGCTGGTGCGGGCGCAGACCCTCGCCGTCGAGGCGCGGCCGTTCGTCGAACGGGCCCGCGCGCTGGGGGCCGGCGACCGTCAGATCATGGTGCGCCAGGTGCTGCCGAACGTGATGCCGCTGATCCTGGTCTCCAGCACCCTGACGGTCGCCGGATCACTGCTGTCGGAGGCCACGCTCACCTTCCTCGGCCTCGGCAACCCGGCCAGCGTCACCTGGGGCGAGATGCTCAACGACGCCTTCTTCAACGGCGCGTTCACCGCCGACGCGTGGTGGTACCTGCTGCCCCCGGGCCTGGCGATCCTCGTGGTGGTGCTGGGCTTCACGCTCACCGGCCGCGCCGTGGAACACGTGCTCGACCCGCGGATGGAGAACAAGTGACCGCCCAGACCGCGGCGGCGGCCGACGCCGCCGCCACCGCCGACCCACCCCTGCTGGAGGTCCGCGACCTCCAGGTCGCCTACCGCCAGGGGAACCGGTTCGTCCCCGCCGTGCGGGGCGTCGACTTCACCCTCTCCGCCGGCGACACCCTCGGTGTCGCCGGGGAGTCCGGCTGCGGCAAGTCCACGATGGCGCTGAGCCTGCTGCGCCTGCAGGACCGTTCCGCGAAGGTCAGCGGGGAGGTGCTGTTCCGCGGCGAGAACCTGCTGACCACCAGCTGGGCCCGGCTGCGGGCGGTGCGCTGGGCCGGTGCGTCGGTGGTGTTCCAGGGCGCGATGAGCGCGCTGAACCCGGTGCGCACCGTGCTGGACCAGATCGTCGAACCGATGGTGCTGCACGACAGGGCCCGGGTGAAGGACGCCGAGCGCCGTGCCGCCGAACTGCTCGACAGCGTCGGCATCCCGTCCCGGCGCGTCCGCAGCTATCCGCACGAGTTCTCCGGCGGCCAGCGGCAGCGCGTGATGGTCGCCATGGCCCTGGCGTGCCGCCCGGACCTGATCATCGCCGACGAGCCGACCACCGCACTGGACGTCATGGTCCAGGCGCAGATCCTGGAGCTGCTGGCCGAGCGGGTCCGCGAGTCGCGGATCTCCGTCATCATGATCACGCACGACCTGTCGCTGCTGGCGCACACCTGCGACCGGCTGGCGGTCATGTACGCGGGCCGGATCGTCGAGCTCGGCCCGTCCAAGCAGGTGCTCCAGCAGCCGGAACACCCCTACACCCGGGCGCTGTCACGGGCTTTCCCGACCATCGGGGACCCGGCCTCACGGCGCGCGCCGGTCGGCCTCGCGGGCGACCCGCCCCGGCCCTCGGAGGCCGGCACGGGCTGTGCCTTCGCCGCGCGCTGCTCCGAGGCGCTGCCTTCCTGCCGCACCGAGGAGATGCTGCTGTGGCCGGCCGGGCCCGGCCGTTCCGCCGCGTGCGTACGCGTCCGGCCCGACCACGGAGGTGCGCGGTGACCCGTGACCCCAGCCCCAGCACCAGTCCGGGACCCAGCTCCAGCCCCGACCGGTCCACGCCCGCGCTGGAGGTCCGCGACCTCTCGGTGGTCTACCCGGCCTCCCGCGGCCGCGCCCCGGCCCGCGCGGTGGACGGCGTCAACCTGCGGATCGGCAAGGGCGAGATCGTCGCGCTCATCGGCGAGTCCGGGTGCGGCAAGTCCACCCTGGCCCGCTCGCTGGTCGGCCTGGTGAAGCCGACCGGCGGCGAGGTGCGCTACGACGGCACGCCGCTGGACTACACCGCCAAGGGCCTCAAGGCGTACCGCCGCCACACCCAACTGGTCCTCCAGGACCCGGGCGGCGCCCTCAACCCGAAGCAGAACGTCTACGACGCCGTGGCCATGGGCCCGCGGCTGCACGGGCTCACCGACGGGCTGCCGCTCACCGTGCACGACGCGATGGCCCGGGCCGGACTGCGCCCGCCGGAGGACTTCTTCGGCCGCTACCCGCACGAACTGTCCGGCGGGCAGCAGCAGCGCGTCGTCATCGCCGGCGTGCTGGCGCTGAACCCGTCGGTCATCGTCGCGGACGAGCCGGTGGCGTCGCTGGACGCCTCGGTGCGCGGGGAGATCCTGGCGCTCACGCTGCGGCTGCGCGACGATCTCGGCCTGTCGGCCCTGGTGGTCAGCCACGACCTCGGCCTGGCCTGGAACATCGCCGACCGGGTGGCCGTGATGTACCTGGGCCGGGTGGTCGAGCAGGGCACCGTCGAGGAGGTCCTGCTGCGGCCGCAACACCCCTACACCAAGGCGCTGCTGTCGGTGGTGCCGACCGGTGCCGAGGACTGGCGCCCCACCCTGCTGACCGGTGAGCCGCCGGACCCGACCGCGATCCCGTCCGGCTGCCGCTTCCACCCGCGGTGCACCCGCTGGGCCGGCGCCTCGCCGGCCGACCGCGCCACGGCCGCCTGCGACCGCCGTGAACTGCCGGTGCTGGCGCCGGACACCTCCTGCGCCGCCTGCCATCTGCTCGGTTCGACATCCCTGGAGAAGATATGACTCTGCTTCGCCCGCCCGGGTTGAAGCCCGGCGACACCGTCGCCGTGATCTGCGCCAGCTCGCCCGTGGACAACCAGGACCACCTGGAGTCGGGGCTGGCGGCCATGCGGTCCGTGGGCCTGGTGCCGGAGGTCTTCGGATCGGCCCGCGACGCCGGGAGCATGTACGACTACCTGGCGGGCGACGACGCGCTGCGGGCCGGCGACCTGACCCGCGCACTGACCGACCCCGAGTACGCCGCCGTGTTCCTCGCCTGCGGCGGCTACGGCTCGCAGCGCACGCTGGAGCTGGTGGACTGGAGCCGGATCGACCCGAACCGCCCGAAGGTCGTGGTCGGTTACTCGGACGTGACCGCGCTGCTGGAGGCGCTGGCCGTCAAACTGGGCTGGGTGTCGCTGTTCGGGCCGATGGTGGCCTGCGGCGGCTTCTGGGAGGGTCCGCAGGAGTACGACTTCACCGAGCTGATGAAGCTGCTCTACACGCCGGCCGACGTGAAGGAGCTGAGCTTCCCGGGAGCACGGACGCTGGTGCCCGGCGTCGCCGAGGGGCTGACCCTGGGCGGGACGGCCACCTTGATCGCGGCCAGCCTCGGCACGGACACGTCGTATCCGGCCAGGGACGCGATCCTGTTCCTGGAGGACGTCGACGAACTGCCCTTCCGGATGGACCGGATCATCACCCAGATCCGCCGCGCCACCAGCTACCTCGACGGCGTGGCCGGGATCATCCTCGGCACGTTCACCGAGTGCGGGGACCCCGAGCACATCGACCGGATGCTGGCCGAGCGCTTCGGCGACCTGGGCGTTCCGGTGCTGGCCGGGGTGAACATCGGCCACAACACGCAGATGCAGACCTACCCGGTCGGGGTGCGGGCCCGGTTGGACGCCGACGGCAGGACCCTGACCTTCCTCGACCAGCCGCTGACCGATCCGCGGGAGTGACGGCACGCCGAAGCGGCCGGTACGACGGGGCAGTCGATCCCGTCGGGCCGGCCGCTTCGCGCGGATGGCGAGCGCGCTTCACACGAACAGCGCGCGTCACACGAACAGCGCGCATCGCAGCGACAGTTCGCGTCGCGCGCGCAGCGCATGTCACACGAACAGGCTGAGCAGGTCCTCCTGCGTCTCGCGGCGGACCAGGGTCCGGGCCGCACCGTCGCGCACGGCGACCACCGGCGGCCGGGGGACCTGGTTGTAGTTGCCGGCCGCCGACCGCTGGTAGGCGCCGGAGCAGGGGATCGCGACCAGGTCGCCCGGCCGGATGTCGCCCGGCAGCTCGACCGAGTGCACCAGCACGTCCCCGCTCTCGCAGTGCTTGCCGACGATCGTGAACGTCCGCGGCGGGGCCTGACCGGCCCGGGAGGCGAGGACCGCGGTGTACGCGGCACCGTAGGTGGCCGGACGGGGGTTGTCGCTCATGCCGCCGTCGACGCTGACGTAGTGTCCCTTCACCGTGCCGACCTCGTAGACCGCGACCGTCGTCGGCGCGGCGATCGACCGGCCGGGCTCGACCGCCAGCCGCACGTCCTCGGGCACCGCCACCCGGAGCACGTCGGCGAGTTCGGCGGGTGTCGGGGCCGGCTCGCCGCCCGGGAGGTAGGGGACGCCGAGGCCGCCGCCGAGGTCCAGCCGGGCGATGCGGACCCCGTGCTCGGCCTCGACCTCCTTGAGGAAGCGCGCCATGCGCTCGGCCGCGGTGGTGAAGGAGCCGAGGTCGAAGATCTGCGAGCCGATGTGCGAGTGCAGGCCGACGAGTTCCAGGCCCGGCGTGGCCAGCACCCGGCGTACCGCCTCGGCCGCCTCGCCCGAGGCCATGGACAGCCCGAACTTGGTGTTCTCACCGCCCGTCGCCAACGCCGCGTGCGTGTCCGCGTCCACCCCCGGCTTCACCCGGATCATGACCGGCTGCCGGGCGCCGCCGGCCCGCACCAGGTCCGCCAGGCGCTCCAGTTCGTGGAAGGAGTCCACGACGATGCAGCCGATGCCCCACTCCACTGCGGCCCGGAGCTCGGCGACCGACTTGTTGTTGCCGTGGAAGACCACGCGCTCGGGAGGCATGCCCCCCAGCCGGGCCACCGCCAGCTCGCCGCCGGTGCACACGTCCAGCGACAGGCCCAGCTCCCGCAACCAGCCGACGAGGGCCGGGGCCAGGAACGCCTTGCCGCCGTAGTGGACGTCACCCGTCGGGAACGCGGCCGTCCATGCGGCGCACCGGGCCCGGAAGTCGTCCTCGTCGAGAACGTAGACCGGTGTACCGAAGCGCGCGGCGAGTTCACCGACCCCGATGCCGCCGACCCGCAGTTCGCCGTCCGTCCGACCGGCCGTACGCGGCCATACCTGATCCATCTCGTGGTAGCTGCCCATACGGCAGAAGCTAGGGACGGCAGCGCCGCCTGACGGGGCAGCGTCGAAGAACTGATTGCTCAGCATGCCGGCCGTGGGTGGAGGGCCCATGGGGGATGCGGCCGGCGCGTGGCGTGTGTCGCGATCATGATCCCTCCATGTCACGGGGTTGTCGCGGTCATGGCCGCGGGCAACCGGCTCGGGTGCCGCGGAACTCCATGAACGCAGAAGGGTCCGCACCGTGCGGGCCGGCATCCGATCTACGGAGTGGCAATGCGCAGCAGCAAGAGGCTCTCGGTCATCGCTCTGGTCGCCGTGGCCGCCGGACTGTCCTTGACGGCTTGCGGCCCCGACGACTCCAGCGCCTCCGGACCGACGTCGTCCGACACCGCCGGGGCGACCTCGTCGTCCAGCGACTCCGGCCAGACGTTGGCGCCCAGCTCCGCGCCCGGCCAGGACACCTCCTCCAGCGGCGGTTCCTCCAGCGGCTCCAACGGCGGTTCCACCGGCGGCAGCAGCACGGGCGGCGGCTCCGGCTCCTCGAACTCCGGGTCGGGGTCGGGGTCCGGCAGCATGTGCATGACCTCGAACCTCGCCATCTCCGCCGAGCACGGCATCTCGGGGGAGGGCATGGAACTGGTCCACCTCAAGAACACCGGTTCCGGCTCCTGCACGATGCACGGCTTCGCGGGTGTCGACCTGAAGAACGGCTCGGACTCCGTCAGCGTCCCGCGCCACAGCGGGGGCGACGTGCCCACCGTCAAGCTGGCCCCCGGCGAGGGGACCGACTTCGTCCTGTACTACCCCTTCAACAACAGCGGCGGCAGCGGCTACACGTTCACCACGATGGTCATCACGCCGCCCAACGAGACCCACTCCAAGACCGTCAGCGCGTCCATCAACGTCCCCGTCCAGAACCCCGACGACCAGGGCTCCGACTCCGGCAAGCTGTACCTGCTCGCGGTCGGCGGCGGCGAGTAGCCGCCTCTCGCGGGTCGCCCGCAGACGGGACGGCCGCACGCGGGACGGCCCGCACCTCGGACGTACGGCCTCAGGTGCCGGGGGCCGGGTCAGGGACGCGCATCCCTGCCCCGGCCCCCTCGCGTCAGCGGGCCGCCGCCACCGCGCGGCGCAGGGACAGGCCGAGCAGGACCGCGACCGCGACCGGCGGCAGCCACCAGGCGTTCACACCGGCGCCGTGCACCAGGCCGGCGGTCGCGCCCAGCGCCACCACCACCCCGACCGCGACCCGCCAGTCGTCGCCGACGACGAAGTCGTACCAGAACAGCGCGAACGAGCGAATCCACTTCACGGCATGCTTCCCTTCGCCGCCGGAGCCGGCGGAACGGTGGTGGCCGCGGCAGGGGGTGCCGCGGTGTCGGTGCGGCGCAGCAGCGCGGCGGTGCCGAGGCCGAGCAGCGCGATGACCGGCACGAGGACCAGCAGGGCCGCGTCGGCGCCGGGCCAGTCGACCCCGGCGCCCTCGGCGGACCAGAAGACGCCGAAGGCGGTGAGCATGATGCCGACGGCGAACTTCATCGAGTTCTCCGGCACCCGGGCCAGCGGCGCGCGGACCGCGAGGCCGACACCGGTGACCGCGACCACCGCGGCCGCCGCGCCGAGCGCCGCCAGCGGCACGCTGCCCTGGTTGTTGCCGAAGGTCACGACGATGAAGGCGACTTCGAGCCCTTCGAGGAAGACCCCCTTGAAGGACAGGGTGAAGGCGTACCAGTCGGTGACGATGCCGCGTCCTCCGCCCGCCGCGGCGCCGGCCGCCGCGACCTCCTTGGCGTAGGCGCCGGCCTCGTCGTGCAGGGCCTTGTGGCCGGAGGCGCGCAGGATGGCCTTGCGGAGCCACTGGAGCCCGAAGACCAGCAGCAGAGCGCCCACCACCAGTCGCAGCGCCTCGAAGGGGATCATCCCGATCGCGGGGCCGAGCGCGGCGACCACGATCGCGAGGGTGACCAGCGCCGCCGCGCTGCCTTGCAGCGCCGAGCGCCAGTTCCGGCTGGTGCCGGCGGCCAGCACGATGGTCAGCGCCTCGACCGCTTCGACGGCACACGCCAGGAAGACGGTGAGAACGAGGACGAGGCCGCTCATGGACGACCACCTCCGCGTGGGTGGGCACGGGTGGTGAGGGGGCAGGGCATCACGGTTGGCTCCATGGTTCGGGCCCCGGTACGGGGCGGATGGGACGGAAAGAGCAGGGGGCATCGGGCCGGTGGCCGCTGCTGAAGGCGACGGGCCTCAGACGGTGCTGGCCTCGGGCGTGGACGCGGCGGCCGGCACCCGCGTGAACGCGGCGGTCAGCGCGGGCAGGACGTCCCGCCAGTCGGCCACGATGCCGATGTCGCAGTGGGCGAACACCGCCGCGTCCGGATCGCGGTTGACCGCGAGGACGGTGTGCGCGCGCTCCACACCGGCCAGGTGGTGCGGGCTGCCGGAGACGCCGAGCGCCACGTACAGCCGCGGGGCGATGTTCCGCCCGGTGACGCCCAGTTGGCGGCAGTGCGGCAGGGCGCCGGCGTCGGTCACCTTGCGGGTCGCGGCGAACTCCGCGCCGAGCAGGGCCCGCAGCGGCTCGACCTCCGCGTAGTGGTCCGGAGCGACGCCCGCGCCCAGGCCGATGACCGTGGCCGCACGCTCGACCGCGTCGAAGTCGTCCTCGGTGCGCCGGTCCGAGCGCCGCAGCAGCGGATCGGCCGGCACGTCCAGCGTCACGACGGGGATCGGGGCGGTGATCTGGGCGGTGATCCGGGTGGGGCTCGCGACGGGGCCGGCCTGCCCGGCCCGCACGGTCAGCGAGCCGGTCCGCAACGTGGCGATCTGCGGGACACCGTCGCTGCCGACCTCGGCGAGCGTGCCGTTGCCCGACGGCTTGCCGCCCACCAGGCGGAGCCGGCCGCGGGCGTCGGGGTGTACCGACGTGGCGGTCAGGTCGGAGAGCAGCCCGGCGTCCAGGTGCACCGCGAGGCGGGCCAGGACCTCGCGGTCCCAGGCGGAGGCGCCGCCCAGCACGGCCCAGGGCGAGCGGGAGCCGCGCAGCCGGCCGGCGAGCGCCGCCGCGGCGGGGCGGGGGTCGCCGCCGGTGAGCCGCAGTGCCGCGTCGGCGCCCCAGTCGCGGAGTTGTTCCGGGTCCGCGGCCGGCGTGACGGCCAGCACGTGGCCGCCGATCCGCCGCGCGATCCTCGCGGCCTCGCCGATCAGCGCCCGCCCGCCCGTCTCGGGGCTGCCGGTCACCGCGAGGACGGCGGGCCCGGGGAGGCCGGCGGGGTACGGGTCCGCCGCCCGGCGGGTGACGGCCGTACGCCCGGGTCCGCCGGCGGTCGCGGACGGCGCCGCGGGATCGGGTGCCGAGACGCCGACAACCGCGACGCCGGTTGCCGCAACACCCTTTGCCGCGAGGCCGGTTGCCGCCGCCGGGCCGAGCCGGTCGGCAACGGGACGCCCCGGCCCGGCGGTTCCCGCGTACGTACCGGCCTCGACGGCCGAGGAGCCGCCGGAGCCGTCGGCCGCCGCCAACCGTGCGGTGATCAGCGCGACGGCCTGTGCGGCCTGTTCCGCCGGGCTGCCAGACACGAGCACCGGGCGGCGGGTCGCCGCCACACGCTCCACCCGGTGCACCCGGGTGGGACTCGCGGCCCCCGGCTGGGCGCCGGTCAACTGATCCAGCGTCAGGACGCGGATCTGCGGCGCGGCGGGCCAGGCGGCCGGCGGGGCCTTCGCCGGCCGGCAGGAGCGCTCCGCCACCGCGAGCGCGGCGGGCAGCGCCAGTTCGGCGGTCTCGGTGACCGCGTCGAGCTGGAGTACGGCGCGCAGCCCGTCACCGCCGACCGCCTCGATCGACAGCGCCGGCCCGGCGAACGGCAGGCCGAGCAGCGCGGCGACCATCGGCCCGACCGCGCCGGTGCCGCCGTCCAGCGTGCTGTGCCCCGTCAGCACCAGGTCCACCGGGCCCAGGCTCCGTACGGCGGCGGCCAGGGCCTTCGCGGTGACCAGGGTGTCCGCGCCCGCGAGCGCCGGGTCGCACACGTGCAGGCCCTCGTCCGCGCCGCAGGCCAGCGCCTCGCGCAGGACGTCGGCGGCGGCGGGCGGCCCCATCGTGACGACCGTGGTGCGGCCGCCGCTGCCCCGGCCGAGTTGCACCGCGCGGGTCACCGCACGGCGGCACCACGGGTTGAGCTCCATCGCGAAACCGTCCCTGCGCAGGCGCCCGCTGTCGTCCAGGTCGCCCGGGTGGTCGCCGAGCGGCACCTGCTTGACCAGCGCCACCGCGTGCAGCGGGCGGTGGTACGCGGCCTCGCCCCACGGGCTGTCCGTCGTCGCCATCGGTCAGGACACCCCCGTGCCGACCAGCAGCCCGACCCCGAAGGTCACCGCGGCCGACAGCCCGCCGAGCACGAGTTGCCGGCTCGCGCCGAACCACCCGGAGCGCGCGGTGAGTTTCGCGGTCAGCGCGCCGGTGACGACCAGCCCCGCCGAACTGGCGAGCAGCGCGGGCACCAGGCCGGACGCGCCGAGCACGAACGGCAGCAGCGGGACCAGGGCGCCCAGCGCGAAGGCGGCGAACGAGGACCCCGCCGCCGACCAGGGGGAGGGCAGGTCGTCCGGGTCGACGCCCAGCTCCTCGCGTACGTGCACGCGCCAGGCGACGTCGGGCTCGGCGGTCAGCGCCCGGGCGACCTCCTCGGCCAGCTCCTGCCGTACGCCCTTCGCCTGGTAGGCCAGGGTCAGTTCGCGCAGTTCCCCGGCCGGGTTGGTGGCCAGTTCGTGCTGCTCGCGGGCGATCTCGGCCTGCGCCAGCTCGTTCTGGGACGACACCGAGACGAACTCGCCGGTGGCCATCGAGCAGGCCCCGGCGGTGAGGCCGGCCAGACCGGTGAGCAGGACGGTGTGGGTGCCGGCGCCGCCGCCGACGACGCCGGCGACCAGGGCGAAGTTCGACACCAGGCCGTCCACCACGCCGAAGGTCGCCGGTCGCAGCCAGCCGCCGGTCACATCGCGGTGCTGATGGTGGATCTCGGCCGTGCCGAGGTCCGCTGTCGCAGTCATGCGCGGGTCCAATCTCGGCCGGGGGGAGTGCCCTACCCGGCCCGGCCGGCAAACAGGGAGAATGACCACGGTCATTCGCGTGCTCGGGTCATGGAGCACTGTGGCCGCCGGGCCGGTCCCCCGTGATTGGCGGCGGACGAGAACTCGGCCGGGAAACATTGGCCGCCCGCCCAAAGCACCGGGCGCGGGCCGCGCGCAGACTGGCCGCGCTTGCCAGGCTGCCGCCGTGCGATTGCGAGGACTCGCCCCATGATCCGCCCGCTGATGTTCGACAGGTTCTACGTCCACGACGAGTTGACCGCGCTGCTGCGGGACTGGGCCGACGGCCGTCCCGACCTCGCGGCGCTGGAGAGCGTGGGCCGCTCGTGGGAGGGCCGCGACATCTGGCTGGTCACTCTCACCAACACCGCGACCGGCCCGGCCGACGAGAAGCCGGCCCACTTCGTCGAGGCGGGCATCCACGGCACCGAGTGGTCGTCCTGCTTCGCGGCCCTGCACCTGGTGCACCGGCTGCTGACCGGCTACGGGACCGACGAGCGGGTGACCAGGCTGCTGGACACCCGCGCGGTCTACGTCGTCCCGCGGCTCAACCCGGACGGGCACGAACACGCCATGGCCGAGGGCCGTTTCATCCGCTCCAGCGTGCGCCCGCACCCGAGCCCGGACGCCGATCCGGGCCTGCAACTGCGGGACGTCGACGGCGACGGCCGGGCGCTGTTCATGCGGGTGCGCGACGCCGACGGGCCGTGGAAGACCCACCCCGACGAGCCCCGGCTGCTGGTGCCGCGCGAACCCGACGAGGTCGGCGGCGACTACTTCCGGCTCTTCCAGGAGGGCGACATCACCGGCTACCGCGGCGACGTCGTCGAGGTCGCGGAACCGGTCGAGGGCCTGGACCTGGGCCAGAACCTGCCGACCGACTGGGAGGCGGCGCCCGCGCTGCCGCGCAACGCCGGGCCGTTCCCCGGCTCCGAGCCCGAGACGCAGGCGGTGCTGCGCGCCGTCACCGACCGTCCGAACATCACCGGTTGGGTCACCTGCCACACCTTCGGCGGCCTGCACCTGTGCCCGCCGATGAACGCCGGCATCCGGCTGGCCGGCCCCGACCAGCATGTCTACGACGTGTTCGGCGCCAAGGCGGCCGAGCTGACCGGGTACGACGTCATGTCCTTCCAGGACCTGAAGCACGACCCGGCCGCCGACTTCCGCGGCGGCCAACTGGGCTGGTACTACCACCAGTTGGGCATCTTCGCCTGGATCACGGAGTTCTGGAGCCCGCAGCGGGCGGCCGGCATCGAGTCGTACCACGCCTCGCGCTGGCTGATCGACCACCCAGTGGAGGACGACCTGCGGATGATCAAGTGGAGCGACGCCGAACTCGACGGCAAGGGCTTCGTCTCCTGGTACCCCTTCACGCACCCGCAGCTCGGACCGGTGGAGCTGGGCGGCTGGGACATGATCAACTACTGGTACAACCCGCCGATGGACCGAATCGAGGCCGAAGTCGCCCCGCACACCGAGTGGGTGATCTTCCAGGCCCTGGCCTCGCCGCGGATCGAGGTGCGCCGGCTGACCGCGACCCGGCTCGCGCCGGACGTGCACCGGGTCCGGCTGGTCGTCGGCAACACCGGCTGGCTGCCCACGTACGTCACCAGGACCGCGCTCGAGCGCGGGGTGGCGGGGGAGCTGTCCGCGGAGATCACGCTGCCCGACGGCGCGGAACCGGTCACCGGCGAGCGCGTCGAACGCCTCGGCCAGCTGGAGGGCAGGAGCGGCACCCTGTCGTCCACCACCTGGTGGGGGCATGACCCGGGCACCCCCGACCTGACCGCGGTGGAGTGGACGGTCCGGGCCCCCGCGGGGACCGTCGTCGCCGTCACCGCCCGGCACCCCCGTGCGGGCACCGCCCGCGCCGAGGTTCAACTCGGCTGACCGCCCACCGCGTCGGGCGGGTGAACGGGCCAGGGGCCGCGGGACCATGTCCCGCGGCCCCTCCGTCATGCTGCCCGGCGCCACACCCGGCGGTGCGCGACAGGCGGACAGCCGCCCGGTGGATGCCACCGGACGGCCGCTGTTCCCGCCCCCTCCCGCCCGGTCGCTACCCGGCCGGCGCCGGCGCCGGCAGCGGCTCCCGGTCGGCCCGGTAGGTGAACCGCCCAGCGAGCAGCGTGCAGAAGACCGGCATGGCGGGCAGGTCGTGCGGGGCCGGCAGGGCCGGGTCGTACTCGGTGACCACGAGGTCGGCGGGATCGCCCACGCGCAGCGCGCGGCGGCCCGCCGCGGCGGCGGCGAGCGCGTCGGGCACCCCGATCGCCTGCTCGGGGTGCCACTCGGGCCGCCCGTCCGCGCCGGTGCGGTGCACCGCCGCGGCGATGCCCGGCCACGGGTCGAGCGGCGAGACCGGCGCGTCCGAGCCGATCTGCAACCGCGCGCCGGCCCGCGCGAGGTCGGCGTAGGCGAACGACCGCTCGGTGCGGCCGGCCCAGTGGCGGTCGGCGATGTCGCGGTCGTCCGCGGCGTGCGCGGGCTGGACGCCGAGCACGAGCCCCGGCCGGGCGAAGCGGGGCAGGTCGGCCCGGTCGATCAACTGGGCGTGCTCGATCCGGCCGGGGCAGCCGACCTCCTCGAAGGCGTCCAGCGCGATGGTGTTGGCCCGGTCGCCGATGGCGTGCACGGCACTGTGGATGCCGTGCCGCGCCGCGTACGCCATCAGCCGCCGCAACTCGGCCGGTTCGGTCTGGAGGATGCCGTACTCCTGCCCGGCTGCGGTCACCCCGGGATAGGGCTCGTTGCACAGCGCGGTACGGGTGTTGAGCGAGCCGTCGACGAAGAGCTTCAGCGGCCCCATCCGCACCATGCCGCCGGTGCCCGGCAGCCGGTCGCCGGTGCGCAGGCCCAGGGATATGGCCTGGTCCAGGTAGGCCGGGTAGACGGCGCAGGCGACCCGGGTGTCCAGCGGCTGCCGGCCGGCCCTGCGGGTCCAGTCGGCGACGTTGTCGGCGTACTCGAAGTCCAGCAGGCCGACCACGCCGCGCGCCGCCGCCGCCCGGAGCGCGTCGGCGACCCAGCGGTCGACGACCGCCGGATCGGCCGCGCTGAGCCGGGCCACCGCGTCCAGGCAGTCCGCCTCGCGCAGCACCCCGGTCGGGTGGCCGTGCACGCCGAGGCGGTGCAGCGCGGCCTGGTTGAGCCACGCGGTGTGCAGGTCGTTGCTGACCAGGGCGACGGCCTGGCCCGAGCCGTCGGACCAGGCGAGCAGCGCGGGCTCCGGGCGGTCGGGCCACAACCCGTCACGGAAGCCGAAACCGATCAGCGGCTCGTCCGGGGCCCGTTGCCCGGCACCCGCGGCTTCGGCCATCGTCCGGGCCGCCTCGGCGGCGGACCCGGCGCCCGACAGGTCGACCCGGCGCCGCGCGCTGGCCCACTGCACCATGTGCACGTGCGCGTCCCACAGCCCCGGCAGCACCGTACGCCCGCCGGCGTCCACCACCTCGTCCGCGGTCCGCGCCAGCGCGTCGGGGGCCTCGGGGGTGAGGGCGGCGATCCGGCCGCCGTCGATCATCAGGTGCGCGAGCGGCCCGCCGGAGCCGAGCCGGACATCGCGCAGCAGCACGCGGGCGGCCTGCCCCGCGGCCGTCCCGGTGGCGGTCTGCGGTTCAGTCACCGGGCACCAGCACCCGACGCATCGCCGCGGCCAGGGCCGGGTTGCCGTGCGGGCCGCCGTCCTCCAGGGCCTCGACCACCCGCCGCGCGACCTCGTACGGCTTGTCCTGGCTGAGCTTGTGCTTGCCGACCACCCGGCTGGGCCGCAGCCGGAAGGCCGTGGTGTACGGGGCGATCTCCCGCGCGTAGTCCGCCACGGTGTCCAGCCGCCACGGCTCCGGCCGGTCGGCCTCGAAGTGCTCCACGGTGCGCTCCAGCACCCGGTAGCCCGCCGCGCCCTCCAGCACGGTGGGCCGCCCGTGCAGGTGCGCGACGACGAAGTTCCAGGTCGGCACGTACGGTCCGGCGCGGTAGCTGCTCGGCGAGACGTAGCCGCAGGGTCCCTCGACGATCACCACCACGTCGTGCGCGCCCAGTTCGTGCAGCTCGGCGTCGGCCCTGGCCAGGTGCCCCACGATCGTCAGATCGCCCCCGCCACCGTCCCCGCCCTCGTCCGGTTCCGGGTCGGGGATCACCGGCAGATGGGAGACCACCGGGCCGCCCCGGCCGGTGGCGCTGACCAGGGTCGCCCAACCGTGGCCCGCGACCAGTTCACGTAGTCGTACCGGGTCGGTCAGGGCGTAGATCGGTTGTTCCAGCATGGGTTCCCCATCGGCTCGGCTGCGTTGTCCGGGCGACGGTATGCGCGGGGAGGGGGTCAGGAAATCGTGCGGCCCGTGCAATTGAGCCGGGGGGCGTTGTCGGCGCGGACAGCGGCAGCGCGCCGGGGGCGTCGGCGCGGCGCGCTGCCGCTGTCACCCGGAGATCTGGTGCAGCCGCAGTTGCAGCCAGACCACGAGCCGGGTGTCGGGGTCGTCCAGGTCGAGGTCGAAGAGCTCCTGGATGCGGCGGACCCGGTAGCGCAGGGTGTTCTCGTGCACGGCCAGCCGTGCCGCCGCCGGAATCGCCTCGCCGAAGGCGTCCAGATATGCCAGCAGCGACTGGGCGTACGTGGTGGAGTGCTGCGCGTCGTGCGCGATGATCCGCTGCACGGGGCCCGGCGGCAGGTCGACCGACGGGGCGCCGCGCTCGGTCAGCTCCATCAGCGTCACCCGGCTGCGGACGTCGGTGACCGTGGCGATCGTGGGCGCCTGCGGGCTGCCGGTCAGCGCCCGCAGCACCCGGTCCGCGACGCGCCGGCCGGCCGGCACCTCGCCGAGCCGGGCCGCGGGCACCCCGATGCCGACGTGCAGGGCCAGGCCCGCGCTGCGCTGCACCGTGCTGACCACGTTCTCGGCGAACTTCACCACCCGCCGCTCGGCGCCCGGGTCGGTCCTGGTCGGGAGCAGGGCGTAGACCAGGCCGCCGGTCGTCGTGCACAGCGCCTGCGGATGCCACGCCTCGCAGTACAGACCGACCAGGTCGACGATCCGGGCGCCGCCGAGACCGGGCATCTCCTCGGGTGCGGCCTGCGCGAACGCCACCACCGTACTGGTGGTGTCCTCCGCGATGCCCAGCTGCGCCGCCGCCGTACGCCCCGACACCGCGCCGTCCAGCAGCGACGCCAGCGCCTCGCCGCGGCTCCACCGGTCCGGGTCCCGGTGGCTGCGGGCCCGCAGCAGATGCAGCGCGGTGACCTTCGCGGCCTCCTCCAGCGCGGTCTCCGCGCCCTCGCCGAGCGGCGGGTTGCCGTCCAGCGCCCACAGCAGGCCGAGCAGTTGCGGCCCGGCGCGCACCGCGACCGCCAGCCGGTCGACGTGCTTGGTGTCGGGGATGTCGAAGCGCACGGGCCGGTCGGCGCGGATGACCCGGTGGTACTCGTCGAGGTTGGTCGGGCGGTCCGGGGTCTGCCGGCCCAGGATGCCCTGCCGCCGGATCTCGTCGATCTCCTGATGCGGCAGGTTGGAGTAGGCCAGCACGTGGCCGAGCGGGTCCTCGATGGTGATCGCCCCGCCGACCTGGTAGGCGATCGCGTTGGCCAGCGGGAACAGGTCGCCCATGCCGATCGAGGTGTACGTGTCCTGGGCCGGCCCGGACGCGCTGGTCGCGGCGGTGACCAGCGCGTCGAAGTGCCGCCACGGCATGTCGTCGGGGATCACCAGCAGGGCGACGCCCGCGGCGCCGGCCACCGCGGTGGCCGCCGCCAGGTCGCCGCCGCGGGACTTGACGACGACCGCGCTGTAGCGGGCGGCGCCGGCCTGCCGGATCGCGTCGAGGCAGTCCTCGCGCTCCGGCGAGCCGCCCACGACCAGCAGCACGCCGTCGGCCTGTCCCGGCACCGGCTCGCACAGGTCGTGGACGACCTGCCGGCCGATGAGGACGTCCTCACTCTGCGGTGCGCACTCGACCTGGAGCACCAGCGGACCCAGGTGCTCGCGCAGGCGGCGCAGCGTCGTGCCCGCGGGCTCGTCGCGCGCTGTCGAGCCGGTGACCTGCGAGGAGGGACGGGAAGTGCTCGGCATCGCCACATCATAGGCACCCCTGGCAAGCCCCGGCCGGATCGCGCCCCGGTGACGTAACGCAGTCGCCGTCGGGGGACGGGAGGGATGTGTGGGGCACTCCGCGGGCGCATTCGGCGAGTATCCGGGCACACCCGGCGGGCAGCCGGGCGCACCAGGCATCGCCCGGGGAGCGGCCCCGGGCGGTACGGCATGTGCGCCGAGACAAAGCGGCCGCGGCGTTTTTGCCCGCTCCGATAAAGCTGCCGCCTCGGTAAGGGGGCCAGTCTCGGCTCACCCGAAAACCAGACCGCGCCTGGAGGTACCCGAGATGACTCCGCCACGACCAGGACGTGTCACCCGGTCAGGACGTCTCAGTCGGCCAGGACGTGCCGGCCGGCCGGGACGCGCCGGCCGCAGAACCGCGGTGGCCCTGTGCGCGGTCGGCGCGCTGGCCGCCGTGAGCGCCTGCGGCGGGGGAGGGACGCAGGCCGGCGGCGCGACAGCCGACGGCGGCTCCTACTCGATCGGCGTTCCGACCTGGTACATCGCCCATCTCACCCCCGGCCGGGCCGGGTTCAGCGGTGTCGCGGACGCCATCTGGACCCCGCTGACCCAGGTCGACCGCAGCGGCAAGGTCGTCGACGCCGTCGCCAGGTCGGTGCGCTCCACCGACCAGCGGCACTGGACCATCACCCTGAAGTCCGGGTGGAAGTTCCAGAACGGCGAGCCGGTCACCGCGCAGTCCTTCGCCGACTCCTGGAACGCCGCCGCCTACGCGCCCAACACCATGGCCAACGGCTACCTGTTCGCCGGCATCGAGGGCTACGCCGCGCTCAACCCGCCCGACGGCAAACCCACCACCGACAAGCTCTCCGGCGTGCGGGTGACCGGCACCGACACCCTCGAGGTGACCCTGACCCGGCCGCTGTCGACGTTCCCCTACGTGCTGGCCGGCACCGCCTTCGCCCCGATGCCCAAGGCCGCCTTCAAGAACCTCGCCGGCTACGACCGGCTCCCGATCGGCAACGGCCCCTACCAGGTCGCGGCGCCCGGACTGGCCCCCGGCGGGCAGCAGATCACCCTCAAGCGCTTCGACGGCTACCCGGGTGCCAAGGGCCACGCGGCGCAGATCACCGTCAAGACCTACCAGACCGACGCCACCGCGTTCACCAGCTTCCGCTCCGGCGCCGTCGACATCGCCACGGCCAGTGGCAACGACCTGTCGACGGCGAGCCGGACGTACGCCGCGCAGCTCGTCACCTCGCCCACCGCCGCCGTGGAGTACCTCGGCTTCCCGCTGTGGGACCGCCGGTTCGCCGACCTGCGGGTGCGGCAGGCGTTCTCGCTGGCCATCGACCGCAAGGCGATCGTCGACTCGCTGCTCCAGGGCCATGCCCAGCCCGCCGCGGGCATCGCCCCCGACGTGATCGCCGGCGGGGGCGGCACCGACTGCGCCGCCTGCGGCTACGACCCCGCCAGGGCACGGCAGTTGCTGGCTGCCGCGGGCGGCTGGCACGGCTCGCTGACCCTGTGGACCAAGCAGGAACCCGAGTCCCAGACCGTCCTGGAGGCGATCGTCAACCAGCTGCGTACCAACCTCGGCATCACCTCCATCTCGCTGAAGGTCCAGCCGACCGACCAGATCTACCCCAACCTGCTGGCGCACAAGACCACCGGACCGTTCCTGCTCTACATGGGCGCGGCCTACCCGAACATCTACTCCCAGGACGACCAGCTCTTCGGCAGCAGCTCCGGCACCAACGTCACCGGCTACAAGAGCGCCGGCTTCGACGCCCTGATGGACAAGGCCGCGGCCGCCACCACGACCGCCGACGGGCTGCGGTTCGCCCGGCAGGCCGGCCGCACCGCGATGGCGGACCTGCCGCTGGCCCCGCTGTACTACCCGGTCAGCGGCGCCGTGCACGCGAAACGGCTCTCCGGGGTCCGGCTGGGCTACCTCGGCGACGTCGACCTCTCCTCGGTCACCGTCCGATGAGCGCGGCCGGCCGCGCCGCGCCGCGAGGGGGCCGGTGTGGGTAGCTACCTGCTGCGCCGCGTGCTGCTGATGGTCCCGGTGCTGGTGGGCACGACCTTCGTCATCTACGCCGCGGTCTACGCGCTGCCCGGCGACCCGGTCCAGTCGCTGGCCGGCCCCGGCCACGTGGTGACCCCCGCGACGGCCGCGGCGATCAGGGCGCACTACCACCTCGACGACCCGTTCCTCGTGCAGTACTGGCACTACGTCACCGGCCTGGCGCACGGCGACTTCGGCATCGACCTGAACAACACGCCGGTCTCCGCGGTGATCACCGCGAGCTGGCCGATCACGGTCAAACTCGCGGCCCTGACCTGGGTCATCGAGGCGGTCGCCGGGATCGCGCTGGGCTGCCTGGCCGCGCTGCGGGCCGGCCGGCCCAGCGACCTGGCGGTGCTCGGCGGGTCCAGCCTGATCCTCGGCGTGCCGTACTTCATCACCGCCTACGTGGCGCAGAACCTGCTCGGGGTGAAGCTCGGCTGGTTCCCGGTGTCCGGCACCGACGCGGGCTGGCCGCTGAGTTACCTGGTGCCCGCGCTGTGCCTGGCGCTGCTCGGAGTGCCGGAGATCTCCCGGCTGACCCGGGCGAGCATCCTGGAGAACCTCGGGGCGGACTTCGTCGTCACCGCGACCGCCAAGGGACTCAGCGGCACCCGCGTGCTGCTGCGGCACGTGCTGCGCACCTCGCTGGTGCCCGTGGTGTCCATGCTCGGGACCAACCTGGGCTACCTGCTGTCGGGGACGATCCTGATCGAGGGCATCTTCAACCTGCCGGGCCTGGGCTACCAGGTCTTCCAGAGCGTGCAGCAGCACGACGGCCCCACCGTCGTGGGCATCAGCACCCTGCTCGTGCTGGTCTTCCTATTCGTCAACCTGGTCGTGGACCTGCTCTACGGCGTGCTCGACCCGAGGATTCGCCTTGACTAGCGCCCTGCGGAGGAGGACCTCCGCCGACACCGGGCCCGACGCCCCCGCCCCTTCCCCCGACGCCCCCGCCCCCGGCGGACCTGCCGACCGCGGCACCCTGCGGCGCCTGCTGCGCCGCCCGCGCTTCTTCCTCCCGCTGTCCGTCGTCGTGCTGCTGTGCGCCATGGCGGCCGTGCCGTCGGCCTTCGCCGGCTGGTTCGGGCACGGCGATCCGCACCAGTGCTCCCTGGCGCACAGCGGGCAAGGGCCCACCGCGGGCCATCCGTTCGGCTACGACGTGCAGGGCTGCGACCTCTACAGCAACGTCATCCACGGTGCCCGCGACTCCCTCAGCATCGGCCTGCTGACCACCGCGCTCACCCTGGTCGTCGCCGTCGTCCTCGGCTCGGTCGCCGGATACTTCGGCGGCCTCCTCGACCTGCTGGTCAGCCGGCTGATGGACGTCTTCTTCGGCTTCCCCATGCTGGTCGGGATGATCGTGGTGCTGGAGACCTTCAGCGTGCACAGCATCCTGAGCGTCTCGCTGGTCCTCGCGCTCTTCTCCTGGCCGGTGCTCACCCGGATCATGCGCTCCTCGGTGCTCGCCGTGCGCGGCCTGGACTACGTCACCGCCGCCCGTGAACTGGGCGCGGGCCCGCTGCGGATCATGCTGCGGCACGCCGTTCCCAACGCGATCATGCCGGTGGCGGTGCTGACCAGCATCAACATCGGCGGGGTGATCACCGCGGAGGCGTCGCTGACCTTCCTCGGTGTCGGCCTGACCGCCCCCGCGATCTCCTGGGGCGTCCAACTCAACACCGCGCAGCAGTACTTCACCACCCACCCGGGTCTGCTGCTGTTCCCCGCCCTGTTCCTGTCCCTGGCCGTGCTCAGCTTCGTCCTGCTGGGCGACTGCCTGCGCGACGCGTTCGACCCGAGGCTGCGATGACCACCATCGAAGACCCGCCCACCGCCCGGACCCATCCGCTCGCCCGGTTCCCCGGATACGATCCCGCCGCGCCCCCGCTGGAAGTCGTCGACCTGCGGGTGGCCTTCGCCGGCCGGACCGGGCGGCCCGGCGCCGGCAGCGTCGTGGTCGACGGCGTCGGCTACCGCACCGAGCCCGGCAGGACGCTGGCCGTGGTCGGCGAGTCGGGCTGCGGCAAGAGCCTGACGGCGCGCGCGGTCATGGGCATCCTGCCGCCGGGCGCGGCCGTCACCGGCGGATCGATCCTGCTGCACGGCATCGACCTGCTGCGACTCGACCGGCGCGCGCTGCGGAAGATCCGCGGCCGGCACATCGCCATGGTCTTCCAGGACGCGCTGTCCGCGCTCAACCCGGTGCTGCCGGTCGGCTTCCAGATCGCCGAGGTCTTCCGCGCCCACCGCGGCCTGAGCCGCCGTCAGGCGGCCCGGGAGGCGGTGGCCATGCTCGACCGGGTGCGCATCGCCGACGCCGCCCGGCGCGCCGGCCACTACCCGCACCAGTTCTCCGGCGGCATGCGGCAACGGGTCATGATCGCCATGGCCCTCGCCCTCACCCCCGAGGTCCTGATCGCCGACGAGCCCACCACCGCTCTCGACGTGACCGTGCAGGCGCAGATCCTGGAACTGCTCGCCGACCTCCAGGCCGAACACGCCATCAGCCTGGTGCTGATCAGCCACGACATGGGCATCGTCGCCAACGCGGCCGACCGCGTGGTGGTGATGTACGCGGGCCGGGTCGCCGAGCAGGCACCGGCCGGCGACCTCTACCGCAGCCCGGCCCACCCGTACACCCGGGCGCTGCTGGACGCGATCCCGCGGCGCGGCTCGCGCGGCCGCCCGCTCGCCGTCCTGGAGGGCGCGCCGCCGGACCCGGCCGCGATGCCGGACGGCTGCGCGTTCCGGGCCCGCTGCCGGTACGCGGGCGAGGCGTGCGCGGTCGCCCCGCCGCACCACGGCGTCGCCCCCCTGCACACCAGCGCCTGCCACCACTGGAAGGAGGTGGTCGGCGGATGACCGGCGCACCGCTGATCCTCGAAGTCCGCGACCTGGTCAAGCAGGTGCCGGTCGGCGGCGGACTGCTGCGGCGCGGGACGGGGCAGGTCAGGACCGTCGACCGGGTGAACCTGGAGCTGCGCCGCGGCGAGACCCTGGGCCTTGTCGGCGAGTCCGGGTGCGGCAAGTCCAGCCTCGCGCGGCTGCTCACGGCCGTCGACCGGCCGTCCTCGGGTGAGATCCGGCTGATGGGCGAGCGACTCGACGCGTTGCGCGGCAGTCGGCTGCGGGCCGCCCGACGGCACATCAAGCTGGTCTTCCAGGACCCCTTCGCGTCCCTCGACCCGCGGATGACCGTCGAGGCGATCGTCCGCGAGCCGTACCTGATCCACCGGGACGCCGCCCCGCGCGGCGAGCACCGTCGGCTGGTCCGCGAACTGCTGGAACTCGTCGGCCTCAACCCCGACCACGCCGGCCGCTACCCGCACCAGTTCTCCGGCGGGCAGCGCCAGCGCATCGCCATCGCCCGCGCGCTGGCGCTGCGCCCGGAGATCCTGGTGTGCGACGAGCCGGTCTCCGCCCTCGACGTCTCCGTACAGGCCCAGATCGTCAACCTGTTCACCTCGCTCCAGCGCGAACTGGGCATCGCCTATGTCTTCATCGCCCACGACCTGTCCGTGGTCGAGCACATCGCGGACCGGGTCGCGGTGATGTACCTCGGCAGGATCGTCGAGGAGGGCACGGCCGAGGAGGTGTACGACCGCCCCCGGCACCCGTACACCGACGCGCTGCTGTCCGCCGTCCCCGACCCGGTCCCCGATCCGTCCCGCACCTCCACCCGGGTGGTGCTCCACGGCGACGTGCCGAGCCCGCTCGATCCGCCCGCGGGCTGCCGCTTCCACACCCGCTGCCCGCACGCGGCCCCCGAGTGCGCCACCCACGAACCACCCCTGCGCGCCCCGGACCCGCCGGCCGTCGCCCACGCGGCAGCCTGCCACTTCCCGCTGCACACGGCTCCCTGAGGTGCGCGGGGGCGGGTGCCGCCATACGGCCCGCGGCCGGCGCTTCCGTGACGTTTCTGCGGTGAACGGGTTAGTCCGCGTGAGTGACTAAAGGCCCAGTCATCTATGAATCAAGACTCGGCACCGGAACCATCCTCTTTTGGTAAAGGGTCCCCATATCGGGACGGCCCGGGCCGCGCCCGTTCAGAGGGCGCCACCATCCAAGGGAGTCACGTTGAGCTACGGAAACAAGTTGCGTGCGCAGATCGCCGCGCCGGGCACGACGCCGTTGATCGGCGTCTACGACATGTACTCGGCGTCGCTGGCCGCCGAGCACTTCGACGGGATGTTCGTCTCCGGCTTCGGGTTCGCCGCGTCGTACTACGGCCTGCCCGACATCGGGTTCATCGCCTGGCCGGACATGGTGGGCTTCGTGCAGCGGCTGCGCGGCGCCTTCCCCCAGCAGCACCTGCTGGTGGACATCGACGACGGTTACGTCGACCCGGAGGTGGCGTGCCATGTCGTGGAGGGACTGGAGCGGATCGGGGCCTCCGGGGTGATCCTGGAGGACCAGAAGCGTCCCCGCCGCTGCGGGCACGCCGACGGCAAGCAGGTACTGCCGTTGGAGGAGTACCTGGAGAAGCTGGAGATGGTGCTGGCGACCCGCCGGGACCTGGTCGTGGTGGCGCGCACGGACGCGACGGAGGAGAAGGACATCCTGCGCCGCGCCGAGCGCCTCGCGGCGACCGACGCCGATGTCGTCCTGGTGGACGGGGTCCGCAGCGTGGAGTGGATCAGGCGGATTCGCGAGGCGGTCGGCAGCAAGCCCCTGCTGTTCAACCAGATCGCCGGCGGCAAGTCCCCGCGGCTGTCGCTGAGCGAGCTCACCGAGCTCGGCATGGACGTGGCGATCTACAGCACGCCGTGCCTGTTCGCGGCGCACGCGGCGGTGGGTGCGGCGCTCGTCGACCTCAAGGCCGCCGACGGACGCCTGCCGGTCGTCGACGAGGTGGAGGGGATCGGCGTCGCGGCGTCCACCCGGCTGCTGGAGCGGAACATCGCCCGCCACCACCCCGACGTCGAGCTGGCCGGCGTATGAGCCGGGGTGCGAACGCGGCTCTCCCGGGGTCGCGGGCGCGTTCGCGGGCGCGGGCGGTGCTGCTGCTCACCGTGGCGGCGCTGGCCTGCGGCGCGGCGCCCGCGGTGGCCGACGGAAGTCCGATCACCGTCCTGGACAACTCGCACTCCGACTCGATCCTTGAGGTCGACCGGACGGCCAACGTCCAGACCGGTCACGGCGATGCCGGCAGTGACCACGACGGCAGCGCGGTCGACGCCCTGGAGGTCCTCTTCGGCGGGGGCCACCCGGGCGGGGACGGTGACGACTGAGCGGACGGGCGAGCGGCCGGCGTGCCGCGACCCGTACGCCGCGGGCTCCGGGCGAGTGCTCCCCGGGGCCCGCGGTACGCCCGGCGAACCGCGGGTCGGCGGCGTCCCGCGGGTGGGCACTACTTCGGGGCGGGCCGCTCCGAAGCGCACCCGGCGCAGGTGCCGAAGATCTCCATCGTGTGCACGATGTCGACGAAGCCGTGCTCCGTGGCGATCGCGTCGGCCCACCGCTCCACCGCGGGCCCCTCGACCTCGACCGTTCGTCCGCAGGAGCGGCAGACCAGATGGTGGTGGTGGCCGTCCTCGGAGCACCGGCGGTAGACGGACTCGCCGTCGCCGGTGCGCAGCATGTCCACTTCCCCCGCCTCGGCGAGGGACTGCAGGGTCCGGTAGACGGTGGTCAGGCCCACCGACTCGCCGCGCAGCTTCAGGATGTTGTGCAGGTCCTGCGCGCTGCGGAACTCCTCGACCTCGTCCAGGGCGGCGGACACGGCGGTGCGCTGCCGGGTCGAGCGGCCGCGGACGGACTGTCCGGCTGCGCTCACGGATCTTCCCTCCGGTGGATGTGGGGTGTGCTCGGTGGGTTCGGTGGCGGTGGTGGCCGGAGAAGCGCCGGCCGGCCGTTCACTCCTCGACATGCCGGATCGCGTCGAGCACGATGTGCGCGACGTGCTCGTCGACCAGGGTGTACTCGACCTCGCGGGCCTGGCGGTGGGTCGCCACGATGCGTGACGTGCGCAGAACGCGCAGGTGCTGCGAGACCAGGGGCTGGTTGACCCCGAGGGCGGCGACGAGTTCGTGGACCCGCTTGCCGCCGGTGGACAGCTCGCGCACGATGCCCATCCGTACGGGGGACGCCAGGGCCCGGAGCAGCTCGCTGGCCGCCCGCAGGGCCAGGGTCGGGTCGTCCGGGTGCACGGGAACCGTCATATGCAAAACCTAACATATGAGAATGGGTCCCATGTAGGGCGTCGGACGGGGCCGGGGCGGGCCCGGGGTGAGGTCCGGACGGGGCCTGGGCGGACCTGGGTGGGCCGGTGCTCAGTGCTCGTCCCAGTGCCCTTCGTGGGCGGCGTGCCGGTGCCCGTCGTGCACGTAGTCGGTGTGCCCCTCGTGCGGCACCGCGACATGGCCGCAGCCGGGGCCGTGCTCGTGGGTGTGCCCCTTGTGCTCGGTGTGCTGCCCGGTTGCGCACTCGTCGGCGTGGCCGTCGTGGCTCCGGTGCAGATGTCCGTCGTGCACGTAGTCGGTGTGGTCGCCGTGCGGTACGGCGACATGGCCGCATCCCGTGCCGTGGACGTGCTCGTGATCGGTGTGCGGCCGGTGCTCGGTCGAGGTGGTCATGCTGCCACTCCTCGTCTGGTAACGGAATCCGGGTCGGATTCCGGTGTCGGGCAGGCGCGATCGCGCTCTTATGGCGACATTAACATATGGCAATGTACGCATGTATCGAGGTCGCGAGCGCGCCGCCGTCGAGGTCGGGCCGTCATGCGACCCGCGTCGCCGTACGTGGTCCCGCGGTCAGCAGCACCGCCACCAGCGCGTGGCTGCTGTCGAACTGCCAGACGGAGCCGGCCTGGCCGAACCCGGCGGCCCGCAGCAGGCGCACATGGTGGGACGGCGGCAGATTGCTGTCCTTGGTGCCGGGGACGGCCGCGGCGCGCCGGCGGCGTTCCGCGACGAGTTCGGCGAACGCCGGGTCGTCCGCGACCGCGCTCCACCACTCGTCCCAGTCCTCGTGGTCGAAGGCCCGCCGCCGTTCGGCGTGCAGCCGCCCGATGCGGGCGCGGATCTCGCTCGGCCCCGCGGGTTCCGGCGCGAAGTGCTCGCCGTCGACCAACGCCCCGCCCGAGCGCAGGAGTTCGCCGAGCTGCCGGTAGGCACGGCGCGGCAGCGGTTCGGGCGGGCGGTGCGGCGTGGTGGAGACGACCGCGTCGGCGGGCCGGGCCGGACCCAGGTCGCCGATCCACGTCTCGGACCCGATCGCCGCCTCCACGGAGCGGACGGCGGCCGCGGACCCGTGGCACTCGGGCGCCCTTCCGCCCCTCCGGAGCGGCCCGCGGCCGCCGCGCCCGACCCGGCCCTTCCCGCCACACACCGCTGTGACCAGCGGCGATGTGCCGACGGCGGGCTCCGGAGTCCGGACGGCAGAGCCAGAGGTCAAGATTCTGTAATGATTTTCATCTTGCCTTGGCTGAGGTGGGATTGGGATTCGTTTTCAATTACGGTGAGGGGGCCGCGGCCGATCGTGCCGCGGTCCTTGCCGGCACCGTACGAGGAGAACCGCCATGACCAGCCCCGTCGCCCGCAGTACGGCGCACCGCCGCCGCTACACGTTCGCCGCCGGCGGGATACTGGTCGCCGCCCTGGCGGCGACCAGTGCGTGCTCCACGAGTGCGAAGTCCTCCGGCGACGGCAAGTCCGGTGTCTCCGCCGGAGGTTCGGGCGGCGGCAAGGTCATCCGGGTGGTCGCGGCGGAGAACTTCTGGGGCAGCATCGCCGCGCAGATCGGCGGCAGCCATGTGAAGGTCACCAGCATCATCTCCAACCCCGACACCGACCCGCACGACTACGAGCCGACCGCCGGCGACGCGCGCACGGTCGCCACCGCCACGTACGCGATCGTCAACGGCATCGGCTACGACGCGTGGGCCGGCAAGCTGCTGGCGTCCAACCCCTCGGGGCAGCGCACGGAACTCGACGTGGGCGACCTGGTCGGGGTCGAGGACGGCGGCAACCCGCACCGCTGGTACTCACCGGACGACGTGCACAAGGTGATCGAGCGGATCACCGCCGACTACAAGAAGGCCGACCCCGCGGACGCCGGCTACTTCGACGCCCGGAAGGACACCTTCGAGACCAAGACGCTCGGGGAGTACAACAGCCTGGTCGCCGGCATCAAGGCGACGTACGCGGGCACCCCGATCGGCGCCTCGGAGTCGATCGTCAGCCCGCTCGCGGACGGCCTCGGCCTGAAGATGCTCACGCCGTACTCGTTCCTCAACGCGATCAGCGAGGGCTCCGACCCCACCGCGCAGGACAAGAACACCATCGACCACCAGATCGCCGCCAAGCAGATCGAGGTCTACGTCTACAACAGCCAGAACGCCACGCCCGACGTGCAGGCGCAGGTCAAGGCGGCCAGGGCGAAGGGCATCCCGGTCGCCACGGTCACCGAGACGCTCACCCCGGCGGGGGCGTCGTTCCAGCAGTGGCAGGTCACCGAGCTCAAGGGTCTCCAGCGGGCCCTGGCCGAAGCGACGGGCAAATAGCCGTGCGTCCGCTCACCAGACTCCGCGAGGCCGTCCGCCAGGGCGTGCCCGGTCCGCGTGACGGCGTGCCCGGTCCGCGTGACGGCGAGGCCGTTCGGCGTGACGGCGAGGCCGCCGGTTCGTGCGAGGGCTGCCCGCCCGGCCCGCGAGGAAACGTCCCGCCCGGTTCGCGGGGGGACGCCGCGCCCGGCCGGCGAGGAATCGTCCCGCCTGCTGCGCGGGGAAACGTCCCGCCCGCGGCGACGGCCGCCGACCACACGCTGCGGGCGGCCGCCGGCGGCACGCGGCCGCCGGACGGTCCCGCGGTGGTGTCCCTGCGGGACGCGGCCGTGCGGGTCGGCGGCCGCACCCTGTGGTCCCATGTCGAACTCGACATCGCGCCGGGGGAGTTCGTCGCCGTCCTGGGGCCCAACGGGGTCGGCAAGTCGACCCTGGTCAAGGCGATCCTGGGGCTGGTCCCGACGGCCGGCGGCAGCGTCACCGTCCTCGGCCGCGCGCCGGGCCGGCTCGCGCACCAGGTCGGCTACCTGCCGCAGCGGCGCAGCTTCGACGCCGGCCTGCGCATCCGCGGCGTGGACATCGTCCGGATGGGCTGGGACGGCGACCGCTGGGGGCTGGGGCGGCCGGGCTCGGCGCGTGCCGCCCGGGAACGGATCGCCCAGGTCATCGATCTGGTCGGCGCGTCGGCGTACGCGCACCGGCCGATCGGGCAGTGCTCCGGCGGCGAGCAGCAGCGGCTGCTGATCGCCCAGGCGCTGGTCAGGCAGCCCCGCCTGCTGCTGCTGGACGAGCCGCTGGACAGCCTCGACCTGCCCAACCAGGCGTCGGTGGCCGCCCTGATCGGCCGGATCTGCCGCGAGGAGAAGGTCAGCGTGGTGATGGTCGCCCATGACGCCAACCCGATCCTCGCGCACCTGGACCGGGTGGTGTACCTGGCCGAGGGCGGGGCGGTGGCCGGCACCCCGGACGAGGTCATCACCTCGCGGACCCTGACCCGCCTGTACCGGACGCCGATCGAGGTGCTGCGGACCTCCGACGGCCGGCTGGTCGTCGTCGGGCAGCCCGAGGCGCCCGCGGTGCACAGCGAACGCCACCCGCCGGCGGGGGAGGAGGAGTTCCGTGCTGATCGCTGACGCGGCGACCGACTGGTCCTGGAACCCGGTCGCCGACCTCCGGCAGATGTGGGCGTTCCCCTTCATGGTCAACGCCTTCCGGGCCGGCGCGATCGTGGCCGTGCTGGCCGGGGTGATCGGCTGGTACATGGTGCTGCGCCGGCAGAGTTTCGCCGGCCACACCCTGTCCACCGTGGCCTTCCCGGGCGCCGCCGGTGCCACCCTGCTGGGAGTCGGCGCGGTCTACGGCTACTTCACGTTCTGCGTCGGCGCCGCGCTGGTGATCGCCGCCATCCCGCGGGCCGGGGGGCACGAGTCCGGCCACGGGTCCGGCGGCGGCGAGGAGGCGGCGGTGACCGGAACCATCCAGGCGTTCCTGCTCGGCGCCGGATTCCTCTTCATCGCCCTCTACCAGGGGTTCCTCGGCGGCGTCGACGCCCTGCTGTTCGGCAGCTTCCTGGGCATCACGACGACCCAGGTGGAGGTGCTGGCCGCGGTGGGCGCGGCGGTGCTGCTGGTGCTGGCCGTCGTCGGGCGGCCGCTGCTGTTCGCCTCCGTCGACCCGGCGGTCGCCGCCGCCCGCGGCGTGCCGGTCCGGCTGCTGTCCACCGTCTTCCTCGTCGTGCTGGGCGCGGCGACGGCGGCGACCAGCCAGATCACCGGCGCGCTCCTGGTGTTCGCGCTGCTGGTGATGCCCGCCGCCACCGCGCAGAACCTGACCGCCCGGCCGGTCCTCGGCATCGCCGCGTCGGTGGGCATCGCGCTCGCCGTGACCTGGACCAGCCTGACCGTGGCCTACTACTCGCCGTACCCGATCGGATTCTGGGTGACCACCTTCGCCTTCGCCGCCTACGCGGCCAGTTGGGGAGTCCGCCTGCTGCGCGAGCGCCGCGGACGGGCGCCCGGCCGCGGGGCCGTGGCTGCCGCGGGCACGCCCGCGTGGACCTCGGGGAGCCTGCTGTGACCGTCCTCGCCTCCGGGTGGCCCGGCGCGCTCGGGCATCCCTTCTTCCTGCACGCGGCCCTGGCCGGGGCGGCCATCGCCGCCGCGTCCGGCATGGTCGGCTACTTCCTGGTGCTGCGCGCCCAGGTCTTCACCGGCGACGCGCTCAGCCACATGGCGTTCACCGGTTCGCTCGCCGCGCTGGCCGCCGGGGTCGACCTGCGGCTGGGGTTGTACGCCGCGACCATCGCCGTCGCCGTCCTGCTCGGCACCCTGTCCCGGTCCGGCCGGGCCGACGACGTCGCGATCGGCAGTGTCTTCGCCTGGATCACCGGCCTGGGCGCCTTCTTCCTCACCCTCTACACGACCTCCGGCGGCGCGGACAACGCCGGAGCAGGCGTCCGGGTGCTCTTCGGCTCCATCTTCGGGCTGTCGGCGGGCCAGGCCGGTACGGCCGCCGCCGTGGCGGCGGGGGTGTGCGCGGTGGTGCTCGCCGTCTTCCGGCTGCTGCTCTTCGCCTCCGTCGACGAGGCGGTCGCCGCGGCGCGGGGCGTGCCGGTACGGCTGCTGGGGTTCGGCTTCCTCGCGCTGGTCGGCGTCACCGCGGCCGAGGCCAGTCAGGCGGTCGGGTCGCTGCTGCTGCTCGGCCTGCTCGCCGCCCCGGCGGGCACCGCCCAGCGGCTGACCGACAACCCCGCGCGGGCGTTCGCGCTGTCCACGGTGCTCGCGGTCGCCGAGATGTGGGGCGGCCTGACCATCAGCTACGCGGTCCCGAAGATGCCGCCGAGCTTCGCGATCGTGGCGGTGGCCGCCGCGGTCTACGCGGCCGCGTTCGCCGTCGGGGCGCGCCGGCGGAACCCGGGCCCGCGCCTCGCCCGGGCCTGAACGGGAGGGGTCCGCGGAACGGGTCCGCGCTGAACGGGCGTGCATGGAACGGGTCCTCGCGGGCCGGGTCTTCGCGGGACCGGGCCCGTACCAACGGCACGCACCCAGGGGGACGAACCGTGCACAGGCACCTCCGCCGACGCCGACGCGGACGCGGACACCGGTGCCGAGCCGCGATTCCCGGCCGCCTTCGACGAGCTGCTCGACCCGGTCCCCTGAGCCCGTACCAGCTCACGCGCTTCGGTCGGGCGCGGGCTCAGACGGCGGTGCCGGGTTCCTGGGCGGGTACGTCCAGCAGGCGGGCGGTGTCCAGTTCGGTGAGGGCGACCCGGACGTGGGTGGCGTCGGCCGCCGGGTGGGTGCGGGTGACGGCCGCGGTCAGGTCGGGCAGGGTGCGGGTGCCGTCGGCGAGGTGGAAGACGGTGGCGCTCAGCGGGCTGAGGAGGTGGCCCTGCTCGGTGTGCTCGTCGTAGACGGCCAGGCGGCCGTCGGCGGTCTGCTTGGCCCGCAGTCCCTCGCGGCGGGCCCGGGGGCTCTTCATCGGGGGGCTCCTTCGGGCGCGGGCGGCGCGTCGAGTCCGGTGGTGCCGGGGGAGGCGAACGGCTCGTCCAGGTCCTCCACCGCCGGCCCGGTCCGGTGGGTGCGGGTCGCGATGGCCGGGACGGTGCGGTAGGAGTCCGGCCGGTCCCAGCGGGCCAGGTACCGGTCGATGGCGGTGTGCCGCCGGACCCAGCCGGTCATGTCCTCGATCGTGTCCGGCAGTTCGTCGAGGAGGGGGGTGAAGGCGCTGCGGTGGTAGGCGATGGCGTGGGTGGTGGTGATGCCGTCGGCGGGTTCGAGGAAGCGGCGGCCTTCGGTCCGCGGGAGGGGCAGCTCCCCGTCGGCCCCGCCGAGGCAGAGCAGCGACCAGGTCCGGCCGGTGAGTTCGGCCATGGCGTCGCGCAGTACCCGGGTGGCGCCGGGGAGGAAGAGGACGTCGTCCTCCAGGACGAGCAGGGAGTCGAGGCCGTCGGTGTGGGCCTGCTGGAGGGCCTGGCGGTGCGAGAGCGCGCGGCCGACCTGGTGGTCGGCCGGCGTGGCGACGGCGGGCAGGCGGTGGAGGCGCTCGGGGCGCAGGCCCAGCGCGCTCAGCCGTCCCCGCACGGCTTTCCAGCGCTCGGGGCGCTCGTCGAGGTTGATGCAGGTGATGCCGTCGAAAGCGGCGAAGGGGTTGCGCTGTTCGGCCTTGAAGTCGGCCACGGCCCGGGCGACGGCCCGTTCCCCGACGAGGGCGGAGAAGTGGGCGACGGCCTCGTGCGGGCTCAGGCCGAGTTCGTCGTATCCGATGAGGTAGTTGAACAGCCTCTGGTACCAGGCCGAGCCGGTGGACCTCTTCGTGCGGGGGACGTCGAAGCGGTGCGTCCAGCGCAGGGCGGGCAGGCAGACGGTGGTGTGGCCGGCGCGGCGGAACTTCTCGTGCAGGTGGCCCTCCTCGCCTCCGTGGCCGGCGAAGGCGGGGTTGAGCCCGGGCCAGGCCGCGGTGCGGCAGGCGAACAGGCCCAGGCCCTGCATACCGATCTCGAAGGGCGGCGCGCCGGGGTCGATGCCGCGTGGGTCGGTACCCCACACGCCGTACATCCCGCGGTGCCAGCCGGGCTCCCAGTGGGTGGAGACCTTCCGCTGGTCGGCGGAGACCAGCGGTCCCTGGACCAGGTCGCCGCTGTCGGGTTGGGTGTCGATGTGGTCCAGCAGCGCGGCGAGCGCCCCCGGGGCCAGCTGCACGTGGGAGTCCACGCACATGACCCAGTCCGAGGCGGCCTCGCGGAAGACCCGGTCGCGGGCGGCGGTGCCGGTACGGCGGTCGTAGGGGACGTAGCGCAGGTGCGGGACTTCCAGCTCCAGGCGCTTGAGCGCCCAGGCGTGCGGGCCGGCGGGGTGGTTGTCGACCACCAGGACGTTGACCCGGTCCATCACCTCGGCGTGATGGAGCAGCAGGCTGGTGACGGTGAAGTACACGCCGTCGTAGTCGTCGTACGTCGCCATTCCCACCGTGAGGGTGCGGGGCTCCTGGACGGGGCCGGGTCGCGGGCACAGCCGGAAGCGGTCACCGGTGGCGGCCACCAGCTCGCGCAGAGCCGCCAGCCCCGTCTCCTCCGGGGCGTCGGCCCCCGCGCCGGGGGTTCGGTCCGGGGTCATGGCCGCCCTCTCGTCGTCAGCGACCCTCCGGCCGCCGGGCGGTCACCGCCGGGACGGCCGTACGCACCGGTTCCGGTCGACGGGGACGGCCGCGCGCGTGAGGCGGCGGTCACGGCGCCATCGTGGTCATGCCGCAGTCCGTACCGACCGTGATCGCCGCGTGCGCCGCGGCCGTGGTGTGGACACCGTCACCGACCAGGACGGCTTCGTAGCCGTTCAGCAGTTCCTGGATGGTGCCGGGGCCGAAGTTCTCCGAAGCGACGAGGCCGGCGGTGCCGTTGTAGTTGGTGTACGCCTGGCCCAGAAGGCGGCCGCCGGAGGTGTAGAAGCGGACCAGCGCACCGACCAGCGGCTGCCCCGTCACGGCATCCGAGGCGCTCGCGCTGATGTTCTCCAGTTGCAACGAGGTCAGGTTCAGAGTGCCCTGACTCGCCGTCAGGTTCGCGGGCGTCAGGCTTGGGCATTCGTGGCCGCCGCAGACGGGCGACTGCGCCATCGCGGGCGTGGCCGAGGCGACGATGGTCCCCAGGGACAGCGTGGTCACCGCGACGGCCGCGAGTTGGGCGAGCCGGTTGTGTGCGAGGTTCATGTTTCCCTTTCACGGGCAACTCGGGGGCGGCGTGTTCGCGGGTGCCATCTCACCCGAACGGCCCACCGCCCGTATCCGGCAAACGGTCCAAATCATGACGTTGATCGCATCTTTCGTCCCAACGGGTGAACGTCCGCTCCGCAGCTGCATTCGACTCCCGACGATCCGTCGGAGAATCGGCGCCCCCGGAGGTCGGCGCGTCCCGCACACCAGCCCGACCGGCTCGCCGCGCCTCCCGGAGCCCCCCGCGTCGCGGACGTTCGTCGCGGCCCCTGTCAAGAGCCGCTGCCGCCGCCGCGTGACGTGAGCGGGCAGGTCGCCGGGCGGGTCGGCGGCCAGTGGCGACAAAGGAGTTGTTGCGACGGCATCGCAGCAGCTCAGCGCAGGTATCAGGGTGATGGCTGCAATCGGCCGGAGCTGTCACCGTAGGGGCATGGACGCCGGCGAGCACACCCACGGGCACGGGCACGAGCACGGGCACGGCCACACGCATGAGCGCGCGGACGGGCGCGCGGGCCAGCGGGAGCGCGGCCACGAACACGGCCACGGCCACGGCCGCGAACACGGACACGGACACGGCGGTGTGTGGGCCCGGTTCCGGCACCGGCTCGCGCACATGGTCACCCCGCACAGCCACGAGGCGATGGACAAGGTGGACTCCGCGCTGGCGACCTCGCGGGAGGGACTGCGGGCGCTGTGGCTGTCGTTGGGCGTCCTCGGTGCCACCACCGTGATCCAGGTGATGGTCGTCGCGGTGTCGGGGTCGGTGGCGCTGCTGGGCGACACGATCCACAACGCGGCCGACACGCTGACCGCGGTACCCCTGGGGATCGCCTTCGTGCTCGGCCGGCGCGCGGCGACCCGCCGTTACACCTACGGGTACGGGCGGGCGGAGGACCTTGCGGGCATCGCGATCGTGCTGACCATCGCCGGCTCCTCCGCGCTGGCCGGCTACGAGGCGGTGCGCCGGCTGCTGGAGCCGCGTGACGTGACGCACCTGTGGGCGGTGGCGGTCGCCGCGCTGGCCGGGTTCGCCGGCAACGAGTGGGTGGCGCGCCACCGGATCACCACCGGCCGGCGGATCGGGTCGGCGGCGCTGGTCGCCGACGGCCTGCACGCCCGCACCGACGGCTTCACGTCGCTGGCGGTGCTGCTGGGCGCCGGGGGCGCCGCGGTCGGTTGGCGCTGGGCCGACCCCGTGGTGGGCCTGCTGATCACCGCGGCGATCCTGGTGGTGCTCAAGGACGCCGCCCGGCAGGTCTACCGGCGGCTGATGGACTCCGTGGACCCCGCGTCGGTGGACGCCGCGGAGGAGGCGCTGCGCCAGGTGCCCGGCGTGCTCGGCGTCGGGGCCGTGCGGATGCGGTGGATCGGCCACGCGCTGCGGGCCGAGGCGGACATCGTGGTCGACCCGCACCTGACGGTGGTGCGGGCCCACGCGTTGGCGGTCGCCGCCGAACACGCCCTGATCCACGCCGTTCCGCGGCTGACCGCCGCCACCGTCCACATCGACCACGTCGCCCACGGCGCCGACCCGCACGCGGAGTTGCGCCACCACGCCGCGGCGTGACCGCCCGCGGGCGCGCGCCGCTTCGGCCCAGGCGGTCCGCGATGACCGCCTCGGTGGAGGCGGTCATCGCGGCGCAGGTCTGGCAGCCGGGCTGCCTGGGCTACACGCTCTTCCGGCAGCATCAACGTCGACAGCGTCCTCGTCGAGTGACGCGTGGTGACGTGGTGACGTGCTGACGCGTGCTGACCCGTGCTGACGCGTGGGCCGCAAGGACGCTGTCAGGCGCGGGAGTCGACGTCCAGCGCGGTGTGGGTGCCGAACGCCCGCGCGTGGTAGGTCAGGGGCGGTCTCGGCGCGGTCTCGGCGCTCAGGACCCGGCCGAAGACGACCACGTGGTCACCGCCCGTCACCAGGTCGGCCACCTCGCACGCCAGGAAGCCGCTCGCGCCGGGCAGCCTGGGCACCTGGGAGCCGAGGCGCCAGTCGACGCCGCCGAACTTGGCCGGGCCGCCCTTGCGGGCGAAGTTCATCGCGAGGTCCGGCTGCTGCGCGCCGAGGATGTTGAGGCCGAACCTGCGGCTGCCGCCGATGACCGCCAGCAGGTCCGAGCCGCGGTCGAGGGAGACCAGGACCATCGGCGGGTCCATCGAGAGCGAGGTGAAGGCGCTGACGGTGGTGCCGTAGGGGGACGGCCCGGCCATGGCGGTGACCACGGCGACGGGCGTGGCCACGCCGGCCATGGCCTCCCGGAACGCGGACTTCAGGTCCGCCGCGACGTCCGGGCGGGATTCGGTACTGGTCACCAGGGCTCTCCTCTGCGTCGTCGGTCTGCTCGGATCGCTCGGTTCGCTCAGCCGTCCCCGGGACCCGGCTCCGACCCCAGCGCGTAGAGCCGGGGCAGGTTGACCACGATCGCCTCCTGGGTGCTGCGCGCGATGACGACCACGGCCTCGTCGTCGGGGTCCGGGTTCTCCTCCCGGTGCGGCACGAACGGCGGGACGAAGATGTAGTCGCCGGGGGAGGTGCGCAGCCGTACCTCCTGCGGGGTGCCGCCGGAGTCGTCGACGAAGACGAACTCCGGGTGGCCGCTCACCACATGGATCGCGGTCTCGGACTCGCCGTGGTGGTGGTCGGAGGAGGCCGTCGCGGGGGCCACGTGGGTCTGGCCCATCCACAGCTTCTCCGAACCGACGGTCTTCCCGCTGACGGCGGCGAACCTGCGCATGCCGCCGCTCTGGGCGGTGTCGCCGTCCAGCGCGTCGGCGCGGATGTGGTGCAGGCGGGCCCGCAGGGACGACGTCGGCGGGGTCGGGGTGTCGGTGTCGTGCAGGTGGGGATGGAAGCCTTCACCAGGCTGCGTCGGCGGCGTACTCATGGCCGGGACGCTAGGGCGCCGCCGAAAAGGATGTCAAGAGGTGTCTATTAGCCTTCACCTGCGGCAATGTTCCCGCAATGGTCGGTACACAGCGGAAAACCCCGCCCGGAAGGGGCATCGGGCATGATGGGAGCATGCATATCTCCGCGAAGGCGGACTACGCCACGCGCGCCCTTCTGGAACTCGCCAGCGAGCCCGGGCGCCCGCTCAGTTGCGAGGCCATCGCCTCGGCACAGGAGATCCCGTTCCGCTTCCTGAAGTCCGTGGTGGCCGAGTTGCGAAGAGCCGGACTGGTGCGCAGCCAGCGCGGCTGCGAAGGCGGTTACTGGCTGGGCCGGGCGGCCGACGAGATCACCCTGCTCGATGTCGTCCGCGCGGTCGACGGCGAGCTGATCACGCTGCGCGGCGAGCCGCTGGCCGCGCTGGCCTACCCCGGCCCGGCGGCCGGGCTGACCGCGGTGTGGCGGCAGGTCGAGGCGGAGGCCGCGGCGGTCCTGGGCGGGGTGACCCTGCACTCGCTGCTGGCCCCGGCGAAGCGCGAGCGGCCGGCCCGGAAGCGCGCGGCGTGACAGCTGCGCGGCAGCCGGAACCGGCGGTGGAGGTGGTGGAGTACACCGATCCGCTCTGCCCGTGGTCCTGGGGCTCCGAGCCGGTGCTGCGCCGGCTGCGGGTCGCGGTGGCCGGCCGGGTCCGCTGGCGCCGGGTGTACGCCATCCTCTTCGACCACGACGACGACCCGCCGCCCGACCCCGCCGCGGAGACCGCCTGGTACGCGCGCTACGTCGCGGGGATCACCGAGCACACCCGGGCGCCGTGCGCGGTGCGGCTGAGCCGGGTCGCGGCCAGTTCCTGGCCGTCCTCGCTCGTCGCCAAGGCCGCGGAACTGCAGGGCGGCGACACGGCCGAGGCGGTGCTGCGCCGGCTGCGGGAGACGGTCTTCGTGCTCGGCGAGCCGGCCGACACCGCGGAGTTGGCGCTGGCCGCGGTACGCGGCGCGCCCGGCCTCGACCTGCGCCGGCTGGCGGCCGACGCGGCGTCGCCGCGGGTGCTCCGGCAGGTGCGCGCCGACCGCGCGGAGGCGCGCCGCCCGGTGCCCGAGGTGCTCGACCTCAAGGGCGGCTCGCCGCACCCCGGCGTCGCCAAGGAGACCGCCGAGGGGAGCCGCCGCTACGCCCTGCCGACGCTGCTGCTGCGGACGGCCGCCGGCTATCGCGTGGTGCCCGGCTGGCGGACGTTCGAGGAGTACGCCGCGGCCTTCGACGACCTGTGCCCGGGCCTGCTGCCGGCCCGCGACCGGCTGCCGGAGGGCGGAACGCTCTCCCCGGCGGCGGCACTCGCGCGCTACCGGAGCCTGACCGACCCGGAGCGGCTGCTGCTGGCGCAGGGGCCGTGGCCACCGCCGCACGCGGTGCGGGTGGAGACCGGCAACGGCCCGCTGTGGCTGCACCCCGCCGAGGCCGAACTGCATCCCGCCGCCCAGGTGTAGTGCGTCACGTCGGGCGGGGCCGATCCGCGGCCGGGGCGGGGAAGACGCCGGTCCGCCGAATGAGACATCAAAAGGTGTCCATTGACAGCCGCTCGCCGTAGCCCACAAGATGTGCAGCATGCTCTCGACGCACCCTGGTGTGGTGTGCCGCTACGTGGACCTGCGGCGCACGTGCAGCGCCCTCTGTCGCTGACCATCCGTCACCCACGGTTCACCGGCGCCTGACCGCCCCCGGCGGTACCGGCCCCCCCTTCGCGCCGCCGAGCGGCGCCCCCGCCGTTCCGCGTCACCGACGCCGCGCATCGGCGTGCCCCCTTTCCCCGTCCGGCCCGCTTCGCCTGCCCGCCCGGCCCCTGCTCGCCCCTACGCGCCACCGACCCACGCCCTGACCAACGGCCCCTGAAACGTGGTGCGTTGGCGGAGGTGTGTCCCGACGCGTGCTCGTGAGCCGTACCGGCATGCCCGTACCGACCGCGCCGCGGGCCGGTGCGGTCCGGTACGGGCGCCGGGTCCGCCCTCCGCCCTGCCGCTCCTGCCCCGCCCCGGTCGGGAGTGCGTCGACAGAAAGTATGAGATGTCCATACGCATCGCCACCCGCCGTTCCGCGGCGGGTCCCCGCCTCCGCCCCCGTCCGCGGCTCGGCCGTACCCGGCTGGCCGCCCTCTCCGCCGTCCTCGTCACCACCGCGGGCGCCTCGCTCAGCGCCTGCGGCGGGCAGTCCGCGTCCGCGGGCGGCGGCGACACGCTGAAGTGGGCCTCCTCCTCCTTCCCGAGCCACTGGGACCCGGTGGTCAGCGGCAGCGGCGCCCAGTTCCGCGAACTCGCCCTGGTCTACGCCTCGTTGACGCGCACCGATGCCACCGGCAAGGCCGTGCCCGACCTCGCCAGGTCCTGGGAGTACAACGCCAAGGGCGACCAGGTCACCTTCCACCTGCGGCCCGGACTGAAGTTCAGCGACGGCACCGCACTGGACGGCAGCGCGATCAAGGCCGCCATCGAGCGGGCCAAGACGCAGAAGGACTCCGCGCTGTTCGGCGACCTGACGTCGATCAGGTCCGTGGACGCGAGCGGCCTCGACGTGGTCGTCCACCTCTCCCAGGTCGACTACCAGATCCCGCAACTGCTCGGCGAGCGTGTGCTCCAGGTCGCCAGCCCCAAGGCGGCCGCGAACCCGAAGAAGCTGGACCAGAGCCCGGTCGGCGCCGGGCCGTTCACCGTCACCCAACTCGTGCCGGGCACCAAGGTGCTGCTGAAGAAGAACCCGGACTACTGGGACGCGAAGGACATCCACATCGACAACGTGGAGCTGACCTCCGCCCCGGACGCCTCCACCGTCGTCTCCGGCCTGCAGACCGGCGTCTACAACTTCGCCGACATCGCGCCCAGCCAGGCCGACGCCGCGAAGAAGGCCGGCCTCGACGTGTTCGTGCAGCCGGGCTTCAACGCCGAGAACATCAGCCTCAACGTCAACAAGGCGCCGTTCACCGATGCCAAGGTGGTGGACGCCGTCCGCTACGCCGTCAACCGGCAGGAGTTCGTGGACAAGCTGACCTTCGGCTACGGCTCGGCCACCGACCAGCCGTTCCCCCAGGGCTATGTGGCCTACGACCCGAAGTCCGCGGACCTCTACCCGTACGACCCGGCGAAGTCGAAGCAACTGCTCGCCGAGGCGGGCTACCAGCCCGGCGCGATCAAGCTGACCCTGGTCATCCCGGCCGCGGACCCGCAGGCCGAGATCGTCCAGTCGCAACTGGCCAAGGTCGGCATCACCGTCACCATCAAGGTGGACAAGAACTGGGCGACGCCGTTCTTCGCCAAGGACCTGACCTTCTCCCTGTACGGGACCACCGGGCGCGACTCGGCCGTCCAGACGCTCACCGCGCACTTCGGCCCCGACGGCCCGCTGAACCTCAGCACGCCGTACGAGCCGGCCGGCTTCGAGGCGGCGGTGGCGAAGGTCCGCCAGACCAGCATCGACTCGCCGGACTACCCGCAGGTCCTCCAGGCGGCGACCCGCGCGGGCCTGCGGAGCAAGGCGCTGGTCTTCACGTACTCCGCGCCGAACCTCTTCGCCAAGAGCAAGGCGCTGTCGAACCTGCCGAAGAACCCCGGCCACATCGACTGGACCGGCGTGACCCTCGGCCACTGACGTCCACCCAGCACAGAGAGGGGGCAACCCCATGACGACGACCACGACCACGACGACGCCACCGGTGAAGGAGCGCCCGGCACCGGCCGGGCCCGCCCGCCACCGCGGGGTCGCCGCGGCCAGGGCCCGACACACGCTGGGCCGGGTGCCGGCCGCCCTCGCCCGATCCGCCGCGATCTTCGTGCCGGTCTTCCTGGTCGCGACCTTCGTGACGTTCGCACTGCGGTCGCTGAGCGGACTCAGCCCCGCGCGCATCCAGTTGGGCGAGGACGCGACTCCCGCGGCGATCCACCGGGTGGAGGCCCAGTGGGGCCTGAACCAGCCCTTCCTGGTCCAGTACGGGCACTGGTTCAGCGGTGTCCTGCACGGACAGCTCGGCACCAGCTGGACCAACGGCGCCGACATCTCCACGCTCATCGGCCTCGGCCTGGGCGTGAGCCTCTCGATCGCGACCTTCGCGCTGATCATCGGCGTCTGCGCCGGCTTCCTGCTGGGCACGGCGGCGGCGCTGCGGCACACCACCTGGGTGGACCGGGCGATCACCGGGTTCGTCACCCTGATCTCGGTGATGCCGGCGTTCGTGGTCGGCATCGTGCTCGTGGAGGTCTTCGCGGTCGGGCTGCACCTGTTCCCGGCGGCCGGCTACGTCCCCGCGGCGCAGGGCCTCACCCCGTGGCTGGAGCACATCACGCTTCCCGCGCTCGCCCTCAGCTTCGACGTGATCGCCGACGTGGCCCGGCAGTTGCGCACCAGCCTCATCGCGTCCTACCGGGAGAACTACGTCACCGGCGCGATCGTCCGCGGACTGAGCCCGCGGCGGATCTTCTTCGGGCATGTGCTGCGCAACGGGGTCGGGCCCGCGCTCGCCACGCTGGGGCTGAAGTTCCCCGCGCTGGTCGGCGCCTCCGTGGTGACGGAGTGGGTGTTCGGCCTCCAGGGGTTCGGCCGGTTCGCCAACGACTCGGCCCAGTCCGGCGACGTGCCGGCGGTGCAGGGCGTCCTGGTGGTGTCGATCGTGCTCGTCGTCGTCTTCAACCTGATCGTCAACCTGGTGCTGGCCCGCGTGACGCCGGCGTCCCAGCGGGGGGTGTGACGGATGTTCCGCCGCGTACTGTCGCTTCCCACCGGCCGGATCGCCGTGGCGATCCTCACCCTCATCGCGCTGCTCGCCGTCTTCGGCCCGCTGGTGGCGCCGCAGAACCCGCTGGGCACCAGCACCCACACGCTCGCGGCCGGCTCCGGCTCCCACTGGCTGGGCACGGACTACCTCGGCCGCGACGTGCTCAGCCGGCTGCTCGACGGCTCGCGGGTCAGCGTGCTCGGCTCCCTCGAAGTGGCGGTCACCGCCTTGGTGGTCGGGGTGGTCCCCGGCATCCTGTCGGTGTACCTCGGCCGGGTCTTCGAGTGGGTCACCCTGCGGGTGGTCGACACGCTGGTCGCGCTGCCGTTCCTGCTCTTCGCCGTCGCGGTGATCGCGCTGCTCGGCAACGGCATCACCCAGGCCATGCTGGTCACCGGCGTGCTGGTCTCGCCGCTGTTCTACCGGGTCTCGCGCGCCGCCACCTTGACCGTGGCCCGCTCGCAGTACGTGGAGGCGGCGCTGATCTCCGGTGCCTCCGTCGGCTGGGTGGTCCGCCGCCACGTCTGGACCAAGGTGCTCCCGCCGATCGCGGTCGCGCTCGCCCAGACCATCGGCGTCGGGTTCGTCATCGTCTCCAGCCTGACCTTCCTGGGGATCGGGGTCCAGCCGCCCAAGCCCACCTGGGGCGGCCTGCTCGCCTCGGACCTGGGGTACCTCAGCTACCAGCCGTGGGCACCGGTGGCTCCCGCGCTGCTGATCATGGTCACCGTCTGGGCCAGCAACCTGCTCGCCGACGCGATCCGGGACGTCTCGGGCGAGGCGGGCCGCGCGCTGGTCAACAACCGCAAGGTCCGCGCCGGCCGCCGCGACCGGACCCCACCCACTCCGGTCGGAGGCGCGTCATGACGGCACTGTCCGAGAACCTGTCCGAGAGCCCGTCGTCCACGGAGACCGCGGAGACGGAGGAGGCCGCGGAGACGAAGGCGGCGGTGGAGACGCAAGAGGCCACCAAGACGGCCGGGACCGCGGGCACGCCCGGCACCGCGCCCGCCGAGAGCCCCCAACCCGCCACCGTGCTCAAGGTCGCCGGCCTGCACATCACCGACCGGGCCACCGACCGCGAGATCGTGCACGGCGTCGACTTCGAGCTGACCCCCGGCAAGGCGGTGGGCGTGGTGGGGGAGTCGGGCAGCGGCAAGACCCTCACCTGCCGTGCCGTACTCGGCATCCTCCCCGCGCACTTCGAGATCTCCGAGGGCGCGGTCGAGATCGCCGGCACCGACATCGCCACCCTCACCCCGCAGCAGTGGACGCGGTTGCGCGGCGCCACGATCAGCGCGGTCTTCCAGGACCCGGCGTCCTACCTCAACCCGTCGATCAAGGTGGGCGCGCAGATCGCCGAGGTGGTCCGCGCCAAGAACGGGCTGAAGCGGGGCCCGGCCCGGCAGCGCGCCCTCGAACTGCTGCGCGCGGTCCACCTGCGCGAGCCGGAACTGGTCTACGGCCAGTACACCTACGAGCTGTCCGGCGGGATGCTCCAGCGGGTCCTGATCGCCGCGGCGATCGCGGCCGGCCCGCGCGTGCTGATCGCCGACGAGGCCACCACCGCGCTCGACGTCACCGTGCAGGCCGAGATCCTCGACCTCCTGGCCGACCTGCGCGAACGCACCGGCCTGGCGCTGGTGGTGGTCTCCCACGACCTGGCCGTGGTCGCCCAGACCTGCGACGAGGTGCTGGTCATGCGGCAGGGCGAGGTCGTGGAGCACGGCCCGACCCGCCAGGTGCTGCACCACCCGCGACACGAGTACACCCGGCTGCTCGTCGCCGAGCACGAGCAGTACGGCCTGGACAGGTTCCGTACGTCGAAGGAGGCGTCGTGACCGGCGCGCACCCGCAACTCCCGCCCGCCGCAGAGACGTTCGCAGGGACGTTCGCAGGGACGTTCGCAGGGACGTTCGCAGGGACGTTCGCAGGGACGTCCGCCGGGCCGTCCGCCGGGCCGTCCGCCGGGCCGTCCGGCAGTCCGTCCGCCGGGCCGGTGCTCGCCATCGACGGGCTCGAAGTCCACTACGGCCGGCGCCGGCGCCGGCGGCGCGCCCTGCACGGGATCACGCTGAGCGTCGCCCCCGGCGAGACCCTGGGCGTCATCGGCGAGACCGGGTCGGGCAAGTCCACCCTCGCCCGCGCCGTCCTCGGCCTGGTCCGCGCCTCGGCGGGCTCGATCGTCGTCGGCGGCGAGGAGGTGACCGGGTACGGCGCCGGCAAGTGGCGCGCCCTGCGCCGCCGCGGCGTGGTGCAGTACGTCTTCCAGGACCCGCTGCGCAGCCTCGACCCGGACCTCACCATCGCCGACTCGCTGGCCGAGCCGCTGCTGCTGAAGGGCGTCGCCCGCGTCGAGGCGACCGCGCGGATACGGTCCTTCCTCGCCCGGGTCCACCTGCCCGAGGACCTGCTCGACCGGCTGCCCGGCGAACTCTCCGGCGGCCAGCGGCAGCGCGTCGCGGTCGCCCGGGCGCTGGTCACCGAGCCCGAACTGATCATCCTCGACGAGCCGGTCAGCGCCCTGGACTCCGCGAACCGGGTGCAGATCCTGGAGATCCTCAAGGAGTTGCGCGGCACCGGCGTGGCCATCGTGCTGATCTCCCACGACCTGGGGTCCGTCGCCGGGATCGCCGACCGTATCGCCGTGCTCTACCAGGGCGAACTCGTGGAGGTCGGCGCCGCCCGCGACGTCATCGAGGAGCCGCGACACCCCTATACCCGCCTGCTGGTCAGGTCCGCGCCCACCCTGCACACCGCCCCGGCCGAACGGGCCGAGCGCGACGCCCTGCGCGCGCTGCTCGACGCCTGAACCCGCGCCGCTCCGCGGCCACCCCCGAACGGGCCACCCCCCGGCCGCTCAACCGCCGCCCCGCGCCCGCCCCGAGCCCTGCCACCCACGTCCCATCACGGAAGAGGGAGAACCATGTCCCGCACGATCCACCTCGCGCTCCACCCCTACGGCGTCGGCGGCCCCGGCCAGCACGGCCTGTGGAAGGACCCGAGCGTCGCGAAGAACGCCAGCATCGACATCAACTACTACATCCGGCAGGCCCAGGCCGCCGAACACGCGCTGTTCGACGCCCTGTTCATCGTCGACAGCCAGTTCATCAACTCCACCTACCCGGCGCACTACCTCAACCGGCTGGAGCCGCTCACGCTGCTGTCCGCGGTCGCCACCCACACCAAGCACGTCGGACTGGTCGGCACCGCCAGCTCGACGTACAACTCGCCGTTCAACCTGGCCCGCCGGTTCGCCTCCCTCGACCACATCAGCGGCGGCCGCGCCGGCTGGAACGTCGTGACCAGCTTCGACACCGGCGCGTCGAAGAACTTCGGTCTCGAGGAGCACCTCGACTACGCCACCCGCTACGGCCGCGCCCTGGAGTTCGTCCAGGTCGCGCGCGGCCTGTGGGACTCCTACGAGGACGACGCGTTCCCCGCCGACGTCGAGCGCGACGTCTTCCTCGACCCGGCCAAGCTGCACGCGCTCGACCACGTCGGCGAGCACCTCAGCGTGGCCGGCCCGCTCAACCTCTCCCGCTCCCCGCAGGGCCAGCCGGTGATCTTCCAGGCCGGTGTCTCGGAGGAGGGCCGCGACCTGGCCGCGCGGGTCGCCGAGGGCATCTACGCGCCCGGCGGCGGCCTCCAGCAGGCCCAGGAGTACTACTCCGACATCAAGAAGCGCACCGCCGGATACGGCCGCGACCCCGAGCACATCAAGATCTTCATCCACGGCGGCCCGATCGTGGCCGGCACCGAGGAGGTCGCCCGGCGCCGCGAGCGGGAGATCTTCGAGGAGGACGACGACTTCGCGGGCAACCTCGCGCTCCTCGGCCGGTCCTTCGGGGCCTACGACTTCAGCGTGCACGACCTGGACGCGCCGTTCCCCGACGTCGCGCACCTGGCCGAGCGGGGCGGCAGGACCGGCGCGGGCCGGATCATCGAGCGGGCCCGGGCCGAGAAGCTGACGCTCCGTCAAGTGGCAAATTCTGTAAGGGAGTTCCGCCGCTCGCCGTTCGTCGGCACGCCGCAGGGCGTCGCCGACACCATCGAGGAGTGGTTCCACGCCGGCACCTTCGACGGCATCAACCTCGCCTTCCGCACCGAGGCCGAACTCGCCGCCTTCGTCGACGGAGTGGTGCCGATCCTCCAGCGGCGCGGGCTGTTCCGCACCGAGTACGAGGCCGACACCCTGCGCGGCAACCTCGGCCTGCCGGTACCGGCCAACCGCTACACCCGCGAGCGCCAGCTCGTGAACGACTGAGAGGCCGGCCGATGACCGCGTCCGTGGCACCGCTGTCCAGATCCCTGCCCCCGTCCGCCCCCGTCTCCTCGCCCTCCCCCCTTTTCCCGTCTCCGTCCTTGTCCCCGACCGGCGGGCGCGACGTGCACACCGTCCGGTTCCCGGTCGGCACGCCGCCGCGGTCGGTGGACGTGCTGATCGTCGGCGCCGGTCCGGCCGGCCTCGCCGCGGCGGTCGAACTGACCTCCCGCGGCGTGCGGGTGGCCGTCGTCGAACGGGCCCGCACCGCGACGCTGGTCCGGGCCGGCGCGATGGGCCACACCCCGCGCGTGGTGGAGCACCTGCGCCGCTGGGGGCTGCTCCAGCGGGTCCGCGACGCGTGGACCTTCCCCCCGGAGTGGAACCAGGGCATCAAGCTGGTCACCTCGCTGGCCGGGCACGAACTGGTGCCGGTGCCCCGCCCCGACTTCCGCGGCACGCTCGGCGGCGGCCACTCGGCCGACGAGGCGCTGCGCCGACCGCAGACCGTCTTCCAGCACGTCTTCCTCGAACACCTCGCCGAGCGCCGGGTGAGCGTGGCCGGCGGCTGGGAACTGCGCGGCCTGCGCCAGGACGAGGACGGCGTGGACGCCGAGGTCGTCGACGTCGACTCCGGCGAACCGCTCGTGATCCGGGCCGGATACGTCCTCGGCACCGACGGCGGCCGCAGCACCACCCGCCGGCTGGCCGGCATCGAACGGGACGGGGAGCACGCCACCGAGAAGCGGCTGCGCCTCATCGTGCGTACCGGAGACATCACCGAACGGGTCGGCGCCGCGCCCAGCGGCACCAACATCGTCTTCAACCCGCACGCGTCCGGCTTCCTCGCCGCCGTGAGCACCCGCGAATGGCGGGTGTACGCGGGGCCGTTCCCGCTCGAACACGAGCCCACCGAGGAGGAGTTGCTGGCCACCGCGCGGGCCGCCTTCGGCTTCGACCTCGACCTGGAACTCGTCTCCGCCACGACCTTCTACCACGCCAGCCGGATCGCCCGGACCTTCCGGCACGGCCGGGTGCTGCTGGCCGGCGACGCGGCCCACGTACGGACGCCCGGCGGCAACCTCGGCGAGGGCATCGGCGACGTGGTGAACCTCGGCTGGAAGCTCGCCGCGGTGCTCGGCGGCCAGGCCCCGCCCGCGCTGCTCGACTCGTACGACCAGGAGCGCCGCCGGCACAACTGGCGGATCGCCGACCACGCGCTCCAGCGGGCCCGCCGGGCCCAGGCCACCCTCGCCGACATCCGGGCCGGCGGCATCCCCGACGACGCCGACCTCGGCCCGGAGGCCGCCGCCCGCCGGGCCGAGATCGGCGAACGCCTGCGCCGGGACCGCCTCGGCGCGAACGGCGTCACCTTCGACGAGCGGTACGACGACTCGGCCGCGGTCTGGTACGAACCGGGCCAGCTCGACACCGAGCCCGCCTGGCGCCCCGACGTCTACGAGGACGACCCCCGCCCGGGCCACCGGGCACCGGACGGACTCGTGGACCCCTACGGCGGCACCCTCTACGACCGGATCGGCACGTCCTTCGCGCTCCTCGTCCTGACCGACGCGCGCACCGACGTACGCGCGGTGGAACGGGACTTCGCCGAGCAGGCCGCGGCCAGGGCGCTGCCGTTCACGGTCATCCACCTGACCGACCCGGCGGCCCGCGCGCTCTACGGCACCGCGCACGTGCTGGTCCGCCCGGACCAGCACGTCGCGTGGCGGGGCGCGGAGCTTCCGGCCGGCGGCGCGGCGGCGGTCCTCGACCGGGTGCTCGGCGGAAGGGCTCACCGTGCGGAGGCGGAGGCGGAGGCCGGGGCAGACGGCCGGGCGGCCGGACTGGTGGAGGCGGGCGCCGCCGGCGAGTAGGTGGGCGGACCGTGATGCGGGCGGGCCCGCGGCCACGCGAGCCCGCCCGTACACCGATGCCCGTATGGCGACGCCCCTTTCCGTCAGGGCTTCGCAGGCCGCCGCCCGCGCCCTCTGCGAGAATCGGGGCGGCGCCGCCGACGCGGTGGACCCTGCCGCCGGGACCATGGAGGAAGCACGTGCCACCTGCTTCGGAGCCGCTGCGGAAGCTGGGCTTCCTGACCATCGGGCTGTTCGACGAGGCCGATCCGCGCGCGGGCCACGAGTCGACGCTGCGCGTCATCGAGCTGGGCGAGCAACTGGGCTTCGACAGCGCCTGGGTGCGGCAGCGGCACCTCCAGTACGGCATCTCCTCGCCGGTCGCGGTGCTCGCCGCGGCCACGCAGCGCACCAGCCGGATCGAACTGGGCACCGCCGTCATCCCGTTGGGCTGGGAGAACCCGCTGCGGCTCGCCGAGGACCTGGCCACCGTGGACATCCTCTCCGGCGGCCGGCTCAACCCCGGCGTCAGCGTCGGCCCGCCGATGCGGTACGACCGGGTCAAGGACGCCCTGTACCCGGACACGGCCGACGCCGAGGACTTCGGCTACGAACGGGTGCGGCGGCTGCTGTCCTTCGTCCGCGGCGAGCCGGCGACCGCGTCCGGCGCGACCGAGGGCTTCGAGGTGTTCTCGCCACGGGTCCAGCCGCACGCCGCCGGGCTGGCCGACCGGATGTGGTACGGCGGCGCGAGCCTGCGGTCGGCCCGCTGGGCGGGGGAACAGGGCATGAACTTCCTGACCAGCAGCGTCGTCAAGGCGGGGCCGGCCGAGCGGGCGGGGGCGGCCGGCGGGTCAGAGGCGGCCGGCGGGTCCGGGGACTCCGGGGTTCCCGGCGGCTCCGGGGACTCCGGCGAGGCCGCGGCCACCGCCACCTTCGCCGCGCTGCAACTCGCGCAGATCCGCGAGTTCCGCGCGCACCACCCGGCGGGCGACCGGGCCCGGGTCTCCCAGGGCCTCGTGGTCATCCCCACCGACTCCGCGACGCCCGAACAGCGCGCGAAGTACGAGGAGTTCGCCCGCAAGCGGCTGCCGCGCACGGCCGCCCCGCAGGGACCGGCGCGGTTGCTGTTCGCCCCCGACCTGGTCGGCGAGTCCGCGCAACTCGCCGAACGACTGCACGCGCACGCCGCGTTCCGCGAGGTCGACGAGGTCGCCTTCGCGCTGCCCTTCACCTTCGACCACGCCGACTACGTCCAGATCCTCACCGACCTCGCCACCCGCCTCGGCCCCGCCCTCGGCTGGCACCCCGCCGTGCCCTGAACGGGCCGGCCCGCAAGGTCGAGAAGGGGGTGGCGCCGACCGCGAGGGTGGCGTCGAGGGTGGTCGGGTCCAGCACGTGGTCGCGGACGAGGCAGGGGCTCCGGCGATCCCGGCGCGGGACTCGTACGTGGTGGGCACGATCTGCGACTGGCGGGCGGCCGGCGGCGGTGAGCGCTGGTGGATGACCTCGCGGACGCCGGCCATCAGGTGGTCGCCGACGGTGCCGAGCCGGCCGCCGAGCACGATGATGACGGGGTTGAGCAGGCCGGTCGCGTAGGCGACGCCGTCGCCGAGGACCGACCGGATTCAGCCTCAGCAGGCAGGACCTGCCGGTGTTCCCCGACGACGGGGAGGGTTTCCACCCGGCCGCCGGCGCGGTCCGCGGCGGGTACGTCCGCTACGAGGCGCCGTCGCCGGGAGCCGCGGCCGACCCGGACGTGGTGGTCCTCGCCACCGGGTCCGAGATCGCGGTCGCGGTCACCGCGGTCCGCCTCCTCGCAGGCGAGGGCGTCCTGGCGCGGGTGGTCTCGATGCCGTGCCGCGAGTGGTTCGACGAGCAGCCCGCGTCGTACCAGGACAGCGTCATCCCGCCGGCCGTCCGCCGCCGGATCTCGGTGGAGACGGGCGTCCGCCAGGGCCGGCACGACCTGCTGGGCCTGGACGGCCGGGCGATCGGGCGATCGGGGTGGGGGACTTCGGCGCGTCGGCCTCGGCCGCCGAGCTCTTCGAGGACTTCGGGATCACCCCGCGGGGCCGTCGCCGATCCGCCGATCCGGCGGGACGGTGGCGGCGAGCGGCGAGCGGCGAGCCGTAGGACCGGCGGGCCGCCGATCCGGCGGACTACCGGTGCTGGGCGGTGGCCTCGCGCGCCTCGGCGGTGGTGCTCGCGCCCCGGGCGTCGTCCGGGTTCGCCTTCCCGCGCCGACGCAGGCGCGGCCGGGGCAGGTTGAGGAACGCCTCGGCCTGGAGCGCGGCGACGCTGATCCGCAGCAGGTCGCGGCCGGTCGGGTAGACCAGGAAGCGCGGCTCCCACCGCGGCTGGAACTTGGCGTTGAACCTGTAGAGCGACTCGATCTGGAACCAGCGGGACAGGAAGAGCAGCAGACCGCACCAGGCGCGCAACACCGGCCCCGCGCCCAGGCGTTCACCGCGGGCCAGTGCGGCGCGGAACATCGCGAAGTTCAGCGACACCCGGGTGATGCCGAGGTCGGCGACCTGCTGGAGGGCCTTGACGATGAGCAGTTCGTTGAGCCCCGGGTCGGCCTCCCGGTCGCGGCGCATCAGTTCCAGCGAGATGCCGTCCCTGCCCCAGGGCACGAAGTGCAGGATCGCCCGGATGTTCCCGCCCGGCGCGGCGGCACCGGCCTCCGGCTCCTTGTGGGCGGTGACCACCACGCAGTCGCCGTCGCCGCTGCCGCCGAAGCGGCCGAGCGCCATCGAGAAGCCGCGCTCGACCTCGGTGCCGCGCCAGGCCGCGGCCGCGTTGCGGATCTCCGCCTTCTCCGCCTCGGACAGGTCGCCCACCCGGCGCACCCGGCAGGTGTACCCGGCGCGCTCGATCCGGTTGACCATCTGCCGGACGTTGCGCATCGACCGGCCGGTCAGGCTGAAGGAGCCGGTGTCGATGATCGCCTCGTCGCCGATCTCCAACGCGGACAGGTTCGCCTCGCGCGCCCACACCTCGCCGCCGGTCTCGCTGCAGCCCATCGCCGCCGGTACCCACGCGTGCCGGGTGGCGGTGTCCATGAACTCCCTGATCGCGCCGGGCCACGCCTCCACGTCGCCGATCGGGTCGCCGCTGGCGAGCATCACCCCGGACACCACCCGGTAGGCGATGACCGCCTTCCCCGACGGGGAGAAGCAGACGTTCTTGTCGCGGCGCAGCGCGAAGTAGCCGAGCGAGTCCCGCCCGCCGTGCCGCGCCAGCAGCGCGCGCACCCGCCGCTCGTCGGTCTCCTCCAGCAGCGGCACCGGCGAGGAGGGGCGCAGCGCGAGGTAGATGGTGGTGGCCGCGGTCAGCAGGCCGAGCCCGGCGAGCGAGTAGTAGACGAGGTCACTGGTGCGGGTGCTCGCGTACTGGACCGGGCCGCTGATGCCGACCAGGCCGTAGGCGACGTGCTGGAGCCGGTCGGTGAGGGGAGGGGTGCCGATGTCCGTCTTGGGGTGGGCGCTGACGATCAGCAGCCCGGCCCCGAAGCTGAACGCGGTCAGCGCGAGGAAGTTGACCACCGCGCGCCAGCGGGTGCGCGGATCTGACAGTGCGTGGAACTCGCGGTGCGCGATCAGCAGCAGGACGAACAGCACCACGGTGACCATGGCCGGAACCCGCTGGTGCCAGCGCAGCGCCTCCAGTACCGCGCCGGTCGGCAGCAGGACCATCACCGCGCGCCAGGCGCGCCGCTTCCGGCGGCGCAGGGCGTGCGCGAGCATCACCATCAGCACGCCCACGATCAGCGAGGCCGCCGTCGCCAGCGTGGACACCACGCCCGGCAGCGCCACCGCCAGGGTCTGCACCCGCGCCCGGCGCATGTGCGGGAAGATCGCCGCGAGGACGTCCAGCACCCCTGCCAGCAGGCACAGATAACCGGCCACCGCCGGAACCCAGTCGTATCGGAAGAGCCGAATCCTGTTCCCGACGGAGCGGATGCCGGATGCCGCGGAGCCATTCACGAGCACAGCGTACGGCGTGCCGACGCCCATGACAGCCACCCGTTCGGCCCAGGCTCCGCCCGGATACGAGCAGGTCGGGCGGCCGTCGCCGGCCGAGCTGCGACAACTCCCGGGCGTGGCGAGGCCGCCGGGTGCGGCCGGACGCGCACCCTGGCCGGAAACCGGCGCTCGCCGCCCCGAACGCCCCCGTGCCTGGCCCCTATATGTAACCCCTGTGTGTGCGCCATGTAGCCGGGGGGTTAGATTCCGATGGGCACGATCGCGGACGCGGCGGTTGCTGGGAGGGGCATTGATCCGGCGAGACAGACAGGTGTACCCGCTCCGCGCAGGCGTGGCAGCAGCAACGTTCCTGTGGCGCACGCTGCGTCGCGAGTGGCAGGGCGTCATCGCCGATCCGGTGCGGCAACTGACCCGGCGAGGCCCGTCCGGACTCCTGCTGGCCTGCGTCGCCGCGTTCGGCGTCATCTTCTTCCACGACCTGGCGCAGCGTCAGGCCGGCGCCGTGGCCGTACGGATACTGGGCGGCGTCTACGGCAGCCTCCCGCTGTGGCTGGAACTGCTGCGCACGCCGGTGTCGCTGTACGTCCCGGCGCTCGACCTGCCGGTGTGGGCGGGCATCACCCAGCTCTTCCTCGCCTTCGCGCTGGCCGAGTTGGCGCTCGGCCGGCTCAGGACCCTGTTCATCGCCTACGCGACGACGCTGGCCGGCACGCTCACCGTCCGGGTGATGATCGCGATGGGACCGGGCTGGTGGCGGCTGGGGCTGCCGCCGCAGACCGGGCAGGTGCTCGACACCGGGCCGTCGGCCGCGGTGGTCGGCCTGTTCACCTACATCTCCGTCATCCGCCGCGCCCCGATCGTCTTCGCGCTCACCGGCGGGTCCATGGTGTGGGAGTCGATCGCCGATCCCAACCTGGCCGGGCGCGAGCACCTCATCGCCGTGGCCACCGCGATGATCCTGGGCCTGTGCCACGGGCGCGGCCGGTGGTGGCCGGCGTTGAGGGCCCGGGGCGCGTCATGGCGGCATCCGATCGGTCCCGCGCCGCGGCCGGCCGCGGCCCTCTGCGGGCGCCCGGCGGTCCCCACCGCGCCCAGGGCGGGCGCGCCGCGCGGCGCGCCGGCTCCGGCGGGGCAGGCGCTGGGCACGCCCCGCGCGGCGGCGTCCGTGCCCGCGCCGGCCCCGGCCGCGGAGGCCGGCGGCGCCGCCTTGCGCCCGGGCGGCGGCGCGTCCGCCACGAGCCCGGCGGTTCGGGTCGATCCGCGGAGGGATCGCGACGGCCGGGGCGACCGGGACACCGGCTGACCTGGCGAGTTCAGCAGCGGCGGGGGCGCCGGGCGGAGCCGGCGGCTCAGTCCTGGTGGACGGTGTTCTTGCCGGGGCCGCCGGAGAGGACGTCCTTGCCGGGGCCGCCGTACAGCGCGTCGTCGCCGCTGTTCCCGTAGATCGTGTCGACACCGCTGTTGCCGTAGAGGGTGTCGTCGCCCTTGCCGCCGTACAGGAAGTCGTCGCCCTTCCCGCCGTAGATCCTGTCGTCGCCGTCGCCGCCGGACAGGTTCTGCCGTCCGTCGCCGCCGTGGATGACATCGTTGCCGGTACCGCCGTCGGCGGCGGCGTCGGTGCCGCTGGAGTAGATGGTGTCGTTTCCCGTGCCGCCCTGCGCGATGCTGCCCGCACCGGCGTGGATGGTGTCGTTGCCGTCGCCGCCGAGCACCACCGTGTCCGGGCCCACCGTCAGGTTGTCGTCGTCGGCGCCGCCGTTGACGCTGTCGCCGCCCACGCGGCCGGTCTCGGTGTAGGTGTCCTTGCCGGCGCCCAGGTCGAACGAGGCGAAGTAGTACGCCTGGTTGGTGGTGTTGTCGTACGCGGCGGTGTCGGCGCCGTCGCCGAGGTCGACCTTCAAGGTCGGGTACGGGTCCTCCGTGTCGTAGGTGGTGACCGTGCAGGAGACCTTGGTGTGGTCCGTGCCGCTGGGATAGGTGCAGCCGTCGCCGGCTGTGATCGGGACCGCGTCGTCGATCACGTAGGTGATGTCGCTCAGGGTCGTGGTCGAGCTGGTGATCGTCACCTTGTTGGTCTGGCCGGGGGCGGCCGTGTAGTCGATCGCCTGGTCACTCGCGTTGTACGCGGCGGTCGCCGACGGTGTGGCGGCGCCGGCCGGACCTGCGGCGAGGAGCGGGGCGGCCAGACCGGTACCGAGCGTGAGGGTCAGCGCCGACGCGGTACGGAGGGCCCGGCGGCCGGAGAAGGGGGAGGACATGGTCACAACCTCACTGAAGGGTAGGGGACTTACGGATGCATAGGACTCCGGGTGTCGGGGGTTGGTTGTATGCGGGTGGGTTCGGAATATGCGGACGGGGTCCGCGCTCCGGCGGGGAACATGCCGTTGAACTGGGGTGTTGTGCTGGGCATCCGCGGGGCGGAGTATTCCATTAAGCCCTGATTCAGCGGGAATTCATGCGGGCGGAAACGGTGGAGGGCGTGAATTCCCTTGTGGGTGAAGGGTTTTGGCGGGCGCATTCCGCGGACATCGGGTGCGGGCGGAGGGCGACGCGGCGGCCTTCCGGGGGTGGTGACAGCCGGTCACCGCGAGGTGTCCGGTTCGCGGTTTCTGAGACGACGGGGCCGACCCTCGCCGACCTCGCAGGCATCGCCGACGGCAGCGCGAAGGGGCCGCGACGTCGTGGACGTCGGGGCCCCTGCCGTGTCCGGCGGGCCGGGCGCTCGCCGGCCGGGCGGTTCCCGGGTGGCTGTCGCGGGGTTACCGGGTGGGGACGCCGGCGAGTACCTCGGCCGCGGCCACACCGGACGCCGCGGTGGCGCCGTGCGTGAAGACCCGGACCGCACCGGCCCCGGAGTCGTCCGGCAGCCCCATCTCGACCACGACCGCGTCCGGACGTGCCTCGGTGAGGTCGGTCAGGGCCTTGCCCATCCACTTGTTGCGCGCCGCGTCCCGGACGACGACGACCAGCGGGCGGCCGGCGGCGGGCGCGAGGGCGTGCTCGTCGAGGACCGCGGGGTGGTCGGTCAGCTGCTGCGGGTGCACCCGGACGAAGGTGGTTCCGGGCAGGCGCTCGCGCAGCGGTACGGCGACGCCCCAGGGGGTCTCCTTGCCGATCGCCAGGTTGGTGGACGGCACCAGCTCCACCACGTGCGGCGCGGCGGGCAGCGGCAGCGCCGTGTCCGCGGGACCGCTGACCCGTATCGCGCGCCGGGCGGCGGTGAAGCCGATGTCGCCGCTGACCGGGTCGACCGGCACCGCGCGGGCCAGTCCGCTCGACCAGTCGGCGAACTCCCGTACCCGCCGCGACGCTTCGGCCAGCCGGGCCTCGGTCAGACCGCCGGAGCGGACGGCACCGGTGAGCGCACCGGCGAGCAGCTCGAAGGTGTCCTCGCCGGCGTGCTCCCCGCCGACGCAGATGGCGTCGGCACCGGCCGCGATCGCCCGTACCGTGGCGCCGTCGATGCCGTACCGGTCGGTGACCGCGCCCATCTCGATCGCGTCGGTGACGATCAGGCCGTCGAAGCCGAGTTCCTTGCGGAGCAGGCCGTCCAGGATGCGGCTGCTGAGGGTGGCCGGGACGTGCGGGTCGTAGGCCGGCACCAGCAGGTGCCCGCTCATCACCGCGCGCACGCCCGCCTCGATCGCGGCCCGGAACGGCGGCAGCGCCTGCGCGGCGATGGTGTCGAGGTCCGCGTCGTAACTGGGCAGGCCGTGGTGGGAGTCGACGGCGACGTCGCCGTGCCCGGGGAAGTGCTTGGCGCAGGCGGCGACGCCGCCCGACTGGAGGCCGCGGACCCAGGCGGCGGCATGCCGGGCCACCCGGTCGGGTTCGACGCCGAAGGACCTGACCCCGATGATCGGGTTGTCCGGGTTGGAGTTGACGTCCACGCTGGGCGCGTAGTCGAGGCTCACCCCGGCGGCGTGCAACTCGCGGGCCAGGTCGCGGGAGACGGCCTCGGTCAGCGTGACGTCGTCGACCGCGCCGAGCGCGAAGCTGCCCGGCCGGGTGGAGCCGGTGGACGACTCGATCCGGGTGACGTCGCCCGCCTCCTCGTCGATCGCGATGATCAACGACGCGTTCTCCGCGCGTAGTTGGGCGGTCAACCGGGCGACCTGCTGGGGCGAGGCGATATTGCGGGAGAAGAGCACGACGGATGACAGACCGTCAGCGATGGCCCGCAGCACCCAGTCCGGTGCCTCCGTGCCGACGAATCCCGGCTGGAGGACGGAGAGCGCGAGAGCTCGCAACTCGTTGCTCTGCTTGCTGGTGGACACCAACTTGCTGGCGGACATCAACGGGGCCTTTCCGTGGGGCCGACGCACTGACCGCATCCGGCGGTGATTGGTACAGACCAACGGATACTGACTCAGGCTGCTCAGGGGTGTCAAGGCGACTGTCGCCCACGGTTGCAACTACTCGTGGTGCGGAGGTAATTGCGGAACGCGACGAAAGTGCTGGTGGGACGCGGTGGTTCACCAAGTGGTCATTTGACAGCGCCAGTTGGTCTAGTCCAACTTAGGAGAGCGCGAGTTCAGCGAGCGACAGTCGTGGCGTGAGTGACGGCAGATGCGCACGTTGACCGGCGGAGCCCAGCAGGACCACCCGGTGCATCGGGTGGACCCCGAGCCCGACGGCCAGGCATCTGTCGGTAGCGGGCGTCGATATCCGTTGCCGCCCCCCAACCCGCTGAGCCCGCACAGTCGACAGGTCCGCACGCCCAACCCCCCTCGCGCGGCGGACCGCTCAAGAACATTCCACCCTTGGAGCGACTGTTTTGTTGGCGCCTCAGAGCCCTTACCGGGCCGCATCGGAGTTCCCGTACTACAGCCCGGACGGCGAGAGCTATCTCTCCCCGGTACCGCTGCGGGACCTGCGCAAGACGCAAAAGCTTCGCGTGCTGTCGGAAGAGGACTTCGCCTTCTGGCAGAAGTACGGCTATGTGGTGGTCGAGCAGGCGATACCCGCGACCGCCGCACAGGAACTGCTCGACTTCGCCTGGGACTTCCAGGGCCTCGACCCCGCCCGGCCGGAAACCTGGTACGAGGAGCGGGAGTTCCGCACCGACCTCGAACGCGAGCTGCACATCTACGGCTTCGTCGAGGCGTACCACCACCAGCTCATCTGGAACAGCCGGCAGGCGCAGCGGGTCTACGACGCGTTCGTCGACGTCTGGGACTGCGAGGAGCTGTGGGTCACCCAGGACCGGCTCAACCTCAACCCGCCGAACATCAAGAACCGCGACCGCGCGCTGATCGCGCCCACCGAGCGCGGCTTCGACATCCGGCTGCACTGGGACATCGACAGCACCCTCGACGTGCTGCCGCAGCGGGTCCAGGGGATCATCGCGCTCGCCGACACCAAGCCGGACATGGGCGGCTTCCAGTGCTGCCCCGAGCTCTTCCACCGGTTCGAGGAGTGGAAGACGACGCAGCCGCAGGACCGTGACCCGATCCGCCCCGCCATCGACACCGACGAGTTCCCGATCGTCCGCCCGGACCTGCGCGCCGGGGACCTGCTGATCTGGAACGGCTCGCTGGCGCACGGCGTCGCGCCCAACACCTCCACCGACTGGGTGCGGTCCGCGCAGTACCTGTCGATGATGCCCGCGCTGGAGTCGCACGAGGAACTGCGCCGCTCCCGCGTCGAGTCCTGGCGCACGCTCGGCACGCCGGAGTGGAACAAGACGCTCGTCGGCGACGCGACCAGGCACGAGTCGCTCCGCTACGACACCGCCGAGCTCACCGAACTCGGCGAGAAGCTGCTCGGCCTGCGGTCCTGGCACCCGCAGGGCGCCGACACCGCGGCCCGCCAGGACGCCCAGCCGGCGGCCGGAGAGTAGCGATGCGCCGAATCTGCCTTGCACTTCCCACCAACAGGTCCTGCCTGCCGGCGATTTCCGCGCTGCACGACGAAGCGGTCTACGCCGTCTCGCACTTCGACGTCGAGGTGCACCTGCTGGTCCTCGACTCCTGCGGGCCGGCGGCGTCCGAGCAGCACGCGGCCGCCGTCCGCGCGCTGCCCGCGACGCCCGGCGTCGTCGCGCACCACCTCGACGAGGCGGCGCAGCGGGACTTCCTGCGCCGGGCGATCGACGAATCGGGCGTGGAGAAGGCCGAGTTGGTACTCGACCTGATGCTTCCGCAGGCCGTTTCCTACGGTGCCTGCACCAACCGCGCGTTCCTGGTCGCGGCCGCGCTCGGCTGCGAGTCGGTGCACCGGCGGGACTCCGACAGCAGGTACCAGGTCGTCGCGGGTGAAGCCGGGCGGGCCGTCGCCGCCGGGCAGTCCGTGCCGGCGGGGTCGTCCGTGGCCGCCGGGTCGTCCGGGCCGGCAGGGCAGGCCGTCGCGGACAGACCGGTCGGGGGGACGTCCCCGGCCGGGGACACCGCGCGGACCGTCTTCCCGATCCACCACGAACTGCTCGCGCTCGGCCGGCCCGCGGGCGACGTGGCCGCGGACGTGACCGAGACGGACCTGGACGCCGAGCACGCGGGCAAGCCCGTCTCGATGGTGGGGAGTTCCTTCGTCGGCGAGATGTCCGTGGACATCGAGGAGATGCGCCGGCTCGACCCCGGCGCCTACCACGACGTGGTCGGCCTGTGGGCGCCCTTCGACTGGTCGGCCGAGCAGAAGCGGGAGTTCGCCGACGACTCCTTCCGCGGCGCCGGCACTGAACCGTTCCATTACGACCACTCCACGCTGACGCACGTGGACCCCATGCGGGTCGACATGTGCAACATCGCCTTCCACGGCGTGCACGAGTCGGTGCCGCTGCTGCCGGCGACCGACACCATCGGCAGCGACTACTTCCTCATCCACCTGGTGCACGACGCGACGCTGCCCGGGGTGCTGCACAACCGGAACATCGTGAACTTCTACACCCCGGAGCGCAGGACCGGCCCCGGATTCACCGCGTACCAGCTGCGGTTCGCCAAGTTCTTCCTGTCGATGCTCTACCTGAACTTCGTCTACGACCGGATGGAGCGGGCCGGCGCGTCGCTGCTGGACGAGCGGAACCAGGTCAGGACCGACACCGTCGTCGAACTGCTCTGGGAGAGCAGCCGGTTGGACCAGGCCGAGAACGTGCAGCGGCTGGACGTCCTCGATGACGCCTACCGCCGGCTCGGCGGGAAGTACGCCGAGTTCGCCGACCTGCTGGCCGGCAGCCGGGAGCGGCTGCTCGACGAGGCGCGGCGCGACATCGAGGAGTTCGCGGTGCTCACCGAGGTCTGGCCGGCCCTGGTCGGCGGCGCGAGAGCCACGGACCTCGGCCTGCTCCAGCGGCAGCCGGACCGACGTCCGTGAGGCATGACGACACGCTGCTCGCCGCACTGGCGGCGGCCGACGACGACCGGATCGTCTTCGATCTCAGCGGCATCGAGGAGCGCTACGCGTCCCTGCTGGCCGAACTGCCCGGCGTCGCCGTCCGGTTCGCCCTGAAGGCGTGCCCGGTGGACGAGGTGCTCGACTGCCTGGCCCGGCAGGGCAGCGGGGTGGACGCGGCGAGCGTGCAGGAGATCGGCCAGGCGCTGCGCGCCGGGGTCCCCCCGGAGCGCATCCACTACGGCAACACCATCAAGTCCGACCCGGACATCGCCGAGGCATACCGGCTCGGCATCCGGGACTTCGCCACCGACAGCCTGGAGGACGTCACCGCCGTCGCCGAACACGCGCCCGGCGCACGGGTGTTCTGCAGGCTGGCGACCGACGGCGGCGGCGCGCTGTGGGGACTGAGCCGGAAGTTCGGCTGCTCGCCCGAGGACACCTTGGCCGTGCTGGAACGGGCCCGGGACGCGGGCCTGGAACCGGCCGGACTGTCGGTGCACGTCGGGTCCCAGCAGATGACCGCCGGTGCGTGGCGGCGGGCGTTCGAGCAACTGGCCGATCTGCTCGACACGTTGCGCGGGCGGGGCATGGCGCTGAAGTACGTCGACCTGGGCGGCGGCCTGCCGGCGCTCGGCTACCTCGACGAGCGCGGCGAACCCCTCGACCCGCCGCTGGACAAGATGTTCGCCGTGATCCGGGAGGGCATGCAGATGTGCCGGGACGCGGGCGGCGCGCTGGACTTCATCGTGGAGCCCGGCCGCTACCTCGTGGCCGACCACGGCGCGGTCCGGGCGCACGTCGTCCGGCTGTCGCTGCGGCACGACGCGGACGGCGAGCCGCGCCACTGGCTCTACCTGAGCTGCGGCAAGTTCAACGGCCTGTACGAGATGGACGCGTTGCAGTACCGGCTGGTCTTTCCCGGCCGGCACGGCGGTCCGTCCGTCCCGGCGACGGTCGCGGGGCCCACCTGCGACAGCGACGACGCCTACCCCGGCGGCCACCGGCCGGTCCGGGTGCCCGCGTCGATCGCGTCGGGCGACCCGGTCTGGGTGATGTCCAGCGGGGCGTACGCGGTCAGTTACATGACGCAGGGCTTCAACGGCTTCGGCCCGCTGCCGTGGACGTGTGTGCGCAGGACGGAAGGCGGGCGGTAGATGACCTGGAACGTGCGTATCCGGCGGATGGCAGACGACGACTGGGAGGACGTCGTCGGCCTGGAGACCCGCGCCTATGCCGCCCTTGGCCTGTCCGAGGGACGGGCGGCGCTGGAATCCAAGGCCCGGATCTCCCCGGCGACGTGTTTCGCGCTCGACCTGATCCCGGGGCCCGGCGCCGATCCGGGCGCCGGGGCGCGGCTGGCGGGCTACCTGCTGGCGCTGCCGTACCCGGAACGGTCCTACCCGGGCCTGGCCCGTCGCGAGGAGGCGGCCGTCCCGTCGCGGAATCTGCACCTGCACGACCTGGTGATCGCCGAGGACGTGCGCGGCCGCGGGCTCGGGAAGCGGCTGCTCGGCCGGCTGACCGCCGCGGCCCCGGGCCAGGGGTACGAGCAGATCTCGCTGATCGCGGTCGGCGGCAGCCACACCTTCTGGTCCGCAAGCGGGTTCACCGCGCGCGACGGCGTCGAGGCCCCGCGCGGCTACGGGCCGGGTTCTGTGTACATGACGATGGCGCTGCCGTCCGGCCAGGCCGAGGGCGACCGGACAGCGGTCGGCGGCCTGCCGATCGGGGCGCCGTCACGAGAAGAAGTGGGATGAGCCCGATGCTGCGCGTTCACGATCCTTTCCGCAGAGGGCAGTCGGCCACGGCCGCGCTGTTCTTCTCGCTGGGCTTCCAGTACGCCACGTGGGCGTCGCGACTCCCCGCGATCAAGTCGCACCTGGACCTGACCGCGGCGGAGGTCGGCCTGCTGCTGATGGCCACCGGGATCGGGGCGGTGGCCACCTTCCCGGTGGTGGCCGTGCTGATGCGGCGGCTGGGCTCGCGGCGGCTCGCGCTCGGCTCGGCGCTCGGCCTGGCGCTGCTGCTCCTGGCGATGTCCGCGCTGCCGGACTACCCGGTCGCGCTGCTGGTGATGCTCTGCGACGGCGCCCTGGTCGGCGGGCTGAACGTGGCGATGAACGCGCAGGGCGCGGCCCTGGAGGCGGTCCACGAGCGCAACGCGATGGCGCGGCTGCACGCCGTCTTCAGCGGCGGTTCGCTGGCCGCGGCACTGCTGGCGTCGGGGATGAACGCGCTGACGTCCACGCTGATCGTGCACTTCGCGGTCGCCGCGGGGCTGATCCTGCTGCTGCTCGGCTTCGCGCGCGGCGGCCTGCTCAGCGAGGACCGGCAGTCGCGGGAGAAGAAGGAGAAGGGCCGCGGGCGGTGGACGCTGCCGTCCCGGTTGACGCTGTGGCTGGGCGCCGCGATGGTCTTCGGCACCGTGACCGAGGGCGCCATGAACGACTGGTCCGCCCTTTACATGAAGGACGTCGCCAAGGCGTCGGCGGAACTGGCCCCGATGGGGATCGCGGTCGTCTCGGTGATGATGGTGCTCGCCCGCGTCTTCGCCGACTCCTGGCGCAGCCGCTGGGGCGACGGCCGTATCGTCCGGGTCGGCAGCGCGCTGGCGGCCGTCGGGCTGGCGCTCGCGCTGCTCAGCGGGGGAGCGGTGCCGGCGCTGCTCGGCTTCGCCTGCGTCGGCCTGGGCATCGCCTCGGTCACGCCGTGCGTCTACGTGGCCGCCGCGAAGAACGGTTCCGACGCGCTCACCGTCGTGGCCACCATGGGGACGACCGGTCTGCTCGCCGGGCCGCCGGTGGTCGGGTTCATCGCGAACGCGAGTGGGCTGGTGTGGGCGCTCGGGGCGGTGGCCGCCGCCGCGATGCTCGTCTCCCTGTGCGGCACCCGGATTCGGTGGACCCCGGTCGAGCCGGAAGCCGCTGTCGCCGCGGAGGTGAGCGTGACCGCCGGGTCCGTGTGAACGGTGGTCGTGCGTGGCCGGTGGTCGTGCGTGAACGGTGGACGTGCGTGGCCGCCGGGTTCGTACGACCACCGGACGCGTGTGACCCGGCGGGTTCGCGTGACCGTAGCCGGGATCGCGGCTACGGTCAGGTGGCGTTCGGGCGGAGCACCGACCCGGCGCGCTTGACCGTACGGATCAGCGGAGCGGCCTCGATCGCGCGGATGCCCGGCAGCCGGCCGAGGGTGCCGCTGAGGTAGTCGTACAGGTGGCGTTCGTTGCGGCAGACGACGTTGGCCACCAGGTTGCTGCTGCCGGTGACCGCGGCGACGAACGGCGCCTCGGGGTGGCGGGCGACGGCCCGCGCGGTCTCGTCGAGCCGGTCGGGCCGGGCCGAGATCCACAGCAGCGAGTTGCTGGTCATGCCGAGGGCGTGCTCGTCGAGGTCGAGGTCGAAGTAGAGCACCCCGGAGTCGCACAGGCCGCTGATGCGGCGGCGTACCGACGACTCGTGCCAGCCGGTGGCCGCGGCCAGTTGGGCGGTGCTGGTCCGCCCGTCGTGCGCGAGATGGGACAGCAGTTCCTCGTCGTCGGCGTCGAGGGCCAGTACGGTGTCGTCCTGCTCGCGCGCGATCGGCGGGGGCAGCCGGTCGAGTTGGGCGTCGGTCAGGGCCGAGGTGAACACCGGCCAGGTGGGCGAGGAGAAGGTGCGCAGCAGCGAGTGGGCCGAGATGTGCACCACCCGGCGGCTGTTGGGGATGCCTTCGAGGAAGAGCGCGTCGCGCTGCTCGGCGGTGCGCGCCTGGACCACGCAGACCACCTCGGTGCCGCCCGAGGCCAGTTGCACCCACCGGGTGTCCACCCGCCGGGTCAGCGCGGCGGCGATCGCCCCCGTCGAGCCCGGGGTGCACCGCAGCCGGACGAGCCAGTCGGTCCAGCCGACCCGCTCGCCGTTCACCCGGCCCAGGACGCGCAGGCCGGCCGACTCGCGCAGCCGGCGGTAGCGGCGTGCCGCGGTCTGGTCCGAGACCCCGACCAGCTCGGCCAGCGTCCGGAACGCGATCCGCGGCTCCACCACCAGCGCGTGCAGGATCTGCCGGTCCACGGTGTCCAGCGTGGCGATTTCCACGGAACTGAGCCTACCGCTGTCGAGATCCGTCACGAACGGCCGGTTTCCTGGTCGGCGCGAACACGTCGGCCGAGCATGTCCTCACCCGGCCGGAAGCCGCTTTCCCCGCGGTGCGCCGCCGATGAGAGGACATGTGATGGACAGGAAATGGTGGACGTTGCTGGCCGTGTGCGCCGGCTCGTTCATGCTGCTGCTCGACGTGACGATCGTGGTCGTCGCGCTGCCCGAGATCCAGGGCTCGCTCGGCGCCGGCTTCGCCGAGGTCCAGTGGGTGGTGGACGCTTACGCGCTCACCCTGGCCGCCCTGCTGCTCACCACCGGCTCGCTCGCCGATCGCTACGGGCGCCGCCGGCTCTTCGCGTTCGGGCTGGGCGTCTTCACCGTCGGCTCGGTGCTGTGCGGCCTGGCCCAGTCGCCGCTGATGCTCATCGTCTCCCGCTGCGGCCAGGGCGTCGGCGGGGCGATGATGTACTCCACCTCGCTGGCGCTGCTGGCGCACGGCTTTCCGCGCTCGGAGCGGGCCGTGGCCTTCAGCGTGTGGGGCGCGGTCACCGGCGCCGCCGTCGCGCTGGGCCCGATCCTGGGCGGCGCCCTCACCAACGGCCTGAGCTGGCGGTGGATCTTCCTGGTGAACATCCCGGTCGGCGCGCTCGCCCTGGTCGTCACGCTGGGCAAGGTCGAGGAGTCGCGGGCGCCGCGGGTGGCCCGGCCGGACTGGACCGGGTTCGGCCTGCTCACCGGCGGCCTGGTCGGTCTCGTCTACGGGCTGATCCGGGCCAGCGAGAACTCCTGGGGCGACACCGCGGTCGTCGCCTGCCTCACGGCCGGCGCGGTGCTGCTGGTCGCCTTCGTGATCGTGGAGAGCCGTGTCGCGCACCCGATGTTCGACCTGTCGCTGTTCCGGACGCCGACGTTCGTCGGCGGTTCGATCGCCGCCTTCACCATGAACGCCTCGCTGTTCGCGATGTTCCTGTACCTGGTGATCTACCTCCAGGACGTGCTCGGCTACAGCTCGCTCGGCGCGGGCCTGCGGCTGCTGATCATCACCGGAGCGCTGCTGGTCGCGGCCGCGGTCGCCGGGCGGCTCAGCGAACGCGTCCCGATCCGGCTGCTGATCGGACCCGGTCTCGCGCTGGTCGGCATCGGCCTGTTCCTCATGGCGGGCCTGCACGGCGACAGTTCCTGGACCCACCTCGTCCCCGGCTTCGTCGTCGCCGGTGTGGGCGCCGGGCTCGTCAACCCGCCGCTGGCGGCGACCGCCATCGGCGTGGTCACCCCCGACCGCTCCGGCACCGCCTCCGGGGTGAACTCGACCTTCCGGCAGGTCGGCATCGCCACCAGCGTCGCCGTGCTCGCCTCCGTACTGTCCTCGTCGCTGCACCGCAACCTCGACCACCGGCTCGCCGGGGTGCCCGGCCTGCGCGGGCACGGCGGGCAGATCGCCGCCAGCGTGCGGCAGGGCGACACCGGCAAGGTGATCGCGGGGGCCCGTCCCCAGCAACGCGGAGTGCTGGCCGCCGCGATCCGGGACGGCTTCGCCGCCGGCCTCGACGACCTGCTGGTCATCACCGGGGTCGTGGCGTGCGTCGGCGCGGTCTGCGCGCTCGTGCTGATCAGGAGCAGGGACATCATCACCTCCGAGACGGGCGAGCAGCCGGAACGCCCGCCGGCCGCGAACAGCCTTCGGACGGTGGCGCGTTGAGCCGCCTCGCCGATTCCCCACCGTCGTCCGCGGGAGGAGAGCCCATGAGGTGGGCGGCAGCCGTCGACCCGCACGCCGGCGGGACCGGGGCCGCGGCCGCCTGACCGCACCCCACCGCGCCCCGCCCGATCGCGCCGCCGATGTCGCGTCGCGCCGCCCTGGCCGAACCCGTGCTCGCGTATCGTCGGCCTGGGCGGCCGCGCGGTACGGCGGGTCGCGGTATGACAGCGGGCCGTACCGTACGACGGCCGGGCGCGGCAGGCCGTGCGCGGCGGGCGGTCGAGAGGCGAGAAGGCGAGAGGGGACGAGCGCGGTGCAGGGTGCGGGGCGACGGGTGCCGCTGCCGTTGGCCGAGGACGCCGAGCGCTGGCGGAGCGTGTTCGCCGAGCGGACCGTCCTCGCCGTCGCGCACAACGTCACCTCGGCGACCCGCCTGCTCGACCTGCTCACACTCTTCGAGGGCGACCGCCGGGTCGAGACCGTCTTCACCTGCACCGGCTCGTCGGCCCTGGACAACGGAACGCTCGAACTGCTCCAGGCGCGCGGCGCGCTCGTGCTGGCCTGGAGCGAGGCGAAGCAGCGCAAGTTCGACCTGGCGATCGCCACCAGCCGCGGTGGGGACCTGTACAACCTGCACGCGCCCCTGATCGGCACGCCGCACGGGGCCGGCTACAACAAGCTGCTCGGCGGCAGCCGGGAGGCGTTCGGGCTCACCGAGGAATGGCTGATGCACGACGGCCGCGTGGTGCCGTCGGCCATCGTGCTGTCGCACGAGGAGCAGCGCGCGCGGCTCGCCGTGAGCTGCCCCGACGCCGTGCCCCTGAGCCTGGTGGCCGGCGACCCGTGCTTCGACGAGCTGGCGGCGAGCGCTCCGTTCCGGCCGGACTACCGCCACGCGCTGGGCGTCCGGCGCGGTCAGAAGCTCGTCGTGGTCTCGTCCACGTGGGGCAGGGACTCGGTGCTGGACGCCGCCGACCCCGGACGTGACGCCCTGCGGCGCGCGCTCGCGGAGCTGCCGGCCGACGAGTACCGCGTGCTCGCCGCCGTCCACCCGAACGCGTACTACGGGCACGGCGCGTGGCAACTGCACACCTGGCTCGCCCCGTTGCTCGCCTGCGGGTTGATGCTGCCGCGCCCCGACACGCAGACGTGGAAGGCCGCGCTGGTCGCCGCGGACGCGCTGTGCGGGGACGGCGGATCGGTGACGCAGTACGGCGTGTCGCTCGGCCTGCCCACCGTCCTCGGCTCCTTCGCGACGGACAAGGCGGCGCCCGGCTCGCCGATGGCGCTGCTCGCCCGGGCGGTGCCCCGGCTCTCCGCGCACCGCCCGCTCCTGCCCCAACTCGACGACGCCGCCCGCCGGCAGGCCGCGGACCCCGAACTGCCGCACCTGCGCTCCCTGGTCACCTCACGTCCGGGGCAGGCCGCCGCGCTGCTGCGCGCGCTGTTCTACCAGCGGCTCGGACTGCCCGAGCCCGCCACGCCGGCCGCCGCCCGCGCCGTGCCCGTGCCGGCGGCGCCCGGCGAACCCGCGGCCGGACCGCCCGGGGCGCGGCGCTCCCCCGTCGTGGCGCCCATGTACGTGACGGTCGGCACGGACGGCGACGCGGTCACCGTGCGCCGCTACCACGCTGCTCTTCAACGCCCCAGCCAGGAAGGCCACTTGGCGGGCGCCCAGCTCGTCGCGGACATCGACGACCCCGACACGCAGTGGCCCCGATCCGCCGACGTCCTGCTGGTGCCCGCGCGTCCGCGCGGCGGTCCGGTGCCTGCGGAGCGCGCTGCCGCCGGCGCCGAAGCGGTCGCGCGGTATCCGGGGTGCGCGCTGATCGCCACGGAGGAACGGGACGACGGGTGCGTGGCCCTGCTGCCGGGCAGCGGCACGCGGGTGCGCGCGACGTGGTCGGGGCCGCGCCCCTGGTGGGTCTCCCCGGCGATCGCGGCCTCCGTCGTGCACGAACGGCTGCTGAGCGGTCCGCGTCCGCCGTACGGCCCCGGCGCCGGCCGCCCGCCCCTGCGGGTGCGGGTCACCATCGGCGCCGACGCCGAGCCCGCGCTACTCGTGGTCACCGCCCTCTGAACCGCTTCCCGCGGAAGCCCGATCCGGGTCCGCGACCTGATCCGGGCCCATGTCCGGGCCCTGGTCCAGGTCCAGGTCCTGATCGGGCTCCGGGTCCGGGTGCTCCGCCAGGCGCCGCCGCGCCTGCTCGACCCGGTCGCTGTTGGCCGCGCGCAACAGCGCTGCCGCGTCGCTCCAGTCCGCGCGGGCCCGCCGCGCCTCGCCGCGCGCGAGCAGCAGGTCGCCCCGGGCGAGCAGGACCCCGGCGCGCTGGTAGCCGTGCCGCGGCCGGCCCAGACCCGCCACGGCCTCGTCGAACGCGGCGAGTGCCTGGTCCGGACGCCCCGCCGCCAGCAGCGCCTCGGCCAGACGGGCGCTCGCCTTGGCCGCGTTGAACGAGTCCGGCGGCGACAGCGCCAGGAACTCCGCACCCGCCGTGGCCAGTACGGCGGCGGCGTCGTCGTACCGCCCGAGCTTCGTCAGCACCGGTCCGCGGTGCAGGGCGATCAGGGCGCGGCCGCGCGGGTGGTCGACGCCGTCCAGCGCGGCCAGCGCCTCGTCCAGGTGCGCGAGCGCCTGCTCGGGCCGGCCGAGCCCGTCGGCCAGCTTCCCCAGGCCCTCCAGCGCGCTGGACCGGGTGCGCCGCCACCCCTCGGCGTCCGGCGCGGACGTCTCCGGGCGGGCGAGCGCCGGGTCGCAGAGTTCGAGCGCCTCCTCGAACTGCTCCCGGGCGGAGGCCGGATCACCCGGACCGAACCGGTCGAGGAAGGCGAACCCGAGGCCGTACCGCATCCGGGCGAGCGCCAGGAGGTTTCCGCGGACCGGGTCCTCCAGGGCGGCCCCGCACGCCAGTTCGTACACCTCGACCCAGTCACCGTGGAACCCGCAGCGCAGGTAGAACGTCCACAGGCCCTGGGCCAGGCGCCAGGTCGCGTCGTAGTACCACGCGTCGTACGTCCCCGCGTCGTAGGCGGCGCGCACCGCGGCCTTGAGGATGTGCCGGCGGCGGACCAGCTCCTCGACCAGGATGTCCTGGGTGTCCTCGTCGGCCGGCGGGTATCCGGCGTACGCGCCCGAAGGATCGTGCCGGTACCGCGGCGACAGGCCGGCGTCGACACGCTCCGCGAGGTCCACGTAGTGCCGGACCCAGCGCCGCCGCGCCGCCTCGCGCTCCGGCCCCGGCAGATCGGCCCGGGCGCACTCGGCCGCGTGGGTGTGCACCAGGCCGCTGATCACGCGGTACATCCCGCCGTCGATCCGCTCGATCAGGCTGGAGTCCCGCAGCGTCCGGATCGCCTTGGCGCGGGTGCGGCCGTCGAGGCCGGGCGCCATCGCCGCCACCACGTCCTCGTCGAACTCCGCGGTCGGGTGCAGGCCCAACAGGCGGTAGACCTGCGCCGCTTCGGGGGAGCGGCGGCCCAACTCCTGGTACCCGGCGTCGAAGATCTCGGCTCCGCTGCGCTCGTCCACGTCGAAAGCCCCCAGCCGGACCTCGGGACGGTGGTCCGACAGCGCGGTGGCGAACTCGCCGATGCCGTACGGCTGGTCGAAGAGCATCTGCGCACCCGCGATCCGCACCAGCAGCGGGTTGCCCTCGCAGACGCGCACCGCTGTGTCGATCTCCGCCCGGTGCGAGGCGGCGTACGGTGCGAGCCGACCGGAGCTGATCAGCAGCCGCCGGCTGTACTCCGGCAGCAGCGGCCCGACCTTGAACGCCTTCGCGTGCACGTCGGAGACGAGGCTGCGCATCAACTCCCTGCCGGTGACCACCACCACGGCCTCAGAGGAGGCGGGCAGGAAGTGCTTGGCCAGGGAGGCCAGCGCGACATCCTCCAGCAGAACGAACACCGGCCCCTCGGCGGTGACCTGGTGGAACTTGGCCATCTTCGCCGCGAGGTCCGACGGCACCTCCTGCTTCGGCACGTGCAGCAGCCGGAACCACTCGTCGAAGACCGCCGCCGGATCGGGCAGCGCTCCGGTGGCGCTCCTGGCCAGCACCGCGGACAGTTCAGGACCGGCGCTGAAGGTGTCGCGGTGCCTGAGCAGCCACTGCCGCACGAGTGTGGTCAGACCGATGCCGCGCGGGCCGTACACGAACAGCACCGTCGGTCCCGGACTGCCGCGCCCCGCCTCCCAGGCGGCGTCCATCTGCCGCAGCTCTTCCTCGTGGTTCTCGAAGTCGTCCACGGCGGAGACCGCGATACGGGCGAGCGGCTGCGCCCGGGCGGCGGTCGCCGTCGCGAGCAACTCCCGCATCTCGGCGGCCAGCGACGTCTGCTCGGCGGCGAGGGTGCCGAGTGTCGAGCGCAGCAGGTCTTCGACGCGCCCGAGTGCCTCGTCGGGCGCGCTCGTCGCGGCGGCCGCGCGCGCCTGCTCCAGGTCGCCGAGCACCTGCTCGTCCTGGCCACCGCCCCGCAACCGGAGCAGCGCCGCGAGCCGCGGTTTCACCCCCGCGTCCCAGGCATCGCTCAGGACCTTGCCGGCCAGAGCCGACAGCAACTTCGCGATCTCCGGTTCCACCAACACGCCCAGCCCCCTCGGAACGTTCGCCCAGCCGTGACCGACTGCCCGTACACCGTCACCGTACGGTGTCGGCGCCGCCGACCTCCAGAAGGCCGAAGCCCGAGCCGCACCCCCGGCCGAAGGCCGAGCCGCACCCCGTACCGGATTCCGGGTCACGCGCCCCGCCGCATCCCGGACCCGACGGGTCCGCCGAGCAACTCGCCACGCCCGCAAAGGAGTTCGCGCCCGCAGGGAGGTGCCAGGGAAGTGCGGGGCCCGCGGCTGCTACCGGCCGCGCCCCGCGACCGCCCAGGACGCGGCGGCTATACCCCCGGCCACGGCGAACACGGCCGGCCAGGCGCCGACCTTCTTCGCGAGCGGGTGCGCACCCGCGAACGCCGCCACATAAGCCCCCGTGAGGGCCGCCGCCGGCACCGCGCCGGTGCTCCGACGCCACTCGCGCGCCGCCACCACGCCGGCCGCGGCCAGCGCCACACCGCCCAGCTCGCGCCGCTTGGTCCACCGGGCCACTCCGTAGCCCCCGATCAGTCCGGTCGCCGCCACGGCACTCGCGTTCACCCCGGCCATCACGCCCTCCTTCATCCCGCTCGCCAACTCCCGCGACCGCGCCGCGGGCCCGCTGATCTTCGACTCCCTGAGATTAACCCGCGGCCCCTCCCGCCTGCCGAAGGGCCTGTGGACAACTCGTCGTTCCCTGATCCCTTCGGCATTTCCGAGCGCCCGCCCGCCTACGCGACCCACCGCATCCGGTCCACCACTCACCGTGTCCGCATGTGCCCGCCGCACCGCGCCGGGGGGAATGGATTTGGCGCCCGGGCATCCACCCCGTAAGGTGGTGTTCACCGACGCGGGGTGGAGCAGCTCGGTAGCTCGCTGGGCTCATAACCCAGAGGTCGCAGGTTCAAATCCTGTCCCCGCTACGAATCGAAGGGCCCGGCACTCAGTGCCGGGCCCTTCGAGCGTGGACGGCCCCGCCCCGTCGTGCCCCCGGGCACCCAAGCCTCCGGACATCCGGCACCGCGCCGCCCAAGCTCACCGCCGCGTGGCCCCGTGGGAGTGGCGGGTCTCGACCGGCCTCTCGACCGGCGGATCGGGCGACTCCTCGGGGTCGACCGGCGGATTGGGCGGCTCGTCCCGGCCGGGCTGATAGCGGGCGCCCTGCCGCATCCGGTAGCGGACGACGAAGACGTCGCCCACCGCGACCAGCGCGACGAAAGCGCACAGCCCCGCCCAGCCCTGCAAGTTCGCCAGCGCGAACCCCACCGCCGCGCCCACGCCCCACACCACCCCGAGCAACGCGAACGTGAGGCGCAGCCGGAGCGCGCTGCGGGCCTGCATCGGTTCGTATCCGCTTCTGGGCACGGTGCTCGCCTCCTGAAGCGCGTGCCACCCCCTGCTCCTTCCAGGGTCCACCCAGCGGGCCCGTTCCGGGCCGTACGGGCCCGACGAGAGTGCCGAAAACCAGGGCGGCGGGCCGTACCGGCCGCGTAGGGTGCGGCAGCATGGTGGCGATCAGGGACTACGAGCCCGCCGACGCCCACGCTCTGTGCGCGCTCTTACGCGCCGAGGAGCCGTACCAGGTCACCACGCCCAGGAGCGTGCACGCGCAGGCGGTGGCCATGCCGGCCAGGCAGCGCTGCCGGCTGCTGGTCGCGGTGGACGGCGAGCGGATCGTCGGGTGCGCCCGGGCGGGGCTGTTCGCCGACGCCGAGGACGCGGGCGCGGCCTTCGTGAACATCAACGTCGCCGCCGCCGACCGCGGCCGCGGCACCGGCCGGGCGCTGCTGGCCGCCGCCGAGACGCACCTGGACGCGATCGGCGCGACCGCGTGCTTCGCGTGGGCGCACCCCGACCCGGCGTGCGAGAACTTCGCCACCGCGCACGGCTACCGCCCCGGCCGCGAGGCACGGTTCCTGCGCCTGGACCTGTCGCCCCGCGGCCCGCTGCCGGCCCGCCCGCGGCTGCCACGCGGCGTGCTGCTGCTGCCGGCCGTCGCGTGGGAGCGCGACCCGCGGCCACTGTGGCAGACGGATGTGGAGTGCTTCGGCGACGAGCCGGGCGACGTCGCCGCCGACCGCCTCAGCTACGCGGACTGGCGCGCCCTGAACTGGGACCGGCCGGACTTCGACGCCGATCTGAGCACGGTCGCGGTGGTGGACGGCGAGGTCGCCGGGCTGGTCATCGCGCAGACCGACGGCGCGCGGCACTACGCGTCCGGCGGCACCGGAATCCGCCGCCCCTTCCGCGGCCGCGGCCTGGCGAAGGCCGCCAAGGCCCAGTCCCTGTACCTGGCCCGCGCGAAGGGCTATCGCGAGGCCACCACTGCCAACGACGACGCGAACGCGCCTATGCTCGCGATCAACATCTGGCTCGGCTACCAACTCTGCGGCTCAGAACGGCGGTACATACGTGACCTCGCCCCTCCCCGTCCCGCGTGACCTGCCCTGGTCGCAAGGAGAATGGCTCAACCCGCCCGCGGACGTCGCGGTCGACGGCACCGACCTGCTGGTCACCGCCCGCTCGGGCAGCGACTTCTGGCGCACCACGAGCTACGGCTTCGTGCACGACGACGGCCACGCCCTGCTCACCGACTTCCCGCCCGGCACCGCCATGGAGGTCGGCTTCCACGCCGACTTCACCGAGCTGTACGACCAGGCGGGCGCCCTGGTCAGGGTCGACGCCTCGACCTGGATCAAGGCGGGCGTGGAGATCTCCGACGGCCTGCCGCAGCTCGGCGCGGTCGTCACCCACGGCACCTCCGACTGGTCGCTCGCCCCGGTCCCGGAGTGGGCGGGCCGCGAGGTGACGATCCGGGTCAGCAGGTCGGGCGACGCGGTGACGGTACGGGCCCGCTGCGAGCACGAGCCGTGGCGGACGATCCGGGTGGCGTGGCTCGACCCGGACGCCAAGGCGCGGGCCGGGCTGCTGTGCTGCGCGCCGGAGCGGGACGGGATGACCGTGCGCTTCACCCGCCTGGCCACCGGCCCCGCAGACACGTCCCTGCACTGACGCGGGCCCTTGGAGCGACGGGACCCGTAACGCGGCGGGACCGTACCCCACGGGACGGGTCCGGCGGGTGGGCCGCGGCCGGGCGGCCCGTCTCACGCCGCCGGGGGCCGCAGCACCGCGTCCAGCGTCCGCGACCACTGCCGGACGATCCCGGCCCGGCGCGCCGAGTCGTCGCTGAGCAGGTTGGCCAGGCCCAGGCCGCGGGCCATGTCCAAGGTGGCCTGCACGGCCTCCCGCACCCCGGGCACCGACTCGTCCGCGGCCAGGAACTCCACCGCGAGCCGGTGCGCCTCCCGGCCGATCCGGGCCTCCAGCGCGGCCACCCGGGTCCGCAGCGCCGGTTCGTCGGTGGCCGCCACCCACAGGTGCAGCGCCGCGCGGAAGAGCGGCCCGGTGTGTACGGCGACGAGCATGTCCACCACGGCGTAGGTACGGTCCTGGCCGCTGCCGGGCAGCGCGCGGGCGCGGGCGCGTACGGCCGCCAGCCACTCCTCGGCCATGTGCGCGATGGCCGCGGTGAACAGCTCCTCGCGGGTGCGGAAGTGGTGCTGGGCGGCGCCCCGGGTCACCCCGGCCCGGGCGCACACCACGGCGACGGTGCTGCCGGACCAGCCGTGTTCGGCGAGGCAGGCGACCGCGGCGGACAGGATGCGCTGCCGGGTGGCGCGGGCCCGGTCCTGCTTGGGCTCGCGGTCGGCGGGTTGGCGGTCGGCGGGTTGGCGGTCGGCGGGTTGGCGGTCGGTGGGTTCGTGTTCGCCGGGTTCGCGTTCGGCGGCCGCCCTGTCGCTCACAACGCCCATGGCGGGTCCCGTCGTTCGAGGAACGCCCGCATGCCCTCGGCGGCGTCCGCGGACTCGAAGAGCCGGTGGCTGAGGTGCGCCATCGTCGGGGCGTCGGCGCCCAGCCGCTTCAGCAGCGCCGCCGCGGTCAGCTCCTTGGTCGCGGCCAGGCCCTGCGGCGAGGCGGCGCGCAGGCCGGCGAGGATGCCGTCGAGAGCGTCCTCCCACGCGGTGACCAGCCCGATCCTGATCGCCTCCGCGGTGTCGAAGCGCTCGCCGGTGAGGAAGTAGCGGGCCAGGGCGCGCTGGTCGCCCGCGGCCAGCACCGGCATCGAGGCCACCGCGGGGGCGAGCCCGAGTCGGGACTCGGTGAAGGCGTAGTCGGCGCCGGCGGTCGCCACCGCGATGTCGCAGGCGGCCAGCAGCCCGAGCCCGCCCGCTCTGACGTGCCCGCGCACCTGGGCCACCACCGGCTTCTTCAGGACCGCCATCCGCCGCATCAGGTCCGCCAGTTGGCGCGGTCCCTGCCGGACCCGGCGGTCCTTGAGGTCGGCGCCGGAGCAGAAGGTGGTGCCGGTGTGGGTGAGCAGCACCGCGCGGACGCCGTCGTCCTCGCCGGCCCGCTCCACCTCCGCGGCCAGCCCGTCGAGCAGGTCGGCGGACAGGGCGTTGCGGTTGTGCGGGGAGTCGAGGGTGAGGACGGCGATGCCCCGGTCGAGGTGCCGGTGGACCAGCGGTGCTGTTGCCACGTACGGACTCCTGTCAGTAGGACTTGGGCAGGCCCAGCGTGTGGTGCGAGACGAAGTTGAGGATCATCTCGCGGCTGACCGGGGCGATGCGGCCCACCCGGGACGCGGCGAGCAGGGTGGCGAGGCCGTACTCGGCCGTCAACCCGTTGCCGCCCAGGGTGTGTACGGCCTGGTCGACGGCTTTCGCGCCGGCTTCCGCAGCAGCGTACTTGGCCATGTTGGCGGCCTCGCCGGCGCCCATGTCGTCGCCCGCGTCGTAGAGATGGGCGGCCTTCTGCATCATCAACCGGGCCAGTTCCAGCTCGATATGGGCCTGTGCGAGGGGGTGGGCGATCGCCTGGTGCGCGCCGATCGGGGCCTGCCAGACCTGCCGGGTACGGGCGTACTCCACCGCCTGCGACAGGGCGTAGCGGCCCATCCCGATGGAGAACGCGGCGGTCATCACCCGCTCCGGGTTGAGCCCGGCGAAGAGTTGGAGCAGCCCGGCGTCCTCGTCGCCGACCAGCGCGTCGGCGGGCAGCGCCACGTCGTCGAGGAAGAGCTGGAACTGCTTCTCCGGCGCGGCCAGTTCCATCTCGATCTGCTTGAACTCGAAGCCGGGGGCGCCGCGTTCGACGATGAACAGGCACGGCTTCAGCTTTCCGGTGCGGGCGTCGGCGGTGCGGCCGACGATCAGGGTGGCGTCGGCGATGTCCACCCCCGAGATGAAGACCTTGCGGCCGGTCAGCAGCCAGCCGCCGGTGTCCGGGTCGCGGCGCGCGGTGGTGGAGATCCGGTGCGAGTTGGAGCCCGCGTCCGGCTCGGTGATGCCGAACGCCATCCGCAGCGAGCCGTCGGCCAGCCCGGGCAGCCAGCGCTCCTTCTGCGCCCGCGTGCCGAACCGGGCGATCACGGTGCCGCAGATCGCCGGTGACACCACGAGCAGCAGCAGCGGGCTACCGGCCGCGCCCAACTCCTCCAGCACGATGGACAGTTCGGCCAGCCCCCGGCCGCCGCCGCCGTACTCCTCGGGCAGGTTCACCCCGAGGTAGCCGAGCCGGCCGGCCTCCTGCCACAGCTCGTCCGGCTGCTTGCCGGCGCGGACGGTCTCGGTGAAGTACGTCCGGCCGTAGCGGCGGCCGAGCGCGCCCACCGCCGAGCGCAGCGCGCGCCGCTCGTCGCTCTCCAGCAGTGCGCGGTCGAAGGGGGTCGCATCGGTGCTCATGGTCGCTGTTCCTCCCGGTACGTGGGTGGTGGCGCGGGTCACGGTGCCTGCTCCGGTGCGCCGCCGTCCTCCTTGACGACGGCCAGTACGGTGCCGGGTTCGACCTGGCGGCCCACCGCGGCGGTCAGTTCGGTGAGCGTGCCGGCGGCGGGCGCGGTGACCACGTGCTCCATCTTCATCGCCTCCAGCCACAGCAGCGGCTGCCCGCGCTCCACCCGGTCGCCCGGCGTGAAGCGGCCCAGCCGGACCACGGTGCCGGGCATCGGCGCCCGCAGCGAGCCCGGTGCGACCTGCTCGGCGGGGTCGGTGAAGCGGGGCAGCGCGGTGAGTGCGGCGCCGCCGGCGGGCGTGTCGATGAAGACCCGGTCGCCGTAGGCGGCCACCTCGAACGCCCGCCGCACACCGCCGACTTCGAGCACCACGCGGTCCGGCGCGGCCGACACGAGCACGACGTCGTCGTGGCCCTCGGCGGTCAGGCCGTCGCGGGTCAGGCGGTAGCGGACCTCGTGCTCGGTGCCGGACGGCTCGGCGCGAAAGCGCTTGAGCTGGGGCTGCGAGGGGAGGTTGCGCCAGCCGCCGAGGAGGGCGGCGACCGGGGTGGGGCGGGCCGGGGGAGGGGGCGCCGGCGCCGTACGGCCGGCCGCGTCGGCGAGCGCGGCGGCCAGTGCGGCGAGCCGCTCCAGATCGCCTGCCGGCTGCCCGGGCTCCCCGGTCAGCTCGGCCAACCGCCGCTCCAGGAAGCCGGTGTCGAGCCGGGCGGCCGCGAAGTCCGGATGGCGCAGGATGCCCAGCAGCAGGTGACGATTGGTCAAAGGCCCGTGGATGCGGGCGCGTTCGAGGGCGTTCGCCAGCCGGCGGACGGCTTCGGCGCGGGTCGGCGCCCAGGCGATGACCTTGGCGAGCATCGGGTCGTAGTGCACGCCGACCGTGTCGCCGCCGGTCACCCCGGAGTCCAGCCGCAACCCCGCGTCGCGGCCCGGAGGAAGCGTGAACTCGGCTTCCACGTCAGGCAGTTCGAGCCGGTGCACCGGTCCCGCCTGCGGTTGCCAGCCGCGCGCCGGGTCCTCGGCGTACAACCGCGCCTCGACGGCGTGTCCGCGCGGCCGCGGCGGCTGCGGAGGCAGCGCGGCGCCCTCGGTGATCCGGATCTGCCAGGCCACCAGGTCCAGGCCGAAGACGCACTCGGTGACCGGGTGCTCCACCTGGAGGCGGGTGTTCATCTCCAGGAAGTACGGCCGTCCGTCCGCGCCGACCAGGAACTCCACGGTGCCGGCGCCCTCGTAGCCGATCGCGCGGGCCGCGCGGTCCGCCGCGTCGTGCAGGGCGGCGCGTACGGTCGCGGGCAGGCCGGGCGCCGGGGTCTCCTCGACCACCTTCTGGTGCCTGCGCTGCACCGAGCAGTCCCGCTCGCCCAGCACCCAAACGGTGCCGTGCGCGTCGGCCAGCACCTGCACCTCGATGTGCCGGGCACCTTCGGCGTACGGCTCGACGAACACCTCGCCGTCGCCGAAGGACGCCGCTGCCTCCGCCCGGGCGGCCGTCAACTCCTCCTCCAGCGAGCCGAGTTCGCGGACCACGCGCATGCCGCGCCCGCCGCCGCCCGCCGCGGCCTTCACCAGCACCGGCAGATCGGCGGCGGTGACGCGGGCCGGGTCGAGCGCCGCGAACAGCGGTACCCCGGCCGCCGCCATCAACTGCTTCGCCCGCGTCTTCGAGCCCATCGCCGCCACGGCCCGCGGCGACGGCCCGATCCAGGTCAGCCCCGCGTCCTGCACGGCCGCCGCGAACTCCGCGCTCTCCGACAGGAATCCGTACCCCGGGTGCACCGCGTCCGCGCCCGCCGCCAGCGCCGCCGCGACCACCGCGTCCCCGCGCAGGTAGGTCTCGGCGGCCGCCTCACCGGGCAACCGCACCGCCCCGTCCGCCTCCCGTACGTGCGCCGCGTCCGCGTCCGGGTCGGAGTGGACTGCCACGGTGCCGATGCCCAGCACGCGGCAACTGCGCAGCACCCGGCGGGCGATCTCGCCCCGGTTCGCCACGAGGACGACCCGGATCGGCCCGCGTCCCTCGGGTGCCGGGCCCTGCGCCGGGTCCTTCCGCGCCGGGCCCTCCTGCGTACGCGCCTGCTCCTGCTCGTTGCTCATCGGGTCCAGCTCCTCACATCCGGAAGACGCCGAAGCCGCCCCGCGCGCCCTCGACCGGGGCGTTGTGGATGGCGGACAGGCACAGGGCCAGGACGGTGCGGGTGTCGCGCGGGTCGATGACGCCGTCGTCGTAGAGGCGGCCGGACAGGAACATCGGCAGGGACTCGGCCTCGATCTGCTGCTCGACCATGGCCCGCAGCGCGGCGTCGGCGTCCTCGTCGTACGCCCGGCCCTTGGCGGCGGCGGACTGGCGGGCGACGATGGACAGCACCCCGGCGAGCTGCGCGGGACCCATGACCGCGGACTTCGCGCTCGGCCAGGAGAAGAGGAAGCGCGGGTCGTAGGCGCGGCCGCACATGCCGTAGTGGCCGGCGCCGTAACTCGCGCCCATCAGCACCGAGATGTGCGGCACCCGGGAGTTGGAGACCGCGTTGATCATCATCGCGCCGTGCTTGATGATGCCGCCCTGCTCGTACTCGCGGCCGACCATGTAGCCGGTGGTGTTGTGCAGGAAGAGCAGCGGGATGTCCCGCTGGTTCGCCAACTGGATGAACTGCGCGGCCTTCTGCGACTCCGCGCTGAACAGCACCCCCTGGGTGTTGGCGAGGATGCCGACCGGATAGCCGTGCACCTCGGCCCAACCGGTCGCCAGGCTCGGCCCGTACAGCGGCTTGAACTCGTCGAACGCCGAGCCGTCCACCACCCGGACCACCACCTCGCGCGGGTCGAACGGGGTGCGCAGGTCGCCCGGCACGATGCCGAGCAGGTCCTCCTCGTCGAAGAGCGGCGAGCGCGGGTCCGGGCGCGGATCGGGGCCCTGCTTGCGCCAGTTGAGCCGGGCCACCACCCGGCGGGCGGTGCGCAGCGCGTCCGGCTCGTCCAGCGCGAAGTAGTCGGCGAGGCCGGAGACGCGGGCATGCATGTCGGCGCCGCCCAGCGACTCGTCGTCGCTCTCCTCGCCGGTGGCCATCTTCACCAGCGGCGGCCCGCCGAGGAACACCTTGGAGCGCTCCTTGACCATGATCACGTGGTCGGACATGCCCGGTACGTATGCCCCGCCCGCCGTGGAGTTGCCGAACACCACCGCGACGGTGGGGATGCCGGCCGCGGACAGCCGGGTCAGGTCGCGGAAGAGGGCGCCGCCGGGGATGAAGATCTCCTTCTGGCTGGGCAGGTCCGCGCCGCCCGACTCCACCAGGCTGATCACCGGAAGCCGGTTGGCGAAGGCGATCTCGTTGGCCCGCAGCGCCTTGCGCAGCGTCCACGGATTGCTCGAACCGCCGCGCACGGTCGGGTCGTTCGCGGTCACCAGGCACTCCACGCCCTCGACCACGCCGATTCCGGTGACGATCGACGCGCCGGTGGTGAAGTCGCTGCCCCAGCCCGCCAGCGGTGACAGCTCCAGGAACGGCGTGTCCGGGTCGAGCAGCAGTTCGATCCGCTCCCGCGCGGTCAGCTTGCCCCGCTGGCGATGCCGTTCGACGTACTTCGGGCCGCCGCCGGCCAGCGCCTCCTCATGCGCCGCCGCGACCTCCGCCAGCCGTTCCAGCATCACCGTCCGCCGCTCGTCGAAGTCGGCGCCCCGCAACGCGTTCATGCCGCACCGCCGTCCGCCGCCGGCGCCCGCCCCTTGCCGGGCGGCCCCGCGAACGCCTGGGCCACCGACAGCCACGCGTCCGCGTCCGCGCCCCGCGCGCGCACCGCCGTGTCGTCGCGGTGCCGCCGCCGCACCGCCAGCAGGCAGAAGTCCAGCGCGGGACCGGTCACCCGCTGCTCCGCGTCCGGCGGTCCATACGTCCACAACTCGCCTTCCGGAGCGGCCAGTTCGACGCGGAACGGCTCCGCGGGCGGCGTCAGCCCGTGCACCGAGAAGGCGTAGTCCCGCGCCCGCACCGCGATCCGGGCGACGTGCCGCAGCCGCGCGGTCGGCTCCCGCCGCACCCCGAGGGTGTCCGCCACGTCCTCGCCGTGCGCCCACGTCTCCATCAGCCGTCCCGTCGCCACCGACGCGGTGCTCATCGGCGGCCCGTACCAGGGGAACCGCGCCTCAGGCGGCGCCGCGGCCAGCACCTCCAGCAGCAGCGCCCGCCCGTCCCGCCAGCGTGCCAGCAGTTCCCCGTACGGCTCCGCCGCACCCGCCGCGGCGCCCTCCGCCACCGCCGTGCCCAACTCCACCGCGCCGCGCCCCAGTTCCCCTGTGAACTGCGCCGGGTCCCGCACCGCCAGCAGCGCCCGCCCGTCCGTCCAGGCCAGATGCGCGATCTGATGCGCCACGGTCCACCCCTCCGCGGGCGTGCCGGCAGCCCACCCCCGCGCCCCGAGCCCGGCGACCAGCCCGTCCAGCGCGTCACCCTCCGCGCGGAGATCCTCCAACACGGCGCGTACTGCCTGCGGATCGGCCACGGCCACTCCTCGACGAGCGAAGCCCACGGAACTGACAGGACGGTGCTCCACGAGGGTGCCAGCGGCACCCGAAACATTCAAGCGTGCATGCATCTTTCGGGAGCGGCTACTTCCGGGGAAAGACCGGCGCGCGGCCGGCGTGCACAGGGGAATCCAGGGGCAGGTACCGACAGCGGCGGACCGCGGCGAGGCTCAGGGCCGGGAAGAGGGGGCGAGGGGTGGCGATTCGAGGGGTGCTGTTCGACGTGGACGGCACGCTGTTCGACTACGCGGCGTCGGAGGAGGCCGGGTTGCTCGCCCACCTCGCGGCGGAGCCGCTCGACGGGTTCCGGTCTCCCGCGGACGCGCTCGCGCGCTGGCGGGAGGTGACGGCGGAGGAGTACGGACGTTTTCTGGCGGGCGAGTTGAGCCTTTACGAGCAGCAACAGGTCCGGGTGCGGCGGTTCCTGGGCCGTCCCGGGCTGTCAGGCCAGGACGCCTTGGCGTGGTACGGGCGGTACGCGATGCGGCGCGACCTGCTCGGGGTGGCCTTCGACGACGCCGCGCCGGTGCTCCGCCGGCTGGCGCCGCACTACCGCCTCGGGGTCGTCTCCAACGCGGGCGCCGAGGCCCAGCGGCACAAACTGTCCTGCGTCGGGCTGCTCTCCTACCTCGGCGGCGCGTTCGTCTGCTGCGACGAGCACGGCGCCGCCAAGCCCGCGGCGAGCATCTTCCGCGCCGGGTGCGCAGAGCTGGGCGTGCCGCCCCACCAGGTCGCGTACGTCGGCGACGACTACCCCGTGGACGCGCTCGGCGCCCGGGACGCCGGCCTGCGGGCGTACTGGGTGCGGCGCGACCCCGGCGCCCCGGACACCCCGCCCGCCGACGGCATCCACGTCCTGCGCACCCTCCACGACCTGCCGGCCGCACTCCGCACCTGATCCGGCCCTGACGTCGTAGTGCGCGCGGGAGGGCCGCTGGGAGCAGACGGGCCAGTCGCTCGCCCACGCCGGGACGGCGACCACGACCGAGGTCACCGTGACCGCCCGCGCGGAAACGGTACGGGTCCGCGTGACCGACACCGGCACACCACCGGACCCGCCCACCCCCGTCATGCCGCCGGCGGACACCGACGAGCCCGACCACGGCAGGGCCGGGCCGGGCGCGGGGGCGCGGCGGGGGTAAGGGAGCGGCGGGAGCCCGGGGGGAGACGGTAAGATCCCCGGCCTGATGAGCGCGACACTTGTAGCGAAGAACCTCGCCGCCGGGCACGGCGACCGGGCACTGTTCAGCGGGCTCGACCTGGTGGTCGCCGGCGGCGACGTGGTCGGCCTCGTGGGAGCCAACGGAGCCGGCAAGTCCACGCTGCTGCGGCTGCTCGCCGGGCTCGGCACCGCCGAGGAGGGCTCGGTGCGGCTGTCGCCGTCGACCGGGAACGTCGGGTACCTGCCGCAGGAGCCGGACCGCAGGGAAGGCGAGACCGTACGGGCCTTCCTGGCCCGCCGTACCGGGGTGGCGGCCGCGCAGGCCGCGCTGGACGCGGCCACCCAGGCCCTGGTGGACGAGGCGCCCGGCGCCGACGACGCGTACGCGGAGAGCCTGGACCGCTGGCTGGACCTCGGCGGCGCCGACCTGGACGAGCGGGCGGAGGAGGCCGCGGGCTCGCTCGGCCTCGGGGTGGGCCTCGACGAGCAGATGCGGGCGCTGTCCGGCGGCCAGGCAGCCCGCGCCGGCCTGGCCTCGCTGCTGCTCAGCCGCTACGACGTGTTCCTGCTGGACGAACCCACCAACGACCTCGACCTGGACGGGCTGGAGCGGCTGGAGAAGTTCGTCGCGGGCCTGCGCGCCGGCACCGTCCTGGTCAGCCACGACCGCGAGTTCCTGGCCCGCACCGTCAACCGCGTGGTCGAACTCGACCTCGCCCAGCAGCAGGTGACCACGTACGGCGGCGGCTACGCGGCCTACCTGGAGGAGCGCGAGATCGCCCGGCGGCACGCCCGGGAGGAGTACGAGGAGTACGCCGACACCAAGGCGGGCCTGGAGGCCCGGGCCCGGATGCAGCGCGGCTGGATGGACAAGGGCCTGCGCAACGCCGTCCGCAAGCAGCCCGACAACGACAAGATCGCCCGCAAGGCCCGGACGGAGAGCAGCGAGAAGCAGGCCGCCAAGGCCCGCCAGACCGACCGGATGATCGAGCGGCTGGACACCGTCGAGGAGCCCCGCAAGGAGTGGGAGCTGCGGATGGAGATCGCCGCCGCGCCCCGCTCCGGCGCCGTGGTCGCCACCCTGCGGCAGGCCGAAGTGCGGCGCGGCGCCTTCCGGTTCGGGCCGGTCGACCTCCAGATCGACTGGGCGGACCGGGTGGCGATCACCGGCGCCAACGGCTCCGGCAAGTCCACGCTGCTCGCCGCCCTCCTCGGCCGGCTGCCCCTGGACGAGGGGCACGCGGCCCTCGGCCCAGGGGTGGTGGTCGGCGAGATCGACCAGGCCCGCGGGCTCTTCCGCGGCGACGACACGCTGCTCGACGCGTTCCGGGCGCCCGCGCCCGACCTCGACCCCGCCGACATCCGTACCCTGCTGGCCAAGTTCGGGCTGAAGGCCGCGCACGTGCTGCGCCCCGCCGCCACCCTCTCCCCGGGCGAGCGCACCCGCGCCGCGCTCGCCCTGCTCCAGGCCCGCGGCGTCAACCTCCTCGTCCTCGACGAGCCCACCAACCACCTCGACCTGCCCGCGATCGAGCAACTGGAGTCCGCGCTCGCCTCGTACGAGGGCACGCTCCTGCTCGTCACCCACGACCGCCGGATGCTCGAGGCGGTGCACACCACCCGCCGTATCGAGGTGGCCGAGGGGCGCATCACCGAGCACTGACGCGGGCCACCGGGCGCCGGCCGGCGGGGGAGCCGTCCGGCGCCGGGAACGCGTCAGCGGGAGCGGGTCACCCGGTCCTCCCGGGCAGCGATCGTGCCGGCCGCGCTCATCGGGGCTGCCTCACCAGGACGGCATCATCTCCTCCGGATAGCGCGACCCGGCCGCGCCGCGCGGCAGGATCTCCCGGACCCGGGCGAGGTCCTGCGGCGACAGGGCGACCCGTGCCGCCGAGACGTTCTCGGCCAGCCGCCGCGGGCTGCGGGTGCCCGGGATCGGCACGATGCCCTCGCCCTGCGCCAGCAGCCAGGCCAGCGCCAGTTGCGTCACCGTGATGCCCTTGCCCTCCGCGAGCGCGGTCAACTCGCGGACGGCGGCCACGTTCCGCTCGTAGTTGCCCGGCTGCCAGCGGTCGTCCCAACTGCGCATGTCGTCCGCGGGGTACTCCGCGGCCGGCTTGCCCGCACCGGTGAGGAACCCGCGGCCCAGCGGCGAGTACGGCACGAAGCCGATGCCCAACTCGCGTACCACCGGCAGCACATCGGCCTCCACGGCGCGCTCGAAGAGCGAGTACTCGGTCTGGAGCACCGACACCGGATGCACCGCGTGCGCGCGCCGGATGACGTCCGGGCCGGCCTCGCTGAGCCCGAAGAAGCGCACCTTGCCCTCGGCGATCAGCTCGCCGACGGTGCCGGCCACGTCCTCGATCGGGACGTCGGGGTCGACACGGTGCTGGTACAGCACGTCGATCCGGTCGGTGCCCAGGTGCCGCAGGCTGTTCTCGGCCACCTCGCGGATGTGCGCGGGCCGGCTGTCGAGCCTGGTGCCGACGTGCTGCGGGTCGGTGAGGTCGAAGCCGAACTTGGTGGCGATCACCACCTCGTCGCGGAAGTCCCGTACCGCGCGGCCGAGCAGGCGCTCGTTGCTGCCGGTCCCCATGCCGTACAACTCGGCGGTGTCGAAGAAGGTGACGCCCAGTTCCCGGGCCCGGTGGATGGTCGCGACACCGCCGGGTTCGTCGCCCGAGCCGTACGCCATCGTCATGCCCATCGTGCCCAGCCCGATCGCGCCGACCTCCAGGCCCTGGGTGCCGAGCCGGCGCCGCGGCAGCGCCCCGCCGCCGGTCCCGCCGGTCCCGCCGGTCCCGCCGATCCCGCCCGTACTGTCCGTGCTGCCTCCGCCGTCGGCACTCGTGCCGCTCGTCTTGCTCGTACCGTTCATCCGGTTCCGGCCGGCCGTGTCGTCCTGGCCGGTCTCGTTGCTGTGTGCCATGCCTCCACGCTAAGAGGACAGCCGCTCCGGGGCATGGGGCGCTGATCGCATATCATTGCCCGATACTCTCAACCGGATCGCAAGGAGCGCCACGGTGGACCAGCTCGCGGCGGCCGTCGCCCGGCACAGCGACGGCATGTGGTGCGACAGCGCGGTGCCACGACTGACCGTGGTCGCCCTCGACGCACCCGTCCCACCGGCGGACCTGCTCTACGTGCCGATGATCTGCTTCATCGCCGAGGGCGCCAAGCACTCCACCGCGGGCGAGCGGAGCTGGGGGACCCGGCGCGGCGAGATGTTCTTCAACTCGCTGATCCTGCCGGTCACCGCCGTCTTCGAGCAGTTGCCCTACCGGGCCGCGGTGATGCGGCTGGACGGAGGGGTGCTCGCCGACCTGCTGCTCGAACTGGAGGGCGCGGACCGGCGCCCGCTCGCGCCCGCGAGCCAGGACGGGCAGATCTCCGCGCCGATGACCCCGGAGATCGTGGACGCGGTCACCCGCTGGGTGCGGCTGCTCGACACCCCCGACGACATCGGCGCGCTCGCCCCCAGGATCGAGGCGGAGATCCTCTACCGGCTGCTCGGCAGCCCGCTCGGCCCGATGCTGCGCCGGCTGACCCCGGCCGACACGGCCGCCTCCCGGGTGCGCGCCGCGGCCTCCTGGATCTGTACGCACTTCCGCGAGCCGCTCACCGTCGAGGCGATCGCCGCCGTCGCCCATATGAGCCCCGCCACGCTGCACCGGCACTTCAAGGCCGCCACCGGCATGAGCCCGCTGCGCTTCCAGAAGCACCTGCGGCTCCAGGAGGCCCGTCGCCGCCTCATCACGGGCGACACCACCGCGGTCCTGGTCGCAGAGGAGGTCGGCTACGCCAGCGCCACCCAGTTCAACCGCGAGTACCGCCGCCACTACGGCCTCCCGCCCGCCCGCGACGCCACCCGCCTGCGCCGGCACCTGACGGCGGCCACCTGAGGGAGCCCGGGGCGCACTCCACCCCGGACGCAGTTCCCCGGACGTGGTCACGTGGCCCGGGCCGCCTCATGTGCGGCCCGGACCACGTGGTCTCGGTGCGCCGGAGCGCGGTGGATCAGCTCACGTTGACCGCCGTGTCGTCCAGCAGGAACGACGTGGCGAGCGAGGAGTCCTCCGAGCCGGTGAACTTGAGGGTGAAGGTCTTGCCGATCTGGGAGGAGACGTTGATCGTCTTCAGGACGTACCCGCTGGTCGCGTTGACGTTGGAGTACGTGGCGAGCGTGCTGCTACCGGCCGCGACGGTGAACTTGTCGTAGGCGGTCGAGCCCGTCTCGTCCGTGCTGATGTAGAGGTAGAAGGACAGGCTGGCGCTGGTGCAGGTGGCGGGGATCGTCACCGACTGGGAGAGCGTGTCGGTGTGGGTCGTGCCGTAGCCGTCGAACCACGCCTTGTAGGAGCCCGAGTGCGCCGGGGCGTCGGTGCTGTTGTCGACCACGCCGGAGGACGAGGTCCAGCCGGTGGAGCCGGACTCGAAGCCCGGGTTGGTGAGGAGCTGGGAGGCCGTGCAGCCGCCGCCCCCGCCGGAGGTGCTCACGGTCCAGCTGAAGGACGTCGAGCCGGACGCGTTGGTGCCGTCCTTGGCGGTGACCGTGACGCTGGAGGTGCCCGCGGTGGTCGGGGTGCCGGAGATCAACCCGGTGGAGGCGTTGATCGACAGGCCGGCCGGCAGGCCGGACGCGCTGTAGCTGAGGGTCTGGCCGGAGGCGGAGTCGCTGGCCTGGATCTGGAGGCTCGCCGCGGTGCCGGTCTGGGTGGACTGGTTGCCCGGGTTGGTGACCGTCACGGTGTTGCCGCCGGTCGAGCCGCCGTTGGTGAAGGCAGCGGTGCCGTTGGGCGTGCCGAGGCCGGTCGGGCCGTCGTAGCCGGGGCCGGCGGTGCACAGGTAGCTGCCGCTGCAGCTGCCGTTGGAGCCGCTGGTCACGTCGTTGAGCGAGCCGGTGTGCGCGTACGGGTAGGACGCCGGGGTGGTGCCGGCGGCCGGGGCGCCGGCCAGGGCGTAGACCGAGGCGATGATCGGCGACGAGGCGCTGGTGCCGCCGTACTGCTGCCAGCCGCTGGCGCCGTAGGAGTCGTAGACGGCCACGCCGGTGGCCGGGTCGGCGACCGCGGAGACGTCGGAGATGGTGCGCTTGGAGCAGCCGGTGTCGGTCTGCCAGGTGGGCTTGGCGTCGTAGGACGAGCAGCCGGAGCCGGTGCCCTCGGAGCTGGAGGTGTTCCAGACGGACTCCGTCCAGCCGCGGGTGGTGCCGCTGGCGCGGTTGAGCGCGGTGCCGCCGACCGCGGTGACGTACTTCGAGGCGGCCGGGTACTCCGCGCCGTAGCCCTCGTCACCGGCACTGACGGTGATGGCGACGCCCGGGTGGTTGAAGTACGACGAGTCGTAGCTGGAGTCGGAGGAGGACTCGCCGCCGCCGTAGCTGTTGGAGACGTACTTCGCGCCGAGGGTGACCGCCTCGTTGACCGAGGTGCCCAGGTCGCTCATGCTCGCGCTGGTCGCCTCGACGAGCAGGATGTGGCACTGCGGGCAGACCGCGCTGACCATGTCCAGGTCGAGCGAGATCTCCCCGGCCCAGCCGGAGTCGGCGGTCGGGTAGCTGGTGCCGCCGGTCTGGTTGACCTTCTTGAAGCAGCCGTTGGCCGTGGTGCAGGCCGGCAGGCCGTACTGCGAGCGGTAAGTGGCCAGGTCCGCCTCGGCGTTCGGGTCGTCCTGGGCGTCCACGATGCCGACCGTCTGGCCGGAGCCACCGCTCGGCAGGGCGTAGGCGCTCGTCAGGTCGGTGGGGCCGTAGCCGGACGGGGTCGCGTTCGGGGAGATGCCGAGGTGGTGCGCGACGTCGGTACGGGCCAGCGCCATACAGGCCATCTGGCCGCTGCTGGGGGTCGCGCACAGGTGCTGGGCGTCCTTGCCGGCGGCGGGGCCGACGGCCGCGGTGCCGTTGCCGCTCGCCGCGGGGGCGGCGGCGGAGGTCGTGCTGGTGGCGGGAGCCGCGGTGGCGGCGGTGGCGGCGTACATGCCGCCGGTCAGGAGCGCGCCCGCGGCGACCGCCGCGATGGTCGCGCGCCGGAAGACCCGTCTGACCGGGCCGGTACTGAGCTGCAATGAACTGCCCTCCATGGGGGGAAAGCCTGACGAGGGCGTCCATGGCCGAATATGTCAAGAGCATGACAAGCCATGCCATGGCGCGCCTGGACTTCGCGTGGCGCACGTGCACTGGTGGGGCGGAGGCGGAACGGGGGTGCGCGTGAACGGGGTGGAGCGGAGGGAAACGGGCGGAGCTGATGGAGCCGGTGGAATGTGTGGAGCCCGTGGAACAGGTGGAGCCGATGCCAACTTCTGTTCACTGCCACCCCGTTGAGTGGTGACGAGATGAAGGTAGTGAGGAGTATCGTCAAGGAACTACCGGGTGTTGGTAAAGGATTGCCCTCGACTTGTGCCCGAGTGTCCCCCCGGTCGCTTCCGCCGGACGATCTCCGCCGTATACGGTCGTCGTTCATGGAGACGGAGGAAGAGCCGGTCGGCGACCTGGTCGCACTGGGTCTGGCGCGCTACGAGGCCCGGGTCTACCTCGCTCTGGTCCGCCGCGAGTCCTACACCGCGGCCGAGGTCGCCCGCGAGGCGGACGTGCCGCGGCAGCGGGTCTACGACGTGCTCGACGCGCTGGTCAGGCGGCGGTTGGCCACCACCCGGCCGGGCCGGGTGGCCACCTTCTCCGCGGTCGCGCCCGAACTCGCCGTCGCCCGGCTGATGGCGCACCAGCGCGAGACCCTGGAGCGGCTGGACCGGATGTCCTCCGCGCTCACCGCCGCGCTGCTGCCGGTCTGGACCGAGGGCCGCACCCAGACCGTGCCGATGGACTACGTGGAGATCCTGCGCGACCCGAAGTCGATCGCCGAGGCGTTCGCCGACATCCAGGCGCAGGCCCGGCAGGAGTTGCTGAGCTTCTGCAAGCCGCCCTTCGTCGCCTCCCCGCTGAACGCCACCGGCATCAAGGTCGTACGGCGGCTGCGCCGCTCCGGCGGCTCGGTCCGCGCGATCTACACCAACGAGGCGCTGGCCGACGGCGAAGTGCTGGAGAACGTGCGGAGGTTCGGCGCGGCGGGGGAGGAGAGCCGGTTCGCCGCGGAGCTGCCGCTGAAGCTGGTGGTGGCCGACGCGTCGCTCGTCCTGTGCGACATGCCCGACCCGGTGGCCGGCACCGACGCGACCACCGCGCTCTACATCGAGCACCCGGCGCTCGCCGCGTGCCTGCGGCTGGCCTTCCTCACGGTGTGGGAGGGCGCGCAGACCGTGCCGAGCGCGCTGCCCTGACCGGCGCCACGCGCCGGGCCGGAGGTCGCCAACGCCGGACGTGCCCAGGTCCGGGAGCTACAGTGACGGCGTGGCCGTGTTCCTGCTCGGCGTAGGTGCCGCCTGCTGTCTGGGCCTGGGGTTCGTGCTGCAGCAGCGCGCGGCGGCCCGTGCGCCGCGGGCGGACATCCTGTCGTTCCGGCTGCTGCTGGACCTCATCCGGATGCCGGACTGGCTGCTGGGCGTCGGGTTCATGGTCGCCGGCCAGGTGCTCAGCGCGATCGCGCTCACCCACGGCGAGGTGTCCCTGGTCGAGCCGCTCACCGCCACGAACCTGCTGTTCGCGATGGCGCTGTCGCGCTGGCTCACCCGCCAACCGCTGGGCTGGAGCGGCTGGGGTGGGGTGGCGCTGCTCGCGCTCGGCGTGACCGCGTTCATCGTCGCCGGGCAGCCGCACAGCGGCGGGCACGTCGCGAGCGCGCTGCGGCACTGGCTGGTGTTCGGCATCGTGGCCGGGCTCGCGCTCCTGGTCACCCTCTACGCGAAGAGCCTCCAGCCGTCCTCCGAGGCCACCTTCCTCGCGCTCGCCGCCGGCCTGATCTACGGCCTCCAGGACGCCCTCACCCGCATCTGCGGGTCCATCGTCGAGGACGACGGGCTCGACCAGCTCCTCGTGAGCTGGCAGCCCTACGCGGTCCTCGGCATCGGCATCACCGGGATACTCCTGGTCCAGTCCGCCTTCGAGGCCGCCCCCCTCCGCATGTCCCTCCCCGCCCTCACCGCCGCCCAGCCCCTCGCCGGCATCGCCTGCGGAATCGGCTTCCTCGGCGACCAGATCCGCGTCACCCCCCTCGCCCTCGCCTTCCAAGCCGCCGGCCTCGCCGCCGTCGTCGCCGGCGTCCTCCTCCTCGGCCGCCACCCCGCGATGCCCCAGGGCCCCACCAAACGCGAACGCCCCGGAGCCACCCGCGTGGCCTGACAATCGAAGCCGACCAATCCCAGGGCGGCGCGGAACTCCGCGACCAGCCACAGCGGGCGGTAGGTCGCGCGATGGCCTGACGGGGCAGGGTGGGGCGGGCCCGCCCGGGGGAGCCCGAGCAATTCCAGGGGCGCGGGGAACGGCGCGATCGGAGGGGCGCGGCTGTGCCCGGGGAGTGCCGAGCGATCCCAGGGGCGCGGGGAACTGCGCGATCGGCCACAGCGGGCGGGAAGGTCGCGTGACGGGCTGACGGGGCAGGGTGGGGCGGGCCCGCCCGGGGGAGCCCGAGCAATCCCGGGGGCGCGGGGAAATCCGCGGCCGGAGGGGCACGGCCAAGGCACGGAGGAGCCGAGCGGATATCAGGGGCGCGGGGAACTGCGCGGCCTGCTACAGCGGGCGGGAAGGTCGCGTGACGGCCTGACGGGGCCGGGTGGGGCGGGGCCTGCCCCGGGGGAGCCCGAGCATATTCAGGGGCGCGGGGAACGGCGCGACCAGCCACAGCGGCGAGAAGGTCGCGCGACGGCCTTACGGAGCAGGGCGGGGCGTCACCGAAGCCCAACCCCCCGCGAGAAACGCCTCCGCCCCTTCCGTCGCCTCAGAACTCTCCGCGGCCTGCCGGGCCCAGTAGGCGACACGCTCAGCAGACGGCTCCCCCGCCGCGAACTCCTTCGCGGCGGCCTGCGTGAGCCTCGACCTACTCGTGAGGACCTCCGCGAACCGGCGCACCCGCGCGTCCAGTTCGTCCCCGTCGGAGAGCACCTCGTCGATCAGACCGGTCCGCAGCGCCCGCTCCTCGTCGATCAGCTCGGCGGAGAACAGCAGGTACTTCGCGGTGCCGGGCCCCGCGAGAGCGACAAGGCGCCGGGTGGAGGCAGCCGGGTAGACGATGCCGAGCCGGGCCGGGGTCACCCCGAACCGCGCCCCCCGCGCGGCGAACCGCACATCGCAGGCGACCGCGAGCTGGCAGCCGCCGCCGACGCAGAAACCGCGCACCGCGGCCACCGTGGGCTTGGGGAACGCCGCCAGCGCCTCCTCGGCCGCGAGCGCGGCCTCCTGCGCGGCCCGCCGCCCCTCGGGATCGGCCAGCTCCGCGATGTCCGCACCCGCGCTGAACGCCTCGCCCTCGCCGGTGAGCACCACCAGCCGTACTCCGGGATCGGCGGCCAGCCCGGCCAGCACCCCGGGCAGCGCCCGCCACATGCCGAGCGTCATCGCGTTGCGCCGTGCCGAGTTGCTGAGGGTGACGGTCGCGGCACCGTCCTCGGTGCTCACCAGCAGACCGGGGCCGAACCGGGACATCAGGTGCTCCTTCGTGCGTGCACGAGCACCGTCCAGGTGCCGCCGGACGATCCTAACCACGCGTGCCGCCCCGGCCCCGACCGCCCCGACCACACACCCGGCGGTCGGTATCCGACGCGTAGCCGATCGCCTCCGATCCGATCCGATCGCGAAATGCGCAAAGTCGTGGAGTTGCGGTCTCCTGCACGTGCAGGTGCAGCAGACGCGGACACTCGACGGGTGAGGCTGATTCTCCCGGTCCTCCCGGTCGCCACGGTTCCCCGGGCGGACGCCTCGGCAGGCCCTGTCGGACGATGTCACGCGAAAGCGATGGTGGGTGCGGTCATGGAGGTCCGCGGGAGTGTCCCGCTCGGTCAGGCCCCGACACCGGTTCCGGTTCCACGACCGTACGAAGGGGTGTGGCGGTTCACCGCTCCCACGGTCGACGCCTCGGTGCCGCAGGTGCGGCAGGGCGTGCGCGCGCTCGTCCGCGAGCAGGGCGTCCCCATCGACGACGACACGCTCTTCGGCCTGCTGCTGATCGTCTCCGAGCTGGTCACCAACGCGGTGAAGCACGCCGCGGTGCTCTCGCCCGAGGTCGCGGTCGAGCTCGCGGTGGGCCCCGAGTGGATCAGGATCGCGGTGGAGGACAACCACCCGTACCGGCCGAAGGCGCTGGAGACCGACCACGCGCGCACCGGCGGGCGCGGCCTGGTGCTGGTCAAGACGATCACGGACGAGGCGGGCGGCTCCTGCGACATCGCGCAGACCCCGGGCGGCGGCAAGGTGATCTGGGCGGCGCTCCCGCTGCGCCCGCTCACGTCCTGACCGGGCGGGGCCGCGACCTGGCGCGACACCCGCCCGAGCGGCCGGTCACCGACCCGTACGGCCGGTCACCGACCCGTACGGCCGGTCACCGACCCGTACGGCCGGTCACCGACCCGAGCCTGCGGTCACCAACCCGCGGTGCCGGTCACCTCGCGTACCGCGGGCAGCGCCGCGTCCAGCACGGTCTGGAACCACGCCGAGAACGGGCCGTCCTCGCGCAGCTTCGCCAGCTCGTCGGGAGTGGCGAAGAGCGTCTCGCCGATCTCCTCCGGGTCCGGCCGCAGCGGGTCGCGGACCAGGCCGACGTAGAGGTGGTTGTACTCCTGCTCGACCAGGCCCGAGGCCGGGTCCGGGTGGTTGTAGCGGACCGTGCCCGCCTCGCGCATCAGCACCGGCGCGACCCCCAGCTCCTCGGCGGTGCGCCGGGCCGCGGCCACGAACGGCTGCTCGCCGGGATACGGGTGGCCGCAGCAGGTGTTGGACCACACGCCGGGGGAGTGGTACTTGCTCAGCGCCCTGCGCTGGAGCAGCAGCCGGCCCTCGTCGTCGAAGAGGAAGACCGAGAACGCCCGGTGCAGCCGGCCGGGCGCGAGATGCGCCGACAGCTTCTCCGCCGTGCCGATGGTGACGCCGTTCTCGTCGACCAGTTCGAGCATGATCGGTTCTGCTACCCCGTTCGGGGACGGCACGGTGGCGGGGGAGCCGGGTCGGCCGGTGGCAGGACTGGTTGGCATTTCCATCCTTCGCGTTCGACGACAAGCCCTAAGGGCCCGTCGTTCGGATCTGTGCGGTGAAATCCGGGCACCGCTCCTTCGCCCGCGGAGATCCAAACGACAGGCCCTTAGTCTGCCTCACCGCCGCGTCTCCTCCGCGCCCGCACCGCCTCGCCGCACCGGCGCCAGGAGGCGCGCAGGTGGTCACCCGGCGGCACCGGGCGCCGTCAGCGGCACAGCCCGGGCTCGTGGGCCGCGTGCCCGGCCGGTTCGAGCTGGAACGTGCAGTGCTCGACGTCGAAGTGCGTGCCGAGGCAGCCCTGGAGGTCGTGCAGCATCTTTTCGTACCCCACCGCGTCGAGCACGTCCTGGCTCACCACCACGTGCGCGGACAGCACCGGCAGGCCCGAGGTGATGGTCCACACGTGCAGGTCGTGCAGCCCCTCGACGCCCGGCAGCGTCTCGATGTGCCGCCGCACCTGCCGCATGTCCACGCCCTTGGGCGCCGCCTCCAGCAGGACGTCCAGCACCTCGCGCAGCAGCTGCCAGATGCGCGGCACGATCAGCACGCCGATCAGCAGCGAGGCCACCGCGTCGGCCTGCCGCCAGCCGCTGGCGAGGTAGGTCACCGCGGCCGCCACCACCGCGAGCGAGCCGAACGCGTCGGCCATCACCTCCAGGAAGGCGGCCCTGACGTTCAGGCTCTCCTTCTGGCCGGCCATCAGCACCACCAGCGACACCGAGTTCGCCACCAGGCCGATCACACCGAAGACGATCGTGGCGCCGCCGTCGATGCCGTGCGGGGTGATCAGGCGGCGCACGCCCTCGTAGAAGATGAAGACGCCGACGGCGAGCAGCAGCAGCGCGTTGAGCCCCGCGGCCAGGATCTCGGCGCGGGCGAAGCCGAAGGTGCGGCGCTCGCTCGGCGGCCGGGCGGCGACGTGTACCGCGAGCAGCGCCATCGCCAGGCCCGCCGCGTCGGTGGCCATGTGGCCCGCGTCGGCGAGCAGCGCGAGCGAACCGGTGAGCAGGCTGCCCGCCACCTCGGTGGCCAGCACCAGCAGGGTGATCGACAGGGCGATCCGCAGCCGCCCGCGGTGCGCGCCGCCGGCGGTGGCGGCGACCGGGCCGTGCTGATGGCCATGGCCGTTCCCATGGCTGTGGCCGATCCCTGCGCCCATCGGCGAGGCCCCCTTCCGCATGCTGATGACGCCCGCAGAACGTCTGCTCGCGTGGTCCCGGCGGCCAGTCAACACCGGTTACCCACCGTGGGCAAGCCGATACTGGAGACCGTTGTCATGTGCGGTGACCTGCAGTGGTGAGGTGACCCTCAGTTGTCGCCGACAGTGATCCGAGAGGCGGTGGGGAGGCATGGATGCCCCAATGTTGTGACGGGCGCCCGGAATCGAGGATGATGATCACGCCGGACGGGCCAAGTTCAGGCGAACACGCAGTGAACGACTGCCGACCCGCATCCGATAACCTCGCCGTCGTGTCCGGCCCGGAGCCGCCTGCCGCGGCCTCGCCGGTGCGCCTTCGTACGCATTCAGGGAGTGGGTTCCTCTGTCGACCGCAATTCTCACCGGCCCGCCCGACGCCGGGACGCCGTCGCCGCTCGCGGACGACCTGCGGGCCCTGGGATTCCAGGTCGTGGAGGCCGACGGGCCGCGCGCGGTGGCCGAGCGCGTCGCCGACGCGCCGCCCGCCGAGCGCGTCGCGGTCGTCGACCGCCGCTTCCGCGGCCACCGCCACGCCCTGCGGCTGGCGCTGACCGACCCCCGCTTCGACGCCGGCGCCGTGCCAGGCGCGCTGGCCGTGCAGACCGCCGCCCGCCCGGCCCTGGCCAGGGCGCTCGCCGACCTGGCCGGGAACGGCGGCGCCGCCGCCCCGGTGGCGGCCGGCCCGGCCGCGGCGCAGGGCGGCGCGCCCACCGCCACCGTCTCCGACGGCGACGTGCTCGCCGACCTGCTCGCCGGGGAACTGGGCCGGCAGGGCGCCGAACCGTACCGGCCGGAACTGGGCGTGCTGGTGGCCCGGGTGGCCCGCGGCCCGCAGGAGCAGGCCGCCGCCGCCGACGCGATCGCCGACGTGGACGAGGAGGCGGTGCGGCTGCGCAGCGCGGTGAAGTCCCGCGACGGCTTCTTCACCACGCACTTCATCAGCCCCTACTCCCGCTACATCGCGCGCTGGTGCGCCCGGCGCGGCCTGACCCCCAACCAGGTCACCACCGCGTCCCTGCTGGTCGCGCTGATCGCCGCCGGCTGCGCGGCCACCGGCACCCGGGCCGGCTACGTCGCCGCCGGGGTGCTGCTGCTCGCCTCGTTCGTCCTGGACTGCACCGACGGCCAGCTCGCCCGCTACTCCCTGCAGTACTCCACGCTCGGCGCCTGGCTGGACGCGACCTTCGACCGCGCCAAGGAGTACGCCTACTACGCGGGCCTGGCGCTGGGCGCGGCCCGCGGCGGCCACGACGACGTGTGGGCGCTGGCGCTCGGCGCGATGGTGCTCCAGACCTGCCGGCACGTCGTGGACTTCTCCTTCAACGAGGCCAACCACGACGCCACCGCCAACACCAGCCCCACCGCCGCCCTGTCCGGGCGGCTGGACAGCGTCGGCTGGACCGTGTGGGTGCGCCGGATGATCGTGCTGCCGATCGGCGAGCGCTGGTTCCTGATCGCGGTGCTGACCGCCGCCACGACGCCCCGGATCACCTTCGTGGTCCTGCTGATCGGCTGCGGCCTCGCCGCCTGCTACACCACCGCCGGCCGGGTGCTGCGCTCGCTCACCAGGAAGGCGAAGCGGACCGACCGGGCCGCCCAGGCGCTCGCCGACCTCGCCGACAGCGGACCGCTGGCCGAGGCCGTGGCACGCGTCACCGCCCCGCTCGCCCGGCGGCTGCCCGCCTTCGCGCCGCCGCTGCTCGCCGCGATCGGCGCCGGCGCGCTCACCGCGACCGCCGCACTGGCCGCCCGCGGCACCTGGTGGGTGGTCGCGGCCGCCGCGCTCTACGTCGTGACCAGCGGGATCGCCGTCGCCCGGCCGCTGAAGGGCGCGCTGGACTGGCTGGTGCCGCCGTTCTTCCGGGCCGGCGAGTACGGCGCGGTGCTGGCACTGGCGGCCGTCTCCCAGGTGAACGGGGCGTTGCCCGCCGCATTCGGGCTGGTGGCCGCGGTCGCCTACCATCACTACGACACGGTGTACCGCATCCGCGGCGGCACCGGAGCGCCGCCCCGCGCGCTGGTGCGGGCGGCGGGCGGACACGAGGGCCGGGCGCTGCTGGTGGCCGTCCTGTCGGCGGCCCTGGTCACAGGAGCCCACCGCACCGGCTTCACCGTCGCGCTGACGGTGCTCGCCGCCGTACTCGCGCTGCTCGTCGTCACCGAGAGCATCCGCTTCTGGGTGTCCTCCGGGGCGCCCGCCGTACACGACGAATCAGGAGAACCCGCATGATCGGCCTGGTGCTGGCGGCAGGCGCAGGACGGCGTCTGCGGCCGTACACGGACACGCTGCCGAAGGCGCTGGTGCCGGTCGGACCGGACGGCGCCGCGGACGGCCCGACCGTACTCGACCTCACGCTGGGGAACTTCGCCGCGGTCGGCATCAAGCGGGCCGCCGTCGTGGTCGGCTACCGCAAGGAAGCGGTGTACGAGCGCAAGGCGGCCCTGGAGGCCCGCTACGGCGTCGAGTTGACCCTTGTCGACAACGACAAGGCCGAGGAGTGGAACAACGCCTACTCCCTGTGGTGCGCGCGCGACGTGCTCCGGGAGGGTGTGATTCTGGCCAACGGCGACACCGTGCACCCGGTCTCCGTCGAGCGGACCCTGCTGGCCGCCCGCGGCGAGGGCCGCCGGATCATCCTCGCGCTGGACACCGTCAAGAAGCTCGCCGACGAGGAGATGAAGGTCGTCACCGAGCCAGGCCGCGGGGTGCGCCGGATCACCAAGCTGATGGACCCGGCCGCGGCCACCGGCGAGTACATCGGCGTCACCCTGATCGAGGCCGACGCGGCCGCCGACCTCGCCGACGCGCTGAAGGTCACCTACGAGCGCGACCCGGACCTGTACTACGAGGACGGCTACCAGGAACTGGTCGACCGCGGCCACACCCTGGACGTGGCGCCGGTCGGCGACATCCCGTGGGTCGAGATCGACAACCACGCCGACCTCGCCCGTGGACGGGAGATCGCGTGCCAGTACTGACCCGGCTGGTTCCCTCGCCGGTCGTCGTCGACATCCGCAGGGGCGCGCTCGCCGACCTCTCCCGGCTCCTGGCCGACCAGCGGATCTCCGCGGCCGGCAAGATCGCCATCGCGGTCAGCGACGGCTCGGGCGCCCGCCTGCGCGAGCGACTGGCCCCCGAACTGCCCGGCGCGGACTGGTTCCCGGTGGCCGGCGGCACCATCGACGCGGCCGTGAAGCTCGCCGAGGCGATGCGCGGCAGCCACTACGACGCCGTGGTCGGCCTGGGCGGCGGCAAGATCATCGACGCGACGAAGTACGCCGCCGCGCGGGTCGGGCTGCCGATGGTGTCGGTCGCCACCAACCTCTCGCACGACGGCATCTGCTCGCCGGTCTCCACCCTCGACAACGACAACGGCAGCGGGTCGTACGGCGTTCCGACGCCCATAGCGCTGGTGATCGACCTGGACGTGGTCCGGGAGGCGCCGCCCCGCTTCGTCCGGGCCGGCATCGGCGACGCGATCTCCAACCTCTCCGCGCTCGCCGACTGGGAACTGTCGCACCGCGAGACCGGCGAGCGGGTGGACGGGCTGGCCGCGGCCATGGCCCGCACCGCCGGCGAGGCGGTGCTGCGCCACCCCGGCACCATCGGCGACGACGAGTTCCTCACCGTCCTCGCCGAGGCCCTGGTGCTCTCCGGCCTTGCCATGTCGGTCAGCGGCGACAGCCGCCCGGCGTCCGGCGCGTGCCACGAGATCCTGCACGCCTTCGACCTGCTCTTCCCGCAGCGGGCCCCCGCCCACGGCGAGGGGGCCGGCCTCGGCGCCGCCTTCGCGATGCACCTGCGCGGTGCCCGCGAGCAGTCCGCGCTGATCGCCGACACCCTGCGCCGGCACGGACTGCCGGTGCTGCCCGAGCAGATCGGCTTCACCGCCCAGGAGTTCGTCGACGTGGTGCGCTACGCGCCGCAGACCCGCCCCGGGCGTTACACGATTCTGGAACACCTCGACCTGTCCGCCACCGAGATCAGGGACGCATACGCCGACTATGCCAAAACCATCAGTAGCTGAGCTGCGCCCCGTCGTTCATCCGGCGGGCGTCAAGGACCGGCGCAGCGGCGAGCACTGGGCCGGTCGGCTCTACATGCGCGAGGTGTCGCTGCGCATCGACCGGCACCTGGTCAACACCCGTGTCACGCCCAACCAACTGACCTATCTGATGACCGTCTGCGGCGTGCTCGCCGCCCCGGCGCTGCTGGTGCCAGGCATAGCCGGTGCCGTGCTCGGCGTGGTCGCGGTCCAGCTCTACCTGCTGCTCGACTGCGTCGACGGCGAGATCGCGCGGTGGAAGAAGCAGTACTCCCTCTCCGGCGTCTACCTCGACCGGGTCGGCGCCTACCTGACCGACGCCGCCGTGCTGGTCGGCTTCGGGATGCGCGCCGCCGACATCTGGGGCGGCGGCCGGATCGACTGGCTGTGGGCCTTCCTGGGCACGCTCGCCGCGCTCGGCGCGGTCCTGATCAAGGCCGAGACCGACCTCGTCGGCGTGGCCCGCCACCAGGGCGGGCTGCCCCCGGTCAAGGAGTCGGCGTCCGAGCCGCGCTCCTCCGGGATGGCGCTGGCCCGCCGGGCCGCCGCCGCCCTGCAGTTCCACCGGCTGGTGCTCGGCATCGAGGCGTCGATGCTCATCCTGCTGCTGGCGATCGTCGACCAGATCCGCGGCGACCTGTTCTTCACCCGGCTCGGCGTGGCCGTGCTGGCCGGCATCGCGCTGCTGCAGACCCTGCTCCACCTCGTCTCCGTCCTCGCGTCGAGCAGGCTGAAGTGAGCACCCCGCTGACGGTCGGCGCCGTCATCATCACCATGGGCACCCGTCCCGCGGAGTTGCAGGACCTGCTGGACTCCGTCGCCAAGCAGCAGGGCGCGCCGATCGAGGTGGCGCTGGTCGGCAACGGCTCCCCGCTGCCGGTGATGCGGCGCGAGCACGTGCGCACCGCCGAACTGCCGGAGAACCTGGGCATCCCCGGCGGCCGCAACGTCGGCGTCGAGCTGTTCGGCCCCGGCGGCCGCGACGTCGACATCGTGCTCTTCCTCGACGACGACGGCCTGCTGCCCGGCGACGACACCGGTGAACTGGTCCGGCAGGCGTTCGCGCAGGACCCCGAACTGGGCATCATCAGCTTCCGGATCGCCGACCCGCAGACCGGCGAGACCCAGCGCCGGCACGTGCCCCGGCTGCGCGCGTCCGACCCGATGCGCAACTCCCGGGTGACCACCTTCCTCGGCGGCGCCTGCGCGGTGCGCACCGAGGTCATCCGGCAGGTCGGCGCGCTGCCCGAGCAGTTCTTCTACGCGCACGAGGAGACGGATCTGGCCTGGCGTGCCCTTGACGCCGGCTGGATGATCGACTACCGCTCCGACCTGGTGCTCCTCCACCCGGCCACCTCGCCCGCCCGGCACGCGGTCTACCACCGGCTGGTGGCCAGAAACCGTGTGTGGCTGGCCCGGCGCAACTTGCCCTGGCCCCTGGTGCCGGTGTATCTCGGCGTATGGCTGGCGCTCACCTTGGTGCGCAGGCCGTCGGGCACCGCGCTGCGCGCGTGGTTCGGCGGCTTCCGGGAGGGCTGGGCCACACCGTGCGGTCCGCGGCGGGCCATGCGCTGGCGTACGGTATGGCGGTTGACCCGGCTGGGTCGACCCCCGATCATCTGACAAGCTCGGATCTGAGAGCATCAGGCGCAGTCCGGGAGACCCCCTGCACCCGGCGCGCACCTTGAGGACGAAAGTGTCAACTGTGAGCGATACCACGCACAATGGTGCGGTCGCCGTCGGTGCCCCGCCGGTGCCCTCGGCCTTTGACGACGGCCTCAGTCCGGCGGAGCTCGCGGCCAAGTACGGCTTGTCGGTCAGTGGTGCTCGGCCCGGTCTGGTGGCTTACACCCGTCAGTTGTGGGGTCGTCGACATTTCATCAACGAGTTCGCGAAGGCGCGGACGGCGGCGCAGTACACGCAGGCGCGGTTGGGTCAGCTGTGGCAGGTGATGACGCCGTTGCTGAATGCGGCGGTGTACTACCTGATCTTCGGCATCCTGATCGGTACGCATCGGGGTATCGACAACTTCATCGCGTTCCTGGTGACGGGTGTCTTCATCTTCACGTTCACGCAGTCGTCGGTGCTGAGCGGGGTGAAGTCGATCTCGGGGAATCTGGGGCTGATCCGGGCGTTGCATTTTCCGCGGGCGTCGATGCCGATCGCGTTCACGTTGATGCAGTTGCAGCAGTTGATGATGTCGATGTTCGTGTTGCTGGCGATCGTGTTGATGACCGGCGAGGTGCCGGACATGTCATGGTTGCTGATGTTCCCGGCGTTGTTGTGCCAGTGGGTGTTCAATACCGGGTTGGCGTTGATCGTGGCGCGGTTGGGCAGCAAGATGACGGACTTGTCGCAGTTGATGCCGTTCATGTTGCGGACGTGGATGTACATGTCGGGGGTGATGTACTCCATCACGAAGCTGACGACGACGGCGCCGCATATTCTGCGGATTCTGCTGGATGTGAATCCGGCGGCGATCTATATCGATCTGATGCGGTTCGCGTTGATCGACAGTGTGACGGCGGCGCAGATGCCGCGGCATGTGTGGGCGATGGCGGTGGTGTGGTCGCTGGTCGTCGGGGTGGGCGGGTACATCTACTTCTGGAAGGCGGAAGAGTCCTATGGCCGTGGCTGAGCAGCCGGCGCTGCCGCCGGTGCAGGTGAGTCGTCCGATGGTGCCGACGGTGATCGTGGAGGACGTGAACATCGTCTACACGGTGTACGGGGCGGGGACGGGTAAGGGGAGTGCTTCGGCGGCGTTGGGGCGGATGCTGTCGAAGAAGCGGCGGTCGTCGAATGTGCGGCGGGTGCATGCGGTGAAGAACGTGAGTTTCACGGCGTATCGCGGTGAGGCGATCGGGATCATCGGGTCGAACGGTTCGGGCAAGTCGACGTTGTTGCGGGCGATCGCGGGGTTGTTGCCGCCGGAGTCGGGGCGGATCTACACGGATGGGCAGCCGTCGTTGCTGGGGGTGAACGCGGCGTTGATGAACGATCTGACCGGGGGGACGAATGTGATCCTGGGTGGGTTGGCGATGGGGATGTCGCGGGATGAGGTGCGGTCGCGGTACAAGGGGATCGTGGACTTCTCGGGGATCAACGAGAAGGGTGATTTCATCTCGTTGCCGATGCGGACGTATTCGTCGGGTATGGCGGCGCGGTTGCGGTTCTCGATCGCGGCGGCGAAGGATCACGACGTGTTGATGATCGACGAGGCGCTGGCGACGGGTGACCGGGCGTTCCAGAAGCGGTCGGAGTCGCGTATTCGGGAGTTGCGGAAGGAGGCGGGCACGGTCTTCCTGGTCAGTCACAGCAACGCGTCGATCCGGGACACCTGTGAGCGGGTGATCTGGTTGGAGCACGGGGTGATGCTGATGGACGGTCCGACCGAGGACGTGCTGACCGCCTACGAGGCCAAGACCGGCAAGTGACGTGGCGTCGGAAACCGCGCCGCGCGCCGGCCGGTCTCCTGACGTCCGCCCTGACCTGCCCCGTCCCGCCCCACTCCGCCCCGTCCTGACCCGCCGCACCTTGTCCCGCTCTGCCCGACTCGGTGCGTTGTCGGGGCCGGACGCGGGAGGTTTCGCGGGAAGTTTTTCGGAAATCCCGATCCCCGCCGGATGATCCGGCGGGGATCGGTTGTTGTGGTGGGGTGTTGTCGCTCGCGGATCGGGGCGCGCCCCCGGCGTACGCCGGGTAGGGCCCCGACGTAAGCTGTACCGGTGCTGGGAGCCTGCCGATGATCGATACCCGGGTCCGGGTGTCCGCAAGCGAGAGTGCGGCGTGTCCGAAATGGGAAGTTTCGACGGGGCAGTGTAGAACGGGGGATGTGGCGGCCATGAAGATCGGGACCATCCTGTTCCGGGGCACGTTCGCCGCCTGTGCACCGGGAAGCCCGCGGTGACCGGGGACGTCACCTCCCGGGCCGTCCTGGACAAGGCCGCGCGCGAGAACTTCCCGGTGGCACCGGTGTTCCTTCCGCGTGCCTGGCGACAGGATCTGATGGCCGTTTACGGGTTCGCCCGTCTGGTGGACGACATCGGCGACGGCGACCTGGCCGACGGCGGCCGGCCCGACGCGGTCCGGCTCGGCCTGCCCCCCGAGGCGGCCGGTGACCGGCTGGCGATGCTCGACGCCTTCGAGGCCGATCTGCGCCGGGTGTTCGACGGCACCCCCGTCCACCCGCTGCTGACCGCCCTGCGCCCCACCGTCCAGCGGCACCGGCTGACCCCCGAGCCCTTCCTCGGCCTGATCGCCGCCAACCGGCAGGACCAGCAGGTCAGCCGGTACGCCACCTACGACGACCTGCTCGCCTACTGCGAGTTGTCCGCCAATCCGGTGGGCCGGCTGGTGCTCTCCATCACCGGAACCTCCACCCCGGAACGGGTCCGGCGCTCGGACGCGGTGTGCACCGCGCTCCAGATCGTGGAGCACCTCCAGGACGTCGTGGAGGACCTCGGCAGGGACCGGGTGTACCTCCCGGCGGAGGACATGAAACGCTTCTCGGTGGACGAGGCCGATCTCGCCGCACCGAGCGCGGGGGAGAAGGTGCGCGAACTGGTCGCGTTCGAAGCCGGGCGGGCCCGTGACCTGCTGGGCGAGGGCGGTGCCCTGGTCCGTAGCGTCCGTGGCCGGCTCAGACTGCTGCTCGCCGGATTCGTCGGCGGCGGCCGCGCGGCATTGCGGGCGGTGGAGGACGCGGGGTACGACGTGTTGGCGGGTTCCCCCAAGGCCACCAAACCCGTCCTGCTGCGTGAGGTGGGGTCGACATTGCGAAGAGAGGGGTGACCCGGACCGTGAACGGTTCCGCGCACACGTCCGGACAGGTGCTTGCTGCATACAAGTACTGTGAGACCGTGACCGGCCACGAGGCCCGCAACTTCGCCTACGGAATCCGCCTGCTGCCCATGGCGAAGCGGCAGGCGATGTCGGCGGTCTACGCCTTCTCCCGGCGGGTCGACGACATCGGGGACGGCGAGCTGCCGCCCGACGAGAAACTGCGCCGTCTGGAGGACGCCCGCACCCTGCTGCACCGGGTCGAGGCCCACGAGGTGGAGGAGGACGACACCGACCCGGTCGCCGTCGCCCTCGCCGACGCCGCCGCGCTCTTCCCCATCCCGATGGGGGGCCTGGGCGAACTCATCGACGGCGTCCAGATGGACGTTCGGGGCGAGAGTTACGAGACGTGGGACGACCTGGCCGTTTACTGCCGCTGTGTGGCGGGAGCTATCGGTAGGGTCTCATTGGGCGTTTTCGGCACCGTGAATGGGCACGATCATGCACGTGCCGCCGAATACGCCGACACACTCGGCCTCGCTCTGCAACTCACCAACATCCTGCGCGACGTCCGCGAGGATGCCGGGAACGGACGCACGTACCTGCCCGCGCAGGACCTCGCGAAGTTCGGCTGCGCCGAGGGATTCCACGGTGACACCCCGCCGGCCGGCTCCGACTTCGCCGGGCTGGTCGAGTTCGAAGTACGCCGGGCCCGCGCGCTGTTCGCCACCGGCTACCGGCTGCTGCCGATGCTCGACCGCAGGAGCGGCGCCTGCGTCGCCGCGATGGCCGGCATCTACCGGCGGCTGCTGGAGCGGTTCGCCGCCGACCCCGAGGCGGTGTTGCGCGGCCGGGTCTCGCTGCCCGGCCGGGAGAAGGCGTATGTCGCGGTCCGCGGCCTGGCCGGACTCGACGCCCGCCGTACCGCGCGTACTCCCGCCCCCGTCGCCGCCCCGCGGAGGGACGCGTGAGACCGACCCGCGTGCACCCAGCGGGTCCCACCGCGCAGTACGCTCCGTCCACGACGTTCGCCACGTCGTCCGCTCAGCCCGTCGCACCCGCCCCGTCCCCGCGGCAGGTGCGGTTCCCGCGGTTCGTCCCGCACCCGCCGTCCGACCGAGCAACCTCGTTGACGCGCACTGCGTCACCTTCCGCGACGGCCCGCCGCACCCCGCATGGTGCGGCCCGAGGAGAGCGCGCATGACGACCACCCGATCCGGCCCGGAGGCCGGTCCAGCCGGCACCGAGGCCGGCCGCCCCGAGCGCGCCCGCGGGCGGCGCACCGCCGTCGTGGTCGGCGGCGGCCTGGCCGGGGTGACCGCCGCGCTCGCGCTGGCCGACGCCGGGGTCGAGGTGACCTTGACCGAGGCCCGGCCCCGGCTGGGCGGTCTCGCCTTCTCCTTCAAGCGCGGCGAGTTGACCGTCGACAACGGCCAGCACGTCTTCCTGCGCTGCTGCACCGCCTACCAGTGGTTCCTGGACCGGATCGCGGCCCGCGACCTGGTGACGCTTCAGGACCGGCTGGACGTCCCGGTCTTCGACGCCGACACCGGCAAGCTCGGCCGGATCGGCCGGGTGGCGCTGCCGGTTCCGCTGCACCTCGCGCCGAGCCTGGTGCGCTACCCGCACCTGTCGGTGGCCGAGCGGGCGTCGGTCGGGCGGGCGGCGCTCGCGCTGCGCGGCCTGGACCTCGACGATCCGGCGCTGGACCGGGTCGACTTCGGCAGCTGGCTCGCCGGGCGCGGGCAGTCCGCCCGCACCATCGAGGCGCTGTGGGACCTGGTCGCGGTGGCCACTCTCAACGCCACGTCGGGGCAGTCCTCGCTGGCCCTGGCCGCGATGGTGTTCAAGACCGGCCTGCTGTCCGAGCCGGGCGCCGCCGACATCGGCTGGGCCGCGGCACCCCTGGGCGACCTGCACGACGGCCGGGCCCGCGCGGCGCTGGACGCGGCGGGGGTGCGGGTGCTGCTGCGGACCCGCGCGGTCGGTCTGACGCCCCGTCCGGAAGGCCCGGACGCGGCCGCCGACGGGGCCGCGGGACGTGACGTCGCACACGCCGGGTGGCGCGTGGACGTCGAGACCGGCCCCGGCCGCGGCGAGCAACTGACCGCCGGCACCGTGGTGTTGGCCGTGCCGCAGCAGGAGACCCACGAACTGCTGCCGGCCGGCGCGCTGGACGAGCCGGAAAAGCTCTTGCGCATCGGCACCGCGCCGATCCTCAATGTCCATGTGATCTACGACCGGCAGGTGCTCCAGCAGCCGTTCCTGGCGGCGCTCGGCAGCCCGGTCCAGTGGGTCTTCGACCGCACGAAGAGCTCCGGGCACACCGGCGGCGGCCAGTACGTCGCGCTCTCCCAGTCGGCCGTGCAGGACGAGATCGACCTGCCGGTGGCCGAGCTGCGCCGCCGCTACCTGCCCGAACTGGAGCGCGTGCTGCCCGCGTCCCGCGGCGCCGCCGTCCGTGACTTCTTCGTCACCCGCGAACGCACCGCGACCTTCGCGCCCACCCCGGGTGTGGCCGCCCTGCGGCCCGGGCCCGCCACGCGCGCCCCCGGCCTGTACCTGGCCGGCGCGTGGACCGCCACCGGCTGGCCCGCGACCATGGAGGGTGCGGTGCGCAGCGGCCTGTACGCCTCCCGACAAGCTTTGTCCGCCCTTGGACTGCCCTGCGAATACGGCGTACTGGAGGCGGCATGAGTGCAATTGGTGCGACAAGAGGAGAGAACGTGACCGCTGACAGCGTGATCGCGCTGCTGGAGAACGGCCGCATCCTGACCACCCCCGTGCTGCGCGCGGCGGTGGCACGGCTCGCCCCGCCGATGGACACCGTCGCCTCGTACCACTTCGGGTGGATCGACCAGGCCGGCCGGCCCGCGGACGGCGACGGCGGCAAGGCGGTGCGTCCCGCGCTGGCCCTGCTGTCCGCGCAGGCCGCGGGGGCGCCCGCGGAGACCGGCGTGCCCGGTGCGGTCGCGGTGGAGCTGGTGCACAACTTCTCGCTGCTGCACGACGACCTGATGGACGGCGACGAGCAGCGCCGGCACCGCGACACGGTGTGGAAGGTGCACGGCCCGGCCCAGGCGATCCTGGTCGGCGACGCGCTCTTCGCGCTGGCCAACGAGATCCTGCTGGAGCAGGGCACCGCCGACGCCGGCCGGGCCACCCGCCGGCTGACCACCGCGACCCGCAAACTGATCGACGGTCAGGCGCAGGACATCTCCTTCGAGCACCGCGAGCGGGTCACCGTGGCGGAGTGCCTGGAGATGGAGGGCAACAAGACCGGTGCCCTGCTGGCCTGCGCCTCCTCCATCGGAGCGGTGCTCGGCGGCGCGTCGGAGTCCGACGCGGACGCGCTGGAGGAGTACGGCTACCACCTGGGGCTGGCCTTCCAGGCGATCGACGACCTGCTGGGCATCTGGGGCGATCCGGCCACCACCGGCAAGCAGACCTGGAGCGATCTGAGGCAGCGTAAGAAGTCGCTGCCGGTGGTCGCCGCGCTCGCCGCGGACGGTCCCGCGTCGGAGCGGCTGGGTGAACTCCTGGCCGCGGACGCGAAAAACTCCGGATTGATCGAAACTGATGCCTTCAGTGAGGAAGAGTTCGCCCTGCGCGCGGCGTTGATCGAGGAGGCGGGTGGTCGGGAATGGACGTCTCAGGAGGCCCGGAGGCAGTACACGACCGCCATCGCCGCACTGGACAAAATGGACATGCCTGAAGAAATCCAACGTAAGCTCGTGGGCCTGGCGGATTTTGTGGTGGTCCGCGAAAAGTAAACAGACAGACGTGGAGCGTATGACGTCGCCGGTCTCACTTTTGTGACGGCGGACGGCCGCCCCCGACACCGCAGAAGTCTCAACTGCAAAGGGGAAGCCATGACAGCGACGACCGATGGCAGTCCAGGGACGCCAACCCACCGGACACCTTCGGCCAGTAGCGCCTCGGAGCCGGAGCCTGTTCCAGCCGGCGACACAGAGGCGGCGGCGCAGCGTGCCGTGCAGCGCGCCGCAGACCATCTCCTGGCACGGCAGCACCCTGACGGATGGTGGAAAGGCGACCTCGAAACAAACGTGACGATGGATGCCGAGGACCTGCTGCTGCGGGAGTTCCTCGGCATCCGCGACGACAGCGTCACCGCGGCCTCGGCCCGCTGGATTCGCTCCCAGCAGCGCGAGGACGGCGCCTGGGCCACCTTCCACGGTGGTCCGGGCGACGTCTCGGCCACCATCGAGGCGTACGTCGCGCTGCGGCTGGCCGGGGACGACCCGGCCGAGGCGCACATGGCGCTGGCCGCCAAGTGGTCGCGCGGCGAGGGAGGGGTGGCCGCCAGCCGGGTCTTCACCCGGATCTGGCTCGCCCTGTTCGGCTGGTGGAGCTGGGACGACCTGCCGGAGATGCCGCCCGAGGTCATCTTCCTGCCCAAGTGGATGCCGCTGAACATCTACTCGTTCGGCTGCTGGGCCCGGCAGACCATCGTGCCGCTCACCGTGGTCGGCGCCCACCGGCCGGTGCGCCCGGCGCCGTTCGGCATCGACGAGCTGCATGTCGATCCGGCCCGGCCCTACCCCAAGAAGCGCCGGAAGTCGATCACCAGCTGGGACGGCGTCTTCCAGCGCCTCGACCAGGTGCTGCACGTCTACCGCCGGTTCAGCCCCCGGGTGCTGCGCCGCAGCGCGATGAACGCGTGTGCCCGCTGGATCATCGAGCGCCAGGAGGCCGACGGCTGCTGGGGCGGCATTCAGCCGCCCGCCGTCTACTCGGTGATGGCCCTCCACCTGCTCGGGTACGACCTGGACCACCCGGTGGTCAAGGCCGGGCTCGACTCGCTGGATCGTTTCGCCGTATGGCCCGAGGAGGGCGTGCGGATGATCGAGGCGTGCCAGTCCCCGGTCTGGGACACCTGCCTGGCGACCATCGCGCTCGCCGACGCCGGCGTCCCCGCCGACCACCCCGCGCTGGTCAAGGCCGCCGACTGGATGCTCGGCGAGCAGATCACCCGCCCCGGCGACTGGTCCGTGCAGCGCCCGCAACTGGCGCCGGGCGGCTGGGCGTTCGAGTTCCACAACGACAACTACCCGGACATCGACGACACCGCCGAGGTGGTGCTCGCGCTGCGCCGGATCGCCCACCCCGACCAGGCCCGGGTGGACTCCGCGATCGACAAGGCGGTGCGCTGGAACGTCGGCATGCAGTCGAGGAACGGCGCATGGGGCGCCTTCGACGCCGACAACACCAGCCCCTTCCCGAACCGGCTGCCGTTCTGCGACTTCGGCGAGGTGATCGACCCGCCGTCGGCCGACGTGACCGCGCATGTCGTGGAGATGCTCGCCGCGCTCGGCCTGGAGCACGACGGGCACACCCGGCGCGGCATCGACTGGCTGCTGGGGGAACAGGAGGACAGCGGCGCCTGGTTCGGCCGCTGGGGTGTCAACTACATCTACGGCACCGGGTCGGCCGTCCCCGCGCTGGCCGCGGCCGGGCTCGCCCCGGACCACCCGGCGATCCGCCGGGCCGTCGACTGGCTGCACGAGGTGCAGAACGCCGACGGCGGCTGGGGCGAGGACCTGCGGTCCTACTCCGAGCAGGAGTGGGCCGGCCGCGGGCACTCCACTCCCTCGCAGACCGCGTGGGCGCTGATGGCGCTGCTGTCGGCCGGCGAGCGGGACACCGAGTCGGTCGAGCGCGGGGTGCGCTGGCTGGCCGACACCCAGTTGGCGGACGGCTCGTGGGATGAGCCGTACTTCACCGGCACCGGCTTCCCGCGCGACTTCTCGATCAACTACCACCTGTACCGGATGGTCTTCCCGCTGACCGCGCTCGGCCGCTACGCCCGCTCCGAGCCCTTCGGCGCCGGCCACCCGGCGGCCTCGGCCGGCTCGTCCGCCGTGATCACGTCGGGCGGCGGCACGGCCGGCACCGGCATGCCCAGTTCCACCATCCCGAGCACCACTATCCCGAGCACCGGAAAGGGGGCCTAGTTCGTGGGCCGTCCCCGACCCCCGCTGACGGTGGTGTGCGCCCTGCCGATCGAGCGCTTCGCGCTGCGCAGGGGCACCGCCAGGAATACCGCGGAGTTCCCGGTCACCGTGCTGCGCACCGGCATGGGTCCGAAGAACGCGGAGCGGGTCGTCGCCCAGGCCCTGCAGGACCCGGCGATACACGGAGGTTCCGTCCTGACCACCGGCTTCTGCGCGGGGCTCGCCCCCGGCATGCGGCCGGGCGACGTCGTCGTCTCCGACGACGGGCACGAGAGCGCGACGCTGGCCGCCGCGCTCAAGGCCGCTCTCGCGGACCGGGGCCACACCGTGCACACCGGCACACTGGCGGAATCCGATCATGTCGTGCGGGGCGCCGAGCGCGCCGCACTCGCGGCGACAGGTGCCATCGCCGTGGACATGGAGTCGGCCGCGATGCGCCGCGCCGCTCTCGCCGAGGGGGCGCACCGCATCGCGGCGGCCCGCGTCGTCGTCGACACGCCCGAGTTCGAACTCGTCCGTGTCGGAACGCTTCGCACCGGGATCATCGCATTCCGAGTGCTCAGAGATCTTGTTCCCGCCTTTCTCGATTGGCACCGCACTACCGCGCTCCCCTGGAGGTGAGCTAGATGGCCATGCCGCTCCGTCAGACCGTCCGCGTCGCGTCATACCTCTTTGAACAGAAAATGGTTAGGCGTCGCGAAAAGTTCCCGCTGATCGTCGAACTCGAACCGCTCTTCGCCTGCAACCTCAAATGCGAGGGCTGTGGCAAGATCCAACACCCGGCCGGGGTGCTGAAGCAGCGCATGCCGGTCGCCCAGGCGGTCGGGGCGGTGCTGGAGTCGGGTGCGCCGATGGTCTCCATCGCGGGTGGCGAGCCGCTCATGCACCCCCAGATCGACGAGATCGTCCGCCAGCTCGTCGCCCGTAAGAAATACGTATTCCTCTGCACCAACGCCCTGCTCATGCGCAAGAAGATGGACAAGTTCACACCGTCCCCTTACTTCGCGTTTACCGTTCACATTGACGGCCTGCGCGAGCGGCACGACGAATCGGTGGCCAAGGAAGGCACCTTCGACGAGGCCGTGGAGGCGATCAAGGAGGCCAAGCGGCGCGGCTTCCGGGTGACCACCAACTCCACCTTCTTCAACACGGACACCCCGCAGACGATCGTCGAGGTGCTCAACTTCCTCAACGACGACCTGCAGGTCGACGAGATGATGCTGTCGCCCGCGTTCGCGTACGAGAAGGCGCCCGACCAGGACCACTTCCTCGGCGTCGAGCAGACCCGTGAGCTGTTCCGCAAGGCGTTCGGCGACGGCAACCGCAAGAAGTGGCGGCTCAACCACAGCCCGCTCTTCCTGGACTTCCTGGAGGGCAAGGCGGACTTCCCCTGCACCGCGTGGGCGATCCCCAACTATTCGCTCTTCGGCTGGCAGCGCCCCTGCTACCTGATGAGCGACGGCTACGTGGCGACGTACCAGAAGCTGATCGACGAGACCGACTGGGACAAGTACGGCCGCGGCAAGGACGAGCGCTGCGACAACTGCATGGCCCACTGCGGCTACGAGCCCACGGCCGTGCTGGCCACCATGGGCTCGCTGAAGGAGTCCATCCGCGCCGCCCGGGAGACCGTCGCGTCCAACCGCGCGAAGTGACCTCCTGGTGAAAGCGGGTACGAGCCACCGGCGACGGCATGGGCCGCGCCGGTGGCTCGTACCCGCACTGCCACCGGCCGGTCAGCGGCCGGCGATCCACCGCAATCCCGGCAGGAACGAGGTCCACACATGTCGATGCTGGAGAACATCAAAGGCCCGCGCGACCTGAAGGCACTGCCCGACGGCCGGCTGGACGAACTCGCCGCCGACATCCGCCACTTCCTCGTCGACGCGGTCGCCAGGACCGGCGGCCATCTCGGCCCCAACCTCGGCGTGGTGGAGCTGACGATCGCGCTGCACCGCGTCTTCGACTCACCCGCCGACCGCATCCTGTGGGACACCGGCCACCAGTCCTACGTGCACAAGCTGCTCACCGGCCGGCAGGACTTCTCCAAACTCCGCACCAAGGGCGGCCTGTCCGGCTACCCGTCCCGTGCCGAGTCCGAGCACGACGTGATCGAGAACAGCCACGCCTCCACCGTGCTCGGCTGGGCCGACGGCCTCGCCAAGGCCAACGAGCTGCGCGGCAGCGACGACCGCGTGGTCGCGGTCATCGGCGACGGCGCGCTCACCGGCGGCATGGCCTGGGAGGCGCTGAACAACGTCGCCGCCGCCCGGGACCGCCCCCTGATCATCGTCGTCAACGACAACGAGCGCTCCTACGGCCCCACCATCGGCGGCCTGGCCAACCACCTCGCCACCCTGCGCACCACCGACGGCTACGAGCGCTTCCTGTCCTGGGGCAAGCAGCTCCTGCAGCAGACGCCGGTGATCGGCCAGCCGCTCTACGAGTCGCTGCACGGCGCCAAGAAGGGCTTCAAGGACGCCTTCGCGCCGCAGGGCATGTTCGAGGACCTGGGGCTGAAGTACCTCGGCCCGATCGACGGCCACGACATCGCCGCGGTGGAGTCCGCGCTGCGCCGCGCCCGCCGCTTCCACGGCCCGGTCCTGGTGCACTGCCTCACCGAGAAGGGCCGCGGGTACGCCGCCGCCGAGCAGGACGAGGCGGACCACTTCCACACCGTCGGCGCCATGGACCCGCTCACCTGCCGGCCGCTGGCCCCGTCCCGGGGCCCGTCGTGGACCTCGGTGTTCGGCGAGGAGCTGGTGGCCATCGGCGCCGAGCGCCCCGACGTGGTCGCCATCACGGCGGCCATGCTCCAGCCGGTGGGCCTGGCGAAGTTCGCCGCGGCCTACCCGCACCGCGTCTTCGACGTCGGGATCGCCGAGCAGCACGCCGCGACCTCGGCCGCGGGCCTGGCCACCGGCGGCCTGCACCCGGTCGTCGCGGTCTACGCGACCTTCCTCAACCGCGCCTTCGACCAGGTGCTGATGGACGTCGCGCTGCACAAGTGCGGCGTCACCTTCGTGCTGGACCGGGCCGGGGTGACCGGGGTGGACGGCGCCTCGCACAACGGCATGTGGGACATGTCGATCCTCCAGGTGGTGCCCGGGCTGCGGATCGCCGCGCCGCGCGACGCGGACCAGTTGCGCGCGCAGTTGCGGGAGGCGGTCGCGGTGGACGACGCGCCCACCGTGGTGCGGTTCCCGAAGGAGACCGCGGGGGAGGAGGTGCCCGCGCTCGACCGGATCGGCGGCGTGGACATCCTGCACCGGCCGGCCGCGGGCCTGCGGCCCGACGTGCTGCTGGTCTCCGTCGGCGCGCTGGCCGGCACCTGCCTGTCGGTCGCCGAACTGCTCGCCGGGCGCGGCATCGGCGTCACCGTGGTCGATCCGCGCTGGGTCAAGCCGGTCGACCCCGCCCTGGCCGAACTCGCCGCCGGGCACCGGATGGTGGCCGTCGTCGAGGACAACGGCCGTGCCGCGGGGGTCGGTTCGGCGATCGCCCAGGCGCTGCGCGACGCGTCCGTCGACGTGCCGCTGCGCGACTTCGGCATCCCTCCGCAGTTCCTCGCGCACGCCAAGCGGGACGAGGTGCTGGCGGACATCGGGCTGACCCCGGCGGAGATCGCCGGGTCGGTGGGTGCATCGTTCCTGCGGCTGGCCGCGCGCACCGAGCCGGGGGCGGTGACGGAGAGCGGCACGGCGGCGTCAGCGGCGGCCGGCGCCGTACCCGGAACCGCGGCAGGCCCCCGCGCCGTACCCGGGCGCGCGGCGGGAACCACTGCCAAGGACGCGGGCAGGACCGTCCCCGGGCAGGCCGACCCGGCCGGTTCCGACACCGCGAGACCGGCGCATACTTCGGGTGGCAGCACCCCACGCACGCGAGGAGCAGGTGAACGATGACATCGTCCGACCCGATGCCGGACCCGGACAGCGCGGTTCCCGGTGCGCAGCCGAAGGGGTTCGACCTGGGCACCCTGCTCGCGGAGCGGGGCGGTGAGCGGTACGAGCTGCACACCAAGCACCTGAACCACCAACTGCCGCGGATGCTGCGCACCATCGGCTTCGACAAGTACTACGAGCGGGCCGAGGGCGCGCACTTCTGGGACGCCGAGGGCAACGACTACCTGGACATGCTCGCCGGCTTCGGCGTGATGGGCGTCGGCCGCCACCACCCGGTGGTCCGCAAGGCGCTGCACGACGTGCTGGACGCGGGGCTGCCGGACCTGACCCGGTTCGACTGCCAGCCGCTGCCCGGGCTGCTCGCCGAGAAGCTGCTCGCCCACACCCCGCACCTGGACCGGGTGTTCTTCGGCAACAGCGGCACCGAGGCGGTGGAGACCGCGCTGAAGTTCGCCCGGTACGCCACGGGTAAGCCCCGGGTGCTGTACTGCAAGCACTCCTTCCACGGCCTGACCACCGGCTCGCTGTCGGTCAACGGGGAGGAGGGCTTCCAGGACGGCTTCGCGCCCCTGCTGCCCGACACCGAGGTCGAGGTCGGCGACCTCGACGCGCTGGCCCGCGAACTCAAGCGCGGCGACGTGGCGGCGATGATCGTCGAGCCCATCCAGGGCCACGGCGTGCACATCCCCCCGGCCGGCTACCTGCGCTCCGCCCAGTCGCTGCTGCGCGCGCACAAGGCGCTGCTGATCTGCGACGAGGTGCAGACCGGCATCGGCCGCACCGGCCGCTTCTACGCCTACCAGCACGAGGAGGGCGTCGAGCCCGACCTGCTCACGGTGGCGAAGACGCTCTCCGGCGGCTACGTCCCGGTGGGCGCGACCCTCGGCAAGGACTGGATCTTCAAGAAGGTCTTCTCCTCGATGGACCGGGTGCTGGTGCACTCGGCCAGTTACGGCTCCAACGCGCAGGCCATGGTGGCCGGCCTGGCCACGCTGTCGGTGGTCGAGGACGAGCAACTGGTCGAGAACTCCCGGCGGATGGGCGACCTGCTGCGCACCCGGCTGGCCGCGCTCGTCGACGAGTACGAACTGCTGAAGGACGTCCGTGGCCGCGGGCTGATGGTCGCGGTCGAGTTCGGCCGGCCCAAGTCGCTGAAGCTGCGCAGCCGTTGGACGATGCTCCAGGCCGCACGCAAGGGCCTGTTCGCCCAGATGGTGGTGGTGCCGCTGCTCCAGCGGCACCGCATCCTCACGCAGGTCTCCGGGGACCACATCGAGGTGATCAAGCTGATCCCGCCGCTCGTCGTCGACGAGGCGGACGTGGACCGCTTCGTGCAGGCGTTCACCGAGGTGATGGACGACGCGCACGGCGGGGGCGGGCTGATGTGGGACTTCGGCCGGACCCTGGTGAAGCAGGCGGTGGCCAACCGGTAGGCGGCTGCCCCGGCCCGGCGTCGTCACGGACCCGCGTCGTCACGACCCGCACCGCTTCCACCCCGCGCCGCCCGGTGTCGGGCGCCGCGGGGTGGCGGTCCGGCGGGAGGCCGGTCAGTCCGTGAGGAGGCGGTCCCGCAGGCGCGCGCGGGCCGCGGGGGCGAGGGCGAGACCCTCTTCGAGATAGCGGTCGACGGAGCCCCAGTGCTGCTCGATCGTGTCGAACGCGGCCCGCAGGTACTCGATCCGGGCCTCGAAGAGCGGGTCGAGCAGCTCGCGGACGGCGGGGTCGATCGCGGTGCCGGTGCTTCCGTCGCCGCGGACCACCTTGTAGCGGCGGTGCCGGGCGTTGCTCTCCAGGTAGTCCGCCTCGATCGCGGACCGCTCCACGCCGAGCGCGAGCAGGATGATCGCCATGGAGGTGCCGGCCCGGTCCTTGCCGGCGGCGCAGTGCAGCAGCGCGGGCACGGCGGCGCGGTCCGACGGCCCGGCCGCCGCGGTCGTCACCGGCTGCCGGCCGTCCCGCGCGTCGTCGGACGGCCCGGCGAGCAGGGCGAGCATCCGGCCGTGCTCGGAGGTGCGTTCGAGGATGAGCTTGCGGTAGGACGCCTCCATCCGCTCCGCGCCCCTGCCGTCGCCGAGTGCGGCGTGCAGCGCGCCGAGGTCGCCGTCGCGGACGGTCCGCCAGAAGTCCGCGTTCTGCGCGGGGTCGCTGAGCGGGATGTTGATGTTGCGGGTGCCGGGCAGCGTGACGTCGGGGCCTTCGAGCGCGATGTCGTCGCCGTTGCGGAAGTCGAAGACGGTGTGCAGCCCGAGCGAGGCGAGGAAGTCCGCGTCCTGCTCGTCGGCGTGCGCGAGGTGGCCGCTGCGGAAGAGCACCCCCGGCCGTACCCGCCGGCCGTCGGCGGTGGGCAGCCCGCCCACGTCGCGGAAGTTGCGCACCCCGGTCAGCTGGGGTTCCGGGCCGGTCGCGGCGGACTGCCGCACTTCCTGCGTCACCGATGCTCCTTTTCCTCGTCCTTGCCATGTCGTGAACTGCGCCTGTCGCGGCCGCACCGCGCCACCGCCGACGATACGGCAGCGCGGGCGAAGGCGTACCGAGCGGTATGTGTCGGGCCGTATTCCGTCTGCGGGCGGTCTTCTCCGGGCCGGCCGGGTGGGATGAATCACGTGCCGTCGATCCGTCCTTACGGTCGCGTAGGTCACAGGCCGAGGAGAAAAATGGTGCGACGTGGCTGACGATACGCGGACAGATGACAACGGAGAGACCGACGAAGGACGACCGGCGCAGCGGACGGCGACCGGCACAGTGACCGGCACGGCGACCGGCGGACCGGGCGGCGGACCGGGCCGGGTGCTCGCGCCGGCCACGGCCGGCTTCGGGTCGTACGCGGCGGTGGGGGACAGCTTCACGGAGGGCGTCGGCGACCCCGGGCCCGGCGAGGCGTTCGTGGGGTGGGCCGACCGGCTGGCGAAGCTGCTCGCCGAGCGCCGGGCCGGCGCGACCCCGCCCGGCGACTTCCGCTACGCCAACCTCGCGGTGCGCGGCCGGCTGCTGGACCGGATCATCGACGAGCAGGTGCCCCGGGCCGTCACGCTCGCGCCCGACCTGGTCACCTTCTGCGCCGGCGGCAACGACATCCTGCGCCCGGGCAGCGACCCCGACGCGCTCGCCGAGCGGTTCGAGGGCGCGGTCGCGCAGTTGCGCGCGGTGGTCGGCACGGTGATGGTCTGCACCGGCTTCGACACCCGCGGGGTGCCGGTGCTCGGCCTGCTGCGCGGCAAGATCGCGACGTACAACGCCCATGTCCGCGCGGTCGCCGACCGCTACGGCTGCCCGGTGCTGGACCTGTGGTCGCTGGCGGCCATCCACGACCGGCGGGCCTGGAGCGACAACCGGCTGCACCTGTCGTCCGCCGGCCATGTCCGGGTGGCGCTGCGGGCCGCCCAGGTGCTCGGCCTGGAGCCGCCGACCGACCCCGACCTGCCCTGGCCGCCCGAGCCGCGCCGGCTGCCCGCGCAGGTCCGCCGGGACAACATCCACTGGGCCCGCGAGTACCTGGTGCCGTGGATCGGCCGCCGGCTGCGCGGGGCGTCCTCCGGCGACGGCGTGCTGCCCAAGCGGCCGGAGCTGCTGCCGCTGGAACCGCGCCGCTAGGAACCGCGCGGCGGGGAGCCGCGTCGTCAGGGCTCGGCGGCCGGCCGGTGAACGTCGGTACGTCGGCCGAAACGTCGGCCGGTACGTCGGCGATACGTCAATGGGGCGCGCGGTGTGCGGCCAGTTCGGCCCACACCACACGCCCCATGCCATCCGCTGCGGGATCGGAACCCCAGGCTGCCGCCAGTACGCTCACCAGCAGCAGTCCTCGCCCGCCCTCTTCGTCGGCAGTGGCCGCACACGGCACCGGGTCCCCCTCGCCGCGCCCCTGATCGGTCACTTCGAGTCGCACCGCCGAGCCGACGTCATGCAGTGCGCACGTGATCTTCTCGCTGTCGGTGTGCCGGACCGCGTTGGTGAACAGTTCGGTCACCACCAGTCCCGCGTCGTCCCTCAGCTCGGCGTCCGCGCCCCACTCCCGGAGGCGGGCCCGTATCCGTGCGCGGGCGGCCGCCACGGACGCGCTCAGCGCGGGCAGCCGGAAGACGTCCTGGTGCCCGGGGGCGCGGACGTCTGCCCGGCACTCGGGCCGGAGAGCGTGAGTTGAAAGGACCACCCCGTAACTATGAGGCCCGCGCTGGACACATGGCAAGGTCCGAACTGTAAATTACAGAATCGACAGAACATGCTGTTCCTGGCGCTGACGTCATGACACACTGCATGTCAGTCAAGGGAGTTGGAGGATGAGGCACGTGATGGACCCCCGGCCGGGTGGTGCCCCGACGGTCCTGCGCATGGTGCTCGGAAAACGCCTCCAGGACCTCCGCGAGAAGGCCGGTCTCAGTTTCGAGCAGGCCGGCCGTGCCCTTGATGTGACCCACGCCACGATCCGGCGGATGGAAAAGGCCGAAGTCGGTCTGAAGATCCCGTATGTCGAGAAGCTGCTCACCACCTACGGCGTCACCACTCCCGACGAGATCGGCGGCTTCCTCGCGCTGTGCCGCGAAGCCAACCGGCCGGGCTGGTGGCACAACTTCCGCGACGTGCTGCCCGAGTGGTTCAGCGCCTTCGTCAGCCTCGAAGGCGAGGCGTCGGTCATCCGCGCCTACGAGCCCCACTACGTCCCCGGACTGCTCCAGGTCCCCAGCTACGCCCAGGCCGTGCTGCGCGCCGGGCTGCCGAACGCCACCCCCGAGGAGATCGACCGGCTGGTCACGCTGCGGGTCGAGCGGCAGGCGCTGCTCAGCCGCGACGAGGCACCCCTGCTGTGGGTCGTGATGGACGAGACGGTGCTGCGCCGGCCGATCGGCGGCCGCGGCGTGATGCGCGAGCAACTGGGCGCCCTGATCGACGCCGCCGACCTGCCCAACGTGCGGCTGCAGGTGATCCCGTTCGCCGCGGGGCCGCACCCGGCCATGTACGGGCCGTTCCACATCTTCCGGTTCCAGCTCAAGGAGATCCCGGACATCGCCTACACGGAGAGTCTGGTGGGCGGCGCCTACTTCGACGACCGCGACGACGTGTCCACCTTCCTCGAAGCCCTCGACCGGATGTGCGCGCAGGCAGCGCCGGCACAGAGCACCAAAGCCATCCTCGATGGCATGCGCAAGGAGATCTGAACCATGGATCGCGTCACCAACGACACCATCTACAACGGAATGCCCGCCACGGAACTCGGCGCCGACGGCTGGCGAAAGCCGTGGAGCGGCGGCAACGGCGGCTCCTGCGTGGAGGCGAAGAGACTCAACGACGGCCGGGTGGCGCTGCGCCAGTCCACCGACCCCGAGGGCCCCGCGCTCATCTACACCAACCACGAGATCACCACGTTCATCCTGGGCGCCAAGTCCGGCGACGCGGACTTCCTGCTCGGATGACCGGGCCCTGCCGCCGGCCCGGCCGGCCCCGACCCCTCGACCAGGCAACGACCAAGCGGAGGACCGCGTGACCGAGCAGGGCTTTCCCGCCGGCGAGATCGACACCAGCCGCCCGCATCCGGCTCGGATGTACGACTACTACCTCGGTGGCAAGGACAACTACGAGGTGGACCGGGAAGCCGCCGACCGCATCGTCGACGCGGCCCCCGAGGTGGTCGTGGGAGCCCGCGCGAACCGGGACTTCCTCCAGCGGGCGGTGAGCTTCCTCGCGGAGCGCGGGGTGCGCCAGTTCATCGACATCGGCACCGGCATACCCACCTCGCCGAACACCCACGAGATCGCCCACTCCGTCGCCCCCGACGCACGGATCGCCTACATCGACAACGATCCGATCGTCGCCACCCACGCCGGCGCCCGCCTGCTCGGCACCGGCAACACCGGCTTCTTCCTCGCCGACATGCGCGACCCGCAGACGATCCTGCGGCACCCCACCATCAGCGAGCTGATCGACTTCGACCAGCCGGTCGCGCTGATGCTGGTGTCGGTCCTGCACTTCGTCACCGACGAGGAGGACCCGCGCGGCATGGTGACCACGCTGGGCGAGGCGCTGCCGGACGGCAGCTACCTGGTGCTCTCGCACGCCACCGCCGACTTCCACGCCGAGAAGGCCGGCGAGGTGACGGCGGTGTACAAGAACGCCACCGCCGTGCTCACCCCGCGCAGCCACGCCGGAGTGCTGGGGTTCTTCGACGGGTTCGACCTGGTCGAGCCCGGCCTGGTCCAGGTGAACCACTGGCAGCAGGAGGTGCCCGAGGACGAGCCGCCGGTCGGCGTCTACGGGGCCGTCGCCCGCAAGCGGTGAGTGACCGCGGCTGAGTACCGCCGCTCTCGAACAGGGGCCCTGCCGGGGCGCCCGGCCGGTGTCAGGGGAAGGACGCGCCCGGGACGCCGACCGACGGGGCCCCACACCTGCCCGCCCGCCGACCCGCACACCTGCCCGCGTGCGCGCCCGCCCGCCTGCCGGTCCGCGTCCGTCATGTCCGCCCGCGTCAGTGCGGCGTCTCGATCGAGACGGTCACGTCGTCCAGCGACGCGGCGAAGTCCGCGCCCAGCGCGCGGGACGGTGTCTGGAAGCCCGCGGCCAGATCGGGCAGCCGCTGCACGATCCGCAGCACCGCGTCGCTCGTGATCCGGTACGGGTTCGGGCCGGTCAGCGTGGCGGTCGCCTTGTTGCCCGCCGCGTCGGTCGCCTGCCCCCACACCTCGCTGCGGGTGCCGGCCAGCCGCCGCTCGCCCGGCCCCCGCACCACCAGCCCCACCGCACCCGAGACCGCGCGGCGCAGCGGCCCGAGCCGCACCGCACGGGAGGCGGCCACCACGGCCTGCGGCATCGCGGTGTAGGTGGTGATGTCGGGGATGCCCGTCGAGTGGTAGGCGGTGCTCACGTCGCCCCACGGGATCGACACCACCGTGCGGGCGCCCGAGGGGAAGGCGGCGCGCACCTGGCGGGAGCCCAGCGGCACCGAACGGATCTCGCCACCGCTGCGGATACGGCCGCCGTCGGGCGCGCCCTCCACCAGGGTGCGGGCGGTGCCGGGGCTGGGGCCGCCGCCGAGCAGGAACGCCAGGTCGAGCTGGGTGGCGTCCGGCAGCCTGGCCGCGAGCAGCGCCGCCACGCAGTCGGTCGGCACCACGTCGAAGCCGGCGCCCGGCAGCAGGGTGATCCCGGCCGCCTCCGCGCGGGTGCCGAGCGCGCGCAGCGACTCGAACACGTCGATCTCGCCGGTGATGTCCAGGTAGGGCGTCCGCGTCTCCACGCACGCGTGCGCCATCGGCAGCGCGGTACGGGTGAACGGCCCCGCGCAGTGCGCCACCGCCGTCACGTCCTTCAGCCCGCGGCGGATGGCGGTCGGCTCGGAAAGGTCGAACACCCGGTGCTCCAGACCGAGTTCGGCGGCGAACGGGACCAGCTTGGCGGCGTTGCGACCGGCCAGCACGGGGCGCTGGCCCTGCGCGACGGCACGGCGGGCGATCAGGCGACCGGTGTACCCGGTGGCCCCGTACAACAGCCAGGTCATGGAGTGTGATCCTTCCGCGGCGGTGCTACGAGAGCTGACCGGAACCGTACACGCGCGGTCCGTCAGGCCGCTATTCAGTAGGCGGGGGGCGGCCGACGTGCGAGGCTTGGGGCATGACCGACGCAAAGCAGGCGGCCGACACGGCCGCCGACAGCAGTTCGCTGGATGCGGAAGCGGCCGCACCGGCCGATTCCGCGGAACCGGAAGGGGAGAACCCGGCCGCACCCGCCGAGGACGACGTGAAGCGCAAGTTCCGTGAGGCGCTGGCACGCAAGCAGGGCGGGCGCGGCGGAGGCGGCACCGCGGGGACCGGACCGGACCAGTCCAAGGTCCACGGCGCCCACGGCCGCGCGGGCGGAGCACGCGAGTTCCGCCGCAAGTCGGGGTGACCTGACCCTCCGGGGTGCCCCTGTCCGCCGGTTGAGGGACCACCCGCCGGTGGGGGGTTCTCGCGCAGTTCCTCGCGCCCCTGAGTACGTGCGGCTGCTTCCGTGCGGAGGGAGCCGCACCAGACCAGGGGCGCTGGGGGCACTCCCCCTGGCTCCGCCGGGGGCACCCCCACCCAGGCGGAGCTCCGGGGGAGGACTGCGCGCCCAGCAGGCCACCGGCCTGGTGGCCGGAATGCGACCGAAACCGTGACGGCGGGGGCCCGGGCGGCTGTATAGGGTCGGACGGTGACCATGAACCCGCTGCTGAGCCCGAGCCCGCTGCCCTACGGCCTGCCCGCATTCGCCGGGTTGGACGACGCCCACTACCTCCCGGCGTTCCAGCAGGCCATCGCGGAGCACACCGCCGAGGTCGAACGGATCGCGGCGGACCCCGAACCCCCCACCTTCGCCAACACGCTGGAGGCGATGGAGCGTTCGGGCGGACTGCTCGCACGGGTGGGCGCGGTCTACGGCAACCAGGCGTCCGCACACGTCACCGACGGCCTGCGGGAGATCGAGTCCGAGGTCAGCGCGATGACGTCCGCGCACACCGACGAGGTGTACCTGAACGCGAAGCTCTACGCGCGGATCAAGGCGCTGTACGAGACACGCGACTCCCTCGGCCTGGACCCGGAGTCGCTGCGGCTGCTGGAGCGGTACCGTATCGCCTTCGTCCGTGCCGGGGCGGAGCTGTCGCAGGAGGGCCGGGAGCGGCTGCGCGCGCTGAACGCGCGGATCGCGGCCGCGAGCACCGAGTTCGGCCAGAACGTGCTGGCCGCCAACAAGGACGGCGCCCTGGTGCTGGACGACCCCGCGCAACTGTCCGGCCTGTCGCCGGACGCGGTCGCGGCCGCCGCGGCGAACGCCCGCGAGCTGGGCCACGACGGCAAGTGGGTGCTGAGCCTGCGGAACTTCACCAACCAGCTCGAACTCGCCGTTCTCGACGACCGCGAGCTCCGGCGCCGCCTCCTGGCCGCCGCCATGGACCGCGCGCAGGACACCAACGGCCCGCTCGCGGTCACCCTGGCCACCCTGCGCGCCGAGCGGGCCGCACTGCTGGGCTACGACAGCCACGCCGCGTACACCGTCGCCGACACCACCGCCGGCAGCACCGAGGCCGTGACCGCCCTGCTGGAGCGCCTGGTGCCGCCCGCCGTGGCCAACGCCCGCCGCGAGGCCGACGCGCTCGCCGAGACCGCCGGCGGGCCGATCGAGGCGTGGGACTGGGCGTACTGGTCGGAGAAGGTCCGCAAGGAGCGTCACTCCATCGACCAGGCGGCGCTGCGCCCGTACCTCGAACTGGAGTCCGTGCTGCGCGACGGCGTCTTCCACGCCGCCCACGAGGTCTACGGGATCACCGTCACCGAGCGGCCCGACCTGGTCGGCTACCACCCCGACGTCCGGATCTTCGAGGTCTTCGACGCCGACGGCAGCGGGCTCGGGCTGTTCCTGATCGACTTCTTCGCCCGGCCGACGAAGCGCGGCGGGGCCTGGATGAACGCGCTGGTCCCGCAGTCCCGGCTGCTCGGCCGGCAGCCGGTGATCGTCAACAACCACAACATCGCCAAGCCCGCGCCCGGCGAGCCCGCGCTGCTGACGTTCAGCCAGGTCGACACGCTCTTCCACGAGTTCGGGCACGCCCTGCACGGGCTCTTCTCCGACGTGCGGTACCCCTACTTCTCCGGGACCGCGGTGCCGCGCGACTTCGTGGAGTACCCGTCGCAGGTCAACGAGATGTGGTCGACCTGGCCCGAGGTACTGGCCCGGTACGCGCGCCACCACGAGACCGGCGAGCCGATGCCCGACGGCATGGTGGCGCGGATGCTGGAGGCCGCACGGTTCGGCGAGGGCTTCGCGACGGTCGAGTACCTCGCGGCGGCGCTGCTGGACTGGGCGTGGCACTCGCTGCCGGCCGGCAGCGACCCGGGCGACCCGCTGGAGTTCGAGGCGCGCGCCCTGGCGGCGGCCGGGATCGACCTGCCGGCGATCCCGCCGCGCTACCGCACCACCTACTTCACGCACATCTTCGGCAGCGACTACAGCGCCGGCTACTACTCCTACATCTGGAGCGAGGTGCTGGACGCCGACACCGTCGACTGGTTCGAGACCCACGGCGGCATGCGGCGCGCCAACGGGGAGATCTTCCGCCGCGAGTTGCTCGCGAAGGGCGGGAGCAAGGACCCGATGGCGGCGTTCGCCGTGGTGCGCGGCCGCGCACCACGGGTCGAGCCGCTCCTCTCCCGCCGCGGCCTGCGGTAGCCGGCCCCCGGGCTGCCGGCGCCCACGGCGGGCGGGCGCCGGCGGTCGGGGCGGTGGGGGCCGCGCCGGGTGGTCAGTTCGGGGCGTTCATCAGGTCGATGACGTAGGCGTCCAGCCGCGCGTCCGCCGCCCGCGTGGTCAGCTCCGCCCGGCCCGCCTGCCGCCAGGGCCGTGCGGTGTCGCGCAGGTCGCCGGCGAAGGCCAGCGCGTCCAGCAACCGCCAGTAGCGCCGTTCCGGTGCGGTGGCGGCGAGCGTGCCGCCGGCCGCCTCGTACTCCGCCGCGAACCGCCCGCCCCACGAAGAGCCGTGCAGCAGCGCCAGGTTGGTGGAGCAGTGCGCCACGTCGAGGTCCGCCGGGCCCCATGAGGTCTGCACCCAGTCGACGACGCCGGTGATCCGCGGGCGCGGGCCCGCCAGGTCGAACAGGACGTTGCCGGGGTGGAAGTCGCGGTGCAGGAACCGTCCGGCGAAAGGCGGCGCCGGTTTCCCGATCACGTCGATCGCGGCGGACCAGGCCGCCGGGTCGGCGCTCTCCGGCCGGACGACGGTGTCGGCGGTCGTCCACGCCTCGTACGCGGGTGGGCGCCGCGCGGGCCGCACCGCGTGGATCGCCACGAGCGCGCGGGCCAGCAGCCGGACGCGTGCGTCCAACTCCTCGTCGTCGAAGACCGTCCGGCCGGGCAGATGCGTCATGAGCAGCGACGGGTACTCGCACCACGCGGCGGCCGGGTCGGCGGCGACCAGCACGGGCGCCGGCACACCGCCGCCCGCGGGCACACCGGGCGCACCGAGCACGTCGAGGGCGTCGGCCTCACGGCCGAGCAGGTCCTCGGCGTGCTCGACGAAGAACGGATGGGTGAAGGTCCGCAGCACCAGGTGCCGCACCCCGCCCGCCGGTCCGGTGACCGTCAGCCGCCGCATCTCGGCGCTGATGCCGCCGTGCAGCCTCTCGGCCCCGGTGATCCTCTCGCCGGGCCGCAGGTGCCGCCCGGCCCAGGCGAGCGTGCGCGGCCGTATCGCCTCGTCGTCGACGGTCATCGCCGGGCGGCTACGCGTCCGCGACCTGGTCCCGCTGCGCCGGGGCGGGCGGCGGCCACGGGGTCCAGCCGGTCTCGGGGGTGACGGCGACCTCGCGCCACCAGGGGAAGGCGGCCGGCGCGGTGACGGGCTCGAAGGGCTGCCCGACGAGCGGGGTGACGGCCTGTACGCCGGAGCGGTGGGCGGCGTCGAGGGTGCCCTCGCCGGGGTCGGACCAGGCGTGCGGGGCGAGGTTGAAGGTCCCCCAGTGGATGGGCAGCATCACGCCGTGCGAGGTGCCGCCGGACAGGTCGAGGTGGGTGCGGACGCCCTCGGCAGGAGTCATGTGGATGTCCGGCCAGAACTCGCTGTACGCGCCGATCTGGATCATGGTGGCGTCGAACGGGCCGTGCAGCTGGGCGATGTCGGCGAAACCGGGGAAGTAGCCGGTGTCGCCGCTGTGGTAGATCCGGTGGATGTCGTCGGTGACGACCCAGGAGGCCCACAGGGTCTGCTGCCGGCCGCGCAGGCCGCGCCCGCAGAAGTGCCGCGCCGGGGTGGCGGTCAGGGTCAGCCCGGCCACCTGGGTGGACTCGTGCCAGTCCAACTCGCGCAGCCGGTCCGCCGGCACCCCCCAGTGCTCCAGGTGCGAACCGACGCCCAGCGGCACCACGAAGACCGCGCCGCCGCGGATCAGCGCGATGATCGTCGGCATGTCGAGGTGGTCGTAGTGGTCGTGGGAGATCACCACGGCGTCGATACCGGTCAGCGACTCGACCGGCACGGGTGCGGGGTGCACCCGCTTGGGCCCGGCGAACGCGAACGGCGAGCACCGCTCGCCCCACACCGGGTCGAAGAGCACCCGCCGGCCGCCGATCTCGGCGAGCACCGAGGAGTGGCCCATCCACGTCAGCCGCAGGCCCGAGGCCGGCGGCTTGGCGAGGTCGGCGAGCGTGGTGGGGTGCAGCGGGACCGGCCGGGCCGGCTTGCGGCCCAGCCGCGCGTCCTTGCGGAGGTTGGCCGGCAGCGCCTTCAGCATGCCGCCGCTGGGGGTGGTGCGGGCGCCGACCGGGTTCACGAAAGCCCCGTCGGCGTAGTTGGGTGAGGCGAGAATGCGCTCCAGCCGCGCGCCCGCGGGGTCCGCGCCGAAGGGTGCGGGCCGCAGCTTCACGAGGTGGGACGGCTGTCGGCGGGCGCCGGTCACGGCTCCTCCTGGCGATCGTCGGGCGGCGGGGTATCCGCCGCTTCCATTATGCGGGGCGGTCGCGGAACCGCTCCGGTGAACGCGATGAGCTCTCGATCACCCGAAGGCGACCGCCAGTTGGTCCCGAACCGGAACGTAGCCCAGCCGCCGGTAGACGTGGTTGCTCACCGGGTTGGCCAGGTCGGTGAAGAGCACGACGTCACGCGCCCCGGTGTCCAGCGCGGCCCGCGACACCGCCGCGGTGACGGCTCCCGCGTAGCCGCGCCCGCGCAGCGCGGCCGGGGTGTAGACGGCGACGACCCGGATCGCGCCGTCCTCCGGCGACGTCATGCCCGCCATCGCGACGGGTTCGCCGTCCACCTCCCACAGGACGCGGCCGCCGAACCGGAGGGCGTCGGCCACGATCCGCTCCGCGGCGGGCGTGGGCTCGCCGATGTCCCGGGCGAACTCCTGGTGCCAGCGCAGCAGCAGGCCGAGGTCCTGCTGCCCGGCGACCCGGGCCCGGCCGGGCGGCGCGGGGCTGCGCGGGGTCAGGGTGCCGAGCCGGTGCAGCCGCTGCTCGCGCACCACCCGGGGCGCCGCGCCGGTCCGCTCCCGCCACGCCTCACCGAACGCCCGGACCGCGTCCGCGTCCCCGCGCGCCCCTTCCAGCGGGCCGTCCCACCCGGCGGCCAGCTCGCGGGAGGACTGCCGGGTGCCGGGCGCGAGCAGCGGCGGATACGGCGGGGTGCGCAGGAACGCGGCCCGCACCGCCCCCTCGTCGCCGGCCCGCCACCAGCCGAACACCGGCGGCTGCGCTCCGTACGCGTCTGGGCCCCGCCGGCGCAGCGTCCCGCAGATCGTCCGCAGCACGTTCGTCTCCAGCGGGTGCCGGTCCAGGAAACCGCCCGCCGTGGCGGTGAACTCCGCCACCGACGGTGTGAACGTCCATCCCATCGACCCATCCTGTCCCCACCCGCCGGGTTCACGCACCGGGAATTCGCGCGATGACCGGGCGGGCTGCCGGCGTACGGCTCGCCAACTCCCGTGCCGCGTCAGCGGCCAGGCCAGGCACGGGCCCACGGCGGCCGCGTCTGCGTTGCCCCGGCTTGCGCTCCGGCCTCCTCGTCCGCCCTCTCCTACCCGTCCGCCGTCTCCTGCTCGTCCACCGCGTCGGCGAGCCGCTCCAGCGTCCGCTCCATACCGCTCACCCAGACCTGCCCGCCCTGCATCCCGTCCCGCTCGTCGGCCGGGGCGCGGGAGCAGTCGTACGCCTCGGTGACCAGGGTGGACCGTGGGCCGGCGGGGGACAGGGTGTAGATCCAGCGATGGCCCCAGCGGCTGCCCGGCAGGCCGTGTCCGGGGTGGCCGCGGCCCGCCTCGGGCTCCCAGGCGATACGCCGGTCCTGTTCGTACTCGACGACGTGGTTGTTCATCTCGTAGTGGCCGTGCTCCGAGTAGTACATGCGCATCACGAAGACGTCGCCGACGCGGGAGACGGGCGTCTCGGTGACCGCGCCGCGCAGCATGCCGGAGCCGTCGAGATCGGTGTGCCGGGTGGGGTTGGTCAGGACCCGGAAGACGGCCGCCGGCGGGGCGGGAATCACCCGCGACACCGTCACGGGTTCGTACGGGGACTCGTCGGTCATGGTGTACCTCCTGCCGCCGAGCGTAGGGGCGGGCACTGACAATCGGCCGCGGCCGTACCCGGCGGCGTGGAGGCTTCCGGAGGCGTTACGACGTGGCGCGGCCGAGGTACGTCAGCGGCCCCGCGTCCGGGACCGGGATCTCGTGGAAGCCGAGCCGGTCGTAGAACGCGCGGGCGGAGGTGTTGGTGCTGAGCATGCCGAGGTGCACCGCCGGGACCCCCTTCGCCGCGAGCGCGGCCAGGTACGCGGTCATCAGGGCGCGGCCGTGCCCGGACCGCTGCGCCCGGGGGAGCAGGTCGATGTGCAGGTGGGCGGGGTAGGAGGCGAGCGCGGGCACCACCATCCGCTCGGGGAGGTGCAGCAGCACGGCCATCGACTCGGCGGGCGTGCCGGGTTCGCCCGCCGGTGCGGGCCAGCGGCCGGCCACGGACGGCAGCCACTCCGCGCGGAACCGCTCGACGAACCGCGCGGTGTCGCCGGTGCCGACGATGTAGCCGACCGTCTGCCCGCCGCCGTCGTCCACCACGAAGGTGAGGTCGGGTTCGAGAACCGCGTACGGCGCCGCGAAGATCGCGCCGACCAGGTCGCGGTCGGGCTCGGCGTAGGACGCGGAGGCGTCCTGACCCGCGTCGGCGGTGCGCAGGCAGATGTCGTACAGCGCAGGCAGGTCGGCGGGGCGGTACGGGCGGACGAAGGGGGTGGTGCCGGTCACGGGTGCTCCGGATCGTCGATGTCGGGTGAGTGTGTGGGTCTGGGTCGGGCTGGATGGCGGGGCCGGTGGCCCGGTCGGGGCGGCCGGCCGGTCAAAAGGGGGGCCGGGGGCCGGCCGGGTGGCCGGCGCGCAGCGTGCCGAAGGTGAAGGAGAACGCGGCCGGGGCGGCGGCCAGCCGGAACTCCGGCAGCGCCTCGGGCCCGCACGCGCCGCTGCCCACCCCGTGCAGTCCGTGGTCAAGGTGCAGCCAGATCAGGTCGCCGCGCTTCAGCTCGTTCGTGTGCTCGGCCGCCGTGAGTTCCTCGGTGCTCCACGGCCGGGCGGTGAACCAGAACGGCGGCGCACCGGTCACCCGCAGCCCCGAGCCGTCGGACCGGCGCAGCTCCGCCCACCGCACGTCGGCGCGGGCGCCGTTCTCCTGCGGTCGTACGTAAGGCGTCTGCAGGCCGTCGACGGTCGAGCGGTGCCGGCCCAGCCGGGACGCCTCGCGGGTGTCGGGGTACGCCTCGCCGGGCCCGCCGCCGTACCACTCGACGGTGTCGAGCGTGGGGCACAACCCGAGCCGTATGCCGAGCCGCGGCAGCGGCAGGCTCCATGGGCCCTCCGGGGTGACCTCGACGTCCAGGGCGAGCCGGTCGCCGGCCGCCGTCCAGCGGTAGACGGTGCGCAGCGCCAGGTCCGAGGCGGCCGGCGCGACCCGGGTGGTGACGGTCAACGAGTCCTGGCCGGGCGCCACTTCGTCGATCCGGTGCCGCATCCGGTCCAACCCGGCGTCCCGCCAGCGGCGTTCGAGCTGTCCGTCCGGATACCAGTCCGCCCCGCGGTCGTTGTCGATCGGCGCCCGCCACACGTCCAGCCGGGGGCCGTCCACCACCGCGCCGTCCAGGTAGCGCAGGGTGCCGTCGGCCGCGTCGAACATGCCGGGGCCGAGCATGATCAGCCCGCCCTCGACCCGCCGCGGGGTGTGCGGCGCGCCGGGCAACGGGCCTGCCGGCACGGCCGGTCGAGCCACCTCGAACTGGGCCCACGCCACTTCGTGGCCGGACGGCGCCCACGCGGTGTCCTCGGCGAGCACCGCCCGCACCGTCCAGCACGCCTCGCGGTCCGCCGCGGTCCGCGGCTCCCGCGGCAGCGCCACCTCGGCGCTCGCTCCCGGCGCCAGCGCGGGCACCTCAAGCCGTCCCTCGGCGACGAGTTCGCCCTCCTCCTCGTACGCCCAGTGGAAGGACAGTCCCGAAACGTCCGCGAAGTCATGGCGGTTGGTGACGGTCAGCAGGCCGCGCGCCAGATCCGCGGCGAAGCCGACCGGCTGCACCACCTTCTTGTACTCGACCAGCCCGGGGGAGGGCGTGCGGTCGGGGAAGACCAGCCCGTCGCAGACGAAGTTGCCGTCGTGCAACTCCTCGCCGAAGTCCCCGCCGTAGGCGAAGTACGCGCCGCCGTCCGCGGTCCTGCGGCGCAGCCCGTGGTCGATCCACTCCCACACGAAGCCGCCCTGGCAGCGTTCGTACGTCTCGAAGATCCGCTGGTACTCGCTGAGTCCGCCCGGGCCGTTGCCCATGGCGTGGGCGTACTCGCACAGGAGGAACGGCATCGCGCGCCGGCGCAGGTCCGACTCGGCGTCCAGGAGCGGGGGTTCGGCGCGGCGGCCGATCGACTCGCTCTCCTCGTGGTTGGCGTACATTCGGGAGTAGACGTCGACGTCCGCGCAGGACTGGTCGCCCTCGTAGTGGATCGGGCGGGCCGGGTCGCGCTGCCTGATCCAGTCGGCCATCGCGGACAGCCCGCGCCCGGTGCCGCACTCGTTGCCCAGCGACCACATCACCACCGCGGGGTGGTTCTTGTCGCGCTCGACCATCCGGGCGGCCCGGTCCAGCAGGGCCGGGGTCCACCGCTCGTCGTCCACCGGGTTGCGGCGCCAGTCGACCTCGGAGAAGCCGTGCGTCTCCAGGTCGCACTCGTCGACCACCCACATCCCCAACTCGTCGCACAGGTCGAGGAACGCCGGGTGCGGCGGATAGTGGCTGGTGCGGACCGCGTTGACGTTGTGCCGCTTCATCAGCAGCAGGTCCCGGCGCATCGTCTCCAGGTCCACCGCCCGGCCGTGGTCCGGGTCGAACTCGTGCCGGTTCACCCCGCGGAACAGCACGCGCCGCCCGTTCACCTTCAGCAGGCCGTCCTCGACGCGGACCGTGCGGAAGCCGATCCGCAGCGGAACCCGTTCGCCCTCGGTGGCCAACTCCGCGTCGTACAGCCGCGGTACCTCCGCCGACCACGGCTCCACCGGCACCACCGCGGTCTCGCCGGTCGCGACGTCCAGGCCCAACTCCGGTACGGTCACGGTCCCCTGGGGATCGCAGTCGACCCGCAGCGAGCCGTTGCCGGTCAGGTGGTCGTAGTCGCAGTGCACGAAGAAGTCCGTGACGGCGCCCTCGGGCCGTTCGATCAGCGTGACCTCGCGGAAGATGCCCGGCAGCCACCACATGTCCTGGTCCTCCAGGTAGCTGCCCGAGGACCACTGGTGCACCCGCACCGCCAGGACGTTCCCGCGCGGCCGCAGCAGTTCGCCGACCTCGAACTCCACCGGCAGCCGGCTGCCCTTGAAGGTGCCCAGCTCCTCGCCGTTGAGCCAGACCCGGGCGCAGGAGTCCACCCCGTCGAAGCGCAGCACCGCCGCGCCGCCCGGCCAGTCGCCCGGCAGGTCGAAGCCGCGCAGGTGATCCCCGGTGGGGTTCTCGGTGGGCACCCGCGGCGGGTCGATCGGAAAGGGGTAGCGGACGTCGGTGTACGCGGGCCGGCCGTAGTCGTGGTCCTGGCCGTGGCCTTGGAGCGGCCAGTGCGAGGGCACCGGCAGCACGTCCCAGCGCGAGGCGTCGAAGCCGGGGCGGGCGAACGAGTCGTCCGACCCGTCCGCCGTCGCCGACAGCCGGAACCGCCATGCCCCGCCCAGGTTCACCCGGCGCGCGTCGGACACCCCCGTCCACGCCCGCGGCGGGAGCGCTCCCGTTCCCGGCCCCATGTCCTCGTAATACGGAAGCGGCCCGGACGGCGCCTCGTGCATGGTGCGGCTCCTCATGGTCCCGTCGAACGAATGTACCTGCCTGCGACGACGATTCTTCGCCAGCGGGGAGGGGCGGCGCCAGCGCTCACGCGGACGGATTCGGGGGATTCACGAGTGACGGGCGGGGCGAGGGCGGTTCACACACGCACGCGCGGCTCGGACATACCCGCGCACGGCTCAAGCACCCGCGCACGGCACACCCACCCACCCGCGGCTCGGCTCACGCCTCCACGCGCAGCACCGTCTTCCCCTTCGCGGCACCGGACTTGATGTCCTCGTGCACCTTCGCGATGTTCTCCCACGACTCGACGCGCCAGACCGGAACCGTCAACGTGCCTGCGGCGACGGCGTCGGCGACCGTCTGGGGGGCGTCCAGGCGGAAGACGGTGCCCTCGCGGCCGCTGGCCCGGACGCCGAACTCCGCGGCGTTGCCGAAGTCGGTGACCGTCACCACGTGCGAGGGATCGCCGCCCGCGATCGCGATCAGCTCGGGGAGCTGGCCGCCGGGGCCGATGTCCAGGACCCGGTCGACGCCACCGGGAGCCAGGGCGCGCACGCGGTCCGCGAGGCCGTCGCCGTACTCGGTGACCTTCGCGCCGAGTTCGCGCATCGCCGCGGCCTTCGCGGCGCCCGACGTCACGATGACCTCCGCGCCGCGGCCCACCGCGATCTGCGCGGCGAGCCGCCCGACGGCGCCGCTGCCCCCGTTGATGAACACGGTGTGCCCCTCGACCACGCCGAGTTCGTCGAGGGTGCGGATCGCGGTCTCGGCGAGCATCGGGATGGCCGCCGCCTGCTCGAAGGACATGGTGTCCGGGATGGTGGCCCAGTCGTCCAGCACCGCGAACTGCGCCGCGCCGGCGGTGGCGCCGCCGAACATCAGGTTCCCGAAGACCCGGTCGCCGACGGCGGTGCCCGCGACGCCCTCTCCGGCCCGCGTGACGACGCCGGCGGCCTCGAAGCCGGTCCCCTGCGGCAGGGACCCGCCCAGGGCGCCCTCGCGGACGAACCAGTCGGCGGGGTTGGTGCCGCACGCGCGCACCTCGATCTGGACCTGGCCGGGGCCGGGGACGGGCGTCTCGGTCTCCACGAACCGCAGCACCTCGGGTCCGCCGAACTCGTCGATCTGTACCGCTCGCATGATCACTCCACTCCGACGACATGATGACACTTGATGTCATCAGAACGATAACACCAAGTGTCATCGGGTAGGGTGAAGGCATGCCGAGATGGGAGCCGGACGCCCGGCAGCGCCTGGAGACAGCCGCGCTGGAGCTGTTCGCCGAGCGCGGCTACGACGGCACGACCGTCGCGGACATCGCGGAGCGCGCGGGCCTGATGAAGCGGTCGTTCTTCCGCTACTTCCGCGACAAGCGGGAAGTCCTCTTCGGCGGCACCGACGGGCTGGTCACCCAGCTACGGGCGGGGGTGGGCGACGCCCCGGCCGGCGAGCCGCCGTGGCAGGTGCTCCTCGGCGCCCTCGCCGGCTCCGCCTCCCTCTTCCCGGCGGACCGCTCCCTCGCCCACCGGCGGCAGAGCGTCATCGCCGCCAACCCCGAACTCCGGGAACGGGAAGTCCTCAAGGTGGCGGTCCTCGAGGACGTGCTCAGGGACCTGCTCGCCGAACGCGGCGTCCCCCAGCGGCAGGCGGCCTACCTGGTGCGGCTCGCCCTGACCGTCTACGAGCAGGCGTTCACCCAGTGGATGGAGCCCGGCGCCCGCGCCACTTTCGAACGCTGCGTGGCCGACGCCGACGCCGAACTCCAACGGGCCCTGTCCACCCGCCACTTCGCGTAGCCGGTTCCTACCGATTATCGGATCGTCGGTCCGGCCGTGCTGTGCCGTCCCGTCCCGAACCGGTCCCGTGTCAGCGGGCGGCCCGGCACGGGTCCGGTCGGGTTCCACGCCGACCTGGCCACCCCGGGCTCGGCGGGCACGGGCAGGCCGCGCGCCCGCGGCACGCCGAGCGGAACTCGGGAGGCTCCACTCGACGCTGCTGACCGGCACGGAGCCGATCGGTGCGCCGCCGGCCACCCCGTCGAGGGAGGGCCGACGGACCGGCCGTGCCGAAGGCCGCCCGTCGGCGGGGTGGTCGACTCGAAGCGGCGGCACGCCCCGCCGGCGGTGACCGGACCGGGCGGCCGAGCGCCGCCAGGTCAGGCCGGGTCCACCCGGATCGAGCCGAAGGTGTTCTGCGTCAGGCTCGACACCAGGCCGATGCCGCCGCGGCGCAGCGCGATGCCGCTGTCCCGGCGGACCAGCGTGCCGTCCAGCCACAACTCGAGGACGTCCGCGGCCGCGTGGACGAGGAACGTGGTGGCGGCGCCGACCTGCGGGAAGGGCGCCGGCGCCGCGGCGCCGACCTGCGTCAGGGTGCCGTCGTGCTTGGTGAACAGCCGGGCGTTGCCGTCGGCGCACAGCCGGTACTCGTAGTAGTTCGCGTCGTCCTGGAAGCGCGCGACCACCCCGACGAACGTGTCCTGCCGGTAGGAGGGATCGGAGTACCACACCACCGGTGCCACCGTCGGGCTGACGGTGACCGTGAACCGGTAGTCGGCCCAGGTCTGATCGCCCGCGACGAGCAGGGCCGGCTCGCCGATGGTGTCGCCCTGGGACTCGCCCTCGGACAGGTTGGTGTTGGCGATCACCGGCCCGTGGGCGCCGTCGGTGACGTCCCAGTCCCCGCGGCCCTCGACGATCCGCCACCCGGCGGGCAGCCGATGGCCCAGGTCGGTGGTCGCGCCGGCCCGGATCGGCGCCGTCCACGGCAGGCGGACCGGATCGCTGATCGCCACCTCGACGGCGGCGGTGACGTCGGGTTCGGCGGCGCTCGCGGCGGTGATCGTCACCGATCCGCCGGCCGGGACCCGGGCCGGGGCGGTGTAGGTGCCGTCGGCCGTCACCGTGCCGACGCGGCTGTCGCCGCCGGGCCGGCCGTCGACCGACCAGCGGACCTGCCGGCCGGTGCCCTGCGTCGGTACGGCCACCAGGTGCACGCTGTTGCCGGCCGGGACGGAGGACGGGCCGGGGAACGGGAACACGACCCGGCTCGGCGTCAGGTGCGGCCGGTAGGGCCGGTCGAGGCCGATCACCAGTACGTCGTGGTACTCCAGCCGCGGCACCCGTACGGTGACCCGGCCGGAGGCGTACTGCCAGGACGGCGCCTGCCGTCGAGACGGACCGACGGTGTCCGGGGTCACCAGCGTGACGCCGGCCGGGCGGCGGTCGGTGGACACCGTCACGGTCAGGTCGGTCTGCGTGCGCATGCTGCCGGTGTCGTTGTCGAAGTCGCCGTTCACCACGTGCACGATCCGCCGGCCCGGCTGGTCGAACGCGGACAGGTGCACGTTCGGCGCGCTGACCTCCAGCGTGGTCGGGGTGATCACCCGCAACTCGCGCCGCAGTTCGTGGGTGTCCCGCTGGAACGCGGCCAGATTGGACTCCAGCGTGAACACCCCGCGCACCAGCCCGTCGAGCACGTTGTACATGCTGCGGCCGGCCGCCGGGAAGCCGCCCGCGGCGAGGATCTGGGCGGAGGCGATCCGCACGAACGCCGGCCAGGAGCCGAAGTCGTGCGGCCCCCAGAAGATGGTCGGCGTCGCGTAGTCGACGAAGAACACGAACGGCTTGGGCGCGACCTTGGCGATCGCGGACCGCAGCTGCGGGATGAGGTTCGCGGTGCCGTCGAACGGCGCCGTGCTCTCGGCGGCGGGCACGTCGAGACCCTGGAGCCGGAACGGGTAGTTGCGCAGGTAGTAGTCGACCGCCTCGGCGCCGGTGTTGGTGTCGCCGTCGAGCGCGGGGAAGTCCGCGCCGCCGTAGGTCGAGTTGGCCGACAGGTAGACCGTACGGCCGTGCGTCTGCCGCGCCCGCTGCCTGATCGCGCGCATCGCCGGGGCGATCACGGAGGTGTCGGTGGGGTACCACTCGTCGAACTCGACGCCGTCGAACCCGGCCGCGATCTGCCGCTCGGCCTTGAAGACCAGTTGCCGGACGGCGCTCGGGGTGTCACTGATCAGGTGGTACACCGGGCCGTTCCCGAGCGGGTCGCCGGACGCCTCGGCGGGGTCCACCCCCGGCGCGAGCGTCTCCAGGTCCGGTTCCCAGTAGCTCGCCGACACGCCGGCGCCGAGCAGCGCGCCGTCCTGTGCGAGCCGGACCAGGCTCTGCCGGACCGCGGGGAAGCCGCGGTCCTCGTACTCGGTGCCCACCCACTCGTACGCCGACCGGTGCACGAAGTCCGGGGCGATGACCCGGGTGAGCCGGCGGTTGCGGGCGTCGGACGCGTTCTGCTCGAAGAGCCACACCTCGACCTGGTCGAGGCGGCTCGGCGGGGTGGCCGGCGCGTTGGACGGCGCCGACCAGTGCCGGCCGTCGTAGGTCGCCAGCGCGAACCAGTGCCGGGTGTCCGGGTCCAGCCCTGAGACGTCCAGCTGGTGGCCGGCGCCGGCGGAGCCGATCGGGCGGGGGCCGCCGAGGCGTCGCGCGGTGGGCCATGTCGAGGCGTCGATCGGGCGGTCGGCCGACCGGAGTTCGTACCGGAGAGCGCCGGCCGGCGCGGTCCAGCTCAGGGTGATCCCCGCCGAGGTCACCGACTCGACGGCGAGGTCGGTCACGGTCGCCGCCGACCGGCCGGCGGCCGGCGATCCGCTCCGCGCCGGCTGAGCGCCGGCCGGTTCCGCGCCGGCCGGTTCCGCGCCGGCCGGTCGGGCTTCGGCGACCCCGACCGGAACGGCGACCGCACCGGCCCCGACCACCGCGATGGTGAGGAACCGCCGGCGACCGATGCCGGGTTGAGCTGACGCGTCCACGCGACCCTCCGACCGGGGGATGGGGGTTCTGACATCGTTGTCAACTACCATGTGCACCGCCCGACGATCTGTCAAGACCCCGTCAGGGTCGGCGCGTTCGCCGCGGGGAACCGGTCCGCCCGCCGCCCCCGTCACCTCGTACGGGCGGCGGGGGCGGCGGGCGGGTGTCCGCTCGGTGCTGCCGCGGTGGTCAGTTCACGCAGGTGAGTCGGGCCAGCCCCCAGTCCGCGTGGTCGTAGTTCTTGCCGTCGCCTCCGTCGCCGACGGCCAGGCTCAGGGTGTGCACGCCGGTGGTGTCGACGCTCAGGTCGACCGCGCTCCGGCCGCCGTGCACCACGCCGGTGGACGCGAGTTGCCTGCCGTCGTCGCCGAGCACGGTGAACGTGACGCTGCCCTGCCCGCCGGTCTCGTCGTCGACGCCGACGTGGGCCTCGAAGCGGGTGCAGCGGCCCTGGAGGTCGATCTGCACCTGGGCCGGCGCGTTCATGCCCAGGCCCTTCGGGTACACGGTGCCGTCGATCGTCAGGGGGTGGCCGTCCTGCCCGCCGGCCTCGCCGTTGGACTGGTCGCGCTCGACCGGCCCGTAGCCGTTGGTCTCGGTGAGGAACGGCTGATCGCTGGCGTAGACCGTGCCGTGCAGCGGGATGGAGACCTGCACGACCTGCTCGACGTGGACCGGTGGGGCCTTCCCGCCGGCCGGGTTGGCGTACGTGGCCACCACGGGCACGTCGACCTCGCCGCCCGGCTGGTCCTTGCCGACCGTCACGGTCCAGTGGCCGTCGAGCGCCCGGCCGGCCCGCAGCGAGCCCGCGGTGACGTCCCGGCCGGTGGCGCTCCAGCCCGCGGGGAGCCGGTCGCGGTCCACCGTCAGGCGCACCTGGCGCAGGGCCGTGCCCTGCGGAAGCTCGAACGCCGCGTCGATACCGACCTTCGCGCCGGGGCCCGCGGTGGCGGTCGACGGGGCGAGGGTCAGGGACGTGGCGGGCGCGGTGACCACCGGGTTCTCGCAGTCGGTGCGGCCCTTGGTGGCGGGGCAGGCCAGGGCGACGAAGCCGCCGTTGGCCGCGCCGGGCACCGAGAGGGTGTCCTTGGCGGTGGCCGTCCGCACGGTGCGCTGCAACTGGCCGTTGCTGTCGCCGATCGTCTCGACCAGCCAGGTGCCCTTGCCGAGGAAGCCGAGCGGCGCCTTCATGGTGTCGCTCGCGCCGGCCAGGATGCCGCCGACGAACCAGCGGTCGCCGCTGCGGCGGGCGATGACGGCCTGCCGGTCGCCGGCCGGCTGCGGACCGGGACCGCCGGAGACCAGGTGCGTCTCGTCCCAGGTGGTGGGGAGTTGCTCCAGGTAGCTCTCGGCCACCGGTTGGGCGGCGAACCCCTCGGGGTTGTCGCCCAGCGACGTCCAGCCGGACTCGTAGACCACCGGCAGCGCCAGTTCGTGCGCCAGGGAGTCCTGCCGGTTCGGGCGGGAGAACCACGTCGGGGTGTAGTCCATCGAGCCGACGATGTTGCGGGTGAAGGCGAGGAAGATGTCGCGGCTCGGGTTCTGCCCGTTCTCCTCACCGCGGACCGCCTCGACGCTCATCACCTGCGGCCAGGTGCGCTGCAGGCCGCGGGGGATCGTCGCGCCGTGGAAGTCGATCATCAACTTGTCCTTGGCGGTGTCGTGCAGGATCGCGTCGTACCACTGGAAGGTGGACTGCGCGTCGGAGTCCATGTAGTCGACCTTGACGCCCGCGACGCCCCACTCCTTGAGCTTCGCGAACCAGGTGTCGCGCTGCTGCTGGGTCTTCAGGTCGGTCCAGGCGAACCACAGGATCACATTGACGCCCTTGGCCCGCGCGTAGCGGACCAGTTCGGGGACCCAGCTCGCCTGCCATCCGGCGTCCACCAGCGTGTACGGCAGGCCGTGGGCGGCCGCGTAGTCCACGAAGTCCTTCTGCCGGTCGAAGTCACCAGGGCTCGACCCGTTGCTCAGCCAGGACCAGTCGTCCACGCCCGGCCGTATCCAGGAGGTGTCCTGGAACTTCGCCGGCGGCGCGAGGTCGTTCACGAGCGTGGAGCCGACCAGCGTGTCCAGGCTGCCCACGATCGCGGTGCGCCACGGCGTCGCCAGCGGTCCGTTCGAGGTGACGGGCGCGTCGTCCGCCAGCGCGACGGAGTACGCCCCGCTGCCGGCCACGTGGTCGAGGTGGCTGCCGGAGTACCGGCCGTCGACGTCCGCCTCCGTCAGCAGCACGTAGGTGCTCCCGACCTCGAAGAGCGTCGGGTAGCCGAACGCGCAGGTGTCGCCGGTGCAGGACGCGGGCTGCGCCGCGTTGGCCGCGCCCGCGGTGGTCTGGGTCCGCTCGGTCTCGTAGCTGGGCGAGTACGGCTGGACCCAGGCGTCGGCGTCCGTCGGCAGCTCGAACGTCGAGGACTCTCCGGTCACGGTCACCGGGCCCTTGCCGTCCAGCAGGTACCGGTAGGCGACGCCGTCGTCGGACACCCGTACCGCGACGCCCAGTTGGGCGCCGTCGGCGCCGCGGAAGGTGAAGGTCGCCTCCCGCATCGTGGCCGTGGTCCGCAGTTGCTTGCCGGTGGTCATCCGGTAGGACTCGTGGACCGTGCGGTCCTGCCGCCTGACCAGCCGCAGACCCGTCGTCAGGTCGTGCTGGTCGGTGCGGATGCCGAGCCGGCCCGGCAGCAGCACCGGCGCGTTGCCGCGGTCGACCGCGAGGTGCAGCTCGCCCGCGGAGTCGAGGTCGAGTCGCGCGGTGAGCGTCGAGCGGCCGGGGTCGTCCACCGTCCAGCCGCCGTTGGAGTTCTGTGCGGTGGTGGAGTTCTGTGGGGCGGAGTGCTGGGCCGCGGTGGACGGTGCGGCGGTGGACGGTGCGGCTGCCGCCACGACCAGTCCGCTGCCCAGCAGTGCCGAAAGGGCCACGCCGGTCACCGTTCGCCGGAGTCTTTCGTGCCGTGGTCGCATGCATGTCCTTTGCCTTGGACCACCGCACGCCCCTGAACGACCGGTCACGGACCGATCGTCAGCATGGGCTCGGCGGTCGACAGTTGAACAACAACGAACTTTTTCCAAGCAATTCCCGCACATGTCACCGGACTCCCACATGCGCGTCAAGCCTCGGGACCGAGTTCGCGGTGGCGGGTTCTCGCCTGCGCGGGCGCCGTGGGCGGCCGGTCGACCGCCCGCCCACGGCGCCGCTGCCGACCGGAGGTCAGCTGATGGCGGTGGCGAAGACGTGCAACTCGGGGTTGCTCGGCAGCGTCACGTACCGCACCTGCTTCCCGCTGCTGAGCGGCACGGACGCCGCGTACAGGCTGACCTTCTGGTCGGCGGGGTTGGTGCTGCCCGCCGGCCGGTTCCAGTGCGGGGTGGTGACGACCAGCGTGCAGCCGCTGCCCGCGGCGTTGCTGTACCAGTCGGAGACGTTCAGGGTCGACGTGGAGGCGGTGCCGTCGGTGTAGGTGACGGTCACCTTGCCGGTCTGGGTGCCGTTGGTGCCGACGGTCAGGAGCGACAGCGCCGAGCCGGAGCCGGACTGGCTGACGAGCTGGCCGCCGGTGGTGACCGCGTCGGCCTGGCCGGCCGGCACGTCGGGCCAGGTGAACGTCGCGCCGCCGGCGGTCACCTCGCCGCCGGGCGTGACGCCGACCGACGCCAGCGCCTGCGTGGAGAAGCTGTAGCCCTTCCCGTCGAGGTTGCCGGGGGCCTGGTCGGCGTCGTCGGTGACGCCCACCGTGTCGCGGGCCGCGGCGAGGTCGGCGTAGGCGATCTGCACGGTCGCCTTGCCGGTTCCCGGCGGCAGGCCGCGGGAGCCGCTGTAGGCGGTGGTGGCGGCGAGGGTGGCCGCACCGCCCCCGGTCCCGGCCGGCACCGTGACCTGCCAGGTGGTGGTGGCCGAGGCGCCCGCGGGCACCTTGCGGAAGGTGGCGGCGGTGGCCGCCTTCTTCGTCCAGCCGGCCGGCACGGTGAGCTGGGTGGCGGCCTGACTCACGCTCTGCGTCGAGTCGTTGGTGAACGTGGTCTTCACCGACAGGGTGCCGCCGCCGTCAGCGGTGGCCGGCGCCGAGACCTTGGTGAAGCGCGGCCCCGAGTTCCTGGTGACCTGGAAGGCGCCCGACAGCGGCAGGGCCCGCGAGGAGTCGCCGACCTGCACGGTGTACTTGCCGGTGGCCAGCTCCCACGCCTGCGCGTCGGTGCTCCAGTACGACGCGCCCTGCGCGCTGATCTCGAAGGTCACCCGCTTGCTCTGGTGCGGCTTGAGGTCGACCTTCTGGAACCCCTTGAGCTGGCGGGCCGGTTCGCCGGTCGAGGACGGGTCGGTCAGGTAGAGCTGCGCGACCTCGGCGCCCTCGCGGCTGCCGGTGTTGGTCACCTCCACGCTCGCCGGCACGGTGCCCTTCTCGCTGAGCGTGTGGCCCACCCGCAGGTTCGAGAAGCCGAACGACGTGTAGGACAGGCCGTAGCCGAACGGGAAGAGCGGCGTCAGCTTGTTCGTGTCGTACCACCGGTAGCCGACGTTCAGGCCCTCGGAGTAGTCCACCGTGCCGTTCACGCCCGGGAACTGCGCCGCAGTCGAGGCCGGCACCTGGTCCAGCGACGTGGGGAAGGTGACCGGCAGCTTGCCCGACGGGTTCACGTCACCGAAGAGCAGCGACGCGATCGCGTTGCCCGCCTGCTGGCCCGGGTACCACGCCTCCAGCACGCCCTTGACCTGGTCCAGCCAGGGCATGGTCACGGCCGAGCCGGTGTTCAGCACGACCACGGTGTTCGGGTTGACCGCCGCGACCGCGGAGATCAGCTTGTTCTGGTCGGCGGGCAGGTCGATGTTCTTCAGGTCGCTGCCCTCGCTCTCGAAGTCGTTGGCGTAGACGACCGCCACGTCGGACTTGGCCGCGAGCGCGACCGCCTGGTCCAGCGGGCTGCCCGCACCCGGCGGCGTCCAGCCCAGCTCGGCGACGGCGTCGCCGCCGGACTGGTAGTAGTCCATCTCGACCTGCACCGGCTTGCCCGCGGTCAGGTCCACCTGCGCGGTCTGCGTGGTGCTGCCCTGGTCCCGCCAGTTGTCGATGAGCTGCTTGCCGTCGATGAACAGCCGGCTGCCGTCGTCACTGGTGATCCCGAGCGTGTACGTGCCGGTGGCCGGCGGGGTGATCGTGCCGGTCCACTTGGCGGAGAACGAACCACCGGACACGCCCGCGGCGGGCGCCTGGCCGTTCCACTTGAAGTCGACCTGCGGGTCGGTCGTGGTCGCCGCCGGGTCCCCGGCCAGCGTGGTGTTGGTGTAGTAGTCGCCCTGCAGCCCGTGGCCGCTGCCGGACGCCGGCGTCAGGTACGAGCTGTCGATGGCCGGCAGCTCACCGCCGGGGCCGCTGCCGCCCTGGGCGTAGGACACGGTGGTCCCGGCGCCGGCCCGCGCCTTGATCCCGTCGTACGGGGTGACGGTGCCGGTGCCGCCGACGGACGCGCTGCCGCCGCCCGCGGTCATGGTGTCCACGCCGGCGCCGTCGCCGAGCACCGCGATCGACTTCACCGTGCGGGAGTTCAGCGGCAGCACGCCGCCGGAGTTCTTCAGCAGGACGGTGCCGGCCTCGGCGGCCTTCCGCGCGGTGTCGACGTGCGCGGCCGTGGACGCGTCGGCGTCCGGGGTGTCCTTGGACGGGTGCTCGAAGAACCCGAAGCGGAACTGCTCGCGCAGGATGCGGGTGACCATGTCGTCCAGCCGGCTCTGCGCCACCTGGCCGTTCTGCACGGCGGTCTTGAGCGCGGCGCCGAAGTACGAGGCGTCCGGCATCTGCATGTCCATACCGGCGTTGGCCGTGGCGACCGTGCTGTGCGTGCCGCCCCAGTCGGAGGTGATGAACCCCTTGAGGCCGAAGTCGTCCTTGAGGATCGAGTCCAGGTAGGCGCTCGCGCACGCGTCGGTGCCGTTGACCGTGGAGTACGAGCACATCGCCGACGCCGGGTCGGACTGCGCCACCACCGCGCCGAACGCGCTGGTGTAGATCTCCCGGACGGTGCGGTCGTCGATGATAACGTTGTCAGACGGCGTGTTCCTGTTGGTCTCCTGGTTGTACACCGCCCAGTGCTTGACCTGGGCCATCACGTCCTGCCCCTGGATGCCCTCGATGTCCGCGGCGCCCATCTGCCCGGTCAGGTACGGGTCCTCGCTGTACGACTCGAACGCCCGGCCCCAGCGCGGGTCGCGGACGATGTTGATCGTCGGACCGAGGTCGACGTCGACGCCCTTGGCCTTGTCCTCGGCGCCGATCACCGAGCCGTAGGACCGCGCCACCGACGGGTCGAACGACGCGGCCACGTTCGCCGCGGCCGGCAACTGCGTGGTGTCGCTCATCCGGACGCCGGTCGGGCCGTCCTGCATCTTCAGCGCGGGGATGCACAGCCGGCTGTTGCCGGGGACCAGCCCGGTGTACGGGCCCGCGGCGGAGCCGTGCACCATCGCGATCTTGTCGTCGAGGGTCATCTTCGACAGCACCTGCGCCGTACGCGTGTTCACCGGCGCGGTCGAACCCACCCACGGGCAGGCCGGGTTGGGGCCGTCGGTGCCGGCCGCGGCGGCGGGGGAGACCCCGGTGGGGGAGAGTGCGAGCCCGGCGACCAGGGCGGCGGCGGCGGTTGCCACGGCCGCGGCCCGCCGTCTGCGGGACGTTCTGAATCGTTTCACGATCAACACGGCTCCTCTGTTGGCCCGAGGCGATACGGGGACCGGCCCGGGAAGTGGCGTGCGGATGGACCCTAGGCTCACCCAACTCGACTTTCAAGAGGTAGAGTCGGGCTTCAATTCGGCCGTTCAACGGCAGAAATTTGAGCTGGGGTGACGGCATGACAGATGCGACCGGGCCGGTCTCGGCGCGCCGGATGCGGACGCGCGAACTGCTCCTCGGGGTCCTCGCCGAGCACGACACGGTCAGCCGCGCCGAACTCAGCCGGCTGACCGGGCTGTCCCGCAGCGCGGTCGGCGCGGGCGTGGCCGCGCTGCTCGCGGAGGGGCTGGCCACCGAGGGCGCCGGGTCGCCGGCCGCCGCCGGACGCGGACGGCGGGCGGGGCTGGTGAGTCTGCGGCCGGCCGCGGGGGTGGTGGTCGGCATCGACTTCGGGCACGCGCACATCACGGCCGCGGTGGCCACCGCGGCCGGGGAGATCCTGGCGGAGCGCACCGACGAACTCGACGTGGACGGGCGGCCCAACGACGCGCTCGACTCCGCGGCCGGCCTGGTCCACCAGGCCCTGGAGGACGCCGGGCAGCGGCTGGAGCTGGTGCTGGGCATCGCCGCGGGCATCCCCGGGCCGCTCGACGTACGGACCCAGGTGGTCCGGGCGCCCACGATCCTCTCGGACTGGGTGGGCCTCGATCCCGCCGACGAACTCGGCCGCAGGCTCGGGCATCCGGTGAGCGTGGGCAACGACGCGGACATGGGCGCGCGGGGGGAGCGGGCCTTCGGCGCGGGCCGGGGGCTCGACGACTTCCTCTACATCAAGGCGTCGCACGGCATCGGCGCCGGCATCGTGCTGGCCGGCCGCACCTACCGGGGATCGACGGGCATCGCGGGCGAGATCGGGCACACCCAGCTGCCGGGTGCGACGAGTTGGTGCCGGTGCGGCAGCCGCGGCTGCCTGGAGACGGTGGTGTCCATCACCGAGGTGCGGCGCCAGCTCACGCACGTGCTCAAGACCGGTGCGGGGGACGTCTCGACGGTGCTCCCGCCGCTGGCCGAACTGGCTCCCAACTCGGCGGCGGCCCGCGTGGTCACGGACGCCGGCCGCACCATCGGGCGGGTGCTGGCCGACCTGGTCAACTGCCTCAACCCGGCGGCGATCGTGCTCGGCGGTGAACTGGGCACGGCGGGGGCCCCGTTGGTGGCGGGCGTCCGCGAGTCCGTCGACCGCTACGCGCAGCCCGCCAGCGCGCAGGCGGTCAGCGTGCGGAGCGGGTTGCTGGGGCAGCGTGCGGAGTTGCTGGGGGCGATGGCGACGGCGGCGGCGGTGCGGGCGGGGGGCGCGGCGGGGTGAGCCGGGGGGAGGGGGCCCCGGTGTGTGAGCCGGGGGAGGGGCCGCGCGTGCGACCGGTGTTGCCGCGCCGCGGGTCCGGTGGGGGTGCGCGCGGCGCCGTGCGGGGTGAACGGCGCGGCAAGCTCGTACGGGTGTGGGTCATCGCCCGCGACCGTGCATGGCGTGTGGGCCACGAGGCCCTTTGGCAACCTCGTCCGGGGCCGCACAGGTCGTCCGCTCTTCGCTTCCTTCGCGTGGAGGACTTTCGGGAGGAAGGCCATGCTTGATCGATGGCATCGGGCGGGCTCGATCTTGTCCCGGCCACCGGCGCCCCCCTGCCGCGCCCCCTCTGCCGGGCCCCCGGGGAGGAGACGCGGCAGAGGGGGCGCGCGAGCAGGGCGATGGCCCGGCGGCGCCTCGGGTGCGTCAGCGGTCCGTCGAAGATCACTGACACGATGAGGGTGCACCCGTGGGCACGCTGCGCGCCCGGTGTCAGACGGGCTGGCCGATCGGACGGATCGTCACCGTGTTGAGGTCGACGCCTGCCGGCTGGTCGAGGGCGAAGCCGATCGCCTCGGCCACGGAATCCGGGCTCATCGCGATGGGGGGAGCCTGGCCGTGCCAGAACGCGGTGTCGATCATGCCCGGGTTCACGACCGTGACTCCGATGCCGCGGGTCGTGGCGTGCAGGCGGAGGTTCTCGGCGAAGCCGACCACTGCCCACTTCGTGGCGGAGTAGAGGTTCCCCGGGCTGTTCTTGATCCCGGCGACGCTGCCGAGGAGCACCAGCCGGCCGCGGGACCGTTCGAGGTGAGGCAGGGCCGCCTTGGCCAGCAGAGCCGGGCCGAGCACGTTGGCGAGCACCATCGGAGCCCACAGCTCCGGATCGCCGTCGTCGACGACGCCGGCACTGCCCGTCCGGAAGTGATCCGCGGACGCGCCGCCCGCGTTCGCGATCGCCGCGTCGAGCGACCCGAAGCGCTCCACCGTGCTGGTGACCACCGTGTTCGTGGCGTCCCAGTCGGAGGCATCCGCTACCAGGCCCAGGACGCGGTCCGCGTGGCCGACCTCGTCGAGGAAGGCCTTGAGCCGACCCGGGTCGCGCCCGGTGACGGCGACCCGGTGGCCACGCGCGAGCAGGAGCCGAGCGGTCGCGGCGCCGATCCCGCTCGTGCCACCGGTGATCAGGACCGTCTTTCCGGCGACCGGCGCTGCGCCGGAGCCGGTGGGTGTGTCAGTGAGTGAGGCGTTCATGGCGTCCACTCTGTGGCGCGGCGCGGGCCCGCGACAGTTGCTTCCGAAGGTGGGGACGGCATCCCCTGGCGCCGGCGGCGCAGCTCAGGGAGGCTGGGCCCATGTCGAACACGAGGTACTCCGAACTCGGCGGCTTCCTGCGTTCGCGACGCGAGCGGATTCGCCCCGAGGAGGTCGGGCTCGCGCCCGGCCCGCGGCGCCGCGTCCCCGGTCTGCGTCGCGACGAGGTCGCCGTTCTGGCCGGCGCCTCGGTGGAGTACTACACCGAGCTCGAGCGCGGTGCCGGCTCGCAGCCCTCCGACCAGATGCTCGCCGCGCTCGCCCGCGCCCTGCGCCTCAGTCGCGACGAACGCGACCACCTGTACCGGTTGGCGAACCGCCCGATCCCGCCCCAGGGCGGGACGGCGTCGCACGTCCACCCTGCGATGCTCGATTTGCTGACACGAATCGACGGGACCCCGGCGATGGTGAGCACCGACCTGCACACCGTCCTGGTCCAGAACCCGCTCGCCCTCGCGATGCTCGGCGACCTGTCCGCGCACCACGGCCGCGCGGCGAGCTTCATCCACCGATGGTTCACCGACCCGGCCTCGCGGCAGATCTACCCGCAGGAGGACCTCGCCCCGCAGTCACGCTCGTTCGTCGCCGACCTGCGCGCGGCAGTCGGGCGACGCAGCCCGGGCGACGCCGAGGCGACCGACCTGGTGGACGAGCTGCTGCAGCGGTCGCCGGAGTTCCAGGCGCTGTGGGCCGACCAGGACGTGGAGGTGCGCAGAGACGAGCGCAAGCGGATCGTCCACCCCACCGTCGGCTTGCTCGACCTCGACTGCCTCAGCCTCTTCAGCGAGGACAGCCGCCAGCGGTTGCTCTGGTTCACCCCGCGCGCCGGGACCGGCACCGCCGAGAAGCTCGCGCTGCTGACCGTCGTGGGCACGCAGGCGATGCGAGCCGAACCAGTCCGTTGAACCGATCGAGGAGGTACCGGTCGAGCGACGGATGCGACCGGCCGATCGTCACCTTCCAGCGCCGCCGGCCTTGGTGCGTGACGCCGCCGTCGGATCAGACGCGGGTGGCTGTCGTCCGCACGGCACTCGTCGTCCGGCAGGAAGGAAGCGGATGACCGACCGTGGCCTGCCCGATGTCGGCACGATCGAGGCCGTCCTGGCATCTCATGAGGGCGCGTGGGCAGCCGGAACGCGGGTGCTCTCGGTGCGGGACCTGTCGCCGGGGCTGGGACAGGCAGCGGTTCTCGGGGTGAGCGCCACGGCTCCGGACGGTCGCCCGTCCCGGTGGATCGTCAAGATCCCCGGTTGGGGCCACCGGTCCCTGCTCGACTCGCGTGATGGTCAACTGGACCGCCGCGAAGCCCACTTCTTCGGCAGCGGCATCCCCGCTGCGCTGCCCAGCGGCCTGGCCACACCGCCGGACGCGATCGTGGTGCGGCACGACGGGCGCGTGTGGATGGTGATGCGCGACATCGGTGCCGCCCTGCACCGGCCCTGGACTCCCGCCGCCGCCACAACGGCTGCGCTGCGCACCGCGCAGCTGTACGTCCCAGGGGCCTTGGAGCCCGGCCTCCTCGACGCCCCCTGGCTGGAGCGCGACGGCCATGCCGCGTACACCCACCACGTCCCGGCCGGTCGCGACAACCTCGACGCCCTTGCCCACGAGCCGCAGCTCAAGGCGCTGTTCACCCGCAAGCAGGTCCACGCCCTGCACACCTGCCTGGACGCGGCCGCGGAGCTGAACTCGCGCGCCGCCACGCTGCCCGGCACTCTCGTCCACGGCGATCTCACGCCACGCAATGCCGGCCTGGACACGGACGGTGCCCTCGTCCTCATCGACTGGGAACACGTCGGCGTCGGCCCGGTGGGCTTCGACCTGGGCACCTTCGTCTCCCTCTACCGCGTCTTCGGCGGCCACGGCGAGCTGGACGAGCGAGCCCTCCTTGCGGACTACGGCCAAGCCCTCAGCGACCTGGCCGGCACCGAACTGCGCCACTCCGCCGCCCTGGGCTTCGCCACCGTCCACCTCACCTGGGGACTGCACCTGCGTCTCGGCCCCGGCCTGACGGCGGTACGCCGGGGCTTCCACCGCGAGAACCCGGGAGAACTCGCCGCACACCTCGACGACATCCGCTCGGGATGCCTGCGTGCCCTGTCCTGGGCACCCGCGGCGGGAGTATCCGCCGGGGATGGCAGTGGGCTGGGGGCAACGTGACATTGTATTCTGGCGGTCACGTGTGTGGGAGGGTCGGTCATGGGTCATTTGTCGTCTCGCAGTGCCATTCCGGTGCGGGAGAACCTGCGCGACCAGGTGGCCAACGCTCTGCGTGCCGCTCTCGTCGCGGGGGAGCTGCGGCCTGGTGTGGTGTATTCCGCGCCCACCCTCGCCGTCGATCTCGGGGTGTCGGCCACGCCGGTGCGGGAGGCGATGCTCGATCTGGCCCGGGAGGGGCTGGTCGAGGCGGTGCGGAACAAGGGTTTCCGGATCACGGAGGTCACCGAGCGGGAACTGGACGAGTACACCGAGATCCGCGAGCTGATCGAGGTTCCGACGATCGGACGTGTCACGGCCGTGGCCGGCGCCGAGCAGTTGGAGGCGCTGCGCCCGCTGGCCGAGGAGGTCGTCCAGGGTGCCCGGCGGCATGACCTGATCGCGTATCTGGAGGCGGACCGGCGCTTCCACCTCGGGTTGCTGGGCCTTGCCGGCAACGCCCACCTCGTCCAGGTGGTGGGCGACCTCCGCAAGCGCTCGCGGCTGTACGGGCTCACCGCGCTGGACGCGAAGGGCCGCCTGGTGGAGTCCGCCGAGGAGCACCTCGAACTGCTCGACCTCATGCTCGCCGGGGACGTCGAGGGCGCGCAGGCGTGCATGCGGCGCCACCTCGGCAACGTCCGCTCCCTGTGGGCCGACGCCCCGGAGGGGGCCCCGTCCGCCGGGCTCGATCGCGGCACGAGCTGACGGCATGACGCGGCCCCGGCACGCGCCGGGGCCGCCTCACGTCCGCGGGGTCCGGTAGTGGCGGGCGGCCCACGCCTGGAAGTGCGGTGCCCGGGCGATGAGTTCCTCGTAGGCGGCCAGGGCCGCGCGGAAGACGGTCTCCGCGACCTCGCCGGACACCCGCTCGCGATGCCACACCAGTACGTAGCGGCACCACAGGGGCGTGCCGGCCAGGGGCTTGACGATCACCCCGGGAATCGGCCGGCACGTCGCCTGGACGATGGAGATCCCCAGCCCGTCCGCGATCATCCGCTGCAACTCGTCCCGGTCGCCGAGGAATTCATGCACCGTCGGCGGGGTGAAGCCGGCCGCCCGGAAGGCGTCGTAGCAGACACCGGGCCAGCCGGCACCGTCGTCGGGGGTCAGGAACCAGGCGTCACCGGCGAGTTCGATCAGCGGCACGTCCAGCCGGCCGCGGGCCGGGTGCGTGGTGGGCAGGGCCACGAAACTGGGCTCGGTGACGATCCCTCGGCGGGCCAGGGCCGCGGAGTGCGCCAACTCGCGTCCCGGGTAGTCGACCGCGACGCCGACGTCCACCTTGCCGTCCTCGATCAGCTCGACGATCTCGGCCGAGGAGTACACGCTGCTCACCTGCGCGGCGAGGGTCGGCAGGACGGCGCGCGCCCGCTGCAGCATGCCGGGCAGGATCGGCGTGTTCGTCGCGGCCAGCCGCAGCACCCGGTCGGCCCCGGGCCGGCCGGCGGTGGACCGCCGCCCGATCGCGTCGGCCAGCGCCACCACCTCGCGCGCCTGCACCACCACCTCGACCCCGAAGCCCGTCGGTGTCACCCCGGAACTGCCCCTGACGAACAGGTCCTCGCCCATCAGCCGCTCGATGCGCTTCAGCTGGTTGCTGACCGCGGGCTGCGAGCACCCCAGGACGGTGGCGGTTCTGCCGAGGCTCATCGTGTCGGCGATCGTGCACAGCATCCGCAGGTGTCGGAGTTCGAGTTCCATCAGCCAGCCCACCCCCCGCCCCAGGTCTCTCAGGAATGTGCCAATTTTACGGCCGATCTTGGGTTTTGGAGGTTCTGCTGCGGGCCGGGAGCCGGTTGGCGAAGGAAGCGGTCGGGGCGGGAGGTTCAGATGCCGACGTAGTTCTCGGCGAAGTAGTCCTGGTGGCTGCGCAGATCCCGCAGGCTCATCAGCCGCGCGCGTTGCAGCGCGCGCTGGAAGACGGCTTCGTCGTCGTCGCCGGCAGGGCCGTGCAGAAGGTTGATCATCCAGTGCGAGAACTCCTGGGCGTGCCACAGGCGCGGCAGGCAGTCCCGCGAGTACCGGGCGAGCCCGCGCGGGTCGTCCCCGACCAGCGCGTCGACGAGCGCCCTGGCCAGCGTGTCCGCTGCCATGATGGCGAGGTTGGCGCCCTTGGCGGCGGACGGGCTGATCAGGGCGGCGGCGTCGCCGGCCAGGAACAGCCGCCCGTGCTGGAGGGGTTCACGGACCTCGGAACTCAGATCCACGGTCGTCCGCTCCAGGATCGGCCCCTCGTGCAGGGGCTCGTACTGCGCGGTGCGCATCCTGACGGCCAGTTCGTCCCAGATCCGCCGCTCGCCCCACTCCTCGGGGTCCTCGCCGCGCGGCACCTGGAGGTAGTAGCGGGTGACCGTGGAGCTGCGTGCCATGTGGCCGGCGAACCCGCGGTCGTGCACGGCGTAGGTCACCGCGGCCATGCTCGGCGGCGCCTGCGCCAGGATCGCCAGCCAGGTCACGCCGTGATACCGCCGGTACTCGCGGGCCGCGCCGGCGGGCAGCGCGCGCCGGGCGACGCCGTGCCGGCCGTCGCACCCGGCCAGGTACGCCCCGGACAGCCGGAAGGCCGTCCCGTCGGGACCGGCGCACTCCACCGACGGCCGGTCGGTGTCGATGCCGTGCAGCCCGGTCACCGCCGTGTCGAAGCGGATCTCGCCGCCGCGGTCCAGGAACGCGGTGATCAGGTCGGCGACCAGGTCCTGCTGCGGGTAGACCGTCAGCGGCTGACGGTGCCCCAGCGCTCCGTAGTTCAGCTCGAACTGCCCGTGCTCGCCGCGGAAGGCACACGTGTCATGGCGCTCCCCGCGGGCCCGCAACCCCGCGGCGAGCCCGTTCTCCTCCAGGACGCGGACGCTGTGGGGCGCCAGGAACCCCGCCCGGGCCCGCCGTTCCACGTGCGCGCGGCTCTGCCGCTCCACGATCACGCACGTGACGCCCGCCGCCCGCAGCAGGTTGCCGAGCACCAGTCCCGCGGGCCCGGCGCCGACCACCACCACCTGGGCGTCCCTGGACGCGAGCATGCCTGTTTCCCCCCAACTCGGCTCACCTCGGGGCACGTTCGCCGCTCACGGCGAGCGATTTCGGTGAAGCTCTCCCCAACGGTAACCGGCGGGCGTGGCCCGAGCCCGGCTGTCACGCCGATCGTGCCCCTCCGTCCCCCGTTCGGTGCCGGGCAGGGCAACGGGCGGGCCCGTCGGGGCCGGCGGCGGCGGTCGGCGGGAGGCGGTCGGCGGTCGGCGGGACCGTCAGTCCGACTTCGGCGGCTTCTGCGCGTCGAAGGCGAAGAGGGTGTTGTCGGCCGCGGCCACGATCACCTCACGCCCGGCGAGGGCCACGCGCGGGCTCGCGCCCTGCTCGCCGGTCAAACCGTCGGCCCGCGGGTCCGTGGTCCAGAGGGTCCTGCCGTCGGACGGGGACAGCGCGACCACCCGGCCGGTGGCCGAGCTGAAGTACAGCGCGCCGGTTCCCGCGGCCGGTCCCGACGCGCCCTCCACGGCAGTCTGCCGCGACCACTTCTTCCGGCCGGTCAGGGGGTCGAGCGCGGTGACCAGACCGGTCTGCCCGCTCACATAGACGGTGCCGCCGGCCATGCCGGGCGTCCCCTCGTACACCTTGGCCAGCGGGGTGTAGGTGACCGTCCGCGCGACAGGGTCCACCCGCACCACCCTGTCGTAGCCGGCCGGCGCCGGTCCCGACATGTGCTCCTGGAGGAGTACGAGCTTGCCGTCGGCGACGCCTATCGGCACGGCGGGGGCCTTCACGTCGATCGCGAGGGGCCTGCCCAGCTTCCCCGAAGCGCGGTCGACCGTGTACAGGGTGGGGTGGCGCACGTCCAGGTCGTCCACCTCCGCACGCGTCGCGCACATCGCGAGGAGCCGCGAGCCCGCCAGGACGGGAGAGCACTGCCGGTCCGCGGGGAACGGGGTCTTCCACAGGACGTGACCGCTGTGCGCGTCCCGGGCCTCGAGGCGGGTGTCGGCCGCGTTGACCGTCACGACGGCGGAGCCGAACACGAGGGCCTCCTCGGTCCGCGACGTGACGGCCGCCGACTGGTCGCCCGATGCGACGGACCACAGCTCCCGGCCGCTGTTCGCGTCGACGGCCACCACCTCGGTGGGCGGGTCCTGCGGGGCGTCCTCGGCGGCGAGGCGGTAACCGATCACCGTGTCGTCGGTGGCGCCGACCATGTGCATGCCCTGGGAGGGCACGCCCGGGCTCTTCACCGTCCACACCCGCGAGCCGTCCGCGGCCCTGATCCGGGTCGCGACCACACCGCCGCCCCCGCAGTACACCGCGTCGCCGTGCGTGACGCACCGCAGCTCGTCGGGGACGCCCGCGCCGCCCCGCACGGTCATGTGCCACGGCGCGAAGCCGTCCGGAAGCGAGCCGACCGGCGCCGCGACGCCGGTGACCTTGTCGCCGACGTTCTTGCCCTGGTCGCCGCCGCTGTTCCCGCCGAGGCCGCCCGCCTGGAGCGCGGCGATCCCCCCGCCGATCGCCGCGACCGCGACCGCGGCCGCGAGCACCGGACGCCAACGGCGGCGCAGACGGCGGCCGGTGGGGGCTTCGGTGTCCCCGGTGCCGGAACCGGCCGGGGAGTTCGGCGTCGGGGAGTGCGGTGTCGAGGCGTTCGGTGCCGATTCGTTCGGTGTCGAGGCGTTCGGCGCCGGGGTGGGCGGCGTCGCGAGGTGATGCTGGGTGATCACGTCACGGGTGTGGCCCGCGACGAACCCGCTCGGCTCGGTCCCGCCGAGGTCGACCGGCAGGTCCCGCAGCAGCACGAGGAGTTCGTCCGCCGAGGGGCGCCCCTCGGGCTCCTTGTCCAGGCACGACTCGACGACCGCGCGCAAGGCCGCCGGTACGGCATCCAGCGACGGCTCCTCGTGCACCACCTGGTACGCCGTCATGTAGGGGCTGTCCGCGTCGAAGGGACCGTGGCCCGTCGCCGCGTACACCAGCAGCGTCCCCAGCGAGAAGACGTCGGACCGAGGCCCCACGCCACGCGGCGCCTGGAGTTGCTCCGGCGACATGAACGGCGGCGTGCCGATGACCCGCCCGGTCATGGTCAGCGTCTGCTGGTCGACGGCGCGCGAGATGCCGAAGTCGATGACGCGCGGGCCCTCGGGGGAGAGCACGACGTTCGAGGGCTTGAGGTCACGGTGGACGACACCCACCCGGTGGATGTCGCGCAGCGCCTCCGCCAGCCCGATGGCGAGCCTTCTCAGCTCCGCCCCGTCCAGCGGGCCCTTCGCGGCGATGTGCTGGGCGAGCGTGTGCCCCTCGATGTAGGTCGTCGCCATCCACGGCTGCTCGTCCTCGGTGTCGGCGTCGACCACGGCGGCGGTGAACGCGCCGCTGACCCGCCGCGCCGCCGCCACCTCCTGCCGGAACCGGATGCGGAACTCCTCGTCCCCGGCGAACTGCTGGTGGATCAGCTTGATCGCCACGGCCCGCCCCGAACTCGTCCGGGCCAGGAAGACCGTGCCCATGCCACCCGAGCCGAGGCGTGCCTCAAGCGGATAGCCGCCGATCTCGGCTGGGTCCCCTCCGCGCAGCGACACTCTTCCCGTCCTCCTGTCCCCGTGTGTCTCCGCCATCACGGGCCCGCGTACCTGTCCTGCACACAAACTAGCCGCAGTGCGGTGCGGCAGGCCAAAGCGGGTGACGAACGGGGAGCCCGGGGGGCGCTTCGTCGCCCGCCCGGTTCGGGGGAGTCCTGCTCGGCGACTGTCAGGTACGCCGAGCAGGACCGATCAGGTGGTGCCGCCGGACACGTCCGTTCCCACCGTACAGATCGATCGGCGCCGGCCGCGGCCGACCCCCTTGGATACCCGCCTTGAATACCCGCCTTGGACAAGCGCATTGGATACGCGCCCGCGTGGAGCGACCCCGCGCCACCCGGTCCGGGCCGCGGCCCCGGCAACCGCCCGCACCCTGCTACCTGTCGTCGCGCAGCCGGGACGCCAGCGAGGCGAGCTGGTCGGCCTCCTTGGGGCGGTCCAGGGAGGTCAGGCGGGCGACCGCCGCGTCCAGCCGGGCGAGGGCGGCGGCGGTGTGCTTGAGGTAGATGCCCTCCACGACGCCCGCCAGCCGGACGCACTCGGTCCACTCGTCGACGCGATCGTCCTGGGCCGCCGCCTCGCCGAGCAGGCCCAGCGCCCGGTCCAGCGCGGCCACGGCGTCGTCGTACGCACCGGCGTACGCGTTGACCCGGCCGTACTCGTAGGCGAGCGCGGTGTCCAGGGAGCGGCCGCGCGGCGCGAAGCCGGCCTCGCGGGCCTCGTCGGCGACCAGGCCTGCGTCGGCGAGGAAGGCGAGGGCGTCCTGGAGGCCGTCGGGGCCCTGCTGCTCGCCCTGGAGGCGGGCGACCTCCCGCAGGGCGTTGCTGAGCTGCTCGTAGCGGGGGGCTCGGGCGTGGGCGGCGATCGCCTGGTCCGCGGCCCGGCGGGCCGGGCCGAACTCGGCCGCCTCGGCGAGGAGCACGGCTGTCTCCGCGGCGATCATGGCGTGGCTGCCGGGGTCGTCGTCCCATCCGGCCGACTCGGCGGCGAGCGCGACGAACTCCGCCGTGGCGGCCTTGAGGTCTTCCCCCGCGTGCAGCGCGCGGGCGCGGGTCAGCCGCAGTTGTGCGAGCAGCCGGTCGTCGAGTTCCCCGGCGGCGGCGTCCGGTTCGGCCAGGACGGAGTCGAGCAGGGCGATGCTGTCCTCCACGCGGCCCAGTTCCAGGCTCAGTTGGGCGGCGTTGCTGTAGGTGCAGAAGGCGTCGACCCGGCTGCCCGCGCGCAGGTCCAGCTCCGCCGAGCGGGTCAGGTGGCGCAGCGCCTCGTCGGGGCGGTCCAGCCGCATGCACGCTTCGGCGAGGTCCGCGTGCAGGCGGGCGGCGGGCGTCGCGCCGGCGGGCCAGCCGGCGGCCAGCCGCAGGGCCTCGGTCAGGTCGGCGTGCGCGGCCTTCGCGTCCCGCAGGCCGAGGTGGAGGCGGGCGCGGAGCCCGAGCGTGCGGGGCAGGTGCCAGGCGGGGCCGTGCTCCGCCAGGAGGTCGAGGAGGCCGTCGATCTCGGTAAGGGCGGCCGGCAGGTCGCCGCGGATGGCGTGGGTACTGGTCCGCAGCAGGCGGGCGCCGGAGATCTGGCCGGCCAGGTCGTGCCGGGTGGCGAAGTCCTGCAGCAGGTCCGTCGCGGCGAAGACCGGTTCGGCGTGCTCCTGGCTCCGCGACTCCTGGAGCCGCAGGCCCAGCGCGGTGGCCCGAAGCCGCAGCAGGCGGGCCGCCAGGTACGGGGCGAGGTCGGGCGTGTCCTCCTGCATACGGACCAGCGCGGTGTAAACCTCGCCCAGCGCGGCCGCCTTGGCCTCGGCGGCCTCCGCCTTCCGCGCGTCGTCAGCTCCGTCCGCCGAGTCAGCGCCGTCCGCGCCGCTCGTGTCGTCCGCACCGTCCGCCGCGTCAGTGCCTTCGGCTCCGCCGCCGCGTTCCGCGTCCGCGGACTTCTCGGCCTCGGCGAGCAGGGCGCAGCCGCGCGCGAGCACCGCGTAGCCCCGCTCCCCGGCCTCGTCGTAGAAGGCCGCCGCCTGCGTGTAGAGGGGGACGGCGGCGCTGTGCTCGTCCTTCTCGTGGGCCCGGCTCGCCTCGTCGGCGAGAAGGTCGGCGCGCAGCCGCGCGATCGGGCCCACGGCCGGGTCGTCGGGGTGGGCGTAGTCCGGGGCGGCGGCGAGCGTCCGCAGCCGGGCCCAGCAGGCGGTCCCGTCCGGGTGCCCCTGCTGCTCCAGGTCCCTTGCATGCAAGATGAGTTCGGTCAGGGACTCGGGGAGGGGCGCCGCCGCGGCGGGGGCGGCGGTGGCCGGGGCGGCCGGGGCCACCACGTCGTCGAGGCGGCGGCTGCGCAGGGTGAGCTCCAGCGCGTCCAGCAGGGGCGCCCGGTCCAGGCGGGCGCGACGGCGATCGGTGTGCGACGTGGTCCCGTTACGGGCGTCGAAGCGGCTCGCGAGGTCGTCGGCGCGGTCCCGTATCTCGGCACGCAGGTCGGTGACCGACCAGGTGCGGCCCGCGTACCCGGCAGCGGGCAGGTCGCCGTGGCCGAGCCGTTCGACCCGCTGGAGGAGGACCTCGACGCCGGTGAGGAAGTCGTAGGTCTCCAGCGGCGACTCCACCTCGTCGAACAGCCTGCGGTTCTCGGCGAGCAGTTCCAGGCCGCGCGCCTCGTTGCCGGTCAGCGCGCAGAACTCCAGGTGCCGGCCCACCTCCGCGGCCATCGAGGCGTTGCGGCGGCAGCCCCGGTACCCGGTCAGGTGAAGCTCCCGGGCGCGGTCGACGCGGCCGGTACGGACCAGGGCCAGCAGCGCGTACGAGATGGAGCGGGCCGGCTCCTCCTGGCAGGACGCCTTGCCGGCCAGCACCGGCTCCCAGAGGTCCAGTGCCTGCTCGTCGTCGCCCGCGGTGAGGCGGTACCGGGCACGCCCGCAGATCTCGCACGCCTCGCAGTCGCTGAGCTGGGTGCGGGCGCGGGCGGCCCACAGCTCGTAGGCCGGGGCGGTGTCCTCGCCGACGTGGCGGCCGAGCTGGTACGCCTGCCCGTAGTAGGGCTGGAGGCCGAGACCGGCCTTCTGGTACCGGTCGCGCATCTCGGTCAGCCACTGCCGGAGGCTCGCCAGCGGTATCTCGGGGAGCTGGAGCAGGGCGTTGGCCACCCACTTGAACCGCCAGAACAACTGGTGGCGCAGCCGCTCGTCGAAGAGGTCGGGCTGCTCGTCGAAGAGGGTGAGCAGGCGGGCGAAGACCACGGGTGACTTCCGCGGTTCCGAGCCGTAGGTGTACGCGCGGTGGAGTTCGAGCAGGGCGTGGATGAGCGCGGCGGGATCGTCGAACTGCTCGGCGACCTCGGCGATTTCCTCCGCGACGACGGTGCGGTCCCGTCCGAACGGGCGTTGCTCGTTGTCGCTCAGCGCCTGGTACAGCTCGTCGGTGGTCAGGGGTGTGGTCGGCATCGTCAGCTGTCCTTGCGCAGGGCGTGGGCGAGAAGGTCGAGGAAGGAGCGGTTGATCAGGCTCGACTCGGCGGGCCTGAGCGGGCGCCGGGAGAGCAGTGCGGCCTGCCCGTAGAGGGCTTCGGCGCTGGTGCGGGCGAGCTCCGGCTCGTCGATGGCGATGGCGGTGCGGACCAGCGGGTTGAGCTGGTTGAGGATCAGCTGGGCCCGTGGCGCCTCGTGGCGCAGCGCGCCGAGGATGTCGCCCCACAGGCCGCCCTCCTGCTCGCGGGCGAGCTGGGAGCGGGTGCGTTCGTGCCGGGCCTCCCGGCTGTCGACGAGGAGCGCGGGGGCGGAGGCGGGCTGGAACGTGCGCAGCGCGACGTCGCAGTCGAAGACGGCGAGGGCGTCGCGGGCCAGCGCGAGGTAGGCCGAGGCGGCCAGTTCCGTCTCCCGGTCCACCGGGTCGAGGTGGGCGGTGAGCGTGGCCGGGTCGAGATCGGCGACGCTGGTCCCGGGCCTGACCTCGGGCAGCCGGTGGACGAGTTGGCGGTCGTAGGTGTAGCCGCCGTTGACGACGCCGAGGCCGGCGGCCGAGGCGATCGCGGCGACCTGCCGGAACTCCTCCACGCTGGAGGTGACCAGCACGGTCGGGTGGGTGCGGGCGAACTCGTCGAGGGTGGTGTGCCCGTCGGTGGTCTCGAAGGGCAGCCACGGCAGCAGCATCCGCAGGATCTCGTCGTCGTGCACCGCGAGCGACTTCACGGCCAGGTGGTGCGCCTGGAGGAAGCGGGCCAGCAGGTCCGGGTCGCTCGCGGCGGCCCGGGCGATCCACGCGCGCAGCCGCTCCGCGAGGGCGTCGCGGACGGCGGCGAGGGTCTCGTCCTCGTACAGCGACTCGCGGGAGGCCGTCGGGCGCAGGCTCTCGGCGTCGACGACGCAGCGGACGAAGAACGCCCAGTCGGGCAGGATCTCCTCGGCCTGGTCCGACAGCAGCATGCCCTTGACGTGCACCCGGTGGCCGTGGCGGCGCCCGGCCGGCACCGCGTCGGGCAGCACGCACGCGATGCCCTTCAGGCCCACGGCCGGCAGGTCCAGCTCGATGGTGTCCAAGGGCGTGAAGCCGAAGACCTGCTCGCCGTAGGCGGCGAGCGCGCGGGAACGGGCGCCCGGCGTGGGGTACGTGGCCGCCCAGGGCGCGGGCTCGCGATTGACGGGGGCGCCCGGGCCGCCGGTGCCGTCGTCGAAGGTGACCGGGTGCCGCAGCAGCGAGCCGAAGTGCCGTGCCAGCGCGTGCACTTGGGCCGGCCGGGTCCACTCGCCGGCGTCGGCGCGCGGCGTCAGCAGGACGGTGGTGCCGGGCCGGGGACGGGCGGAGGCGGGCAGGGTGCGGACGGTGTAGCTGCCGTCGCCGTGTCCCCGCCATTCCACCGCGGGCGCGTCGGGGGTGCGGGCGGAGCGGCTGAGGACGTGGATCTCGTCGGCGACCAGGAAGCAGGAGAGCAGGCCGATGCCGAACTGGCCGATGAAGTCGGCGCGTTGCTCGGCGATCCGCTCGGCGCGCTTGCTGCTGCGGCCGATGGTGGAGAGGAAGGCGTGGACGTCGGCTTCGGTGAGCCCGACACCGTCGTCCTCCACGCGCACCGACGAGCCGTCGGCGTACAGGCGGATGCCGAAGTCCGCGGAGAAGGCCGCGGGTTCGAGGAGTTGCCGGGCGGTCAGCGCGTCCACCGCGTTCTGCAGGAGTTCACGCAGGTAGACGCGGGGGCTGGAGTAGAGGTGGTGGGAGAGGAGGTCGACCAGTCCGCGCACGTCCACCTGGAAGGTGCGATCGGCGGAGGCGGGCGCGGCGGTGGGCGCGGTGTTGTCGTCGTGCGGAGTCATCGGGCAGTCCGGGGTGCGAAGGGAAGCGGATGGGCGGCGGTGGAGCGGCGGATGGGCGCCGGGCGAACGGCAGTCGGGCGCAGGGTGAGCGGCGGGTGAGCGGCAGTCGGGCGCCGGGTGAGCGGCGGGTGAGCGGCAGTCGGGCGCCGGGTGAGCGGCGGGTGAGCGGCAGTCGGGCGCCGGGTGAGCGGCGGACCGGGTCGGGGTCCCGCGCGGGCCGGGCCGTGGAAGGCCGGCGGCGCGTGCGGGCCCGGCGGGGTGCCGGTCGCGCTCAGCCGCAAAGCTGCTGTCTCGGGCGCGGCTGCTGTCTCAGCCGCGGCTGCGGTAGCGGGCGAACTGCTTCTCGGGCTGGGAGAGATACGACCAGGGCCGCCCGGTGAAGGCGCCGTCGAGCGCGCCGAAGGCGCGCCGGGCCGTACCGCGTTCACCCGCCAGGGACAGGGCCATCGCGAACAGGCTGAAGTCGTGCTGCCAGCCCGGCACCCGTACGTAGCCGGGGTGGAGGATGCTGTGCTCGGCCGCCGCCCTCAACTCAGCCTGGATACCGGGGGTTTCGAGGCACTTCCCGTCGTCCGACTCGACCCAGTCCTCGATGTGCGCGCAGGCGATCACGCAGCCGAGCCGGTGTCCCTGCGGCGCACGCGTGAAGCTCTCACGGGCGAAGGCCAGCGCCTGCCCCGGCTCGCCGCTCCACCGGGGCTGGAGGTACGACACCCACTCGAGGTGCGCCGCCAGGTCCAGCGGGTCACGGCGCAGCGCCGCGGCCAGCCGGGTCTCGTTGACGGTGTCGCCCAGCGACATGCCGCGCCCGGAGGTGAGCAGGCGGGACCACGGCGTGGTCCATTCCGGCCGCAGTTCGGCGGCTTCGAGCAGCTGCTCCTCGGCGGCTTCGAGCCGCTCGTGGAAGAGCCGCCACTGCTCCCGCGTGACGTTCTTGGCCGACGCGCGGGTGCGGGCCTCCCAGCCCCAGGCGATGTTGCGCGCCCCGGCCACCAGCAGGGCCGTGGCCCGGTACTCCTCCTTGCCCTCGGCGGCTTCGACGATCCAGTTCTGCACGCCCCCCAACTCCGCGAGTTCGCTGAGGACATGGTGGTCGCGACCGAGGTCGAAGGGGGCGAGCGCCGTGGTGAACGCCGCCCAGTCGTCCGTCCGCACCGCGTCGGTCAGGGCGAGCACCCGCGCGTCCCCCAGCGCGCGCAGCGTGTACGTCCCGTCCTTCTGCCGGCGCGGGACCGGCAGGGCGTACGGGTCCGCCTCCGGTCTCTCCCGGCCACCCCGACCCCACAGCTTGCCGAACATGCCGCGCCCTCCCCTGGTCCCGCGTGATCGTCCGGTGCAGGATATGTGGTCGCACCGACACTGTCTCCCCAGATCCTTCACCCCGCCCCGGTCTCGCCCGGCACCGCCCGACCCCGCCCGACCGCCGCCGCCCGCCCGGGAATACGGGCGGCCCCTCCGGGGACCGTGACGGTCGCCCGGAGGGGCCGCGGTGACGCTGTGCCGTACCCCGTGGTCCTTGCTCCCCGGCCTTACCCCTTGCCGCCCGCGGCGGAGGGGCGGTGATCCCGGGCCGTCGGCTGGAAGCCGACCGTGTAGGTCCGGGTGACCGTGCCGTCGGCCGAGGTGACCTCGATGGTGCGGGTGGTGATCCGGGAACCGGTCGAGGTGAGGACCGGGCTGCCGTCGGTGACCTTCACCCGGGCACCGGACTGGGCCGGTACGGCCGTGACGGACGGGAGCTTCACGTTCTTCGGCCAGTCGACCAGGTACGTGGAGGCCTCCGGGTCGAACCCGTCGATCGCGACCCCGCCCACCGTGATGGCGCCGGCGTCCGCGACGGCGGCCTTGGTGGCGTCCGCGATGTTCGTCACCGTGACCGACCCGTCGGCGTTGACGACGACGTGCGCCGTCATCGCCGCCGCCAGGTTGATCCGCTCCCAGCTCGCCCCGCCGTCGGCGGTGAGGTCGAGCGGGTTCCCGGAGTCCGTCGCGGTCTGCTCCAGGATCTCGGTGCGCTGCTCGGTGTCGAGCTGCGGGAAGGCCGTCACCAGCAGGGCCGCCGCGTCGGAGGGCACCTTCAGCGGCTGCCCGGCCTTGCCCGTCCGCGAGAACCCGTAACTCAGGCGCTGCGTGTACACGTTGACGTCCTGCGCCGTGCTCAGCCCGTCGTACGTGTCGCCCTCGCAGGCCGCGAGCGTGTCGCCGTACCCCTCCTTCTCGCACTGCGCGAGCAGCACGTTCTCGATCTCGGTGTGCGCCTGCGTCAGCAGCTTCGCGAAGCCGGGGTCCGCCCACCGGTGCGCGACGGTGGCCTGCCCGGTGATGCGGCCGCCCATGACGTCGAGCGGGTAGTGGAACCCGAGGACGATGCGGTTGTTCCCGTACTCCGAGGTGCGCGCCAGGATCGACGGTGCCAGCTCCGGCAGCAGCGTGGCGAGGATGGTGCCCGCCTCGTAGCCGCCGTAGGTGTGGCCGCTCGGGTAGGAGCCGCTGGTGGCGAGGCTGCTGTACGAACCGTCCTGCGACTCGTAGATGTCCCCGCCGTCGCCGACGAACCCGAGCCGCACGTACGGGCGCAGGTAGTCGTAGTAGTTCTTCGCCGCGTCGTGGGTGTCGATGTCCTGGGTGACCCGGCCGAACAGGGCGTTGGTCTTCGGCAGGTTGCCGCTGCTCAGGGCGTCGCTGTAGATCTTGCCGAGCCGCGACCCGAGGCCGTCGGCCATCGTGACGGTGGGGCTGTTGTTCGCGTCGATCTCGGCCCGGTCCACCTGGGCCTGCGTGGCGGCGTTGTTGATGCCCACCGCGATCGTGTCGTTCTCGGCGGTCAGCGAACTGCCGTCGGCCACCTTGGAGTTGGCGGCGAGGATGTCGGAGTGCAGGTCCTTGATGCCGCCGAGCAGGTCGTTGAAGTAGTCGCTCCCGTCGTCGGTGCTCGGCCACGCGTCGGAGGAGTAGTCGGCGTCGAGGGTGTCGGAGGGGAAGGGGGAGGGCGTGTACGACGACGGGTCGGAGCCGTCGCCGTCCGTGGCCGCGGTGTCCGTGGCCGTGGCGTCCGTGACGGAGGGGCCGGCCGATGTCGCCGTGGCGTCGTCCGAGGTCCCGGCCAGCGTGACCGCGGTCACCGTCGCCGTGTGCGCCTTCGCCTTCTTCCTGGCGGTCAGCAGCGCCGTGGTCGCCGTGCCGGGCACGTGCGCCGTGGTGCCGTCGTCGAGGGTCACGGTGTAGCCGATGACCGGGAACCCGCTGTCGCCGGCCGGCAGCCAGGTCACCCGGACCTGCCTGCCGTCGGTGACCACGCTCGTCACGGTCGGCTGCCGCGGCTTGCCGCCGCCGGTCACCACGGGTGCCGTGGCGGGGCTCTTGGCCGAGGCGCCGACCGCGTTCACCGCCTGGACCCGCGCCCGGTAGGAGCGGTCGGCCGTCAGCCAGGTGAAGGTGGTGCTCCGGCTGTCCGGGTCCTTGATCGCGATCTGGTGCCCGTCGTCGAGGCTGACCCGGTACCCGGTGACCGGCGAGCCGCCGGTGTCCCCGGGCGCGGACCAGACGACGGTCACGCTCGTGCCGGACGACGTCGCCGACACCGCGGCGGGCGCGGCGGGCACCGTCCTGGGCTTCGTGGTGAGCGCGGCCTGGGCCTTCCGCAGGTCCGTGTACCGCGCGGTGAGTGTCGCGTCGGTGGCCTTGGTGTCCGCGACCGCGGTCTTCGCCGCGGCGAGCGCCGTGCCGAACGCCTGCCACGACGTGTCGGTGTAGCGCGCGTCGGTGAGCGCCGACGCGGTCGTGACCAGGTCCTCCAGTGTCAGCCGCGGCAGCGGTACCAGTTGGTCGGCGGCGAGGGTCAACGTACGGGTCTGGGTGTCGACTTCGAGCTGGGTCGCGCCGTCGGCGGCCACCAGGTCGCGGGCGGCGGCGAGTTCACGGGTGAACACGGCGAAGTCGATCGGGTCGTAGCGTGCCGCGTCGCCGGACAGTCCCGCGTACCGGTCGATCGCCTTCCGCAGCGCGGAGGTGTCCGTGGCGGCGGGCACGTCCACGTGGCTGAAGGTGACCCGGCCCAGGTTCGCGACGTAGGGGTGCGCGGCGTCCGCGGACGTGGTCAGCCGCAGGTGGACGGCGTGCGTGCCGGTGATCGAGGTGGGGAGCGTGAGGCTGGTCGTCCCCCCTGACGACCACGCGCTTCCGGTGACCGGCAGCGGGATGGTCGCGTACGGCGTGCCCGGGGCGGCCGGGTCGAAGGCGTCGAGGTAGAGCTCGACGGCCGAACCGGTGCCGCAGCGCGCGGAGTTGTTGGCGTAAGTGATCGTGGCGGTGGTCTTCGCGGAGGTACCGAAGTCGATGTCCCCGTACGCGAGCCAGGCGCCGTCGTAGGTGCCGCCGAGGTCGGTGGCCGAGCCCGCGTCGCTCCAGCCGGCCGGTTCGCTCTTGAGGGTGCCGCCGCTGCTGGTGGTGAACGCCGTGGCGTCGAAGCCCACCGGGGCGTCGGCGGTCCGCGTCAGGGTCAGCGCGTAGACGTTGGCCACGTACGGCTGGTCGGAGGTCTGGTTGCCGGAGACGAAGTCCGCGTACACGTCCTGGACGCCGGTGAAGACGCTCGGGTCGAGTCGCACGGACGCGGTAGAGACGGTGCCCCAGCCCGAACCGGTGTAGTCCAGCGGGATGTCGACGCTCCGGTCGCCGTCCTTCGCGCCGAGGTGCAGCTCGATGTGGGAGTCCGACGCGGCCCTCGATCGGGGCTTGTCGTAGCTGACGGTCACGGTGTCGGCGCCGTCGCCGAGGTCGGTGCCGTGCCACTCGGCCCACGCGCCGTTCGTCACGTTCTCGAAGATGCCGTTGCCGAGGCTGAGCGGGAGCGAGCCGGCACCGGTGGAGGTGGCGCTCGGCGCGGTCAGCGTGGCGAGCGTGGTCGTCGGCGACGACGTGACCGCGTTCGGCGAGAACTGGTACGAGTCGAAGTTCGACACCCACTGCTGCCCGGACGGGGCGTGGAAGACGAACGTCGCGGCCGACGCGCTCAGCAGCAGGTCGGGGTCGGTGATGTCGGCCTGCACCGTGGTGTAGTACTGCCAGCCGCCGGTTCCGGGCAGCGTGACGGTGCCGACGATCGGCCCGTCGGCGGGGCCGGCGTGGATGTCGACGCTGCTCGGCTTCGCGTTCGCGGCCTGCGCGTTGGCGTAGCGGACCGACACGCTGCGCGGCGCGACCCCGCCGAAGTCGAGCTTGCCGTACTGCTCCCAGGCCCCGTCGGTGACGCCACCGAGGTCGCCGTCGGAGTAGTACGCCTCGCTCACCAGGCTGGGGCCGTCCTTCTGGTCGGGGCTCTCGGCCTGAAGGACGGCGTAGCCGCCCTCGTCGATGGTGAGCGCGCCGGCCGCGGACGCCAGCGCGTCCTGCGCCGCCATGAGGGTGCCGGTCCCCGACGCGGGGTCCGCGAGGACGGTCCTGGCGCGTTGGAGTGCCGACTGGAACAGGGTCCAGGAGCCGTCGGAGTAGTTGGCGCTGCGGACCAGGGAAGCCTGGTCGATGAGCGTGCCGAGGGACGCGCGGTACACCGCGGCGGCGGAGATGACGAGCGGGTCGGTCGCGGAGACCCCGGTGCCGGTCACCGTGGAGGCGTGCGCGCCGCGGGCGAAGGCCGCGTCGGTGAAGGTGATGCCGAAGCGCGCGTCGACCTTCGTGGTGCCGGTGAGCGACAGCGTCGCCGTGTGCGCGCCGCTGACCTTCAGGTCGGCGCTGACACCGGCCGGCAGGCCGGTCACCGTCGCCGCCTTGCTGCGGGTGAGGCTGGTTCCCTTGCGGGCGGCGAACGACGCCGGACCGGACAGGGTGAGCTGCGCGCTGCCCTTGACGGTGCCGTCCGCGGCGGTGGCCACGGTGCCCGGACGGGCGGAGACCACGGTGGTGCCCCGGTCGGTCCCGCCGCCTCCCGTGGCGCCGGTGTCGGTGTCCAGCGAGTACGCGGGCTTCGTGTCGGCGCCCCACCGGGAGGGCTTGGCGCCCATGGTGAAGTCCAGGGTGCCGCCGGCGATGATCTGCGCGTAGTCGAGCCACGTGTTGGTGAACCGCGCGCCGTTGAGGGTCGCGCTCTGCACGTAGTAGTTGCTCGGCGACACGCCGTCGGCCTTCACCGTGAACGTGCTGCCGTTCGCGTAGGTGATCGTCGTGGAGTCGAAGAACGGGCTGCCGATCTGGAACTGGCTGGAGCCGGCCGTCACCGGGAACAGGCCCAGCGCCGCGGCCACGAACATCGTCGACATGGTGCCCGCGTCGTTGTCCATGGTCGGCAGGAAGCCGTCCGGGGCGAGCTTGTAGACCTGGGTGTCGATCGGCGGGGTGAACTCGCCGCCCGAACTGGGGGCCTCGTTGGTGGAGCCGGTCGCGATGTAGCGGTTCCAGGTGGTGCCGGTGTAGATGGAGCGGACCCACTTCTGCGTCTGGCTGGGCTCGCCGACGTAGTTGAACAGGTACGGGGCCTGCAGGTCGATCTCGTTGGCGTTGGAGTGCAGCATCGTCGAGCCGTCGTCGGCGGCGGAGTCCACGCCGAACATGTGCTCCACGGCGGCCTTCCCCGCCTTCGCGCCGCCCATGGCCTTGATCAGGCCGCCCATGTCGTAGGCGTCGTACCAGTTGTACTGCCAGAGCGTGCCCTGGTAGAGGCCGGCCGCCTCGAACTTCTCGTAGTCCGCGCTCTGCCAGTCGCCGCCGGACGCGCGCGGGGTGAGCAGGCCGACCTGGGTGCCGTCGGCCGCGGTCCAGGCGCCGGACTTCACCAGGTGGTCGATCGCCATGGTCGACTGGGTACGCAGCTTCTTCGCGTCCGCGTCCTTGCCGAGCGCGCCGGCGATGATGGACAGCGCCCACTGGTCGTAGCCGCGCTGCACCGTCGTACCGGGGTCACCGCTGACGTACCCCTGGCGCAGCTGCGCTCCCGTGTAGTACCCGGCGTACGACAGCAGCGCCGGGTATGCCTCGTCGAGCCGGTCGAAGTTCTTGTACCCCTTCGACAGCGCGTCGGCGATCACCACCGCCGAGCGCTCCCAGCGCACGGTCGGGACCGACTGGGTGAGGCTGCCGAGGCTCTTGCCGGAGGTGTGCGCGTCGGCGAAGAGCTCGATGAGCGACTGCACCAGGTCCCGGTAGGTGGCCGGGTCGACGTACGCCTCGACGGAGTACTTGCGGAAGTCGTCCCAGGTGGACCAGCCGTCGTAGTACGTGAACCCGTTCGTCCGGTGCACCGCGCCGTCGACACCGCGGTACGTCCCGCTGGTGCTGGTGGCGTTCACCGGCAGCCCGTACATCCGGTACAGGTGCGTGTAGAACTCCTTGGTGAGCGTCGACTTGGGGTCGGACGTCGCGGAGGAGTGCACGGCCACCGCGCCGAGCGTGCTGTTCCAGTCGGCCTTGGTCCGGGCCCGCGCCTGGTCGAAGGTGAGGCCGCCCACCTCGTTCTGCTGGTCGGTGACGGCCTGGTCCTCGCTGATCGGCGAGAGCGTGATGCGCAACTCGACGTCGTGGCCCGCCGACGGGTCGAAGCCGAGGACGGCGCCGGTGTCGGTGCCGTCCTGCGCCGTCGCGTCGCTCAGCGTGCCGTCGTCGCCCCAGCTCTTCAGCGAGGTGACGGGGGCGTTCGTGGTGGCGGCGTAGTACATCCGGTACGCGGCGCCGTTGAACGAACCCGCGATGAGCCCGGTGATCCGGGTGGTCCCGTCCGCGAGGGTGGTCGCCTTCATCGTCGCGCGCGTGCGGCTGGTGTAGTTGTTCGCGAGGTCGAGGACGAGTTCGGGGGCCGACCCGGCGGGGAAGTCGTACCGTTCGAGCGCCGTGCGCGTCGTCGCGGTCATCTCGGCGTCGATCGTCCCGGCGTCCTGCGTCACCGACGCGTCGGTCCCCGAGACGGACCCGAGCCCGACCTGGTAGGAGCCGGGCGACGCGCTCTCGTCGTCATGCCGGTAGGGGTGCGCGTACGTACCGGGCGCGGGCCGCTTGCCGTACCGCACGGACGTCGGGACGACCAGCAGGTCGCCGCCGCCGCCCGAGCCGCCGACACCGTCGAGGTCCGTGGCGGTGAACCCCGCGATGTGGTCCTCGTTGTAGTCATAACCGGAGTGGTTGCGGTCCGGCGTGGTCATCGGGTTGACCTTGGCGAGGCTGTGCGGCGCCTCGGCGCCCGGCAGGTCGTTGCCGTCGTCGCCGGCCGTCGACACGAACGGGTCGACGAGCTTCGTGTAGTCCGTGCCGCCGGACGTGCCGGAGGACGTGCCGGAGGACGTGGCGGACGACGTGGCGGACGACGTGGCGGACGACGTGGCGGACGACGTGGCGGACGACGTGGCGGACGACGTGGCGGACGACGTGGCGGACGACGTGGCGGACGACGTGGCGGACGACGCGGGCGAAGCGGCGGCGGTTCCGGCACCCGCGAGTGCGGCGAGGCCGAGGGTGCCGGCGACCAGCGCGGCGACCGCCGCGCGCAGGGGCCGTCGCCGCCGGCGCTCGGTTCTCGTGAACGTCGCGGGTGGCAAGGGGGGATGAGATCTGACGGGCATGGCGCCTCTCCGGCGGTGCGGCACGCCCGCATGTCCCGGTCCGAGCCCATGCTCAAAGGGACGGCTGACAACGTTGTCAGCCGTCAACTCCGGTCCATGCGGAACGAGATGGCAGTGGATATGCGGGGTACGGTACCCCGCTGCGTTCGTGGACGTCAGTCATCAGACACGGAGAAGGCGTACGGCGGATAAACGGAATCCGCACAGCCGGTGCCCGGGCGTGCGGGGTGCGGGCGTCCTGGGACACGGGGCGGGCCGGCCCCGCGTGTCTGCGTCACAACACGGTTGACCGCACTGACCAGTTCGGCGAGCCGCTCGGGAGCGTGATCGGCAGGAGCGATCCAGGTGATCGAGGCGACCCGACCACGGGTGACGGCCGCGGCGGCCCCGGACCGCGTCCGCTGACGTCGTCCACCGACGGGTCGCGAGGCCGTACCCGAGGGGCAGAGGCATCTTGACCTGCGACGGAACGGATGTTGAGGCGGATGACGGACGGCGTAGGACTTGCTGTCCAGGTCGTAGGCGACCACGGCCCAGAAGTCGTCGACGGGCACGTGGGCCGGTACCCGCAGCCGGTAGGTTTCGCTGCTCTTGAAAAGTTCGCCGGCGCTGTCGCGCAGGGGCTGGTCCCAGCCCTGAGGGACGAACAGATACTTTCCACCCCGGCCCCGGCCCCGGCCCCGGTCCTCGCCGGACGGGCCGATGTCGGCAATGCTGACCTGCCAGGCATCGACCACCTGCCCGTGCAGCAGCGACCGGTCATCGGCCGGGGCACTTCCATGACCACCGGGCCCTGGCGCAGGTCGAAGAACGCGAACACGTAGGGCACCTGCGCGTTGGACGTCAGCAGCTCGTGGCGGGGCAGCGCGGCGTGCGAGAACGCGAGCACGTCGTGGTAGCCGATCCCGTACGCCTCGAACGCCCCCTGCCGGAAGAACGCCATGCTCACCGCCGGCATCCCCCAGATCACCGCCTCCACCGCCCGCCCGTACACCCGCTGCTCGTCCCAGTTGCGGGCCGGTGAGGGCCGGAACTCCCGGAAAGCCATGGCCTCGCCCACGCCGTCGGACATCTGGCGTCCCTCACCACGCCGACCGCCCAGGGCAGACAGTGCATCAAAGTACGGATGATTGCCCTATTTCGTTCATACAGTCGGCCTTTTCGCGTGGATCACCCCAGCCGAGCATGTGTCCGGGCTGCGGTCGGTACCTGCCTGGCCAACGCGATCACCGGCACTGGACATCACCCACGGGCCCGCTGCACCGGGTCCGCTTCGCCTGGACGGTGTTTCTTCCCCCGCGGCAGCCGGACCACCGATACGTCCCATGGCCCCAGCTCAGGCACCAAAGCGCCTGCCGGAGTGCACGGTGTCGCGGTATCGGCCGGGGCTTGTGGGCGGTACGGCGTGCCTCGGCTCACGCGGAGGTGGCTGGGCGGCTTCGCGTGACGCGGGGGAACCGGCTGCGAAGAAGGCGTTCGGCCACGCGACCGACGTTCCGATCGACCGGCGGGCCTCGCGGGCGGCTCCTGCGGGCCGGCGCTCAGGCAGCTGAGGGCACATCAGGGAACACGAGGCGAACTGTGCGGGGCCCTTCGATGTCGGGCCCGAACCCGTGAGGGGTTGCCCCCAACACGCTTTCCAACGGGTCACGGCGCGGTTCGCAGGAAGGCGAGGGCATTCTGACCTGGGACGGAAGCATCGGCGAAGCACCCTGCGAACGGGACCGGACGGCGACGAACGAGACCAGAACTGAGACCGGAGACAGCGTCATACCTTCTTGACGACGGTGTCCAGAACCAGCTTCTCGAGGTCGTCGACATCCGGGATGAAGACGGTGGCCCGGCCCTGCTGCCGGCGCGCGACGACGGCGAGCCCCGCATCGATCGCGTACTTGTGGCCGTGCAACTTGGCATCGGCCAGGAGCCGGCGGGCCTGTCGGGCTTCGTCCTTTCCGATGTCGGCGACTTTGAGGCGGGAGAGCACCCAGTCCCAGCGCTGCTCGGTGATTCGGCCGTCGTACGCGTCGACCAACGTCATCGGGGACGTCACCACCACGGCTTCGCCGCGGGCCGCGAGGTCGAGCCAGGCGATGATCTTCCGATCACCGCGTACGGCCAGGGACGAGGCTTCGCGATCGAGCACGAAGACCCGGAGCGGAGGCCGGTGCGCATCGGGCCCCTTCTTCACGCGTCCTCTCCGGCACTGTCCGCCCGGCGATGGTCCTTGCCCGGTATCAGAAGGGCTGTTCTCGTAGGCGACGACGACGAACTGCCACGGTCACGGGCACGCCGGCGGCCGGCACCTCAACCAGCTCGTACTCCAACCCGCTGGAGGCGCTCTGCGGTCGCCCGTACGCTGGTGCGGTTCGATCCTGTCGCCGACGCCAACACGCCTGGCCGGTCGAGCAATTCACACATCCCAGGGGGGACCACCACGTGAAACTTCGTATTGCCCTACCAGGCGTGACGGCCGGCGCGATGCTGGCCGTCGCGCTGAGTTTGCCGGCCGCCGTAGCCGACCCAGGCACATCAACGCCGGGCACTCCGTCGTCCGGCGTCACCACGCCCGTGCCGGACCCGACGGATGCCACGCCCGTGCCGGACCCGACGGACAGCACGCCCGTGCCGGACCCGACGGAATCGGACACTCCGGCAGACCAGTTCGAGGTCTACGGCGTGGGCAACGCCCACTCGGATTACTGGAAACTGGCCCTGTCGGTCTTGAGCCTCAGCGGCGACCAGATCGCCGGTATGACCGCGCACTACCGCCCTCACGGCGCACCCACGGATTCACCGGACTCGGGCACCACGACCGCGTTCGGGTACGACCCCCTTTTTGGCGGACAGATCTCCGCCGACCGGCCCGCGCTGCCGGTCCTGGGGGTGTACGACGTCTCGCTCGACGTCACCGACACCGAGGGCGCGACCGAACACTTCGCGGACGTCGGTGAGTTCACTTACGCGGCGAAGGTGAGGATCGGTCGGCTGACGGCCGACCGCAGCTCCGTCGACTACGAGCACCGCTCGTACACCGTCAGTGCTCCGGTGACCGTCACCGACCCGTCCACCGGAGCCGCACTCGACTCGTCGGGCGTCACGGTCTCGTTGGACAACCCGGATCTGGCCCCCGGCACGGTGGCCACCGGCACGGTCGGCGCGGACGGCCAGATGACGGCGCCCGTCACGGTCAAGGGCTCCGCCAGCTACCGCACCTTCGACGCGCAGGGCACCGCCACTGCCGGCTACCCGTACGCGCTCGACAGCAGCGATTCCACCATCCTCAGTGTGCCGGCAAAGGCCGAGACCACTCGCATACGGATACTCAGCAGCACCGACGTGAAGCTCCCCAAGGGTGGGCACACCACCCTTCGCGGCGTGTTGGAGCGGAAGGTCGGCACCGTCTGGACGCCGACACCGGGGCAGACGGTCAACGCCGACGGACCGCCGTACTACCACGCCAGCGCCACCACCGATCCCAGCGGCATCTTCACGATCACCACCGGCACCGCCGGGGCCTACTACTTCGACAACTACCGCAACTACGACCCCTACCTCGACGAAAGCCAGACCACGACCCCGGTCTACGTGCACGTGCCCTCGCCCAGCCGGGTCACCCCGTTCCACGTCAGCGAGGACGAGTACGGCGAGGCGAAGATCGACGGCCGGCTCAACCTGAACGGGGTGGAGTTCGCGTCGGGGACCCAGTCGGTGACGATCCAGTTCTCGTACGACAACAAGACCTGGCACACCGTGGGCACCACGAAGATCGGCCGCTCCGGGCTGGCCGGGGACGAGTTCAGCTGCTACGCGACCTACGGCGGCCAGGCCAACGGCTACTGGCGGGCGTACTTCCGTGGCACGCCGGACTACTCCCCGTCCTACAGCTCCGCCGTGAAGATCTACCGGACCCCGTCCCGGATCACCGGCGGCACACCCAGTCACACCACGGTCCGCAAGAACACCTACCTGACCTTCGGCGGGCACGTGGAGCAGCGCAGCACCTCCGGTAAGTGGTCCGGCATCTCCCACACCTATGCCTACCTGGAGTTCCGCCCCTCGGGCAGTTCCACCTGGCACTACGTCACCCGGGTGAAGACCGACTCCAAGGGCGCCTACCACCTGCGCGGCAAAGCCACCCGCACCGGCAGTTGGGCCGTCGTCTGGTTCACCTCCGACAGCCACCACATCGACTCCAACGGGCCGCAGCGCACCGTCCACGTCAAGAAGTAACCACCATCAGGCGGGGGCCCAGGCCACCGGCAGGGTGCCCCCGCCACCCAAGCGCGCGCGGAGCCGTACCCCCGCACGCTACGCGGGCTCTGGGGCCAGGTGGTGAGCTGTCGCCTCGGCCATTTCCAGGTGTTCGGGGAGAGCGCGGATCTCCGACACCGACTGTCACCACTGGAAGATCTGCTCGAAGACGGTGTCCGTGACGGAAGGGTGCCACGACGCTCGGCACGCCCCGGGTGCCCGTCGCCACGATGCTCAGCGCCCTGCCTCCGCTTCACACGTCGGCCAGTACGGTGCGGAACCGTTCGATCAGGGGGTTGTGGTCGTCGGTCCGCCAGACCAGGTGCAGGGTCGTCGTCGTCCCGGCCAGCGGGCGGGCGGTGACGCCGACGCGGCGCAGCACGCGGTGGGAGTCGGTCATGACGGCCGCGCCGAAGCCGGCTGCGACCAGTGCGAGCACCGTCTGCACGCTGTGCCCCTCCGCGCCGATGCGGGGGGTGACGTCGGCCTGGTGGCAGAGCGCGAGGATCTCGTCGTACGACTGCGGGGAGGTTTCCCGCGGCCACAGCACCAGCGGGATCTGCCCCAGGGCTTCGAGCGGGGCGGGGCCGCGGCCGTGGGCCAGGGGGTGGCCGCTGGGGCTGAAGAGGGTCAGCGGCTCCTGCCACCAGGGCTGGGCGACGAGCCGCGGGTCGCGCATCGGCAGGCGCTGCACCGCGATGTCGAAGCGGCCGTCAAGGACGCCGGCCGACATCTCGGTGTCGCTGAAGCTCTCCTCCAGGCGCAGCACGACGCGGGGCAGCTCGCGGCGCAGGCGGCCCAGCATCCCGCCCAGCGGACCGTTGATGCCGGACCCGGCGAAGGTGACGGTGAGCCGTCCGCTGCGGCCCTCGGCGGCCAGCCGGACGTCCTCCAGCGCGGCCTCGGCCTCCGCCAGCACCTTTGCGGCCCGCCGGGCCAGTGCGGTGCCGGCGGCCGTGGGGACCAGACCTCGGCCCTCGCGGGTGAACAACTCGGTACCCAGCCGCCTTTCCAGTTCTCTGAGCTGGCGGCTCAGCGTCGGCTGGGTCAGCGCCAGTCGGCGGGCCGCCCCGCTGATGCTTCCCTCCTCGGCGATCGCCATCACATAACCGAGCACGCGTAGTTCCATCCATACCTCCTAGGCATGGAAAGCATACCGATCCATGCGTGAACGGCAGGCCGATCCTCATCACCGGGCACGCTTGAGCCATCGGAACAACAACCCCACCTGGAGGAACCGTGAACCGCGACGAGCGATACCAGTACGGCATGAAGGTGCTGGAGCAGGTCGACGGCGAGGCCGGGCAGCGGATCGTCGACTCGCTGGCGGACACCTCGCCCGAACTGGGCCACCAGGTGGTCGCCTGGGCCTTCGGCGACATGTACGCCCGGCCCGAGCTGCCCCCTCGCGAGCGCCAACTCGTCACGCTGGGCGTGCTGGCAGCGCTCGGCGGCTGCGAGATCGAACTGGAGGTACACATCAACGCCGCCCTCAACGTCGGCCTGACCCCGATCGAGATCTCCGAAGCCCTGCTCCACACGGCGGTCTACGCCGGGATGCCGCGCTCGATCAACGCCACGCTGGTCGCCAAGAAGGTCTTCGGCGGCCGCGGACTGCTGCCGCTCACCAACGTGGCCTGAGCACGGACGCCTTCTGGGCACGGACGTCCCCCTGGGCGTCGGTGTGCCTGACCGGCTGCGGGCATGACCGGGCACTCCGGCTGCCCGGCCCCCGTCCTCCGGAGCGGCCCTCCCTCTCTCCGCCGGAGCAGTGGTCGACCCCGTGGGACGAGACCAAGGTGCCGTAGCTGACGCCGTGTTCCTCGCGGTGCCGTCGGAGGCGTGGGGGTGTGGGCGGCGTGGCGGCGGACCTTCCTGCGGTTGCCGCAGACCCTCATCGGGCACCAGCGGCGGCCGCGGTTCTTCGAAGCGTCCCAGAACACCAGCTCACAGGTGTGCTCGGCGCAGCGTTTCAGCCGCGCCGCATCTCCGGTGATGCGCACCTGCGCCCAGGCGGCGGCGAGTTGCGCCAAGGCCCGCTCGTCCGGTGGCAGGGCCGGGTCGGGCAGAAGAGTCCTGGCGGCGGGGTGGGCCGCGCCCGCGGGCTCGGCGTGAACGCTGAGGTGCAGCGGCAGGAGGCTCAGTACGTCGTCGGTGGCGGCGAGGACGTCCAATGCCGCGGCATCCCCGACGTTCACCCCGAGCGTCTCGCGGATGCCGGCTCGCAGCGTCACGCTGTGGGCATGGGCCTCCGCGCTCACCGGTTGTCCCCGCTCGAGGAGACCGGCTTCCTGCAGCCACTCCGTGAGTAGCGCGGGAGTGGACAGCGTGTCGGTGCCGTATTCGAGGTTGACGGTGTTGGCGAACCCCTCGATCAGCCGCGCGGCAGCGGGGCGCTCGGGTTCCGTCGGAGGCATCGGATCACCGGAGACCTTCGCGACGGGCGTCCTGGTCGCCGCGCTCGCCGGTACATCAGCAGCCGGCATCGCCGTCCTGTCGCACGGACCGGGCCGCCTGGAGGTCTCCCCGGTACGGGTGACCGCCCAACTCTGCCGGCATCGGCCGTACCTGGGCTGACCTACCTCGCGGCGGCGCTCCGCGGCACCCGGACCGCCCGCTCCGGGCCCCTTGCGGACGGGCCTGAGCAGTGTCGTCATCGAGTCGTTCGACCGAATCCCTGAGGGAGAACCCGACCTCGAACGACACGGCGGCAGGCCTTAGCGGCTCTGCCTGCTGCGAAGGTGGGCGAGGACCAAGTCGGCGGCCTTCAGGTGGGGCTCGCGAACGACGTAGCGGGTGATGCCCCAGCGCTGATCGTGGCGGGCGATGGCATCCGCGATCTCGGCCACCGTCCCCACCCAGACGTACGGCGAGTCGAGCACCTCGGCCGGCGTTGTACCGAAGGTGGCCGCGAGCCGCTCGGCGGCTCCCTCCAGGTCGTCGGTCACCTCGACCACCTGCACGAGGGCTTCGACGTCGGGGGGCTGGACCCGCCCCTCAGCTCCTTGTGTCACCGCCTCGACCTGGCGGTCGATGTCCGCCTCACTCCAGCGGGTCTCGTGGCTGTGCCCGTCCGCCAGTGTGCGGCCCAGGCCGCTGAGCGCCACCACGTCGGCATTCTTGCCCGCCCATCGGAGAAGTGCGGTGTTGCCACCTCCGACGACCAGAGGGACGACCTCCTGCACGGGTCGTGGACCGGTGAGTTGAGCGTGACGAGCCCGCAATTCCGGTGAGTTCGTGGTCACCTGCTCTCCGGCGAGCAGCGCACGGCACGCCTCGGCGACGGCAAGGAAGCGCCGGACCCGGCCGGCGACGTCGGGTCGTCGCGAACCGACCATCTCCCACTCCACCGGCGTGTGCCCCGCGCCCAGCCCGAGCCGGGCTCGGCCGGCGGACAGCACATCCAGCGTCGCGACATCCGACGCGAGCAGCAGCGGCTCGCGGACCCCCGCGTGGGACACGTACGAGCCCAGCTTTATGCGCTCGGTCACCAGGGCCGCCGCAGCGAGGGCAACGAAAGGGGAGGCGGACGTCCCTGGGTGGTCCGCTGTCAGCAGGGCGTCGTATCCGGTCGCTTCCACCCGTCTGGCCAGCCGCACCCAGGAATCACGGTCCACGAGTTGTGCCTGTACTGACACCAAGGTCTTCTGCATGAGGCAAGGCTAGTCTGGTCCAACTCGAGGACGGTGGAGGGCGTATGACCGGGACGGGTGTGCTCGACGGCAAGAAGGCACTGGTGATAGGTGGTGGCGGGGCAGGGATCGGGCGCGCCATCGTCCGCGCCTACGCCGCGGCCGGGGCGCACGTCGTGGTCGCCGACGTCGACGTCGCGCGGTCGACCGAGGCGATGGAGGAGTTGCGGACGGCCGGGCACACCGCCCACACGGTGAGCGGTGACGTCCGCTCACGCGAGCAACTCGACGGCATGATCGCCGGCGGGGCCGAACGACTCGGCGGCCTGGACATCCTGGTCACGGTGGTCGGCGGGCAGGTGGCGTTCGTGCCCGCGGTCAAGCTCCACGAGATGGAGGACGAGGACTGGGACACCGTCTACGAACTGAACCTGCGTTACGTGGTCCGTGCCGTACGGAGTGTCCTGCGCCTGTTCCTGGAACAGGGAAGGGGCGGGAGCATCGTCAGCGTCGGCTCGGTCACCGGATTCATGGCCGCGCCGAAGCAGGCCGGCTACGGCGCGGCGAAGGCCGGCCTTTCCAGCCTGGCGCGCACCGTCGCGGCCGAGTACGCGGCGGACGGCATCCGCATGAACGTCGTCGCGGGGGGAGCGATCAACACCGCGGTCAACAGCGCCGCCTCCTCCGGCCAGTGGGTCCCGGAGATCCCGGCGGGCCGCTACGGCACCGCGCAGGAGATGGCCGCCGCGGCCGTCTATCTGGCCTCGGACGAGGCACGCTATGTCACCGGCCAGCAGATCGTTCTGGACGGAGGGGTCTCCGTCCGCGGCCCGTTCCCCGAGTAGCCTTCCGCACCGGGAGGCGGCACATGGGCGTCTACGTATCGGTCAGAGGTTGGCTGGAGTGTGACGAGAAGCAACTCGCTGCCGCCCAGCACATCATCTCCTCCCACGCGGACGATCACTACTCCCGCGGTTGGAGCACCCCTCAACGGCAGGTCAACTGGACGTGCTACCTCTTCTATGGCGCCGACATCCGCGCGTCGGCCCTGGATTGGTTCTCGCACCAGATGGCACAGATCGCCCGGATTCCGGCGTCCGACGACGACGGAGACCGCGTCCGGGGTCTCTTCCTTGCCAGCCACGAAGTCGAGGGAACGACGGAGTGGCAGATCCGCGACGGCCGACTCGTCTGGTCACCCGCCGACGCCAGACACCGCTACCTCGATGGATAGCCTCAACCCGTCCCGCAGGTTCCGTGACGCTCGGAAGAGGCTGGCGGGCGCGTGGCCGCGGCGGTTGGCCTGCCGCCTCCTGAGGGCGGACCCAACTGGGTTGCTCGTGGGGGCCGCCGAGACGAGCGAGCAGTAGGCACTGAGGTATCCGGCCGGGTAGCCGGCGTCACCTGCCGCGCGATTCTGGACCGCACTGTCTGTGACCTGCCCGGCCTCGCATCACGGCCGACTCCCCAGGGCATCGGCGGCCGTACGCCTGCCCACGACGAGCAGGCGCTGGGATCTGCTCCACCTTGCCGATCACGCGTCGGTGGTGGTCTCAGGCCGGCCCCAGACGCCCGCCTGTGCGGCGGTGGTCGCGGCGTGCGCGGCGCGGTCGGCGTCCGCGTCGGTGAGGGGCCGGCCGCTGTTGAGGAGGGCGTAGTAGAGGGGGGCGGAGACGGCGGCGATGACGGCGTGGGGGTCGGTGCCGGCAGGGACCTCGCCCCGGCTGGCGGCGTCGCGGACGCAGCCGGCCCATTCCTCGATGCGGACGTCGTAGAAGTGGTGGAGGGCTTGCGCGGCTTGGTCGTTGCAGAGGGAGGCGGCGATCAGTGCTTTGAACAGGCGGCTCTGCCGAGGGTCGGTGAGGGTCTTGACGACGAGGCGGGCGTTGGCGCGGAGGTCTGAGCGCAGAGCGCCTGTGTCGGTGCGGGGGAGTGACTGGTCGGCCATGTCGGCCAGGAGGTCGGCGGCGAGGGCGCCGGGGCTGCCCCAGCGGCGGTAGACGGTGGTCTTGCCGACCTGCGCGCGGCGGGCGACCTCGGCGAGGTCGAGTGCTTCGAAGCCTTCGTCGGCGAGGGCGTCGCCGGCGGCTTGCAGGACGGCTTCCCGGACGCGGGCGGTGCGGCCGCCCGGGCGCCGGGCGCCGGGAGCGGTGGGGGTGTCGGGCTCAGTGGACATGAAAGGGCTCTCTTCTTCGGACGGTGACCGGCTCTCTCTCGGACGGTGGCCGGTAGTGCCGCACACCAGCTTATCGGAACCACGATTCCCTTAGGGGCGATCGCGTGCTACCTTCATGGTCGTAACGGAACTCGGGTGCCGTTAGGCCGAGCGGCCTCCCGCTCCTCCGCTCCGATGCGCTCCCTCTCCGCTCCTGCACCCTCCGCGCCTTCGCGGCGGCATCGAAAGGAACATGTGCCATGTCCACAACAAAGGTGGCGTCGCGGTCCACTACCGCCCGCCCGGCACCCGAAACACCGCCCGAGCACCTCACCGGCCGGCTCAAAGTGGTGCTGGCCGTGCTGCTGGTCGCCCAGTTCATGCTGGCCGTCGACTTCTCGATCCTGAACGTCGCCCTGCCCGCGATCGGCGACGGCCTCGGCTTCTCCCTGTCCAACCTGCAGTGGATCGCCACCGCGTTCGCCCTGTCCGCCGCCGGATTCACCCTCTTCTTCGGCCGTATCGGCGACCTGCTCGGCCGTAAGAAGATGTTCATCGGCGCCATCGCCCTGCTCGGCCTGTCCTCGCTGGCCGGCGGCCTGGCCACCAGCCCCGGCATCCTGCTGGCCGCCCGCGTCGCCCAGGGCCTGGCCACCGCCGCCGCCACCCCGGCCGGTCTGTCCCTGCTGACCACCGCCTTCCCCGAAGGCCCCCTGCGGCAGAAGGCCCTGGGCGCCAACGGCGCCCTGATGTCCGCCGGGTTCACCGCAGGCGCCATCCTCGGCGGCGCCCTGACCGACCTGCTCTCCTGGCGCTGGGCCTTCTTCATCAACGTCCCCGTCGCCCTCGCGGTCGTCGTCGTCGCCCCGGCCGTCATCAAGGAGTCCAAGCCCACCGAACGGCCCCGGCTCGACCTGCCCGGCGCCCTCACCGTCACCGGCGGCCTGCTCGCCCTCGTCTACGGCCTCACCCAGGCCGGCGCCCACGGCTGGACCACCACCACGGCCCTGTCCGGCCTGGCCGTCGGCCTGATACTGCTCGCCGCGTTCTTCGTCATCGAACGCAACGTCACCCAGCCGCTGGTGCCGCCGGCGACCCTGGCCCGCCGCAACGTCGCCTGGGGCAACACTCTCGGCCTGCTCGCCTTCGTCACCGAGACCTCATTGGTCTACCTGCTCACCCTCTACTTGCAGGACACCCTCGGCTTCTCCCCGCTCGCGGCCGGCGCCACCTTCGGCGTCCTCGGCGCAGGCACCGTCATCGGCGGTCTCCTGGCCCCCAAGGCCATCGCCAGGACCAGCACCCTGACCGCCCTGATCGCCGGCGGCCTGCTCCAAGCAGTCGCCACAGCGGCCCTGCTCCTGCTCGGCACCACCACCGGTGCGTCCCTCGCCCTGCTGCTGCCCGCCACGTTCCTCGGCGGCATCGGCAACATGCTCGTCATCGTCGGCTTCATGGTGACCGCCACCAGCGGACTGCCCGACGCCGAGCAGGGGTTGGCGACCGGCCTGGCCTCGATGTCGCAGCAGGTCGGGATCACGATGGGTACGCCGATCATGTCCGCGGTCGTCACCGCCGCCAGTTCTGGTGCGGTCACCGCCACCGCCATCCACCACGGCGTCACCATCGCCATCGCCGTCAACGCCGCCCTCGTCCTGCTGGGCGTCATCCTCGCCGCGACCTTCCTCCGCACCCGCAAGGCCCGCCAGGGGCTCGGGGCTTGAGCACCACCCGGGCGCCGGCCCTGCGGGCCGGGAGGGGCGGGACGCACCAGCCTCCCGCCCCTCCGCCGACCGTACCCCGTCCCCTCCCGACCCCCGATTCCGTCTCGTTCAGCAGGAGTCCGCCATGTCTCTCATCGGCTCACCGACCGCTCCCGTGGGCACGGCGACCTGGTACGACGTCGACATCCCCGGCCGCCCGGCCGTCAGCGCCCGGGTGTTCCGGCCGCACCGGCCGTCCGCCGGCTGCCTGGTGTGGGCCCACGGGGGCAGCTGGCAGTACGGATCGGCCGTCCGGTGGCACGGGATGACCGCGCGTCTCGCTGACCTGTCCGGGTGGGACGTGGTCAGCGTCGACTACCGGCTCGCCCCGGGCCACCGGCACTCCGCTCCCGTCGAGGACATCCTGACCGCACTGGAGTGGGCCCACCGCCGGAGCGATGTCGCCGGCTCAGGCCTGGCTGTCGGCGGCGACAGCTCGGGCGCCACCGTGGCGGCCTGCGCCGCGCTCGCCGCCCGCGACCGCGGCCGGCGGCTCGACGCGCAGGTCCTGGCCTACCCGCCGCTCGACCCCGAGTGCCGGGCGTCCAGCTACCGGCGCGACCCCCTCGCGTTCCCGACCGCGGCCCGGCTGCGCCATGCCTGGCGTGCCCACCGCGGGACCTCGCCCACCACCGTCGCGGCCGACGGCGTCGTCCTGCACTCCACACCCTTCGAGGCCGAGGACCACACGGGTCTCGCCCCGGCGATCCTGGCCGCCGGCCGCCTCGACCCCGTCAGCGGCGACACCCTGCGCTACGCGCGGATGCTGCGCGCGGCCCACGTCCCCGTCCACCTCATCCACCCACCGGGGGTCGGGCACACCGACCTTCTCGATCCCGCCGGGCACCTGCTCCCACCCATCGCCCGCACCCTGCGAAACCTGCCCCCCGACCCCCGCACCTCCGACCGCAAGGACCGGTCCCGATGACCCCGGAAACGCCACCCCCCGGACACCCCGCCGCTCCCGCCCCGCTGGCGGCCCTCATGCGCCACTTCACCGACCTGCGCGACGGGACCCACGCCGGGCACCAGGACCGAGCCGGCAAGGAACGCGCCTTCCTCGCGGCCACCCGCCTCCTGGACGCCCCCGCCCGTCAGGTCCTCACCGAGTTCGACACCCACCTCCTGCTGGGCACCGGCACCATGAGCGCCACCGGCCCGCGCCGCGACCCGCACGGCGGCAGCTTCGCCACCTGGACGCTCGCCTGGCCCGAACAGCTCCACACGGAGATCCCACCCCTCACCCTCCACGCCCACTACGGCGCCGACTTCCACCACCCCCACCTACGGGGCGCGACCGTCGCCGAGTGGCCGCTGAACGTCGCCACCCCGGACCAGGCCGCCGAACTCCTGCCGACCTTCCGCGCCATCCTCGCCGCCGACCTGCACAACCTCGTCTTCCAGCGCGACTGGCGCATCGTCCCCGCGCTGCGCGACACCCACCACTCCCACTCGCGATGACGACGGAGCAGAGCAACCCTGTGACCGCCCAGGGTCGCCGCCCCTTCCGAACGCTTGGTCAGTCGACCGGTTCCGGGGGCCGTGTTCGCCTGCGCACCGAACGCCTCTCGCGCATGGAGAATCCCGCCCACGTGCGAGAGCGCCCACCGACGGACACACTCAGCAGCCTGCTTTGCATTCGGGCTGCGTCAGCTCGTACCCCACGCGCGGCGGCACGGTGGGGAAGACCTTCCGGGCAACCAGGCCGTCCCGTTCCAGCGTGCGCAGGGTCTGGGTCAGCAACTTCTGGGTGACGTCGGGCACGCCGCGGCCGAGCTGGTCGAACCGCATCGGTCCCGCGTTCTGCAACGGAGCTGAAGAACCTCGATGGCCCCCGCAGCACGCTGCGGGAGACATCGACGTCGTGCCCGGTGAGGCACTGGCGGAGGGTACGAGATTCGAACTCGTGAGGGGTTGCCCCCCACACGCTTTCCAACTCTTCGTCCGTGGGTTCAGAAGCGTTCGTGGGCATCCTGACCCGCGATGGAGGGGTCGCACGGCCGTGGGCCGGGCCGTGCTGAACTCCGGTGAACGCGACTGGGACCGCAACTGCCGAACGGCGATCCAGGGGCCTGTCGGGATGTCGGGTTCGAGATCACGTAGCCGGTTTCGCGGGTGACCTTCCCGCCGGCTTCGGTGCACCCGCGCGGCCTCAGCCAAGTGCGGGAAGTCCAGGCCCAGTCGATGACGGTCGACGCGCGCACCGTGCGGGTCGTTCGGCGGCCGTCACCGCGATCGCGCCGGATGGGCTCGGCGCGTGCCGTCGCCCGGGGCGGCGCGCGCAGCGTCTCCAACAGTGCTCGTTCTAGCGACCGGGGCGGCTGCCGGCCTGCGCGTCGGCCGGGGAGCCGGCGGCTGTTGCGGCGGGGACGAGGACGATCTTGCCCACCGCGCGGCGGCCCTCCAGATCGGCGTGGGCGTCAGCGGCACGATCGAGCGGGTAGCGCTTGACCAGTGGTTCGAGTCGGCCGTCGGCGGCTGCCTGGATCGCGCGGGCCTGCAGTTCCTTCATGGTGCCGGCGCGTCGCAGCAACTGGGGGCCGATCGCCCAGATCACGGTGCTCGCGTGCCCGATGATGTCGTCGGTGGTGAGCTGGGTGGCCGTGCCCGATGACCAGCCGTGCAGGAGGAACTTCCCCCCGGAGCCGAGAAGGTCGAACGCCTGGCGGCCGGTGGTCCCTCCGACGCCGTCGAACACGATACCGATCTCTTTGTCGCTGAGGGCATCGTGGACCGCCTGCGGCCAGTCCGGGTCACGGTAGTCGGCGGCGATGTCGGCACCAAGTGACGTGGCCTGCCGCGCCTTCTCCGGGCCGCCGGCCACGCCGACGACGGTGACGCCCTGGCGGTGCAGCGCCTGGATGAGCAGGGCTCCGACGCCGCCGGCCGCCGACGTGACCAGCGCGACGTCCCCGGGCTCGGCCTCGGCGACGTCGAGAAGTCCGAGCGCGGTCGAGCCGGTGGTGATCATCGCCACCGCGGTGTCCGCTGCCATCCGGTCGGGGATGCGGTGCAGAGCCTCGACTGCGGCCACCGCCTGCTCGGCGTAGCCGCCGTGGGCATCAAGGGTGCCGACCACCGGGCGGCCCAGCCAGCTCTCGTCTACGCCCGGGCCCAGCGCGCCCACGACGCCGGCGACCTCGCCGCCCAGCACGACGGGCAGCGCGGGGGCGGGATGAGGTCCGATTCCGCGGCCCGACCGCAGCCTCGTCTCGATGACGTGGACGCCGCTGGCCCGGACGTCTATGCGGACCTGCCCCTCGCCGGGGGCCGGTGGGGTGATCTGCTCGTACCGGAGGTTCTCGGCGGGCCCGTACTCGTGGAGCCTGACTGCATACATGGGTGGTGCGCCTTTCAGGAGGAGCCGGCCGGCGAGGCCGGCTTCCGGGCGTGCGGGCCGGTCGCGGTGGCGGCATCGGCGGTGGCGGTGTGCGGGGTGGGGCCCGGCGACCTGGGCGAGGACAGGACCCAGCCGGCGAAGGCTTCGGCGCCGTCCACGATCGCCTCGGAGCGCGGCGAGTGGTAGAGGTCCATCACGTGCTGTCCGCCGGGCAGTTCGGCGAGGACCACGGCGTTGTGCGATACGTCGCGCAGCCGGCCGACGAAGCTCCGGGCGCCCTCGACGGTGCCCAGCGGGTCCCTGGTGCCGTGGACGACCAGGAACGGCGGCGCGCCGGCGTTGAGGTACCGGTAGGGCTGCTCCTGCGGCGGCGTCTCGTCGGGCTGCTCGCCGAAGAAGTGGCCGTAGTAGCCGTAGAAGCAGATCGCTGCGCTCACCGAGGTGTCGGCGTCCTCGAAGCCGGGCTGGAACGCCGGGTCGTTCGGGGTGAGCGCGCAATGAGCCGCCATGTTGGCGCCGGCCGAGCCGCCCGCCACGAACACCCTCGACGGATCTGCGCCGTACCCGGAGCCGTGCTCGCGGACCCAGGCGATGACCTTCTTGGCGTCGATCTGCTGGCCGGGGAAGGCGGTCTGGGGCCGCAGCCGGTAGTTGGCGCTGATGCACACCCATCCCTGTCCGGCGAGCCGGTGCAGCAGGGGACGCCCCTCGCGGCTCTTCGCGCCGCTGGAGTAGTGGCCGCCGTGGAAGTAGATCAGGACCGGAGCGTCGTCCGGTGCGTCGCGGCGGCGGTAGAGGTCGAGCAGATTGCGGCGCCCGGCGTCCCCGTAGCGGATGTTGGCGATCCGCTCCACGCCGCGCGGTCGCAGGAGGCCCGGTGGCGGCAGCAGCAGGATGCGGGCCCAGGCCCGGTGGCGGCGCGGCGGCGCCTGCACGTGATCCCGCCAGTCGGCCCCCAGCCCTTCCCGGAGGGCCTGCCCGACGGCCCGGTCCGACCGCACGCCGCGCCAGGCGGCGACGGCCAGCCCGACGACGGTGGCGGCGGCCACCCCGGCCACCGCCCGGGCGCCCGTCGACCCCAGGTCACCCTGGGCCGCGGCGAGTGCGGTGGAGGCCACGAGGGCGTATATGGCCACGAACGGCAACTCGTTGGGGAGCAGACCGAAGACGAAGCTCATGCTCGCCACCGGGCCGGGCCGACGCGGGGAGACAACGGCGAAGAAGGTGCACCAGGCGATGAGCGCCACGGTGATCAGATAGCCGACGGGCACGAAACCTCCAAGGACGTGGACCCTGAGCGAAGATCGCAGCCACATGCGTGTGAACGGAGGGCTGCTGGTGTGACCTGGTCGAGAGCGGCTGCTCCGGCGGTCACGCCGTCCTCCTTGGTCCGGCTCGATGCACGGATGAGACGATACGTTTCGTCTCGCCAGAGCATGGCCGAGGAACCGACGCAGTGTCAAGACGAGACGTTCCGTCTCGTTCGTCTATACTGAGGGCATGCCCAAGAAGCCGGACGCGGCGCGCCGCAGCGAGCGCAGCCGCCGGGCGATCCTCGCCGCCGCTGAGGAGATCTGCCGGGAGAACGGCTACGGGCGGCTGACCATCGAGGCGATCGCCACGCGTGCCGGAGTGGGCAAGATGACCATCTACCGGTGGTGGCCGTCCAGAGGTGCCATTGTCCTGGACCTCCTCGACCAGACCGCGAACGTCGCAGCCGACCCGCCGGACAGCGGCGACCTGGCCGCGGACCTGCACGCCCTGCTTGCCGAGGTCATCAGCATCCTCACCCCGCCGTTCACCTCACCCGCCACCGGACTGATCGCCGAGGCACTGCACGATGCCGACCTCGCCAACGACCTCCGCGAACGCCTCATCCGGCCGCGCATCGCCACGTTCGAACAACGCCTCCGCCGCGCTCAGGACGCAGGCGAACTCCCGGCGGACGCGGACCTCGACGTGGCACTGGACCTGCTGTACGGCCCGCTCTACCACCGCATGGCCCTCCACCTCGGCATGCCGGACCCCGACTACCTCGACACCCTCATCGCCCACGTCCTGCGCGCCCTGGCAAGCACGAACGCGGGACCGCCGCCGGCTCGTGGCCGCTGAGGCGGTCCGGCGCAAGCGACGCCTGGGCTCCGCTGGGAAGCGGCGCTCGCATGGTTCTGCTCGGCGACGACGCCTGCCCAGGCCGCCCGGAGCCGCCCAGCGCCACCAGGGCACCTATGCAACGTCGTTGGCCCCCGCTGCGAGCAGCGGGGGCCAACGACGTCGTGCCCGGTGAGGCGCTGGCGGAGGATACGGGATTCGAACTCGTGAGGGGTTGCCCTGGGCACGCTTTCCAACTCTTCGTCCGGGGGTTCAGGCGGGTTCGTCGCTATCCTGACCTGCGGCTCATTGGTAGCGAATCGGTTAGATGGACCCCCTCGAACGACCGTGAATGCAGCCCGAACTGCAACCCTCCGGTCCCCGTCTGACCGCTCTCCTATCGGGGGGTAGGGCTGTGCTTCATCTCCTACGGATTGCTCGTCCGCTGAGGGCCGGTCACGTCAAGAAGCGCAATCATGGCGGGAAGCAGGTCGCTGTTCAGCGGATCCGGGTTGCTGCTGTCGATTGCACCCTCCAAGGCGAGGGTCGTGTACCCGTGTACGAGAGACCAGACCGCGTAGCTCGGCAGCAGTGCGGGGTCGGTGTCGCAAGCCGCCGGTTCCGCGTCCTCGCCGCGCAGGCCCCGATCCAGGGCGCGGAGGGCGCGATGCTTCTGCTCGGCCAGTTCGGGTGCGGTGAAGTCGAACTGCGTCATCCGCCACATCAGATCGAACAAGGCACGGTTCTCACCCGCGAAGGCGACGTACTCCGCAGCGATGCACGTGACGCGCTCTCGCGCATCGAGCCGAGCGAGTTCGAGTGATTCGAGCCGATCGCAGAGTTGCCGGTACGCACGGGTCGCGAGCGCACCGAGGAGCCCGCGCGCGTCACCGAAGTGATGCTTGGGAGCAGACTGCGACACCCCCGCCCGTCGCGCGGCTTCGCGCATGCTGAACCCGGCGACACCTTTCTCGGTCAGCACGACGAGCGCGCTGTCGAGCAGCGCGGCGCGCAGGTTGCCGTGATGGTACCGATCCCCGGTGAGTGGTTCCGTGTCCATCCCACCATCTTGACAGTGAGCAGATCTTTCGTAAACTGCTCACTGTCAAGATGGTGGGATGGAGTGGATATGACGGACCTGGTGCTGGTCACGGGTATCTCGGGGTTCATCGGTGGTCACATCACAGCCGAGCTGTTGCGCCGCGGATACGCGGTACGTGGCTCGGTGAGGTCGCGCTCTCGTATCGGCGAGGTGCATGCGGCGATGGCGGCAGCGGGCGTCGACACCGCAAAGCTCGAGATCTGCCAGCTCGACCTGATGTCCGATCAGGGCTGGGCGGAAGCGGTCGACAGATGCCGATACGTACTGCACGTGGCCTCCCCGTTCGTGCTGGCAAAACCGAAAGACCCGGACGAGCTGATCCGTCCCGCCGTCGAGGGGGCGACCCGAGCGGTCGGAGCGGCGCTGGATGGGGGCGTCGAGCGAGTGGTCATGACCTCGGCATTGGCGACGATGCAGTTCGCCCGCGCACCCGAAGGGCATATCTACACCGACGCCGACTGGACCGACCCGGACGATCCGCGCCTCAACGCGTACACCGTCTCGAAGGTCAAGGCCGAGCGGGCCGCGCGAGAGCTCGTGGAGCAACGTGGGGTCCCGGACCGGCTTGCAGCCATCAACCCGGGCGCGGTGATCGGGCCACTCCTGACGAACGATCCCGGCACCTCAGTCACCGCGATCCAACAGATCATGTCGGGGGCACTCCCGATGATCCCCGACCTTCGGCTTCCGTGGGTCGATGTGCGGGACATCGCCGACGCCCACATCGCCGCGATGACCTCCGCGAGTGCCGCCGGCCGCCGCACGATCATCGCCACGGACCCGATATCGCTCATCGAGGTCGCCAGAGTGATCCGCGAACGCCTTCCCGAAGCAAGCCGGAAGATGCCCGCACGAGCGATGCCAACCTGGTTCACCTGGCTCGCCAGCGCGTTCGAGCCCCAACTGCGTGACAACCGATGGCTGATCGGCCAACAACAGCGCTTCGACCGCACCACCGCCGAGACCCTCCTCGGACGCCCGTTGCGATCGATCCCCGACGCGATCGAGCAGACCGGACGCAGCCTGGCCGAACACCAGCTCATCTGAACTCCGGAATGCGACTGCGCACCTGCTCCCGGTTCTAACTACCGCACCACTGATGGGACCCCGGAGGATATGACGGGCACTCCGCCCGCGTCCGGCCGGCTGACGGCCGTTCTCGCCGGGGCGGAAGCCGGGGACTTCCAGGACGGCACGGTCACAGCACAGGGACTCGATCCGCGTTCGCCCCGAGTAGTGCGCCTACTCCTGGCGGCGGCGCAGTATGTTCATGATGGTCAGCGTCATGACCACTTCATCCCGCTGGTTCAGCACCTCGACCGATGTGTACACCAACCCCCGGTCCGGTTTGGACCTGGAGACGCGGGCCTGCTTCACGGTGGCGCGGATCGACAGGGCGTCCCCCGGCCTGACCGGCTGGAGCCAGCGCAACTCGTCGATACCGGGCGACGCCAGGCTCGCCACCTTGCTGAGATAGCAATCCGCGAAGAGCCGCATCATCACCGCCGTGGTGTGCCACCCGCTGGCGATCAGACCCTTGAACGGTCCGCGCTCAGCGGCCACGGGGTCGGTATGGAAACTCTGCGTGTCGAAGCGTCGACTGAATTCGAGGATCTCCTCCTCCGTGACGGTGATGCTGCCGTAGGTGTGGACTGAGTCGGGGACGTAGTCCTCGAAGTAGCGATCGTGGATCGGGTTGGCGAAGTCGCCGGGTGAATTCAGCGATGTCGTCGTCATATGGCGCTCTCTTCGGGGCGATTGAGGTCGTTGTCCAGCCAGTCGGCCGCGGTGGGGGTCAGTCCCTGGCATACGTCCCAGCCCTGCTCCTGGGCGTCGGCGACGGCGCGGGAGACGTCGAGAACGGGGGCGCGGCGGACTCGACGAGGTACAGGGTGCGGAGGGTGGGCATGGCGGAAGACAACCGGGTTGGTCTCGCGCGTGCAACTGTTCCTCCCGAACCCGCCCGCGGCGGATGCCTCGTCGGCTACCGCCTGTCCGACCACTGGCGCGGCGTCGACACCGTGAAGGACGTCATTGCCGCCTCCCACGAGTCCGCACTTCGGGTCGGCTCCTGCAAGCCCGGGTTCCAGACCACCGCTCCCGAGACCTGACGCACAACTGACGGACCCGCAGCCGCACCGGATCTTCGTTTGCCAGACCCCACTCGGCGGCGTCCTGCCCGCGCGGTTCCAGGAGAGCCACCGGAACCTGGACACCGGCCCCGACCACCCCGACTCCGCCCGCCGCACCGGTTTCCCCCGGTGTCGATGTACACCGTCCCGCCCCGGGCCCGCGGCCACGCTCCGAATACCGTCCGATGCCTCCGGAGCGACAAAGGGCTTTCGGGGCGGTTGATCCGGGTGCGGTACCGCGGCAGGCATCGGTCGCCGGCGACCTCCGGATCGCCACGACGATCCTCGCGCCTGGGGCCGTTCGGCTGGGTCGCTGACACCAACGGCGGAGTTTGGCCCCGTCGGTCGGGTTTCGTGTCCGCCGTTCGCCCGATCCTGGCGGCGGACCCAACCTGCTCGCGCCGCGGGCAGGGCCGCGCTCGCGCGAACCCGCTCCTGCTCGAAGGGGAACGATGAAGCACCTGCCCTCCCTCGCCCGCACCGCCGGCACCTCCGCGGTGGCCGCGGCCGCCCTCGCCGCGCTCGTCCTTCCCTCCGCGTCCGCGGCAGCGGCGCCCGCCCCGGACCGAGCCGCGTCCGGGGGTCCGGTCTTCGTCCAGACGGACAACACCGCGGGCAACGAGATCGTCGCCTACCGGCGGGCCGCCGACGGCTCCCTGCACCGGCGGGGCACCTTCGCCACCGGTGGCAAGGGCGGCATGCTCGACGGCTCGGTGGTCGACCACCTCGCCTCGCAGGGCTCCCTCGCGTACGACTGCGTGCACCACCTGCTCCTCGCCGTCAACGCGGGCAGCGACACCGTCACCGTCTTCTCGGTCGACGGCGACCGGCTCCACCGCGAGCAGGTCATCGGGTCCGGCGGCTCCTTCCCGGTCAGCGTCACCGTCCACGAGAACCGGGTCTATGTCCTCAACGCCCGTGAGGGCGGGGCCGTCCAGGGCTACCGGATCGCCGGCGGCCGGCGGCTGGAGCGCATCGCCGGAGGGAACCGTCACCTCGGCCTCGACACCACCACGGCACCGGAGTTCACCCACACCCCCGGCCAGGTGTCCTTCACCCCCGACGGTTCCCAGGTGGTCGTCACCACGAAGGCGGGCGGCAGCAGCATCGACGTCTTCGGAGTGCGCCGCTCCGGAGCCCTGTCCGCCCGGCCCACCGTCACCGAGGCGAACGGGTCGGTGCCCTTCGGGTTCACCTTCGACGACCGCGGCCGCCTGGTGGTCACCGACGCCGGCACCAACGCCGTACAGACCTTCGCGATCCGCCGGGACGGCACCGCCGTCCGGCTCGACAACGCGCCCACCGGCGAGCAGGCCACCTGCTGGATCGTCCGTGCCGGCGACCGCTTCTACGCCTCCAACGCCGGCAGCAACACGCTCTCCGGCTTCCGGCAGACCCGCCGGGCGACGCTCGAACCCCTCGGCAACACCGCGACCGGCGACGGCACCGTCGACTCCGCCGTCACCCCCGACCAGCGCTTCCTCTACGTCCAGACCGGCGCGACCGGCGGCGTCGACGCCTTCCGCACCCACCCGGACGGCACCCTCACCAAGATCGGCACCGTCACCGTCCCGCACGCCATCGGCGGCGAGGGCATCGTCGCCCTGTAACCCCGACGCCCTGAAGGTTGCTGCTGGACCGCCGGCACATGGCCGGATCGAACGCCCCGACCGTCCACGGCGAATCCGAGCCGTCACCGTATGCCGTGGCGCGGTAGCGCAGCCACATGGGCGGCCCGAGGTGCTGCGCGTGCGTGCCGGTCCATCGGGGTTGCAGAGGTCAGAGGGTGATGAATGGCGTGTATTCGGGGAGCAGCAGCTTCCGCAGCGACGAGCGGATGCGCGAGAGGAAGCGGCGTGACGTAGGTGCGGGGCCGGCCATGACGCCTCCGGGAGTAAGGTACGTCTCGTGGCGTACCTTCAGGAAGGTACGGCACGAGACGTACCTTGTCGAGAGGGGGAGGCGTGGCGCCGAAGGAGTTGCCACATCCGGCCGTTGCTGACCTTGAGGTGGGAGCGGTGCTGCTGGCTCTCGCTGATGAGAACCGACGGCGAGTCGTGGTCGAGCTCGCCGCTCGGCCGGAGGAGGAGCGGCTCTGCGCGTCATTCGACCTGCCTGTCGGCAAGTCGAGCCGCACCCACCACTGGCGGGTGCTGCGCGAAGCCGGTCTGGTCTACCAGCGCGATGCGGGAAACAAGTTGTACATGCGCCTTCGCATGGATGACCTCGACCTCAGGTTTCCCGGCCTCGTGGCAGCGGTCGTCGCTGCGGACCAGGGTGTGCGTTGAGGGTGCTTCGAGGGCCTTCGATCCACGTCGACGCCGGGGCGGTGGGGCCGCTCACCGGCTCTCTTGGCATAATGCAAAGATGAGCCAGAGCAATCGCATCAGGCGCCCCGGGGCAGGAATCGCCGGAGTGGCGTTGGCCGTCCTCGCGTCGGGCTGTTCGCACGCGGCTCGGCCTTCCGCAGCCGCTTCACCCTCCGCCACGTCAAGCAGTGCCCCCGGGCAGGCGGTCGTCCGCGGTCCGGGGGTCGAATTGACGATAGGGCGGGCGGTGGCCCTGCTGCCGACGCGCGACGACCGCGAGCACCGCATCGATCGCGTACTTGTGACCGTGCAACTTGGCATCGGCCAGGAGCCGGCGGGCCTGTCGGGTTTCGTCTTTTCCGATGTCGGACTTTGAGGCGGGAGAGCACCCAGTCCCATCGCTGCTCGGTGATCCGGCCGTCGTACGCGTCGACCAACGTCATCGGGGATGTCACCACCTCGGCTTCGCCCCGGGCCGCGAGGTCGAGCCAGGCGATCATCTTCCGGTCGCCGCGTACGCCGAGAGACAAGGCTTCGCAGTCGAGGACGAAGGCCCTGAGCGGAGGCCGGTGCTCGCTACCGCGCTTCTTCACGCGGCCTCTCCGGCGCTGCCAGGTCAACGCTGCGCGTGCTCGGCGTCGAGGCTGTTCAGCTCGTCGAGGGCCGCCGCGCGTTCATCCTCGGTGACCGGACCGTGCTCTTCCTCCAGCCAGTCGACGAGTTCCACGAGCCGGTCCCGGTCGCGCTTGACCCGCAGTGCCTCGGCAACGTAAGCCGACAGACCGCGCTCGGCAGCTTCCGTCCGGATCTCGTCGAGGAGATCCTCAGGGATGGTCACCGTTACCTTCCTACTCGCCGTACAAGGAACCATATTCGCGGTATTGAGAACCTGCTCTACCGGCCAGCCGGAGCTTTCCGGTGCTCACTGGGGCGACGCGGGCATGACGCTCGCAATGCGGGACAGCGTGAAGACGCGCTCGTCATCCCGAAGATGGCACCACGCGCGGAGCCAGGGCGGGTCCAGGGCGAGTTCGCTGACGCTTCGCACGCTGTGACCGCCGGATGCGGCGTCGTACTCGATGGTGATCACCTGACCGGTGTCGACGGCGTGGGCGAGCTGGCGAACGTCGGTGAGGGACAGCCGATCGGCGTAGCCGGCGATGATCTCCTCGGTGTCTGTCTCGAAGGCGACTCCGCTGTGCGGGCCGGGCTCCGGGCTCGACGGAGGGGCGGCACGCAGCCTGGCTGCCAGGTCCCGCAGAGTGCCGGGCCCGCTCACCTGCTGGACGGCGCCGGACGGGAACCGTGAACCCGTGCTGCTCGGCGCGCGGCGGGGAGCGGGAACCGGCGGGGCGGCCCGACGCCGTTCTTCCTTTTCGATGCGTACGGCGCCGTCGGCGGCCTCGGCGACGGGGGAGTAGCCCTCGGCCCGTAGCGCCGCCAGGGTCTTGGCGAGGGGGGTACGGCTGATCAACACGGTCGGGGCCAACCGACGCAGGCCCAGCTTGGCGAGCTTGCGGTGCACGGCGATCTCGGCCAGGAGCGCGGCGTCCTCGCTGTGGATCACGCAGGCCGCTTGAGCGACGCGAACCCGCCCGTGGCGCCGTGCGGTGTCCGCGATCAGGTACGACAACGGTTGCGGCAGGGGCCCGGCAGCGGCGGTGGCCAGCCCCTCGGCGATGCCGTCGGCGGTACGTCCGGCGTCCAAGGCCCGGCGGATGCTCTCAGCGCTGAACCGCCACATCGATGCGGTACCGCCGGTCTCACGGTCAGCTACGGAGTCGAGGAGTTCGGTGAGCCCGGCTGTCGGGAGCCCGGCGGCGACGGCCGTGAGGTCGGCGCCGATGAGTACTGTCCCGGTGGCGGCGGGCAGAAGCCGGCACGCGGTGGACGACAGGGCTGCCGCATCACCGGCCAGCAGGGCCGCCCCGACGCCGGACAGGGCGCCGCGGGCGAGGACACCGAGCACTTCCGCCTCCCGGATGACGGTCGCGAACGGCGTCTCGTCCTGCGGAAGTTGATCAGCGAGCGGGCGGTGCCACGCAACCAGCGACCCCAGATCGGCGGTACGCCGCACCCCCTGCCCGGCCGGGAGGTCCGCCGCAGCAGTGAGCAGTCCATGCCTGGCCTGCCGGCAGCCGTCGCAAGGCGGTGTCCCGGCGAGCGCGGGCAGCGATTTGCCCTCCTCGTCGCGGGCCCCGGCAGGGGTGAGAGTCATCGCCCACCAGGCCTGGAGCAGCAGCGGGACCCGCTCGCCCGGCTCCAGTTCGGACCAGGCGTTGTACGCCTCGGTCAACGGCACGAGATCCCCGTCCCGTGCCAGCAGCCCGGCCGCGTACGCCGTCTCGAGCACCAGGCGTACGACGGTCTCGTCGCACCGCGCCGCTTTGCCGAGGCGCGACAGTTCGCGTGCACCGACACCGCCGGACTTGAGCCTGGCGGGCGGCTTGGCAGCGCACACCGACAGCACGGATGCCGTGAGCGCGGCGAACGCCGTGAGCGCGGCCGCCGCCTCCCGTTCCACTTCCTCCGCGGTGACCGGCTGGGTCCGCGGGACGGGGGGTACGGGTTCGAACGGCGCATGCCAACCGGGTCCACGCAGAGCCATCGCGACCTGGGCGGGCATCCGGGTCGGCCCGTACCGGTACCGGTCCTGTACCAGCAGTCCCCGCTCCAGCGCCCAACGGGCCGCTCGCCCGGACGCGGGCTCCGGAGAGCCGAACTCCTGGAACCGCGGGCCCTGGGACCCGGACTTCGCCATGCGTTCAAGCAGCTTCCGGGTATCCGCGGGGGCCTGCGCGACCACCGCGACGACGCGCTTCGCATCGCTGTGATGATCCACCAGAGCCGCGAGACGCTGCTGCTTGTTGCCGGGCGGCTTGACGCCCAGCGAAGCCAGCATTCCGCGCAACTCCTCGGACGTCACTCCGGCCAGCAACTGCTCCAGCGGTGGGTCCAGCCCCAACGGTGCGTCCCATGCCTGCCTCAGCGGTGACACCATACGCAGCGTCCCGTCGCTGTCCGGCCAGACGAGCGCGTGATCGGCCAGGACTTCCAGGGCCGCATCGAGGCCGACGACGTCTCCCTCGTCGGTCAGTCCCAGCAGGCTCGCGAGCGCGTCCCGCGTCATGGCCGTCCCCGACGCGGCCAGAGCCTCCGCCACCTGCAGGGCGGGCCGCGCGAGCCGGGGCAGAGCCAGGGCCACCGACCCCGGACGCTGCAAGCGATCTGCCAGTTCCCCCAGCGACCTCGGCTCCGGGGGCGACACCGTGTCCGAACGCGCCGCCAGTACCCGTTCCACACGCGGCAGGTCCAACTCCACCAACCACGACGCCAGCCTCGACCCACCTGACTTACCGATGACGGCACACCTCATCTCGCACGAGCAATGACATGCCGCCGGGGTCTGCCGCACGGCACAGCTCAAGCTTGGCGCACCCAAGCCGACCGGATCAGACGGGGGCGGCGGCATCACCCTTGAGAGAGCCGATCGAAATACACTATTTGCCGGAAATGAACGAGACCAGAAATGAGACCAGCACAAGACGAAGACCCCGACCACTTCGCGGTCGGGGTCCACGTCCTGCCTGTTCAGGCGGTGCGGGGGATACGAGATTCGAACTCGTGAGGGGTTGCCCGCGACACGCTCTCCCAGCGCGCACCCGACACTGTCACGGCATCCGGCGGGGTGACACGTGCGCCGGACGGCCCGCCGCCAGGGCCGCGCTGCCGCCAGGGCCCCGCACCCCCTCCCACCCCCGCCGCACCGGGCTCGGGGCGGGCGGTCAGCCGAGGGAGCTGCCGAAGGCGGACCCGGTGACGGGTGTGTGCATGGTCGCCGCGCCGAAGTTGGCGGGGTGACTGCCGGTCAGGCCGGCCGCGGTGCCGTGCAGGACCCATACCGCGCCGTTCCCGGCGTTCTCGCTCGGGTCGCCGGCGGCTGCCTGGGCGCGGTCGGTGCCGGTGGCGGCGAGGACGGCGACGGTCCGGCCGAACCGGTCGTGTGCCTCCGCGGCGCCCGGTACGCCCGCGGAGTCCTGGCTGAACGCCTGCGAGCCGGTGCCGGTCAGACCTTTGGCCGAGCCCTTGAACAGGAGGAAGTCGCCGGCGTCGGTGACGCCGTCGAGGTCCTCGCCCGGCGCGCCGGCCACCACGTCCGCGTAGCCGTCGCCGTTGACGTCGCCGACCGCGACGTCCGCGCCGAGCGCGTCGGCGGGTTCCGCGACGCCGGGCACGCCGGCGCTGTCCTGGTTGAGCCAGACCGGCTCGACGGTGCTGCTCTCACCGTCGGGCCCGCCGTAGGCCACCCCGATCGCGCCGCCCTTGGACGGGATCAGCGAGTCGGTGTAGTAGCCCTCGTGGGTGTGGCCGACGACCACGTCGCCGTAGCCGTCGCCGTTGAGGTCGCCGATGGCCACGGAGTCGCCCTCCAGCCAGTGGCCCTTGGCGTCCACGAGGTTGCTCCGGTAGGCGAGGCCGCCGACGTTGTCGCCGGCGTGCGAGCCGCCGAGGAAGAGCGGGGCCTGCCCGTCGTCCAGGGTCTCCACGTCCCTGCCGATCACGGCCAGGTCGCTGACGCCGTCCCCGTTGACATCCCCCGCGGCCAGGTCGTCCGTGATGATCCCGGCGTTGCCCATCGCCTCCCAGGTCACGATGGTGCCCTGGTGGTCCGGGCGCCCGTCCGTGCCGACGCCGGAGAGGACTTGGATGTCGGCGCCGGTGAGATACGCGATGTCGACGCCGCCGTCCCCGTCGAAGTCGCCGGCCGCGAGCGTCTGACCCGTATGCCGGCCGGCGACGGCGCCGGTGTCGACCGCGGTCCCGCCGGCCAGGCCCTTCGCGCCGCCCCACAGCACGGTGACCATGCCGGCGTCGACCGCGCTGCCGACGTCCTCGCCGGGGGCGCCCACCAGCAGATCCGTGTATCCGTCCCGATTCAGGTCCACCGGGAGGACCTTGGCGCCGAAGTGGTCGCCCGCCTCGGCGCCTCCCGGCACGCCCGCGGTGTTCTGGCTGAAGCTCGCGTGCGTGGCGGCGTCGAGGCCACCGGTGGCGCCGTAGACCACCGAGACGTAGCCGGCGCCGGCGCCCCCGCCGACCGTGCCGCCGGGGGCGCCGACCGCCAGGTCGGCGTGGCCGTCGCCGTTGAAGTCCACCACCGGGGGGACCCGGGTGCTCGGGGCGGACGCGTGGGCCGCGGTGCCGGGGGCGACGACGGCGACCGCGGCCGCCAGCGTCATCGAGCCGGCACGGAAACGTCCGGGTCTGGACAAACGTCTGGGTCTGGACATACGCACTCCCCTTCAGCCTGACGGCCTCCGGAGACCCCGGATCGCCCGCCGCCCCGTCAGACCGGCCACCGCCGCGAACGGTTGTACGCCCCCGCGCCCGCCCGCCTCCCGGGCCGCCGCCCGTCCGGTTGGCCCCGGGCGCCGGGCGTACGGCCGTGTGACGTGCGGATCGCGGCGCGATGCGGCCACCGCGCCGGTTCCGTTCCGGCGGGGGCCTTGCCGGCGCCGACCAACGGGCCGGGTTCCGGACCGTCAGCCGTGGATCGCCGCGGATCGCCGTGCACGAAGGGCGGATCGCCGCGTACGAAGGCCGGTTCGGCGCCCCCGACCGGGCTCAGCGGAACGCGTCGACATGGCGGGCGGCCCAGTCGGCGAAGGGGCGCGGGGCGTGGCCGAGCACCCGCTCGACGTCCGGGCTGACGCGCAGCTCGGCCGGGCTCGGCGAACCGAGGATGTCCAGCGTGTCGTCGGCGAGTTCGGCCGGCATGCTCCGGGCCATGGCGGTCCTGGCCTCGTCGCGGGTGAGTTCGTGGAACCGCACCGGCGAGCCCAGCGCGGCGGCGATGGCCTCGGTCTGCCGGCGCGGAGTGATCACCTCCGGGCCGGTCAACTCGTAGACGCCGCCGGCGTGCCGGTCCTCCAGCAGGCAGGCCGCCGCGACCGCGGCGATGTCCGCCGGGTCGATGATCGGCACCCCGATGTCGCCGAAGGGCGCGGCGACGACCCGCCCGGTGCGGACGGAATCGGCCCACCACAGGGCGTTGGAGGCGAAGCCGCCCGGCCGCAGGATCGCCCACTCCAGCCCGGACTCCCGCAAGGTGTCCTCCAGGGCGCGCATCGCGATCCGGGTGGGGCCGGAGGGCCTGGTCACCACGCCCTGGGTGGAGAGCAGCACGACCCGGCGGACCCCGGCGGCCGCGGCTTCGCCGATGATGTCGGCGGGGTGGGCTCCGCCGGCGTGCAGGTCGCCGGAGAGCAGCAGGAACAGTGCCTTCGCGCCGTCCAGCGCGGGCTTGAGGCCGGCCGGCTCGGCGAGGTCGGCCACCATGTGGCGGACGCCGTTCGGCACCGCCGCCGCGTGCCGTGACACCGCCGTCACCTGCCGGCCCGCCTGGGCCAGTTCCCGCGTCAACGGCCTGCCGATGTTGCCGGTGGCCCCGGTCACCACGATCATTTCGAGCTCCTTGTCGGATGTCCTGTGTGGCCTTCACGCTAGGAGCATGGGCTAACTTTTGGTAAGGACATACCTTGAGGTAAGCTCAATACATGGTGGGAGGCGCGCAGTTCAGGCAGGCCGGGGCGGGGAAGCCGTATGACGTGTTTCACACCGACTGCCCCGCGCGCGACATGGTCGACCACGTGACCAGCAGGTGGGGCATCTGGGTGCTGATCTCCTTGCGGAGCAACGCCCTTCGGTTCTACGAGCTGCGCGAGAGCATCCAGGGCATCAGCGAGAAGATGCTCGCCCAGACGCTGCGCGTGCTGGTCCGGGACGGCCTGGTCTGGCGGGAGGTCCAGCCGACGACGCCGCCCCAGGTCACCTACGGGCTCACCGAGTTCGGCCGCGACGTCGGCGAGCCGCTGACGGAGCTGTTCGACCGGATCACCCGGCGGCTGTCGGCACACGGCGTGGACCGCCAGTCGTAGCTGCGGCGCTTGCCGCCTCGCGTGGGGCGGCGTTCGTTGCCCGGCGCGGGGGTGGTGCGCTTCGCCCGGCGGGCATTCCCCGTCGTCGAGGTCAAGATTCGTCAGGTCACGGGTCTGTCCCAGCGGGGGCGGCCGCGGGCAGGTGCGGAACTCCGGCCGGGAACCGCCGACTCGGGCCGTCGACGGCCGCGCGCCGGAGCGTCGCGGCACACAGCGTGCGGACAGGTTTTCCGCGCCGGACGGGGCGGGGGAGAGGTGCGGGAGGGGCGGGGCGGGCGGGATGTCGCCGGTGGTGGTGCGTGTGGCGCCCGGGATGGGTGTGTAACAGGGGTGTCCTAGCGCGCAGTTGGGTGGAACGGCCGGCCGGGCCGGGCGAGTCCTGGTGATCAGGAACGCTCGCTCGTACCGACTCGTACGGACTCACGCCGGTTCGCGACGACTCGCACCGGGCAACCGGCGCCTCCAACCGACACCGAGGAAGAAAAGATGCGCGTCCACAAGCTCACCTTCGCCGCCGTGATCGTCGCCGCGGGACTCTCGCTCACCGCCTGCAACAACGACGACAGTTCGGCGCACAGTGACCCGACCTCCTCGTCCACGGTGACGTCCACGGGCGGCGGTTCGGACTCGGACGGCTCGGGCTCGGGCGGTTCCGACCAGACCGCGACGGGCTCCGGCGGGCAGAGCACGGCCACCGGCACGTCGTCCTCGGGCGGCGGCTCGGGCTCGGGCGGTTCGGGCAAGACCACGACGGGCTCCGGCGGGCAGAGCACGTCCGGCGGGTCCGGGTCCGACGCGAGCGGCAAGGCCGGCAAGTGCCGCACCGGCGACCTGAAGATCACGGCGACGGACACCTTCATCGACGGCGACGCGGCCGGCAGCGTCGCGGTGGGGCTGAAGAACGACAGCGGCCGGACCTGCACGCTCGCCGGGTTCGCCGGCGTCGATCTGACGACCAACGTGGGGACGGTGTCCGCGAAGCGCGTCGGTGCGCCGGCCACCACGATGAGCCTCAAGAACGGGCAGGAGGTGGACTTCAACGTCAACTACCCGCTCAACAAGACGGGCGGCACCGGGGCCCGGATCACGGGGCTGCGGGTGACCGCGCCCGACGACACGAAGTCGGTCACCCTGCGCTGGCCGGGCCAGGCCTCGCTGCCCACCGGCACGGACAGCGGTGGCCACGGCGTGGAGGTCGGCCCGATCGGCAGCGCCGGCCAGGGCGGCTGACCCGCTTGCGCGCCGGTTCCGGAGCGCGGTGGTGCGGCGAGCGGCACAATGGGGGAGTGCCTGACTTCGCCGAACTCCGCCTCGCGGACGACTCCTTGGTCCGGGTGGAGCTTGCCCCGGTCGGGCAGCCCCCTTCGGGTGAGGGGGCGCCGGACGACCTGCCCGACGGTTTCAGCGCTCCCGTCCCGGTCGGACGGGGGGCCGGCGCCGCCAGGCTGGCCGCCGGCACGCTGCGAGGGGTGCTGCGGCCGATCGGGTTGGTGCTCCAGGAAGTACAGGACAGCCTGAGTGCGCTGGACCACCCTCCGCAGGAGGTGAGCGTCGAACTCGGCGTCCAGATCGGGCAGGACCTCAAGTTGGGCATCGTCGGAGCGAACGGTCAGGCGAGTATGAAGGTGTGCGCCACGTGGCGGCCGGTCCCGGCCCCCGCCGCCGTACCCGGACCTGTGCCCGCGCCCGCGGTCGTACCCGGACCTGTGCCCGCGCCCGCATCCGCTCCCACACCCGCCGCGTCCGGAGCGGAGACCCCGCCCGCGGCGCCCGGCCCGGGGGCGCGGTAGCCCATGGGGTGGTTCGGGCCGCCCGTGGACGGTGGCGGCGGGCACGGTCGGGAAGCGGTGATCACGGTCCTCGCCGCGAAGAGCGGGCGGACCGCGGGCGCCGCCGTGCAGATGTCGGGCCGCTGGCTGCTGACGTGCGCGCACGTGGTCAACGAAGCCCTGGGTCTGCCGCTGGAGTCCGTGGCCGAACCCGCGGACGCGTGGGTCGACGTGGCGTTCGCGGCGCTGCCCGGGACGGGGCGGCGGCGAGCGCGGGTACGGCACTGGATACCGCGGCGTGCCGCGGAGCCCGGCGCGTTGGGCTGGCTCGCGGACCTCGCGGTGCTGGAACTGCGGGACGACCCGCCCTCGGCGGCCCGGCCGCCCGCCTGGCGGAACATGGTGGCGGGGCAGCACCTGGTGGCCTGGTACGGCACCGGTCAGGAGTACAGCTACGCCAAAGTGGACGTCGGCTCCTGCGACGGCCCGCTCGGCTACCTGGACGGCACCCTGGCGGGCGCGGCCCTCGGCCCCGGCTACAGCGGCGGCCCGCTGTGCCTGCCGGACGGGACCGCCGTCGGCCTGGTGGTGGCGCACCTTCCGGCGCCCGCGGGACCGTTCTCGCCGGGCGACGTCATCCGCCGGGGCATCGCGATCCCGTGGCAGGCGGTACGCGCCGAACTGGCCGCGGCCGGAGTGCCCGACCGCGTGATGAGCGCGCTGACCGCGGCGCCGCCGGCACCGTACGGCCACCTGGTGGCGCGCATGGCGCAGCCGCTGGCCGTCCTGCTGGGCGACCCCGTGCTCCGCGCCGACCGCGCCGGCCAACTCGCCGAACTCCACGGGCTGGACCGCCCGCGAGACGGTTCGGCGCCCGCCTACCAGGAACTGGCCGCCTTCCTGCTGCGGAACCCCCGCGGCACCGCCGACTTCGCGGAGATCCACGCGCCGACCCTGACCACGCGGGCCGGGCGGGCCGCACTGGACGAACTGGTCGGCCTCGCCCACGGCGAAGGGGCCGCCCTGCTGCTGTCGGCCGGCGAGCACCACGAACTGCTGGAACACCTCGGCGGGCGCTGCGACGCGGATCGGACGCTGCTGCCCCGCGCCACGCAGGGAGCCCTGCCGTACGCGCGCCTGCCCGCGGTCCTGCGCGCCTCCCGGCTGCCGTCCGGTGCGCTCGACGAGGCCGTCCGGGCGCTGGAGTCCTTCGGCGGGGACAGCGCCCGCGTCCCGTACGACACGCCCCGGGTCCCGGCGCTGCTGCGCGTGGTCGAGTACGTGGCGGCGCTCCGTACGAACGGCACGGACCTGCCGGCGCTGCGCGCCTGGAACGACCGGGTCGCGCGACGGCTGGGCATCCCCGGCGCGGCGCTGGCCGAACGCCGGCAGGACGCCGCCGAGTGGGCGGCCCGGCAGCGCGAAGGGCACCAGCGGACCGTCGTGGTGGAACTGGAACGGCGCGAGGGCGACCCGGAACACCACTTCCGCTGCGCGCTGTGGCGGACCCGGGCGGACGGCACCCCGGCGCGGGTGGAGACCGGCCCCGACCGGGCCCTGCCCGCCGCGGTGATCGCCCGGCTCATCCGGCAGGCGGCGGACGGCGGCGAGGGCGACACGGCGCTGGTCGAGGTCTGGGTGGACGACGCGCAGCTCCAGTTGCCCGTGGACGAGTGGGACGGCGCCGACCCCGGCGACGGCCTGGCCGCACCGCTGGGGGAGGAGTACCACGTGGTGCTGCGCTGCAAGGCCGTACGCCGCAACGCCTCGGCGCTCGCCCGCCGTTGGGCCGACCGCGCGCTCGCCGAACCCCTCGTGGTCGACGGGCGCGCCACCGACCCGAAGTCGGCGATCGTCCGGTTGAAGCAGGACCGGGACTGCGGACGGGTGGTGATCCACGGCCCCCGCGGCCACCGCGACACGGTGCTGCGCGCCTGCCTGGTGCTGGGCGTGCCGGTGGTGCTGTGGGACCGGAACGCGGACGGGTACGACCACGCGCCGAGGCTCGATCCGGTCGGCCCCGCCGGGCCGCTCGACGGCCTGCACGAAAGGGTGCGGCGCTTCCGGGTCGACGCCTACGCGGACCCGGCGAAGTACCCGGCCCGACCCGCGCTCGTCTGGGAGGACCCGGATCGGCAACTGCCCGACGGGCTCTGGCTCGCCGACCCCGAAGGCACCGAGGCGTGAGGACCGATGACCGACATCCATGACCACGACTGGCAACTGTTCAAGGGCGACGGGCAGGCCCGGCGGCCGGACCTGCCGACCGCCCCGCCCTGGCGCCGGTTCAGCGGCGAGCAGGGTGCGGGGGGGCGGCCGTATCTGATCGGCGCGCGGGAGACGCACATCGTCAACGCGGCGCTCCACCTGCGCCGCCCGCTGCTGGTCACCGGGCATCCGGGCAGCGGCAAGTCCTCGCTGGCACACGCCCTCGCCCATGAACTCGGCCTGGGGCGCGTGCTGCGCTGGCCGATCAACAGCCGTTCCACCCTTCAGGACGCGCTCTACCGGTACGACGCGATCGGACGGCTGAGGGAGACCACGCTGAGCCGCGACCGGGGCGAGGCGGAGCCGGGCATCGGCACGTACATCCGGCTGGGGCCGCTCGGGACGGCGCTCGCCCACCGGGGACGGCCACGCGTCCTGCTCGTCGACGAGCTCGACAAGGGCGACGTGGACCTCCCCAACGACCTGCTGGCCGCCTTCGAGGACGGCGAGTTCGAGATCCCGGAACTGGCCCGGCTGCCCGAGGAGCAGTCCGCCGTCGACGTGCTGACCGAGGACAACGGCGAGCACGTGCGGGTCGAACGGGGACGGGCGCTGTGCCGCGAGTTCCCCGTGGTGGTCATCACCAGCAACGGTGAGCGCGACTTCCCGCCCGCGTTCCTGCGCCGCTGCGTACGGCTGGACCTGCCCGAGCCGGACCGCGACCGACTCCGGGACATCGTCGCCGCCCACCTCGGAGCGGAAGGACTGGCCCAGGCCGAGGACCTGCTGGAGGTCTTCGAGAACCGCCGGGTGGCGGGCGAACTGGCCACCGACCAGCTGCTGAACGCGGTCTTCCTGCGCGTCGGCGGCGTGGACACCGACGCGGACGGCCTCCTGGACGCGGTGCTCCACCGGCTGGGCCGGACGGTGTGACGGCCCGGTGGAGCGGCTGCTGAGCGTCCTCGACACCTGCGGAGTCACCCTGGACCCGGCGGAGTTGCTGGACGTCCTGTGGCTGGCCCGCCGGGTGCCGCGCGGCGCACGCGCCCCGCTGGCCGAGGCGGTGGGCGCGGTCCCGGCACCGGCCGTGGAGCCGGAGCCGGCGGCGCCGGACCCGGAGACGGCGGACTCCCCGGCGCCGCTTCCGGAGCCGGCGACCGTGCCGGTGCACGCCGGCGGCCGGCGGCCGGGCACCGGGGCGACCGCGCCCGGGACACCGGCCCTGCCGGTCGGACTGCCCGGGGAGAGGGCGCTGGGCGCCGGTACGCTCCCGCTGGGACGAGCCCTCAGGCCGCTGCGGGTCAGCCGGCCGGCCGCGCGCCGCACCGAGCTGGACGAGCCGGCGACGGCCGCCGCGTACGCGGAGACCGGGCTGCCCGACGTGGTGCTGCGGCCCGCGCGGGAACGCGGGCTGGACCTGGTGCTCGTGGTGGACGACGGCCTGTCGATGCTCCTGTGGCGTCGGCTCGGCGCCGAACTGCGCATGCTGCTGGAGCGCCTGGGGGCGTTCCGCGTCGTGCGCGTCCACGGCCTGGGCAGCCGGGGCGCCGACGCGCCGTACCTGTCGTCCCGTCCCTTCACGCCGGGCGCCCGGCTGCCGGCCGCGGTAGCCGCCGACCCGTCGGGGCGCAGCCTCGTCCTGGTCCTGAGCGACGGGGTCGGCGAGGCGTGGCGGGACGGCCGGATGCGCGGTGTCCTCGAGCATTGGGCGGGAGTGGGGCCGACAGCCGTGATGCACGTGCTGCCGCCGCGCCTGTGGCAGGGCTCCGGCATCCGCGCGGACCCGTGGCGGGTGACGTCCCGTCAGGCGGCCGCCGCCAACGGGACGTGGACCGTCGACGATCCGCTCCTGCCGTCCGGCACCGTGGACTTCGACGACGTGCCGGTGCCGGTGCTCCGGCCCGAGCCGGCGTCGGTCGCCGCGTGGGCACGGCTGGTCGGCTCCGGCGGCACCACGGCGGTCCTGCCGCTGCTGGCACCGCAGTACGCCCCGCAGCGGCGGAACCCGGCGCCCACCCGGAGCACCGATCCCGCCGAGGCCGTACTCCGTTTCCGGGACGCCGCGTCGTCCGAGGCATACCGCCTGGCCGCCCACCTGGCCGTGGTGGGTACGGTCTCGGTGCCGGTCATGCGGCTGATCCAGCAGGCCGTGCCGTGGAAGTGCGAGACGGCGCACCTCGTGGAGGTCTTCCTCGGCGGGCTCATGCGCCCGGTCGCCGACGGGCAGCCACCGCACCGGCAGAGCTTCCGCTTCGACCCGGCCGCCCGGCAGATCCTCCTCGACACCGTGCCCAGCGCCGAACTCGCCGCCACCGGCCGTGCGGTGGCCGGGCAGCTCGCCGCCCTCGACCCGCGACCCGACCGGTTCCCCGCGTGGCTGCCGCATCCCGGCGGCAGCGCGAGGCTGTCCGCTGCCGCGCGCCCGTTCACCGCACTCGGCCCGGGCCTGCTGCGGACGATGGGCGCGAGCCTCCCGGAGGTGCGGGAACCCGAAGGAGAGGCGGCCGGCCCCGGCGGGCCGGAAGCGCCGGTGCCCTCGCGGCCCGAACCGGCCCCCACCGCGGAGGCCCCTACCGCGAGCGGCGACTGGGAGGAGCCGCGGGCCCAGGATCTGCGGCAGTTGGGGCCGTACCGGCTGCTGCGGCGCAACGACCGGGGCGGCTTCGCGGTGAACTACCTGGGCCGGGACGCCCGGGGCGGGTCGGCCCTGGTCCGCGTGCCGCGCACCCCGGAAGTCGCCCTCGCCCGCGAACTCATGTCCGTCGAGACCGAGGCACTGCGACGGATGAACGGGCGGTACGCCCCCCGCGTCCTCGCCCAGGGGATCGACGAGCGGCCACCGTGGCTGGCGGTCGAGCTGATCACCGACGACGCCGCGGAGCCCGCGCCCTCGCTCACGGCGCTGGCCGCCGCCGAGGGCCCCTTGGGCGGCAGCCGCCGCTTCCTGACCCTCGGCTGGCATCTGGCGGAGGCGCTGAGCATCTGCCACCTCAAGGGCATGGTGCACCTGGGCCTGAACCCGAGGTCGATCACGGTCGCGCGGGGCACGGCGTACATCACCAGCTGGACACGTACGCAGATCGACGGCCGGCCGCCCGGACCGCTGTCCGCGCATCGCGGGCCGCCCCGGTACCGTGCCCCCGAATTCGGCGACCTGGGCACGGTGTACGGCTCCGCGACCGATGTCTACGTGCTCGGACTCCTGCTGAGGGAGGCGTGCGCCGGCCGGGCGCTGCGCCAGTTCCAGGGCCGTGTCGCGATCGATCTCGTCGAGATGGCGAGCCTGCCCCAGGACCTGCGCCGGATGCTGGACCGCTGCGTCCACGAGGACCCGAGGGAGCGGCCCACCGCCCGCGCGCTCGCCGACGCCTTCGCGGCATCCCTGGAGGCTCAGCCCTCGCCGGCGTGGTGGCCGCGATCCGAGCCGGCCCCGTCCCCCCTCGGCGGCGCCGCGCCGCTGGGTCGTACGGCGGCGCTGGAGCTCTCCTCCGACCGGCTGCTGCGCGACCAGCCGAGGCCGAAGCCCGGTGCCAACGCGCAGCCGTCCCGGTTCAGGCTCGGTGGCAGGAAGGAGGAGGCGGAGCGGAGGCGGAAGGTGGAGCTGATCCGTACGCCGGTGGCGGCGTGTTATCGGATCGCGGTCATCAGCTTGAAGGGTGGGGTCGGCAAGACGACGACCACCGTCGGGCTTGGTGCCACGCTCGCCAGTGAGCGGCAGGACAAGGTCCTGGCGTTCGACGCCAACCCGGACGGGGGCACGCTGGGGCGCCGGGTGCGCCGGGAGACCGGTGCGACGACCAGCGACCTGCTGCGGGCGATCCCGTACCTCGACAGCTACATGGACATCCGGCGGTTCACCTCGCAGGCGCCGTCCGGTCTGGAGGTCATCGCCAACGACGTGGACCCGGCGGTCTCCTCGGCGTTGAACGACGAGGACTACCGCCGGGTCATGGGCGTGCTGGGCCGCCAGTATCCGGTCGTCCTCACCGACTCCGGCACCGGCCTGCTCTACAGCGCAATGCGCGGGGTGCTGGACCTGGCCGACCAGCTGATCATCGTCTCGACGCCGTCCGTGGACGGTGCCTCCAGCGCCAGCACCACCCTCGACTGGCTGTCCGCCCACGGCTACGCCGAACTCGTCGCCCGCGGCATCACCGTCATCTCCGGCGTGCGCGAGACCGGCAAGATGATCAAGGTCGACGACATCGTGGCGCACTTCCGGACCCGTTGCCGCGGAGTCCAGGTCGTCCCCTTCGACGAACACCTCGCCACCGGCGCCGAGGTCGACCTCGACAGGTTGCGACCCAAGACCCGAGAGGCGTACTTCGACCTCTCCGCGATGGTCGCCGAGGACTTCGTACGGGCCCAGCAGGACCACGACCAGCGACCGGCGGGCCCCCCGAACCCGCCCCCGAACGACGGCACTCCACGGACGGGCGGGACCGGCACCTGAGGATCGGTCAGGCGAACCATTCGTGCCGGCGGGCATGCGGGGGACGGCACCCCGCCGCGGCAGTCGCCTGCCGGTAGGCGCGATCCGCCAACCACTGGTCCGTCCGAACCTTCCCGTTGTCGCTGGACGAGTCGGGCCGGCCGAGAGGGGTGTACCCGCCGGTGAAGACGACGACACCGCAGCGCGGGAGCACGGACTCCATGGCGTACCAACCCACCGTCGTGACGGCCACGACGGCGCAGACGCCGAGGACGAGCGGGCGGGGTCGGTGGGGTCGGCGGGCGAGGGACCGGATCACTCGCGGATCGTACCCGGCGACCACGAGGGGGCGGGCAGGAAGCAGCGCCCCTGACCGGTGAACCGTGCGAACGTGGCGAGGTGGTCGCGTAGGACGCGTGCGGACAGTTCCGTTCCGGTGCCGCCGTGCCGAGATCGGGAGCCTCTTCGACGAGGGTGTGCTCAGGGTTGGGGTGGACGGCACCTACCCGCTGCCCGAGGCGGCCGGGGCACACGCGCGGGCCGCGCAGGGCCACATCCAAGGCAAGATCGTGCTCACGGTACTCTCGTGAGCACGGAACTCGGCAGATTGCAGGTTCGGCCTGCGCCGGTCCGACGGTGGGTGGCGGATCGGCGAGCTCGCTCCGACACTGGACAACGCCCTTCAGGGTGGAGCCGGGTAGCGTCTCTGGTGGATCATCGGGTGCCTGCCGACGGTGCAGCGACTCCCGAATTCCGACGCCCGTCACTGTTGCTGAAGTGAGGTAGAGGGCCTGGTGAAGAGGACCTTGGTGGGCCTGCGGCGAATACCTGAAGATGAGCTGGTTCTGAAGGACGCTCGGTATTTGGCGCTGATGGAAGTCGACCTCTTGGCCTTGTATCGCCGTTGGGGGCGCCCCGATATTGCGGCTGACGATCTGGCCGAATGGCTGTGCTTCGCGTTCTCGCTGCCCAATGGGGACAAGTTCGCCCTACAGCGGGAGGCTGAACATCCCCCTACGTCTGGATTCCTCCTCAGTGTGACCGCGGGGCTGTTCAGCGCTGAGGCAGCAGAGCAGGTCGCTGCTGCTTTGGATGTCCCTGTTGTCCGGGTTCTTGAGGTGAGCGCCGACGCAGCCCGGTAGCCGCGACCTGCCTTGTCTGAGGGCCGCATCTCATGGGTGGTGGTTGTGCCAGGGCGCCCGCCCGCCTGGAGGTGATGGCGCGGTGATGGACGCCCGCCGTCCTACCGCGGGTGCGGCTGCTGTCAGCCTGACGGTCGGCACTTTGGTGCGGCCTGTCCGGAGCTATGCGGCGGAGGCGGCACGGCTCGTGGGCGTTCGCGGTGGACCTGCTGTCCGCTAGACGGAATGCGACGGCTCCGCTACCGCATTCACGTCCGGCACGAGCTGATCCCGCTCAGCGCTCACGGTCCTGGCGACCCTCGCGACTCCCGCGGATCGCAGGGGTCGCGGGGACCGTGAGAGGTGAGAACCCAAGGGCGGAGGGGGAAGGTCGGGCACCCTGTTACCGGACGGCGGGGGCCTGGTTCTGTGCGATGCGGTGCAGCACCGCGCGCAGCGCCAGCTCGTAACCGAACGCGCCGCAGCCGCAGATGACCCCCTGCGCGGCCGGTGAGGTGACGCTGGTCTGGCGGAACGCCTCTCGGGCCAGGATGTTGGAGATGTGCACCTCGACCACCGGGGTGCTGATCACGTCCACGACATCGCGCAGCGCGTAGCTGTAGTGCGACAGGGGGCCGGGATTCAGGACCACGCCGTCGTAGGCGGTGCGGCTGTCCTGGAGAAGGGTGACGATCTCCCCTTCGGAGTTGCGCTGGTCGCAGGTGACCGAGACGCCCAGCTCCTCGCCGAGGGAGGTGACTTGCTGCTCGATCTCCTTGAGCGTCGTCTGCCCGTAGAGGGACGGGTCGCGCTCGGCGAGGAGGTTGAGGTTGGGGCCGTTCAGCACCAGGATGCGGAGACCAGAGGGATCACTCACAGGAGTTCCTTTCCGACGTCACATTGCTCGACGAGTCCGAGACTTGACGGATACCGATGGTGCGGGGGAGTCGGGGGAGCGCGGTCAGGCGCCCGCGCGGGCCGGCTGTTCGGGGCCGGTACGGACCAGGGGGAGGGCCACCGCGGCGAGGAGCGCGGTCGCTCCGGCGGCCACGAAGGACGCGGACGGCGAGGAGTTGTAGATCGGCAGCCAGCACAGCGGGGCGATGGCCGATCCGCTGTAGCGGAAGGCCGAGACCGCCGAGAGGGAGCCGCTGCGGTTGCCGGGGACCGCCCGGACGGTGAGGTTCTGGAGCGCCACGGTGACCATGGACGCGCTCACACCGGCCCCCAGCCAGGCGAGCGCCAGGGTGACTCCGGAGCCGGTGGTGCCGCACAGCGTGACGAAGACCGCGCTGACCACCGCCGCTACGGTCCCGCAGAGCTTGGCGCCGCAGCGGTCGGTGAGCGAGCCCCACGAGGCGCCGAGGAGCAGGCCGGCGAGGCCGAAGCCGAGGACGACCACACCGGTGACCCCCGAGCCCAGGCCCAAGTGCTCCTCGGCGTACACCGAGACCAGGAACGGCAGCGCCGAGGCGCCCATGTAGGAGGCGAAGGCCGCGGCCGAAAGCCAGGCCATCCGCCGGCTGATCAGTGGTCGCCACGGCGGCGCCGACGCGCCGGGCCGGGGCTCGCCGGGGGGCGGGAAGAGGGCGAGCACGGCCGCGGCGACGGCGACGACGACGAAGCCCAGCCGCCAGGACGAGCCGGCCGCCAGGCCGCCGACCAGCGGCGCGAAGGACTGGCCGGCGGCGAGGCAGCTGGCGTAGACCCCGACCGAACGGCTCAGCCGCTCCTTCGGGACGATGTCCGCCAGTCCCGCCAGCAGCAGCGGGGAGGTGAACGCGTTCGCCACGCCCAGCACCGCCCGCATGACCAGCAGGACGGAGAGGTTCGGCGCCAGGGCGCAGGCCACCGACCCCGCCGCGTAGACGAGGTACGCGGTGCGTACGGTCCGCTTGCGGCCCCAGCGCTCGCCCAGTGTCCCTGAGACCAGTTGGGCGGCGGCGAAGGCCACGAAGTAGGTGGTGAGCGAGGTGGCGACCTCGCTCGTCGACGCGTGCAGCGAGAGGCCGATCTGCAGCATCATCGGCGAGACGACGCCGCCGCCGAGCGGACCGAGGACGCCGCCGGCGTAGGCCATGGCCACGCGGAGCCGGTCGCCGCCCGGCGTGCTTGAGGGGATCTCTGCGGGCTCCGCCGTCGGGGGTGGCCTGGTGCCCGTGTACCCGCCCGCGATCGACTCGTCTGCCATCGGACAGTTCCTTCACGTCGAGGGTCTCCACTGCGAATAATGAGACTAGCACCTCACCCAATGGACAGTCCTGAAAGCTGATCAGCTGTCGGCGTTCCTTGACTTCGCGTCATGTTGCCACGAGATCAGGCCATTTGACACGCCAGGGGGAGGCGCTTTGCCTGCCTTTGTCACGGCGGCGCCCGGATTTCTTCTCTTGCCGTGCAAGAATCGATTCCCGTACGGTGGACAGCACTCCGCCGCTGGCGTCGGGGGGCAAGTCCCCGGGCACGACCGCAGGCTCTGATGGGAGTAGTTGTGGCACCCTCCACCTCGATCGTCGAATCACCCTCGGAAGACCAGGCGTTCAGCGACGCGTTCGGGCTCAGCGGCAAGGTGGTGCTCGTCACCGGCGCGAGCAGCGGCATCGGCCGCGCGGCCGCGGTCGCCTTCTCGCGGGCCGGGGCGTGCGTCGTCGTCGCGGGCCGCCGCGCCGACCAGTTGGAGGAGACCCGCCTCCTGCTGCCGCACCCGGACGACGCCCTCGCCGTCCGCACCGATGTCGCGCGGGAGGACGAGGTCGCCGATCTGGTCGAGCAGACCGTCGGCCACTTCGGCGGCCTCGACGCGGCGTTCAACAACGCCGGCACCTTCGGCCGATTCGGTCCGCTGCACGAGGACGACGAGGAGAACTTCGACCTCGTCGTCGGCACCAATCTGCACGGCCTGTGGAGCTGCATGAAGCACCAGGTGGCCCGGATGCTGGCGTCGGGCGGCGGCTCCATCGTCAACTGCGCCTCGGTGGCAGGCCACCTGGGCCACGCCAAGAGCCCGCTGTATTCGGCGACCAAGCACGCGGTGATCGGCCTGAGCAAGTCCGCCGCGCTGCAGTACGCCGCTTCCGGGGTCCGGGTCAACGTGGTGAGCCCGGGGTCCACCGACACCGAACTCCTGCGCTCCCTCTACGCGGACGCCGGCGCGCTCGCCACCCGCAGCAGCCGGGCCCCCCTCAAGCGGCTCGGAGCGCCCGAAGAGGTGGCCAACGCCGCTCTCTGGCTGGCCAGCCCGCTGAGCAGCTACGTCACCGGCCAGACCGTACTGGTCGACGGCGGCGTCACCGCCGGCCACTCCTGACTTTCCACCACCACAGTCCACGCCCTTGCACAAGGAGAAGAACGACCATGACCTCGACTCTGTACGACAAGGTCTTCGACCTGCATGTGGTGCGTGAACTGGGTGAGGACCAGTACCAGTTGTTCATCGGCCTCCACCTGATCCACGAGGCCACCAGCCCGCAGGCGTTCTCGATGCTGGCCGAGCGCGGGATGAAGGTGGCCTACCCGGAGCGGAACGTGGCCACCGTCGACCACGTCATCCCCACCGACGACGTCCCCCGCCCCTTCGCCGACCCGCTCAGCGAGGCGATGATCAGCGCGCTGGAGGCGAACACCTCCTCCGCCGGGCTGCGCTTCCTGTCGCCCGAGCGCCGGGAGAACGGCATCGTGCACGTCGTCGGCCCCGAACGCGGTCTGACGCAGCCCGGGTTGACGATCGTGTGCGGCGACTCGCACACCGCCACACACGGCGCCTTCGGCGCCCTGGCCTTCGGTATCGGCACCTCCCAGGTGCGCGACGTGCTCGGCACCCAGACCGTGGTCACCAAGCGGCTCAAGGTGCGGCGCATCGAGATCACCGGCGCACTGGCCCCCGGCATCACCGCCAAGGACGTCATCCTCCACGTCATCCACCACCTCGGCTCCAAGGCCGGCGTCGGCTACGCGTACGAGTTCGGCGGCCCGGTGATCGACGCCATGTCGATGGACGAGCGCATGACCGTGTGCAACATGGTGGTGGAGGGCGGTGCGCTCGTCGGCTACTGCAACCCCGACGAGACGACCTTCGCCTACCTCGACGGCCGGCCCAGCGCGCCGCAGGGCGAGGACTGGGATCGCGCCACCGCCTGGTGGCGCTCGCTGCGGTCGGACGACGACGCCGTGTACGACGACCGGGTCGTCTTCGACGGCGCCTCCATCGGCCACATGATCACCTGGGGCGTCAACCTCGCGCAGTCGGTCCCGGTCGACGGACTGGTGCCGGGGCGGGCCTCCGGCGACGAGGAGGCGGCCCTGGCGGACGCCCGCGCGTTCATGGGGGTCGAACCGGGCCAACCGGTCGCCGGCATCCGCATCGACGTGGCCTTCCTCGGCTCCTGCACGAACGGGCGGCTGTCGGACTTCGAGGCGGTGGCCGAGGAGTTGGTGCGCACGGGCGCCAAGGTGGCCGAGGGGGTACGGGCCCTCGCCGTCCCCGGCTCCCACGAGGTGCGGGCCCAGATGGTGGAGCGAGGGCTGGACGCGGTGTTCGAACGGGCCGGCTTCGAGTTCCGGCAGCCGGGCTGCTCCATGTGCATCGCGATGAACCAGGACCGGCTCGCGGACGGGGAGACGGCGGCCTCGTCCTCCAACCGGAACTTCAAGGGGCGGCAGGGGGCGGCGACCGGCCGGACCCTGATCATGTCGCCGCTGGCGGTCGCCGCCGCGGCGGTGCGCGGCGCGGTCGCCGACCCGCGCGAGGTGTTCGGCCTCGCCGACGGGTCTCGACTGATCCCGGCCGGTCCCGACTCCGCTCGACCGGTCTGACCGGTCAGACCGGTCTGAACGAATCCGGCCGACCGGCCGCGGGGCGATTCAACCGGCCGGCCAGAGGATGCGACCGGCCTGAACGGCCCAACCGGCCCGCGTGACCCGAACGGCCCGCGCGGCTCGTACGGCTTGCATGGCCCGCACGGCTTGCACGGCTCGCACGGCCTGTGTGACTCGCACGGCTCGCGTGACCCCCGCACGGCTTGCACGGCCCGCACAGCCCGTACGGCCCGCGTGACCCGACCGGCCCCGCCCGGCCGACGCATCGGGCTCCCGCGCCGCGTGACCCGCCCGCCACACCGAAAATCCGAGAGAGGCACCCCCATGGCGATCCCCGTTCAACCCCTGGTCTCCGTGCGCGGCACAGCCATCGCGCTGCACGGCGACGACATCGACACGGACCGGATCATCCCCGCCCGGCACCTGAAGTCGCTCACCTTTGACGCGCTCGGCGACCACGTCTTCGAGGGCGACCGCCGCATCGCCACCGCGGCGGGCCGGGCGCACCCGTTCGACGCGCCCGAGCACGCCACCGCGTCCATCCTGCTGACCGCGGAGAACTTCGGCTGCGGCTCCTCGCGCGAGCACGCCCCGCAAGCGCTCCACCGCTGGGGCATCCGGGCGATCGCCGGAGTGAGCTTCGGCGAGATCTTCAGCGGCAACTCGGCGACCATCGGCCTGCCGTGCGTGCTGCTGACGCCCGTCGACGCCGCCGCGGCGCGGGCCGCGGTGGACGCGGACCCGGCCCTCGAAGTGGTCGTCGACCTGGAGCGGAGCGAGTTGCGGGCCGGCTCTCTGCGCTGGCCGGTGACCATCAACGAGTCGCAGCGCCGGCGCTTCGTGGCCGGGAACTGGGACACCCTGAGCACCCTGTCAGAAGCCGGTGCGGCCATCTCCGCGGTTGCCCAGCGCCTTCCGTACCTGCACAACTGGCATGTCGCGGCCTGAGCGCGCAGCGGCCGGGCCCACGAGGGCGGCCGCGGTGGTGGCCGCGGCGGCGGGCACGCTCGTCATGCCCGCCTGCCACGGCTACCCCGGCCTCGCCGACCTGGTGCGGCGCTGCCACCCCGAGGCGGGCCTGAGGATCGAGGTGCACCCGGGCGCGCCCGAGTCATCCGTGGCGTGGGCGGACCGTATCCGCGGCGCCGACAGCGTCCTGCACTTCTTCGACTCGGGCGCTCTGGACACCGAGGCGCTGGTGGCCGAGCGGCCCCGCCGGGTCGTGATCGCCGGGCCGGCCGCCGCCGTGGTGGACATGGCGGCGATGCGCGCGGCCGGCGTCGAGGTCTACGACACGCCGGGCCTGGCGGCCGACACCGTCGCCGAGTTCACGCTCACCGTGATGCTCGCTCTGGCCCACCGCCTGCCGTCGGCGGTCGGCGCGCCGGGCGACTGGCGCGCCGTGGCCGGCCGGGATCTGGCCGGGCGCACCCTCGGCATCGTCGGCTGGGGCCGGATCGGCGCCCGGCTGGCCCGGCTGGCCCAGGCCATCGGCATGGACGTGGCGGCGTGGTCGCCGTCGCTGGGGGAGGAGGCCGCGCGCGCCGTCGGCGTCCGGCGCCGCGAACTCGACACGCTGCTGGCCGAGTCGGAGGTCGTCAGCCTGCACCTGCGGGCGGTACCCGAGACCCGCGGCATTCTCGACGCGCGCAGGCTGGCGCTGCTGCGGCCCGACGCCCTGCTGGTGAACACCGCCCGCGCCGCCCTGCTGGACATGGCCGAACTGCGCCGCCGGCTGCGGGCGGACCTGCTGGGTGGTGCAGCCCTGGACGTCCTGGACGTGGAACCGCTGCCGGCGCGGGACCCGTTGGCCGCGCACCCGCGGGTGCTGGTCACGCCGCACATGGCCTGGATGACCGACGACGCGGTCGGGCGTTTCCTGGCCGCGGCCGCCGCGTTCGGCATGGACAACGACAACCGGTCGGTCCGGCGCGTCACATGAAGGGGCCGGACCGCCGCACCACCACGGGGGAGGGACGATGACCACCACGCCGCGGGTTCCGGAGATATTCGTCGGCGACGACCACGTGCTCGGTGACGTACTCGCGCAGGTGGCGGAGCACTTCGAGCGGGCAGGGGTACGGGTCGTTCGAGGGCCCGCCGAGCCCGCGCCGGCCAGGACCGACTACCCGCCGCACCAGTGGCCGCGCTACTTCTCCCGGGCGTCCGTGGCCGTGATCAGCTCGCGGACGCTGATCGGACCGGAGCTGATGGGCTGGGCGGAGAACCTGCGGGGCGTGGTCTTCGCCTCCAGCAGCACCGCGTCCTGCGACCTGAACGCGGCCACCGCCCACGGCGTCCTGGTCGCCAACGGGGCCACCCCGCAGAACATGGAGAGCATGGCCGAGTCCACGGTCATGCTGATGTCCGCCCTCATGCTCGAACTCCCCGCCAAACAAGCTCAGTTGGCGCGCTCCCTGGCCAGGCCCGCACCCTACGAGCAGACCGGCCGGATGCTGGCCGGCTCCACGGTCGGCCTGCTGGGCTACGGGCGGATCGCCCGCGAGGTGGTCGCCCGGCTGCGCGGCTGGCGGGTCGGCCGGATACTGGTCGCCACCCGGCGTCCCGAGCACTACGCGGGCACCGAGGGCGCCGCGGACGTCGAGTTCACCGACGTCGACACCCTGCTGGGCCGGAGCGACGTGGTCAGCCTCCACCTGCCGCTGACCGCCACCACCCGCGGCCTGATCGGCGCCGACGAGCTCGCCCGGATGAAGCCCGGCGCGGTCCTGCTCAACACCGCGCGCGGCGGGCTGGTCGACGAGGCGGCGCTCGCCCGCGCCCTCACCTCCGGCCGGCTGCGCGGCGCGGCGATCGACACCTTCGCGGTGGAACCGGTGCCCGCGGACCACCCGCTGCGCCGGCTCGACAACGTCATCCTCACCGAGCACATCGTGGGGCACACCCGAGAGCTGTTCGACTCGCTGGCCCCCACCGCGATCCGCAACGTCACCGCCCTGCTCGACGGGCGGCCGCCGCAGTACCTGGCCAACCCGGGCGTCCTGCGGAGACCTTCGCGCATCGGGCAGCCCTCGCGCGCCTGACCGCGGACCGGCGGATCGGTCGAGCGCACGCAATCGCATCGCACCAGACTCACCAGTCAGGAGAGCACACATGCGGATGGCAGAGCAGCAGTCCTTCGACGTGGAGACCGACGTCGTCGTCATCGGTTACGGCTACGCGGGAGCCGCCACCGCCATCACCGCCCACGACGCCGGGGCCGAGGTGGTGATCCTGGAGAAGATGGCCCAGCCCGGCGGCAACTCCCGCGTCAGCGGCGGCAACTGCGTGATCCCCCGGGACAGCGACGAGGCCGTGCGGGGCTTCACCGACTACCTCGACCGGCTCTGCTTCGGGACGACCCCGCGCCCGGTGCTCGAAGCGCTGGTCACCGAGGCGCGCTCGCTGGTCAAGTGGGCCGCCGACCTCGGCGGCGACCTGCACATCCCCGAGCAGCTCATCGTCTCCGGCACCTACCCGCGCACCATCAAGGGCCCCGGCTTCCCCAAGGTGCCCGGCGGCAGGGGGAACTTCGACAAGTACTGCATCCGCGGGGACGCCGACGTCCCGCCGTCCCTGCGGCTGTGGAACCTGCTGTCCGGCAACGTGGCCGAGCGGTCGGTCCAGGTCCGGCTGGGCACCGCGGCGCGCGACCTGCTCACCGACGCGTCGGGCGGGGTGGTCGGCGTCGTGGCGACGGCCGGCGGCCGACAGATCACGATCGGGGCCCGCAAGGGCGTCGTGCTGACCTGCGGCGGCTTCGAGAACGACCCGGAACTGAAATGGGACTACGCGCCGCCCAAGCCGCTGAAGTTCGCCGGGAACCCCGGCAACACCGGAGACGGTATACGTATGGCGCAACGCGTCGGCGCCGACCTGTGGCACATGACCCGCACCTCCACCATCGTCGGTTTTCAGGCACCGGAGTTCGAGGCGGCGTTCGGCATCTTCTTCCCGTCCGACGGATTTATCTACACCGACCGGGCCGGGAACCGCTACGTCGACGAGACCGGAATCGAGCTGCACGAGTTCTACCGGGTGTTCTCCCACTTCGACGCCGAGAACGTGGAGTTCCCGCGGATACCGAGCTGGGCGATTTTCAACGAGCAGACCCGGCTGGCCGGGCCGCTCACCTGGAACACGAGCGGCTACAACCGCGACCTGTACCGCTGGAGCCCCGACAACGCGGCGGAGGTCGAGCGCGGCTGGATCGTCGAGGCCGGCTCGGTCGAAGAGTTGGCCGAACGGCTCGACATGGACGCGTCCGTGGTCACCGCCACCCTCACCCGCTACAACGCGGCCTGCGCCGACGGTCAGGACGCCGAGTTCGGCCGCTCGGCGGCCACCCTGAAGCCGCTGGCGCCCCCGTTCTACGCGATCCCGCTGCACCCGGTGGTCCTCAACACCCAGGGCGGCGCCAAGCGGGACGAGCAGGGGCGGGTCATCGGCACCGACGGGAACCCGATTCCGCGGCTGTTCTCGGCCGGAGAATTCGGCTCGGTGTGGGGATACCTTTACCAGGGGGCGAGCAACATCACCGAATGCCTGGTTTTCGGCCGCATCGCCGGCGCCAATGCGGCGTCCGCGGCGAGCGTCTGAAGGCCGCCGCAAGCGCTCGGTTGCGGGCAGGTTAAAACCGCAACAACGCCTGACGGTTTCCCTTTTCGTTCGCACGGATATGCGACATGATTGAAGCCGGAGAAATGAGATCCATTTCTCCGGCTTCATCATCCGAGGGAAGTGGAATGAATCTTCATACATCCTCTCCCGCGCTGCCGAAACTCCATGGCAGCGGCGACTTCTTCGCCCGCACGCAAAGCGCGCTCACGTGGCAGCGAGCGCTGTGCCTCAACCCCGGGCAGGTGGCGGACGACGTACTCCAGGACCTGCTCGACCAGGCCAGGAGCACCGCTTTCGGCCGCCAGCACCACCTGGGCTCCGTCGCCACCTCCGGCCAGTGGAAGCGGGCCCTGCCGATCCGCGCCTACGAGGGCTTCCGCCCCTACGTGGAGCGCCAGTTGGCGGGTGAGCCGCAGGTCCTCACCCGCAGCGCGCCCTACGCCTTCCTCAAGACGTCCGGCTCCTCCGGGCTGCCCAAGTACGTTCCCAGCACCCGGCACTGGCGGGACCACTACCGCGGCCGCGGCCTCTATGCCCAGTGGGGGCTCTACTTCGAGAAGGTCGGCCGGCCGCGCCCGTTCAGCTCCGGCCTGCTCGACCTGTCCTGGGAGCGAGCCCCCGTCGCCGTCGAGCACCAGGGCTTCCCCGTCTACAGCATCTCCCGCCGGCCCGGCGCGGTCGGAGCCGAGGACTGGGTGCCGCCGTGGTACGACACTCCCTGGTTCACCGGTGACGACGACGAGGAGTACGGCGACAGCCTCTACCGCAAGCTGCGGCTGCTGGTGGGCGGCGACGTCCGGCTGCTGGTCACCCTCAACCCCTCCAAGATCGTCGGCCTGGCCGAGCAACTCGCCGCGCGCGGAACGGAACTCGTCCGGGACGTGCACGAGGGCACCGTGGCCGGACGCGCCTTCCAGGGCGCGTCCGCCGATCCCGAACTCGCCCGGCGCATCCAGCTGATGCTCGACCGCGGCGACGCGGGCCTGCGCCTCACCGACCTGTGGCCCAACCTCTCCCTGGTGGTGTGCTGGAACTCCGCCTCCGCCGGCCTGTACCGGGACTGGCTGGAGAACGTCACGCCCGGCATCCCGAAGCTGCCCTTCAGCACGACGGGCACCGAGGGCATCGTCACCCTCCCCGTCGACGACCACCCGTCGGCCGGCCCGCTCGCCGTCGACCAGGGGTGGTACGAGTTCGCCCCGTACGAGGACGGCGACGACGGCGGCCCGCTCGCGTCCGACGCCGAGACCGTGGACTTCCACGAGGTGGAGGTCGGCCGCTCCTACCGCCTGGTGATGAGCCAGGCCAACGGCCTCTACCGGTACGACATCGGGGACGTCTACAAGGTCGTCGGCAAGGTGGGCGCCGTCCCCCGGCTGGAGTTCTCCGGCCGGGCCGGCTTCGCCAGCTCGTTCACCGGCGAGAAGCTCACCGAGACCCACATCCACGATTCCCTGCGGCTGGCCTTCGCCCCCGCCTGGGGTGCGCTGCCCCTGTTCACCTGCATCCCCTCGTGGGGGACCCCGCCCGGATACGTCATCGCCGTGGAGTGGCCCGAGGGCCTGGGCGCCGTCGCCGAGGCCGAGCTCGCCGTCGGCGCCGAGCGCGCGCTGCAACGGCTCAACTCCGAGTACGCGGAGAAGCGCCGTACCGACCGGCTCACCCCGCTGCGGGTCCTGCCGCTCGTCGCCGGAAGCTTCGGCCTGATCGCGGAGGAGCAGCGCCGGCGCGGAGCCGCGGCCATGCAGATCAAGCACCACTGGATACAGCGCAACGACGCGCTGCTGGACATCGTCACCGAGATGGGCCTGACCGTCCGCCGGTGACCACCGCGCCGGGCCACCGGCCCCGGCACCCCAGCCCTTCTGCCATGAGAGGTCATCGCCTCGCCATGCCCATGGACCATGACGCAACGTTACCGGTCGCACGCAGCACCGAGGAGTTTCCCGCTGCGGACGGCACCCCGCTCAGCCTCCACCGGTGGCTCCCGACCGACCGAGCCCCCGAAGCGGCCCTCTTCTACATCCACGGCCTGCAGAGCCACGCCGGCTGGCTCTTCGAGACCGGCGCCGAACTAGCCGGAAGGGGGATCGCGGTCTACGCGCCGGATCGCCGCGGCTCCGGTGCCAGCGGCGGCCTGCGCGGCCACCTCCCCTCCGCCGCGAGCGTGCTGGACGACTACGCGGCACTGTTCGACGTGGTCCGCGACCGCACGCCCGGGCTGCCCCTCACCGTCGTCGGCCAGAGCTTCGGCGGCAGCCTGCTCGCCGCGCTGCTGTCCACCACGCGCATCGCCCCCGACGCCGCCGTGTTCTGCGCGCCTGCCCTCGGCCAGCAGCATGCCCGGCTCGGCAGGGACGGCATGGCGGAGCTGCTGAAGCTGGAGGGGACCTGCCGCACCCCGGTCGCCCTGTCCGACACCGACTACACCGACGATCCGCGCTACCTGGCAGCCATGGCCAACGACCATCTGATGCTTCGTCAGGTCAGCGACCGGTTCCGCTCGGTCATGGCCGAGCTCGAACTCGCCTATACCGCGGCCGGACCCTGGTGCCCGTTCGCGGTACGCGGCCCGGTGTACTTCGCCACGCCCGAACGGGACGCGATCATCGACCTGGACGTGGCGCGCGGTGAACTCGCCCGCCTCCAGCCGGAGGCGGTCGAGGTGCACTTCGCCGCGGACACCCACTACCTGGAGTTCTCGGCGGTGCGCCGGCAACTGTGGGACTGGCTGGCCGACACGGCGGTGCTCCACACCGTCTGCCGGGAGAGGACCCAGGCGTGATATCCGGCCTGGACGTCCGCGTCGCACAGGTCCCGCTGCACCGCCCCTTCGCCCACGCCACCCACTCCCACAGCCGCACCCGGTCCGTCCTGCTCCACCTGCGCTGGGACGGTGTCCAGGGCTGGGGCGAGGGCGCACCCCGGCCCTACGTCACCGGCGAGACGCTGGTCAGCGCGCACACCGCGCTGACCGGTCTGGACACCGCGGTGCTGGACGTGCTGCTGTCCGGCCTCGACTTCGGCCCCGCCGTAGCGGTACTGGCCGACCTGGACCTGCCACGGCTGCTGGGCGGCCTGCGACGGGCACCGGCCGCGGCCGCCGCACTGGAGACCGCCCTGCTCGACGCGCTGTGCCGCCGGCACGGACTGCCCATGGAGGCCGTCATCGACGCCTGCCCCGGCGTCGACGGCGCCCTGGCCGAACGCCGGGTGCCCCCGCGGCCGGTCAGCCAGGTGGTGGACCTCAGCCGCTCACCCGCCGAGCAGTTCGGCGCCCTCGGCGCCTCGGCGCGCTCCCACCTCGCCCACGTCAAGCTCAAGGCGCTGGGCGACCCGGAGGAGACCGCCCGGCGGGCGGTCGAGGTGCGCAGGACCCTCGGCGACGAGGTGGGCCTGTCGGTCGACGCGAACGGCGCGTGGGACCCGCAGGACGCGCTCAAGGGTGCCGGCCTGCTGCGTGACCAGGCCCGGCCGGACTGGCTGGAGGAGCCCACCACCCCGCGGGACTGGGCGACGATGCGCCGTATCCAGGAACTCGGCGTCCCGGTCATGCTCGACGAGTCCGCCGTGGACCCGGTGGACGTCGACCTGGCCGCCGCCGCCGGCGCCGCGTCCCTGGTGAACGTGCGCATCTCCAAATGCGGCGGGCTGCTGCCCGCGCTGCGCACCGCGGCGCGGGCGGCCGACCACGGCATGCGGGTCCAACTCGGCGTTCAGGTGGGCGAGGTGGGGCCGCTGTGGTCGGTCGGCCGGACCCTCGCCGCCCGGCTGCACGACCCGGTGACCGTGGAGGCCGGGCGCCAGGACGAGTGGTTCCCCACCCCGCTGACCGAGCCCGCCTTCGCCATCGACCGTGACCGGGGGCTGGCCCCGCCGGTCGCCGGCCACGGCCACGGCCTCGCCCCGTCCGCGGCCCTCACGCCGTACCTGCGCACCTCTCCGGAGAGGACGGAAGACCTGTGACCGCGACCCCGCGAACCGCCCTGGTCGTCGGAGCCGCGGGCGGCATCTGCGCGGAACTCTCCCGCGCCCTCGCCCGCCGCGGCGACCGGCTGGTGCTCCTCGACAGCGACGGCGCGGCCTTGAAGGAGCTGGCCGGCCAGGTCGCCGAGCTCACGGAGGTCCGCACCCTGAACGTGGACATCACCGACGTGCGCAGCACCGAGGAACAGCTCGCGACCCTCAGCGGCGGCTGGGCGCCGCAGATCCTGGTCAACGGCGTGGGCGGCGACACCCGGGTGGCTCCGGTCACCGACCTCGACGAGACGTTCCTGAGCGAGTCCCTGGCCCGCAACGTCGTCCCGGTGCTCACCGCGATCCGGCTGTGTGTCCCCGCGATGCGGCGGGCCGGGTACGGCCGCGTCGTCAACTTCAGCTCCGCCGGCGGGCGTACGTACAGCCACTTCAGCAACGCCGCGTACGTGGCCGCGAAGGCGGCCGTCGTCGGGTTGACCAAGCAGGTCGCCTACGAACTCGCGCCGTTCCGGGTGACGGTGAACGCCGTCGCGCACGGCCCGATCGCCACCGAGCGGATCGCGACGGCGTGGGAGCGGCGCCCCGCCGCCGAGCGCGAGCAGGTCCTGTCCAAGATCCCGGTGGGGCGGCTCGGCACGGTCGCCGAGGCGGTGGGCAGCGTGCTCTACCTCTGCTCCGAGGAGGCCGGATACACCACCGGCACCGTCATCGACGTCAACGGCGGACTGCTCATCTGACCGGCCCCCCTCACCAGGGGGGCGACACACCGTGGAAGGAGAGCACCGGATGGGAACCTTTGTCGTGGAGCGCACCTACGTGGGGGACCGCGGCACCCGGGCCGGCTGGGTCCCGCAGCACCGCGCGTACCTGGAGGAACTGATCGAGCGCGGCGTCCTGCTGGCGGCGGGACCGGTGGTCGGTGTCAACGGCGGCCTGCTGATCTACCGCGCCGCCGACCGGTCCGATCTGGACGACGTCCTGGCGGCCGACCCGTTCGCCCGGGCCGGCCTGGTCGCCTCGGTGCGGGTGCTGGACTGGAACCCGACGACCGGCATCTGGGCCGCGAAGGGGGTGCACTGATGGAGATCGTGCGGGTGCGCACCGAGCGGGGCGCCTCCTACGGCCGGGTGGACCGTGCCTCCGGGACCGTCCACCTGCTGAAGGGGGAGACCTTCGGGGAGATCGTGCGCGACCTCCACGAAGGCGTGGCGGCCGAGTCGGGACAACTGGTCCTGTTCGACGAGGAGGTGCTGCTCGCCCCGGCCGAGCCGGGGAAGATCATCGTCATCGGCCGGAACTACGGCGGCCGCGCCGAGGAGGCCGGCCGCCTCGTGGTCCACCTCAAGCCGCCGACCGCCGTGATCGGGCCCAACGACCCGGTCGTCCTGCCACGGATCTCCCGCGACACCCGCTTCGAGGGCGAACTCGCCGTCGTCATCGGGCGGGTCTGCCGGGACATCGCCCCTGAGGAGGCCGACGGGGCCGTCTTCGGCTACACCTGCGCCAACGACGTCACGGCGTGGGACGTGGGGAGCGACGGCGGCCAGTGGACCACGGCCAAGGGCTTCGACAGCTTCTGCCCGCTCGGCCCGTCGATCACCACGGACCTCGACCCGCTCCACGCGGAGATCACCACCCGGGTCAACGGCGAAGTCCGGCAGTCGGGTTCGACCGCCGGCCTGGTGCGAAGCGTCCACCAGCTGGTCGCGGGCCTCAGCGCCCTGATGACGCTGCTGCCGGGGGACGTTCTGCTCACCGGCACCCCGGAGGGCAGCGCGGCCCTCCACGACGGCGACGTGGTGGAGGTGGGGATCGCCGGAGTCGGAGTGCTCCGCAACCCCGTCTCGGGGTAGGCCGCGCACGGCCGGCGAGCGGCCGCCCCGGGGGGAACCGGTGCCCGGGACCGGACCATCCGGACCACCCGGGGCGGCCGCACCGGCCACCGGACCTGGCACGACCGCGAAGGCACCCGGTAAAGTGCCTGATAGCGTCCGAGGACTGACAGGCGACGGACGGTCCTCGTGGAGAGCAGATTGACGCAGCGAAGCACAGAGTCAGGGATCGTCATGGTGGACCGTGTCATCGCGGTTCTCGACGCCCTGGCCGGCGGCGGCTCCTCACCCGCCGAACTCGCCCAGGAGACGGGCATAGCGCGTTCCACGATCTACCGCATCGCCGCCGCCCTCCAGTCGCACGACGTGGTCCAGCGGACCAGCGCCGGGGAGTACCTGCTCGGCACCCGCGTCCTGTCCTGGGGCACCGCGGCCGTCGCCGCCCTGCCGTGGCTGACCACGGTCCGCGACGTGCTGGGCACCCTCCACAAGGAGACCGGCGAGAGCGTGCAGTTCTACGTGCGCGAGGGCCGCGAGCGCCTCTGCGTCGCAGCCGTCGACCGCCCCACCGGGCTGCGGGAGACCGTCGCCGTCGGCGAGCGCCTCGCGCTGAACGCCGGGTCCGGGGCGAAGATCCTGCTCGCCTGGTCCGACGACTGGCAGCAGTTCGGCGACATCGACAAGGCGGAACTCGACCGTATCCGCCTGGAAGGCACCGCCTACAGCATCGCCGAACGCGAAGTCGGCGTCGCCAGTGTCAGCGCGGCCGTGATGACCGGCCCCAAACGGATACTCGGCGCCCTGTCGGTGAGCGGCCCCATGCAGCGGATCGTGCCCAACATCGAGCGGCTGCGCCTCCAGGCCGCCCGCGCCGCCCGCTGCCTCACCGCCTCCTGGGAGGACGGCGACTTCCCGCCGGGGGACCCGCTCACGCCCGGGACGGAGACCGAGGACGCGCGCGACGAAACCGCCTGACCGCCTGTCAGCGCACCCGCGGTCGGGCCCCGCGCGCCGGCCGGTCCCGGGTCCCGTTCACACCCACCCGGCCACCACCGCGAAGCGGTACCTCTTGTAGAGGCAGTCCACCTGGCTGAATCCCGCTTCCGTCAGCCAGCTCAGGTGCGTGGCGACGGGCGCGGGAAGGTCGTAGGCCATCCGCTTCACGGCCTCGTCGATCTCCCGCGGGCTCGCGCCGAGCGCGACCACCTCGCGGTGCCAGGTCTCCTCGTACAGCGCGTCCAGGGCGGGGGTGCCGCCGGCCACCTGCTCCGCGTTGACGAACACGCCGCCCGGCCTCATCACCTCGCGCACCCGCCGGTAGATGTCGCGCTGGTCGGGGTGCGGAAGGTGGTGGATGGCCAGGGCGGAGATCACGATGTCATACGGCCCCTGCGGCAGCGGCGCCCGCAGATCCTGCTCGTAGATCGTCCGTTCCACCGCGTAGAGGTCGAGCATCTGGTCGGCGACGGCCAGCATGGCGGCCGAGGAGTCGACCAGATCGACGGTGGCGTTCGGCAGCGGGAGGGCCAGCTCCCCGCTGAACAGGCCGGTTCCGGCGCCGAGGTCGAGGACCCGCGGCGCGGGGCCGTGCCCGCGCACGGCCACGTCGATCGCCAGGCCGTAGAAGTCGTTGAGGTGGGGGACCAGCCGCGAGCGGGCCTCGTCATAGCGCTTGGCGCCGTCGCCGAAAAGGCGCGAGACCTCCCCCTCCACGGTGCCCCCGAAGTCGTAGCCAACTGGACCGCTGCTCACTATAAAGTGCGAACCGGATTCCCCGTCACCGGACGTGGCCAAAACCCCGGCCCCCGGCCCGCGCGGAGACGAGGCTCGCTGGAGGGATGACGGGGCGTCAATTATATTGACGAGGGGGCACTTCGCGGCCGGCATGAGGCCGCCCCAGGGGCCGGGCCCGGAGCTGCGCCCGGCCTGCCGGACACCGCTCCGGCCGAGCACGCTTCCCCATCGGGTGAGGACGTTGCGAAGGAGCCTACGTGACGCGGGTTGAACCGTTCAGCATCGGTTTGGTGGGGGCGGGACCGAGAGGTCTGATCGCTCTGCAACGGCTGTGCTCGGGCGTCGCCGCGTCCGCGTCCGACCGGCCGGTCCACCTCCATGTGATCGACCCGTACGAGCCGGGCGCGGGGCGGGTGTGGCGGCGCGACCAGAGCAGGTCGCTGCTGATGAACAGCCCCTGCGAACGCGTGACGGTGTTCCGCGAATCCCCCCTGCCGGGCGAGCGTGCCGCACGGCCCACCGCGGGGCCGACGCTGTGGAACTGGGCCCGCGCCGTGGCCGACGGCAGCATTCCCGCCGACCCTCAGGCGGAGGCGGAGGCCCGCTCGCTGACCCCCGCGGCCTGCACCACCCGCGCCTTCCACGGCAGTTACCTCCGCTGGGCCTTCGACCACGTACGCCGCAGCGCACCCGCACGGGTGCAGATCTTCGACCACCGCGCCACCGCCCGCGCGCTGGACGACGCCCCGAACGGCTGCCAGGCGATCCGGCTCGCCGCGGCCGACGGCCGGGAGTTGACGCTGACCGTGGACGCGGTCGTCCTCGCCCAGGGCCACGTCGACATGCTCCCCGACGCCGGCGAGGACTGGTTCGCCGGCTGGGCCCGGGCCCGGGGTCTGGTCCACGTACCCGCGTCGAATCCGGCCGACGTGAACCTTGACGGCATCGCCGCCGGCGAACCGGTCCTGATCCGTGGCCTCGGCCTCAACTTCTTCGACTACGTGGCGATGCTGACCACGGGACGCGGCGGCCGCTACGAGCGCGCGGCGAGCGGACGGCTTCGCTACCTGGCCTCCGGGCGCGAGCCCGTGCTGTTCGCGGGGTCGGGCCGCGGTGTCCCGCAGCCCTCCTCGTCGGCCTCCGAGCCGCCCTCCGAGCCGCTCTGCGCGCCGGGCGTCGACCTCGCCGCCCGCCTGCGGGAGAGCGCGGGCAGCGGCCCGATCGACTTCCGCCGCCACATCTGGCCGCTGGCCCTGCACGAGATCGGACGGCTGCGCAACGCCCCGGCGGCCCCCGTGCCGGTCGACGACACCTCCGCCTCCCAGCGCGACGTCGACGCGCTGGTCCAGCCGGCCTCGGGGCTGACCTTCCGGAGCCCCGGCGAATACCGCGAGTGGGCCGCCCGGTTGATGCATACGGACCTGCGGCCCGAGGGCGCGCGCCCCGAGGCGGTCGGCCGCGCGCTGAGCGCGGTGCGGCGGCAGGTCCGCGACCTCGCGCGCGAGGGCCGCATCAGCGGCAGGTCCTTCCGCGACCACGTCCTGGGGACCTTCGCCTCCCTGGACAACGTGGGCGCGGAGGGCCCGCAGACCGCCTGGCTGGAGGAGCTGTCGGCCCTGATGGACAGCGCTGTCGTCTGCCTGGTCGGCCCGCACATGCTGATCGAGGCCGACGAGGACGCCGGGCGGTTCGCCGCGTACTCACCGGCGGTGAGCGGCAGCCGGGTCGTCGCGCGCTGCCTGATCGAGGCCCACCTGCCGGCGCCCGACATCCGCCGCACCAGCGACCCGCTGCTGCGCCATCTCGCCGCTACCGGCCAGATCCGCCAGCGCTCCCTCCCGGACGGCCGGGGGGACTACGCCACCGGAGCGCTCGACGTCGACACCGCGACGGTGGCGGTCGTCCGTGCCGACGGGACGCCCCACCCGCGGCGCTTCGGCTACGGCCCGCCGACCGAACTCGTGCCCTGGGTCACCTCCCTCGACGTGTCGGGCATTGTCGGGGAGGCGTTCCGGGACGCCGATCGCATCGCCGCGGGGTGCCTGCGCCTCATGGATACGGCCGACCGCTCCCTCGACCCGGTGGCCTGCTCGGCGCGCTATTCCGTTCCGCAGTCACCGTGACCAGGAAATCGAACAGCTCGCCGACTCGAACAGCCGACCAGCCGGCAAAGGCGAGACGGCGCCGATCCGGGCCATCCAGCGGTGGCACGCGCCGTCTTGGATCGTCGGATAGAGTCAGGGCCGGGCCTGCGGTGGTGAGCAGAAGGAAATACCAGCGCTCCTCGCGTCTGAACACAGCGGAGTCAGTGGAGCCGGCGGAGTCATATGGACCTGGGAATTGACGGCAAAGTCTTCCTGATCACCGGTGGGACCAAGGGACTTGGCCTCGCCGCCGCCCATGCCCTCGTCGGTGAGGGCGCTCGGGTGGTGGTCTCCTCACGCGGTCAGACCGCGGTCGACGAGGCCGCGGCGGCGTTGGGCGGCCCGGAGAACGTCCTGGGCCTGGCCGCTGACAACGCGGACGCCCTGGCGGCAGAGCGGATGGTGGCCTCCGCCCTGCGCCGCTTCGGCCGGTTGGACGGCGTGCTGATCAGTGTGGGCGGTCCGCCCACCGGCCCGATCACCACGATCACCGATGAGCAGTGGCGGGATTCCTTCGAGTCGGTATTCCTCGGTGCGTTGCGCCTCGCCCGTGCCGCCGCACCCGTACTCCCGTTCGACGGATCGATCGGATTCGTGCTGTCCTTGTCCGTGAAATCCCCCTGGCCGAACATAAGCATCTCCAACGGCTTGCGCCCAGGACTCGCTATGGCCGCCAAAACACTCGCCGACGAGCTGGGCCCGCGCGGCATCAGGGTCAACGGCTTCGTTGTCGGCTCGATCGCCACCGATCGGCTCAAAAGCCTGGAGTCGGCCAACGACGATCCGGAGCGGGCCCGCGCCGCACGGACCGCCGAAATCCCGCTGCGACGCTACGGCACACCTGAGGAGTTCGGCCGCCTGGCCGCCGTCATCCTGTCGCCGGCGGCGTCCTACGTCACCGGCACCATGATCCACATCGATGGCGGCGCCCTGCGCACCCTGTGACCTACGCTCGTCGGAAGGGGCTTGGGCGTTCGTCGCCCGGCCTGCGAGGAGTGGGGACGACTCCTGGCACGGGGACGCGCACCAAGTGGGGTGCGGGCCTGTCCGGGGCGTACGCACCGCGATGCCGGGTCCCGCGAGTTCCCCGGCGGACTGTCGCGGCTGCCGGAGGTCCGGCGCGGGAGCCGCCCCGCGGGTCGGCGGGCTCAGCGTGCCGCGGTGAGCCGGTCGATGAACGGCTGGATGTGGCGCAGCAGTTGTCCGTGGTGGGGTGGGGTGAAGACGTCGAAGTGGCCGCAGTCCAGGTCCCGGACGGTGAGGCGGGTGGCGAGCGAGCGCCAGCGGGCGATCTGCGCCTCGCGGTCGGGGCTCGCGCAGGCGAGCAGGAGTGTGGGGGTGTCGCTGGGCTGCCGGACGCGATGGGCCCGTGCGGCGGTGAGATGGGCGGCGGCGGTGGAGCGCAGCAGCGCCGGCTCGAAGCCCGAGGAGAGTCCGCCGGCGGAGTGTTCGATGCTGTCGAGCGGATGGGAGCGCAGCAGCGCGTTGTCCGGTTCCAGTTCGGGGTGGCTGTCGATCATGACGACGGCGGGCGGCGGCGTACCCCCTGCGGTCCCTGCGGCCGCGGCCTCCGCGGCCAACTCCCAGGCGAGGATGCCGCCCAGCGACCAGCCGGCGAGCAGGGCGGGCGGTCGGGGAAGCGCGTCGAGGAGTTCCCGGTAGGCGGCCGTCATCCGTGGGACGCTCCGCTCCGGGCGCTCGCCGGGCAGCAGCCCCGCGGCGCGGATGCCGTAGACCGTGCCGTGCCGGGCCAGTCGCCGGGCCAGGCGGAGGTACTGGCCGAGCCCGCCGCCGGCGGGGTGGATCAGTACGCTGTCCAGCGGGCCGCTGCGCCGGCCCAGGGTCATGAGCAGCCCGGGTTCTTCGCTCATCGGCCGGCCCGTTGGGTGACGGCGATGCACACCAGCACCGCGACCGCGGCGACGGCCGCGATCACCGGCGGGCGCTCGCCGAGCATCGGAACCGACCAGATCAGGGTGAGCAGCGGCTGGGACAGCAGGATCTGGCTGGCCCGGGTGATGCCGATGGCCGCGATCCCGCGGTACCAGACCAGCGGGCCGAGGAACTGCGCCCCGGCGCCCAGCCAGATCAGGCCGATCAGCGAGCGCGCGGTGGGGTGCGGATGGTCGACGAGCAGGGCGGCCACCGAGCCGGCGGCGGTGAGCGGCAGGCAGATCACCAGGGCCCAGGCGATCACCTGCCAGCCCGGCATGGCCCGGGCCAGCAGCCCGCCCTCGGTGTATGCCGCCGCGGCGACCAGCAGTGACGCGAACAGGTACAGGTCCGCCGCCGAGAACGTCCCGCCGCCCTGCTGGAACGCGAACCCGACGACCACCGCCGCCCCGGTCAGCGCGGCGGCCCAGAACACCGGCGGCGGCCTGACCCCGGTCCGCGCGGTGCCGTAGACGGCCGTGGTCAGCGGCAGGAGTCCGGCGATCACCGCGGCGTGGGTGGAGGTGGTGGTCTGCAGCGCCAGCGTGGTCATCAGCGGGTATCCGACGATCAACCCGCCCGCCACGGTGGCCAGTCCGGCCCAGTGCGCGCGCCGGGGGAGGGGGACCCGCCGGGCCAGCAGGCAGCCGCCCGCGATCAGCGCGGCCAGTACGGCGCGCACGGTGGTCACCGTCCACGGGCCCATGCCCTCCAGGGCCCAGGCGGTGGCCGGGAAGGTGAGCGAGAAGACCACCACGCCCGCCACGGCCGACACGCTCCCCGGCACTCTCGCTCGATCGGCGCCCTCCGCCACGTCCGCCGGTGCGGCGGCTCGCCGGGTGGTCGCGCCGGGCTCCACGTCCATGGCGGGGCCTTTCCTCATCGCGCTCATCAGAGGTTCCGCGCCAGCGCCTCGCGTAGCGCCGTACGGTCGATCTTTCCGTTGGTGGTGTAGGGGAAGGAACGACGGACGCTGACGGCCACCGGCACCATATAGGCGGGCAACCGCTCCCGTAGCCCCGCCAGCAGGGTGTCCGGGTCGAGCCGGGCGCCGGACTGCGCGGTGCAGGCGGCAGCGAGCCGCTCCTGCCCGGCGGCGCCGTCGAGTGACAGCACGACCGCCTCGTTGACGCCCGGTACCGCGCGCAACGCCGCCTCGATCTCGCCGAGTTCGACGCGGTAGCCGCGGATCTTGATCTGGTGGTCGAGCCGGCCCAGGTGGACCAGCCCGTCCGGGCTCCGGCGCACCCGGTCCCCGGTGCGGTACCAGAGGTCGTCCGAGGGGGGATCGGCCCGCTCGACCACGGTGGTACGCCCCTGCTCCCGGCGCAGGAAGCGCCCGATGTTGTCCTGGGGGTCGAGATAGCCCGGGAAGCGCTGGACGCCTCGTACGCACAGCTCTCCCTCGTCGGCCTCGCGGCCGTCCTCGTCGACGACCAGGTGTTCCAGGCCGGGGTAGAGGGTGCCGATCGGTACGGCGCCGCCCGGCCCGGCGGCGGGCGTGCTGTCGGCGGGAGTGCCGGTGCCGGCGGCGGGAGTGCCGGTGCCGGCGGCGGGAGTGCCGGTGCCGGCGGCGGGAGTGCCGGCGACGCGCGCGCCCGGTGCGGGCATCCGGAACTCGGTGCAGCTGAGGGTGAGTTCGGTGGGGCCGTAGAGGTTCTCCAGCACGCTGCGCGGCGCGGCCCGCTGCCACGCGCTCGCCTGGGCGAGGGTGAGCGTCTCGCCGCAGAACAGGCTCCAACGCAGTGACGGCATGCTGTCCGGGGCCAGCGCCCGCAGCCGCCGGGCGAAGGAGATGACCGAGGGCACCGAGAACCAGTGGGTCAGCCGCTCGCGGGCGACGAAGCGGGCGGGTGCCAGGACGTCGTCGGGGCCCGGCACCACCAGCGTCGCACCCGATCCCCAGGCCGCGAAGAGATCGAAGACCGAGAGGTCGAAGGTGAGCTCGAAGGTCTGCGACAGCCGTGCGCCGACGTCCAGTTGGTAGCGGTCGATGACATGGCTCAGATAGGCGTCGACGGAACGGTGCTGGATCGGGACGCCCTTGGGGGAGCCGGTCGATCCCGAGGTGAACAGGACGTAGCCGATGTCCCGCGGTCCCCGGCCGCCCGCCGGGAGGGCCGGCAACGCGCGCGCGGGCGGCAGGGAGTCGAGGTCGGGCGAGAGCAGTCGGGCGCCCAACTCGGCGGCGGCGTGGTCGGGTTGGGCGAGGACCAGATCGAGCCCGGCCGCCTTGGCGATGGCCGCGTTGCGGGCCGCCGGGAATGCCGGGTTGAGCGGCACCACGCTCGCGCCCAGCCGCTGGACGGCCAGATAGCCCGCGTAGGCGTGCGGGGTGCGGGAGGCCAGCAGCCCGATCCGCCGCAGCGGCCGGCCGGGGTCCGCCGCGTGCAGCGCTTCGGCCAACCGGCCTGCCAGGGAGTCGAGTTCGGCGTAACTCCAGGGCCGGCCGCCGACTTCCAGGGCCACCGCGGCGGGATGGAGGCGCGCGGTGTCGGCGAACCACCCGTACATGCCGCGCTGTTGGGTCATGGCTGCTGCTCCGCGGGCTCGATGGGGAACGGGGCCGGTGCGCCGTAGGCGACGCTCAGGGGGAGGGAGGCCCGGTTGCGCAGCGACACCCAGGAGTAGCGGCCCCAACTGCCGGCCCGCGCCGCCGGGCGGACCCGGACCCGCCAGGGCCGCCCGGCGAAGCCGCTGCCCTCGGCCTTGACGCATGCCTCCTGGACCGTCCACAGCCAGGCGAACTCGGTGGTGCGGCGCTCGGCCGGCAGCCGGGCCCACTCCTCGGCGCGGCCCTGGGTACAGCGGCGCAGCAAAGCGGGCCGGACCGCCGCCGGGACGTGCTGGACGTCGACGCCGACCGCGCGGTCCAGTGCCGCGCAGACGGCGACGGCCCCCCGGTCGTGGCTGATGCTGATGCCGATCCGGGGACGGCCGGCCAGGGCGGGGCGGCCACCCGGCCGGTAGACGACGGGCGCGCCGGCGGCCTCCGGGTACCGCGCCCGGAGCAGGGCACGCAACAGCCCTCGGCCCGCGAGTAGTTCGGCGGTCCGCCACGGCGGAAGGCCCTCGGCCGCGGCCAGATCCTCCCGGGTCGGCGGGGCGTACGGCGCGGGCTCCTGGTGGCGGTCGAACCGCTCCTCGTCGTGGAAGGCGCCCCGCCTCTCGTGGAGGGCGACCCAGATGCCCGGGGCGGCTTCGAGCCGCAGGCCCGGCCCCGTGATCGGCGGCGGTACGGTCATGGCGTCAGCCCGTCCAATACGGCGTCCAGACGCTCGGCGACGATGTCCAGGGTCACCTCGGTGGTGCCGCCGCCGATGCCGAAGATCGCCGCCTCGGTGCGCAGCGCCTGCGCCCCGCCCCGTGCGAAGCCGTCGGCGCCCTGCAACCGAGCGCACTCGGCGAGCACATGGTCCACCGTCGCCCCCGACGCGGCCTTGAGGAGGGCGGCCGCGGTGCCGTCCCGCTCGTCGGCGATCCGGTCCCGCAGCTGCATCCACAGGGCGTGCAGCCCGGCGACGCGGACCGCGCACTCGGCCAGGCGCTGGCGGACGCCGGACCGCCGGCGCAGCGCGGTGTCCTCGACGATGCGGCTGCCCAGCCGCCGGTCGGTGTCGGCGATGATCCTGCGGCACAGGTCGATCGCCCAGCCCGCGGAGGCCAGCCGCTCCACCGCGATGTGCTGGGCGAACGCCGCCATGCCGCGGCCCTGCCGCCCCACCAGGTGGTCATTCGTCAACCGGACGTCGGAGAAGCGGAGATGGCCGACCCCGGAGCCGGCGAAAACCTCGGTGTCCGCGGGCTCGGCCGTGACCCCCGGAGTGTCCAGGGGCACCAGGACCCAGGTGAAGTTGGTGAAGTGCCGCCCGGGCGACCGGCGGGCCAGGACCAGGGCGTCGCCGGCGGTGGTCGCCGAGGTCACCCAGCGCTTGGTGCCGTCGACCACCAGCCCGTCGGGCCGCGTGCGGACCGTGGTGGTGAGCGCCGCCAGGTCGGAGCCCGCGCCCTCGTCCGTGGCGGCCAGGGCGACCAGCCGCTCGCCGCGCAGCGCCGCTTCCAGGCACGCGGCGGTCGTCTTCGAGCGGGAGCCCGCGGCGAGCAGCGGCACCGCCGTCGCCAGGTGGACGCAGAGCGAGAGCACCGGGCCCAGCGCCCCCTCGGCGTCGGCGGCGGCCAGCAGCTCCCTGAGCACGAGCGGGTCGAGCCGGCCAGCTGCGGCGTGCGGGTAGAGCCGCCGGAACTGCCCGGCGTCCGCGAACTCCTTGAGGAGCCGGTGGACGCGGGCCGGGGGAACGGCGGTTGGGGGAAGGGTGGTTGGGGGATCGGGGGCCGGAGGCGCGGCGCCCGGGGGAACAGCGGCGGCGCGGTCGTCAGGCAAAGGACACCCCCGCGTCGAGCAGGGCGAGGACGCCGTCCGCCTGGTGGAGACGGTCGTTGCTGTAGTTGAGCGGTGCGGAGCGCAGATCGCGCAGCGCCTTCTCCAGGCGGGTCGGCGAGTTCCTGAGATAGCCGTGCCGCAGCCCGACGGCGTCGATCAGGTCCTCCACGGCGCGATGGCACTCCTCGGAGGCGGTCAGCTTGAGGCTGTTGATCAGCAACTGGTTGCGGGGCAGCGAGACATCGGTGCCGCCCTCTGCGGCGGCGGTGACCACGGCGGCGGTGTGGCGGAGCAGCGCGTGGACGGTGTCCAGCCGCTGCCGGGCCCGGGAGAGCCGGCTCAGCAGCAGCTCCGACTCGAGTCGGCCGTCCTTGCCCCGGGCGGACTCCCGCAGCATCCGCAGCACCCGGGACAGCGCCCCCGCGGCCGTGCCGAGCCAGCAGGCCGACCAGCCCAGGTGCGCCAGCGGGCCGAGGGTCTGCAGCACCACCGCGCGGAACTCGCCGTGCTCGCCGACGACCTGGTGCCCCGGGATGCTGCCGGTCAGCCGCAGGGCCACGCTGTGGCTGGCCCGCATCCCGAGCGGGTCCCATTCCCCGGAGGCGGTGATCTCCAGCTGGTCGCGGCGGGCGAAGACCAGGGAGACCGCGTCGGCGGAGAGCGCCTCGGGGGCGCGCATGCTGATCAGGAAGCCGTCGGCGTACGCCCCGCCGGTCACGATCGGCGCGAACCGGTCGAGTTCCAGGTGCCCGGACCGCCCTTCGTCCGCGGAGAGTTGGGCGCCCGCGGTGAGCAGATGGCCGCCCTTGCCCGATTCCGTGGTCACCGACGCCAGGTACATCCGTCCGGCCGCGATCTCCGGCAGCAACTCCTCGGCGAGCGGCGGGGCGGCGTGGGTGACCACGCAGGCCACCTGCTGGCAGTGCATCGCGAAGATCAGAGCCGCGGACAGGTCGGTGCGGCCCAGCGCGATGCTCACGTCCAGCAGTTCGTCCAGGGTGCCGCCCAGGCCGCCGTACTCGGTGGGGACCATCAGCCCGAGCAGCCCGCCGGCCCGCAGCTCATCGAGCACCGCGACCGGGAACTCGGCCGCCGCGTCGGTCTGCTGGGCGTACTTCTCGGCCACCGCGCGGGCCTGATCGGTCTGCTGGGCGAAGCGACCGCCGGCCGCCGGGCGAGGACGCGCGGACTCAGACATCGGCGCCGCCGTCCTGTGTCGCGACCGCCGACCACAGCGCGCCGGCCGTGCTGAAGGTCTTCTCGACCAGCGCCTCGTCGGGCAGTTCGACGCCCAGCTCGTCCTCCAGGGCGAGCAGCAGCTCGATCGACTGCATGGAGGTCAGCCCGGCCTCCCGCAGCCGGGTGTCCGGGGTGATCGGCCGGTCGGCCAGGTGGGGGAGGAAAGGCCGGAGTATCCCGGTGAAGCGTTCGTCCATCACGGCGCGGGCACCCTTCTCGGTCGGTGTGGACGCCGGGCTCACCCGGCGCCGCCATTGAGCCGTCGCTCGACCAGTTCGCACAGGTCGACGATGCGGTGGAGTCGTTCGGGCAGGAGGTCTCCGGGGCCGAACTCGATGGCGAAGTCCTCCTCCAGGCCGTCGACGATCTCCAGCATCCGCAGGGAGTTGAAGGCGGGGAGTCCGGTCAGGTCGGCGTCGGGCGCGGGCACGTCCCGTATGCCGAGGACCCGCCCGACGATCCCGGCCACCGTCGAGGCGACCTGCTCGGGGGAAGGCGGATCACCGCCGGCCGCCTCGACGCCACCGGCCCCCCGGTCGCCACCGGAGAGCACTTCCGGGTCGGCGTGCAGGAGTTCGGCCGCCCGCGTCAGCAGATCTGGTGGCTCCGCCCGGCCCCGGGCGACGCGGCGGGAGGTCAGATACGTGTACTCGACCAACCCGTCCCAGCGGGCGAGGTGCTCCTCGACGTGCTGCGGGGTCCCCGCGTCCCCCTGGGCCAGATACGCCGCACGCAGCCGGCGTGACCGGGCCAGCAGCCAGGTCTCCATGGTGAACTGATCGAGCGTCAGCTTGCGGTCGGGATGCTCGGCGTACGCACGGAGGTAGTCGTCGGCCCCGGCGGACGATATCCGCACCTCCTCGCCCGGCGGACCGAGAGGAGCGGGACCGAGGGGCGTGGGGGCTAACTGGAAGGCCTGGCCCGGTCCGGCGTCCAGGACCGCGGCCAACTCCTCCCGTTCGAGGCGCAGTCGCGTCGGGCGCGCCGCGCCCCACGGAGTGTCGTTGTAGTAGGCGTCCGTCACCGCAAGGGCGCCGTCGCCGTCGGGTTCGGCCAGGAAACTGTGCTCGATGTGGCGCTGCCCGTGGTAGGGCACCCAGGGCAGGTGATAGGCGTCCGCGACCACCCACGCCGTCTCCCGTAGCGATCGCGCCCAGTCGCCGTCGGCGCCGGGCCACTTCTGCGCGAGGGCGAGGCAGAGGAGGTCCGCGGCGTCGGCCAACGCCGCGTCCAGGGAGGGCTCGACGGTGGGCAGGCCGTGCGGACCGGGGCGGGTGCGCAGGCGCAGCGCGGCGCCCAGCCGCAGGTGGGTCCCGGCGCCGTGGTACCGGTCGGCCAGCACCGCGAGGTTGCTCTGGAAGCAGTCCAGCAGTTCGGCTCGGATCTCCGGCGCCGCGGTCACAGCAACTCCCCCGCCGCGTCGTCGACGTCGAAGGGGAACCGGTCGGCGAAGGCGGGCTTGAGGTCGGCGAGCCAGATCGCCGCGGGGTCGTACGCGGCGTAGAACGGCCGGCCGACCAGGGCCGGATCGCGGGCCTGGATCATGTGCAGGGCGAAGACCTTCTGGCCGAGGAGCTCGACCACCCCGTCCACGCAGACCTTGCCCGCGGTGGCCGACATGGACGGCCCCCGTACGGTCCGGGCGAGGCCGGAGACCGAGGCGTAGGCGTCCCGGAAGATGTCGTAGGCCCGGGCCAGCGGCACCGCGAAGTAGTCCACCGGACCGGTGTCCCGCTCCACGAACATGTAGTACGGAATCATCCCGAGCCGCACCTGGGCGCGCCACATCGACTCCCACACCCGCGGGTCGTCGTTGATCGAGCGGATCAGCGGCGCCTGGGTGCGGATCACCGCCCCCGTGCCGCGCAACCTGGCCACCGCCTGCGCCACCACCGGCGGTTCCAGCTCGCGCGGGTGGGAGAAGTGGGCCATCAGCGCCAGGTTCTTGCCCGCCGCCACGACCTCCTCGAACAGCCGCAGCAGATCCTCGGCGTCCGGATCGGTGAGGAACTTCCGCGGCCAGAAGGACAGCGCCTTGGTGCCCATCCGGATGGACTCGATCTGGTCCAGCGCGAGCAGCGGCTCGACGTAGCGCCTCAGCACCGCCGCGCTGGGGATCATCGAGTCGCCGCCGGTGAAGAGCACGTTGGTGATGTGCGGGTGCGCGCGCAGGTAGTCCACCAGGATCAGTTCGTCGCTGTCGGCCGCCATCCGCAGCTCCGGCTCGCCGACGAACTGCGCCCAGCGGAAGCAGTAGGTGCAGTAGGCATGGCAGGTCTGGCCCTGGCGGGGGAAGAACAGCAGCGTCTCGCGGTACTTGTGCTGGATTCCGGCCAGTTGCTGACCGTCCACCACCGGGTGGTTGAGCTCCAGCTGGCCGGCGGGGTGCGGGTTCAGCCGCATCCGCACCTGGTGGGCGATCGTCTGGATCTGCCGGCGTGGCGCCCCGCTGCGCAGCAGGTCCGCGATCCTGGCCACGTCCTCGGCCGGCAGCATGTCCTCCTGCGGGAAGACCAGGCGGTAGATCGGGTCGTCGGGGGCCGCGGACCAGTCGATCAGCTCGTCCACGACATGGCTGTTGGCCCGGAAGGGCAGCACCTCGGCCACCGCCCGCACGCCCAGGCGCTGGTCGGGGCTCAGGCCGGCGCGGGCGGTCAGGTCGTCCAGGTGTCTGGAGGTGACGGCGTGGAACCGGGGCGGGCTGTCCGTGGTCGGCGGAACGCTTGCGTTGCTCGGGGGCACCGTGCGGTCATTCCTTCCGGTCGGGGGCGGCTCAGCCGCAGAGCTTGCCGAACCCCTCTTCGATCGCGGCCAGGAGCCGCGAGACATGGGGCAGTACGAGCGGATCGGAGCTGTGCAGGGCCGCGGACTGCTCCTCGGGGGTCTCGCCGTAGAGCATGCTGGTGGCCGCCCGGAAGCGGAGCGCTCCCGGTTCGTCGCCGTGGTGGTGGCCGCCGAGGACGGCGATGCCGTGCGCGTCGAGCAGTCGGTCCTGCAGGGTGGCGGAGTCGGTGACGCCCCGGGCGGCCAGGGCCTCCCGGCGCGGTTCGAAGTCCGGGTAGACGTAGAAGCCGGCATCGGGTCTGCGGCACTCGGCGCCGGCCGCGCGGACGATCCGGTGGACGGCACCGGCCAGCGCTCCGTGCAGCCGGGCGGCCTCGGCCAGGTGGGCGCGCAGTTCGGGGGGTTCGGCGAACGCGTAGGCGGCCACCTCCTGCATCGGACCGGCCAGGGTGGACCAGACCTCGCTGGCGAAGGAGGCCACCGCGTCGCGCAGCGCCGTCCCCCAGGCGCTCTCGGGGAACCGGGCCGCGCCGATCCGCCAGCCGCCCAGGGCGAGGTTCTTGCTCAGCCCGGTGGTCACCACCGTGCGTTCCGGAGCGACCTCGGCCGGGCTGAGGAAGCGCTGCCGCGGATCGTGCAGGAGGTCGCGGTAGATCTCGTCCGAGACGATCAGCAGGTCCTCCTCCCGGGCGATCGCGCACAGTTCGCGGACCAGCGTGGAGGGCGCCGCCGTCCCGGTGGGGTTGTCCGGCAGTGCCAGCACCAGGATGCGCGGGTCCCGGCCGTCCTCCCGCGCCCGCGCGATGGTCCGCGTCAGGGCCGACGGTTCGGGCACCCCGCCGCAGCCGGCGGGGATCGGCACCTGGAAGACCGCCTTCCCGGCCAGCAGCGCCTGCGGGGGATACGTGTTCCAGCAGGGGCGCGGCAGCAGGGTGTCGCCCCGGACGGTCATCTGCACCGCCGCGAGCAGGGGCTTGCTGCCGGGGGCGAGCACCACCTGGTCCGGTTCGGTCGGCACGCGGCGGCGGGTGAAGTACCCGGCCACGGCCCGCCGGGCCGTGAGGTCGCCGCGGACCGGGCCGTAGGCGTTGCGGCCCGCCCCCGCGGCCAACCGCTCGATCAGCGGCGGGAACACCGGCAGCCGCGACTCGCCGAATCCCAGGTGGACCACGGTATCGCCGCGCCGCCGACGCTCCCGGACCTGCTCGTCCAGCGCCAGGTTGGGCGATATCCCGCGCGCGCCGGCCAGTTCGATCCGCGTCACACCGTCCGCTCCTTCCCGGGCAGCGCCAGTGCCAGCAACCGGGCCCGGTCGACCTTGCCGTTGGGGTTGAGCGGCAGGCGGTCGATGGCTCTCAGCTCGTCGGGGACCATGTAGTCGGGCAGTTCCTTCCCGCAGAACTCCCGTAGCTGAACGGGGTCCCAGCCGGCGGCGGGCTCCGGTACGACGAAGGCGGTCAGCACGGGATCGGCCGCGTCCCCGGCGCGCGGCACCACCAGCACGGCGGCGGCCTCCACCGAGGGGAACGCGCGCAGCCGGTGCTCCACCGCCCCCAACTCCACACGGTTGCCACGGATCTTCACCATCGAGTCGACCCGGCCGTGGAAGTACAGTTCGCCGTCGGCTCCGCGGGAGGCGAGATCACCGGAGCGGTAGACGAACTGGCCGGACCGCGGTTCGAGCGGATCGGCCACCAGCACGGCGCGGGTGGCCGCCGGGTCGTTCCAGTAGCCGGTGAACAGCGCGGGACTGCGCAGGTGGATCTCACCGACGGCCCCCGGCTCGTCCACGGGCCGGCCCTCGCCGTCGATCAGCAGGATCTCGGCTCCCGCGTGCGGCCGCCCGATGGAGATGTCCGCCTGGTCCGCCGGGAGCGGGTCGGGGATGTCGGCGAAGGTGCAGGCGATGGACTCGGTGCTGCCGAAGCAGTTGACGATCCGCACCCCGGGCAACTCGCGGCGCAGCAGCCGCAGATCCTCCAGCGGGAAGCGCTCGCCGGAGAAGAGGATGCCCCGCACCGCGCCGAGTTCGGACAGCCGCGCCGGCTCGTGCCGCAGCAGCGGCCGCCAGATCGAGGGGACGCCGTTGACCTGGGTGGCCCCGGCCTCGCGCAGGAAGCGGGCGAAGCGCCGTGGCCAGCGCAGCAGTCCGCGCGGTACCGGCACCAGCGTGGCCCCGTTGCCCAGCGCGAGCCCGGCGTCCAGCAGGGAGAAGTCGAACTGGAAGGGCGACGTGCTGGCGACCCGGTCCTCGGCGGTGACGATGTCGTGCCGCAACATCCCCCGGCAGAAGGCCAGATACCCGCGGTGGCTCATCACCACGCCCTTGGGGGTGCCGGTGGAGCCGGAGGTGAAGACGACGTAGGCGGGGTCGGTGGAGACGGCGCCGGTGCGCTGGTGGGCGCGCCGGGCCGGCGCGCGCTCGATGACCAGCCCCTCGGGGCCGAAGCGGCCGCTGCCGGTGGACGCCGGCAGGCCCGGCGGTTCCTCGCCGCCGGACCGCAGGTACAGCGCCGGTCCGGTCATGCCGACGATCGTCAGCCGGCGACCCACGGGCGACTGGGGGCTCAGCGGGAGAAAGGTCGCGCCGAGTGCGGAACACGCCATCAGCAGCGTGAGGACGGCGGCACTGCTGTCCGACTCCAGCGCCACGCGGTCCCCGACTCCGATTCCGAGGCCGGCGAGTTCTTCGGTCCTGGCGGCGGTGCGTGCCGCCAACTCCCGATAGGTGACCGTGCGAAGACCCCCGTCGGGGGCGCTTTCGATCACCGCCGGTCTGGTGGGGACGGTATCGCTCGCACCGAGCAGGAACTCGTGCAGGAGCTCAGGGGCTTGGCGGTGCCACGGGGAAAACGAACCTGTGGTGGCCATGTTCTCCTCCGAGAAAATCGGCGGGGCGGCCTGGGCACAGGGGACAGTACTACGGAAGCCATGTGCGTGAACCCATGAGTCCCGGCCCCGCTGTCGTATCCGCCACGGCGGCTCCGGCGCACGTCAGCGCGGTGCGGGCGCTGGACGGGGGCGCTTTCGGGTGGCCGATTCCCGGACCTGGGCATCGTTGTCATCCGCTGGTCGCGAGGGGGTTCGCCCGGCGTTTCGCTTTCTTCCGCGCCGCGGGACGCCGAGGTGGCCGATTCTGTGCCGTGGCGAATTTCGGCCTCCTTTTATTTCCGGCCAATCGGGACTCGCGGCGGCGGCCGGAGCGAAGTGGAGAAGATCTGCCGAGGGTGGCGGAGGTGAGATGGTGAGGAAAATGTGAACGCCCACTGCTTGTAGCAGACATTCGTGAAGGGAACATTGCACGAGAATGACGAAGACCGCGCAAGTCCACGGCTTCCCGGCCGTTTTGGAGGTCCACTCCCTTGGCGGATGCCGAAGTGCGGCGGCTGAAATCCCGCGATGCCGGCGCCGTCCTGGACGAGGACGTCGCCCGGCTCCTCCCGCTCAAGCACGCGAACCTCGACGTACCGGGCCGCTACAGCATCCGCGCTTCGGTTCCGGACGGAGCGGTCCCCGGAAATCCCGTCCGATGCTGCGGGGGTCGTGGCGGCACGGTCTCCCCGGAGTTCAACACCACCGTCCGCCAGGTCACAGCAGGTAAGAGAAGCGCAGTGCCCCGCCCTCCTCGCGGTGGCGACCTCGGCCACGCTTTCCGTAGGGGGTGGGGAGCATCTGGATGGCCACCTTGTGAGGGATGAGTGCGTGGGTGAACACCAAGAGGCGCCAGCGGTCGTTGCCCGCGTGCTGGCGGGCCGCGCGGACCTCGCTCTCTCCCGGCTCGAAGCGGCTGCCTTCGCCCCCGGTCGCCGTCACCTCGTACAGGTAGGGCCGGCTGCCGGAGCCGACCCGGAAGTCGAAGCCGAGGCCGTCGCCGCCGGACGGGCCGGGAAAAGGGCTTTCTCGACAGCCGATTCACCGTCGAACTGCCCAGCAGGGAGCCCGAGCCGAACCTCATCGCCTTCCGTGCCGGCCGGGGCGTCGGCGCCTACCCCGTCTGGATCGGCCGCACCGATGACGGACAGGGTGGTTGCGTCGTCGTCGACTTCCCGCTCCATTCCGCCGACGGGGGAGAGCAAGGAGCCGCCGCCGACCGTGGGCGGAGGGAGCCCGGCGTCGGGTGTAACGCTTTCGGGCTGCTCGCACTAGAACGGCTTGTAAGGCATCGCACCTTTGACCAAAGGGCGGCGAACCGGCCCGGGTCGAGGGACTCTCCGCCCGAGGCGAGCCAGCGGCCCGAGCCCGCCTTCGAGCGGTTCCCGGACCGGCGGCGCCGGACAAGACCCCGTCATCACACGAACGGAACGTCTGAGTGAAGCAATCACACAAGGTCCTCAGCGCAGTGGCGCTGCTGGGCACGATAGCCATGGGTCTGTGCGGCTGCGGCGGCGACACATCTCCCAACGCCACCGGGGCACCCGCGTCCACGACGAGCGGCAGCCTCTCCGCGACGCCCGGTCACGCAGGCAGCGGCAGCACCTCGCCGACGTCCAGTCAGGCAGCCCGTTCCGCAGCACCGCAGCGGCCCCAGATGCTGCTCGACACCATAGAGCCGGAAACCGGTACCACGGTCGGGGTGGCGATGCCGATATCCGTGGTGTTCAGCAAGCCGGTCGCGGCTTCGGCCCGCGGGGACGTCGAGAAGCACCTGCAACTGACCACCTCCGTGCCGGTGACCGGCGCCTGGCACTGGTTCGGCTCCCGGCGGGTGGACTTCCGCCCCGAGGCGTACTGGCTCCAGGGGACGAAGGTCACCCTCGACGCGAAACTCGCAGGGGTGGCGGACGGCAATGGCCGCTACGGCGCGCACTCATACGTGCACTCGTTCACCGTCGGCTCCGACGACGAGGTGCACGTCTACGCGAACCAGCACGTGATGAAGGTCTCCCGCAACGGCGCGGTGGTCAAGACGTTCCCCATCGACGCCGGCAGAGCGGCGTATCCCTCCTGGACCGGGACGATGGCGGTCATGGGCAAGGCCCGCGAAGTGCTCATGGACTCCTGCAGCGTCCACATCGCCTGCGACAAGAACGACCCGAACTACTATCACGCGAACTACCCGCTCGCGGTGCAGTTGACGGTCTCGGGGACCTACGTGCACTACTCCGACGGCGACCCGCAGCCGGGCAACAGCGGCTCCCACGGCTGCATCCACCTGTCATGGGCCGACGCCCGGTGGTTCTACGGCTTCGTCCGCCAGGGAGACCCCGTCACCATCACCGGGTCCCCCCGGGCAGCGGCGGCACCGGACAACGGTTACGCCGACTACGACGTGACCAACTGGAACGCCTGGACCTCCCCAAGCACCAGCGGCCTGGGCCAACTCACCACCTCCACCACGACCTGAATCCGGACGAGCTCGAAGCCGGTCCCATCTCCGGATCGGCTCACGCTGGGGAAATCGGCGGCGCGAGTCGGTCGCATGGCAGACAATCCAGGCGGCCCGATTCTTCCGCCCGAGCCGCGCACGGCGAAGTGCATAGCCCAGGATCTACTTCCTCATCGTTGCGGTGGGGGCACACCGGTTCACCGGACTGGAGGTCGCGACCTTACGCCACGGCGGCACGGCCGGAGCGCCGCCGACGGGCATCGGGTCCGGTCCCGTGCGGCGGCCCTCACCCTCGCGCGCACGCGCGTGCGGGTTCGGTCACCGCGTCCGCGGTGCCGCTTCGTCTACCAGCGGTACCAGCGCCCGCGGTTGCCGCCCGATCCGGTCGAGCGCACGAGGAATCCCAGCGCCCAGAGGACCAGCACCACGATGCCGATCCACAGCAGCAGTTTCACCGCGAAACCCGCACCGATGAGAATCAGTGCCAGCAGGAGAACAATGAGCAACGGTGCCATGATGGTGAACCTCCGAGAATTGGTGTGCCCGGGAGTCGCCGGCCGATTCAGGGGATTCCTGTGACAACTCAGGCGAGGCAGTACCCGTGGTGTGGACAAGTGGTACGCCGACGCCCTCGGTACCGGGCGGTCGGGTAATGCGCGAGTCCCTGAGGCGGGAACCTCGGTTCCTGTCGTCCCCGGGACGTCGACGACGCGGGGGGCGTGCGCCGGACCGGTCAGGCGCACGGACACGGGCGGAGCCGGGTGTCAGGGCGCGGACCGAACCCGCCGGGGTGCGCCGGTCAGGCGCGTCGGCCGTTGGTGACGGCCCGGTGGATCGCGAGCAGGATCATCGATCCGGCGATCGCCGCGATCCAGGTGGACAGGTGGAAGAACCCGTTGATGGAGTGCACGTGGAAGATGACCTTCCCGAGCCATCCGCCGAGCAGGCCACCGAGAATTCCGATGACCATCGTGATGATGATGCCGCCCGGGTCGCGGCCCGGCATAAGCGCCTTGGCGATGGCGCCCGCCAGCAGTCCGATGATGATCCAGGCAACAATACCCATGACGCGCTCTTTCTCCGTTTCCGACGATCCCTGACAGCGACCGTCTTTACCGGCCCTGGACTTTCAAACACCCGTTCCCCGCGAAGCATCGGATGATCGGCCCGGGGTATCGTCCGGGCACCGTGCGGAGAGACCGTGACAGGTTGGGGAGGCAGGTATGACGGGGCAGGGCGCGGAGGTGTCCGCCTGGGCCGCCGGCGGCGGGGTGTGGATGGTGAGGATCGCGGGCGATCTGGACGAGTCCCGCACGGCGGCGATGTCGGACGCGCTACGGCGGGGCCTGGACACCGGTGGACGGCGCACCGTGGTGGACGCCTCGGACGTGGCGTTCGCGGACTCCTCGGTGCTGCACACCCTCCTCCAGGCCAGAGCCGTATACGCCGCCACGGAGGTCGAGTTGGTGATCGCGGGGCCCAGCCTGGCGGTACGCCGGCTGCTCGACGTGACGAACACGGCCTCGGCGTTCGTCCTGGCGGGCAGCCTGCGGGAGGCGATGGCGTATTGACGGCGCGCGTTCGGTGACGGCGGGGAACGCGGTGGCGTGCCGTTGTCCGCACTGGGTAGACAGGCCCCCAGTGAGTGGGGAAGCAGCGGGTGATCAGCACGGCGCGGGTACGGGCATCGGGTCTGGCGGCGCCGCAGGATCGCCGAGCGCGCTTCCCCGGTCCAGCGCGGATGCGCGGGCGGCGGTCCTCGCTCTGCTGGAGCGGCGTTTCTGCGCTCCGGCGGCCGACTGGCGGGAGACCGTGGTGGTGGCGGACGTGCTGCTGGTCACGTCGGAGCTGGTCACGAACGCCGACCGGCACGGCGGCGGCCTGACCCGGTTCACCGTGGAGATCGACGGGGACGCACTGCGGTTGTGCGTCGGAGACGCCAGCCCCGAGCCTCCGGTGAGCCCGTCCGGACCGGACGCGGCCGAGGGGGTGCCGAGGATCGGCGGGTACGGCTGGCAGATGGTGTGCCGGCTGGCCCATGAGGTGACGGTCGTCACCCACCGCGCGGGCAAGACGATCTCGGTCGTGCTCACTCTGGTGTAGCCGGCACGGCTGGTCCGGGGCGGGTCCAGGCCCCTCCGCCCTGGTCCCTTCGGGCCTGGTCCCTTCGGCTCCAGGCCCGCAGGCGGACGGCGCCGTCACGCACGACCCGGACGTGGTCCGGACATGGCCGGGAGCGCGTCCGCGCGTTGCCGAAAGCCTCCGGTGCGGCGCGCCGTTGGGGCGGGGGCCGGTTGCCACGAGGGCGGGACATGCAGGATGGTTGCCGGGAGGCAACGATTTCGTCGAGTCGAAGAGGTGAGGGATTCGCACAGCGGGTCCTCAGCATATGGTCTCCACCAGAGCGCAGACCGGCGCCGGACCGGAACACGGTTCTCCGTGGCGCCGTGCCCCCTATCCCGCCCTGGTCGTTGACGGCCGGGACACGATCGTCATGCGGAACGACTCCGCCGAGGCGCTGTTGCCAGGGGCCCGCCCCGGGACGCGCTTCGCGGACTGGGCGCCGGACTGGCTGTCCGCCGCGCACGACGCCGTGCGGGTGGCCCGCCCCCGCCCGGCCGACCCCGCGGCGGCCGAACCGCTCTCGGGCGTGATCGGCGAGCGGAGCTTCGAGGCGTACCCGCGTGTGCAGGGCGACGGCACGGTGGTGTGGTGGCTGGTCGACGACACCGAACTCCGGCTGATGCGGGAGGCGTTGCGGCTGGAGCGTGCGCAGACGGCGTTCCTGGCCAAGGCGTCGGGCATCCTGCTGTCCTCGCTCAACATGGCCCGCTGCATGGAGGTGATCGCGCACCTGGCCTCGGAGCACCTCGCCGACGCGGCGCTGGTCGTCGCGCCGGCCCGCGGGGCCCGACTGCCGATGGTGACCTGCCTGCGCGGCGGAGACACCGTACGGACCCACGCGCCGGTCGACCCGGACGAAGTGCCCGGCCTGGGCGAGGCGTTGCGCGGCTTCCCGCCGATGCCCTCGCGGTGGATCGACCCGTCGGCCGCGCCCGACTGGCTGGTGCCCGACGGGTTCGGCCCGGCCGGTTCGATAGTGATCACCCCGCTGCCCGGCCACGGCGTACCCGCCGGGGCGCTCGTCCTGCTGCGCCGTTCGGGCGATGCGCCGTTCACCGACAACGAGGAGGTCTTCGCCCGGCTGTTCGCCGCCCGCGCGGGCGTCGCGATGTCGGCCGCCCGCCTGTACGCGGAGCAGTCGTCGATCACCGAGACGCTGATGCAGGAGCTGCTGCCCCCGTCGCTGCACGAGGTCTCCGGCGTGGACTTCGCCGGCGGCTACCGGCCGTCGGCGGACCACGAGCGGATCGGCGGGGACTTCTACGACGTGCACCCCGCCGTCGTCGACGGCGAGCCGTCGCTGGTCGCGCTCGGGGACGTGTGCGGCAAGGGGCTGGAAGCCGCCGTGCTGACCGGGAAGATCCGCAACACGCTGCACGCGCTGCTGCCCATGGCCGACGACCACCAGCGGATGATCGGCCTGCTCAACACCGCGCTGCTCAACTCCCGCCACAGCCGGTTCGCCACCCTGGTGCTGGCCTCCGCGGTACGGAAGGGCAGCGGGGTGGGCCTGCGGCTGACCAGCGCCGGTCACCCGAGCCCGCTGATCGTCCGCGCGACCGGCGCGGTGGAGGAGGCCAGGACCCGGGGCACCCTGGTGGGCGCCCTGCCCAGCGCGCCCGCCCGCACCGCGAGCATCACCCTCGCGCCCGGTGAGTCCTGCGTCCTGTACACCGATGGGATCACCGAGGCCAAGGGAGGACCGATGGGCGGCACGCAGTTCGGCGAGGAACGACTCCAGCGGGCCCTGTCGGAGTGCGCGGGCATGCCGGCCGAGAGCGTCGTCGAACGGGTCCAGATGCTCGCTTCCGAGTGGGTGGGGAAGGGCTCCCACGACGACATGGCCGTCGTGGTGATCTCCGCGCCCCGCAACCACCATCTCATCGCGGTGAACGGCCACACCCGAGGCCGCTTCACCGCGTGACGCCGCGCCTGGTGAACACGGCGCCTGGTGAACACGGCGTCCGGTGAACGCCGCACCTCGTGAACGCCGCGCCTGGTGAACACCGCACCTCGTGAACGCCGCGCCTGGTGAACACCGCACCTCGTGAACGCCGCGCCTGGTGAACACCGCACCTCGTGAACGCCGGGCTGCGCGTGCGCCCCGCGGGAGCCGGCGGCACGGGTCCGGCGGCCGTGTGCCGGGCCGCGGGGTGCGGTGAACGCGCGCATTCAGGGCAGGCGCGTTGCATGAGAACCAGTACACGGGACCGCCTTCCGGACAGCGGTGTGGTCGAGCGGTTGGTCGACGAGCTGTGGGACGCCGTCGTGGCGACCCACGAGCGGATGGCCACCGACGTGGTGCTGCGCGCGCTCGCGGACGGCGTGCACCCGGAGACCCTGCTGCTGGACGTGATCGCCCCGGTGCAGGGCAAGGTGGGCGAGGAGTGGGCCGCCAACCGCCTCAGCGTGGCCCAGGAGCACGCCGCGACGGCCATCAACGAGCGGGTCGTCACCGCGCTCACGCTGCACACCGCCCCGGACGCCGCGCCCGACCACGGCCGGATCACGGTGTCCTGCGTCGACGGGGAGTGGCACGCCCTGCCCGCCCGCCTGCTCGCCGAGGTCCTGACCCTGCGCGGCTGGCAGGTGGACTACCTCGGCGCCCAGGTCCCCACCCCGCACCTGGTCGGCCACCTGCACCGCACCGACGCCGACGCGGTCGCCCTGTCCAGCTCGATCGCGGTCCGGTTGCCCACCGCGCACGCCGCGATCACCGCCTGCCAGGCCATCGGCGTACCCGTGCTGGTCGGAGGAGCCGCCTTCGGACCCGGGGGCCGCTACGCCCAGCTGCTCGGCGCCGACGCCTGGGCGCCCGACGCCCGCGCCGCGGCCGACCGGCTCGCCCGCGGCCCGCTGCCCCGCCCGCAGCCCGACCACCAGCCGGCCGACGACCTGCCGCATCTGGCCGACCAGGAATACACCATGGTCACCCGCAACGGCGCCTCGCTCGTGCGCACTGTCCTCGCCTCCCTGGAGGAGCCGTTCCCCGCCGTGCGCGGATACAGCGCGGCACAGCGGGAGCGTACGGCGGAAGACCTCGCGCACATCGTGGAGTTCCTCGCCACCGCCCTCTACCTGGGCGACGCGGCGCTCTTCACCGGGTTCGTCACCTGGACCGCCGGGATACTCACCGCTCGCGGCGTCCCCGCGCACAGCCTGCCGCCGGCCCTGGGCATCCTGGCCCGCGAGCTCAAGGACTTCCCGCGGGCCGCCGGCATCCTCGAAGAGGCGCTCGACACGTTCGCCACCGCCCCTCGCACCATCGCCGGGAAGCCCCTATGACGATGACACCCCCCGCCCATCTGCGCCTGACCACGGTCGACACCGAGGACACCGTCCGGATCGAACTCCACGGCGACCTCGACTACGACAACGCCGACCGCCTCGTGGCCGCCGTGACGGCGAAGCTCGCCGAACACCCGCACCTGGACGACCTGCACCTGCACTGCGCCGAACTCGGCACCGTCGACACCATGGGGTTGTCCGCCCTGCTGATGATCCGCCGCCGCACCGGCGAAGCCGGCGTCCGCCTCCACCTGGACGAGCGCGGCACGGGGCTGGACCGCCTCCTGGACATCACCGGTACCCTCGAACACCTCACGGCGCCTGTGGCCGGCACGGACGAGACCGGCGCGGGCGAGACCCCCGTGACGAACGGGGAGGCGACGATGCCCCGTAGCGCCGGGCCGGACGCCACCCCGTGACGGCGAACCCCCGGCCGCCCCGGGGCGCACAGAACCAGGACCCATCGACGGGGAGCCCATGCCAGCACCAGACGTCGCCTCAGGAAGCCTCTCCGAGGAGGTCGCCCGGTCCGCCGGCGACATCGCGGAAGCACTCGACGTGATGTGGGAACGGGCCGGAGAGTCGACCGCCTCCGCCATCGCCCCCGCTTCCCCGTCCCAAGTCCGGTTGATGTGCGCCGTCGACCGCGAGGAGGGGATACGCATGCGGACGCTGTGCAGACGGCTGGCCGCCGCGCCGCCGTCCGTGAGCCGCCTCTGCGACCGCCTGCAGGCCCTGGGCTTCGTGGAGCGACTGCCGAGCCCCGAGAACCGGCGGGAGGTCACCTTGCGGCTGACCGGCGCGGGCGAGACCCACCTGCGGCACATCCGCGAGCAGCGCCGGCGCATGCTCCACCACGCCATCGACGCCATGCCGAAGGCCGATCGGCGCGCACTTGCCAGGGGGCTCGCGGGGCTCCGCGCCCAACTCACGGCGGACAGCGACGAACACAGACCCGGCGCCGTCTCCGCGGCCTGACCCGCCCGCCCAGTGGCGTCATTGGGCACTCGACGCGGGGGGCACCTCGGCGTGGACGGGGCGGGGACGGCGGCACGGTCAGGGTCATTGGTGTGCTTTGCGCACATCAATGTGCCTTTTGTGAGGCCCTCGTTGCATCCCTATGGTGGGGCTACGCACTAGTCGTAACCAAGCGAGGAGCGACATGCCGGTCCAGCGTCTCAACCACGCCGTGCTCTACGTCCGCGACGTCGAACGCAGCGTCGCCTTCTACTCCGACCTGCTGAGGTTCCGCACCGTCTTCCGCCTCCACGCCGACGGCGGCAAGGTGCCCGAGGGCGCGTTCCTGCAGGCCGAGGAGTCGACCAACGACCATGACCTCGCCTTCCTCCAGACAGAGGACCCGGCTGCCCCGCAGCGCCCGGGCCGACACCCCGGGCTCGCGCACCTGGCGTGGGAGGTGGACACCCTGGCCGAACTCCGGCAGATCCGCGGCAAGCTGCTGCAGGCAGATGCGCTGGCCTACGAGATCGACCACGGCACCACCAAGTCGCTGTACGTCAACGACCCGGACGGCCTGGAGTTCGAAGTGTGCTGGCTGGTGCCCGCCGAAAGGGTCGACGAGGTGGACCGCGAGGCCTTCACGCCGCTCGACCTGGACGCGGTCATCGCACAGTTCGGCGCCGACCTCCCGGGCGGGACCGGCATCTCCGCGCCGGCCCGCCACTGAACCGGCGAACGCCGTTCGTCGCCCCGGCGGGCCCTCACGCCCGGCCCGCCGGGGCCCCTCGGCGCTTCTCCCGTCGGCCGCCCTTCGGTCCCGGCCCGGCCGGTTCACCTCTCCTGGAGGGCCTCGATCAACTTCGCCCTCTCCCTGCGGCCTTCGGGAGTGTCCTTCGCGGGGTCGTTGAGCAAGTGATCCTTGCGCCGTGCCTCCGCCACCACGTGGTGGACGCCGTGCTCGTCGACGTCGATCGGCTGACGGTTGCTGGCACGCGGATGGAAGTGGCGGAGCTCGTCGGCGTGGTCACCCTGCATGTCGAACACCGGGGAGGAGTGGTCGTCCTCCGTACCCGGGGCCCTTTTCCTCAGCTGCTGCCGGCCGTGGCTCTCCCGCATCGCCGCGGCCTTCCTGAGCTCGGCGAATCCCACGTCCTTGACCTTGCGCGGCCTTCCACCGCCCTTGCTGGCGGCCGCCCCGGCGCCTTCCTTCAGCGTCTGCTCCGCGCCCTGCCGATCCAGCCAAGCCTTCAGGTCCGCCGCGTGCGCGTCGTCGAGAATGCCCATGACGGCATCCTGGGGGCTCACCTTCAGGATCACGTCGTAATGCTGCTTGTGATCCTCGATCTTGTTCTCGTCGAGGAGATGGATCTCGAACATCGCCGCTTGGAACATCACGTGGGTGAGCAGGGAGATGACGTCGGGGCGATCCCTCACGGCCGCGTCGTCGATGCCGTTGGCCGCGGCGCGGCACGCTTCGAAGGTGGCCTTCTGCGTCTTGCTGTGGAACAGGTCGGCGAAACCAAGCCGTGTTCCTGTCGCGCCCCCGCGCGGGTCGGCGGTGGTGCCCCGAGAGGTGGTGCCCCGACGAGCGGAACCGCCTCGCCCGCGCCCCGCTGGTTCGGCGGGCGGCGGGGCGGCGCCCACCTTGGCATAGGGCACGGAGACGTTGGTCTGCGGGGTCTGGTTCACCACTCCGCCCGTCACCTTTGCCTTCAACCGCCGACCCGTCGCCGAGGTGTGCAGCGCGTATCGCTTCTCCTCCCCCTTGAGGGAGTTGTTGTAGTCGTCGATGATGCCGGCGAGTGCGACCTGCTTCTTGCCCGGTTTCCTGAACGCGTCGACGAGTTTCGTCCTGGCCGTGGAGTAGATCCGGCCGACGTACTCGGAGCGCGGCACCGGCCCGTAGATCACCTCGATGGACGGAAGCTTGGCGCGCTTGCTTCCCTCGACCTCCAGTTTGACGACGGGCCAGCCCCGCTCCTCCGCGACGGAACGGGCCAGCAGATCGCCGTTCTTGAGCCCGGCCGTCTCCTCGCCCGCCTTCTTCTGCTCGTCGTGGAGATCGACGGTGAGCTCGATCTCCAGCCCCACCCGCTGGGGATTCCCGATCACCTCCGTCTGCGACCGGCCGGCGTTGCCCGCATCAGGCTCCTGCTCAGCCGCGGACGAGACCGTCGACGGGCCGCCCGTCTCCATCCGCTGCACCGCGGCCGGGTCGCCCGAGTCCGCCGAACGACCCGGCCCGGCTTCCCGCCGCACGGGAACGGGGACGGGGTGCGACATCACCCGTTCGGCGTTCTCCACCGCAGCCCGCTCGAATCGGTCGGACGGGTCGGAGATCCTCAGCCGGGACCCGTTGTCGGTGCCCTCCACCGCGCCCTGCCGCTGCTGGATCACATGGGTCAACTCGTGTGCGAGCGTGTGCTTGTCACCGCCCCCCTCACCGAGGACCACGTGACTGCCGGAGGTGTACGCGTGCGCGCCGATCTCCGCCGCCGAGTGCCGCGCGGTGCTGTCGGAGTGCACACGGACGTCGGAGAAGTCGGCGCCGAGCCGGGCTTCCATCTCCGAGCGCGTGTCCTCGTCGAGGGGGCTGCCCGGGGAACGCAGGACCTCGGGGACGGCCGAGCGCTGGACGGGCTGCTCGCCCCGCGGTTGGCTGCCGCCGGCATCGTGCGGGTGCTCTTCCTGGGCCCAGGGGTGTCCGGCCCCGCGGAGCATCTGGACGACCGCCGCGTTGCCGGCGCCGTGCTGGAGGGCCAGGAGTGCGGAAGGCGGTGTCACGCGACTGGGAGGCGTGCGGGCCGATGACCGGCTGTTCTCCGCTTCCCCGCTCCTCGCGTTGTCGTTGGCGTGGATGGTCTCCCCTTAGGTGTCATCTCTGGCGGCTGCGACGACCGGCTTCCGGCCCCGGTCCTGCTGCGGATCGCCGCCCCCGGCGGACACGGCGCCGCATCGGAAGAACACGTTGCGGTGACGGGGGCTGCTGAGATGTCCCCTGATAGGACGCTAGGGCATGCCACACGTCCTCCGCGATGAAATGACCTACTTCGGCTTGATATCGCCCCCGCGCGACGCTGCCGCCGCAATTGACGCCGGATGTGCACGGGACCGGGCAGAGGGTCAGATCTCCTCGTCGGCCCACTGGTCCAGGAGGGCCTCGTGGTCCTGGGCCTCCGGCACCAGGGCCGGGCCCGACACCAGTTGCTCGGTCCAGATGACCTTGCCGCGGTTGAGGTAGCGGGTGCCCCAGCGGTGGGCGAGCTGGGCGACCATGAAGAGCCCGCGTCCGCCCTCGTCGCTGATCTTCGCGCGGCGCAGGTGCGGGGCGGTGCTGCTGTTGTCCTGGACCTCGCAGATGAGGCGGTCGAGGTCGTGGACCAGGCGCAGCCGGGCGGGAGGGGAACCGTGGCGGATGGCGTTGGTGACGAGTTCGCTGACGATCAGGCCGGTGGCGTAGGAGAGGTCGTCCAGGCCCCACCGTTCCAGCCGGCCCAGGACGTCGGACCGGATACGGGAGACGGCGGCCGGGTCCGTGGGCACGTTCCACTCCGCCACGCGCTCCGTGTCCATGAGACGGGTACGGGTGACGAGCAGGGTGACGTCGTCGTCCGGGCGTGGTCGAAGTGCGGTCATGACCTCCTCGCACGCCTCTTCCGGGCTTCGGCCCGGATGCGCGAGGGCGTCGTGGAGCAGCGCGAGACCGGTGTCGATGTCGCGCTCCCGGTCCTCGACGAGGCCGTCCGTGAACAGGACGACGAGGGTGTCCGCGGGGAGCCGCAGTTCCGTGGTCTCGAAGGGAAGGCTGCCGCCGAGCCCCAGCGGCGGGGAGCCGGGGACGTCCGGGAAGGTGACGGCTCCCCGCGGAGTCACCAGGGCCGGGCCCGGGTGGCCGGCCCGGGCGAAGACGCAGGTCCCCGCGACCTGGTCGTAGACGGCGTACAGGCAGGTGGCGCCGGTGACGGGCGGCTCCTGGTCCTCCTCGCGCTGCTCGTCCCCCTGGTCCCCCTGCTCCTCCTCGGCGTCCATGCGGGAGACGAGTTCGTCGAGTTGGGCGAGGAGTTCGTCGGGTGCGAGGTCGAGGGCGGAGAAGTTGTGCACGGCGGTGCGCAGGCGGCCCATGGTCGCGGCGGCGTGCACGCCGTGGCCCACCACGTCGCCCACCACGAGGGCGAACCGGGCCCCCGACAGCGGGATGACGTCGAACCAGTCGCCTCCCACCCCTGCCTCGGCGGGCAGGTAGCGGTGCGCCACGTCCAGGCCCGAGTGCTCCGGCGCCACCCGGGGCAGGAGGCTGCGCTGGAGGGCGACAGCCGTGGAGTGCTCCCGGGTGAAGCGCCGCGCGTTGTCCACGGCGACCGCGGCGCGCGCGGCCAGTTCTTCGCCGAACGACCGGTCGTCGGCGTCGAACGGGGGTTGCCGCGAACGCCAGAACTCGACCACGCCCAGGAATCCGGCGCGGGCCCGCAGCGGAACCGACACCAGGGAGTGGATGCCGAAGTCCAGGACCTGCCGGCCTCGTTCCGGGTCGTGGGCGAGCCACGCCTCGGCGTCGGCCAGGTTGCCGAGCAGCTGGGCTCGGCCGGTTCCCACGGCGTCGTCCACCGGTCCGCCGGGCCCGAAGCTGACCTCGCCGACCGGGAAGAGGGGGTGGTCGTCCCGGATGCCCACGACCGCGACGCGCCGCACCCCGCCGGCCGTGAGCGTCGGCTCGTCCCCGCGCAGTACGGGTTCGCGCAGTTCGACGGTGACGTAGTCGGCGAAGCGCGGTACGGACACCTCGGCCAGCTCCTCGGCGGTCCTGACCACGTCCAGGGTGGTGCCGATACGCACGCCCGCGTCGTACAGGAGTTGCAGCCGGCTGCGGGCGAAGTCGGCCCGGGACGCGAGTTCCCTGAGTTCGGTGGTGTCCCGCAGGGTCGCCACGCTGCCCGAGCGGGTGCCTGCCTCGCTGACGGGCCGCTGGTTCACGGACACGAGTCGGTCCCCGACCAGTTCCACCTCGTCGTTCGCGGTCCTGCCCGAGGCCAGCAGTTCGGCGATGCCCGGTGCCATGCCGAGCGCGGAGACCTCGCGGTCGGTGGCACCGTCCGCGGGCAGGTCGAGGAGCCGCCGTGCCTCGTCGTTGACGAGGAGCAGCCGGCCCTCCGAGCCGACGATGACGACACCTTCCCGTACGGCGTGCAGCACGGCGTCGTGGTGTTCGTACATGCGGGTCATCCCGACGGGGCCGAGACCGTGGGTCTGCGCGCGCAGCCGGCGGCTGACGAGCGCGGTCCCGGCGACCGCGAGGACGAGGGTCAGGCCGAGCAGGCCGAGCAGGAGGGGCAGCTGCTGGGAGACCAACTGGTTGACGCTGCCCAGCCTGATCCCTACCGAGACGAACCCGGCGATCCTCCTCCGCGGGTCGAAGACGGCGACGGTCGTGTCGACGGCCGGCCCGAACTTCGCGCTGTCGAACGTCTCCTGGAACGGCCGGCCCGACCGTGCGGGCACGAAGTTCCCGGAGACGTGCCCACCGATCAGCGACGGGTCGGGATGGCTCCAGCGGATGCCTTCGGGGTTGAAGGCGACGATGTAGGTGACGTGCGCTTTCTTCCGGCTGGCCTCGGCGTGCGGCTGGAGGATCGCGCTCGGATCGCGGGACTCCATGGCCGCGAGGGTGCCCGGGGCGTTCGCGAAGGTCTCGGAGACGGCGAGGGAACGGTTGTACGCCTCCTGGGTCGCCCGCTTGTGCGTGTCGTACACGAACGCCGCCGCGGTCAGCGCGGCCAGCAAGGTGACCACCATCAGTTGGAGCAGGAAGACCTCGCCGGCCAGGCTCCGGTGGCCGAGAGGGAACGCCGGGCGGCGGCGCAGGGCCTGTCTCACGCGCATGGACAAGTCATAACCCGCGTCACCCCGTCCCCCGGGGAGCCCCGCAGCGCCGTTCGGGCGACTCCGTGCACGGCCCCGGCCGGGGGCGGCACCGCGGCCGCGACGACGAGGGCGGGTCCCCGCTACGGCGGGAGGACGACGGAACCCTTGGGGCGGGGACGGAGACCTAGGGCGAACTTCCCTGCACCGGAAGGGGGTTGGCGGTAGGAGTTGCCCTGTCGGTAGCCCCTCGGTGTCCCCGGGGGAGAGCCGGATGGGCCGCCCCCTCCCGCGCTGGTGGGATGGACGCGGACCACCGGCTCCGGGGCGCGGCACCCACCGCGGTGCGTGGCCGCCGACCGGTCCCTGGTCATCCAGCGGACTCGTACAGAACGGGGCATCACCATGCACCTGACCGGACGCCGTCGACGTCGCCTGCTCGTCCCGAGCGTCCTCGCCGCGGCCCTCACGCTCACTGCGGCCGGACTGGCCACGGCGTCCGGCGCCGGCGCCGATACCGTCACCGCGCCCACCGCCGCCGGCGATCCCCTCCAGCGGGAAGTGGACGCGATCCGCGACACGGGGACCGTCGGGGTGCTCGCCGACGTGAGGGCATCGGACGCACGACAGCACGCGCGCGCCGGAACCGCCGAGTTGGGCACCGGAAGGCCCGTACCGTGGGACGGCAGGTTCCGGATCGGCAGTGCCACGAAGACCTTCACCGCGACGGTCGTGCTCCAACTCGTGGGCGAGGGGCGGATATCCCTCGATGACACCGTCGAGCACTGGCTGCCCGGAGTGGTCCGGGGCGACGGCCGCGACGGCAGCCGGATCACCGTCCGCCAACTGCTCCAGCACACCAGCGGCATCCCCGAAGTCGAGGGCGACATCCCGTCGTTGAACAGTGCCTCCGGTTACGAGGCCGAACGGCTGCGCACCTACACCCCGGAGGAGCTGGCGGCGCTGGCGATGCGGAACCCCTCCACCGCCGCGCCGGGCACCTTCGCGTACTCCGACACCGACTACATCCTCCTCGGGATGATCATCAAGAAGGCCACCGGCCACAGTTGGGCGGCGGAGGTGAACTCCCGGATCATCCGCCCGCTCCGGCTCGCCGACACCAGCACGCCGGGCGCCTCGCCCTACGTCCCGGGCCCGCACGCCCACGCCTACCGCGCCTTCGGCACCGGTACCGCCATCGACGTCACGCGGATCAACGCCAGCGCGTTCGACGCCTCGGGATCGATCATCAGCACTTCGGCCGACCTGGGCCGCTTCTTCACGGCGCTGGTCAGCGGCCGCCTGCTGGCGCCGGCGCAGTTCGACGAGATGACGACCACCGTGCCCGCGCCGGAGCTCGGCGCGGACTACGGACTGGGGCTGGGCACGTTCCCGTTGTCCTGCGGCGGCAGCTACTACACCCACCCGGGCGGGGTGTCCGGTTACCAGACCTGGGTCGCCGTCACCCCGGACGCGACCCGGACCGTCGTGCTGCTCGCCACCGGCGACGGGGACACGAGCACGGAGGCGGCCATGATCCGTCTGGTGGACCGGGAGATGTGCCGCGGCGGCGGGAAGTAGCAGATGAGCCCGGGGGGCTCCCACCGCCCGCCCCGCATCCGACCGGGCCCTGGCCGTTCCCGCGTCCGGTCACGCCAGGCTGCCCGCCGACGCGGGTGAACCTTCCGGCCGGTCCTGCTGCCCCGCAGACCCTGACGGGACTTCAGGCACGGCCGGCAATCTTCCCCGGTGACCATCCGGACTTCGCGGCTTCCCGCCTCGGCGACGGTCGACCCGGGGAGCAGCGGCACCGTGCAACCGCGGCTGCGCAACACCGGCGATGTCGTCGACGAGTACCGCTTCACGGTGGTCGGGGACATCGCCCCGTACCGCACGGCGCAGCGCACCGGCACTCCCGGGGCACTGACCGCGCGGCGCAACCCCGCTCACCCCGCCGGCGACAGCGGACCGATCCTGTCCGCCAGGGGTGTCAGGGTGGGCGGTATGGATGCAGACCGACTCGACTGGAACCGGACGCTGCGCGAACAGTGGGAGGTCCACTGGCAACATCAGCTCCGAGCTCGCCTTGAGGACCTCACCGACGACGAGTACTTCTGGTCACCGGTGCCGGACGCCTGGAGCGTGCGGCCGCGCGGCAGCTCGACGGCGCCCGTGCAGGCCGGTACCGGGGACTTCACGATCGACTTCGCCTTCCCGCAGCCGGTCCCTGCGGCCTTCACCACGATCGCCTGGAGACTCGGGCACGTCATCGTCGGCGTCCTCGCCGCGCGCAACGCGGCGCACTTCGGCGCGCCGGCGGCGTCGTACGAGACCTGGGAGTACGCCGGCGGTGCGGCCGCCGCGCTCGACCAGCTCGAGACCCAGCTCGACGTCTGGCGAGCCGGGGTGCGCGGCCTCGGTGACGCCGGGCTCCGGGTACCGGTCGGCGCGAAGGAGCCCTTCCCCGAGGCGCCCATGGCTGATCTGGTGCTGCACATCCACCGCGAGCTGATCCACCACCTGTCCGAGGTCTGCCTGCTGCGCGACCTCCACCTGCACATGAACCCCACGACGAACGGAGCGACCCGATGAGCCGCCACGTCCAGATCACCTTCGACGCCCATGACCCGCGGGCGCTGTCGTGCTTCTGGCGCGACGCACTGGGCTACGTCCACCCCGGCCCGCCCGGAGTCGACCTCCCCGAGGGCGCCGACCCGCTCGCCGCATGGGACGACTTCCTCGCACGGGTCGGCGTACCGCAGGAGCAGCGCGCCACGAGATCGGCCATCGAGGACGCGGACGGGTCCGGTCCACGGTTGTTCTTCCAGCAGGTGCCGGAGGGCAAGGTCGCCAAGAACCGCGTCCACCTCGACGTCCGTGCGGCTCCCGGACTTGAGGGAGCGGAGCGGATGGCGGCACTGGAAGCCGAGTGCGACCGGCTCGTCGCGCTGGGAGCCACGCGGGTACGTCGCCACGAGCCCGTTCCCCCGATGAGCGCGGGCTTCCTCGTGATGACCGACCCCGAGGGCAACGAGTTCTGCCTCGACTGACCCAGCCCACCTGTAGTCGCCGGGCCGCGCCCGGTCCTGAGCCTGCGGCGGCATCAGCGCCGGGGCAGGGGGATGACGCCCGTGGCGTTGTCCCCCTGCCCTTGCCCAGGCCTCAGCTCGCACCGGAGGCGCTGCGGTCGATTTCCACCCCCCGACGAGTCCCTACGATTCCGGGTTCCTCGACACAGGAGACGGCAACTACGCGCACAAGCCGGCGGGGATTCCGGGGGGGATCGTGCACGGCCGGCACGACATGGGATGCCCGTTCCAGACGGCGTGGCCGGGCGCGCGGCTCCGCATCATCGAGGACGCCGGGCATGCCGGAAGTGACACGGCGGGCGAAGGGCTCCGCGAGGCCATCGAGGAGTTCAAGAACCGGTGACTCCGTAGCGTGCAGGTGCCGGCGGGTCATGTCCAGCCCGTTTCCGAGTAGGAGCGGCCTTCGGAGATGGCGTGGATCGCCGACCGGGTGTGCCCGCCGTCCGGCGGTGGCACGGTGGTCGGTTCGGCGGTCATCGTGGCGCGCTCCGATCGGGTCGGGCCTGGACGGCACATGCGGGGGAGTCGTGCAGCTGAGGTGATCTGGCAGGACAGCAACGGTGCGAACGCGCCGGGCTGTTGGGCGAGTTCAGGGATGTGGGGGTGGGTCGTTCTGAGCGGTGTGGAGAGCGGCGCCGAGGGGGCTTTGGCGGTAGTGGACGTGGCGTCCGTGGCGGGTGCGGTCGACGAGGTGGGCGGCGGCCAGGACGGACAGGTGCTGGCTGACGGCCGGGGGTGAGACGTTCAGCCGGTGGGCGAGTTCGGTGGTGGAGGCGGGCTCGGAGAGCAGGGCCAGGATCTGGGCGCGGGGGCGACCCAGGAGCGTTTCCAGGGACCGGGGAATCGGAGGTGCGGGTGTTTTCGCCGAGGAGGGCCTGGCCGCGGGCGGAGTAGACGATGTGGGGCGGGGCGTGGGGGCTGAGCATGGTGGAGACGCCGTCGACGAAGCAGCTGGGGGTGAGCAGCAGGCGCCGGCCGTCGATGGGGTCGTCCTCCAGGTCCGCGCCGCCCGATCCGCAGCCGATCTGCCCGCGGCCGCCCGCTCCTTCCGCGCCGGCGGCCTGCTCACCGCTCTCGCCTGCGTCACGGCCGCCGCTGCCGCGCACCGCACCCCCTCCGCCGCCGCCGCGATCCTGCTGACGGCCGTCCTGTTCCTCACACTCGGTGAGGTCACCTCCCAGGCAGGCAGTTGGACCCTCGGCTACGCTCTGGCCCCCGACCACGCCCAGGGCGCCTACCAGGGCGTCTTCCAGACCGGTATCTCCCTCACCCAGGCACTCGGCCCCCTGGCGGTCACCGCCCTGGTACTCCCGCACGGCACCGGGGGATGGTGCGCCCTGGGCGCCGTCTTCGGCGCCGCGGCACTCACCCTGCCCGCCGTCGTACGGCACGCCGAACGGCACCGAAACACCGACTCCGCGTGACAGACCGCTTCAGGGGCCCGCCACACCGCGGGGCCGCCCCCGATTCCCCTTGCCCGGCCCTGCGCGGCCCGCGATGGCGCAGACCCTTGTCAGAGAGACGGAGAGCAGATGAAGATCATGGAAGACGATCTGTCCGGCCCGCAGATCGCCCGGTTCCTCGAAGAACACCTCCAGCAGATGCGGTCCATCACGCCGGAGGAGAGCGTGCACGCGCTCGATCTCGACGCACTGCGCAAGCCCGGGATCACCTTCTGGTCGGTCCTGGACGGTGATCTCCTGGTGGGCTGCGGAGCGGTCAAGGAACTGGCGGCGGGCCACGCGGAACTCAAGTCGATGCGCACCAAGCCGGTGCGCCGCCGCAGCGGCATCGCGTCCCTGCTGCTGACGCACATCGTCGCCCAAGCCCGGTCTGCCGGCTTCACCCGGCTGAGCCTGGAGACGGGGGCAGCCGACAACTTTCTTCCCGCCAGGCGGCTGTACGAGAAGTTCGGGTTCGAGTACTGCGCACCATTCGGGGAGTACCGAGCCGACCCGAACAGCGCATTCATGACGCGGACCCTTTGAACGAAACCGGCACGATCTCGTTTCGCCGACCGGTGCAGTACCCGCCCGCGGGGTGAGCAGTTCGCAGCTCAGCCCCGTCACGCCGGCGACGGCACGTGGCCGGACCAGTTCTCGCCGACGAGCGGGGCCCAGCGCTCGGCTGTCTCGGGGTGGATGCCGAGCGGGCCGGCGATGATCATGGGCGGTAGGTCGATCAGGGCGTCCATCATGGCGGTGTTCCGGGCAGCTCGGGCGGGCCGAACCGGAAGGCGTCAACCCAGGGGTTGACGTGGGACATCAACCCAGGGGTCAACCCTGCGGCTGACGTTGCGGCGCCGCGCGGACGGCAGTCTCAAGGGCGTGACGACGACTGATTACCTCATCTCCGCGGTACTGATCCTCCTGGTGATACCGCAGATCCGCGGCACCCGGGTCACCCTGCGCACCGCGATGCTGCCGGTGGTGTGCGTCGCGGCGGCGGCCGCGTACTACCTCAAGTCCTTCCCGACCGCGGGCCACGACGTGAGGCTGTACGTCGTCGGCGCGGTCGTCGGTGCGGTGCTGGGGCTCGCCTGCGGCGCGGCCACGCTGATGAGCCGCGGCTCGGACGGTGTCGCGTTCGCCAAGGCGGGGGTGGCCGCGGCGGCGTTGTGGATCGCGGGGATGCTGCTGCGCTCCGGGTTCGAGTTCTGGTCCGCCCACAGCGGTGCCGAACACATCGCGCGGTTCAGCCGCGACCACATGATCACCAGTTCCGACGCGTGGACCGTCGCGCTCCTGCTGATGGCCTTCGCGCAGGTCCTGGCCCGGCTCATCGTGATACGGACCAGGGCGCGCCGGGTCACCGCGAGTGCCGCGACAGCGTCCGCACTGGCCGAGGGCTGAGTGCGTGGGCGTGGGACCCGGCCCGCCGCAGGGGCGGTGAACGCCAGGGCGGCGGCACGGAACCGTACCAGCGGCGCGAGCCGTCGGAACCGGAGCCGTACGAGGGACGGAAGCCGCCGGAGCGGCGCGCACGGCCTGAACCGTACGAGCCGCCGGAGGAGCGGACGATTCGCAAGCCGCTGAGCCCGCCGAACCCACCTCCCCGGTGGTGCCCGGCCCGCTCCGTGACCTGGCCCCGGACCCCGCGGTCCGGGGCTGAGGCACGTGGCAACCCCCTTGGACCGCCGCCCTATCCTTCAGTGCATGACGGACTTCCCTGCCGGCCCACCCGCCGTCGCGGTCAGCCCGCGGCTGGCGGTGGCGCTGGCCCGCGTCCAGGACCGGCGGGAACGCAGGATCAGGCGCCTGCTGTCGTTGCTGTGGGTCATCTTCGTCACCATCGGCGTCCAGTCGCTGTCCGCCCATCCCGCGCCCGGTTCCCAGGGGGTGCACCTCGCCGTCGCCCTGCTGCTCGCCGGGTGCCTGCTGCCGATCGCGGCCGTCGCCTCCGGCCGATGGCAGGTGACGGCGCCGCTTCCGTGCGTCGTGTACTGCCTGCTGGTCGGCGAGTTCGGGCTGGCGCTCGGCGTGCTGCAACCCCACGCCATGTCCGTGCTCCCGACGTCGGTGGGCGTGCTGACCTCCTTCCTGGTGCTGCGGCCGGTCCCGGCCACGGTCCTGAGCGGCGTACTGGTCGGCGAGTTGCTCGGCGCCAACCTCGCCGGGATGGACGGCAGCGCCACCAACATGGTCAGCCAGATGCAGTTCTGCGCGGTCCTCGCCGTCATGGCGGTCTTCATCCGGCAGGCGGGCAGCAACGAGGCGCGCGCCGAACTGCTGCTGGCCCAGCTGGAGGACGCCCGGGAGACGGAGACCGAGGCCGCGGCACTGGCCGAGCGCACCCGGATCGCGCAGGACCTGCACGACGTCCTGGCCCAGACCCTGTCCGGGCTGGCCATCCAGGTCCAGGCCGCCCGCAGGATGGCCCGGCGCGACCGGGCCGACGAGGAACTACGCGGCCTGTTGGACCGTACCGCGAAGCTGGTCAAGGACGGTCTGGGCGACGCGCGCCGGGCGGTGGGCGCGCTGCGCGGGGACCGGCCGCCCTCCCTGGACCGGCTGGCCGAACTGGTCGAGCGCTACCGCACCGACCTGGACCTCGACGTGACGATGACCGTCATCGGGACCCGGCGGCCGGTGCCCGGCGACGCGGGCGTGGCGCTGTACCGGGGAGCGCAGGAGGCGTTGACCAACGCGGCGCGGTACGCACGCGGTGCCCGCACCGTCGTGACCCTCTGCTACGAGCCGGAGTCCATGACACTGACCGTCGAGGACCGGCGCGACAGCGGCGCCCCCGTCCCGGCACCGGTGCCCGGCGGCTCGGGCCTGGGCCTGACCGGCATGCGCGAGCGGGTGGCCCTGGCCGGCGGCAAGGCGAGCGCGGGTCCGACTGGCCACGGATGGACCGTACGGATGGAGATACCCGCGTGACGCAGCCCAATGCCGAACCCGGACCCGGAGCCGAACCCGGACCCGGGTCGAAGATCAGGGTGCTCGTCGCGGACGACCAGCGCGTGGTGCGCGACGGACTGGTCCTGCTGGTCGGCATGCTGGAGGGTATCGAGGTGGTCGGCGCGGCCGGCAACGGCGCCGATGCGGTCGAACTCGCCGGACGGCTGCGCCCCGACGTGGTGCTGATGGATCTGGACATGCCGGTACTCGGCGGCGTCGCCGCGACCGAGTTGCTGCGCGAACGGCTGCCGAACACCGCGGTTCTCGTGCTCACCACCTACGCGAACGACGACTCGGTCTTCCCTGCCCTGCGGGCCGGCGCACGCGGCTACCTGACCAAGGACGCGGACGACGACCAGGTCGAGGCCGCGATCCACAACGTGCACGGCGGCCGCACCTGGCTCGACCCCGTCGTCCAGGCCCGCCTGGTCGCCGCGATCCAGCTCGACGCCCCCGCACCGGCGAACTCCCGGGTCCGCCAGGGAAGTTCCCCAGGCACGGCCGCCCAACTCCCCGACGGCCTGACCCCGCGCGAGGCCGAGGTCCTCACCCTCATCGCCGACGGCCTGTCCAACGCCCAGATCTGCGCCCGCCTCGTGGTCAGCCAGGCCACCGTCAAGACCCACATCAACCGCATCTTCACGAAGATCGGCGTCACCGACCGCGCCCAAGCCGTCCGCTACGCCTACCGCAACAACCTGCCCGTCGAACAGCCCTGACGCCCACGCGCGTCACCATCGTCAGCCGGCATCCGCACGCCGCGCACGAACGGACTGCCAGGGCACCACGGCGGGCGGATCGATGCGCCGGGGATCGACGAGAACGGGGCACCCGTGGTCGTGGAGTTCACGCGCCGGCCGACCTGCGCCACACCGGTCTGACCTGGACGGCCGACGCCGGAATCCCGCTGCATGTCCTGCGGTTGATCGCCGGACACGGTTCGCTGACCACCACCCAGCGCTACGTAATGCGGAAGCTCGACCGGATCTCTATCCGGTGGGGATTCCGTGGTGTGTAACGGCCGCCCGCCTTCCTCGCCAAGGCCACCACCGGAACGATCCGCGACCATCTGATCAACGCGTCTGCCCGCTTGGCTCGTTCGCCCCGGCGCCTCACTCCGCCGCCTGCCCGAACGGAGGCCCTGGGCCGACGGCTTCGCCCAACCCTTCGTCCGCGGGCGCATCCCGCTATCCACCGCCTGAGGAGTTCTGCTCTCCCCACCCGCAAGGGCCCGACGGGCCTTGACCCCCTGGTCTTGGACACACGAGACACTGAGCTTCTTCAGTGTTGCCGCTCCAGGGTGAGGACGGCCTTGGCGATTGACGTCATGCGGTTGGGGCTGCACCGGGATCGGCGGAAGATCCGCCAGGACTTCAGGCGGGCGATGCCGCGTTCGACGGGTGCCCGTGCTGCGGCCAGGGCGCGGTTGAGGGTCTTCTCGGTGGGGGTGGGTTCCTGCAGGGGCCTGCGTTTGATGCCGGTGGTCAGCCAGGGGCCGGCGCCCTGGTAGGCGAGGTCGGCCAGGATGGGGACGCTTTGCCCGGTGGCCGTCCGGTCGCGCTGAAGGTGGTCCGCCCGGAGCTGGCCCGGGACGGGGAGTTCCGGCGCCGCTTCGCCCGTGAGGTGGCGGCGGCCCGCCAGGTCAACGGTGCCTTCACCGCCGGTGTCGTCGATGCCGACCCCGAGGGTTCCCCGGCCTGGCTGGCGACCGTCTACGTATCCGGGGTGCCGCTGGGGGAGGCGGTATCCCGGCACGGCCCCTGGGCGGCCGGGCCCGTGCTGGCGCTCGGCGCGGGACTAGCCGAGGCCCTGGAGGCGATTCACGCCGCCGGCGTCGTCCACCGCGATCTGAAGCCCTCCAACGTGCTGCTGGCTTCCGACGGCCCCGCGCGATCGACTTCGGGATCTCCACCGCGAGCGAGGCCAGCGCGCTGACCCACACCGGCATGACGATCGGCACCCCCGGTTTCATGTCTCCCGAACAGCTCACCGGCGCGTCCATCGGCCCCGCCAGCGACGTCTTCGCCCTCGGCGCGGTGCTGGCCTACACCGCCGCCGGCGTCGGCCCGTTCGGCACCGGCACTCCGCACGCTCTGCACTTCCGCGCGGTGTACGAACAGCCGGATCTCGACGCCCTGCCGCCCGGACTGCGCGAGATCGTGGCGGCCTGCCTGGCCAAGGAACCCCACCGGCGGCCGACCGGCTGCACCGCATGACCGCCCCGGCCGGCGCGGAGGCGGCCGAAGCTACGCTGTTGCTCACCGAGCCCGACTGGATGCCCGACGCGGTCAACCAGCTCGTCCTGGCGAGCACCGCCACCGCACTGCCCCGCGCGCCGAGCCAGACCCCGAGCCAGACCCCGAGCCCGGTCCTGCCCGCGGTCCCGACCCCGACCCCGCCGGACCTTCCCGCTGTGCCACCGGGGCCGACTTCCGAGGCGGTGCACGCGCCTCCCGCACCTCCGGGGATACCCTCCTCGCCGACGCCATCCGCCGGCGCCGACCCCGCGGCTGCGGGTCCGCGGATGGACGAGGCGCCCACCCGGACCGCGGACCACCTTGCCCCGGGCGGCGTCGGCCGTTCCGAACCGGCGCACGAACCGGCCGACTCCGCACCTCTGGTGCACTCGTATCCCGCCGGGACGCCACCCCCCATGACACGGCGCGGCGCACTGCTCGCCCTGGCGGGTACCGCTGTTGCCGCCGGAGCCGTCGTCGCGGTCTGGAAGACCTCCGACGGGGGTTCCGGTGCCGGCGGAAGGCATGGGGGCGGAGACCTGGTGCTGCTCGCCTACCCGGCTTCGTATGGCGCGCACCGGCGAGGTGGGAACATCCGGTGAACGTCACTGCCGCCGCGGGTGGTTCGAGCAGCGGTTCCCCCAGGGCTTACCCGGGCGGTGTTTGTGAACCGCCGGCGCGGCAATCCGCGCCCGTCGGACACCAAGGTGCGGTGGTGCCCGTCGGACGGGGCACCACCGCACCGGGTACGCCTCCGCCTCAGCGGCCGATGGCGTCCCTGGCCTTGTCCATCATCGCGGCGAACGGGCCGGTCAGTTTCAGCGCGGCGGGACTGCCAGCCGCCCCCGGATGGGGGTGGCTCGGGGCCAGGCGCTCCGCCCGGCGCAACCGGGTTCCCATGCTCTGCCGCTGGTCGACGGAGCACTCGGCCACGATGGCCGGGAACTCCTCCCGCTCCTCGTGGGCGGCGTGATCACCGACGGCCTGCTCGAACTCCGCGAGTGTCGCCTCGAATTCGGGGCTGGAGACATCCATCCCCTCGAGTTTCTTCAGGACCGCGCTCGCTTCCTTCTCTTCCGCGTTACGGGCATCGGCTTCTTGCTGTCCGGCCGTCTTCTTGGCGACCGGGCGGACGACGAGTTCCTCTGCTGCTTCGTGGATGGCCAGCAGGGCGCGCAGTTCGTCGAAGGCGTGCTTCCGCTCCTCCCCGCGCGCGGCGGTGACCTCGCCGAAGAGGCTGCGGATTCGCGTGTGCTGTTCGAGCAGCAGCGTCACGACATCGCCTTCGGGCAGCTGCACCGCCGTGCTGGTTCCGGTCGGATAGTTCATCACAGGCTCCTTCGTCAGCTGGTGGCGATTGCGTCGCCGACTCGGCTGTCCACTCCGTGCGCGGGCAAACCACGCCGGGGCCAACCGGTCGAGGGCGGGAGTGCCGGCCGCGGAGGGGGCGGCCGCCGACCGCCGACCTGCCCGGCACCACCAGCCCCCGGTGCTCGTCTACGTCGTTCTGGACGGCTGGTGCCGCCAGATGGTCGAGCACGGGGGAGGAAGGCGACTCCACTGCCGACCGGCCGCTGAACGGCCTGCGCGACCTGAGCGGCCACGCCGGCGGGTGGGAGAGGACGACGCAGGTGCGCGTGCTCTCGAAGTGCGACGCTCCGACGAGGCTCGTACCGATGGTGGCTCTTCTGGCTTGCCGAGGTTGTCCCGCCGGGTGATCCGGGGAATCCGTCGCGCATGACCAATGACGACGAATCAGGGGCCGCCGGACACAACCGGCGGTCGGCCGGGATGAGCGACTCCTTGGTGGAGGCGCTCGGTGTCCTCTCAGAAGCGCTGGAGACGGTGGAGCGGGCGCGCGGGAGGTTGTACGACTTCCACCAGCTCACCGGGGGCGCGGACCTTCGCCTCGGCGCGGCAGCGGAGAAACTGCGTGCGGCCGGCCACCCCGCCTACGCGGAGATGCTGGAAAGGGAACTGGTGGGCCGTAACGTCCTCCCGGGTTACTGGACCTTCCAGATGGTCGAGACCTACGACGAGGCGTACTACGAACCGTTCCGCCGCATGGAGCAGGACATCCGGGCCGAGCTGGCGGACGGGCGGCGCCACATCCACGAGGCCGAGATGAAAGAGGCGCGCCGCACCCACGGGCATCCCGACCACACCGCCCGGTAGGCAGGACCGTCGGATGCTTCCTCGCGTCGGCCCGCAAACAGCAGGATGATGCCGCCCGAAGCGGACAGGAGAGTCGCGATGGCGAGCCGCCGCATCACGTCACTCCGGCGGATGCCCCTGCCGGGGGCCCAACGGATCGCGGACGGCAGGAAACCCTGAACCGGTCCTGGTCCGATCGGCCGGACCGGAGCTGCGCCGCCCCCACGACACCGAGAGGATGAAGCATGACCGCACCCGAGACAGTCGGCGGCGACGCCGGCGGAGCCGTGCTGTTCGACGTGGACGGCACCTTGATGGACACCGTCTACCTCCACACCGTCGCGTGGTGGGAGGCACTGCGGCAGAAGGGTGCCCACGTGACGACCGCCCGCATCCACCGCTGCATCGGCATGGGCAGCGACCACCTGCTGGACGCGCTGCTGGGGGAGGACCGCGACCGGGACGGCGGCGAGGCCCTCAGCGCAGCTCACGACACTCTTTACGCGCAGTACTGGTCCCGGCTGGCGCCGTTGCCCGGAGCGCCCGATCTGCTGCGTGCCTGCGCCGCGCGCGGCTGGCGGGTGGTGCTCGCCTCCTCCGCCAAGGAGGAGGAAGCCCAGGTGATGATCCGTGCGCTCGACGTCGGGGACGTGATCGACGCGGTCACCACGGCCTCCGACGTGTCGTCCAGCAAGCCGGCCCCCGACCTCGTCCAGCAGGCGCTGGAGAAAGCCGGTGTTGCGGCCGGGCGAGCGGTCTTCGTCGGTGACGCGGCCTGGGACGGCAAAGCCGCACGCAAGGCCGGTGTGCGCTGTGTCGGCCTGCTCACCGGCGGCTGGACGCGCGAGGAACTGGGCGGGGCCGGGATGGAAGCGGTGTACGACTCGCCGCAAGAGCTGCTCGACCGGCTCGACCACAGCGCCCTCGCCGCCCCGCCCAGCCGGGGATGAACTCCTCGCCCGCAGCCGAAAGGATCGCGATGACCCGCTACGGATACTTCCTCTCCTCCGAGGAGTTCACGCCGCATGAGCTGCTCGACCAGGCACGTATGGCGGAGGAGGCGGGCTTCGAGGGGCTTGCCATCTCCGACCACTTCCATCCGTGGAACGACGAGCAGGGGGAGAGCCCCTTCGTCTGGTCCATGATCGGCGCGCTGTCCCAGGTGACGTCCCTGCCGGTCACCACTTTGGTGACCTGCCCGACCGTGCGGATGCACCCGGTGATCAACGCGCAGGCGGCCGCGACCGCGGCCGTGCTCACCGGGGGAGCGTTCCGGTTCGGGCTGGGCAGCGGCGAAGCGCTCAACGAACACATCCTGGGCGACGGCTGGCCCGACGCGGACGTGCGGCTGGACATGCTGGAAGAAGCGGTGGAGGTGATCAGGAAACTCTTCAGCGGCGACCGCGTCACCCACCGCGGCACCCATTACACCGTGCAGAACGCCCGCCTCTACACGATCCCGGACCAGCCCGCGCCGCTGTACATCTCCGGGTTCGGTCCCCGCGCGGCGGAACTGGCCGGGCGGATCGGCGACGGATTCGTGACGATGCAGCCGGACGCCGCGCTGGTCGAGCGCTTCCGGAAGTCGGGCGGAGAGGGCAAGCCGGTCGTGGGCGGTCTGAAGGTCTGTTGGGACACCGATCGCCGGCGCGCGGTGAGGACGGTGCACCGGCTCTGGCCCAACGAGCAGTTGCCCGGTGAGCTGCCGCAGATCCTGCCGACCCCCGAGCACTTCGAGCAGGCGAGCACCCTGGTCACCGAGGGCATGATCGCCGACGCGGTGGTCTGCGGCGCCGATCCCGACGAGCACGTCGAAGCTGTGGCGGCCTACGCCCGGGCGGGCTTCGACGAGGTGTACGTCAACCAGATCGGTCCCGACCAGCGCCACTTCTTCGACTTCTACCAATCGACCGTCCTGCCCCGCCTCACCGCGGCGACCTCCTGAGCCCGATGCGTCCGCCGCCCGCCTACGGCGCGGACCCGAAGGCGGCGTCGAACGCGCCAACGCCGGTCCGCGGCCGCTTGTTTCGAGGGGCGGGGCACGGCGTCACCGTGGGGCGGGGACCTTCGAAAAGCATCGCGAGGAGATGAGGCTGGGATGAGTGGAGCGAACGCCGCAACCGACTGGGACGTGTCCGGCAGGGAGTCGGGAACGCAGGGCAGGGAACCCGCGCCGCCGACCCCCACGCCGACGCCGGGGCCAGGGCCGGAGCCCCAGCCCGGACCGCTGCCAGGCCCGGTCCGCCCGCCGGGCGGCCCGGACCCGGTTCCGCCCGCCCCGCCGGTTCCGCCGGGGCCCCTGCCCGATCCTCCGCCGCCGCCCGCACCGGGCCCCGATCCGCATCCGGCACCCGGCCCGCTGCCGGAGCCGTCACCGGCGCCGCAACCCGGCACCTGACGACGCGGCGCCCCATCGAGGAGCACTTGGCAGGCCCCGATCCGTGACAGGACGCGGCCTGGAAACGTGGCCGCCCGCCCGCCGCGGCTCGGCTCGGCGAAGGCTCGACCCCCTCCAGGGATGACCCGTGGCAGATCAGGTCACCATTGATACCGGGGGCACTCGCGGCGGCCGTGTCCGGTGGGGCGCTGGTCAGGAGGTAAGGGCTGACGGGCCCGTGGGGCAAGCCGTTGTGCGCCGCCGTATAGGCGTCCGTGATCGTGTGGTCGGAGTCCTGGTCGGCGCCTACTTCGGATCTTGCGGGGCGGATGCGAAGAGGTTGAGGCCCAGCGCGCCGGAGTCCGAATACGGCGTGCCCGAGGTGGCTGGTATCGGGCCTGATCTGTCGGGCGGCCCCATCCCGCTGGCCACTGTGACTGTTGTTGGTGGGTCGTGGGGAGGGGCCGGCTCTTCCTGCACCCCGCCCGCAGACGGTCAAGAGTCGGACCGACAGCGGCGGACGCACGACGATCGCGGCCTGAGGAGCCGCCCGCCGAGCGAAGCCATGACGGCACGGTCGTGATCGTGGGTGGGAAGACGTGCCGCCCGATCGGGTGGGTCAATGCGGTGTTGGCGCGGGTGTCTCGGCCTTTGGGGAGTAGGCGGATAGGTTGAGCGAGACCGGCCGCTGAAGGCGGTGCCTGCGGGGCCGAATCTCCAAACTTCGCAATCCTGTAGCACCAGGGAGTGAAAGCACCGGCATGGACGTTCTGTTCATCACGAGCGTGGCAGTGGTCGTGGCCGACCCGCCGCTGAGTCGCAAGCTGTTCATCGAGACTCTTGGCCTGCCCCTGGAGGGGGAAGACAACGTCTACTACTCCAGCGGGAGCGTCCCCGGGAGCAAGCACTTCGGTCTGTGGCCCCTCTCACAGGCAGCCGAGGCATGTTTCGGCACGGCCCAGTGGCCCACCGATCGGGTGGCCCCGCAGGCATCGATCGAGTTTGAGGTGGCAAACGCGGAAGCCGTCACAGCCGCCGGTGCCGAGCTTCAGCGCGCGGGCTTCGAGCTGGTGCACCAGGCCCGCACCGAGCCATGGGGCCAGACGGTGGCCAGACTTCTCACGGCGGACGGCTTAATCGTCGGGATCTCCTACGCCCCTTCCTTGCACGACTTGCAGGACGATCAGCGTCCCGGGTGAGCCTGGCCGGAGACCGGTGAAGGCGACGTCGGGGGAGCAGGGGGTGGGGAGGGGGGAGAGTGGCGCGGCTGGCGGGCGACCCCGACCGCACTGTCTTTGGTCAGCGCGGTGACGATCAGCTTGCCGGCGTGGAAGCGGGCTCAAAGGCTCTCATCGACGTACTGGTGCGGGACCGAGTAGCGGACCGATTCGACAAGATCGTGGAGTCCTCGTCGGCCCGGCGGATCTCGCCGAACGCGGTCGTGAGTGGCGGCTCGGGCACCGAATGCAGCCCGACCGTTCCTCGGCCAGCAACTCGGCCGAGATACGGTGGTTCCGGCCGTCTACGCAACTCGGCCATGAAGCCCTCGCAGGCCTCTTGGAGTTCCGTGAAGTCGCCGTGGTCGGGGAGGCGGTCGACCGCGGTGCGGGCCGGGTACCGCATCGCGATCCGAACCATCGTTGCGGTCGCCGCCCTCCGGAACGGCGGGAACCGTCGTACGACCTTGCCGTAGAGGATCAGTACGAACCGTGGCGCGTGTGGCTGGACGACCAGTTCGCACTGCTGCTGTCCCGGAAGGCCGATGAGCGGCGCGCGGCTCGTCGGGGCGGTCGGCGCCTCATGGGGACCTCGAACCGCCCTGCTCGTCGGCGGCCTTGCCGCGGCGGCGTCCGGAGCCGACGCGCCGTTCTCGATCACGAGCCGACTCGACTCGGGCGAGTGATCTGCCCCCTGGTCCAGGCGCCGACGTACCGGACCGCGCGTCACTGCGAGGTGGCCGTCGTCGACACCAGGACGACCGCCGACGAGGACCGGTCGGCGGTCGTCCTGGTCAACCGCGATCCGGCGGAGGCCGCGCAGGTCGATGTCGACGTGCGCGACCTCGGCTCGTCGCGCATCGTCGAGGCGGTCACGCTCACCGACTCCGACGTGTACGCGAAGAACACGTTGTACGAGCAGTTCCGGGTGTCCCCGTCCGCGAACACCAGCGCGACGCTCGGCGGCGGCGTGCTCACCATCGAGCTGCCCACGGCTGTCGTGGACAGCCATCAGCCTCAGTTGAGAGCCGGCTGCGGTAGCCGGGGCGCCGTTCTGCGGGTTCGGCTCGGAGGGCCCGGCGGATGTTGGTCCGCCGGGCCCTGGTCGGGTTGGGTCAGCTGAGGTTCCACTGCTGGTTGGTCTGGCCGTTGCAGGTCCACAGTTCGGCGAGGGCGCCGTTGGTGGTGGAGGCGCCGGTGACGTCGAGGCAGAGTCCGGATTGGGTGCCGGTGATCGTGCCGTTGGAGTTGAGTGTCCACTGCTGGTTGGCGCCGCCGTTGCAGGGCCAGGTCTCGACCTTGGTGCCGTTGGTGGTCTGGTTGTCGTAGGCGTCCAGGCACATCTGGGCGCCTCCGGTGGTCACCGTGAGCTGGTTGGCGGAGGTGTGGGTCCAGCTCTGGTTGGCCTGGCCGCTGCAGTCCCAGATCTGCACCTGGGTCCCCGCTGTTGTCGAGGAGTTCGGCACGTCCAGGCACTTGCCCGCACCCACCGCGTGCAACGCACCCGTAGCACCGCTGCCGCCGCCGGACGAGGATCCGCCCAGTGCCGTCACCGTGGAGTCGTAGGCCGGTTTCGGCTGGAAGTTGCGGTCGTACATGGTCGCGGCGCCCCAGCCGGGGAAGGTGCCGTCGATCCAGGAGTTGGCGTCGTCCACGCCCCACTGCGATATGCCGACGCAGCGCGAGACCGCGAGGCAGTCCTTGGCGACGTTGCTGTAGTCGGCGGCCTGCTGTTGGAGGTTTGCGGTGGAGGCCGGCAACTGGATGCGGTCGTCGAGTTCGGTCACGGCGACGTCCAGGCCGAGGCTTGCGAAGCGTTGCATGTTGGCCTGGAAGTCGGAGGGCACCTGCCCGACGATGAAGTGGCTTTCGAAGCCGATGCCGCCCAGGGGCACTCCTTGGGCGAGCAGGCTCTTGGCCAGGTTGTACATGGCGTTGCTCTTGGCGTTCTCTCCTTCGATGCCGTAGTCGTTGATGTAGAGCCGGGCGTTCGGGTCTGCCGCGTGGGCGGTGCGCAGGGCCTCGGCGAAGTAGTTCGAGCCCATGGCCTGGTAGAAGACGTCGTTGACGAAGGAACCGTCGCCGTTGAAGGGCTCGTTGACCACGTCCCAGGCGTAGATCTGCCCCTTGTAGTGGTTGACCTCGGTGGTGATGTGGGCGTCCATGGCACTCTGCACCTGGTTGGTCGGCAGACTGCTGACCCAGGAGGGCAGCTGTGACTGCCACACCAGGTTGTGGCCTCGGACTCGCATGCCGTGGGACTTGGCGTACGAGGCGATCTGGTCGCCGGGTCCGAAGTTGTACTGGCCGTTGCCCGGTTCCGTGGTGTCCCACTTCATCTCGTTGCCAGGGGTGAGGGCGTCGAACTGGGCGTTCGCGATGGCGGTCTCGTTCCCGTTGGCCAGGTCCGAGGTCGTCAGAGCGGTGCCGTAGTAGCGACCTTGGGCCTCGGCGAGGGTGTGCAGTGACGTGGCCGCCTGTGCTGAGCCCGCGGTGCCCAGTGCGAGGACGGGTGTACCTGCTGCGACGACGGCCAGGCCCGTGGCGAGGATCCCGAGCCGGGGACGCCGTAAACGGAGCAGGCGAGATTTCAGGGTCATGTGACCTCCAGCAGTGAAATGACAGCGACTACCTGCGAGGTACGCGCAACCGCTAGGAGGGGCGATCTCATGCGCGCGGAGTGGAGGAGCGACGAACATCCCCGACGGGCATGTTCCGCCCTCGCACGAATGACCCGATCCGGCAATCGGGAGGGGCCGACAAGGGCCGCGACGAGTCAGGTAAACAGAAAGCGTCGGTGGCGTCAATGACATGGACCGCAATCACGCCATGGGACAGGCGACCGGCTCGACCGCAACGCGCTTCCGTGTGAAAAGGGTTGACAGTGGGTTCCGGCGAGGTGGATGCTCCCGCCGTCGGATTCGAGGCAGCTCGCTTCCGCAGACCGGCATCTGCGGCAGATTTGTTAACGCTCACACCCTTGGCCTCGCCCCCCACGACCAGGAGACATGAGTGAACACGCGTAGAAGGCGACCCCGTTGCGGGGCAAGATTCCCGGCCCGCGCGCCGGCCCGGCGAAAGATCGTCCTCAGTAGTCTTTTCGGACCTTCCGCCCTTTCGGCTGGGCGCCGGCGGGTTCCTCCCCACATCCGTCCGTGATCACGGCCGTCGCACCGAACGGTGGCCTCCGTCTGGTGGCCGTGACGGTCGGCGGCCGCGGCTGACCCGGGGCGCACGAAAGGCCGGACGGGGCGAAGCGTCCTCCCGAGGAGGGCGTTCGCCTCGCGCGCGGCGATTGTCCGGATCTGCCGTCGCCGGGATCTGTCAATGACGGGCGCGCGAACCCCGGATGCTGCCGATGCGGACGCGGATCGCGGCCAGGACCGGCCCGGTGGCTTCGCGGAGGTGCCGCTCCGATTCCCGTGTCGCCACGTTTCGGAGCCCGCCGTTTCCTCTTCGGCGCAGGCTCCGGGAGGGTTCCGGTTTCACGCACGCGCCGTACCCCAAACGTCCGGACTGTTCGGTGAATCGGACATGCCACGGGCCGGTTCATCTCCGAAATCCAGAAAGGAGCATCCCGGCTTGCTGGGAGAAAGAAATACGTTAGCGCTCACATTCGAAGAGGGGATTCCATGGGAACTACATCCGTGAGAGGCCTGCCGGGTCGACTGCTCATCGCAGTTCGCCGCCGCGTCAGGCCACTCGATGCCGACGTCCCGGTGCTCGCCAGTCCGCCGGAACGCTCGTCGTCCCGAAGGATCACCCTCCTGGCCCGCACGGCAGTTGCAGCTGTCCTCGTGGTCGGTGGGTTGATCGGGGCCGGGATGTCGTCGGGTACGGCGCAGGCGGCTACTCCCGGGCCGTGCGACATCTATGCCAGTGGTGGTACGCCGTGCGTGGCGGCGCACAGCACGACCCGGGCGTTGTACTCGTCGTACAACGGCTCGCTGTACCAGGTCAGGCGCGCCTCGGACAATGCGACCCAGAACATCGGGCTGCTCAGTGCCGGCGGGTACGCCAACGCCGCGGCGCAGGACTCCTTCTGCGCCGGCACCACCTGCGTCATCACCGTGGTCTACGACCAGTCCGGACGAGGAAACGACCTCACCCAGGCGCCCGCGGGCGGCGCGGCCGGCGGTCCGGACAACCTGGCCGACGCCACCGCCGCACCCACCACCGTCGCCGGCCACAAAGCCTACGGCGTGTTCGTCGCCCCCGGCACCGGCTACCGCAACAACCACACCAACGGCATCGCCACCGGCGACAACCCCGAGGGCATGTACGCCGTCTTCGACGGCACCCACTACAACGGCGGTTGCTGCTTCGACTACGGCAATGCCGAGACCAACAGCAACGACGACGGCAACGGCACCATGGAGGCCATCTACTTCGGCAACATCAAGGTCTGGGGCTACGGCTCCGGCAACGGCCCCTGGATCATGGCCGACCTCGAAAACGGCCTCTTCTCCGGCGTCAACCAGCACCTCAACTCCGGCGACCCCACCATCAACTACCGCTACACCACCGCCATCATCAAAGGCGGCGCCAACCAGTGGGCCATCCGCGGCGGCAACGCCCAATCCGGGAACCTGTCCACCTTCTACAGCGGCCCACGCCCCAACGTCTCCGGCTACAACCCGATGAAGAAGCAAGGCGCCATCATCCTCGGCACCGGCGGCGACAACAGCAAGGGAGCCCAAGGCACCTTCTACGAAGGCGTCATGACCAGCGGTTATCCTTCCGACGCCACCGAGAACAGCGTCCAGGCCAACATCACCGCCCAGGGCTACGGCAACGGGGGCGGGAGTACCGGTGCTACGGGTGCGTTGCACGCGGTGGGTGCGGGCAAGTGCCTGGACGTGCCGAACTCCTCGACAACAGCGGGGACCCAGGTGCAGATCTGGGACTGCAGCGGCCAGGCCAACCAGAGCTGGACCCACACCTCCGCCAACCAGCTCACGGTGACCACCGGAGGCGCCCAGATGTGCCTGGACGCCTACGACAACCAGACCACCAACGGCACCAAGGTCGAGACCTGGCCCTGCAACGGCGGCGCCAACCAGCAGTGGACACTCAACTCCAACGGCACGATCACCGGCACCCAATCCGGACTCTGCCTCGACGTCACCGGCGCCTCCACCACCAACGGCGCCCTCGCCGAACTGTGGACCTGCAACGGCCAGACCAACCAGCAGTGGAACCTCAGCTGACCCAACCCGACCAGGGCCCGGCCAGTGACCGGCCCGCCGTGACGACGGGCCGCCGCGCAACACCCGCACCTGTGCGGTCATGAAGGCAGTGTCTCTGTGGATCGGGACGACCGGTCCACAGAGACACTGCTTCGCACCCACCGACCGGCCATCCCGCCCCGTAGCGCCAGGCGCTTCGACACTCGCTCGGCCAGCACGAGAACGCCCCGCACCTTCGGCGGCATGCCATGGGCGAGCCGGCCGGCTCCCGCGCTGAGAAGGCGCGCAATCCATCCCTCCACCCGGAAGGTCGAGAAACATGGGCATCGCACACCCCCGGACCAGGCGGTCGTCTCCACGACCGTCCCTGCGCAAGGCGGTGGCGTTCACGCTGTCGGCGCTGCTCCTCGCCACGGCCGCGCCCCTGGTCACGCTCGCCACGGCCGCGCCCGCGTCCGCGCTCGACAACGGCCAGGCGAAGACGCCGCAGATGGGCTTCAACGACTGGAACGCCTATGGCTGCAACGTCTCCGAGTCGCTGATCAAGTCCACTGCCCTCGCGATGCACACCGACGGGATGCAGGCCGCGGGATACACGTATGTCAACATCGACGACTGCTGGATGACCCATTCGCGGGACGCGAGCGGGAATCTCGTTCCGGACCCGACGAAGTTTCCCGACGGGATCAGCGGCACCGCCGACTACGTCCATTCGCTGGGCTTGAAACTGGGCATCTACGAGGACGCGGGCCTGCAGACCTGCGCCGGCTTTCCCGGCAGTCTCGGGCATGAGACCGGTGATGCCCGGTCGTTCGCGTCCTGGGGAGTCGACTACCTGAAGTACGACAACTGCTACGCGGGTCCGGGCTGTGCGCAGAGCACCTGCTCCAACGGCAACGAGACCTCTGCGCAGACCCGGTACACCACCATGCGTGACGCCCTGGCCTCGACCGGTCGGCCGATCCTGTTCAGCCTCTGCAACTGGGGCCAGGAGAACGTGTGGACCTGGGGTGCCGGCATCGGCAACAGTTGGCGCACCACGGGTGACATCGGCGCCAGCTTCTCCAGCATGCTGTCCATCTTTCACAGCAACGCACAGCTGGCCCCGTACGCGGGGCCCGGCCGCTGGAACGACCCGGACATGCTCGAAGTCGGCAACGGATCGATGAGTTCGACCGAGAGTCGCTCGGAGTTCAGCTTGTGGTCGGAGATGGCGGCGCCGCTGGTCGCTGGCACCAATATCGTCTCCGCTACCGCGGACACGCTGTCCACGCTGACCAACGCCCGTGTGATCGCGGTCGATCAGGACTCGCTGGGCAAGCAGGGCACGTTGGTGTCCTCCGCCGGTGGTCTGGACGTGATGGCCAAGCCGTTGGCCAACGGAGACGTCTCCGTGGCGCTGTTCAACGAGACGGGGTCGACCGCGACGATCAGCACCACCGCGGCCGTGATCGGGAAGAGCGGGGCGTCGAGTTACGCCCTCACCGATCTGTGGTCCGGAGCCACCTCGAGCACCACGGGCGCCATCAGTGCTTCGGTCCCCGCCCACGGCACGGTCATGTACCGCGTCGTCGGGGGAAGCGCCGGCGGGACGAGCGCGGGCGCCATACGTGCGGTGGGTGCGGGCAAGTGCTTGGACGTTCCGAACTCGACCACCTCGGCGGGCACTCAGCTGGAGATCTGGGACTGCAACGGCCAGGCCAACCAGAAGTGGACCCACACCTCCGCCAACCAGCTCACGGTAACCACTGGAGGTGTCCAGATGTGCCTGGACGCCTACGACAACCAGACCACCAACGGCACCAAGGTCGAGATCTGGAACTGCAACGGAGGGGCCAACCAGCAGTGGAGGGTCAACTCGAACGGCACGATCACCAGCGTCCAGTCGGGTCTGTGCCTCGACGTCACCGGGGCGTCCACCGCTGACGGCGCCCTTGCGGACCTGTGGACGTGCAACGGGCAGAGCAACCAGCAGTGGACCCTCAGCTGAAGCGCCGCTGCGACGTCCGGCCCACACGCACGAAGCAGCAACGCCTTTGCCGGTCAACCCCCATACACCGCAAGGAGACCGCAGTGATCAGCAGGACCACGCGCATGACCGCCGGCATGGCAACCGGCGCCCTGATGGCGGCCGGGTTGCTGGCGAGCGGAGCCGCGGCGCACGCTGCTCCGGCGACTGCCGCCGCGTCCACCAGCCAGTTCCACGGCGTGAACTGGGCCGACCCGGACGACAACTTCATCACAGGCCCGAACGTGCCCGTCGGCCTTTCGACCTCGGAGAGCTACGCGACGGCCTACACGAAGTCCACGGCCATCCTCAAGGGCTTCCAGAACCTCGGGGCCAACACCGTCCGGATGGGATTCAACGCGGCGACCACCTCCGGGACCTGGTGGAACACCTACACCGCGGCCCTGGACGCCGCCACCGCGTTGGGCATGAACGTCATCGTCGCCCCCTGGTTGCAAGGCGGCAAGGTCAGTGACAGCGCGTCCTTCTACCAGATGTGGGACACGATGATCAACAAGTACGGCGGCCACGGCAACTTCTACTTCGACATCATGAACGAGCCGTACGGGTACAACGCCACCGATCTGACCAACTTCGAGGCGGCCTGGCTCGCGCGCTACCCCAATCTCCCCCGCGGCCACGTGATCGTGCCTGGACTGTACTCCGACGGAAACCTGTGTGCCGTCGGCGCCGACTCACGCCTGTCGGGCACGCTGCTGTCGATCCACATCTACGGCATGTTCGGCGACTCGCACACCACCGAGGCCGCATGGGTCAGCGATTTCACCGGCAACCTGTGCGGACACGCCGACCGCGCCGTGCTGACCGAGTTCGGCGTCCCCATGAACACCGGCGTCAACTACAACGGACCCAAAGACGGCAACAACGACCTGTCGTACCTGTACGCCATCACGGACACGGTGCGCAGTATGGGCATCGGCTCCGTCCTGTGGACGGGCGTCAAGGGTGCGACCCAGAGTCAGGGCCCCGGGCCCTGTGAGAACGCCTCGTGCGCCATCACCACCCTGAACGGCAGCGGCACCAACCTCTCGGTGAGCGTCACCAACCAGTCCGGCCTGGACCGCCTTCAGTGGGGGTGGGGCACCGGCACCAACCCGGGCGGCAACGGTGGTGGAGGAGGCGGCGGCAACAGCGGAGTGCTGCGTGGCACCGGTTCCAACCGCTGCCTCGACGTCCCCAACGCCAGCACGGCCAATGGTGTGCAGGCCGACATCTGGGACTGCAACGGCGGCACCAACCAGTCGTGGACCCTCAACTCGTCCCAGGAACTGGTCGTGTACGGGAACAAGTGTCTGGACGCCTCGGGCCGGGGCGGCGCCGCCGGCACACCGGTGATCGTCTACGACTGCAACGGCGGCACCAACCAGCAGTGGAGCCTCGACGCCGACGGCAGCGTGACCAACGTGCAGTCCGGCCTGTGCCTGGACGTGACCGGTGCCTCCACGGCCAACGGCGCGTTGGTGGAACTGTGGAACTGCAACGGCGGCAGCAACCAGAAGTGGGCCCGGCAGTAGTGCCACGGTGACGCTCGGGGAGGGCCGACCTCGGCCCTCCCCGAGCCGGAGAGTATCGGTGTCTTCGAGATCAGCACACGGTCCACCGCTGGTTGGAACCGCCGTTGCAGGCCCACAGCTCGACCAGGGCGCCGTTGGCCGTGGAGGCCCCCGTCACGTCGAGGCACAGTCCGGACTGGACTCCGCTGATGGTGCCGTCGGAGTTGACGTTCCACTGCTGGTCGGCTGCGCCGTTGCAGGCCCAGGTTTCGACCTTGGTTCCGTTGGCGGTCTGGTTGTCATAAGTCGCTGTTGTCGTTCCGAACTTGAGGGCGGCGTTTTGCCTGGTCAGGCATAGGGACGGTGGCCCGGTGGGAGGTGTGGTCTGTCGGGTTGTCGCTCGCTGGGGAGGCTTGGATGCCGTCGGTTGTCGGACTGCTGGAACAGCACGAGTTGGCTGCTCGCCGTCGTGTCGACGGGTTGCGGGAGGAAGCCGATCGGATCCAGGCCGAGCTGGCTGCGGCTGAGTCGGAATGGCAGCAATGGACGGTTGCCCGCAGGCGGGTCGACGCTGTCCTGGCCCCCGGCGCCGGCACCACCGGGACGGAGGTCACCTCGGTCCCGGTGGACGCGGATCTGCCGTCGCCGCCCGGGGATGGGGTCAAGCCGAGGTCGCAGGTGCCGATGTGGCGTGAAGGCCTTGCCCGGTCGGTGCTGTCGGTGGACTACCAACGGATCGTGCAGGTCCTCGCGGACCGGTCCCGGCTCCCAGAGAACTCCGCTGCGGGACAGGATCGCCCGGAGCTGCAGAAGGCCATCCAGGAGATCGTCGATTCCGGTCTCGCCGGGGTTTCGCTGCGCGTGAACGATGAGCGGGGCGAGTGGGTCGGCAGTGCCGGGGTGGCCGAGCTGGGCGAGGCTGCCAAGCCGCCGGTCAACGGGTACGTCCGGATCGGCAGCAACACCAAGACCTTCACCGCGACCCTGGTGCTGCAACTGGTGGCCGAAGGCAAGATCGAACTGGACACCGCGGCGGCCGACTACCTGCCCGAGTTCGGCCTTGACCGGCGGATAACGGTGCGGATGCTGTTGCAGCACACCAGCGGGGTGTTCAACTTCACCGGCGAGTACTTCGAGGATCGGCAGGACGGGATCGGCGGAGCGGCGGCGGGCGACCTCGCCCTGCAGGTGCTCCAGCGGGCGGCCGTAGCGGTGTTCGACCAGGCGGCGGGTGTGGAAAGCAGTGGTGGGCATGGGCATTTTCCTTCGTTCAGGTCAGCGGGAGCGGGTCGGGTACGTGGGACCGGCGGGGCCGGCAGGAGGTGGCTGTGCCGGGGGCGAGGGGAGGACATTCGGGGTGCTGCGGCTGAGGGCGGCGGTGATGCGCGGGTCCTGGGCGCATCCTGCGCGGAAGGCCGCCTCCCCGGAGCTGGTAAGGGACAGCTGCTGACCGAAGTTCAGCGACGTGCTCTCTTCCCGCTCGATCCAGCCCCGCTCCTGCATCGCCTCTACCGTCGTGTGGGCAATCCGCGCACCCGAGCCGGTCTCCACCCGCAGCCCCGACCCCCACGCGCGTTCTTTCAGCAGCACTGCGCCGTGCTTGATCCCCTCCAGCGCCAGCAGCTCCTCGCGCGTGGGCAGCGGATCGACAGTCAGGTCCGAACCGGCCGCCGCCTGAGCCGGGTTGGCGTCACCGCGGGCGTCGGCCTCGGGGCCGGTACCGGTTGCGGCTGCTGCGTCATCGGCGGCCCGCAGGGCTTCCTGGCCCAGCGCGGTCAATGACAGGAGTTGTCCATGGGTGGGCGTCGCGGTTGTGTCGATGTCGAGCAGGCCGTCGGTGATCATCCGCTCGACGGTCTGCGCCCAGATCGGGATGAGGATGCCGGTGCCGGAGAGGGGGAGGCCCCCCCTTCGGCTCAGCGGCGAGGGGCTGGATCTCGGCATCACCCCGGCGGACAGTCGCCTGACGTCGTTCAGCGGCACCTACCTCTATCGCGATCCCGTCGACGGTTCGCTCCAGTTCACCTCGTACGAGACGGGCCGCCGCTACCGGATCACCCCGCTGGCCGGTGCGAGCTTGCGCGTCTCGGGCAGCGAAGGACTCGCTGCCGCCCCCCGTCGGCTCACCCTCACCGGCCCAGGCCGGTGGGAGGCGGCCATTGAGGAGATCGACAGCGCCCGACCGACGTACACCCCGGCGGGCGACTTCGCGCACACGGTCACCCGAGCCGAGACCGCCTTCCATGAATTCGCGCACGCGGTCACCGGCCGGCGTGAGGACCGGGCTCCGACCGCGGAGTTGGCCGCATACGTGCTGTGGTCGGCAACGGTGCGCCCGGCCGGTTTCGTCGGCCGGCCCGCCGTGCTGATGTCCAAGCACTGGATGGACAAGGTCTGGAGCTGGGACCACTGCTTCAACGCTCTCGCCGTGGCCCCGGGAGTTCCCCAGCTCGCCTGGCACCAGTTCCAGCTCCCCTTCGACCACCAGGACGAGAGCGGCGCCCTGCCCGACTCCGTAACCCACTCCGAGATCCTGTACAACTTCGTCAAGCCGCCGATCCACGGTTGGGCGCTGCGCAGGCTGAGGGAGCGGCTGCCCAGCCCGGTGCCGGCGGACGATCTCGGCGACACCTACCGCCGTCTGTGCCGGTGGACCGACTTCTGGCTCACCGCCCGCCGCGCACCGGGGGAGGCGCTGCCCCATTACCAGCACGGCAACGACAGCGGCTGGGACAACGCCACGACGTTCGATTCCCGCAGAGTCCTGGTGACTGCTGATCTGGCGTCGTTCCTGATCCTTCAACTCCACGAACTGTCCCGTATGGCCGACGAGCTGGGCCGTACGGAGGACGCAGCCCGGCACACGCGCGGGGCGAAGACCATGATGGACGCACTGTTCGACCAACTGTGGGCGGACGGAAGGTTCCACGCCCGCTCGCCGCACACCGGCCGCCTCTCGCGCAGCCGCAGCCTCCTCGACCTGATGCCCATCGCGCTGGGAGAACTGCTGCCGAAGGACGTCAGCGAGCAGCTGGCCCAGCAGGTGACCTCTCATCTCACGCCCCACGGACTGGCCACCGAGCACACCGACTCCCCGCATTACGAGGCGGATGGCTACTGGCGTGGGCCGATCTGGGCGCCTTCGACCGTTCTGATCGAGGACGGTCTGCGCCGAGCCGGGCACAGCGAACTGGCGGACGAGATCAGCGGCGGATTCCGCGCCCTGTGCGAGAGGTCGGGCTTCGCCGAGAACTTCGACGCGATCACCGGCCAGGGGCTGCGCGACCGTACCTACACCTGGACCGCGAGTTCCTACCTGCTCCTGGCCGACGACCACGGCCGGCGGCCCCGAGCCGCGCAGCGCCCCGACTGCGACGAGCGGAGGCAGAACGTCGAGGAGAGGTAGTTGGGCGCAGCATCTTGACGCCATATCAGTGAACGCTAACAATCTAGGTGCGTTGGGCGCGGCTCGACGAAGCCGCAATTCGTCCCGCGTGGCCGCCCTGACAGATGACGCGACTGGGAGGCGACTCGTCCATCCACAGGTCGTGCTGGGGTGCTGATGTGGTGCGTTCTTTGTTCCGTGTGTAGCCCGACAAGAGGAAAGCTGCCCCGTGACCAATGTGAGCGCTCATGGATTGACGCAGTCCTGGGAACAGGATGCTCATCCAGGTCCGCGGCGTCCGCGTGGAGGAAGCCTGGCCGGGGCAGGCCGACAGGCGACTGGAGCAGCAGTCGTCGGTACTCCACACGCTGTGCGGGCACGGTATCCCCGGGACATGAGTTCCAGGCGCTGGACGGTTCGGCCTTCGCCCGCGCGCCCACACTCCGGTCCAACGACCTCGCCGTGCCGGCTGCGACCCGGACCGGGCCGCCGCCCGGTGTTCCGTCGCACGGCCCCATCGAGTTCCGCCCCCCAGGTGCCGAATCAGACGGGGCGGATACGGGCCGGCGCTCGCGCAGGCCCGACCCCCCTCCGGTACCTCCCGAAGGGGAGCAACCGCACGCCGGCGCCCTACGCCGGTACGTAGCAGGGCATGCCCACTTCGATGACGCTCCGGCTGCCCTCGTTCCCCCCGTGGCATGACCACCCGCGGCCGGGTCGAGGACGCGCCCCGAGAGCACGCGTCCACGCGTGATCGCAGGGATGCCGGACTCTTCATTCCTCTAGGCAAGGAGGCGCAATGCGCTGGTTCAGCGCACCGCTACGCAACGCTGTCATGGCAACCGTGTGTTCGGTCGGACTGGTTGCCACCATCACGGCAACCGCTCAGGCAACTCCCGTTCAGAGCAGCGCGCAACTGCCGATCTATCTCAACACCACGTACACGTTCCAGGAGCGGGCAGCGGATCTGGTGTCCCGGATGACTCTGGACGAGAAGGCCGCGCAGCTCAAGACGAACAGCGCACCGGCGATTCCCCGGCTGGGAGTGCAGCAGTACACCTACTGGAGTGAGGGGCAGCACGGCGTCAACGCCCTGTTCGCCGACACCAATCCAGGCTCCGTCACCGGTGGCGTACACGCCACGAGCTTCCCCACGAACTTCGCTGCTTCGATGACGTGGGACAAGAGCCTGATGTATCAGGAGACCACCGCGATCTCGGACGAGGCTCGGGGTTTTCTCGACAAGTCGCTGTGGGGCAAGGGACAGAACAACCTCGGCCCCTCACCTGACGACTACGGTGACCTGACGTACTGGGCGCCCACGGTCAACATGGACCGCGATCCCAGATGGGGCCGTACCGATGAGGCGTTCGGCGAGGACCCCTATCTGGTGGCGCAGATGGCCGGGCAGTTCGTCGACGGTTTCCAGGGCGAAACCCCTCAGGGCAAGCCGACGACCAAGTACCTCAAGGTCGCGGCCACAGCGAAGCACTATGCGCTCAACGAGGTCGAGAACAATCGGACCGGCATCAGCTCCAACGTCGATGACGACGACCTGTACGACTACTACACGGCCCAGTTCAAGAGCCTGATCGAGAAGTCCCACGTCGCCGGGCTGATGACCTCGTACAACGCGATCAACGGCACCCCCTCCGTCGCCGACACGTACACCACCAACCAGATCGCCCAGCGCACCTACGGGTTCGACGGCTACATCACCTCGGACTGCGGTGCTGTCGGCACCACCTACCAGACCTTCCCCGGCGGTCACGACTGGGCCCCGCCCGGATGGACCACCGACGGCAAGGGCGGCAACGCGACATGGACCAACACCGCCACCGGTCAGCAGGTCTCCGGAGCCGCGGGTGGCCAGGCATACGCGCTGCGCGCCGGCACCGACGCCAACTGCACCGGTACCGAGGCGACCGCGCTGAACATCCGCGCTGCCATCTCGGCCGGAGTGCTCAGTGAAGGTGTGGTCGACAACGCGCTGGTGCACCTGTTCACCATCCGAATGGAGACCGGCGAGTTCGACCCCACGGACCAGGTGCCGTACACCAAGATCGGGAAGGACACCATCCAGTCGCCGGCCCACCAGGCGCTCGCGCAGAAGGTGGCCGACAACGCCTTGGTGCTGCTCCAGAACAACACGGTGGCTGACACCGGTCGACCGCTGCTGCCGGCAGACCCGGCCAAGGTCGGCAAGGTGGTCATCGTCGGCGACCAGGCCGGGAAGGTCAGCCTCGGCGGATACTCGGGCGACCCCGCGCTGCGAGTGGACGCGGTCCAGGGGATCACCAGCGAGGTGAAGGCTGCCAATCCTGCCGCCGACGTGGTCTACGACGCGGCCGGCACTTCCACCACCGCCACCGCGGATGCGGCCCTCAGCGCGAAGACGCAGGCCGACATCAAGAACGCCGACCTGGTCGTCATCGCCGTCGGCACCGACGACGCCACCGCGGGGGAGGGCCACGACCGCACCGGCCTGGCGATGCCCGGCAACTACGACAGTCTGATCAACCAGGTCTCCGCGCTGGGCAACCCGAGGACGGTCCTCGACATCCAGTCCGACGGACCGGTCAGCATCGACAAGACCCGCAGCGAGGTCTCGGCGATCGTCTTCGCCGGCTACAACGGGGAAAGCCAGGGCACAGCGCTGGCGGACGTCCTCTTCGGCAAGCAGAACCCCAGCGGCCACCTGAATTTCACCTGGTACAAGGACGACTCGCAGCTGCCGGACATCTCGAACTACAACCTCAGTCCGAGTGGCACCGATGGGCTGGGCCGCACCTACCAGTACTTCACCGGCACTCCGACTTACCCCTTCGGGTACGGACTGAGCTACAGCAGCTTCCGGTACTCCCACCTGACCGTCGACCGGAAGTCGGTCTCCGCGGACGGCACCGTGCAGGTCGGTTTCGACGTCAGAAACACCGGGGCCACAGCAGGGGCGACGGTTGCCCAGCTGTACGTCGCCACACCGCAGGTAGCGGGTGGCGAAGTGCCCCAGCAGCAGCTTGAGGGCTTCCAGAAGACCAAGGTCCTCTCTCCTGGGGCCACTCAGCACATCAAGCTGAAGGTGGCCGTGCCCGACCTGGCCTTCTGGGACGGCGCGGCGGCCAAGCAGGTCGTCCACGACGGTACTTACCGATTCCAGGTCGGCCCCGACTCCGCCAGTCCGGCGGGGGCGGCATCCGTCGAGGTGCATGGTGCGCTGTCCGCGCACGTCCAGTACGTGACGGTGCAGCCGGAAAGCGTCGAGTACAGCGCCGGCGACACCATCGACCTCACCGGCAAGAACCAGTGGATCAAGGACGACACCGACACCACCCAGGAGCCGGGCCGGAACCTCTCGGTCAAGGCCGACAACGTCGTCGAAGCGGTCAACAACGACGGCTCGTTCGTGGACCTGAAGCACGCGAAGGTCCAGTACCGCAGTAGCGACACCTCGGTGGCGAGGGTGAACGCCAAGGGCCTGGTCACCGCTGTCGGCAACGGTGTGGCCACCATCAGCGCGACGGTGGACGGGGTGACCGGCTCCGCAGTCGTCTCCGTGCATCACCCGCTCACGCTTGACAGCAAGGCTGTGACGGTCCCGGGCGAGTCCCAGACCGTCACCGCCACGTACACGAACAACGGACCCACGGCACTTCCGAGCACCTCCGTCGACCTCACGGTGCCCAGCGGGTGGACGGCGAAAGCCACCTCTGCTTCGACGTTCAAGAGCATCGCAGCGGGCGAGTCGGTCAAGGTGACGTGGTCGGTCACCTCTCCAGCGAACGCCGGCCAGGGCAGCTTCGAACTGTCCGCCCGTGCGACCTACCGGGGGGCCAAGAGCGATGACGTGGCCGTAGCCCCTACGTCGCTGCCGTACGACAGCGTGCCCTCCGCGTTCGGGAACGTCGCGATCAGCGACGACAGCAACCCCGGCGGTGCCGACCTCGACGGCGGCGGCCGCAGCCTGTCCCAACAGGCACTGGCAGCCGCGGGGATCAACTCGGGTGGCCGTGTCACGCATGACGGGCTGACGTTCACCTGGCCCACCACGGGCAAGGGCGGCACCGACAACGTCGTGGCCGGCGGTCAGAGTATCCGCCTGGGCGCGTCGGGCACCACGCTCGGCTTCCTCGGGACGGCGAACAACGGCACCGCGTCGGGAACAGGCACCATCACCTACACCGACGGAACCAGCCAGACCTTCTCACTTGCCTTCTCGGACTGGTGGGACAACGCTCCGGCAGCCGGTAGCGACACCCTTGCCAAACTGCCCTACCTCAACCAGAACGGAAGCAAGGTCAACCAGCCCGTCAGCGTCTACGGCGCCACCGTGCCTCTCCAGGCGGGCAAGACGGTCGACTACGTGACGCTGCCGAACATCAGCCAAGGCACCGCCAACAACCAGACCGCGATGCATATCTTCTCCATCGCCGTCGGCTGACGGTGCCTGCCGACACTGTCTGCGGCGTCGGCAGGCCCACTTGACCGCCCACGTGCGACCCCCGGCAGCCGGCCGGGGGTCGCACGTGGGCGGCACCGGCACACTCTCCGCCGAAAGGACTCTCGCGGACGCCACCGGCGCCGCCCGGACTTCGGGGTTCGTTGATGCCGCCGAAGGATGCGGGGCGGCCGGTCGTGCCCGAAATGACGTGCCGTCAGAGCAGCGTCGGCCCCGAGGTGCCACACCCTTCCCAGGCGGGTGCGCCGGCGCAGCTCTCGGACCGTGCCCGGCGAGGTCGGACCGCGGCCGGCCTGCGGTCCTCGTCCTTATCTACGACACGTGAGGCGGCGAGCTTACGGCGTTCGCGCCCTGCCCGGCGCCGACGTTGCCTCCGATGCGGGTGCGGCAGGTACGAATTTTGAGCAAGGGGTTGACCGTGGTGCTCAGGACTCCTACCTTCCACGCTGAGAAACCCATTGCTCTTTTGCGCAGACGCCATTGCGGCACAGGTGATCATCCAGACCCGCGGGACGGGCGGCCTGGACATCCGCTGCCGCACCGGTCGCTCCAGCCTCAGTGGTTCGGACACACATCAGAAGGGTCTTTCTTCCATGCGTGGAATCGCGCATCTCCAGCCCGGCCGGCCATTGCGCCGCGCCGTCGGCCTGGGAGCCGCAGTGCTCACCGCGGCCATGGCCGCGTTCACCGGTACGCCCGCTCAGGCGGCACCGAGCCCGTCCACCACCCTGGTGGTCAACGCCAACCAGGTCCTGCGACCGGTCACGCACGTCGCGACCGGTTCGCTCTACGGCCTCGCCAACGCGAGCACTCCGGCCGACAACCTGGTGCAGGCGATCAAGCCGAACACCTTCGTGCAGAAGCCGCAAGGAGGCCACCAGCAGGGAACCGGCGACATCCTCACCGTGGCGCCGGAGGCCGCCCGGGCCGGCGCCAAGGTCGTCAACCGGCTGTCGGACTACTACGCCGGCTGGCCGTACCAGTTCAGCTGGAGCAACTGGCTGAGCGTGGTCGACGACCAGATCGCGCAAACCAAGGCCGCCGGGATCACCAACCTGGCCGCGTACGCGCCGTGGAACGAGCCCGATGGCACCTGGCAGTCCTCCAACGGCACCTTCGAGGACTTCTGGACGCGGACCTATCGTGAGATCCGCTCCAAGGACGCCACGACGCCGATCCAAGGTCCGAGCTTCTCCGACAACATCAGCGACATGCAGAACTTCCTGCAGAATGCGGTGGCGACCAACACCGTTCCGGACATCATCGCCTGGCACGAGCTGACGAGGGCCTCGAAGATCGCCGGCGACATCACCACGGTCACCAACATCGAGAAGAACCTGGGCATCACCCCCCGCCCCATGGCGATCGAGGAGTACGCGGCCCCCTCTGAGGTCGGCATCCCCGGTGCGCTGGTCAGTTACATCGCGAAGTTCGAGCGCCTGGGAGTGCACGACGCCGAGTTGGCCTTCTGGAACCAGTCCGGTGCCCTCGGTGACCTGCTCACCGGCCAGGGGGGAAGTCCCAACGGTGCCTACTGGCTGTACAAGTGGTATGCCGACATGAGCGGTTCGATGCTCACGACCACCGCCCCCGCGCAGACCGGCATCGACGGAGCCGCGTCCCGCGACAGCGCCGGCAACGAGATCGACGTCGTCTTCGGCGGGGGCTCCGGCGACTCCGCCGTGACCGTGAACGGACTCAACGCGCTTGCCGCCTTCGGATCCACCGTTCACGTCAAGGTCGAGTACACCCCCTCCCGCGGCCGCACGACGGCCGTCTCGGGACCGATCACCCTCTCCGAGTCCGACTACGCGGTGAGCAACGGCTCCATCACCGTCCCGGTGACCACGAACACCACCGACGGCTACCACCTCGTGATCACACCGTCGAGCGGCAGTTCCGCTCTCGACGGCGACTACCAGATCGCGAACAAGAACAGCGCACTGGTCCTCGACACCAAGAACGAGGCGACCACCCAGGGCACGTTGGTGGACCAGGCCGCCGTGAACAACTCGGCCACCCAGACGTGGACGCTGGTGTCAGCCGGCTCCGGCCTCTACAAGATCCGCAACCAGGCCAGCGGTCTACTCCTCGGAATCACCAACGCCGGTACCTCGGACGGCGGCACCGCTCTCATCTGGGGCGACAACGGCACAGCCGACCACCTGTGGCGTCTCACAGCCGACGGTACCGGGTTCTACAAGATCGTGAACAGCAACAGCGATCTGGTGCTGGGCGTGCAGAACATGAGCACCAGCAGCGGCGCCCAAGTCCTGCAGTGGGACGACAACGGCACCGCCGACCACCTGTGGAAACTGACCCGCCGGTAAGTCCACTTCCCTCCCGGAGCCGGCTGCCGCGCCCTGACCACCGTGGGCACGGCAGGCGGCACCGGCACCCTCTGACACCCCCCTGTGCGGAACGGCATCGAGTGAGGAGCACGCCGGTCGACATCCCTCGGTCACAGTGGTCGGCGTGCGCAGCGAGGTCAGGCGGAGTCGCGGATGACCAGCCGGCACGGCACGGTCTGCACACCGCCCGCCTGCCGGCCGTCGATGGCGTCCAGGAGCCTCAGAGCGGCGAGGCGCCCGATCTCGTTGAGGTTCATGTCGATCGTCGTCAGCGGGGGGCGGGACGCCAGCGCCATGATGTCCCAGTTGTCGTAGCCGACGACAGCGATGTCGTCCGGCACGCGGCGGCCCTCCTCGCGCAGCGTGTCGGCGACGCCGCGGGCGATCTGGTCGTTCCCGCAGAAGAAGGCGTCGGTGTCCGGCGCCGCCCGCAGGACCGTCCGGGCAGTCCGCCGCCCCCACGCCTCGCTCCAGTCGCCGAAGTACACATGGCCGCCGGACAGTTCCAGGCCCGCCGCTTCGAGCAGGCCCTGAGTCAGCCGCGCCCGGTACTGGGCGGCCGCGTGGTGGCGGGGACCGGTGACGTGGGCGATGCGCCGGCGCCCGGAGGTGATCAGATGCTCCGCCGCCAGCCGGGCGCCGCCCTCGTCGTCGGAAGCCACCGACATGTCCGCGGGATTCCGAGAGGGGGCCAGGGCGTAGACGGTGGGGATGTCCTGCAGTCCCTGGAGCGGCTCTCGGGGGTCGGTGCGGCGACCGGTGACGATGATGCCGTCCACACGACGCGCGAGCAGGGTCTGCACGTAGTGCCGTTCGCGGATGGCGTCGCCCCGGGTGTCGCACAGCAGCACGGAGATCTTCCCAGCGCCGAGGGCGTCCTCGGCCCCCAGCAGCACCGGGGTGCTGAAGCGGCCGATGCCGTCGGTCGTGATCAGGCCGACCGTCCAGGTGCGTCCCGCCAGCAGCGCGCGGGCCTGCTCGTTCGGCTGGAAGCCCAGGCGCCGTGCCGCCTCGAGCACCCGCTCGCGTGTCTCCGGCCGCATGCGGCCGTTGCCGCTCAGTGCCTTGGACGCCGTTCCCACGCTCACGCCCGACAGAGCAGCCACCTCGGTCAGCGTCACCCGCCCCGGTGATGGGCGCCGGTCAGTCTCCGTCACGGACAATCCTTTGCTCATCTACATGTCTGAACTCATCCTGCCAGGATGTTGCGTGTAGCCCAAACATTGCCGGGACTGATTTCGAGGGCTGCAGAAGGCTTGACGCACCTGGACGAGCGACCCAAAATTGCGGGAGAAAAGCGTTGCTCAAATGTTTCGCATCCAGGGCGTTGGCCGATGACCCGCGCTGCCATGTACCCGCGCCCTCCTGTGGCGCCACAGTGGTGGCGGTCCGCCTCACGCTGACCGTACGTTCCAGGGGAGATCCATGTCCCACAGCAACCCGACCCTTCCGGCTCCGGCCGGTCCTGTCCGGCCGGGTCCCACGGCCCGAACCGCCCTGCGCCCTGCCGTCGCGGCGCGGATCCTGGGGGGATTCTGGCACCGGCGCCGCGAGGTCAACGCGCACATCTGCATTCCCCAGGGACCGCTGCTGCTGGAGTCGGCCGGCAACCTGCGCAACCTTCGCCTGGCCGCCGCGGGAACCACCGGGGGCGCGGACCCTGCCGACTTCCGTGGCGACTACCCCTTCATGGACTCCGACGTCTACAAGTGGTTGGAGGCGGCGGCCTGGCAACTTGGTGGCTCCGGGGCCCGAGCGGACGACGGCCTGGCCGAAGAAGTGGACCGGATGATCGCCCTGGTGGCGGCCGCCCAGGAGCCGGACGGTTATCTGAACACCTGGTTCCAGGTCACCAAAGGCGGCAGGCGTTACGGGGACCTGCGGTGGGGTCACGAGCTGTACTGCGCGGGCCATCTGATCCAGGCGGCAGTCGCTCATCACCGCAGCACCGGAGGCAAGGATCTGCTGGCGGTAGCGGTCCGTTTCGCCGATCACCTGGACGCGGTCTTCGGCCCGGACAAGCAGATCGACGGCTTCGACGGCCACCCCGAGGTCGAGACGGCGCTCGTCGAGCTCTACCGCGAGACCGGCGAACGACGCTACCTGGACCTGGCCGGCTACTTCGTCGACCGGCGCGGTCACGGCCTGCTCGGCGGAGAGGCCTACTGCCAGGATCGTGTCCCCGTGCGGCAGCAGGCGAATGTCGAGGGCCACGTGGTGCGCCAGCTCTACCTTCTGGCGGCAGCCGCGGACCTGGCTGCCGAGACCGGTGAGGCCGAACTGCTGGCGGCGTGCGAGCGCCTGTGGACGGTGATGGTGGCCACCAAGACCCACATCACCGGTGGCCTGGGAGCCCACCACGACGAAGAGGATTTCGGAGATCCGTTCGAGTTGCCGAACGAGCGGGCGTACTGCGAGACCTGCGCGGCTGTCGCCTCCATCCACTTCAGCTGGCGGATGGCCCTGCTCACCGGGGACGCCCGCTACAGCGACCTGATCGAACGCACCCTGTTCAACGGATTCCTCGCCGGGGTCTCGCTGGACGGCGAGCGATGGCTGTATGTCAATCCGCTCCAGGTCCGCGACGGTCACAACGACATCGGCGGCGACCAGTCAGCCCGCCGTACCCGCTGGTTCCGCTGCGCGTGCTGCCCGCCGAACGTCATGCGGCTGTTGAGCAGCCTGGAGCACTACATCGTCTCCACCGACGACGCGGGACTGCAGGTACACCAGTACGCCACTGGGCGCTACACCGGGGACCTCGACGGCGATGCTCTTGTTGTTAGCGTTCACACTGACTATCCGTGGTCCGGGACGGTTCGACTGACCGTGGAGGACTGCCCGGCCGGCCGGCCGTGGACCCTGTCGCTGCGCGTCCCGCAGTGGAGCACCGACCACAAGCTCACCGTGGCCGGCCAGCAGTCCGAGGCAACCGTCACGCACGCCGGCTGGCTGTGCCTGGAGCGCACGTGGTCGCCGGGCGACTCGGTGACCCTCGACCTCGCCATGGCGCCCGTACCGGTGGCGGCCGATCCCCGTGTCGATGCCGTACGCGGCTGTGTCGCCATCGAGCGCGGCCCGCTCGTGTACTGCCTTGAAGGCATCGACCATCCCGGCGGCGGACTGGATGACATCGGCATCGACCTCAGCGAACCGCTCACCGACGAGCACCACCCCGATCTTCTCGACGGCGTCGTCACGGTGACCGCCGCCGGGTACCGGCACGCGTTCCCGAACAACGGATGGTGGCCCTATCGCGCCGCCACCGGCACCGTTCCCGGGACTGCCCGGCCCACAAAGCCCAGGGACAGTCCGCCGACCTTGACCGCTGTTCCTTATTACGCCTGGGCCAACCGGCAGGACGGGGCCATGCGGGTGTGGATTCCCACCCGTTAGGCAACAGCTCCCACGGACGTTCGTCCGCACCTCGCGAAACCCCACCACGCACCGACCAAGGATCGTCATGAGACACACGCGCATCGCCATCGCTGCCGTTGCGGCCTGCACCATGCTCACGGCCGTTTCCGCCTGCGGCGGTTCGGGCGGAGGCTCCTCCTCCGCGGCCTCGGGCACGTACACGTTCTGGGACCCCTACCCGCAGTTCGACGGTTCCTCCGCCTGGGGCAAGCTGGTGGCCTCCTGCGGCACCAAGGCCGGCGTCACCGTCAAGCGCACCGCCTACGACACCACCGATCTGGGCAACAAGGCGCTGCTCGCAGCCCAGCAGGGCAACGCGCCGGACGTCATGCTGGTCGACAACCCTGTGGTCTCCACCCTCGTGCAGGCCGGGATCCTCAACAAGATGAGCGATGTCGGCATCTCCACCGCGTCGATCCAGGCCAACATCATCGGTGCCGGTGTCCTGGACGGCTCGCCGTACGGCGTCCCGATCGGGGCCAACACCCTGGCCCTGTACTACAACAAGAACGTCCTGGCCGCGGCCCACGTCGACCCCGCCTCGGTCACGGATTGGGCGTCGCTCACCGCGGCGCTGAAGAAGGTCAGGTCGGTCGGGAAGAAGGGCGTCACCTTCTCGGCGATCGGCACCGAGGAGGGCAGTTTTCAGTTCCTGCCCTGGTTCTGGGGTGCCAAGGGCGACCTGACCCACCTGGACAACGCCGACGGCCAAGCCGCGCTCTCCTTGTGGAAGGACTGGGTCTCCGAGGGCCTGGCGCCGAACGACGTGCTGAACAACACCCAGACCACCAGCTGGCAGGAGTTCGCCACCGGCAAGTACGCCTTCGGCGAGAACGGCACCTGGCAGCTCGGCAACGCCAAGAAGGCCGGCTTCCCCTACGGCGTCATCTCCATCCCGGCCAGGGACGGGGGAGCGGCGCCGGCCCCGACCGGCGGTGAGTTCGTGACGGTTCCGGTCCAGAAGGACAGCGGCCGCTACAAGGTCTCATCCCAGATCGTCACCTGCCTGACCGATGACGCCAATCTGCTTGCCACCGACACGACCTTGTCGTATGTCGCGCCCACGGCCACGGTGCAGAAGCAGCAGGCCGCCCAGAGCCCGGAACTGAAGCCGTGGGTCGAAGCAGTGGCCGCCGCCCGCGGTCGCACCAGCGGCGGTCTCGGAACCCGTTACCCCGTCATCTCGGAGCAGTTGTGGACGGCTGTGCAGGCCGCGCTGTCCGGCAGCAAGAGCACCGAGGCGGCGCTGAAGGCAGCGCAGACCACAGCGGCCAACCACCAGGGCTGACCGAGTCCGCACCCTCCACCTGGAGTTGTCACCGGTGCCGGACCGAACTCCTGGCATCCGGCGACCGCGACCCCGTCGTGCCGCCGACCGTCCCGGCGGCACGACGGACCCGGCCGCCGCACCCAGGCGCCCGGAATCCGCGCCCCGGAATCCGCGACGCAGCCGGTCCCTCCGAGAGTGCACCCGGCGCCGACCCACCGCAGCTGACAGAACCAGGAGCATGAATGACCACCGCCCACGCCGACGGCCGTCCGCCGACCGCACCCGAGGTGATCCGTGAGGACATCCGCCCCACGCGGGGTACCGCAGGCCGCGGCCGACGCGGGCGTCTTTCGTCCCAGCTGGTCGCCTGGGGGTTCCTGGCCCCGGTGGGGATCTACCTCGGGCTCTTCTACGCCTATCCGCTCTACCGCAATGTTGACCTGTCGGTACGGCACTACACCGTGCGCTCCTTCGTGCAGGGCGGAGCGCCATTTTCCGGCTGGGACAACTTCCACCAGGTCATCCACGATGCCACGTTCTCCACCGCCCTGCGCAACACGATGGTCTTCACCTTGGTGTCCATCCTGTTCCAGTACGGGCTCGGGCTGGTCCTGGCCGTGTTCTTCAACCGCCGCTTCCGGCTGGCCCCGACCCTGCGGGCGCTGTTCCTGATCCCTTGGCTGCTGCCGCTGATCGTTTCGTCCTCGACCTGGTCGTGGATGCTCAACAGCGAGTCCGGTGTCGTCAACTACGCGCTGGACTCCATCGGTGTGGGGAAGGTGGACTGGCTGACCTCGCCCTCGTGGGCGCTCACGTCGGTGATCATCGCCAACATCTGGATCGGAATCCCGTTCAATCTGGTCATCCTCTACAGCGGCCTGCAGAACATTCCGGCCGAGTTGTACGAGGCCGCGTCGCTGGACGGTGCGAGCGGCTGGCAGCAGTTCCGGTGGGTCACCTTTCCCCAGCTGCGAGCCGTATCGACGATCACCGTCCTGCTCGGCCTGATCTACACGCTCAAGGTCTTCGACCTGATCTGGATCATGACCAGAGGAGGTCCCGGCGATTCTTCCTCGACCCTGGCGACATGGTCCTACCGACTCAGCTTCGGCTCCCTGCTGCCGGAGTTCGGGCCCGGAGCCGCGGTCGGAAACCTCCTCATCGTCATCGCTCTGGCCTTCGGCCTGCTCTACATCCGAGTCCAAAGGAGGCAGTCGGCATGACCGCCACCGCTGCCCGTCCCCGGCGCATCGCCCCCGAGCGGTCCCGCCGCAACACCGTGATCGGAGTCGTGCTCACCGCGATCATGCTCTTCCCGGTCTACTGGATGATCAACGTATCCCTGACGCCGCAGCGGGACATGCGCAAGGATCCGCCCGATCTTCTGCCGCTGCACCCCACCTTCAGCGGCTACCGGGCCGTTCTGGACGACCAGCTGCCCTACCTGTGGGCGAGCCTGCTCATCGGACTGGGCACGGTGGCCCTCACCCTGGCCCTGTCCGCCCCCGCGGGCTATGCCCTGGCCAAGTTGCGTCCGCGCGGAGGCGGCCTGCTGGGCATGGTCCTGCTGATCGCCCAGATGATCCCGGGCATCGTCATGGCGATGGGCTTCTACGGCATCTTCCTCAACCTGGGCATCATGAACACCTGGTGGGGACTGGTCGTGGCCGACTCCACCATCGCCGTCCCGTTCGGCACGATGATCTTCAGCGCGTTCATGTCCGGAATCCCCGACGAACTCATCGCGGCGGCGAGAATCGATGGCGCGAGCACGTTTCGCACCTTCACCTCGGTAGTCCTGCCGGTCAGCCGCAACGCAACGGTGACTGTGTCCCTGTTCAGCTTCCTGTGGGCGTGGTCGGACTTCGTCTTCGCCAACACCCTCGACAGCGGTGGCGCCATGAAGCCGATCACCCTCGGCATCTACCGGTATATCGGCAACAACAACCAGGAGTGGAACGCGATCATGGCCACGGCGGTCGTCGCCTCCGCCCCCGCCGCCGTCCTGCTCGTTCTGGCCCAGCGCTATGTGGCGGCCGGAGTCACGGCGGGCGCCGTGAAGGACTGATCGCGCTGCCGTGCCCCTTGTCGGGTGGCGCGGCAGCGGTCCGCTGTTCTGCCGAGCCTGCCCGGGCGTCCGGCGCGGGGCCGGGACGCTGGACAGGTTCCCGAAACCTGCAGCCTTGCTCTCTTGTGCGCCGGCCTTGACGCGCACGCCTGTGAACGCTAACAATGAGGTCATCACGGATCGGAGAACCATGTCGCAGACCGCGGAGAGCACCGGGCCTCGCCGGGCCCCCACCATGGCGGACGTTGCCCAGCTCGCCGGGGTGTCGCACCAGACGGTGTCCCGGGTGCTCAGTAACCACCCCAACGTACGCGACACGACGCGAGCCGAGGTACAGCGGGCGATCGAGCAGCTGGGATACCGGCGCAACTCCTCCGCGCGGGCGCTGGTCACCCGCCGTACGCTCACCCTCGGTGTCGTGGCCTGCAATCCGACGCTGTTCGGGCCGGCGAGCATGCTGTTCGGGCTGGAAGAGGCGGCCCGCGACGAGGGCTACATGGTCTCGGCGGTGACGCTGCGCCGCTACACCGCAAGGGCGCTCGCCGATGCCATCGACCACCTCAGCGACTGGGGGGTGGAGGGGATCGTGGTGATGGTCCCGCACCGCGCCGCGGTCGCAGCGCTGGCCGAACTGCGCCTGCCCTTCCCGGTGGTGACGGTCGAGGGCGGGCACTCCCTGCCGGTACCCGGCGTGTCGGTGGACCAGGAACTGGGGGCCCGACTCGTGACGGGGCACCTGCTTGGTGCCGGGCACCGGACCGTGTGGCACGTGGCGGGGCCACCGGACTGGCTGGAGGCCGAGGCTCGGGTGGACGGCTGGCGCGGCGCGCTGGAGGAGGCCGGCGCCGAGGTGCCGCCACCGCTGGTGGGGGACTGGACGCCGCTGTCGGGCTACCGGGCCGGGCAGGAACTGGCCGGCCGGGTGTCGGCAAGCGCGGGGCGCCGCCGTCCCTCGGACGTCTCCGCGGTGTTCGTGGCCAACGACCAGATGGCGCTCGGCGTCATGCGGGCCTTCCGGGAGGCCGGTCTGAGCGTGCCGGGCCAGGTAGCCATCGGCGGGTTCGACGACATCCCGGAGGCCGAGTTCTTCACACCACCGCTGACCACGGTCCGGCAGGACTTCACCGCGGTCGGGCAGGCCAGCATACGTCTTCTGGTCGGCCGGCTGGAGTCCGGCGGAACACTGCCCAACGACGAGCGTGTGGTGATCGATCCGCGCCTGATCGTGCGCAGCAGCACCACCCCTACCTGACAAGCGCCCGCCGACGTACCAGGAGGTTCCGGTGACTGGCCGGGACCTCCGGCATATCTGGAGACAGCCATGATGACCGACACCCCCGCCGTCACCGTAGGGGTCGACTTCGGGACCCTGTCCGGCCGTGCCCTCGTGGTCGCCGTCGAGGACGGCCGGGAACTGGGCAGCGCGGTGCACGAGTACACCCACGGCGTGGTGGACCGGGCGCTTCCTGGCGGAATCGACCTGCCGCCGGACTGGGCACTGCAGATCCCGCAGGACTGGCGCGACGTGCTGCGCTTCGCCGTGCCGCGGGCGTTGGCGGCGGCAGGTGTGCGGTCCGCGCAGGTGATCGGCATCGCCATCGACTTCACCGCGTGCACCGTCCTGCCCACCACCTGGGACGGCACCCCCCTGAGCGAACTCGCCGCCTTCGCGACCCGGGCGCACGCCTACCCCAAGCTGTGGCGGCACCATGCCGCGCAGCCCGAGGCCGATCTGATCGTCGAGCGGGCCGAGGAGTCGGGGCAGAGTTGGCTGGGCCGCTACGGCGGGCGAATCTCCAGTGAGTGGCAGTACGCCAAGGCGCTGCAGGTGCTGCGTGAGGACCCGCAGGTGTACGCCGCCGCCGACCGCTGGATCGAGGCCGCCGACTGGATCGTGTGGCAACTGACCGGGGCGGAGAACCGCAACCTGTGCACCGCCGGGTACAAGGGCATCCACCAGGACGGCCACTACCCCGACACCGGCTATCTGGCCTCCCTCCACCCGGACTTCGCCGATTTCACCGGCAAGGTCGACCACCCGCTGTCCCCGCTCGGCGCCGCCGCCGGCAAGCTCACCGCCGTTGCCGCCGAACTGACCGGCCTGCGCGAGGGAACGGTGGTCGCGGTCGGCAATGTCGACGCGCATGTCACCAGCGCGGCCGCGCAGGCCCTGGACCCCGGCCACATGCTGGCGATCATGGGCACCTCTACCTGTCACATCATGAATTCCGACGTCCTGGCCGAGGTCCCCGGCATGTGCGGGGTGGTCCGTGACGGAGTCGTGCCGGGGCTGTGGGGTTACGAGGCCGGTCAGAGCGGCGTCGGTGACATCCTCGCCTGGGCTGTGCGCGCGGCCACCCCCTACGAGTACGCGGCCGAGGCGCGGCGGCTCGGCATCACCACGCACGAACTGCTCACCGACAAGGCAGCCGCGCAGCCGGTCGGAGGGCACGGGCTTCTGGCGCTGGACTGGCACAGCGGCAACCGCTCGGTCCTGGTCGACCACCACCTGTCCGGACTGTTGGTGGGCCTGACCCTGGACACCCGGCCGGAGGACATCTACCGGGCGCTGATCGAGGCCACCGCGTTCGGCACGCGCACCATCGTCGAGGCATTCACCTCTGCCGGGGTACCGGTCACCGATTTCACCGCGGCCGGCGGCCTGCTGAAGAACCGTTTCCTGATGCAGATCTACAGCGATGTGCTGAACCGGCCGGTCAACGTTCTCACCTCCGAGCAGGGACCGGCACTGGGCGCCGCGATCCACGCCGCGGTCGCCGCAGGTGCTTACCCGGACATCCACGCTGCCTCGGCGGCGATGGGCCGCCTGGAGCGCCGTACCTACACTCCGGACGCGGCCCGCGCCGTTGCGTACGACCGCCTTTACGCCGAATACCGCACGCTGCACGATCACTTCGGCCGCGGCGGCAACTCCGTCATGCACCGTCTGCGCGCTCTACGCGCGCAAAGGTGAACGTCCTCCATCACCACACCGGCTCGAACTGTTAGCGCTCACTACAGAGGGTTAGCGTTCACTCGTCATTGAGGTCGCCTCCCATGAGTCCCAACCCCACACCGCCGCGGACCGCCGCGGTTGCGTCGCTGCGGAACCAGGTCAGCGATCTGCATCAGGAACTGGTCCGCTACCAACTGGTGGTCTGGACGGCCGGAAACGTCTCCGGCCGGGTGCCCGGACACGACCTGTTCATCATCAAGCCCAGCGGTGTGGACTACGAGCGCCTCGGCCCGAGCAGCATGATCGTCTGCGACCTCGACGGCCGTGTGGTGGAAGGCGAGTTGTCGCCGTCCTCGGACACCGCCGCACACGCCTACGTCTACCGCCACCTGCCCGAGGTCGGTGGGGTCGTGCACACCCACTCCACGTACGCCACCTCCTGGGCGGCGCGCGGCGAGCCGGTCCCCTGCGTGCTGACCGCCATGGCCGACGAGTTCGGCGGGGAGATACCGGTCGGACCCTTCGCGCTCATCGGCGACGACTCCATCGGCCGCGGCATCGTGGACACGCTCAAGGGACACCGCTCGCCCGCAGTGCTGATGCGCAGCCACGGCGTCTTCACCATCGGCCGGGACGCCCGCGCGGCGGTGAAGGCGGCGGTGATGTGCGAGGACGTGGCCCGTACCGTGCATGTTTCACGGCAGCTCGGTGATCCACTGCCCATCGACCGGTCCGATATCGACCGCCTCTACCACCGCTACCAGAACGTCTACGGCCAGACCACGGCCACGACCGACACAGGAGTCAGCCGATGACAGCGTCAACTCGTCCCGAGGTGTGGTTCCTCACCGGGAGCCAGGGTCTGTACGGGGAGGAGACGCTGTCGCAGGTGGCCGAGCAGTCCCGCCGGATCCAGGAACAGCTGGACGCGGCACCCGGCAGGCCGGCGACGCTGGTGTGGAAGCCGGTGCTCACCGACTCCGCCGCCATCATGGCCACGGTGCTGGCCGCCAACGCCGATCCGTCCTGTATCGGCCTGATCGTGTGGATGCACACGTTCTCCCCGGCCAAGATGTGGATCGCCGGACTGGACCTGCTGCGCAAGCCACTGTTGCACCTGCACACCCAGGCCAACGTCGAACTGCCCTGGTCCACCATCGACATGGACTTCATGAACCTCAACCAGGCCGCCCATGGCGACCGCGAGTTCGGGTACATCCAGTCCCGGTTGCGGGTCGCCCGCAAGACCGTGTCCGGACACTCCTCGGACCCCGCAGTCGTGGCCCGTATTCACACCTGGATGCGTGCCGCGCTCGGCTACGGCGCGTTGCGTGCCCTGCGGCTGGCCCGGTTCGGCGACAACATGCGCGACGTGGCGGTCACCGAGGGGGACAAGGTCGAGGCCCAACTCCGGTTCGGGGTGTCGGTCAACACCTACGGTGTGAACGACCTCGTCGAGATCGTCAACGCCGCAGACGAGACGGCGGTCGGCGAACTCGTCACGGAGTACGGGCATGCTTACCGCCTCGCACCCGAACTCGTCGTCGGCGGTGAGCGGCACGAGTCCCTCCGCTACGCGGCCCGGATCGAACTGGGCCTGCGCGCCTTCCTGACCGAGGGCGGGTTCGGCGCCTTCACCACCAACTTCGAGGACCTGGGCGGATTGCGGCAACTGCCCGGCCTGGCGGTGCAGCGCCTGATGGCCGACGGATACGGGTTCGGCGGCGAGGGCGACTGGAAGACCTCCGCGCTGGTCCACACCCTCAAATCCATGAGCGCGGGCCTGCCCGGCGGCACGTCCTTCATGGAGGACTACACCTACCACCTCGTCCCCGGCAGCGAACTGATTCTGGGCGCCCACATGCTGGAGGTCTGCCCCTCGATCGCCGGGGGGCGTCCGTCGTGCGAGATCCACCCTCTGGGTATCGGGGGCCGCGAGGACCCGGTCCGCCTCGTCTTCGACGCCAGTCCGGGGCCGGCGATCGTCGTGGGCCTGGCCGACCTGGGCGACCGCTTCCGGCTGGTCGCCAACGAGATCGAGGTGGTTGCGCCGGTCGAGCCGCTGCCCGAACTCCCGGTCGCCCGGGCCGTGTGGAAGCCGGCGCCGAACCTGCGGACCTCCACCGAGGCGTGGCTGACCGCCGGTGGCCCGCACCACACCGTGCTGTCAAGCGCCGTGGGAAGCGAGGAACTCGCTGACCTGGCGGAAATGCTGGGCACCGAACTGCTGCTCATCGACGCCGACACCAACATCCGGCACTTCACCAAGGAGATCCGCTGGAATCAGGCGTACCACCGCCTGGCAGGCGGTCTCTGAAGAGCCCACCTGTTCCGGCGGAGGATGCGCCCGCCGGACGTTCCCGGTCCGTGGGAGACCTGAGCCGGGCCCCTGCCCAGCAACGCGATGCGGAGCGCAGGCCCACCGCTTCCTTGCTCCGACGGCGGTACGCTGCCCGACGGCCGCACGGGCCACCGATGGCATACGGCCACGGCCGGCGGAATGAGCGTCGACACCGTCGACACTCTGACGCTGGGCGCGAGCCTGCCCTCCGCTCGATGTCCCGGAGCGGCCGGGGAAGTCTTTTTCCGGCTGCGGCTGGTGCACCCCGAGATCACCATGGTCCGGGCCGACTCCGGCTATGCCGGAAGGCTCGTGAACTGAGCAAAGACGAACCCTGGGCTGACGTCGAAGACGGTCGACCGGCTGAAGGCCGCCGTCGGGTCTGTCATCCTCCCCGCCGCTGGGTCGTCGAACGCTCACCCGCCTGGACGGCGTCCACCGCGAAGACCGGGCACCCCACATGCTCACGCCCGTCCTCGACGGACTCCGCACGCACCGGTGAACGCCGCGCACGCGACATGGCCCGTCGGACGGACGATTCGCGATCCCATTCGTGCCGGTGACCGGCGCGCCATGAGGCCGGGAGATCGGTGGCGTCGTCGTCAATCCCGCCGTGGGGCCGGCCGTCGAAGTGTTAGCGGATGATGCAACCGACAGCTCTCGTTACAGCCCCTGCCAGCTGCTCTTGGTGAGCCGCCGCGGTGATGCCGCGGCGAACAGAGGGGGCCCGTCGACTCACGCGGCAAGGCCTCGCCCCATACCGAGGTTCGGACCGGCACCGAGGGCGCAGCGCCGCACCGCCGTCCACGGCCGGCGCGCGGGCCGGGTGACGGACCGTCGGGCACCCGCCCTGGTCACGCGCGTCATGAACGCACCGGCGTGGGTGCGTTCATGACGCAGATGACTTTTCTTCCGTGTAACACCTTGACGCGGGGTCAGTGAACGCTAACAATCTCTGCCAAGTAACCAAGCCGAGTGCGGGTTGAAGATGTCCGCTACGTGTCGTGAGGGGGAAGCTCTGACCGTCCAAGCGAGGGTCTTCGACTCTGCGACGGTGAGGTCGACTTGAGGTATCCCGGTTTCGGGAGGCCGTGGTAACCGAAAGATCCGGTGACCTTGTATGGATCTCGCGGTAGCTGCACTCGTGTGGGTGCGCCAGCCAATGGCCCAAGAAGTTGCGATTTGGTGTGAGCGCTAACAGAGGCTGTCAGTCCTCGGAACAGGATGTTGATCATGCGTGATGTGCGGTCTGGAAGCAGGAGAGCCCGCCTCGCCGCAGCTGCCGTGGCGGTGGCGCTGGTCGCCGGCGCCACCGCGTGCAGCAAGAGCGGGGCAGGCGGCGATTCGTCGTCGGGCAACGGGAACCCGTCGAAGACATCGGCCGGCACGGTGGCGATCAAGGGTGACATCACCTTCAACGACGCCAATCTCGCGAAGATCGACGCGGCGCTGAAGACCGCGCTGGCCGGCAAGGACCTGTCGAAGCTCGACCAGGCCATGGTGGTCAACGTCGCCGTCGACTACTGGAACGCGGGCAAGGTCGGGTTCAAGAAGGGCCTGTCGGATCTGGGTGTCAAGGGCACGTACCAGGCACCGGCCAACGGCCGCCTGGACCAGCAGCTGTCGATCATTCAGACGCTGCGCGGTCAGGGCATCACCGGGTTGAGCGTGTCGGCGATCGACCCGACCGCGATCAAGGCCCCGATCGCATCCGCCAACAAGGCCGGTATCCCTGTCCTGGCGATCGACTCGCCGTTGCCCAAGGAGGACGGCGCCTCGCTCTACCTCGGCACGCCGAACTACCAGGCGGGCCAGAAGGCGGGCATGGCGATGAAGCAGGCTCTCGGAAACAAGGGCCAGGTCGTGGTACTGGTCGGCTCGCTGACGACTTCCAACGCGGTGGAGCGCATCCAGGGCTTCGAGGACGCGCTGAAGGGCACTGACATCAAGGTGGTGCAGAAGCTCAGCGACGGCATGGACGCCTCCAAGGCGCTGACCAACGCGCAGACCGCAATCCAGACCAATCCCAACATCAACGGCCTCTACGGCGTCTACTCCTATGACGGCCCGTCGGCCGGCCAGGCGGTGCAGGCGGCGGGGAAGTCCGGCCGAGTGAAGATCATCTCTGATGACAGCGACCCGCAGACCCTGAAGTTCATCAAGTCCGGGACCATACAGGCGACTGTCGTCCAGCAGCCGTACCAGCAGGGCTACACCGGGGCCTACTTGCTGACCGCTTTCAAGGTGCTCGGTAAGGAGGCGACGCTGAAGATCGTCCAGCCCTACCTGGAGTCCGACGGAACCACGCTGTCCTCGGGCGTCGGCCTGGTGACCGGCGACAACCTGTCCGACTACCAGGCCAAGCTCAAGGATCTGGGAATCGGCTGATGGATCCATCCACCGACACCCGCCCTGGAGCCGCCGGTGCGGCTCCCGGAGGCCACGCCGTGTCGCTGCGGGATGTCAGCAAGTCCTACGGCTCGGTGAAGGTACTGGACATCCCCAGTCTGGATCTGGCGCGCGGGCAGATCGTGGCAGTGGTGGGGGAGAACGGTGCCGGCAAGTCCACCCTGATGGGCATACTGTCCGGCACGGTGGCCCCCACCACCGGGACCATAGACATCGCTGGTGAGCTCCTGCAGACCGGCCATCCGAACCACGCCCGTGAACTGGGCGTGGCACTGGTGGCGCAGGAGTTCCCCCTGGTCGGGCAGTTGAGCGTGGCGGAGAACCTGCTGCTGGGCCGCCGCCCCGCGACGGCCGGCACGAACATGCTCAGCCGCACGGTGTTCGACAAGGGCGGTATCAGGACAGAAGCGAGACAGCTGCTTGCCGAGGTCGGGGTGACGGGCATTGACGTCGACCGGCCCGTGGAGCGCTTCCCGGTGCCGGTGCGGCAGATGATCGAGATCGCCAAGGCGTGGGGCCACCGTCCGGTCGTTCTGATCCTGGACGAGCCGACGTCCTCGCTCGGGCCGGTCGAGGCCGAACGGGTCCTGGACCTGGCCCGTGAGCACGCCGCAGCCGGGGGCGCGGTGCTCTTCATCGGGCACCGGCTGGACGAGGTGCAGGCGGTCGCCGACCGGGTCGTCGTACTGCGCAGCGGCAAACTGGTGGCGGACCTGGCGCCCGGCGAGGCGACCGAGGAGCGGATGATCCGCGAGATGGTCGGCGCGGAGCTGGCCCGCGCCGACCTCGCGCCGCCCCCGTCGGTCGAGCGGGCCACGACGCTGTCGGTTCGCGGTCTGACCGCTGACGGCCTCGGCCCGCTCGACCTGGACGTGAAGGCGGGCGAAATCGTCGGGGTTGCCGGACTGATGGGCTCCGGGCGCAGCAGGCTGCTGCACACGATCATGGGAGCGCAGCCGCGTACCGGCGGCTCGGTCGCCTTCGACGGGCGGGACTTCCGTCCCCGGCACCCGGCGGACTCCGTCGAGGCGGGTATCGGGATGGTGCCCGAGGACCGCAAGGTCCAGTCGCTGCTGCCGGCGCACTCCGTACGTTGGAACGTCACCCTGACCACGCTACGGCGTATCAGCAGCCGTGGTGTGTTGCGGCCCAGGGCGGACAAGGAACATGCCGCCCGGATCGTCGAGGAGCTGGGGGTACGTCTGCACTCCCAGGAGCAACTGATCAGCGACCTGTCCGGCGGCAACCAGCAGAAGGCCGTGTTCGGCCGGTGGCTGGCGGCCGAGCCCAACCTGCTGCTGCTGGACGAGCCGACCCGCGGCGTCGATGTCGGCGCCAAGGCGGAGATCTACGGTCTCATCGACGCGGCGGCCGAGAAGGGTCTGGCGGTGCTGGTGGCCTCTTCCGAATTGGAGGAGCTGATGTGGATCTGCCATCGCATCGTGGTGATGGCTCACGGCCGGGTGGTGGCCGACATCTCCCGGGACCGGTTCAGCAAGGAAGCGATCATGACCGCGGCGGCCGGGACTCAGTCCGGGACGGACTCGCGGGGGAAGGCGAGCGCATGAAGACCAGCGACTCCCCGCTTGCGGCCGGCGCAAGCGTCGGCACACACGGGAAGGTGAGCGGATGACCACCGGTACCGCACCGGCCAGGGCCAAGGGCGACACCGGTGACGGGCCGCGCACCTCGTTGGTGCGCCGTCTGTTGCAGACTCCCGAAGTCGGCGTGGTCGCGGCCTGCGTCGTCGTGTTCACGGCGCTGGCACTGGACAAGTCGACCTTCGCCAGCGCGGTCAACCTGCAAGGCATGGGCTTCGACCTGGCCCAGTACGGTCTGATCGCGATCGGGGAGTCCCTCGTGATCCTCACCGGCGGGATCGACCTCTCGGTCGGCGCGCTGCTGGGCACCAGCGTCATCCTGATGTCCTGGTTCAACGTCCGCGCCGGCCTGCCGCCCGCGGTGGCGATCCTGATCACCCTGGCCATCGCCGGCACCGTCGGCCTGATCCACGGCCTGGCCGTCACCCGGCTGAAGATGCCGCCGTTCGTCGTCACCCTGGTCACCTACACCGTGGCCCAGGGCGTCACCCTGGCCATCACCTCCGGGACATCCATCGTCGGCATATCAGGGCTGTTCGGCGACGTTGGACAACAGTACGTCGCACAGATCCCCCTGCCACTCATCCTGTTCGTCGTCGTGGCACTGGCGGCCTGGTTCTTCCTGGAGCGCACCTACGCGGGCCGTCAGGTCTACGCGGTCGGTGGCAACCCCGAGGCGGCCCGACTCGCCGGAATTCGCGGTGACCGGCGCGTCGTGTCCATGTACGTGACCAGTTCACTGCTGTCGGCGTTCGCCGGAATCATGGTGCTGGGGCGGATGGGAGTGGGCTCGGCCAGTGGCGTCGGCGTCGGCTGGGAGCTGTCGGCGATCGCGGCGGCTGTCATCGGAGGCGTCAGCCTCGTCGGTGGCCAGGGTCGCATCCTCGGGATCGTCGCCGGCACCGTCCTGCTGGAACTCATCAACAACGGCCTGACAACACTGCAGATCAACTCCAACTACACCAACATCGTGCTCGGCTGCGTTCTCGGACTTGCCATCACCGCCGACCGGCTCCGTGCCAGGAGCGTCGCACGCCGTGCCTGAACCCACCCGCCGCAGTGTGCCCGAGTCTCCCCGCGTGGAGCACACGGCGGGGCGGCTCCCCACCCTGATGCGGAGCCGCCCACCCTTCTGCGCCACTCGGGGCAGCTCACCCCTACAAGGCCCGAGTCCGCTGGACCGACTCCCAGAGCAAGCGCCGCCGCTCGGTCGCCCAGATGCACCTGACGCTGGAGTCCGCGCAGGAGTGGATCGACTCTCTGCTCAAGTCGGCCGCCCGCGGGGTCAACACCGCCTCGGCAACCCAGACCCTCGCGGAGTACGGCGATGCCCACATGACGCTGGCTCTACGCGGCCTGGAGCCCAAAACGGTCGACCCCTGCATGAACGGCTGGCGGCGACGCGTCGTCCCTGCACTGGGACACCTGCCCGTCACCATGGTCACCAACGGCACCGTCGACCGCACCGTCTACGCCTGGATCGCCGACGGCGTGGGCCGCTCCACGGTTAAGAACACCCTCGCCGTCCTGGTCCGCGTGATGGAGCAGGCCGTCCGCGACGGCTTGATCAGTACCAACCCCGCCCGCATCAAGGGCTGGCAGCGGCAGTACCAGCACGCCGAGGACGAGCTCGACAACCCGCGTGCGCTGGCGTTGCCGAACTGGCCGGCTCTGCAGGAACTCGCCGCGGCGCTGGTGTCCCGCTCCGCCGATCAGTAAACCGGCTGGGGCGACGCCGTCGTCTTCGCCGCCTCCACCGCCGCCCGCGTCGGCGAGGTCTCCGGCGTCCGCGTCAAAGACATCGATCTCACCCACTGGATCTGGACGGTGCGCCGCCAGACCACCCCGTCACCCGGAGGACTGGCCGACAAGAACACCAAGGGGAAGGTCGCCCGCCGGGTGCCTCTCATCGAGGAGGTCCGACCGATGATCGCCCAGCGCGTTCTCGCCGCAGGCATCCGGCCCGACGCCCGCCTTTTCACCGGGCCGCGGCGGACGCATCACCACCGCAGTACTGCGCGACGCCACCCACTGGGATGAAGTCGTCAACGCACTCGGCTACGAGCACCTGCGCCGTCACGACCTGCGCCACACCGGCCTCACGTGGATGGCCGACGCCGGAGTCCCCCTCCACGTCTTGCGGTTGATCGCCGGACACGGCTCGCTGTCCACTACCCAGCGCTACCTCCACCCCGACCTGCACTGCGTCGCGCGCGCCGCGCACACCCTCAACGCCCATCTGACGAACAAGCCCGACGTGCCGCCGCCCCCTCCTACGTCTACCTCGTCGGCACGACTGCGGGGACTGTAGGAAACGGACAACCACACACCGCACAAGAAGTTCGTGAATGGTGTCGAAAACGGCCTGAACTACGGCATTTCCGTGGCTGTGGTCCCCAGTTGGTCCCCAGGCCCCCGGTGGACCGTTACAGGGGAGCAGTTGCCGATAACGCGGAAGGGCCCGCTGACCTGGCGTAATGCCAATTCAGCGGGCCCTTCGTGCACCGTCGGGACGACAGGATTTGAACCTGCGACCCCCTGACCCCCAGTCAGGTGCGCTACCAAGCTGCGCCACGTCCCGGTGCTTGATCTTCCGGGGCGGGCCCCGGGTTGATCGCGCAGGGAAACAATACCGCACTTGGGGAGGTGGTCGCTCGCACCGTGGGGGCGGGGCGGGAGGCGGGTTGAGTAGGCGTACTCATGTGGGGTGGGTCACGGGCGGGGATGGTGGAGGCATGACCAAGGTGATTCCGCAGCAGCAGACGACTGCCGCGTATGCCGCGCAGGCCGCGATCTCGTTCGGGCTGGCGCTGGGGGCGATGGTGGTGGGGGTGGCGTACCTGCCGGTGGACGCGTGGGTGAGGGCGTTCCTGGCGGTCGGGCTGCTCTATGTGGTGACGGCGACGTTCACCCTGTCGAAGGTGGTCCGGGACCGTCAGCAGGAGGGGCAGGTGACCAGCCGGGTGGACCAGGCCCGGTTGGACAAGCTGCTCGCCGAGCACGACCCGTACAAGGTCGAGGGGATGTAGACCGGGGGAACCGGGGAGACCGGGGGAGCGGATACGAGGACGCGCCCCGGGGGAGGGGGCCGGGGCGAGCGGGGGTTCAGCGCGCCGGGGGACTGTCGCCCAGCAGATAGCGGGCGCCGGGCCCCTGGTGCGCTGCCGTGTCGTCCGGGTTGTACAGCCCGCAGCGGGTCAGGGACAGGCAGCCGCAGCCGACGCAGCCGGTGAGCTGGTCCTTCAGCCGCTGGAGCTCGGCGATCTGCGCGTCGATCCGGCGCTGCCAGGTGCGGGCCACCCGGCTCCAGTCGGCGGAGGTGGGCACGTGGTCGACGGGCAGGTGCGCGAGGGCGTCGCGGACCTCCTCCAGGCTCAGCCCGATCCGCTGGGCGGCGCGGACGAAGGCCAGCCGGCGCAGGGTGGCGCGGCGGTAGCGGCGCTGGCCGCCGGAGGTGCGCTCGGCCTGGATGAGGCCGATCTCCTCGTAGTAGCGCAGCGCGGAGGTGGCGTTGCCGCTGCGGGCGGCCAGTTCGCCGATGGTCAGGCGGTCGCGGGTGGAGAGGCTCACGGCGTCCAGGGTAGCGCTTGACTTCAAGCGGACTTGAAGTTGCACAGTCGGGGTATGACGACGACGAGAGCCGCCGCACAGGCGGTCGCCGGCCACCCGGACGGGTGGCCGTACGGCTACCAGGACCTCTACCCGCTGATGTCGCTGATGAGCGGCGACGAGAAGCACGACCCCGCGGCCACCTCGACCCTCGATGTGCTGTGGGTGCTGTACGACCGGGTGCTGCGGGTTTCCCCGGAGAGCGCCGACGACCCCGAGCGGGACCGTTTCCTGCTGTCGAAGGGGCACGGCCCGATGGCGTACTACGCGGTGCTCGCCGCGAAGGGCTTCGTGCCGCGCGCGTGGCTGACCGGCTTCGGGGGATACGACTCGCCGCTCGGCCACCACCCGGACCGGACCCTGGTGCCAGGCGTGGAGATCGGCTCGGGCTCGCTCGGGCACGGGCTGCCGCTGGCGGTGGGCAGCGCGCTGGGCCTGCGGGCGCAGGGGCTGACCGACCCCGCGGTGTGGGCGCTGGTCGGCGACGCGGAGATGGACGAGGGCAGCAACCACGAGGCGCTGCAGTTCGCCGGGGCGGTGGGCCTCGAGCAACTGCACGTGGTCGCCGTGGACAACCAGTCCGCGACCTACGGCTGGCCGGGCGGGCTCGCCGCCCGCTTCACCATGGAGGGCTGGTCCGCGCTGACCGTGGACGGACGGGACCACGACGCGCTGTACGAGGCGTTCACCGCGCCCCACCCCGGCCGCCCGCACGCGGTGGTCGCCCGGGTGGAGCCCAAGGACTGAGCCCGCCGCCCGTACGGTCCGCCGCCCGTACGGTCCGCCGCCCGTACGGTCCGCCGCCCGTACGGTCCGCCACCCGGTCCGCCGGCCGGACAGCCGCAACCCCCTTCCCCACCCCACCCCACTTCTCGGAGCACCCCATGGACACCATGCGTGACCGTTTCGGCACGGTCGCCGGCCGCCTTCTCGACGAGGACCCGCGCCTCGCGGTCGTGCTCGCCGTGATCTCCGGCGACCGCTTCAAGGACGCCGCCAAGGCGCACCCGGACCGCGTGATCGACGTCGGCATCCGGGAGCAGCTCCTGGTCAGCGTGGCCGGCGGCATGGCGCTGACCGGCCTGCGCCCCCTCGTGCACACCTTCGCGAGCTTCCTGGTGGAGCGCCCCTTCGAGCAGGTGAAACTGGACCTGAACCACCAGGGCGTCGGCGCGGTGCTGGTGAGCGCGGGCGCCTCGTACGACATCGCGGCCGGCGGGCGCACCCACCAGAGCCCGGGAGACGTCGCGCTGCTGGACACCCTCGACGGGTGGACGGTGCACGTGCCCGGGCATCCGGACGAGGCCGAGGCGCTGCTGCGGCACGCCGCGGCCGACGGGGACAACCTCGTGTACGTCCGGCTCAGCGACCAGACGAACCTCGCGCCGCAGCCGGTCTCCCCGGGACGGTTCCAGGTGATGCGCGAGGGCCGCGCCGGCGTGGTGCTGGCGGTCGGGCCGATGCTGGACGCCGTGCTGGAAGCGACCAGCGGCCGCGACGTGACCGTGCTGTACGCCTCGACGGTACGGCCGTTCGACGCGTCCACGGTGCGCGAGGCGGTGGCGCGCGCGGCGGCGCCCGACCTGGTGCTGGTCGAGCCGTACCTCGCGGGCACCTCGGCGGACTTCGCCAGCCGGGCGCTGGCGGACGTGCCGCACCGGGTGCTGTCGCTGGGCACGCGGCGCGAGGAGCTGCGTCGCTACGGGTCCCCGCGGGACCACATCGCCGCGCACGGCCTGGACGCGGCCGGGCTGCGCGAGCGGATCGACGGGTTCCTCCGGCCGTAGCGCACCGAAGCGGTCCGCACCGCGGCGGACCGTAGCGAAGTGGACCGCACCGAAGTGGACCGCACCGGGGCGGACCGTAGCGCGCCCGCGCGGCACCGTACCCGCATGGCACCGCAGCCCGGCCTGGGGGCCGTGCACCGGAAGCCGCCGAGGCCCGGAACGCCCGGTGACCTGATCCGTCCGCATCCCGACCCGATGGGGCCTGTCGCCGTCCGCGGCACGGCCGTCAGGCTCGGGGCATGACCCGAGCACTGATCGTCATCGATGTCCAGGAGTCCTTCCGCGCCCGCCCGCTGTGGCAGGCCATCTCCGACCCGAGGATCGCCGAGCGGGTGGACCGGCTGGTCCGGCTCGCCCGGCGGGCCGGGGACCTGGTGGTGTGGGTGCTGCACACCGAGCCCGGCACCGGCGACACGTTCGACCCGGCGCTGGGACACGTCCGGCTGATGGGGGAGTTGCGGCGCCTGGACGCCGAACCGCTACTGCACAAGACCTCGCACAACGCCTTCACCACCACCAACCTGCAACAGCTCCTCACTCAACACGGCGTGCGCGAGCTGACCGTCTGCGGCATCCGCACCGAGCAGTGCGTGGAGACCACCACCCGGGTCGCGAGCGACTTCGGCTACCAGGTCACCTTCGTCGTCGACGCCACCGCCACCAACCCCATCCCGCACCGCGACGCGCCCGCGGGGCAGAGCGTCGCCGAACTGCTGGCGGACCCGAGGACGTTGAGCGCCGAGGAGGTCATCAGGCGCACCGAGTACGCGCTCGCCGGACGCTTCGCCACCATCGCGACCGTCGAGCAGTTGGAGGAAGCGGCCGAACGCTCGGGCACGGGGGCCGAGCACTCGGGCGCGGCGGCGGGCACACCCGCGGGTGCGGCTCCGTCCTCGGGCGCGGCGGCGGACACACCCGCGGGTGCGGCGGCGGGCGGGCGTTCGGCATGATGGACGGATCGTGAGCCGCATCGTCTTCTTCCTGGTGCCCGGGGTCCATCTGCTCGACCTGGCCGGACCCGCGCAGGTCTTCTCCACGGCCGCGGACTTCGGGCACCCCAGCACGCTCGTCTACGTCGCCGAGCGGCCGGTGGTCCCGACCGCTCAGGGGCTGCCGGTGGTGGCTGGCACCGAGTGGCCCCGCCTCGGCCCGGAGGACCTGATCGTGGTGCCCGGCTGGCGGGTGTCCGTCCCGGCGGCGGGGCCCCGTACCGGCGTCGGGGTGGACGGCCCCGCCATCGGCGCGGCCGCCCTGCGCGCGCTGCGGGACCACCACGCCGGGGGCGGGACGGTGGCCGGCGTGTGCGTGGGCGCGGAGGCGCTCGGCCGGGCCGGGCTGCTCGACGGGCGCCGCTGCACCACCCACCACGAGGTGCAGGACGAGTTGGCCCGCCGGCACCCCGCGGCCGTGGTGGTCCGCGACGTCCTCTACACCGCCGACGACCGGGTGGTCACCTCGGCCGGCATCGCCAGCGGCATCGACCTGGCCCTGCACCTGGTCGCCGGCCGGCACGGGCCCGCCGTCGCCGCCCGGGTGGCGCGGGACATGGTGCTGCACACGCGGCGCAACGGCCACGAACCGCAGGCCAGCGCCATGTTCAGATACCGCTCCCACCTCGAAGACGCCGTGCACCGCGCCCAGGACGTGCTCGACGCGAGGTTCGCCGAGCCGTTGCCGCTGCCGGTCCTGGCCGGGGCCGTGGGGGTGAGCGAGCGCACCCTCACCCGCCTGTTCACCCGCGCCACCGGCGGCCTCACCCCGCTGCGCTACCAGCAGGCCCTCCGCCTCGAACGCGCCGAGCACCTCATCGGCCACGGCGCCACGGTCGAGGCCGCCGCCCGCGCGGTCGGCTTCGACGACCCCCGCATGCTGCGCCGCCTGCGGGCGCGCGGGAGTTGACCGCTTCGTCCGGACCTCGTACGCGACGCGTGCGGACCTCGTGCGGACCCCGTATGCGACTCGTCCGGACCTCGTCCGTAACTCCGTACCTCGTACGTAAAAGGGTGGCGCCCGCGATTCCGAACACCGAGGCTGGGCAGCGTGGACATACCCCGACAGCAGATCCGCGCCGTGCACACGGCCTCGACGGTGACCGTCTACCAGGCGTACGCGCCGGAGATCGGCGGACCGGCCGCCCGGCACGGGCGATTCCCCGCGGCGTGGAAGCGGGACCGCATGACGTGGATCAAGCCGTCCTTCCTGTGGATGATGTACCGCTGCGGGTGGGGCACCAAGGAGGGCCAGGAGACCGTGCTCGCGGTCGAGATCACCCGCGACGGCTTCGAATGGGCCCTGGAGCACGCCTGCCTGGCGCACTACGACCCCGCGCTCCACCCCGACCACGACGCCTGGAAGCGCGAGCTCAAGCGGGCCCCGGCCCGGGTCCAGTGGGACCCCGAACGCGACCTGCACCTGCGGCCGCTCCCGCACCGTTCGCTGCAACTCGGCCTCGCGGGCGACGCCGCGCGCCGCTACGCCGACGAGTGGACGGTCGCCGTCACCGACGTCACCGCGCTCGCGCACGAGGTCCACGCCCACCTGAGGAACGGGGAGTTGGAGGCCGCCCGGCATCTGCTGCCGGCGGAGCGCCCCTACCCCGAGCACGGCCAACTCCTCGCCAGGGTGCGGGGATGAGCCCCACATAAGGGGAGGGCGGCCACTTCGCTCGGACCTTTATGCCATCGTGACCTGACGGATGTCAGGGTGTGGCCATGAGCGTAAGAACTGCGGAGGACCACAGACACGACCACAGACCTCTCGCGACAGTCGCGTGCGACGAGCGCGCCGGCGGCCCGGGCTTCGGCACCGGCCCCGGACTCGGCACCGACGGCCACGCGGACGGGCCGTTCACCTTCGCCGGGCTCATCGCCCGTGTGCAGGCCCTCAACAGACGGGGCCGGTGAGCAGCGCAGACCGGGGTACGCGTCGGCGGATCTCCCCGCTTCCGAGGCACCGCCTCTCCGGCGCCGTCTCTCCAGTACCTCCTCCGGCACCGCCCTTCCCGTACCCGCCCCTCCCGTACCGCTTCCGCGGCACCCACCGAGCCGGTCCCTCCGGACGGCGGGCCGCTGACCCACCCGCGCGCCACCGCGCGGCACAATTGCCGGATGAACGACACGCCGCAGGACGGAGCCCCGGCCGACCGGACGCACGGCGTCTGCGACCGGTGCGGAGCCGTCCGCACCGCGCCGGCCCCCGCGCCTTGCGAGCGCTGCGGCGCGGTCCCCGAGCCGGTGGACGAGGCGCCGTACGGCCGGCCCGACCGCCGGGAGCAGGCCACCGACTCAGGCGCGGCGCAAGGGCGTTCCGGGCGTGACCGGGACGTCGACGGCCGGGCGCGCAACAGCCGGCCGCGCGACGGCCTCGGGCGCCCGCTGCCCTACGGCGCGCAGGGCGTGGAGCGCCAGCCGGAGGGAATCCTCCGCACGCCCCGGCAGACCCTGGACGAGGCCCAGCGCCTTCTCGACGACGGCATGCCCTTCCACGCCCACGAGGTGCTGGAGGACATGTGGAAGGCCGCGCCGACCGACGAGCGCGCCCTGTGGCGGGCCCTGGCCCAACTGGCGGTCGGCCTCACCCATGCCGCCCGGGGCAACAGCCGTGGCGCCGCAGCCCTCCTGGAGCGCGCCGCGAAGGGGCTCGCCCCGTACGGGGACCGGGCGCCCTACGGCATCGACGCGGCCGGGCTGGTGCGGTGGGTCGCGGACCGCGACACCGCCGCAGGACCGCCCCCGGCCCTCCGGACACCGCACTCCGCCACCTGACCGCGTCCGGCCGCCTGGCCCCGGCCGCCACCTGACCCCGGCCCGCCGCCAACTCCGGTGCGGCCGACGCGTCTTGCGTGACGGCGGGGGACCGTCACGACCGCGTGGGGACCTCGACGGGGTCGGCGCCGGGGAAGCTCAGCCGGACCCGGTCCCCCCGCACCTCGCAGCGGATCGCCTGCCGCAGTGCCCCGGGATCGACGGTGTCCTGCGAGAGGACGACCAGGGTGACGTGGACCCCCGCACCCGCGTCCGCACCCTGACCTCCCGGTACGCTCGCGTCCGCGTTCCCGTTCCCGCCCGCGTCCGCATCCGCGTCCGCGCCCTCGGGGCGTGCCGCGCGCGAGAGATACGGCGTCGCCGAGTGCGAGCCGAACGCGTTGGCGGCGACCTCGCGGGCGACCGCGGCCTGCTCGTCCCAGCCGTGCAGGGCGATCACCGCGCTGGTGAGGCCGTTCGCGGTGCGGGCGAGCGCCCAGCCCGGGCCGGTCTCGACGTAAGGCGGCTCGGCGTCGGCGACCGCGTAGCCGCCTTCCCGTACGGCCGCGTGCCGCGCGCCGCCGACGCGGTGCACGCGGACCTCCCACGGGCCGTGCAGGACACTGGCCGACTCGATCGGCACCGCCTCGTCGCTGCCGGGGAGCAGGGCGTCGTGGCGGGAAGCGGCGGTCCGCCCGTCGCAGTGCAGCGGGTGGATGCGCACCCGTCGGGACGCCGTGCCGTCGGGCGCGAGGAGGGCCAGGTGGCCGTCCACGGCGCGCTCCCACGCGTGCTGCGCCGACTCGGGCGCGGTCGCGGTGGAGTAGCCGAACTTGGCGTAGTGCGGGTCGTCCTGGGCCGGGCCGGTGAGCGGGTTGTGGTCGCTGCCGTGGTTGACCAGCCGGACGATGCCGTCGTGCCGGGTGCCGTGCAGCAGCCAGCCGGGGACCGGCAGCGCCGTGCAGTGGTCGGACTCCTCGACCGGCAGCGCCGCCTCGCGCGCGGTCCACACCGGGTGGTCGGCGGGCAGCAGCAGCCCGAGGAAGCCCTTGCTCGCCCAGTACGGCGAGGCGGGCCCGGAGTACGGCTGGGTGGCGGGCAGGAACGTGCGGTGCCAGCCGAGGGTGAGCAGGCCGCGCTCGTCCGGCGCGCCGCGCTCCACGAAGTGCCGCACCGCGCCGGACGCGAGCCGCCGGGTGAGCCCGGGGGCCAGCGGCGAGCAGTCCGCGAGCGCCCCCATCCACACCGGCGCGGTCGCCGCGAACCGGTAGGCGAGGGACCGCCCTTGGTGGACCGGGGCGCCGTCGCCACCGAAGAAGTGCGGGTAGTCCGCGAGGAACCGGCCCAGCCGCTCGCGGTACTCCCGGGCCCGCCCGCCGTCCTCCGCGCCCGCGATGCGCGCCCACAGCAGCGGGTACAGGTGCATCGCCCAGCCGCCGTAGTAGTCGAAGTTGCGGCCGTCGCCGTCGGTGTACCAGCCGTCGCCCAGGTACCAGTCCTCGATACGGTCCAGCCCGCCGTCGATGTCGCTCTGGCTGAACGGCGCGCCGACCGAGGCGAGGAACTGCTCGGAGACGACCTGGAACAGCCGCCAGTTGTTGTCCCAGGTGCGGCCGCCGACGAACCCGGAGAACCAGTCGACCACCCGCTGCTGGACCGCGGTGTCCAGCCGGTCCCAGATCCAGGGCCGGGTCTCGTGCAGGCCGACCGCGATCGAGGCCGCCTCCACCATCTGCTGCGAGCAGTCGGTCAGTACCGGCCACGCCTCGCCGGAGGCGGGGTCCGTGCCGGCCGCGAGTCCCCGCGCGTACCGCTCGATCAGCCGCTCGTCCACCGCGCCGCCCGCCCCGGCGATCCGGAAGGCGGCCAGCAGGAAGGTCCGGGCGTACCCTTCGAGGCCGTCGGAGACCACGCCCGACCAGGAGTTGCGCCCCGGCAGCCGGTACTGCGCGAAGCCCGGGGTGGCGAACGGCACGACGGAGTCCAGCAGATGGTCGGCGACCGCTTCCCAGTGGGCGCGGGTCCAGCCGGTGCGGGGCGACAGCACCCGGTCGGTCGGCGGGAGCGGGAGGAACGGAGCGGGCATGCGGGGGTCCTGTCTTCTCTTCTTCTCTGTCTGCTGCGCCGGGTGGTGCCTGTCGTACGCCGCGCCGTGTTCGCCGTTCGGCGCGCACGGCGCGGCGCATCGCGGCGGTGCTCAGGTCAGTTCTGCGCTGTGGGTGTGCCCCCGTGACCCTCCCACCCGCACGCGGAGCACCGGGCGCCGTCCCGTGGTGACGGTCACCGTGTCGTCCGCCCTCAGCACGTCGCCGATCGGGAACGGCAGCGTGATCGTCAGCGACTCGGCAGAGCGGCCACTGTCCGCCACCGCCACGGACACCCGCGTTCCCCGGCGCCGCACCAGTACGCTGCCGGGCCCGTCGCAGGCCAGCCCGGCGACCTCGCCGGCCGACCAGAAGTGGGCCGACAGCAGCCCGGCCGTGCGATCCTCGATCGCTTGCAGCGCGGGGAGGTTGGACAGCACCCGCACCGGCCGGGCCAGTGACCAGGCGGCCGTCCGTGCGGCGTCGGCCCCCGGCAGCAGCACGTACGCGTAGGTCGCGCCCGCGGGCGACACGCCGTGGTCGAACCACAAGGTGGCGTAGCGGTTGGTGACGGGAGTGGTGCTTCCGTAGGTGGTGCCGCCGACGTCCAGGTCGTGCCAGGTGCCGGTACGTTCCTCGCGCAGCGCGCGCAGGGCCGCCCCCGACGGCAGGACGTAGCCGCCCACCCCGTCCAGGTGCGCCCAGCGGACGTGGTCGAAGTCACGCTGCCAGCCGTCCCGTTCCGGCTGCGGCGCCCCGTCGACCAGCAGTCGGCGGGCGGCGCCGGACGGGAGCCGGCGGTTCTCCAGCACGGTCTCGATCCTCCGGCCGTCACTCGCGGTGATGCCGGTGCCCAGCGCGACGACCGCGTCGTCGAGGCAGAACCACGCCTTCCTGGCCCGCAGGGTGCTGCCCTCGGCGGCCAGTTCCATGGCGGCGGCGCCGTAACGGCCGGCGAGGACGGCGCCGCCCGCGACCGCGTTGGCCGGAAGGTCGCCGGAGGTGCCGCTGCTCTGCAGGTCGGCGCGGGGCCGGGTGTCCACGGTGGTGCCCGGCAGGCGGTAGGAGTTCACGGTCGGCCAGAAGCCGTCCGCGAACTGGCCGCGGTCGCCGTCGGTGTAGAGGTAGGCCATGCCGTCGCCGGTGTACCAGCCGTGCAGGTTCTCGCCGTTGCCCGCCTCGTAGCGGGCGATCCGGCGCGAGGACAGGGCGAGCGCGAAGGACCAGGTCGGGCGGCGGTGCACCACGCGGTCCATGTCGGCCATGACCGTGTGGGCGGCGGCAGGGCCGGTCGGCACGAGGCTGCGGTCGGCGGTCAGTGCCTTGGCCCGTACGATCGCCGGGATCGTCGCCGACCGGGGGAACGGGTGGTCCTGGCCGCGGCTGATCCACCCCTTCACCAGCGCGCGCCAGGTCTCGGCGCGGTCCGCGGGCGCCCGCTCGGCCAGCAGCAGGATGCCGGACACGGCGTCGGCGCCGGCGTTGAAGTCCTGGGAGTACTCACGGGAGATGGCCCGGCCGCGCACCGGGTCCATCATCAGGCCGTCCAGGACGAACGGCGCGAAGGTCCGTTCCACCGCGTCGTAGAGCACCGAGACGGCCGGGTCGGTGATCTGCCAGTCGGAGTCGCCGAGCAGGGCGAGCAGGTAGGACGCGCTGTTCAGGAGCACGCTGCCGTAGGACCCGGTGTACGCGAAGACATCGTGCTGGACGAACGACCCGTCCTGGTAGAAGCCGTCGCCCGCGGCCACGTACTGGAACAGGCTGTCCTTCCCCGCGTCCCGGACGTCGGACAGGCCGTCGCGGGCGAGGACCAGCCGGTCCGCGTCGCCGCTCAGCAGGCCGCTCAGCGCGACGATGACGGACTTGTCCGCCCGGTTCGCGCCGGTCTCGGAGAGCGTGGGGCTGTTGGTGCGGCGGTCGGGGTTCGGGACGAAGTGGTCGACGGCCGCCAGATGGGCCGCGAGGTCGTCCGGGGTGAGTCGCGCACGCAGCAGCACGCACGTGTCGAGCAGTGCGCGCGGCGAGCCGATCTCCCACTGGTACCAGTTGCCGGTCTCCGCGCGGCCCGGGTCGTACGCCCGCTCGCGCAGGAACCGCAGTGCGTCGACCAGGGCGTCCGCGATGTCCTGGCTGCCGCTCAGCGAGGTGCCCGGGGTGGCCCAGGCGACGGCGAGGGTCCGCAGGGCCGTGTAGCACTGCGCGAACATGTCGGGGTCGGTGACGGGGGCGAAGTCCGGCCACAACACGGTCCGGTCCGCCGAGCGGTCGAGTGTGCTCCACAGTCCGCCGGCCGAACCGTCCAGCGTGCGCAGCGCGGTGGCGAAGTCGGGGTCGTCCGGGTCGATGTCCCCGCCGGTGATCAGGGTCTCGGCACGGGCGAGCAGGCTCTCGAAGGGGTCGTCGGCGGCGACGGCGGGTGCGGGGGTGAGCGGGCCGAGCACCGCGGCCGCGCCGGCGCCGGCGAGTCCGGCGAGGACAGTGCGCCGGCTTGCGTGCGATCGCGAAGGGGGGAGGTCCGAGCGCATGCGAACTCCTCTGCTGAGATGAGGCGTGGAAGCGTTCAGCGGATGCCGGACAGCATGTAAGCGATTGCTATGCGAGCGCAAGAACGCCCGGGAAGTTACTGTCTTTTACTATGGCGAGCGGGCTGAGACGGCTAGTAAACGCTCACACCCGGCGGGCCCGGCTGCCGCCGCCGGGCGGTGCCACCGAGTCGCGGACCACGATGTGCGTGCCGAGTTTCACGACGCCGCTCGGCTGCTCGCGCCAGTCGTCGTCGTCGCCGTCGGCGAGGGCGAGCCGGACCGCCTGGCGGCCCATCTCCTCCAGCGGGACGTGCACGGTGGTGAGCCGCGGACGCAGCTCCTGGGCGACCGGGATGTCGTCGTAGCCGACCAGCGAGACGTCCTTCGGCACCCGCACGCCCGCCTCTTCGAGCGCCTGCGCGGCGCCGGCCGCCACGATGTCGTTGGCCGCGAAGACGGCGGTGAAGTCCGGCCCGCCGTCGAGCAGTTCGGCCATCCGGTGGTGGCCGAAGGAGCGGCTGAACGGGCCGTGCTGGACCAGCTCGGGGTCGGCCTCGACGCCCCGGGCCTTCAGCGCCCGGCGGTGGCCGGCCAGCCGGTCGCGGCTGGTGGACAGCCGCGGTGGGCCGCCGAGGTAGAGAATCCGCCGGTGGCCCTGGGTGAGCAGATGGTCGGTGATGGCGAAGGCGCCGCCCTCGTTGTCGTACTCCACCTGCGCGGTCGGGGCCCGCTCGCCGATGCCCGGCCGCCCGCACAGCACCAGCTTGCTGCCGTCGGCGTGCAACGCGCTTGCCCGGCGCTCCAGTTCGGCGACGTAACCGCGGTCCTGCACGCTGCCGCCGACCAGGATCACCGCGTCCGCGCGGCGCTGGTGGAGCAGTTCGATGAAGGCCAGCTCGCGCTGCGGGTCGCCCTGCGTGCAGCAGACCAGGCACAGCCGGTCGCCACTGGCCGCCTCCCGCTCCACGCCGCGCGCGATGTAGGCGTAGAACGGGTCGATCACCTCGTTGACCACGATGCCGACGGTGCGGGCCGAGACCCCGGCGAGCGCGCGGGCGTGCGCGTTGACGACGTAGCCGAGTTCGCGCATGGACGCCTCGACCCGTTCCCGGGTGGCCGCGGCCACCGGGTAGTTGCGGTTCATGACCCGTGACACCGTGGCCGTGGAGACACCTGCGTGCCGTGCCACGTCGGTGACTGTCGCGCGCCGTCGCGCGTCCTGGGATGCCGTACCTGCCCGACGCATCGTGCCGCCCTCTGCCCGCCGTCTCGTTCCGCTGAGCCTATGGTCTGGCGGTGCGTCGTCGCGCCACCTCTCCCCGACCGGGTCGGCCGCCGTCATGCCAGATACTCCCAACTGGCCTGCTGCACCTGGTGCAGCAGCGGCTCGCGCCGTGTGTAGCGGACGAGTTCGTCCACGGCCAGCGATCCGAGCCGGGCCGCCTCGTTGCCCTGGGCGCCGGCCAGATGGGGCGTCAGGAAGACGTTCGGCAGGGTCCACAACGGGTGCCGCGGGGGGAGCGGTTCGGGCTCGGTGACGTCGAGGACCGCGTCCAGCCGGCCGCTGACCAGGTGTTCGGTGAGCGCGTCGAGGTCGACCAGCGCGCCGCGCGCGGTGTTCACCAGCAGGGTGCCCGGCCGCATCAGGGCCAGCCGCCGGGCGTCGAGCAGGTGGCGGGTGGCCGGCGTCTGGGGCGCGTGCACGGTCACCACGTCGCTGCCCGCTACCAGGGTGTCCAGGTCGGTCCGCCGCGCGCCCAGCAGTTCGGCCTCGCCGTCGCGCAGGTACGGGTCGTAGAGCAGCACTTGGGCGTCCAGGGTGCGCAGCAGCAGTTCGATCACCCGGCGGCCGGTGCGCGAGGCGCCGATCACCCCGATGGTCAGGCCGTGGGTGCCGAGCCAGTGCTGGCCGTCGAGGTCCGCCGCGGTGCGGTGGGTGCGGCGGTGCTGGAAGAGCCGGGCGAGCGGCATGACCCGCTTGGCGCCCAGGATGATCGCCGCCAGCGTGAACTCGGCGACCGGTACGGCGTTGGCGGCCGCGGCCGAGGAGACGACGATGTCGCGGTCGAAGACCTCGGGTGACAGGAAGGTCCGCACGGTGCCGGCGGCGTGGATGACCGCGCGCAGCCGGGGCGCCCGTCGCAGCACCGCCGCGTCCACCGGGGGACAGCCCCAGCCGGTCACCAGTACCTCGACGTCGGCCAGTTCGGCCGCCACAGCGGCGGAGGAGAAGTCGTCCACCGGGTGCGGGCGGCGCAGGTCGGCGACTTCCGCCAGGCGGCGCCGGACGGCCGGCGGGAAGACGTTGTCGACCGCGCCGGGGCTCATCGTCAACAGCGCGCGCGGCCGCCTCGGTGGATCGCCGGCCTCCGCTGCGGGACCAGCCGACGCTTCATCGATGCTACGCACCCTGCCTCCGGACAGTAAACGTGTACTACGGACGAGAGCACGCTAGGCACTCGGCCGGGCGGCCGTCAAGAAACCTCCTGGTGCCCAACGCCGCTGGTCACGCCCGCACATGCGGCCTGACCACGGGTTTCTTGGCTTGCGAAACCGGCTGCCGCACGGCTGTGAAACACAGACTTTTCACGAAGACTATTGACGCTGGACGTAATCGCTTACTACTTTCTCGCAGCAGAAGACATCCGATCACACCCCCGGCGCCGCCCGAGGCGATCCCTGCGCCACCCCGTCGAAGAGGAACCCCGTCGTATGGCTGACACCGCAACAGGTCCACCGCGCAGCGGACGGCGCGAGCGCGCCGCGTCCGCCGGCCCGCCGGTGTACCGGCCGTCCCTGTGGCAACGGCTCAAGCGGGACAAGGTGATGCTGCTGCTGACCCTGCCGGGCCTGCTGTACTTCGTGGTCTTCCACTACGTGCCGCTGCTCGGCTACGTCGTGGCGTTCCAGCACTACGAGCCCTACCTGGGCTACATGCACAGCACCTGGACGGGGCTGGCCAACTTCTCGACGGCCTTCTCCCAGCCGGCGTTCTGGTCCGCGACCCGCAACACCGTGGAGATCGCGGTCATCCAGCTGGTGTTCTTCTTCCCGGTGCCGATCGCGCTCGCGCTGCTGCTCAACAGCGTGATGAGCAGCAAGGTGCGCCGGTTCGTGCAGAGCGTGGTCTACCTGCCGCACTTCATCGGCTGGATCATCATCGTCTCGATCTTCCAGCAGGTGCTCGGCGGCGCGGGGTTGCTGCCGCACCTGCTCGGCAAGGTGGGCCTGCCGCGCTACGACATGATGTCCGACCCGCACGCCTTCCCGTGGCTGCTCACCTTGGAGTCGATCTGGAAGGACGCCGGCTGGGGCACGATCATCATCCTCGCCGCGCTGCTCAGCATCGACCGCGGGCTGTACGAGTCGGCGGCCATCGACGGCGCCGGGCCCTGGCGGCGGCTGTGGCACGTCACGCTGCCGGGCATCTCGTCGGTGATCGTGCTGCTGCTGATCCTCAACCTCGGCAACCTGCTGTCCGTCGGGTTCGAGCAGATCCTGCTCCAGCGCGACGCGGTGGGACCGGACGCGGGCGAGGTGCTCGACACCTACGTCTACTACCACGGCATCCAGGACAACGACTGGGGCGTCGCGGCCGCGGTCGGCCTGGTCAAGGCCGTCGTCGGCACCGTTCTGGTGGTCGGCGCCAACAAGTTCGCCCACCGGCTGGGCCATGAGGGGGTGTACCGCGGTGCTGACCGCTGATACCACCGACGTCACGCGATCCCTCCCCGGCCGGGAGGAGTCCGGCACGGCCGGGAGCGGGGCGAAGGCGCTGCGCAAGGCCCGCCGCGACGCCCGCCGCCGGGCCGCCGCGCCCGAGGGGCGGCCGCCGTGGATGGAACGGCCGAGCCTGGTCGGGCGCTGGGGCAAGGCGCTGATCCTGGTCCTGGTGGTGGCCGCCGTCGCCTATCCGATGATCGGCATCATCGCGACGAGCTTCGCCTCCCAGTCCGACATCATCAAGAGCTCCGGACTGGTGCTGTGGCCCGCCCACCCGACGCTGGCCGCCTACCGCACCGTCTTCACCGGCGGCGTGGTGCTGCGCGCCCTGTTCGTCAGCATCGGCGTCACCGTCGTGGGCACCTTCGTCAGCCTGCTCTTCACCATCGGCATGGCGTACGGCCTGTCCCGGCGCGAGGTGACCGGCTCCCGGCTCATCCTGATGACGGCGCTGGTCACGATGTTGTTCAACGCCGGCATCATCCCGAACTTCCTGCTGGTGAAGAACCTCGGGCTGTACAACACCTACGCCTCGCTGGTGATGCCGACGCTGATGAGCGCCTTCAACCTCGTGGTGCTGCGGGCCTTCTTCATGAACCTGCCGGCCGAACTGCTCGACGCGGCCCGCATCGACGGCGCCGGCGACCTGCGCATCCTGGTCAGCATCGTGCTCCCGCTGTCCAAGGCCGTCATCGCGGTGGTCAGCCTCTTCTACGCGGTGACGTACTGGAACGCGTTCTTCAACGCCCTGCTCTACCTCGACGACTCCACGAAGTGGCCGCTGCCGATGGTGCTGCGCAGCTATGTGCTCCAGGGCCAGAGCCTGAGCGGCGCCGCGGCCGGCGAGACCGTGGCACCCCAGGAGGCCGTGCAGATGGCGGTGCTCGTCATCGCGGTGGTGCCGATCCTGCTCGTCTACCCCTTCCTCCAGCGCTACTTCACCAAGGGCGTGCTCACCGGCGCCGTCAAGGGCTGAGCCCCGCCCGCCTCGTCCTGCAGCACCCTGCCCCACTCCTGGCAAGGAGAGCCATGTCCCGTTCCGCCATCCCCTCCCTCGGCCGCAGAGCGCTGCTGCGCTCCGCCATCGGCGTCGGCCTGGGCCTCGCCGCGTCCCCCGTGCTCAGCGCGTGCGGTGACGGCGGGAGCACCGCGAAGGCGTCGGCGAAGGCCGCCGACCTGCTGCCCGCCACCACCGTCCGCGACATCGGCCTCAAGCCCGACCTGCCGGGCACCGCGGCCGGCGTCCCGCAGGGCTTCTACCGCTATCCGGCCACCCCGCTGCGCGCCACCAAGGGCGCCCCGCTGGCGGGCGCCAAGTCGGTGCGGGCCACCTCGGAGACGTTCATGCCGCCGCCGCCCGGCCGGGGGAAGAACGCGGCCTGGCAGGCGATCGAGAAGCTGCTCGGCGCCGAGGTCGACGTCACCGCGGTGCCCACCGACGACTACCCGACGAAGTTCTCGACCATGGTGGCCGGCGGCAGCCTGCCGGACATCTTCGAGTACCCGGAGACCGGCGGGGTGGACGACAAGGCCGCCTTCCTCGCCGCCACCTGCGCGGACCTCACCCCGTACCTGGCCGGCGACAAGGTCAGCGCCTACCCGAACCTCGCGGCGATCCCCAAGGCCGCGTGGCAGGGCGCCATCTTCGGCGGCCGGTTGTACGGCGTGCCGATCTCCCGGATGGGCACCGGCGGTGCCGGCTTCTACCGGCACGACCTGTTCGCCGAGGTCGGCGTCACCGACCCGCGCGAGATCGCCGACCCGGACGCGTTCGTGAAGGTGTGCAAGGAGCTGACCCGCCCCTCGAAGGACCAGTACGCCATCATGGCCGGCGCCACCAACCTGGTGGCGATGAGCACCGGTTCGCCGAAGGACTGGCGGATGGACGCCGGGACGGGGAAGTTCACCCACCGGCTGGAGACCGACGAGTTCCGTACAGCGGTCGAGACGCTGCGCACGCTGTACAAGGCGGGCTGCTTCTACCCGGGCTCGATCGGCATGTCGGGCTCCCAGAAGGCCAAGTACACCGACATGTTCATGAACGGCAAGGCCGCCTACGTCTACGACGGCATGCCCTCCTACCTCACCCCCAGCACCGGCTACGTCGACGCCATGAAGGCCGTCGACAAGAGCTTCGACCCGCGTCCGATGGTGCCGTTCGGCAAGACCGCGGTCTCCTGGATGGACAACGTCTCGCTGCAGAACGTGCACCTGAAGAAGGCGTCCGGCGACCGGGTGCGGCAGCTGCTGGCCTTCGCCGACTTCGCCGCCTCGCCGTTCGGCAGCGTGGAGTACACGCTCATCAACTACGGCGTCGAGGGCACCGACTTCACCAGGGACGCCCGCGGCAACCCCGTGCTCACCACGAAGGGCACCTCCGACGTCGCGGTGCCGTGGAAGTTCTTCGGCTCGGCGGTGCCCGCGGTCTTCAGCGCGACCTCCGAGCAGGGCGTGCGCTACAGCCACGACGCGTACGCGACCCTCATCCCGATGATGGCGCCCGACCCCACCCTCGGCTACTCCTCGCCGACCTGGGACTCCAAGGGCTACGGCAGCCTGCTCACGCTGCTCGACGACGGTGTCGCGGACCTGATCACCGGCCGCAAGCCGATGTCCTGGTACGGAACGCTGACGAAGAACTACCTCGCCGCGGGCGGCGAGAAGGCCAGGATCGAGTTCCAGGAGGCCGCGCAGACGGGGGCGAAGAAGTGAGACTGCCGAGCGACGAGCCCACTGCCGCCACCGGCACCCGAACCGCCCCCGGCCGCCGGACCGTCCTGCGGGCCGGCGCGGTCGGCGCCGTCGCCGCCGGGACGGTCGCCGTGGCCGGCGCCGCCCCCGCGTCGGCCGCGTCCGCCACCCACCGCTTCGATCCCGAGCCGGGCGCGCCCGGTGTCGGCGACCCGCTCTTCCCGACGCTCGGCAACGGCGGCTACCGGGTCACGCACTACGACCTGACCTTCGACTTCACCCCGGTCAGCTACGACTTCACCGGTGTCGTGGCGATGCGCGCGCTGGCCACCCAGGACCTGTCGGCGTTCAACCTCGACACCGACGGGCACACCATCGACCGGGTGACCGTGGACGGGCGGGACGCGGCATGGGCGCTCTCGCTCGGTCAGAGCGGCCAGGAGCTGACCGTCACCCCCGCCCTGCCGCTGCACGACGGGGCCCCGTTCACCGTCGAGGTCCGCTACCACGGCAACGGCAAGGACCACCGGTCCGGCCTCAGCGGCTGGGTGTTCGGCGCCGACGGCGGCTTCGCCTGCGCCGCCCAGGCGTCACGCGCCGACACCTTCTTCCCCTGCAACGACACCCCCTCCGACAAGGCCGCGTGGACCTTCCACATCAGCGCCCCCGAGGGCTATGTCGCCACCGCCAACGGCGAGTTGCTGCGCAGGACGCCACGCTCGGACGGCTCGGCGGTCTGGCACTTCGCGCTGCGCGAGCCGATGCCCACCGAACTGTGCGGGATCGCCGTCGTCAAGGGCACCTACCTGTACGGCGCGAGCCACACCGGGCTGCCGCTGCGCCACGTCGTCCCGCAGGGCGAGGAGGACACCTACGCCCCGGTGGTGGCGCGGACGGCGGACCATCTCGCCTGGCTGGAGGCGAAGTTCGGGCGCTTCCCGTTCTCGCTGTACGGCCTGCACATCTACGGCGGCTACACCGACGCCCTGGAGAACCAGACGCTGAGCCTGTTCGGCACCAACTGGTTCAAGCCCAACGCGGACGGCAACCCGACGTGGGAGAACACGATGGTGCACGAGCTGACCCACCAGTGGTGGGGCGACTCGGTCACGCCGCGCGACTGGCAGCAGGCATGGCTCAACGAGGGCCCGGCGACGTACTACGCGGCCCTCTACAGCGAGGAGCGCGGCTGGTCGGTGCTGGCGGACGCGATGCGGAAGACCTACGGCTCGCTGAACGCCGTCCGCGCCGCCGACGGACCGCCCGGGCTGCCGAACGCGCTCGGCGGCACCAACATCTACGACGGCGGCGCGCTCGTGCTCTACGCCCTGCGGATGCGGGCCGGCCAGGCGCGGTTCGACCGGATCATGCGGCTGTGGCCGGAGCGCTTCAGGAACTCCAACGCGTCGAGCGAGGACTTCATCCGGCACGCCGTGCAGGTCACCGGGGACCCCTCCCTCGACCCCTTCCTGCGTGACTGGCTCTTCGGCGCCGTCAACCCCCCGATGCCGGGCCACCCCGACTGGAGCGTGAGCGCGTGAAGCCGACCATCCGCACCGCCGTACTCGCCGTCGCCGCGCTGGCCGCCACCGTGCTGCCCGCCGGCGCCGCGTCCGCCACCTCGTCCGCCTCGGCCGCGCGGCCCGGCCCGACCGTCTACCAGGCCGCGCCCAGCGGCAGCGGCGACGTCTGCGACCGTGCGCGCCCCTGCTCCCTGGACGGCGCGCGGGCCAAGGTCCGCGCCGACATCGCCGACGGCATGGACCGTGACGTGCGGGTCGAACTGCGCGGCGGCACCTACCCGTTGACCGCGCCCCTGACGCTCGGCCCGGACGACTCCGGCCGCGACGGGCACACCGTCACCTGGGCCGCCGCGCCCGGTGCGCACCCCGTGCTGTCCGGCGGCCGCACCCTGACGGGCTGGACGAAGAACCACGACGGCACCTGGACCGCCGCCGTGCCCGCGGGAGTGACGCCCCGTCAGCTCTTCGTCGGCGGCCGGCGCGCGACACCGGCCCGGGGCGCCGCCTGCGCCGCGAGCGTCTGCCACGCGACGAAGGACGGCCTGACCGGAGCCGTCGCGACCGGCATCGCGCGGTGGACCCGCCCGACCGACGTGACCGCCGTCATCAAGGTCCGCTGGCGCAACTACCAGTGCCGGGTCACCGGCGTCAGCGGCGACGTGCTGACCTTCGCGCAGCCGTGCTGGGCCGACTCCTCCAGCGGCACCGGCCGCACCGGCCCCGCCTGGGACACCACCACGGTGGACTCCACCCGCTACACGGGCGTCGCCTGGTTCCAGAACGCGCCCGAACTCCTCGACACGCCGGGCGAGTTCGTCTGGAACTCGGCGGCCCGTACGGTCACCTACCTGCCGCTGCCCGGGCAGGACATGGGCCGCGACCAGGCCGTCACCCCCGCCACCGAGCACCTCGCGGTCCTCGACCACGCGCACGACCTGGACCTGATCGGCATCGGCTTCGCCTACGCCGCCTACCACCAGCCCGACACCGCGGACGGGTACGCGGGCACCCAGGCCGGCCTCACCCTCACCGGAGCGAGCGGCCCCGCCGACCAGTCCGGCCGCTACTACACCAAGCCGTCCGGCGCGCTCACCGTCGACGGCGGCCGCGACGTACACGTCCAGGGCACCGACTTCACCCACCTCGGCGGCGCGGGGGCGGTGCTCCAGGACGGCACCCAGCACTCCTCGGTCACCCGCTCCCGCTTCACCGACCTGTCCTCCGGCGCCCTCTACATCGGCGACACCGACCCGAACCCGGCGCCCGGCCTCGCGGGCACCGACAACACGGTGGCGTACGACACCATCGACCAGGCGGGAGTCGAGTACACCGACGCCGCCGGGATCTGGGCCGGTTACGAGGCCGGCCTGACCGTCGACCACAACACGCTGGAGCACCTGCCCTACTCCGGCGTCTCCGTCGGATGGGGCTGGAACCAGCCCGGCGCGCAGCAGTCGGTGCTGCGCGACAACCACATCACGGACAACCGGATCACCGACGTCATGACGGTCAAGGACGGCCAGCACGACGGCGGCGCGATCTACACCCAAGGCGACCAGCCGGGGACGGTGATCTCCGGCAACTACATCAACCGCTCCGCGTACGGCAACACCGAGCGCGACGGCAACGGCATCTACCTGGACGAGCAGTCCTCCCACATCACCGTGGCGGACAACGTCCTGACCCGCCTCGGCTACAAGTGGATCTCCAACTGGGCGGACTACGGCATCCAGAACACCGCCACCGGCAACTGGACGGACACCGACGCCCCCGCCCTGGCCGGCACCGGCTCGGTGGCGACCGGCAACCACACCCGGCTCGACACGCTGCCGGCCCAGGCCACCGCGATCGCCGCCCGGGCGGGCGCCGACGGCCCGCACGTCGAACCGCTGCCCGCCGACCTGGCCCGGGCCGGCACGGCCACCCAGTCCGCCACCGACGGCACGGCCACGGCCGCGAACGCGATCGACGGCGACACCACCACCGACGCGCTCACGCTCGCCGGCGCCGGCTCCTGGTGGCAGACCGACCTCGGCGCGGTCCGCCCGATCGACCGGATCGAAATCTGGAACGACGCCACCATGGCCACCGCCGACGTCGACGTGTCGATCAGCGCCACGCCCGACTTCGCCCGGGCCACCACGGTGCACCTCGGCGGCAAGGCGCTGCGGCCCAGCATCCTGGACCACCTGCACGCCCGGGGCCGCTACGTGCGGATCACCGCGACCGGCACCGGCCCGGCCCGGATCGGGCTGGCCGAGGTGCGCGTCCACTCCTGACCAATCGACTCGCCGACGGCCGCGGCCGGTTCGGGAACACCTGCGGCCGCGACCCGGCCCGCACGTCCGAACCGGCCCGGCCGCACCCTCGACCCTCCCCGGATACCTCGGCCCGGCCCCGCGCACCCCGACCGGCCCCGCCCGGAGCCGACGTGAGCCCTCGCCCAGGCCCCCAACTGACCCACCCCGAACCACCCCGAACCACCGTTCCGCATCCATTGGCCCGCCCCACACCGGAGATGACATGCGACCCGACCCGCGTTCCCTCGGCTCCTCCCGCCCCGCTCCCGACGCGTCCCGCACCTCCACCCCCACCGGTATCCCCACCCGTCTCCGCTCGCGCCGCCGTACGCTGCTGCGCTCGGCGACCGTCGCCGGGGCGGCCGCGCTGCTCGGCGTCGCCATGACCGGGCAGTCGTGGGCCTCGACGCCCACCTCCTCCTGGAGCACGGGCGCGCCGACCCCGGTCAGCCGGCTCACGCTCCCGATGTCCTTCGAGTCCGCGCCCGACGCCGGCGGCATCTACTTCGCGTATTACACGACGCTGGAGAGCGGCACCCGCCCGTACGCCGGCTTCCAGCCGAAGGAGGTGGACGCCGAGGGCCGCCCCACCCTCCAGGCGGTGTTCAGCTCCTTCAACGCCGCGGCCACCACGACCGACGCCAACTGCTCCTACGGCGCGGACGGCGGGGCCGGCGTGAGCTGCGCGGCACGCTTCGCCTACACCAAGGGCACGATGTACGCGCTGGTGCTGCAGCGGGCGAGCGTCACCGGTGACACCCAGCTCATGACCGGGGACGTGGTGGACGAGGCGACCGGCGCGACCGTGACCCACATCGGCAGCTTCAGCCTGCCGTCCGACTCGGGCCGCTTCAAGCCCGCCGACTCCGGCTTCATCGAGCCCTACCTGACCGCCGGATGCGGCCAGCAGGTCACCGTGACCTACGGCGCCCCGGTCGGCTCGGAAGGCGGCACCGACTACACCGGCGGCCTCCCGGCCGTCACCGACCCGAGCTCGGGCAGCTGCCTCAGCACCACGTCCACCAGCACGCCCCAGGGCCGCCAGGTCACCGTGACCGGGAACACCTTCACCGGGTGACCGGGTGACCGGGTGACCGGGTGACGGAGTGACGGAGTGACGGAGTGACCGAGTTCACCGGGTGACCTTCTCCACCCGGTGACCGCTCCGTCCGGCCCAGGCGGCCGGACGGGTCAGCCCAGGCGGCCGACGTGCGCCAGTGCCTGCTTGAGCAGGATGCCGCGGCCGCCTGGCATCTCCTCCTGGAGCTGCGCCGAGGACGCCTCCTGCGGGGTGAACCAGACCAGGTCCAGCGCGTCCTGCCGCGGGCGGCAGTCACCCGCCACCGGCACGACGTACGCGAGCGAGACCGCGTGCTGCCGCGGGTCGTGGTAGGCCGTGACGCCCTCGGTCGGGAAGAACTCCGCGACGGTGAACGGCTGGAGCGAGGCGGGCACCCGCGGCAGCGCGACCGGCCCGAGGTCCTTCTCCAGGTGCCGCACGAGCGCGTCCCGCACCCGTTCGTGGTGCAGCACCCGCCCGGAGACGAGGCTGCGGCTGACCGTCCCGTCCGGTCCGATGCGCAGCAGCAGCCCGATGTGGGTGACTTCTCCGTTGTCGTCGACCCGCACCGGCACGGCGTCGACGTAGAGGATCGGCATACGAGCGCGGGCCAGCTCCAGTTCCTCGGGAGCCAGCCAGCCGGGCGTGGTGTCGGTCATGTCAGCCATTGCGTGATCGTACGTGGAGCGGCGCGCTCTCCACTATGACGTGGGGTACTCCGAGCAGCGCCGCTCCACCGGGTCATCCGTTCATCTGCTCATCCGGCCGCCGCCGTGGCGGTCAGCGCGCTGATGCGCTGCGCGCCGGCGGGCGTGCCGGGGGCCGCGCTGGTCAGGTCCAGCCGCAGCCGCGCGCTGTCGACGGCGGTGAAGGAGACGACCGTGGGGCTGTCGCTCGCGCTCGCCCAGGAGACGGCCGGGTGCTGCACCGGGGCCCAGCGGTCGCCGTCCCAGTACGACACCGTGACCGTGGCCGGCAGCGTGTGCGTCGCGTCCACGGTGAAGGAGACGGAGACGGTGTCGACGCGGCGGGCGGTGGCCCAGGTGACCGAGACCCAGTCCGCGGGGCGGGCACCGTTGAACGCGGGCAGCAGCGCGGTGGCGCTCTTGGCGAAGGCGTTGGACCAGCCGGTGGCCGGGTCGCCGTCGAGCATCGCGGCCGGCAGCGAGGAGGGCGAGCCGGAGTAGCTCGCGTCGGCCAGCGGGTAGGACGGCGTGCCGGGGCCGGGGTCCGGGACGAAGCGCGCCGGGGGAGTGCCGGCCACCGCGCCGGGCGCGCGCGTGCTGCGCACCGAGGTGGTGCCGCGGTGCAGGCCGGGGGCGCTCGCGGTCACGTCGAGGTGTCCCGCGCTCGTGCCGGAGCGCACGATGGCGAGGGCCTTGCCGTGGAAGGCGGTGCGGGTGGTGGCCTGGTAGCGCTCGGCGCTCTCCTGCTGCCCGTTGTCCAGGCCGGCCAGGGAGCCGCCGGAGACGGTGAAGGTGAGCAGGTGGTCGGCGCCGGGCACCACCACGCCGTGGGAGTCGATCACTTCGGCGGTGACGTAGACCAGCGAGTCGCCGTCGGCCACCGCGGAGGCGCGGTCCGGGGTGAGCCGGACGGCGTGCGGCTCGCCCGCGGTGCGCAGCACGTCGGTGGCCACCACCTTGCCGTTCCTGCGGGCGACCGCCTTCAGCTCGCCGGCGGCGAACGGCACCTGCCAGGTCAGGTGGAGCTTGCCCGCGCTGCCGTTCGGGCTGGTGTAACTGCCCGGGTAGGCGCCGGTGGTGACGGTCTTGTCGTCTCCGGTCGGCTCGGTGGTCTCCAGGTAGGTACGCCCGTCCACCGTCTTCTTGGTGTCGAAGCGGCGCACCCCGAGCGAGCGGCCGTTGAGGTAGAGCTCGACGGTGTCCACGGTGGAGTACGCCCACACCTCGACGGTCTCGCCCGGCCGGTGGTCCGTCCAGTCCATCGGCAGCAGGTGCACCATCGGCTCGGACGTCCACTGGCTGCGGAAGAGGTGGTACATGTCCTTCGGGAAGCCGGCCGTGTCGACCGCGCCGAAGAACGACGCCTTCACCGGGAAGACGCCGTACGGCGTCGGCTCGCCGATGTAGTCGGTGCCGGACCAGAGGAACTCGCCGGCGAAGAAGGCCCGGTCGCGGTCCTTCTTCAGGCCGTACTCGCCGCTCATGGTCCACGACGCGAGGTTGTTGTCGAACGAGGAGGTGGCCCGCCGGCCGGGGGTGTGGTTCTCGCCGGTGTTGAGGTGCTGCGGCTCCTGGTAGGTGCCGCGGGTCGAGGTCTCCGAGGACGACTCGGACTCGAAGAGGAACAGGTGCGGATAGCGGGCGTGCAGCGCGTCCACGGAGGCGGCGGTGTTGTAGTTGAGGCCGAGGCCGTCGAGCTTGGCGAGCATCAGGTCGGCGGGGGAGCCGGCCGCCGGCATGCCGCGGTACTTGTCGGAGCCGATGACGATCGGGCGGGTGGTGTCGAGCGCGCGGATCGCGGCGATCAGCCCGTCGGCCATGGCCAGGCCCGCGGTGGAGGTGGAGTCGGGGATCTCGTTGCCGATCGACCACATCATCACCGCGGGCGAGTTGCGGGCGGCGGACACCATCTCCGCGATGTCGGCGGCGCTGTCGGCGTCGAAGAACCGGCCGTAGTCGTAGGTGTTCTTGCCGGTGCGCCAGCAGTCGAACGCCTCGACCATCATCACGATGCCCAGCTCCTCGCAGACCCGGATCATCTCCGGCGACGGCGGGTTGTGGGAGGTGCGGAAGGCGTTGACGCCCATGGACTTCATGATCGTCATCTGGCGCAGCACCGCGTCGTAGTGGATCGCGGCGCCGAGCGCGCCCTGGTCGTGGTGGAGGTCCACGCCGCGGATCTTGGTGGGCTCGCCGTTGACGGACAGGCCGTGGTCCGGGTCGAGGGTGAAGTGGCGCAGGCCGAAGGTGGTGGTGACGGTGTCCACCGTCTCGCCGTGCACCTGGACGTCCGTCTCCAGGGTGTACCGGTTCTCCGGAGTGGCGTACGACCACAACTGCGGCCGCTCCACGCGCAGTTGCGTGGTGACGTCCTGCGCGCCGGTCGCCGCCGCCAGCGTCAGCGGCGAGCTGGCCCGCGCGACCTGGCGGCCCTGGCGGTCCCGGACGGTGTTGACCACGGTGGCGGCGACGGCGCCGCCGGTCTCGTTGACGACACCGACCTGGGCGCGCACGGTGGCGTAGCCGCTTCCCTGCCGCGGGTTCAGCGTGTCGGCGAGGTCGGGCGTGGTGACGTAGGTGCCGTGCCGGGCGACGTGCACCGGGTCGGTGAGGACCAGCCGGGCGTTGCGGTAGATGCCGCTGCCCGAATACCAGCGGCTGCTGGGCAGTTGGTTGCGGACCTGGACCGCGATCACGTTGGCCGTGCGGCCGTCGGTGTGCAGCAGGTCGGTGAGGTCGTAGGCGAACCCGGTGTAGCCGTAGGGGTGGGTGCCGACCAGAGTGCCGTTGCAGTAGACGGAGCTGTCCATGTAGACGCCGTCGAACTCGACCGAGACGCGGCGGCCCTTGACGGCGGCCGGCAGGGTGAACGACCTGCGGTACCAGCCGAGTCCGCCGGGCAGGAAGCCGGTGCCGCCGGAGGTGTTGTCGGCGGTGGTGGGGGTCTGCTCGATGCTCCAGTCGTGCGGGACGCGGACGGCCCGCCAGCGGGAGTCGTCGTAGCCGGGGTCGGCGGCGTCGGCGTAGGAGCCGGTGGGGTCGGTGATGCCGGCCGGGTTCACCAGCGCGAAGCGCCAGCCGTCCGCGAGGTCGACGGTGCGGGGGAGGGCGGAGGGCGAGCCGGCCGGCCGCGCCGGGTCGGTGTGGGCGCTCGCGGTCGCGGCGAGCCCGGGCAGTGCGGGGGCCGCGGCTCCGGCCGCTCCTGCGATCAGAAAAGACCTGCGGTCGACCGGCATGGTGGGACCCTTCTCGTCGACGCGTGCACCGATGGCGCCCTGAAGAGGCGTCATAACTGACCAGCATTGAACAGAACCAACCAGGAACTCACGGATTCTCGCATCGCCGCACTGTCGCGGGTCAAGGGGTGCGGCACGGCTTTCGCGGTCGCCGACCGCAGGTCGCGGCCGGTGCGCCGGGTCCGGCGGACGCCTTTACAACGATGGAGAAACCCGGTCGCCACGACATCGAACCTGTGCGGTCGCCGCGACGCTCTCCTGGCGCGCGCCAGGCGTGCGGGCTCCTTCGTGCGCGGCTGCGCGAGGCGCCGGCGACGCTCTTCCCGACCGGCCCGCTTCTCCTGGAGCGGGCTTCAAACCTGCTGATGGGCATGGGTGTTCGGATATTCGTGGGGCGCGGTGCGCCGTGGCCGGACATCGCGAAACGCGGCGGAAATCTGTCCGGTACAGGGGATGGACATGACATCTGGGCTGTGCTGTCATCATCTCGCCTCGCTTTACATCGTTGTAGGAATCTCTTCCGACGGGCACGCCCCAAGCCGCCGCTTCGGTCTGCCCCACCCGGGCCGGAGCGCGCGCCCCTGCCATTCCGCTCCGCACGGGAGCGGTTCCTGGAGGAAACCGATGACATACAGAAGCAACGACGTGGCCCCACCCGTCACCGGGCCGCCGGACGGCCCGCCGCCCGTGGAAGCCGCCGACGCCACCGCCGCCGACGCCGCCGACGCCGGGCCGGGGCAGGGGATGAGCCGGCGCGGCCTGATCCGCTGGACGGGAGCGGCCGGCGTCGTCGGGCTCGGCGCGGCGGGCACCGGACTGCTGCCGGGTGTCGCGGGCAGCGCGCAGGCCGCGGACACGGCGGCCCCCTCCTCCTCCGCTTCCGCCGCCTCCTTCGCCGCCGCGCGGAGCGGCGCGTCCGGGAAGCCGGGCGGGACCAGCGCGGTGGACACCGTCTTCGACCCGATCCGGCCGCCGGCGGTGCCGCTGGCGGTGCGCTCGCCGTATCTGAGCGCCTGGCTGCCGGCGAGCAACACCGCCGGCACCTGGCCGACGTTCTGGACCGGCCGCACCACTGCGATGACCGGCATCGCGCAGATCGACGGCGTGCCCTACCTGTTCCTGGGCGCGCCGAACATCGACGGGCAGGTACTGCGCGGCATGGCGCAGCGCTCGCTGACCACCACCGCGACCCGTTCGGTGTTCCAGTACGAGGCGGCCGGCGTGGAGTTGACGCTGACCTTCCTGTCCCCGGTGGAGCCGGGCGACCTGCGCCGGCAGTCGGTGCCGCTGTCGTACCTGACGGCGGAGGTGCGCAGCGGTGACGGCGCGGCACACGACGTGAAGCTGTACGTCGACATCTCCGGCGAGTGGGCGCACGGCGACTCCGGCACGAAGATCGGCTGGTCGGGGGAGCAGGTGGCCGGCGCCGGCGGCGGCTCGCTCACCTCGCTGTCGTTCACCCCGGACGGCACCAAGTCCCTCGCGGAGAACGGGGACATGGCGACCTGGGGCACCGTGGTGTGGAGCGCCACCAACCGCCCCGGGCTGACCTGGCAGATCGGCGCCGACACGGTGGTACGCCCGGCCGCCCTGACCGACGGCAAGCTCGCCGGCAGCGCCGACACCCGCCAGCCGCGCGCGATCAACGACGCCTGGCCGGTCTTCGCCTTCCACTTCGACCTCGGCAGCGTCCACCGCACCGCGCAGCAGGCGGTGCTGTCCGTCGGCCATGTGCGTGAGCCCGCGGTGAGCTACCTCGGCACGCCGCTGCCGCCGCTGTGGAAGTCGTACTGGCCGACCTGGCAGCAGATGGCGGCCTTCTTCCACGGCGACCTCGCCACCGCCGGCAGCCGTACGGCCGCGCTCGACCGCAAGGTGCGCCAGGAGGCGACGGCGGTCGGCGGCCCGAAGTACGCGGCGCTGTGCGCGCTGGCGCTGCGGCAGGCGTACGGCGGCACCGAACTGGTCAGCAAGGACGGCACGCCGTGGGCGATGCTGAAGGAGATCTCCTCCTCCGGCAACGTCTCCACCGTGGACCTGCTCTACCCGGCGATGCCGGTCTTCGCCTGGGCGGACCCGGCCTACCTCGGGCTGCTGCTGGCGCCGGTGCTGGAGTACGCCGAACACGGCGGCTGGCCCAAGGAGTTCGCCGAGCACGACCTGGGCTCCTCCTACCCGAACGCCGCCGGCCACAACGACGGCAACGAGGAGGACATGCCCGTCGAGGAGTCCGCGAACATGCTGCTGATGTCGGCGGCCTACCTGAAGGGGGCGTCCGCCTCGGCCGGGCGGGCCTTCGCCACCGGGCACTACGCGATCCTCAAGCAGTGGGCGGACTACCTGGTCGACAACGCCCTCGACCCGGGCTTCCAGAACCAGACCGACGACTTCACCGGCTTCATCGGGCACAGCGCCAACCTCGCCCTGAAGGGCATCCTCGGCCTGGGCGCGATGAGCCAGGTGGCCGCCGCGGCCGGCAACGCCGCCGACCGCACCCGCTACCTCGGCGTCGCCAAGGACTACATCGGGCAGTGGACCGGCAAGGCGCAGGACACCACCCCCGACCACCTCAAGCTCGCCTACGACCAGCCGGGCACCTGGAGCCTGAAGTACAACGGCTACCCGGACGCGCTGCTCGGCCTCGGCCTGGTGCCGGCCTCGGTCGCCGCCGAGGAGGCGGCGTGGTACCTCACCCAGGTCAACCCCTACGGCATCCCGCTGGACGTCCGGCACGCCTACACCAAGGGAGACTGGGAGATGTGGACCGCCGCCTGGCTGCGTGACCACCCCGTGAGCGGCTATCTGGTCGACTCGTACTACGAGTTCGCGCACACCACGCCGTCCCGGGTGCCGTTCACCGACTGGTACGACACGGTCAACGACCGGCCGGCCGGCGGCTTCCAGGCGCGCCCGGTGATCGGCGGCGTCTTCGCCCTGCTGAGCGTGACCCGATGAGCGCGGCGAGGTCGCGCCGCCGGGCGATCGGCGTACGGCGGCGGATCGCGGTCGTGGCCGCGGCGGCGGCCGCCGCCACGGTGCTCACCGGCACCGGACAGGCGGCGTCCGCGCACGGCACGGCCCACCCCCGCATCCCCACCGTGACGTCCGGCGACGCCCGGTTCGAGGTGCTGTCGCCGACGCTGATCCGTACCGAGTACGCCGGCGACGGGCAGTTCACCGACAGCCCGACCTTCAACGCCATCGGCCGGGACTCCTTCACCAGCACGCCGTACACCTCCAGCACCTCCGACGGCTGGCTCACCCTCACCACCAGCAAGGTGACCCTGCGGTACAAGGTGGACTCGGGGGCCTTCACCGCGCAGAACCTCACGGTGGACCAGAACGCGGGCAGCACCCCGGTCACCGCCACCCCGTGGAACGGGCTGACCTGCACGGTCGGCGCGCTGTGCGAGGCGGAGGACCTCTCGGCCGCGGGCGTCAGCACCGCCTCGGACCACACCGGGGCCACCGGCACCGGCTTCCTGGCCGGCTTCACCGCGCAGGGCGACTCGGTCTCCGCCGACGTGGACGCCACGACGGCGGGCTCCTACGAGTTCGACGCCCGGTACGCCAACGCGCTGGGCGGCGACGGCAAGAACACCACCCGCACGCTGTCGCTGACGGTGGACGGCGGCACGGCGCGGACGGTGAGCCTGCCGGTGACCGCGGACTGGGACACCTGGGCCGTCGCGCGGGTGCCGGTCGACCTGACCGCGGGCCACCACACGGTGACGCTGGCGCACGCCGCCGCGGACTCCGGCAACGTCAACCTCGACAGCGTCGCGGTGGTCACGCCCGGCGCGTCCTACCCGGGGACGTCGGCCACCGCGATCACGGACTGCCGGTTCGGGGTGAGCTGCGAGTCCGAGGCGGGCCGCGCCACGGGCTCCGCGGTGGTCGCCACGAACCACCAGAGCTACTCCGGGGCCGGCTTCGTCGCGGAACTGAACCAGGGCGCCGGGCTGACCCACCGGATCGTCGGGGTGCCGGCCGACGGCACGTACCTGCTGCGGCTGCGCTACGCCAACGGCGTCGGCGGCGACGGCCTGCACCAGACCCGCACCATGACGGTCACGGCCGGCGGCGACGACACGACGCTCAGCCTGCCGGCCACCGCCGACTGGGACACCTGGGGCACCGCGTCCGTCCCGGTCACCCTGACCGCGGGCACCGACGACATCACCCTGGGCTGCCCGGACGCGACCAGCTGCCACGTCAACGCCGACACGGTGTCCGTCAGCGACCAGAGCGCGCCCGCGCCCGCGCCGCACATCGCCCTGGGCGGCTACCGCCGCGGCCTGGACGGGGTCAACGGCGACAACGGCGACCCGTCCATCACGCCCGGCCTGCTCTACCGGGACGGCTGGTACCTGCTGGACGACACCTCCTCGGCGCTGTACTCCACCGCGACCGGGACGGCCTCCGCGCGGCCCGGCCACGGCGGCGCGCCCTACCAGGACGGCTACCTCTTCGGCTACGGGCACGACTACCAGCAGGCGCTGACGGACCTGGCCACCCTCACCGGCCCCTCCGAGCTGCTGCCCGAATGGGCCTACGGGGTCTGGTACTCGGAGTACATGGACCGCACCGCGGCCGACTACGAGAACACCATCCTGCCCGCGTTCCGTTCCGAGGGCGACCCGCTGGACGTCCTGGTCACCGACACCGACTTCAAGTCACCGGCGACCTGGGACGGTTGGGAGATGGACCCGGCCAAGTTCCCCGACCCGAAGGCGTTCTTCGACTGGGCGGCGGGCCAGGGGCTGCACAACACGCTCAACATCCACCCGAGCATCGTCAGCACCGACCCGCAGTTCGCGCAGGCCGAGTCCACCGCGAAGAACAAGCTCGCCAAGAGCGGCTGCGACGGCGACGTGTGCACGTACACCTTCGACTTCGGCGACCCGGACCAGCTCAAGGCGTACCTGGGGCTGCACCAGACGATGGAGCAGGCCGGCGCGGACTTCTGGTGGCTGGACTGGTGCTGCGACAACTCGCAGTCCACGCTGGCCGGCGTCACCCCCGACGCCTGGATCAACCAGCAGTACGCCACCGACGCGGACAAGACCGTCGGGCGCGGGTTCGTGCTCTCCCGGGCCTTCGGGTCGCTCCAGTCCGGCGGCTACAGCAGCCCGACCGGCCTGCCGACCGGACCGTGGGCGGACAAGCGCACCACCGTCCACTTCACCGGGGACACCTCCTCCACCTGGGGCACCCTGAAGTTCGAGGTCGGCTACACCCCGGGCGAGTCAGCCGCCACCGGTCTGTCCGCGGTCAGCCACGACATCGGCGGCTTCAACGACGCGACCGGGCTGACCGGCTCCGAGACGTACTCCGACGGCGGGCAGCAGAAGTCCACCACCAAGCTCCCCGACGACCTGTACGCCCGCTGGGTCCAACTCGGCACCTTCCAGCCGGTGGACCGGCTGCACGGCAACCACAGCGACCGGCTGCCCTGGCAGTACGGCACGGACGCGCGCGCCTCCGCGGACAAGTTCCTCAACCTGCGCGAGGACCTGCTGCCGTACACCTACACCCTCGCCCAGCAGGCGAACGCCACCGGCGTCCCGGTGGTCCGGCCGATGTACCTCCAGTACCCGGAGGAGGACAGCGCCTACACCACGGCGGGCAGCGAGTACATGTACGGGCCCGACGTGCTGGTCGCGCCGGTCACCACGCCCGGTACCACCGCCACCACCTCGGTGTGGCTGCCGCCGGGCACCACCTGGACCGACTACTTCACCGGCCAGACCTACCCCGGCGGCACCACGCAGACCGTCACCACCGGGCTCGACACGATGCCGGTGTTCGTCCGGGCCGGCGCGGTCGTGCCGACCAGGACCGACCACGTCAGCAGCGACGCGAAGAGCCCGCTGAAGAAGGTCACGCTCACCGTCGCCGGCGGCGCGTCGGGCTCGTTCTCGCTCTACGAGGACGACGGCACCTCCGCGGTGCCGGCCCGCTCCGCGACCACGGCCGTCCACTACAGCGAGCACAAGGGAGTGCACACCCTGCGGATCGGCGCGGCCGACGGTTCCTTCCCCGGCCAGGTCACCAGCCGCCAGTGGACGGTGACCTTCCGCGGGATCTCCGCGCCCGGCGCGGTGGCCGCCACCGGCGTCCGGCTGCCCAGGACGGCCTGGCACTACAGCGCGGCGGACCACACCCTGACCGTCACCCTCCCGGCCCGCAGCGTGCACAGCGCCACCACCGTCACCGTCCACTGAGATCCCGGGACAGGTGACGGTCAACGGCCCGGGGCGGGTCCGGCGAACCGCCGGACCCGCCCCGGGCCGTACCGCCGACGCGGGGACGGACGCGCGCTCAGGCGCCCCAGCCGGCCTGGGTGCCGCCGACCCGGTCGGCGACGATCCGCTCGGCGTAGCCGGACCGCGCGTACGCCGCCATCGGGTCCGGGTCGATCCCCGACTCCGCGCGCAACTCGGCCAGCAGCGGGCGCACATCGGTGTTGAAGGCGTCCATCAGGACGCCGTTGGCGCCCAGCACGTCACCGGCCGCCTGCGCCGCGGCGAGCGCCTCGGTGTCGACCAGCAGCGCCTTCGCGGTGGCCTCCTGCACGTTCATCACCGAACGGATCTGGCCGGGGATCTTGGGCTCGATGTTGTGGCACTGGTCGAGCATGAACGCGATCCCGGAGTCCTCCGCCAGCCCGCCCGCCTGCTTGACCTCGAAGAGGATGCGGAAGAGCTGAAAGGGGTCGGCGGCACCGACCATGAGGTCGTCGTCGGCGTAGAAGCGGGAGTTGAAGTCGAACGCGCCGAGCTTCCCCTCGCGCAGCAGGAACGCCACGATGAACTCGATGTTGGTGCCCGGCGCGTGGTGCCCGGTGTCGACGCACACCTGCGCCCGCTCGCCCAGCCGCAGGCAGTGCGCGTAGGCGGTGCCCCAGTCCGGCACGTCGGTGGTGTAGAAGGCCGGTTCGAAGAGCTTGTACTCCAGGATCAGCCGCTGGTCGGCCGACAGCCGCGCGTACACCGCGTCGAGCGCCTCGGCCAGCCGGTCCTGCCGGGCCCTGATGTCGTCCTGGCCGGGGTAGTTGGTGCCGTCGGAGAACCACAGCTTCAGATCCCGCGAGCCGGTCCTGTCCATCACGTCCACGCACGCGAAGAGGTGGTCGAGCGCCTTGCGCCGGACGGCCGGGTCGGGGTTGGTGACGCTGCCGAGCCGGTAGTCGTCGTCCTGGAAGACGTTGGCGTTGACGGTGCCCAGCGTGATGCCGGCGTCCGCCGCGGCGCGGCCCAGCTCGGCGTAGTCCGCGACCTCGTCCCAGGGGATGTGCAGGGCGACGGTCGGCGCGACCCCGGTGAAGGCGTGCACCTGGGCCGCGTCGGCGATCTTCTCGAACGGGTCCCGGGGCACGCCCTGTTGGGCGAAGACCTTGAACCTGGTGCCGGAGTTGCCGAACGCCCACGACGGCAACTCGATGCGCTGCGCGCGCAGTACGTTCTTGGCTGCCTCACGACCGGCCATGGGCGGACCTGCTTTCCAGTGCGGACGGTTCTTGCTGACAGTTCGGATCGGTGCTCACAAGGCGACCTCCACCAGGTTCACGCCCAGCAGGTCGGCGGTCGACCGCAGTTGGGGCAGCAGGTCGCCGACGCCCAGCGCCCAGTGGTGCGAGATGCCGGTGGCGCTCCACGCGTCGGTCCACTCGCCCGGGTCGCAGCCGAAGTCGACCCGCGAGGTGGTGTTGCCGATCTCCAGCAGCGGTCCCGGGACCACCTCGCCGGTGGAGGCGACGAACGTGAAGGCGCCGTCGCGCTGTTGGGCGATCCCGAAGGTGGTGACCGGGCCGTGCGCCACGTCGAACTCCACGGACACGCCCCAGCCGCGCTTGCCGTGGTAGACGCCCAGGCCGCGCAGCAGCGGCCGCCGTTGACTGATCGCCAGGTGGGCCGGGCCGTCGTGGCCCATCTCCACCACGTTGTCGCGGAAGTTCAGCGCCTGGAGTTCGGTGAACGAGCCGCCGCCGCCGAGCCGGTCCACGATGAGCATGGCCAGCGAGGTGCGCAGTTCGTACTCGCCGGTGGTCGGCACGCCGCGCGCGGTGAGCAGGGACGCGCCGAGGATCATGCCGGCACCGAGCCGTTCGTGCTGCTCGCCCTCCAGGCCGCGGTGGTAGTAGGCGAGGCTGTCCAGCGCGAAGTCGTCCGCCAGCCGGTCCAGCCCCACCGACACCTTCGCCGCCCAGCGGAAGTCCTCCTCCTGGACCGTCGGGTCCAGGTCGAACACCTCCCGGGCCAGCGCGATCCGCTCCTCGACCTGCGCGTCGGTGACCGCGGCGACCCGCACCCGCAGGTCGTCGAACTCCAGCACCTCCATGTGGCCGCCGAAGTTCGCCGGGACCAGTGTGAGGTCGGTCGACACGTCGAGCATGCCCGGATAGAGGTGCCCCATCAGGCCGTGCCGGCCGTGCCGCAGCGCGCCGCGCACCCCGGCCGCCTTGATCCAGCGGCCGATCCGGTCCCAGGCCCGCTCGTCCTCCAGGTACCCCGACACCGAGCGGAAGTCGATGCCGCAGCGCAGGAAGGCGTTGGCCATCTCCGGCAGCGGGCAGGCGCCGCAGTACGCCAGCCACTGACCGGTGTCGAAGGTCGCGTGGTCCATCGCCTCGGTGGGCTGGAGGTTGATCAGCAGCACCGGGGCGCCGCTGCGCTGCGCGATCGGCACCAGCATCGACGCGGTCATGTAGGTGGTGAGGAAGCCGACGATGATGTCGCAGCCGGCCACCCGCAGCGTCTCGGCGGCGCGCGCGGCGTCGGAGGCGTCGGAGACGAATCCGGCGTCCACCACGTCGCAGTCCAGCGCCCGCATCCGTTCCGCCACCCGGTCCGCGGAGCGCTGGAGTTGGGGCAGCAGGTCGGGGAACTGCGGCCAGTAGGCGCCGAGTCCGCCGGCCACCAGGCCGACCTTGGTGCGCCGGGCGGTGATGCGTCGCAGCCCGGTCGGCAGGGCGGACGGCGGCGAGGCGGAAGGCGGCGCGGAACCCGGCTGCCGCGCGGGGCCGTCGGGCTGGGAGGAGTCGAAAGTCGTGGTCATCGGCCGGGTCCTTCTCCACTGGCGTGCAGTTGGTCGTCGAGGTTGAAGATCTGCCGCAGCAGCACGAACCCCTCGTCCGGCGGCTGCCCGTCCAGGCCGGTGAAGAAGGGGGCCATCTCGGCCTGCCAGCGGGCGTTGACGTCGGTGCGGGCCATCGCGGCCTGCGCGGCGGCGAGGTCGTCGGCCTCGACGTATCCGACGATCAGCCCGTCATCGGCGGCGAAGATCGAGTAGTTGCGCCAGCCCGCCGCGTCGAGCGCGCGCAGCATGTCCGGCCAGACCTGCGCGTGCCGCTCGCGGTACTCGTCGAGCCGGTCGGGCCTGACCCGTAGCAGGAAGCAGTAGCGGTTCATCCGATCGTCGTTCCCTTGTGCTCTCCGGGGCGCCGGGGCGTCCCGGGTGCCGCCGGCGCCGGCCGGCCCCATGACGGGACCGGCCGGGCGCCCCGCGGCATCAGAAGTCGAACTTGTCGACGTTGGAGGCGTCGAAGACGGTCGGCGGGCCGAGCACCACCGACGGGCCGACCCCGCTGGTCGGGGCGAGCACCTTGTACGTGCCGAGCGTGCCCGCCTTGAAGCTGGACCCGGTCTGCAGGCTGGCGCTGCCGGACGCGAGCGACGCGGCCGCGTAACCGGCCAGGTAGCCCAGCTGGTTGGGGTCCCACAGCTCGAAGGACTTCACGGTGCCGTCCTTGACGTAGGACTTCATCTGCGAGGGCAGCCCGAGTCCGGTGAGCGTGACCTTCTTCGCCACGTCCTTGTGGTTGGACAGGTACTGCGCCGCGGTCGAGATGCCCACGGTGGTCGGCGAGATGATGCCCTTGAGGTTCGGGTACGCCGACAGCAGGCCCTGCAGCACGGTCAGCGACGTGGCCGGGTCGTCGTTGCCGTACACCGTGCTGACCAGCTTCATGTTCGGGTACTTGGTCAGCTGCTGCTTCATGTACTTGATCCAGGCGTTCTGGTTGGTCGCGCTGGCCGCCGCGGACAGGATCGCGACCTGCCCGCTGCTGCCGATCTGCTTGGCGAGCAGGTCGACCTCGGAGGTGCCGATGGTCTCGGTGTCCGCCTGGTTGATGAACAGGTGGTTCGGGGTGGTGCCGCAGGAGATGTCCGAGTCGAACGAGACGATCTTGATCCCGGCGGCAGCGGCCTGGTTGAGCGACGGGCACAGCGCCGACGGGTCGTTGCCGGCGATCACTATGGCGTCGGCGTGCTTCTGGATCGCGGTCTGGATCGACGGGATCTGCGCGGCCGCGGTGTCGGCGGTGCCGCTGGAGACCACGACCTTGCCGCCGAGCTCCTCCAGCGCCTTCTTGCCGCCGGCGTCGGCCAGCACCTCGTACGGGTTCTGGGTGTCCTTGGGGATGAAGTAGACCGTCAGACCCTTCTTGACGCCGGTCGCGGTCGGCTTGCCGGTCGGGTCGGCGCCGGCGTTGGAGGAGGAGCCGCAGGCCGCGAGCATGAGGCCGGCAACGGAGAGGGAGAGGAGTGCGGTCGCCCTGCGGCGCACGGTTCTGCTGATGGTCACGTGACTGTCTTTCTGCAGAGGGTTGGACGGAACGGCCGGCGCCGCCGGGTGCCGGCCGGTGAGGAAGCGGCGGGGAGCCGCGGCTCCGGACGAGGTGGCGGGGTGGAGCCGCGGGCTCCGGGTGGCGGAGGGTCAGGCGGCGGGCAGCGGGCCCCGCTTGGCGCGGGCTCTGATCCGGCGCACCAGCTCGCCGCCGTTGGGCACGACGACGCTCACCAGCAGCAGCGCGCCGGTGACGATGTTCTGCACCTCCGGCTGGACGCCCATCTGGGTCAGCGCCTGCTGGAGGCAGCCGACGATGATCACCGCGAGCACCACGCCGATCACGGTGCCCCGGCCGCCGAAGATCGACACCCCGCCGAGCAGCACGATCGCCACCACGTTGAGTTCGAGCCCGGTGCCGGCGTCGTAGCTGACCGAGGAGTTCTTCAGGGTGAACAGGATGCCGGCGAGCGCGCAGAAGAGGCCGGAGGCCACGTAGAGCCCGAACTTGACCCGGTCGACCCGCACCCCGGAGAAGCGGGCGGCCTCCGGTTGCAGGCCGATCGCCACGATGGAGCGGCCCAGCGAGGTCGCGTGCAGGATCACGCCGAAGATCACCGCCAGCACCAGGAAGATCAGCGCGGACCAGGCGATCTTCGTGCCCTGCACCGGCATCACGCCGATCTTGGTGAGCGACATCGGGAACCCGGTGATGGTGCGCGGCGCCAGCACGATCTCGGAGAGGCCGCGGAAGAGCGTCAGCGTGCCGATCGTCACCGCGATCGACGGCAGCCCCATCTTCGAGACCAGCAGGCCGTTGAGCGCGCCGCCGGCCGCGCCGACCGCCAGCGCCGCCGCCATCGCGGCCCACACCGACCAGCCGTCGTGGAAGAGCGAGCCCATCACGGTGCCCGACAGCCCCAGCATCGAGGCTACCGACAGGTCCATCTCGCCGGTCATCACGATCAGCGTCAGCGGCAGCGCCATGATGGCGATCTCGCCCATGTTCAGGCTGATGTAGAAGAAGTTGGTGCCGTCCAGGAAGTCCGACGACTGCGCCGACCCGAAGATCAGCACCGCGATCAGGACGAACACCAGCGCGGTCTCCCAGCGCACCAGCCCGCGCCAGAACGGCTGCCCGGCGTCGTCGGCACCCTGGTAGGAGGGGGTGGCCGGTTTCGTGGTGGTGATGTCAGGCGTCACGGTGGGCTCCCTGTGCGGACTGGAGGCTGCGGGCCACCCGCAGGCCCAGCCAGCGGTCGAAGGCGATGGCCGCCAGCAGCAGCCCGCCGGCGATCGCCTCGTTCCAGAAGGACGAGATCTTCGCGGCGACCAGCGCCTGGTTGATCGTGTTGAGCAGCAGAGCGCCGAGGGCGGCGCCCAGCACGGTGCCGCTGCCGCCGAAGATGGCCACCCCGCCGACGACCACCGCGGCGACGACCGTCAGCTCGTAGCCGTTGCCGCCGGTGACGTCGATCTGGGCGTGCAGCGCGAGGAACAGCGACCCGGCCAGGCCGGCGAGCGCGCCGCTGATCAGGAAGGCGGTGAACACCCGTCGCCCGGCGGGGATGCCGGCCAGTGCGGCGGCCTCCGGGTTGGAGCCGATCGCGTACAGGTCGCGGCTGGCCCGGAAGGAGCGCATCGCGTACCCGACGACCGCGACCACGACCGCCACGATGATGGCCAGCCACGGCACGCCGAGGAAGGTCCGGTATCCCACCTCGGTGAAGGACTTGGGGATCGCCCCCGGGTCGATGGTCTTGCCGTCGACGATCACCCCGTCCACCCCGCGGACGATGTAGAGCATCGCGAGCGTCACCACCAGGCTCGGCACCCGGGTCACGACCGTGATCAGGCCGTTGATCGAGCCGACCAGGGCGCCGACCAGGATGCCGAGGACGTAGCCCAGCAGCACCGGGAAGCCGGAGTGGTGCTTGAAGACGTCACCGACGACGTACGCGGACAGGCCGACCACCGAGCCGACCGACAGGTCCACGTTGCGGGTGACGATGACCATCGTCTCGCCGACGCCGAGCAGCGCGATCAGCGAGGCGCCGGTGAGCAGTTGCTGGATGCTGTGCGGGTTGGCGAAGGCGTGGTTGCTGATCGTGGTGGCGACGAAGACCAGCACGATGACGACGCCGATGCCCAGTTCCCGGGCCCGCAGCAGGGCGGCGCCGCGGGCGAAGCGCTGGGTGTCGGGCGCCGGGGCCGGCGCGGTGAGCTGTGCGGTCATGACGCCACCGCCGCGTATCCGGTGGCGGCGCGCATGATCGAGTCCTCGTCGGCCTCGGCGCGGCTGAGTTCGGCGGTGATCCGGCCCTCGTGCAGGACCAGCACCCGGTCGGCCATGCCCAGCACTTCGGGCAGTTCGGAGGAGATCATCAGCACCGCCATCCCGTCGGCCACCAGTCCGTCGAGGATGCGGTGCACCTCGGCCTTGGTCCCGACGTCGATACCTCGGGTCGGTTCGTCGATGATCAGCAGGGAGGGGCCGCGGGCCAGCCACTTGCCGAGCACGACCTTCTGCTGGTTGCCGCCCGACAGGGTGGCGACCGGGCTCCTCATCCGGCCGAACTTCAACTGCAGGCGCTCCGCCCAGGTCAGTGCCAGCTCGCGCTCCGAGCCGCGCCGGATCAGCCCGAACTGGCCCAGCCGCTCCAGCGAGGCGAGCGCGACGTTGCGGTCGATGCCCATGTCCATCACCAGGCCCTGCTGGCGGCGGTCCTCGGGGACCAGCGCCACGCCGGCGGCCATCGCGTCGGCCGGGTTGCCGTTGCGCAGCTTCCTGCCACCCACCTTGACCGTGCCCGACGTCCACCGGTCGATGCCGAAGACGGCGCGGGCGACCTCGCTGCGGCCGGCCCCGACCAGCCCGGCCAGGCCGACGATCTCGCCCCTGCGCACGGTGAAGCTGATGTCGTGGAAGACGCCCTCCCGGGTGAGGTGTTCGACCTCCAGCACGGTGGCGCCCGGGTCGGTCTGCGTCTTCGGGAAGAGCGTGCCCAGCTCGCGGCCGACCATCGAGCGGATGATCGAGTCGGCGGTCACGTCCTCGATCGGCGCGGTGCTCACGAAGCGCCCGTCGCGCATGATGGTGACGCGCTGGCAGCTCGCCAGCACCTCCTCGATCCGGTGCGAGATGAACAGCACCGCGGCGCCCTGCTCGCGCAGCGTGCGCATCACGTCGAAGAGGCGTTCCACCTCCACCGAGGTCAGCGCTGCGGTCGGCTCGTCCATCACCAGCACCTTGGCGTCCAGGGACAGCGCCTTGGCGATCTCGACGATCTGCTGGTCGGCGACGGACAGGCCGCGGGCCTGGCGCTGCGGGTCCAACTGGACGCCCAGCCGCTCGAACACGGCGACGGCCGCCTTGTTCATCGCGGTCCGGTCGATCCGGCGGCCGGCGCGGCGCGGCTGGCGGCCCATGAAGATGTTCTCCGCGACGGTGAGGTCGGGGAAGAGGGTGGGCTCCTGGTAGATGATCGACACCCCGGCGGCGCGGGAGGCCGCGGGCCCGGACAGCACGACCGGGGTGCCGCCGATCAGCAGCCGGCCGCTGTCGGGCTGGTGCACGCCGGCGAGGATCTTCACCAGCGTGGACTTGCCCGCGCCGTTCTCGCCCAACAGGGCGTGTGCCTCGCCTGGGTACAGGGTGACCGACCCGTCCTCGAGCGCGCGCACCGCGCCGAAGCGCTTCGCCGCCTGCTCCAGGACGAGGAGCGGGTCCTTGCCTACGGGATCTTTCATCGTGCCAGGTCCTCGTCTTGGTGTGGTGCGCTTGCGCGGCGGGCTCGCCACATGTGTGCCCACCCCCTCCCCGGAACGTCGTCCCGGGACTCGTCGTGCCCTCCGTCCGAACGTCGGGCCACCGGTAAATTGGAACGTTTCACAAAAGTTGACGGACGCGAGACTATGTCCTGCGTCACGTGACGTCTAGGGTCCCGCACGTAATATCCGTTGGCGGGGAAGAGCGCTGGTGGGCGCGTCGGCCCGCGGGGGCCGCCGTACGGGCCGGCGACGCGGGCTCCCGGGGCGCCCGCCGGCGGGCGCGGCGGGGGCGTCCGGCCGGGGTGCCGGCGCGTACGCCCGGACCTGACGGGTTCCCTCCGGACGGCCAACCGCCCTGGTCGCGGCGGGCGTCGGCTACCGGTGCCGGGCCTTGTCGACGGTCGCGGATACGATCATCGTCCGCGGGGGTTCGGTGGCGGGTGGAGCCGAGCGGTGGGCATCGTCTCCGAATCGTGCCGGTACGCCCCATTGCGGAGCCTGCTCGGCGCGGTTATTCTATGCACTTTTGAAACGTCTCAGGTCCTCAAGGGCGATCTGGGGACCCGGAGTTGCCGGTGCGCGACACCCGGGTGGCCCGGGGGAGCGGTCCGGCCCGCGGCTCGTCCGGGAGGAGCCCGTCCGGGAGGGCCCGCGGCGGCCCGGCCGGGTGGAGACAATACGAGCATGCCCTCTCTGGCCACTCCCGCGATACCCGCCGGCGCGCTTCGTTCGACCCGGCAGCCGGTCCTCCCGGCCGAGGGCGGGCGGCAGTTGCGGCCTTGGCGGCCGGACGACGCCGGCGCCGTCCACGCCGCCTACCAGGACCCGCAGATCCAGCGCTGGCACGTGCGCCGCGCCGACTCCGTCGCGGAGGCGGGGGAGTGGATCGAGCAGTGGCGCGGCGCCTGGACCGCCGAGACCGGCGGGCACTGGGCGGTGGCGGACGCGGCGACCGACGCGCTGCTCGGCCGGGTGGCGCTGAAGTCGTTCGACCTCGCCGACGGTCAGGCCGAGGTCGCTTACTGGACGGTACCGGAGGCGCGCGGCATTGGCGTCTGCTCCGGCGCGGTCCGCGCGCTCGCGGCCTGGGCGCTGGGCGACGGCGGCTTCCACCGGCTCGAACTGGCGCACTCCGCGGCCAATCCGGCGTCCTGCCGGGTGGCCGTCGCGACCGGCTTCGCGCCGGAGGGCGTACGCCGCGGGGCGGCGCGGCACGCGGACGGCTGGCACGACATGCACCTGCACGGGCGGGTGCGCGGCGACCAGGCCTGACGCCGCGTCAGGTGGGGGCCTGTTCGGTAGCCGGGTGTCCGGCGGAGCCCGGGTGCGTGGGTGGTTCGGTGCCCGGGTGTCGGGAGGGGCCGGGTGCCCGGCGGGATTGCGGCCGGTGGGGCGGGGCACGCGGGGTGGCATGGACAGCGGCGCGGGAGACGAGGGCGGGCGGGCGTTCGTACTCGGCGGCGGCGGGGCGCTGGGGGCGCACGAAGTGGGGATGCTGAAGGCGCTGTTCGCCGCGGGGGTGCGGCCCGGCCTGGTGCTGGGCACGTCGGTGGGGGCGATCAACGGCGCGGCGGTCGCGGCGGACCCGTCGCAGTCCGCGGTGGCCCGGCTGGAGGAGCTGTGGACCGGGCTCGGCCGAGCCGGGGTCTTCACCGGTTCGCTGGTGGGCCGGTTGTCCACGGCGCTGCGCAGCGGCACCCACCTCTACGCGGCGGCGCCCCTGCGTACGTTGCTGCGCACCCATCTGCCGGTCACCCGGATCGAGGACCTGGCCGTACCGTTCCAGTGCGTCGCGGCACGGATCGAGGACGCGGCCGAGCACTGGTTCGACGGCGGACCGTTGGCCGACGCGGTGCTCGCGTCCTGCTCGGTGCCGGGGCTGCTGCCGCCGGTCCGGCTGGGCGACGCGCACTTCGTGGACGGCGGGCTGGTCAACAGCATCCCGGTCGGCCGGGCGGTGGCGCTCGGCGCCCGCGAGATCTACGTGCTCCAGGTCGGCCGGGTCGAGCACGCGCTCACCCCGCCCCGGCTGCCGTGGGAAGTCGCCACCGTCGCCTTCGAGATCGCCCGCAGGCACCGTTTCGCCCGGGACATGGCCGACCTGCCGCCGGACGTCACCGTGCACGTGCTGCCCAGCGCCTCCACCCGTGACGAGACCGGCGGGACGCTGCGCCAACTCCGCCGGCGCGCCGCGTTCGGGCAGACCGCGGAACGCATCGAGCGCGCCTACGCGGCGTCCTCGCGCTACCTCGACACCGCCCTCGCCCCGAAAGGCGGCGCCCCCGCATGACGACACTCCCGCCCGACCCGTCCACGTCCGCGGCCGCGTCCGTGCCGTCGGACGGGTCCGCCGCCGTGGCCGCGTCCGCCGCCTCCGTCTCCGTGTCCGTGGCCGTGTCCCTCGCGGTGACGCTCGGCCGGCGGGCGGTCACCACCGCGCTGCTCCTCGCCCTGATCCCGTTGACGGCAGCCCTGTTGGTGGCCGTGACCGTGCTCGGCGCGCCTGTCTCCCTCGCCACCCGGGGGCCGTGGCGGCAGACCCGGGTGGCCGGGTTCGCGCTGCTCTACCTGCTGGCGGACCTGGCCGGGCTGGTGACGGCGACCGTGGTGTTCCTGCGCGACCCGTCCCCGGGCCCTGCCGCCCGACGCCGGCGGGAGGACACCGCGTTCCGTACGCTCGCCCGGCTGCTGGCTGTCCTGCGCCGGGCCGCGGAACACGTCTTCCGGCTCGGGGTCGAGGTCACTCCGGCCGTCCCGCGGGGAAGCGGCTCGGGTGGAGACGGCTCGCATGGTGACGGCTCGGGTGGAGACGTCTCCGGTGGAAGCGTCCCGCGGGGAAGCGCCCCGGGGGGCGGCCGACCGTACGAACGCGCCGCGCCCGGGAGCGGTCCGCGTCGGGCGCCCCTGCTCGTACTCGTCCGGCACGCCGGCCTCGGCGACTCCTTCCTGCTGCTCCAGATCCTGCTCACCGAGGCCGGGTTGCGCCCGCACACCGTGCTCAAGGGCGCGCTGCGCGCCGACCCCTGCCTGGACGTGCTCCTCGGCCGGGTGCCGCACTGCTTCGTGCCGCCCGCCTCGGGCACCGCCGTCGACGGCATCGCCGATCTCGCGGCAGGACTGCGCCCCGGCGACGCGCTCGTGCTCTTCCCCGAGGGCGGCAACTTCACCCCGCGCCGCCACCGCCGCGTGATCGCCATGCTGCGCCGCCGCGGCCTCTACCGGCGCGCCGCCCGCGCGTCCCGGCTGCATTACGTGCTGCCGCCGCGCGACGGCGGGGCGTTGGCCGCGCTGGCCGCCGCGCCCACCGCGGACGTCGTCTTCGTCACCCATGCCGGGCTCGACGTCATCGACTCCGTCCGGACCGCCTGGTCCGCCCTCCCGTTCGCACGCGGGGTGCGGGCCCACTGGTGGCGGATACCGGCCGCCGCGATTCCGCCGGGCGAGGAGGCCCGCAGCGACTGGCTGCTCACCCAGTGGGAACGCGTCGACCGGTGGACGGCCGCGCACGCCGTCGCCCGGACCCCGCACGTCTGACCTCCCGCTTTCGCGTTCCGGCCGGCCCGAGCGGGGGTGCGGAGGCACGGAGCGCCGGCCGGCCAGGGGGATGAACGTGTCCGGGTCTCTGGTCGTCGTTCCTGCGCGGAGGGCCAAGGAAGGTGCGCGCACCGTCAATGACCCGGCGCGGCTTCTGCCGCACCGCGGGACCCGGACATCGGATCACGGAGTGCGCGGTCCCACGGTGTGGCCGCGCGCCGGGGAGGACGGGGAGGACAGGGCGGACAGGGAGGACGGGGGAATGAACCGGCCGTGCCGTGGCGTGCCGTGGCGTGGCGGCGGCCGGAACCGGTTGGTCTGCTCGCGCGTTGGCTCGGCAGGACTTCGGAGGGAGAACCTTGTCCAGTGCGAGCTTCCCGCCGGCGCGGGCGGTCGGGCGCGGGGCGGCCTGGTACCGCGGGGACTGCCATGTCCACTCCGTCCGGTCGGGCGGCGGGGAACTCACGCCCGAGGAGCTGGCCGTCCGGGCACGCGCCGCCGGGCTCGACTTCGTCGCGACGACGGAGCACAACTCGGCTGCCGCGCCCGGGGCGTGGGGGCATCTGGCCGCCGATGACTTCCTGGTCGTGCTCGGTGAGGAAGTGCTCACGAAGACCGGGCACTGGCTCGCGCTCGGCATCGAACCCGGCCAGGTCGTCGACTGGAACCACCAGGTCAGGGACGGAGTGGTCGACCGGTGCCTGGACCAGGTCCATCGAGTCGGGGGCCTGTGTGTGGCCGCGCACCCGCACGCGCCCTATCCGTCGGGCGACTTCACGTTCCCCTTCCGGGGCTTCGACGTCGTGGAGGTGTGGAACGGGCTGTGGGCTTCGGACCAGCCCTGGAACGCCGACAACGAGGCCGCCCTGGCGGAGTGGGGACGCGGCCTGGCGGCGGACCTGCGGACGGGCTCGTGGCGGCCGGCGATGGGCAACAGCGACACGCACCTGGAGGGGCAGATCGGCATCCCCCACACCGTGGTCTTCGCCGAGGAGCTGAGTACGGAGGCGGTCCTGGCCGCAATCCGCGCGGGTCGCAGCTGGATCGCCGAGTCGGCGGACGTGGACGTGTCCTTCACCGCCGGCGCCGATGGCCGCGTCGCCGGGGTGGGCGAACGGCTCGCCACTCAGGGCGGGCCGGTCGAAGTGCGGGCAGCCGTACGCGGTGTGCCGACGGCGACCGTCAGCTTCCACACCGACCGGGGAAAGGTGCACCGTGCGTCGCTCCCCGATGACGGGCCAGGCGCTGTGCGGTGGGACACGACGGCGGAGGACTCGGCGTTCGTCCGCATCGAGGTCCGCCACCCCGACGGAGCCGCCGCCGCACTCACCAACCCGATCATCCTGACCTGACCCCCGCTTCCCCAGCGCCGCCCCCGCCCCCGTACCGGACTCACACCTCCGCCAGACCCGGTGGACCGCGCTCCGTCCCTCAGGTCTCGCTGTTCCTGCCGGACTGCGCGGCCGCCGACGCGAGCAGCGTGTCCAGCAGCCCGGGGAAGACCGCGTCCAGATCGGCGCGGCGCAGTTCGTTGATCTTCGCGGTGCCCTGGTAGCGCTGGGTGATCACGCCCGCTTCGCGCAGCACGCGGAAGTGGTAGGTGGCGGTGGACTTGCTGCACACGAGCCCGATCTCCCCGCAAGCCGACGCGGCGTCGGCGGCCAGCGCCTGGATGATGCGGAGCCGCATCGGGTCGGCGCAGGCGTGCAGCACCGCCTCCAGCCGGATGTCGGCGGGCTCGGGATGGTCCAGTTGCCGGCTCGGAGTTGCCGCGCCGGCGCTGTGAGGAGGCATACGGCAAGTCTACTGCGACGGATCTCGTAGTTCGACAAATGTCGAACCTTGATGTTCGATGGATATCGTAATACGGTAATCGTCGAACTAAGGCGTGCCGCCCCGGCCGTGCCCTGAGGAGACATCTCCATGAGCCAGTTGTTCGAGCCCTTCCGCTTGCGAGCGTTGACCATCCCCAACCGCGTGTGGATGCCGCCGATGGGCCAGTACAGCGCGGGGTCGGAGGGGCCGGCCGTCGGAGTCCCCACCGACTGGCACCTCGCGCACCAGGGCGCCCGCGCGGCCGGTGGCGCCGGCCTGATCCTGACCGAGGGCACGGGGGTGAGCCCCACCGGCCGGACCACCCCGTACGACCTGGGCATCTGGACCGACGCGCAGCTTCCCGGGTTCCAGCGGATCACCGCTCTGGTCACCTCGCTGGGCGCCGTGCCCGGCATCCAGCTGTCGCACTCCGGCAGCAAGGGGTCGACCGACCGTCAGTGGCTGGGCGGCAAGCGGCTCGGTCCGGAGCAGGGCGGCTGGCGGCCGGCCGGCCCCGGCGAACTGACCCTCGCCGACATCGACCGGATCGTCGAGGAGTTCGCGGCGGCGGCGCGTCGGGCGGCCGCGGCCGGGTACCAGGTGGTCGAACTGCTCGCCGGACACGGGTATCTGATCCACCAGTTCCTGTCGCCGGTCACCAACCACCGCACGGATGCCTACGGCGGCTCCTTCGAGAGCCGGACCCGGTTCGCCCTCCGTGTCGTGGACGCCGTGCGTGCCGTCTGGCCCGACGACCTGCCGCTCTTCGCCCGCGTCTCCGCGACGGACTGGCTCACCGAGAACCCTTCGGACGACCGCGAGGGCTGGACCGTGGACGACACCGTCCGCCTCGCGACACTGCTGGCCGACCACGGCGTTGACCTGCTGAACGTGTCGAGCGGCGGCATCGTCCCCGACGCGAGGATCACGGTCGGGCCGGGCTACCAGGTGCCCTTCGCCGCGCGGGTGAAGGCGGAGACCGGAGTGCCGGTCGCCGCCGTCGGCATGATCACCGAGCCCGACCAGGCCGCCAAGATCCTCGCCAACTCCGAGGCCGACGCGATCCTGATCGGCCGCGAACTCCTGCGCCACCCGACCTGGCCCCTCGACGCCGCCAAGGCGCTGGGAGCCGAGGTACGCATCCCGCCGCAGTATCGCCGCGCCTACTGACACCCTGAGAAGGGCCGGTCGCGCGTGCCAGGGTGGGTGCCGGTCAGCAGGACGTCATCGACCCGAAGGGCGGACTCTCGTGCGCACAGTCCACGTCGTCACGCATCCCGAGGCGACGCACCACGTCGAGGGAGTCGTCGGCGGGTGGCACGACTCGCGCCTGACGCCCGCCGGAGTCCGCGCGGCGGTCTCCATCGCCCGAACACTCCGGGCCCGGGTGCCGGACGGCGCCGAGGTGGAGCTGTTCTCCTCGGATCTGCGGCGCACCCGGCGGACCGCCGAGGAGGTGGCCGACGTGTTCGGCGTGCGGCCGGTCCTCGACCGCAGGCTGCGGGAGAAGTCCTACGGTCAGGCGGGGGGAAGGCCGCAGGAGTGGCTGGACCGGCGCTTCGTCCCGCCGCCGGCGGTCGGGGAACGGATGGACCACGACGAGGGCGTGGAAGGCGCCGAGACGAGGGCGGAGTTGGCGCGGCGCGTCTACGCGGCCATGGACGACATCCTGCGACGTCCGTGCGCACACCAGATCGTCGTGACGCACGGCGGCTCGCTGACCTTCGTCGTGGCGTCCTGGATCAGGATGCCGATCGAGTCGGCCGGTTACGTCGGCTTCCGGGCCCCCTCCGGCAGCATCACCACGCTGCGCGAGGACGACTTCTACCACAACCGCCAGGTCGTCAGCCTCGGCGAGACCTGCCCTCTCGACGAGGGCCGCCCTCTCGGAGAGTCCTCCCCTCTCGACTCCGCGCGACGCTGAATCGCCGGCGAGCCGTCGTCGTCTCCTGCCGTGCCGGTCAGCGTGGTCGGGCTTCCCAGGCCGGGCGCTGGAGTTGGGCGTTGTCCACGATGAAGTCGGCGTGGTCGGCCGGGTGGGCCGTGGCGGCGTAGAGCCGCTGGGCGGGGATGTAGCGCTCGCGCCAGGACCGTTCGACGTCGGCGGCATCGGCGGAGGGCCCGGCCTGGGCCGTGTCCCGGTCCCGGGCGCGGCCCACCGTCTGCTCGAAGGGGACGGATACGAGGATGCGCAGCTCCCACCGGTCGACGAGTTCCGGGCGCAGGAGGAAGACGCCGTCGAAGAGGAGTACGGCGTCCGCGGGGGCGGTCGTGGGCGGCAGCGACAGCGCGCGGTCGGTGTCCTTGTCGTAGACGGAGTGCTGGAACCTCCGGTGCCCGCCCGGGCCCAGCGGGTCGAGCAGGACCCGGCGCAGCGCTACGTGGTCGTGGGCGTCGAAGTAGCAGGCTTCGGCCGAGTACCGGCCGCGTCGGTAGCGCTGTGCGCGGGGGAAGAGGAAGTCGTCGACGGTCGCGCGGATGACCTCGCGGCCCTGCGCCCGCAGGACGACGGCGAGTTCGTCGGCCAGCGTGGTCTTGCCGGCGGCGGGCGGCCCGTCGACGGCGACCCGCACCGGGTGCGCGGTCGTGACGGCCCCGATCGCCCCGGCCAGTTGGCCCATGAGTTCGCCGCGGGTACCTCGATCCATTGCTGCCCCTCTCTCACGGCGCCGGTGCGCAGGGCACGTTGGGCCGCGATCGCCGGTTCCGGACCCGCCCCGCGCCCACCCGGGTGGACGCGCGCCCCCGCACCCGCTCGGTGGACGTGGCCCCACCGTAGTCCCCGTAACCCGCGTGGCCCCCGTGGTCCGCGTAGCCCGCGTGGCCCCGTCGCAGGCGGCCCCCGCCTGGCGGAAGATGCCGCGCTCCCGTGATCGTGTGAAACCTAGTGACACGCGGAAAGGGTGTTGCTTGAATGCGGCAAGCGCTTTCTGTCGTCCGCCCTTGGAGGGTCCCGCCGTGCAGATCTCCCGCCGTGCCCTGATCGCCGCGGTGCCCGCGACCGCCCTGCTGGCCGCGGCGCAGCCGTCCCGCGCGTGGGCCGACGCCACCGGCACCGCCCCCCGCACCGCCGCCGCCAAGGCCGCCGCGGGCACCTCCGCCGCCCGCGCGCAGATCCTGGCCAACACCGTGGACGTGTTCGCGGGCACCGCCCAGTCCAACGCCCGGCCGGACGTCGCCGCCAAGCTCGCCGCGATCGCGGCGACCGCCCGCACCCGGCTGACCGCGATGGACGCGGCGGCGGGCGACGACCAGCTGTTCGGCGGGCTCGCCCTCGGCACCAGCGACACCAACCTCACCTCCTCCTTCCAGTACCTGTACGAGATCGCGCTGGCCACCCGCGTGCCGGGCGGCGCCGCCGACCTCGCGGGCGACGCGGCCGTACAGCAGCGCGTGGTCGACGGGTTGCAGTGGCTCTACGACCACTACTACGGCGACCAGGCGACCGGTTACTACGGCAACTGGTTCAACTGGGAGATCGGCATCTCGCAGTACGCCACCAAGACCCTGATCCTGCTCAAGGACACCGTCGCCGCCTCCCGGCCGGACCTCCCCGCGACCTACGTCGCCGCGATGGACGCCTACCTGCGCAACGGCAAGGACGGCGACGTCGACCTCGACTCCCGCTTCCACACCGGCGCCAACCTCGCCGACATCACCACCGACCGGATCATGCAGGGCGCGCTGCTCGACGACGACGCCCGGATCACCAAGGCCGTCGCGGACCAGGAGACGGTGCTCGCCACGATCGACCCGTACGCCCTCCAGCACGGCGTCACCGACGGGTTCTACGCCGACGGGTCCTACCTCCAGCACGCGTCCGTCGCCTACACCGGCTCGTACGGCACCGGGCTGCTCACCCGGATCGTGCAGACCGTCAAACTCCTCGACGGCACCGGCTACTTGGCGGGCGCCGACCTGGTGGGGGCGGGGCGCGGCTGGGTCGCGAACAGCTTCGCGCCGCTGATCTTCGAGGGCTGGATGATGGAGGCGGTCAAGGGCCGCGCGGTGTCGCGCACCGGCACCGGTTACGCCGACGTCGGCACCGTCGTGGAGTCCGTGGTGGACCTGTCGGCGTACGCCACCGGCGCGGACGCGACCGCACTCGCCGGGTACGCCAAGTTCGTCCGGCAGGAGTCGCGCACACCGGTCAACCCGGCGTCGTTCGTCTCCCCGGTCAGCGTGGCCCGCTACGCCGACATCCTCGCGGACACCTCCGTACCCGCCGCCGACCTCAACTCACCCGCGCAGCACTCGGCGTTCAACGCGATGGACCGCGTCGTGCACCGCCGCCCCGGCTGGGCGTTCACCCTCGCCCGCAGCTCCACCCGGATCAGCGGCTACGAGTACATGAGCGGCGAGAACCTGATGCCCTGGTTCCAGGGCGCGGGCGCGCACTACCTCTACCTGTCCGGCCAGGACCAGACGCAGGCGTTCGGCGTCGACTACTTCACCGCCGTCTCGCCCTACGCGCTCGGCGGGGTGACCGCGCCCGTCGAAACCCGCGAGACCGTACCGGAGTTGTACGGCACCGCGTGGTACGACAACCCGGCGGCCGGGTTCACCTCCTCGTCGGAGTCGCAGAACACCTACGTCTACTTCCCGCTGTCCACCAACTCCCATTCCGGGGGCGCGCGTTCGGGTACGTACGGCACCTGCGGCCTGGTGCTGTCCGACGACGCGGCGTACGCCGCGGCCCAAGCCGGCCTGCTCCCCGCCGACTTCTTCGCCTACCGCGACGCGCGGGCCACCAAGTCCTGGTACCTCTTCGACGACGAGGTGGTGGTGCTCGCGGCGGGGGTCGGCGACGGTACGGGCGCCGGCGCGGGCCGCGCGGTGACGACGACCTTCGACACCCGCATCGCCGCACCCGCGGACCCGGTGAGCGTCACCGGCCGACTGCGCGACGGCACGCCGTTCACCGGCCCCGGCACGGCCCCGCTGGCGTGGCTGCGCTACGCCGACGGCGGGCAGGGCACCGCGATCGGCTACGTCCTGCTCGACGGCCCCGGCCAGGACCCGCACGCGCGGGTGCGGGTGGGCCTGGAGACCGTGACCCGCAGCCGGCGGGCGATCCGCACGTCCAACCCCGACACCGCCGTCACCAAGCAGGTCTTCTCGGTCGGCCGCGACCAACCGGCCGGCACGGCGCCGACCTCGTTCGCGTACGCGCTGGTGCCGGGCGCGACGGAGAGCGCGCTGCGGGCGTACGGATCTGGCGGTGCCCACGGCGGTCACGGTGCGCACGGTGCGCATGGGCGGCCCGGTCCGCTGTCGGTGCTCGCCAACTCCACCGCCTTCCAGGCCGTACGCCACGCGGGTCTGGGCATCACCGCCGCCAACGCCTTCGCGGCCGGGCCGCACCGCGCGGGGGAGTTGGAGGTCGACGGCCCCGCTTCCGTACTCGTCCGCGAGCGGCGCGACGGCACCACCACGGTCTCCGTCGCCGACCCCACGACCACGCGCGACACCGTCACGGTGCTGCTGCGCGGGCGCCGGCTGCGGGCGCTCTCCGCCGCCGACGGCATCCGCGTCACCCGCTCCCACGGCGCCACCCGCGTCGAGGCCACCACCCGCCACACCTACGGCGCCACCCTGGAGGTCACCCTCCGCTGACCCGCCCCACCGGCTGCCCGCCGGCGGCCCACCGAGCAGCGCCGGACCATCTCGCCTGGCCGCTGAACGGGCGGCTCACGGTCGGAGGCATTCCCCCTGCGGGTCGAAGCAGACGAGACCGTGCTCGCTGGCCAGTTCAGCGGCGTACCCGGAGACTTCCTCGGCCTTGCCGTATGACATGAGCAGGTACACGATCGGGCCCGATGCCTCCTCGATGACAGGCGGTGAGGCCCACACGACGCTGTGGTCGTCGTCCGGGTACCGCGCGACGAGGGCTTCCACGTACGCCACGATGCGCGGCATCGGAGGCGCGACGACATCGTCCGACTCCAGGAAGCGCTCGTAGAGGTCGTCGTAGGTCGAGCTCGCAGCGCGGTTGTCGAACGGACGGTCGCCGTCCCATACGGCAAGGTCATAGCTCACAGGCGCATCGTCGCAGGCAGGAGTTGTGTCAACGCCGGCAGCTCCTGCGATTGAACACGCGGCCTGGCCAGACCCTGACGAGTGTGGAGGAGATTCCCCTTCCCCCCACGAGTCAGGTGGCGGTGGGGAGGTAGCGTGCTGATACGAGCTTGGCCATCGTCCGAAGTCTCGCGAAGTAGAAGACGCAGTACTCCGAGTTGATCAGGGTCACGACCTTGTCAAGGTCGGCGATACACGCCCAAAGGACGGCAATGCCGCTGTCGTCGAGCCCACCGTTCAGCTCTCTCTGGACGAGGCCGGCGACGTCGGCGTCCAGCAGGGTCAACTCCACGCCTTCCACATCGATGCCACGGAAGCTGTCGGGGTAGAGGGCACGCCGGTGTTCCTCCCACAGCCGGGCGAGCCGGTCCTCGGGCTGAGCTTCGCTCATGTCAACAGCTGGGGCTTCTGCCACAGATGCCGGGCGAAGAAGGAGGGAAACAGCATCGAAGACGGCACGCACCATGGCGATGGCACTGAGCGGGCCGAGGGCGGCACTTGTCACGGTGCCCTGCGTGAGTTTGTCGCGTAGTAGTCGGCTGCGGTCGAGTTCGGCAGCGAGTTCGGCCGGAACGAGCCCTGCGTCGGCGGCCCGCTCGATGAGGTCCTGGAGCGGTTCGTCGATGGCCAGACGCTCGACAAGGACGTGCTCCAGGGCGAACAGGGAATGCGTGACGGCGACGGTGGCGAACTCGTACCGGTAGTAGGAGTGCCGGATGAGCTCGCGGGACGTTTCCATCGCGCTCATGACGTACATCGACGCGTCGGAGGGCAGAACCAGGTCGGCCACCAAGGCGTCCATGCCCGCGTAGTCGAGAACGACGTCGCGGGCACGCGGGTCTGATACGGGCGGAGCGAGCGTTCCGGGCAACGGGGGCAAGGCGTTCACCAGTTCAGCCTCGTCGTCTGACGGCAGTCGGTGCAAACAGATTTGCTCAGGGCGGTTGACGGCCCGGTGCACGTCGCACACTGGCCCGACCAACCTCGAAGAACGAGCTGAGCGTTCGCGCACGTTCGCGCGCCCGAATCCGGCGTTCATGGCGATCCGGACGTGGCTACGAACACGGTCGCGACCTCGGCTTGTTGGCGGTCAGATGCTGATGGGTCCGTGGCGTCCGTCGCGGAACTCGAAGACGCTCAGCTCGGTGGCACCTACGTGACGCAGATGGCCTCCGTATCCGGGGAGCGCGACATGTGGAGCGAGCATCCTGAGCAGGGGGTCGAGCAGCGGGAGATTGTCGTTGACCCAGTAGTTGCGTGCGTAAAGTTCCCACACATCGTTGCCGTCGAGGTCGCTCATCGATTTCGAGCGTCGCAGGGTGCCGGAGTCTCCCCCGGGGAGGCGGCTGCCGGGATACTGCCGGAACAGCGGCCAGGGGTGCTCTTCCTCGCTGAGGTCGTCGGGGCATTCCGGGTCGATACCCAGATGCCAGCGCCAAGCCGAAAGGACAGCCTTGGGAGTGTCGTGCCGAAGGAAGCAGGAGAAGACGATCTCGTAGTGCTCGCTCATGGCAGGCATTGTGCAGGTTGCTACTGACACTGCGGTGAGCGCGCGCACGCCGCCAGGCCGGGGGCGCCCCCGGATCGGGACGCGGACCGGCGACCGCGACCACCGTCGGATGCCGAAGGCCGGGCGCGACGGCTGTGGTTGCGCGGGTGCTGAGGTGGGGCCGCGGAACTCGGTCGAGCCGGACCAGCATGGTCCCGGCTCCAGGGATGGGGAATGACGCATCTGACCTACGACTACGACCGCGCGGCCGTAGAAGAGATGGCCGCGCTCTACGGCAACACCACCGCGCCTCTGACGCCGCGTACCAGGGAGGGAATCGCCCGCTTCGTTGCCGGCATGGAGATCATCGACCCCGGGATCGTCGGCATCGGCGAGTGGCGCCCGGAGCCGGCGACGGACCCCGCGTCACCCCCGGCGAATCTCATCCACACCTACGGCGTGCTGGCTCGGGTGAAGGGTCACGGGCCCTCCCGCGATGGGTCGTGAGGCGTCGTGCCGGCCTGGCGCCTGGGACAATGGGGACCGCTGTGCGGGGGCCGTGCCAGGGCGCGTATCGGGTCGTGATCAATCTGCGGGATCTGCCTTCGCGGCGGGGCCCGATCCGTAGATGGTGTTGCGTGGCGCGAGAGCAACTGACAGATCCGGAGTGGGAGTTCATCGGCCCATACCTGCCGATCGGCGAGTACGGGGCCGCACCGAACCCGATCCCGAGCGGGACGACCGACGACGCATCCGGCTTCGGTAAAAGCTCCGACTGAAGGCCGCCCTCCTCGGACGTCCAGGGGCGGGCAGAGCAGCAAGGTCCACCTCGCCCCGACCGCACGTGCCGCCCGCCGGCGTTCGTCCTGACCGCTGGACAAGCCGCTGACAACCCGCAGTTCATCCCGGTGCTGGGAAGGGTCCACGTCCGCGGTCCCGTCGGCCGCCCCCGCACCAAAGCCGGACGCGGTCGCCGGGGACAAGGCCTACTCGTCCCGCGGCAACCGAGCCTACCTGCGCAAACGCCACATCAAGGCAGTCCTGTCGCGCCCTAAGGGCGGACGTAAGGCCGAGTCATGACCTCCATGTTGTGACCGTCCGGGTCGTCGAAGTAGGCGCCGCGACCACCGAATAGACGGTTGATCTGGCCGGGTTCGATGTGGCTGGGGTCGGCGTAGTAGGTGACCCCGACCACCTCCAGACGGGTGATAGCGGCGTCGAACTGTTCGTCAGGGACAAGGAAGGCGTAGTGCTGCGACTGGATCGGCTCGTCCCGTTTCTCGTAGTAGTCGAGCGTCACGCCGTTGCCGAGGTCGACGGGGAGGAACGGTCCAAACGGGGTGCCGACCTTCAGGCCCAGGACCGCGGCGAGGAACTCGGCAGACAGGTGCCGGTCGCTTGCGTAGACGGCAGTGTGGTTGAGCTGGACGCCGGCCGTCGGCAGCGCGGATTCATGCGGGTAATGCTGGTCATAGGACATCAGTGGTGTGTCTCCGGCCTAGGGATCTTCCGCTGGAATGCGGCGCCGTATGCGGGCGCCGGGAGCTAGGACGCGGAGAAGTGGGCGGGCCTCTTGCCCGCCTCGGGCTCACGCCGAGGCCGGGAACCTCACTCGTGCGTGGCCCATGGCCGACCCGGCAGTCACCCGATTGACCTTAGTGACCATCAATGGCGGGGGCAACATCGTTTCTTGGCCGTGCCCGGCCGCGAGCCGCCGTTGCGTCATAGCGGTTCGTCACGGCTCCGCTGATGACGACCCGATACGCGCCCTAGTAGTAGCCCTTCGTTCCGTCGAGCAGTTCTCGGACGATGTCCGCGTGGCCCGCGTGCCGGCCCGTCTCCTCGACGAGGTGGATCAGCATCCAGCGGAGGTTGGCGCCGGCGTCGCGGAAGTCGGGGTGGCGGCCGACGTCGTCCAGGGAGGCCGCGGCGACGATCTCGTTGCTGCGGGCGCACTGAGTCCCGTATTCGGCGAGGAGTTCGGTGAGGGGGCGGCCGTCGGTGTGCCAGTCGGCGTCCTCGCTCGACTCGTCGAACGCCGGGTTCGGCTGCTTGTCGCCGCCGAGGAACACCACCTCCAGCCACATGTGCTCGGTCCAGCGCATATGGGAGATGAGGCCGGCCATGGTCATGGCCGGTGAGGTCGGGATGACCGAGCGGTGCGCGTCCTCGTCGCTCAGCCCCGCACACTTCCAGCGCAGGATCTGCCGCTGCAGGTCCAACCAGCCGATGAGCGCGGTGCGTTCGTCCGCTTGGAGTGGGGGGCGTTCCAGTTCCGATGCCATGCCGGCGCACGCTACCGGGGCGGCCCGGAAAGGGACACCTGGATCTGCGGGCTCCTCCGCGGTTCTCACCACGCCCTGCTCCCCGTGCCGCGGCGAAGCTGACGACACGACGGCTCGCCCGGATCGCCCGGCCCCGCCTCGGTAAACTCGCAGCTGACCAGGCCGCGGCATCCCGCCCGGGTGCCGACCGAAAGGTGCGCACGATCAAAGCTGTCATCGCCGTCGCCGGCACGGGGACCCGTTTCTTCCCCCTCGCCAAGTCGATCAACAAGTGCATGCTCCCCGTCCTCGATCGCCCCGTCCTGGACTACGCGGTCGCCGACTGCGTCGCCGCGGGCGCCCAGGACATCGCGATCGTCACGGCACCCGGTCCCACCGGAGCCCAGGTGCGGCACTACCTCAGTCACGACCAGGACCTCGAAGCCTTCTTCACCGGCCGCGGCTGGCAGCACAAGTACACGCCGATCGCGGGCCTCCACACCCGAGCCCGCTTCCACTTCGTCGAGCAGCCCCGCTCCGGTCGCTACGGCACCGCGCTGCCGGTCATGCTCGCCGCCGAGTGGATCGACGGCCAGGACTTCCTCGTGGTGGCCGGCGACGACCTCCTCCTGCGCACCGACGGCGGCCACGACCTGGCCGACCTCGCCCTCGCCCGCGCCACGGCCGGTACCGGCGGCGCGATCGCCGCCGCCACCGTCCCCGGCCGCGACGCCCACCGCTACGGCGTCCTGCGCACCCGCACCGGCACCCCCCACCTCCTGCTGGACGGGTTCGACGAGAAGCCCGCCGACCACCCGGGGCCGACCGCGCACGTCAACATCTCCCGCGCTCTCCTGCCCGGGCACGCGACCGCGTACTTCGAGAAGCTCACGCCGTCGTCGGCCACCGGCGAGTACCAGGCGACCGACGCCATCGAGGCGTTCGCCCGCGACCACGACGTCCTCGTCCACCCGGTCACCGGCCGGTACTTCGACTGCGGCAACCCGACCGGGTGGCTCGCCGCCAACAACGCGGCCGACAACGCCGCCGACAGCGCCCGCGCGGACGGACCCTGATCGGGTGGCGGGGGAGACGCCCGCCGGTCGACGGGCCAACTCACGTCGTTGTGGGGGCCCGCCGGGAAAACCCCTTGCGGGTGCCCGGCAGCGGATGTCTGATTGATCGGCCACCGATCACGGGATGGAACATGAGCATGTCGCTGCCGGCCCCCTCGTTGCCCACCGCTCGCCTCCGCCTGCGTGCCTTCGAGGACGCGGACGCGGACGACCTCTTCGCGCTGCACAGCAGCGCCTACGTGCTGCGCTACTGGGACTCGCCACCGTGGACCGAACGCGCGCGCGCCGAGCGGTTCATCGCGGCTTGCGGGCAGATGGCTCGGGAGGGCACCGGGGCGAGGCTGGCCGTCGATCGGGTCTCCGACGGGGCGTTCATCGGATGGTGCGGCCTGACCAGGTGGAATCCGGACTACCGCAGCGCGTCGCTGGGCTACTGCTTCGTCGATACGGCGTGGGGCCACGGCTACGCGACCGAGGCCGCGCGCGCTCTGCTGCGGTGGGCCTTCGACACCCTGGACCTCAATCGCGTGCAAGCCGAGGCCGACACGCGCAACGTGGCCTGTGGCCGCGTGCTGGAGAAGCTCGGGTTCGTGCGTGAAGGGACGTTGCGGGAGGACTGCGTCGTCAACGGCGAGGTCTCCGACTCGTGGGTCTACGGGCTGATCAGGCGGGAGTGGCAGCCGTCGTCCGAGCCGGCTCCCGCCTGATCAGCCCGCTGAGCCCGCTGAGTCAGTTGAGCCCGCGAAGTCCCCTCGCCCCGGCCCGTGCCCAGCCGGACGGAGACCGACTACAGCACGCGCAAGGCGTCGTGGGTGTCGCGTTCGCGTCGGGTCAGGGCATGCAACACGGCCTGGTCGCCGTGGCGTTCGCGGGCGGCGGCGGTGAGTACGTCGATCGCGAGGGCGAGCGCGGCTTCGGGGGCGGGGTTGGGCGCGCCCACGCTCAGCGCCAAGTCCTCAAGATGGACGGTCAGTTCGACGCATCGGGTCTGGAGGTAACCGTCGAGGAGCATTTCCTCCCCGGGTCGGTGGAGGACGGACACCCGCCGGTCGGCCGGCTCCCCTGGCAGCCGCTCGGCCAGCCGCTGCCACGCGGCCCGCGCCTGCTCGGCCACGGCGGCGGGACCGGCCGCGGCGGTCTCCTCGCTCCTCGCACGCACGCCGACGTTGAGCGCGGAGCCGGGAGTCGAGGTGCCCTCCAGCCTGGCGTAGTAGTGCACAGGCGTCACCGGTTCCGCGCCGAACACCGGACCGTCGAGGAACCACTCGACCTGGAGGACGCTGCGGGCAAGGTGGCCGGCCAGTCCGCCCACGGACATCCCCGGCAGCACGGACTCCTGCTGCCAGCGGAGCGCCACCTCCCCTTCCGCCAGGAGTCGCGTGGCCCGCTCGGCGGCCAGCAGGTACGCGGTGCGGATCTCGGTGGTCGTCATGCCAGGCATAGTGCCCGCAGGGAGTTCGCGACGGCGGCGGCGTCCGTATACTGGTCAACCCGTCCACTATACGGACTCGGGTTGCCGCTACGACCGGGTGTGCGCGGTGTGTTCGGCCAGTACGGTACGCAGGAAAGCCAGCGAGTCCGTCGGCGTGAGAGCGGTGTCGCGGAGCAAGTCGTAGGCCAGGCGCAGCGGTTCGACGTCTTCGGGTTCCTCGACGAGGTGGCCGCTCCAACTGCTCTGGGTGTAGGCGACGATGTGGCCGTCCTGGAAGAAGATGAGTTCCAGGCAGCTGCGGATGTGGTGCGGGCCGGTCCCGAACGGCACCACGTGCAGGGAGACGTCGGGTTGCTGGGCGACGTCGATGAGGTGTTCCAACTGGCCTGTCCAGGTCTGGGGGTTGCGCGCCCCGCGCCGTAGGACGGCCTCGTCGATCAGGGCGCGGTAGTGCACCGGGTGGGGTCCGGTGAGGCGGTCTTGCCGCTTGAGCCGCTCGGTGACTTGCGTGCTCAACTGCTTGATGCTGTGCGGGCGGGCGGTGCGGAGCTGCTCTTCGGCGTAGGCGCGGGTCTGGAGGAGGTACGGCACGGCGCTGACCGCGTACTCCTGGACGCTCACCGCGTCCGCCTCCAGCGGGGCAAGTCCCAGGAACGGCTTGTCCTTCGCTTCGCGTTTGGCCAGGTGCCACAGCTTCACCAGCAGGGTTCCGGTGCCGTAGACCTTGTCCAGCGCGGTGGCCGACTCCAGGGTGCCGAGGCGCTGTCCCCGCTCCAGCCGGTGCAGGTACGACTGCTCGTACATGCACAGTCCCGCGAGTTCCATCAGCGTCAGCCCCGCCTGCTGGCGCCGATAGGCCAGTTCACTGGCGTACAACTCCCGCGCGGACAACCACTCCCAGTCGATGAGCATCCTGGTGGTGCCCTTCTCGCCGCTGGTGCCGGCCATACGGATGTCCTCTCTACGGTGTCGTTCGTGCTCGCCAAGTCCCCTTGTCCGGACTCGAACCGGAGTCATCGGGCCGACCCGCACGCATGAACGGAGGCAGTGCGGGGGCCCGGGCTCTTCCTGACTGAGCTACAAGGGGAGGTGCTTCAACGGTGGTCGGGTGGGGTGGCCGGACCGGAGTACTCGCGCTGCCGACAGCGCTTGCAGCCGCACGGCGGCAGGGCGCTGCTCAACGGTGTCGGCAGGGTTGCCGGCTGCACGTCGTAACGGTCCCGGACGGTGGTGCGCTCTCCGGACATCGGATTGACCCGATACACGGCGATGGTCATACCCATGGCCCGTTCCTCTCCGTAGTGGGTCCACTACCGAACTTGGTCAGAGTGACGTACAGTCAGAATTCCTTCAAGTAAGCAGAAACGAAGGAAGGTTTGGGGTGTCCCATGGTCAACCGCAAAGAGCTGAACCCCGAGAGCAGCCCACGAGCGGCCTTTGGTGCTCGCTTGCGCAGGCTGCGGGAAGCCCGCGGCTGGAACCAGGACGATCTCGCAGAGGAATTGGCATATTCCAGCCAGCACGTTTCCGCGGTTGAAACTGGTCGCAAGCCGCCAACCCGCTCGTTCTCACGCAAGGCCGATGTTGCCTTCGGAACCGCTGAATCCGCAGATTCGTTCGAACGCGAATGGCACGAGATGCGGCGCGGCTCGATGCTGGCCGGTTTCCCGGAGTACGTCAGGTACGAGGGCCGGGCCACGGAGATCCGGCTGTTCGAGATCGGTGTCGTCCCGGGCCTGTTGCAGACGCGTGAGTACGCGGAGGCGTTGGCGGACGGTGATGTACAGCGCGGCACTATCACCGCCGAGCAGGCCGCCGAGCGAGTCTCCGTGCTCATGGACCGACAGGCCGCGCTGGTGAGGACTCGCCCGCCCATGGTGCTGGTGGTGATGGACGAGAGCTGCCTCCTTCAGGCTGTCGGCGGCGCCGAGGTCATGGGCGCCCAACTCCAACGGCTGGTCGAGGCGGCGGCCCTCCCCAACTGGATCGTCCAGGTGGCGCCTTTCAGCATTGGAGCGCGTCGCGCGTTTAAGCTCCCGGTCTACCTGCTCACCCTTGCCGACCGGTCCGTTGCTTTGTATGCCGAATCACAAGCACAGGGGCACCTTGACCGCGAAACCACTTCCGTACTGCCCCTGTTGGGGGCCTACCATCAGCTACAGGCCGAATCGCTGTCGCAGGCGGCGTCGGTGGCCATGATCAACCAGCTACGAAAGGGCACGTCGTGACGACCGAAACCCCCCGTTGGTTCAAGTCCTCGTACAGTGGCAACGGTGGCGCCTGCGTCGAGGTCGCCGCCAACCTCGCCGCCTCGCGTGGCGTGGTCCCCGTCCGTGACTCCAAGGACCCGAGCGGCCCGGCGTTGGCCTTCTCCGCCGACGCGTTCGCCTCCTTCGTGGCGGGTGTGAAGGCCGGCGAGTTCCCCCTCGTCTGACCCGTTCCCGCACCACGCACCAACGGCCCTGCTACCCCTCACGGGTAGCAGGGCCGTATGCGCTGGGGCCACGTACGCCGAGCGGCGGGAACGGGGAGCGAATCCAGCGTGAAATCGTCTCTGTTGAGCCGATGTTGGGGGCCTACCATCGGCTGCGTGATGACCGAGACCCCGCGTTGGTTCAAGTCCTCGTACAGCAGCAACGGCGGCAACTGCGTCGAGGTTGCCGCCAACCTTGCCGCCTCGCGTGGTGTGGTCCCCGTCCGTGATTCCAAGGACCCGGGTGGACCGGTGTTGGCCTTCCCGGCTGATGCGTTTGCTTCGTTCGTGGCGGGTGTGAAAGCTGGCGAGTTCCCCCTCGTGTGACCTGTTCCCGCACCCCATACCCATCGATTGTTCGCCGAACCGCCTTGGCAGGCGGTGCCGGTGGCCATGATCAAGCAGCTACGAAAGGGTGCCCCGTGACGACCGAATCCCCCCGTTGGTTCACGTCCTCGTACAGCGCCAACGGCGGCCAGTGCGTCGAGGTCGCCGCCAACCTTGCCGCCTCCCGTGGCATCGTCCCTGTCCGTGATTCCAAGGACCCGGGTGGCCCGGTGCTGGCCTTCCCGGCCGAGGCGTTCGCCTCCTTCGTGGCGGGTGTGAAGGCCGGCGAGTTCCCCCTCGTCTGACCCGCTCCCGCGACGCGTACCAATCGTCTACAGGCCGAACCGCTGTGGCAGGCGGCGTCGGTGGCCATGATCAAGCAGCTACGAAAGGGTGCCCCGTGACGACCGAAACTCCGCGTTGGTTCACGTCCTCGTACAGCGGCAACGGCGGTGAGTGTGTCGAGGTTGCCGCCAACCTCGTCGCCTCCCGTGGCCTGGTCCCCGTCCGTGATTCCAAGGACCCGGGCGGCCCGGTGCTGGCCTTCCCGGCTGGCGCGTTCGCTTTGTTCGTGGCGGGTGTGAAGGCCGGGGAGTTTCCCCTCGTCTGACCCAGCGCCTCCGGCGTATCCGGCGGATCGGCGGTGCGGACCGTACGCGCGGTCCACACCGCCGAGAAGGCCGGCCGGTCAGCCGGCCCGTCAGCCCGCCTTGAGCGCGGGGTGGACCTCTTCGACGCGGTCGCGCTTGGTGTACATGTCCCAGTAGAGCGCGGCGAGTTCGGCCGGGTCGACGACCGGGAACGAGGCCGCCAATTCCGACGCGCCGGCGGCCTCTGCCGCCTCGCTGCCTCCGATGAACGCGGCGACCGAGAGGGTGCCCGCGTAGATGCCCGCCTCGGTGAGTTCCCCGTGGAGGGAGTAGAGCCAGTTGCGGGCGGCGGCCATCAGCGGGCCGACCCCGCTCGCGTTCGGCATGGGGTGGACCGCGGTGGCGCCGGTGGTCATCAGGAACGCGCCGTCGCCGCGTTCCTGCCACTCCGGCAGCACGGCCTGGACGACGGCCAGCGGTGTGAGCAGGAGCAGTGGGATGCCCTGGACGAGGGTGTCCGGGTCGAGTTCGGCGGCGGGGGTGAAGTGGACGCTGGGGATCGGGCCGTACTCGACCACGTCGATCCGGCCGAACCGTTCGCGGATGGCCTCGATCAGGGCGGGGATCTCCTTGGGTTCGGAGAGGTCGGCGGTGAAGCCGGTCGCGTCGACGCCCTCGGCGCTGAGCTGGTCGACGAGGGCGTCGAGGCGGTCCTTGCGACGCGCCACCAGGGCGACGCGGAAGCCCTCGGCGGAGAAGCGTCGGGCGAGGGAGGCGCCGAGACCGGGGCCGGCGCCGAAGATCGCGATCACTTTGGACATGGGGGTGTTCCTCCAACTACTGCGGTAGGTAGCGGCGGTGAATGAGGGTGAATGACGGGGGAGAGGGGGCGGGTCAACCCGGGGAGTTCCACGCCAGGGGGTTCTGGTCATCGTCGGGTTGAGGCGGGCCGGTTACGTCATGCGGCACGCGCCGTGCTGATGGTCGTGCCGATGGTCGTGGCGAGGCGGCGGGCCTGCTCGTGGGCGGCGGCCATGGACGCCTCGTGCAGCGGAAGCAGCGGGGCGAGGGCCGGCGCCACCGGGGCCATGGTCAGCTCGGGTATCACCGTGGTGACGTCCAGGCCGAGCAGGTCGTCGTGCCCCAGGACGGCCTCCAGCGTGGGCACCACGTAGTCGAGGCCCTCCTTGGGGCTGCCGGGGCCGTAGCCGCCGCCCCGCGCGGAGATCAGCACGGCCGGACGGCCCGCCGCCGGGGAGGTGCCGGTGTGGCTCATGGTGCGGTCCAGGACGATGACCTGGTCCAGCCACGCCTTGAACACCGACGGCATCGAGAGGTTGTACATCGGCACGGTGAACAGGTAGGCGTCGGCGCCGAGGAACTCCTCGATCAGCTCGTCCTGGAGCGCGGCGGCCTCGGCCTGCTCGGGAGTGCGCCGGGCCGGGTCGGTGGTGCCGGCGGTGATTCCCGCGGCGGTCAGGTGCGGCACCGGCGAGGCGGCGAGGTCGCGGTGGACGACCGGACCCTGCCACTGGTCGCGGAAGGACCGGGCGACCTGGCGGGAGACGGAAGCCTCGCCGAGCGAGGAGGAGTCGATGTGCAGCAGGTACGACATGGCGTGGGCGCCTTTCAGCGAGATGTCCGGATCGGAGGGCGGTCAGGGGCGGGCCGGGGGACACAGCCGGGGGACACGGTGGCCGCCCAGCCCGTACCAGGGGCGGGTGACCTCGGCCCGGATCTCTGGCTCGATCTCCACCTTCACGGCCCGACCTCCAATTCCTCTCATTTGTTCGTAGCGCCATGATGCGCCAGTATGGAAGCCGCTACAAAAGGCACACCGGTGTGCGCGACGGAGAGGAATGGGCGCCATGCAGGACAGCACTGATCAGGAGATGGCCGCTGCGATCGGGCCGTGCGCGAGCATTCCCGCCGACCACATGCCCTTCATCCGGCAGGTCCTCGACCGGGTCGGCGACAAATGGAGCATGCTGATCACCGCCGTCCTGGAGGACGGCCCCCTGCGCTACACCGACCTGCAACGCCAGATCCCCGGCATCTCCCAGCGCATGCTCACCCACACGCTGCGCCAGCTCCGGGACGACGGCCTGATCACGCGTACCGCCTACGCGGAGGTGCCGCCGCGGGTGGAGTACGCGCTCGCCCCGCTCGGCCGCGGTCTGCACGAGATCGTCAAGCAGCTGATCGGCTGGGTCGCCGACCACCACGACGAGATCCGCGCCAACCGCGCCCAGTCCGACACTTCAGCCTCCCCCCGGTCCTGAGCCCCTGCGCGCACCGGTGCTTCTCGGCGTTGTGACGCGACGTGAACCTACGCGGCGTGGTGACGGCGGGCGCGGCGGTTCGGGGCCTGGCTCCGGCCGCGGTTGCGGTGCCGGACTCGCCCACCGGCGGACGAATCCTCGTCCTGGACGTGCCACTTGGGGTCCACTACTCGCGACCCATCCAGTGGATCTTGGAGCGAACCTCATGCCCCCACGCCAACGCCCGGCCCTCGCCGCTGTGGCTGCCGTGCTCGCCCTCGCCGCCTGCCCGATGCTGGCCGGCGCGTCCGCCACGGCGGCCACCGCCCCCGCCTCCACCCGCGCCGGCGTACTGCTGCCGCCCATCGGTGCGGAGATCCCGTCCTCCATGCTCGCGGTCAACAGCGAACTGGAGGTCAAGGGCACGACCTACCACGTGGACTTCCGCGGCGGTATCAAACAGCGCGTCGACGTCAACCCGAACGACCCCTTCAACAGCGTCCGGCTGCGCACGGTCGGCTTCAAGGTCAGCGCGGAGATCGACGGCGAGAAGTACAGCTCGGTATCGTTCGAGCAGAACGACGTCGATGTCGACGCGAGGAGCACCCTCACCGTCACGCAACAGTTCCCCCCGAAGTACGTGGAGCGTGACGAACTGTCGTTCGCGGCGATCTTCGAGCCCAAGGGCGGCGGCGAGCCTCTCGTCCTGGAGACCAAGGCCCCGATGGTCCTCACCGCAGACCTCACCCAGTACCCGTCCAGGGGTGACCTGTACCGCCTGGAGAAGCCCGTCGACCTGGTCGACCCCGAGCACCCGGACAACGTCGAGGCGGTCCTGAAGACGTTCCCCAGCAAGCGCGGCGGCCTGTAAGAAGTCGAACGGCCCCGGGCGGCGTCGCACCGACACACCGCCCGGGCAGCCGAAGCCCAAGGAACGGCGTCCAGTCGGGATGACGGCCCCCGCCACTCGGGGACACCTGAGGGGCGGCGATGCCCGGTCGCCGGAGCGGCCGGTGGAGGGTGGTCCGTCACGCGGGTGTCCGCGGATCTACGCGTGCCTGTACGTCGGCGGGAGAAGCCCCGGTTCGTGCCGCTGTAACGCTTCCGGGCCGGATGCGCACCTAGGGGGTGAGGGAGCCGGAAGGGCTGCCGTCGAGAGGGGGAAGCGCCTACCGGTCGGCCGCGCGCAACGAGCGGGCGTGGCTGTACGGGGTCGCGCGGCACGTCGTCTCCGCGGAGTACCGCCGCAAGAACCGGCTGGACGTGCTCAACTCCCGTGTCGCGGGGCGGCGGTTGCTGGGCGCGGACGACATAGCGCGGGTCGAGGACCGGATCGTCGCCGAGAAGGAGGGGCGCGCGATGGTCGAGGCCATGGAAGGGCTGCCGGAGCAGCAACGGGCCGTGCTGGAGCTCGTCGCCGTCGACCAGCTCACCGTGGCCGAGGCCGCCCGCGCGCTCGGCATCCGCTCGGTCAGCGCGCGCGTCACCCTGCACCGCGCCCGCGCGCACCTGCGCAAGGCCGCCGGGGCCCCGTCGGACGAGAGCGCGTCCGCCGCCCCGCTCACCCGTAGCACGGCCGCCGTACTCGACGCCTCGGCCGCGTCGATCGACCTCTCCAGGAGCAGAGCATGAACGAGTCGACCAGTTTTGAGGACCGGCTGTGGGACGCCCGCCACCCACCGCTGCGTGGACGACTCGTCCGACGCCAACGTCGCGGACGGCAACCTGCTGCGCGGCTTCCCCTGCGCTCAGAGCAACTACGACGGGGGCTGGCAGAAATGGAAGGTGATCGCCCTGTCCAACGGCTACGCCCAGCTCCAGAACGGCGCCACCGGACTGTGCCTGGACGACTCCAGCCATTCGGACGGCAAGGACTACCTGCGCGGCTTCCCCTGCCTCACGCAGAGCTTCAGTGGCGGCTGGCAGGGCTGGCGGATCGTCAACCGCACGACCGCGAAGGGTTACTACGAGCAGGTGCTCCAGAACGCGGCCACCGGCCGCTGCCTGGACGACTCCGACGCGGGACCCAACAACGGTGACCTCCTGCGGGGTTACACCTGCAACGGCACCTCTCAGGACAACGGTTTCCAGGGCTGGGACATCTGGACCTGAACCGACGGACTGACCGACCCCCGCACCTAAGCGCTGCGCCCCGTGTCCGGCCCCGGCCGGCCGGGGCGCGGCCATGCCCCGGGGTCCAGGTCGGACCGCGACCGCCCCGCGAACCGTTCGCGTTCGGTGGGGCACAGGGTCAGCGGAATTTCCGTTCTGTGAAGGCTTTTCCGTTGGCCACCGCTTCGGCGAAGTCGCCTGTCGAGGTGAGGGAGAGGTGCCCCATTTCGCCGCGGCCGGTGACGAGGAGGTGGGACGTCCGCAGGGTGGCCGACCAGACCCAGGACTCACCGGCGGTGCCCAGGGTGCCGGTGACACTCCGGCCGTCCACCTCGGCATCCGCCGCGGTGGCCTCCGCGGTCCGGAGGCCGAGGTAGTTCTCCGGTGTGATCTCCTGCTGCCCCGGGATGTCGTACCACGTGATCACTCGCAACGGGTTCTCGCCGGGCGCCGACGGGCTGTAGAGGATCTCGACGGAGTAGTACGACTCCGCTATCAGGTGAAACGCCGCGAGCCGGCCTGGTGCGGGCACTGGTTCGGCGAGCATGTGGACCGAGAGCCGGCCGGCGTTGAATTCGCTTTCGATCCGGCGGTAGAGGTTCTCCCGCAGCCGCAGGGCCCGTTGTATGTCGCCGCGTAATTCCATGTTCCTACTGTGCCCCCACGCAGAGGCCCCCCGACAGGTCCGGTGGCCGCCGCGATCCATGTGGGGGTGTCGGGCGCTGCGTTGAAAAGGCGTGGCTGGCCGTCGGTCGTGATGCGACAATCAGCCCGCATCTTGATCCACATCCGCGTTCCGGAGGTCCGCATGGACATCGCCTCGCTGCTGCCGATGACCACGCCCCGGTTGTCGCTGCGTCTGTTCACTCCCGGCGACGTGGACGACCTGTACGCCTACCAGAGCCTGCCGAGCGTGGCGCGTTACCTGTACCGGCCGGCGCACACGCGGGAGCGCAGCGAGCAGGTCGTGGCCGAGCGCGCGGCGCACTCGGTTTGGCGCGCCGACGGGGACAAGCTGGCGCTTGCCGTGTGCCGACACGACGAGCCCGGCGTTCTTGGCGAGGTGACGCTCACCCTGGCCGATGCCCGCGCCGCCCAGGCCGAGATCGGCTGGACCCTCGACCCACGTCACGAGGGGCACGGCTATGCGACCGAGGCGGCCGCGGCACTGGCCGGGTTCGCCTTCGACAGGCTGGGCGTGCACCGGCTCTACGCACGGCTGGATGTGGAGAACGCCGGGTCCGTGGGGGTCTGCGAGCGCCTCGGGATGCGTCGGGAGGCGCACCTGGTCGAGAACGACCTCGACGGGGATCGCTGGGGCAGCGAGTACGTCTACGCGGCCCTGGCCGCGGACATGGCCGGTCGATCAGGCGGTTGAGGCCGCCGCCGCCTCCTGTTCGAGGTGGACACGGCGGCGGCCGACCCACGGCCTAACCTCCCAGTTCGGTGAGCAGGGTCGGGTCGAACGGGCCGTCGTAGGTTCCGATGCGGAAGCCGGCGATCGTTCCGATGAATCCGCGACTCTGCGCCGCGGGGTGGACGTCGTTGCCGATGCCCACCGTGTCGTCGAGGACCTGGGTCGAGGGCGGGGCGTCTCCGGTGACCGCCGGCAGTTCGACGCCGTCGAGAGCGATGTGCAGGGTCGCGACGGTGCCGAAGCTGTCCCAGCCGATCCGGAGGTCGTGCTGCTGCCCGGTCGCCGGCAGCGGAGCGGTCGCGGTGTGGTTGCTCTCGCCGGCGGGAGCGAAGCCGTAGGTCAGTCGGCCGCCGCCGTAGCGGACCCAGAGGTTGCCGCCCACGGCGAACAGGGTGGCCAGCGAGGGCTGTTCGGTCCCGGCGACCGGGGTGAACTTCACGTCGGCGACGAAGTTCTGGATCAGCCGGGCGTCGCCCCAGGAGGTGGCCGGTGCGAAGCCCACGGCGTTGTCGCCGCCCTTGAGCACGACGCCCTGACCGGGCTGGACCGTCTCCGTGCCGGCCCGGCGGTCGATGGTGCCGAGGGCGACCTCGTCGGCGCCGGGAGCGTAGGCGTGGTTCGTGAACGAGCCGCCGAAGCCGACCTTGGCGGTCAGGCTCAGCGTGCGCGGCCCGATGATCACCGAGACGGTCCTCGGCGCCGAGGTACCGGTCCGGTCGGCCTGTACCGCCGAGATGGTCCGCACGCCGTTGCCGAACGCGGTCGCCGGAGCGCACGCCCACGTGCCGTTCGGCGCCACGGTGGCGGTGCACACCTGGCGCCCAGCGTCCGGATCGGTGACCGTGACGGTGGCTCCGGCCAGCCCCGTACCGCCGATGCGGGTCGGCGAGTTCGGGAGGGCGGCGAACGGTGCGGGGTCGGTGATGACCGGTGCCGGCGGGCGGCCGATCGAGATGTCCGTCGGGTCCGCTCCGGCGGGCACGTTCGCGATGATGAAGCCGCTGGAGAGCACGGTCAGATCGGTCCCCGAGACCCGGACCCCGCCGATGTAGACCGCCTTGGACGGCGAGAACCCGGAGCCGGCGACGAGCACCTGCTCGGGGGTGCCGGCCGTCGCGGGGGAGGTGCCGGAGTAGGTGATGCGGGCCGGCAGTCCGGCGTCCACGGCCTGGTAGGCGCCCTGCGGCCCGGCCGCGCCGAGCACGGCCCGGGCGCTGCGACCGCTGATGGTGCTCGCCAGGTCGGCGGGGCCGGGCCGGCTGGGGAACGCCGTGTTCGCGCCGATGCACACCGCGTCGGGGCTGTCGTCCGGGTCCGCCTGCCAGTTGCCCACGGTCGCGTTGCGGCACGCGCTGTTCGTGGGCCAGTGACTCGACATGGAGTAGTGCGAGTTCCACTCGACGTTGCCGGTGACCGTGATCCACTGCGAGCCGACGTCGGGCGCGATGAAGTACGAACTGTGGCCGGTGTCGGTGTCACCGACGTTGCCGCTGATCGTCAGGCCCTGCGCGTACGACGCCGGCTGGTCGATCGAGCCGTCCGCGCGGTAGACGGTCGGGCCCTGCTGGCCTTCGGTGTAGACGTCGCCGCCGTCGCCGAACATCTGCATGTTCTGGTGGAACCAGTTCGCGGTGATCGCGTTGTGGGCGTTGATGTTGGTGGTGTGGTTCCAGTACTGGTCGAGGGTCTCGGGCGGGTTGGCGCTCGGCAGGGACTCCGCGTCCGGGTGGCCCTGCCACGCGCCGGAGGTGATGCCGTCGTAGGGCATGTCGAAGATGTCGTTGTGGGAGATGGTGGTGTGCCGGGTGAACAGCATCGTCACGCCCGCGGCACCGATGTAGTCCAGGCCCGCGTCGTGGATGACGTTGTCGTCGACCACGTTCCCGGTCATGATCTCGTTGACGCCGTGGTCGCCGATGGCGTCGTGGGCCGACGCGCTCGGGTTGCCGGAGCAGTCCGCGATCACCGTGGCGGCCGGATCGTCGGTCGAGCCGGGAGTCGGGTCCCCGGAGCAGCCGAGCCAGATCGCGCTCGACGCGATCTGGCTGAACTCGCTGCCGCGCACGAGGTTGTCGTCGCTGCCGTACCTCACTCCCAGCCCGATGCCCCCGAGGTCGCTGAACCGGTCGCCGTCGAAGGTCACGTGCCGGGCAGCGGTCAACTGCACGTTCGCGAGCGGCTGATCGAACGCGGCCCACGGGCAACTGCCCTCCGCCGGTGCGGCGAAGTGGCATTCGCCCTGGCTCGCCGGCAGCACGTCGCCGCCGGCGTCCCTGGCGAGCGGCTGGGTGACCATGAGGTTGTCCTGCACCTGGGCGAACCCGGTCGGGGTCGAGGGCTGGTTCCAGGTCGCCGTGCTGAACGTGATGCCGCGGAACGTGAGGTCGTGCACGGGGTGGGCCAGCGACCCGGCGACGTTCACGAGCGATTCGAGCCGCGGGATCTCCACGTCGAGGTCGGACATGCGCTGCCCGGACGCGGGCTGGAAGTACAACCGGTCCGCGGAGTTGTCCAGGTACCACTGCCCGGGGCTCAGCAGCGCGTAGGCGTTCTCGATCATCGTGGGCGGAGTTTTGGCGGCGAGGCTGTACGGGGTGATGTTCGAGGAGTTGCCGCCCCACACGGTGGTCTGCTTGTTCGTGACGTTGTTCCAGCACGGCTGAGCCATGCCGACCGTGGTCGTGCCCGACGTCGCGCCCGCGCTGACCGACGCCACCGGGCACTCCACGGTCGCCCAGTCCATCGGCGGTGCGGGCGTGTAGACGAACTGCAGCTCCTTTAGCTGCGTCGCGTCGAGCCGCGCGGCCAGATCCGAGAACCAGGTGGCGGTGGACCCGGTCGTCGTGAACGCCGTCCTGTCCCACGAGGTCAGGCTCAGGCCGAGCTGCGCCGGGGTCTTCTGGGCGACCGGCGCCTCCACCCCGTCGACGTACAGCTGCCGCGTACGGGTCCCGGCCGGCACCGGGGCCGACCATACGTCGGAACCCTTGGCGTGCGTCCATCGCGTGACCTGGGTGCCGCCGGAGATCACCGGGTGGGCCCCGGGGGCCGCCCGCCAGGTGACCGGGTGACCGGGCTTGCCCGAATCGGCCGGGCCGAAGTCGAGGCCGTGCGCCAGGCGGTAGGTGCCGTCGGCCAGGACGACGGTGATGTCCGCCGGGTGCGGCTCGGCCACTTCCTTGCGGACGGCCGCTTGCGCCGCGGTCAGCGAGCAGGGCGCGGACGCCTTCTCGCAGGTCGTACCCGGCCCCGAGCCCGATCCCGACCCTGACCCCTGCCCCGACGGTGCGGCGTACAGCGTGAGGGACTTCGTCGGCGACGCCGCCACCGCGGCCGGGACCAGCCCGCCGCCGAGCAGGAGGGCGGCGGTCAGGCCCAGGACCCCCGCGGTCCTGCTGCTCCGGGCATGGGTGCGTAACGTGCGAGGCAACATGTGCGGCTCCTTGGATAGAGGCGCGTGCGGTGGGCCGAAGAGGTCGGCCGGTGTCTCGGTCGATACGGTGATCGCGTGGGAGCGGCCTTGCGGCAACCCGGCTGATACATCGGATGTATCGGCTAGCGGAGGACGCTAGTGGGACGCCTCTGAAGGGTCAAGAGGGTGGGCGACAACCGGCTGGAGGTTCGTCGGCGACCTCTGAGCAAGTCGCACTATGTCGGCCGCCAGCAGGTGAGTTCGGACCCTGGGCGGCAGAAGGAGCCGCCCGATCCCGGGTGTTGACGGGTGGGACGCATCCGAGCCGTATCCGCGCGCGTGGCCGCTCTCGCGGGAGAGATCGGACGGGCCGGGACGGAGGTCGCCCGGAGCGCGGGCGGGCGTCGCCTGCGGTGCGCCCGCACCGGAGGCAACCTTCCCGTCGTGCCGGAGGTCTGAGGGGCATGGGAAGAAGCAGAGCAGCGTTCACCGCGGCGGTCGCAGGCACCGCAGCCGCCATGCTGAGTCTGTTCGGCTGCACGGGCCAGCCCCACTCGGCGGCGTCCCCGACCGCGACCATCGCCAAGTCACCGGCCAAGCCCCCGACCAAGGGCCCGGGCGTGCCGGAGGACTTCACCGGCGACGGACGTCCCGACCTGGTCGTGGCCGCCGCCGACGCCACCATCGACGGTGTCGCCTCCGCCGGATACCTCGCCGTCGTCCCCGGCTCCGCCACCGGCGCCGACCCCGCCCACGCCACCGTGTTCACGCAGAACGGCATCGGTCAGGGGCCCGCCGGGACGGGCGGCGAATTCGGCGCGGTGACCGTCTCGGCCGACCTCGACGGCGACGGTCGCGCCGACCTCATCGCCCAGGCCGGCCGCTCCACCGTCTTCGTCGTCCGGGGCGGCGCCACCGCCTCCGCGCCGGCCGCCCGGCTGAACGGCCGCGCACCCCTCACCGGGGACTTCGACGGCGACGGCCACCCCGACCTGCTCCTGGCCGACGACGGCCCGGCCGGGGGCACCATCGACTACGGCCCGTTCTCCCGCACCGGCAAGCCCGCCCGTACCGCGGCCGTGTCCTTCACCCCCCGACTACCGAAGCGCCCACCCAGCTACCCCAACCTCGGCACCCCGCTGGCGGTCGGCGACTTCAACGGCGACGGCCGCGACGACGTCGTCACCCAGTGGTTGGAGGACGACGGCGACGACGTCCTCCCGAAGGCCACCGTGATCTCCTACGGCTCCGCGTCCGGCCTCGTCCGCGGCCCGCGTCTGACCGGGCCCGACGGCAAGGACGTGCACAGCACCTACGGCTCGCTCACCACCTACACCGCCGACCTCGACGGCGACGGCTACGCCGACGTCGTCGACTGCGTGCTCCCCGAAACCCTGGGGGACACCGGCAGAACCCCGCCCCGCTCCCGCGTCACCGTCAACTACGGCGGCCCCCACGGCATCCCCGCGCGGGCACCGCAGGCGTTCGACGTCAGCACCCGCGGTCTGCCCGAGGCCGGCACCGGCCCGGACGCCGAGCTGGGCCGCGCGGCGGCCGTCGGCGACATCAACGACGACCGGTACGCCGACCTCGCCTTCACCATCACTCCGGGCGGTTCCGGCGAGTCAGGTCAGTCCGGTCAGTCCGGCGAGTCCGGTCAGGCGCAGCCGGCCATCGTCGTGCTCTACGGCGGCCCGAACGGCCTCACCGTCAGCCACGCCCAGACCATCCCCGGACACGCCACCGCCCTCCGCATCATCGACCTGAACCACGACGGCCACGGCGACCTCGTCATCGGCCGGCCCGCTTCCACCGTCGTCGAGCAGGTCGTGACGGTACTGCGCGGCAGCGCACGCGGCGTGCAGACCGCCCACCCGCAAACGATCACCGCGGACGACATCGGCCGACCGGCAAGCCAGTCGAACACCTTCGGCTACGGGTTCGCCCGCTGAACGAGCCGAACGAGCCGGTCGCAATGGTCAGTCGGTCGACCTGACGGGCGCACTGCTGCTTCCCTGGCGCCGGCCACCGAGTTCCGCGTCGAGCGTCTCCTGGGCCACGCGCATCACCTCGGCGTACACGGGGTCCGCCAGTCGCTCCCACATCTCGCTCTCCGCGACGTCCTCGACGAGGCCGACCACCCACCAGATGTTGCCGAACGGGTCCTTGATCCGCCCGCCGCGCCGGCCGAAGGCGTCGTCGGCCAGGGAAGTGACGACCTGGCCGCCGGCCGCGAGGGCTCGTGAGAACGCCTGGTCCGCGTCGGCGACGCACACGCGCAACAGGCTCGGCATGGCGGGCCAGTCCGCGTGCCGGTCGAAGGCCAGGACGACGGTGTCGCCGACCCGGATCTCGGCGTGACCGATCAATCCGTCCTCGGTCGACACCCGCCCCAGCTCCTCGCCCCCGAACGCCCGGGTCACGAAGTCGAGGAAGGCCCCCGTGTCGTCGGTGACGACCCAAGGCGCGACGGTGGTGTAGCCCTCCGGGGCGTCGCTGGTCTGCTCGGGCATCGCGGTCCTCTCGCTGACGGTTGCTGCCGGCAGCGACCGTAGGGGCGAACCAGGTCAGTTTCCGTCCTCAAGGGCAGCGAGCCGGAATCGCGGCCGGGTGCCCCTGACCCCCGCCCGCGCGCCGGCATCGACCCGGCCCGAGACAGCGGCGATGCCCCGCCCCACCCGGAGTTGACCTTGTCCCAAGGCGCTCTGCTGGGTGCGCTGGAAAGGCTGGAAGGGTGAGCGGGGGGGAAAGGCTCTCAGTCGGATCGGCCCAAGGTCACGGTGCGGGAGCCGGGTGTGAAGTCGTCGAAGGACTGCTGCCAGGACTCACCGGGCCAGTAGTACGTCACGCGGCCCTCGACGGGCCGGTAGCGGGCCGTGTAGAGGGTTCTGGACCCCTGGTCGTCGACGGATCGGTACAGCGGCGGCTTCAGCATCGCGGCCACGTCCGCACCCGCGGCGCGAATGGCGCGCAGCCGCTCCTGCGTCTGCAGGGCCCGCTCCTGCTCGTCGGTCACCGGCAGGTGCTGGTGATTGGCGGCGCAGGCGTCGGGCGCCACTATCGGTGACATATCCGGCCCCACGAACACCGTCACCGCCTTCACGGGATCGAGAAGGGTGAGGTTCTGCGGGACGGCGACCGGCAGGGACCGCAGCCTGTCGACCGCCTCATCGACGGTGTCGCACGTCTCCAGCAGGTAGCGCACCACGATGAGAACGGCGAAGCCGCGTCCGTAGACGGAACGTCCGCCCCAGGTGAGCGAGACCGCGAGACCGGCGTCGTTCATCCCGTCCAGCAAGCCCCACAGCACGTCCTGCATCCCGATCACGGGGCGCAGGAAGCAGGAGGAGACGATGGTCCCCTCGCACTGGTCGGGCGGCAGGTCGTAATTGCGCAGCAGAGTGCCGTTGCGGCCGATCTGGGTGCAGGACTGGGTGAACGGCCGCAGTGCCGCGTGGGTGAGGAAGGCTTCCGCGTCGGGCCGGTCGAGTTGGCCGGCCAGGCGGTCCAGCACCGGGACCAGTTCCGGCATGTGCGCACGGAAGAGCGTCCGCACGCGGTCCGCGCCCTGCGGAGTCCGGCCCTCCGCGGTCAGCAGGCCCGCCATCTCCTGCCACAGGGGCCGGGCGTGGGCGGCCCACCGCCCGTCGCCGCCGTCGCCGACCGCTATCGCCTGGAACGTCTTGTGCTGCTGCCGCACGGCTGCCGCTCCCCTGTGAGAATCCGACGAGGTGAGGGCAACCTAGTCAATTGCGGGGTGAATCACCAGGCTGTCGCCATCGGCGACGTCGCGACGCCTCGGCACCTCGGCGGGTCGGCCGCCAACTCGGCGAGGTACTGGTTGACTTCCGCTTCCGGCGCGGCAGTCGGCATCCGGCGGGCACCCTCGCGCACGATCTCGTCGATCAGGGAGCCGGACTCGATGGTGCCGTCGGCGGTGACAACGCTGAGCACTGGGCGTGCCCTCCCGGCCCGCGCCGCAACGCGGGCCTACTGTCCGCCGCGCTCGGCGAGGTCCTGGAGGAACTTCGGCACCCGGCCGGCGCCGAAGTCCTAGGAGCGGGCCCAGGTCGGGGTGATCGCGATGCGCGCCATCCGGTCGTACAGGTCACGGCAGTTCCGCTCGAACCGCGCGGCGGCCTCGGCGTCCATGCTCTTGCGGGCCGCGGCGAGGTACTCCTCGACCACGCCGTCGACGATGCGGACGTCCACCCGTCCGCGTACCGACAAAGCCCGGTCCTGGTCCGGGGTGCCGCCCGCGTCGACGGCCAGGGCGACGGTCGGATGGGCCCGCAGCGCCGCGACCTTGGGCGCCGTGGCGGCCGTGGAGATCACGAACTGCTCGCCGGTCCAGTAGATGCCGACCAGGACCACCCGGGGCGTGCCGTCCTTCGCGGTGTAGGCGAGGTGGCCCGAGGAGGCCGCGTCGAGCAGTTCTGCCGCGTCGACCAGTTCGGTGGCCACGGCGTGCTGATCCGTCACGGCCGTCCTTCCGGTCGGACGCGGCGCCACTCGCCACGCTCGTACCGGGGACGGTACTGATCCCCCGTTCTCGACATCGATCCCGACGCACCGGCGCACCGACGGCCCCGCCGCCCGTCGCGGGTACGTGCGGCGGGGCCGTCGGGCGGGCGGGACTGTCAGGCGCTGTCGGTGGGGGAGGCGGTGGGGGTGGGGCCGCCGCCGGGAGCGCCCTCGCCGTCGTTGGTGGCGGCGGGGTCCACGGCCATGGTGAGGTAGCCGACGACGCCGCGCTGGATGTGCCGGGGGTCGTAGACGAGCTTGAGCAGTCCGCCCTCGGTGCCGGTGCCCGGGTAGATGCTGTCCTGGTCGAGAGTGACCCGCGTGACGGTGTTCGCCGAGTAGGGGGTCACACCCGTGGTCGCGGTGACCGCGGTCTCGGCGAAGTAGAACTGCCCGGTGTGGCAGGTGCGGCCACCGGTGTACGCGGTGGACGTGCGGGTGCCGCCGGTGTGCACCTTGGTGTGGACGTGGACGGCGCGACCGGAGTACCAGCCCGGGAAGACCGTCCGGAAAGTGACGAAGCCCTGGTGGTCGGTCATCTGGATGCCGCGCAGCCAGGTGAGGTCGTCCGTCGGGGTGGCGTGGCCACCGCCACCACCACCGCCGGGCGGAGGCGTGCCGGTGGGCGGCGTGCCGGTGGGCGGCGGGTCGGTCGGAGGCGTGCCGCCGCCACCACCCCCGCCGTTGCCGGTCTGGGTGTAGCCGGAGTAGACGCCGGAGGCGTCGCAGTGCCAGATCTCCACGGCCGAGTCGCGCAGCGGCTCGCAGGTCGACGCGTCCACCGCGCGCAGGACCAGCAGCAGGGGGATGCCGGTGCGGTCCTCGACGACGTTCTTCCGGAAGAGTTCGTAGTCGAGGTAGTACGGCCCCTCGATCTGCTCGCTGGTCAACCGCATGCACGCGGTGGTGGCCAGCGCTTTCGCCTTCGCGGCCGCCACGGCCGCCGAACCGCCGGACGTGGTCCGGTCGGCGGCGTACGCGGTGGCACCGAGGCCGGTGAGCGCGACGGCACCCGCGCCACCGAGAGCGAGCGCACGGCGGCGGGTCAGTGCCTGGGAGACGACGGCGTTGTCGGGTTCGTCGTGGCTTCGATTGGTCATTGCGCGAGGCTAGAAAGCCGTCCTGTGACCGCCATATGAAACAACCGTCCAGATCCGGCCAGTTCCGGAGCCGGTTCCGGGCCCGGTTCCGGGCCCGGACGAGGAAGGGCGGGGCCGTACGCTGGTGCCGTGCATCTGTGCTTCGTCTGCAGCGGGAACATCTGCCGGTCGCCGTCCGCCGCGCTGGTGGTCGCCGAACACCTGCGCCGGGAGGGCCTGGAGGACCGGGTCCGGGTCACGAGCGCGGGCATCGGGCCCTGGCACGCCGGCGACCCGATCGACCCGCGCGCCGGGGAGGTGCTGGAGCGGCACGGCTACCCCGTGGACCACGTCGCCGCGCAGGTGGGCGCCGAACACCTGGACGCGGACCTGTTCCTGGCGATGGACCGCGGCCACGAGAAGGCGCTGCGCAAGCTGGTCGACGACCCGTCGCGGGTGCGGATGCTGCGGTCGTTCGACCCGGCGGCGACCGGTGGCCCGGACGGGCTGGACGTGCCGGACCCGTACTACGGCGGCCCCGACGGCTTCGAAGAGGTGCTGGACATGATCGAGGCGTCGACCCCCGGCCTGCTCGCGTGGGTGCGCGAGCGCCTCGACGCGTGAGGGCCGACGCGCGAGGGCCGATGCGTGAGGCGTCATCAGTGAGGGCCGGCGTGAGGCGCGGCGCGTGAGCCGGGACCCCGAGTCCGCGCGGGCCGCGGCGGCGCGGCTGACCGGGCAGCCGGTGACCGGCGGGCGCCGCAGTTCCGGCGCGCTCACCGAACTGCTGCTCGGCGACGGCACCGTGGTGCTGGTCAAACGCGGTGACGGCCCCGGGGCGGCCCGCGCGGAAGCGGCCGGGCTGCGCTGGCTGGCCGACGCGGGCACGGTGCGCGTGCCGGCCGTCCGGGGCGCCGACGACGCGTGGCTGGTCATCGACCTGGTCCCGACCGGCCCGCCCGGTGCCGGTGCCGCGGACCGGTTCGGCCGCGACCTCGCGGCCCTGCACGCCGCCGGCGCCCCCGCGTTCGGCGCCCCGCCGCCCGGCGGCCCCGAGGACGCGTACATCGGCACCGCGCCGATGCGCAACGCGACCGGCCCGGACTGGCCGCGCTGGTACGCCGAGCACCGCGTGCTGCCGTATCTGCGGCTCGCCGTCGACCGCGGCACGCTGCGGCCCGCCGAAGCGGCCGTCGTGGAACGCGTCTGCGACCGGCTGCCCGACCTCGCGGGACCCGCAGAGCCGCCCGCCCGGCTGCACGGCGACCTGTGGAGCGGCAACGTCCTGTGGGGCGCCGACGGCGACACCTGGCTGATCGATCCCGCCGCGCACGGCGGCCACCGCGAGACGGACCTGGCGATGCTGCGGCTCTTCGGCTGCCCGCACCTGGAACGCGTGCTGGCCGCCTACGACGAGGCCGCGCCGCTGTCCGCCGGCTGGCGCTCCCGCGTCCCCCTCCACCAGCTCTTCCCGCTCCTGGTCCACACGGTGCTCTTCGGCCGCGGCTACGGCGAACAGGCCCTGACGGCGGCCCGGTCGGCGCTGTCGGCCTGAGCCTTGCCGGGTGGGCCCTGCCTCGTCGGCGTGAGCCGCCGCCGGAGGAACGGTCAGCTGTCGGTCGGGCCGTACCCGTCGCGGTCGAACGCCTCCGCCGCCTGCGCGATCAGGTCGCGTGCCTCCGCCCCGTAGACCGTCGACCGCCGCAGCAGGCCGAACGCCTTGCGGAACACCGCGAGCCGGGCCGGATCGGTGATCGTCTCGGCGCCCCGGAAACCCTCCACCTCCGCGCGGCGGTCGTCGAAGAGGGCGAAGCCGTCACCGGGGTAGATGTGTCTGCGGGCGCGGGCCGGGATGACCCCGAGCGTGAGCCCGGGAAGCACGGTGGCTCCCGCGAGGTGTTCCAACTGCTCGCGCATCACGCCGGCTCCGCCGATGTTCGTCAGCAGCGCCTGCTCGCCGAGCAGGACATGGAAGGTGCGGCCGCCGCGTCCGATGTACGCCGCGCGGGCGGTCCGTGCGGCGACCCCGGCCGCGATGTCGTCGGGGATCTCGTGGAAGTCGACGACCAACCGGAGCATCGCGGCGGCGTAGGCGGGCGTCTGGAGGTTCCCCCAGACGACGTCGGGGGAGTACCCGACGTAGTCCCGGGTGTTCCTGACCAGGTCGAGGAAGCTCTCCTGCACGGGGCCGGTTCCTTCCCGGAGCAGGGTCTGCCAGGAGCCGTCCTGGTGCTCCGAGCGCTCCGGACCGTAGCGCTCCGGACCGTGCGAGTCGTTCGCCGAAGAGGGCCGCATACGGGCGATCGTGGCATCGTGGGGGCCGCCGTGTCCGGGAAACGGCCTCGACGGAGGGGGCGAGCGGAGGGCTCCCGGGTGCGGGTTCGGGGCGTGCGGCGGGGGTGGGGCAGACTCGTCGGCGGGTTCGGGTGCGGAGAACCGGGTGAACAGATCCGGGTGAACAGAAGGCGGGCGAGGGATGAGCGGCGGGATGTGGGCGGCTGTGGCCGCGGTGGCGGCGCTGGCGCTGGTCGCCGCGCTGATCGACGGCCGGGCGAGGTCGCGGCGTCCGCCGCGGCGCTCCCGGCAGCGCCCGCCGCGGGGCCCGCAGCCGCGCGCCGGTACGGGCCCCAAGTCGCGTGCCGGGCAAGGGAGTCGGGGCGGCGACCGGGTGCCGCGCAGGGGCGAGGTGTGGTGGGCGGAGGTGCCCTTCGAGGACGGGCCCGGGTCCAAGGACCGGCCCTGCCTGGTGCTGACGGTGCGGGGGACCTCCGCGCGGGTCGCCAAGATCACCACGAAGCGGCACGGCGAACTCCCCGGCGTGCTGGCGCTGCCCGCGGGCACGGTGGACGACGCGGCGGGCCGGCAGAGCTACTTGGAGACCGGCGAGCTGCGGGACGTCCCGCTCCCGGCGTTCCGCCGCCATGCCGGCGCGGTGGACGCCCGGTTCATGAAGAAGCTCAAGGTGCGCTGAGGAGCCGGGGCGCCGGTCCTGATGCGGTCCTGTCGTGGTCCCGCCGGTGGCCGCGCCGCCGTCCGGTCCGCGGCGCGGCACGCGGGGCGCGTACTGCCGTCGGCAGCGCGCGCGGCCGTAGAGTGCGGGCATGTACACCACTCGGGTGGCCGGTCATGTGAACGCGCCGCGCGCGGACGTCTACGCGGCGCTGGTCGACGCGGAGGCGCTGGCGAAGTGGCGGGTGCCGGACGGCATGCGCGGCGAGGTGCACGCGTTCGACGCCCGCGAGGGAGGCGCGTTCCGGATCTCGCTCACCTATGACGCGCCGGCCGCGAGCGGCAAGTCCGAGGCGCGCACGGACACGTACCACGGCCGGTTCGTGCGGCTCGTGCCCGGCGAGGAAGTGGTGGAGGAGTTCGAGTTCGAGACGGGCGAGGCCCGCTTCCACGGCGTGATGAGGATGACGACCACGCTGACCGACGCGGGTGCGGGTGCGGACGGGCGCGGCGGCACCGAGGTGCTGGTCGTGCACGAGGGCATCCCCGACGGTGTGCCCGCCGCCGACAACGAGACCGGCACGCGGATGGCGCTGGCGAACCTCGCCGCACTCGTGGAGGCCGACCCCGGCTGACGGCCCGGGGACGTACCCGGGGAACTGTGTACGGCCCCGCGGAGTCCGTGATCATGGAGGGGCGGCGGGACGCCGGGCGCGGGTCGCGCGCGGGCGGCGCCCGGGGGACGGAAGACCGCGGGGGACACATGGTGACGAACTACGCCTCGGGCGTGCCCGATCGCCGCAACACCGAGCTGGCGCTGCTGCTCCTCGCCGTCGCGATCCCCGTCTTCGCCTACGTCGACACCGGCCTGGCCCTGCACGGCGAGGTGCCCTCCGGGCTGCTGAGCTACGGTCTCGGCCTCGGACTGCTGGCGGGCCTCGGGCATCTGGTGGTGCGCAGGTTCGCCCGGTACGCGGACCCGTTGCTGCTGCCGATCGCGACGCTGCTCAACGGCCTCGGCCTGGTGGTCATCTGGCGGCTCGACCAGTCGAAGCGGCTGCGGGCCGACCCCGGTTTCGTGGCGGACACGCCCCGTCAACTGCTCTACTCCGCGATGGGGCTGGCGCTGTTCGGCGCGGTGGTGGTGGTCCTGAGAGACCACCGCAAGCTCCAGCGGTACACGTACATCTCGATGGCGGGCGCGCTGGCGCTGCTGCTCCTGCCGCTGGTGCCCGGGCTCGGGGTCGACGTGTACGGGGCGCGGATCTGGGTCGCGGTGGCCGGGTTCAGCTTCCAGCCCGCGGAGTTCGCGAAGATCGTGATCGCGGTCTTCTTCGCCGGCTACCTGGTGCTGAAACGGGACGCGCTGGCGCTGGCGGGCCGCCGCTTCGCCGGACTGGCGCTGCCGCGCGGCCGGGACCTGGGGCCGATCCTCGCGGTGTGGGCGGTGTCGATCCTGATCCTGGTCTTCGAGACGGACCTGGGCACCTCGCTGCTGTTCTTCGGCATGTTCGTGGTGATGCTCTACATCGCCACCGAGCGCACCAGCTGGATCGTCTTCGGCCTGCTGATGGCGGCGGGCGGCGCGGTGGGCGTCGACTCCTTCGAGCCGCACGTCCAGCAGCGGGTGCAGGCGTGGCTGCACCCCATGGGCGAGTACCTGAAGAGCCGGCAGGGCCTGGCCGGCCACTCCGAGCAGTCCATGCAGGCGCTGTGGGCGTTCGGCTCCGGCGGCCTGATCGGCACCGGCCTGGGGCAGGGCAACTCCGACCTGATCGGCTTCGCCGCGAACTCCGACTTCATCCTGGCCACCGTGGGCGAGGAACTGGGCCTGGCCGGCGTGGTGGCGCTGCTGCTGCTCTACGCGCTGATCGTCGAGCGCGGCATGCGGACCGCGCTCGCCACCCGCGACCCGTTCGGCAAGCTGCTCGCCGGCGGGCTCTCGGCCGCGTTCGCGCTCCAGGTCTTCGTCGTGGCGGGCGGCGTCATGGGCCTCATCCCGCTGACCGGCATGACGCTGCCGTTCGTCGCGTACGGCGGGTCGTCCGTGACCGCGAACTGGGCGCTGGTCGGCATCCTGATCCGGATCAGCGACACCGCGCGCCGCCCGGAGGTGGCCGTGGACGACGCGGACGAGGCGGAGTGGTGACCCCCGTTCCTCGTTTCCCGTCCCCGTCCCTTTCCCTGTCGCCGACCGCCGCGGCCCCGACCGTCCCTGTCCCCGACCGCCGCGGTCTCGGCTCGCCCGCCCGGGCACCGCGCGGGGCACACCCGGTGTGCGGGTGGTCGCAGGGCGGGAGGTAACGTCGTTTCGTGCTTCGCGTCGTGTTCACCCGCCGCTGGATTCTGCTGACCATCCTGTTCGTGGCCCTGATACTGGTCATGGGCCGGTTGGGCCTGTGGCAGTACCACCGCTACGAGCAGACCAAGCGCAGCAACCACAAGATCTCGCTGGCCCAGCACGCCGAGCCGGTCCCGATCCAGTCGCTGTCCGGTCCGGGCGCGAACCTGCCCGGCAGCGAGCGCTACCGGCCGGTGACCGCCACCGGGCAGTACGACCCCGCGCACCAGTTCGTGGTCCGGCGCCGCACCAACGCCGACGGTGACCAGGGCTTCTTCCTCATCACCCCGCTGATCATCTCCAACGGAGACGCGGTGCTGGTCAACCGGGGCTGGGTAGCGCCCGCCGACGACACCGCGGCGTTCCCCGCGGTGCCGAAGACGCCCGCCGGGACGGTCACCCTCACCGGGCGGCTCCAACTGGACGAAACCACCCGTATCAGTGGTATTCGGAACGTCGGCGGCCTGCCGCCCCGCCAGTTCATGCTGATCAACAGCACCGAGCAGACGAAGAAGCTGTCCAAGCCGGTGCTCAGCGGCTACCTGGAACTCGTGAAGACCAGCCCGCCGCTCACCAAGGGCCAGTCCGCCGAGCAGATCGGCGCGCCGGGCAGCGACAGCTCGGGCACCGACATGGCGGTCGTCGGTCAGGGCGTCCACCTGCCCTACGCGATCCAGTGGTGGCTGTTCGCCCTCATGGTGCCGGTCGGCTGGTGGATTCTGCTGCGCCAGGAGCTGAAGGAGCGGCGCAAGAAGGCCGCCGCCGCGACCGCGGCGGCGCCCCCCGCGCCGCGCGGGCCCGAGGGCACGGCCGGCACGGACGTCAAGGCCGAGGCGGACGTCACGGCCGACGCCGGGTCCGAAGCCGCCACCCGGAGCTGACCGGGGCGCCCCGCGCGTCCTCCTCGCCCCGGCGGCGGTCCGCCGCCGTCCGGTAGGCGAAGCGCGGCAGCAGCAACTGGGCGGTCGGGCCGATCGCCACCGCGTACAGCACGGTGCCCGGCCCGACGCTCCCGCCGAGCAGCACACCCACGGCGAGGACGGTGACCTCCATCAGGGTGCGGACGAAGCGGATCGAGCGGCTGGTGGCGGCCGAGGCGCCGGTCATCAGCCCGTCCCGCGGGCCCGGCCCGAGCCGCGCGCCGACGTAGATCGCGACGGAGAGCCCGTTGAGCAGCACGCCCCCGAGCAGCAGGCCGACCCGGGCCGGCAGCCCGGGGTGCGGGGGCAGGAGCGCGAGGCCGAGGTCGGAGGAGAACGACAGGACCACGATGTTCGCGACCGTGCCGAACGTCGGCCGCTGCCGCAGCGGAATCCACAGCAGCAGCACGAACGCCCCGACCAGCCCGTTGACCGTGCCGAAGCTCAGCGAGGTGTGCCGCTGCACCCCCTCGTAGAGCACGCTCCACGGATTGACGCCGAGCGAGGCCCGGACCATGGCGGACAGCCCGAACCCGTACAGGGCCAGGCCGACCAGCAGTTGGGGCAGGCGGCGGCGGGGGGCCAGGCGGAGGGGGAGGTAGCTGAGCGGCGGCAGCGGGGCGCGGGTCCGGGGCGCGGGTGCCGCTGCCGGTGCGGTCGCGGTCGCGGGTACGGGGGCCGGCGTGGCGGGGTGGCGCGGGGTGCCGACGCCGGGGCCCGGGGCGTCACCGTGCACGAGCGGACCACCGGTCGGGTACGGGCGCGGGTCCGCTGGGAGCCGCGTGCAGCAGGCGGCCCTCGGAGTAGGAGAGCGCGGCGGCGGGGAGGGCGGCCGGGCGGCCGCTGTGGACGACCCGCAGGGTGCCGACGGCGGGGGAGCCGGGCGCGGGGCGGGCGCCGATCCTGCGCAGTGCCTGGGCGGCGACCGCGTCCGCGGTGCCGTACAGGACGACGGGCGGCCGGCCGGGGTGCCGCAGGGCCGCACGAACCTGTTCGGCGACCAGTTCGTAATGGGTGCAGCCCAGGACGACAGCCCTTACATCGGTCGGGGTGCGCGCGGCGGCAGCGGCGATCGCCCGCTCGACGGCTTCCCCGTCCGCCCGTTCCACCGCGTCGGACAGCCCGGCGCACGGCACTTCGGTGACGCGCACCCCGGCCGCGAACTCGTCGATCAGCGCGCGCTGGTAGCGGCTGCCGGTGGTCGCGGGGGTGGCCCACACCGCGACCGGCCCGCCGCCCGCGGCGGCCGGCTTGACCGCGGGGACGGTGCCGATCACCGGTAGCCGGGGCTCGAACCGGGCGCGCAGCGCGGGCAGGGCGTGCACGGTGGCGGTGTTGCAGGCCACGATCAGCGCGTCCGGGCCGTACGCGGCCGCGGCCCCGGCGACGGCCAGCGCGCGCTCCGCGAGGTCGGCGGGGGTACGCGGCCCCCACGGCATGCCGTCGGGGTCCGAGGCCAGCACGAGGTCGGCGTCGGGACGCAGCCGGCGCATGGCGGCCGCGGCGGCGAGCAGCCCGATCCCGGCGTCCATGAGGGCGATCCGCACCGGGCGGTCGGCGCGGTCGGTGTGGTCGGCTCGGTCCGCGGGCGCGGGCGCGGGCGCGGGCGCCGGGGTGCGGCAGGCGGCCGTACGCCCTTCGGGCGGGGGCCCGTTGGTCGCGGTTGCCGTCGCAGTGGTCGTGGTCGTGGTCGCGGTCGACGTCACCTTCGCGGTGGCGGGGACGGCGTCCTGTGCCGTGCCGAGGTCGTCGGGGTCCTGCATGCGGTCGCCTCCTGGGGGTCGGGTCGGGTCGAGCGGGGTCGGGTCCGTCCGCGTGGACCCGCCACGAGGCGGCCTCGCCCTCGCCGGACGGTGGCTGCGGGAGAGCGCCGGACCTCGCGGGCCCCGCCCGATCCGCCGGCGAGGCCACCGAAGGCGAGTCTGTACAGTGATTGGCCTGGATGACATGGCCAATCGGGAGGAAATGGTATGGCCGGCCCGCAGCCGTCCCGGTCCGTGGAGGGCGCGCCGCACGGCGGCCGGACCCTGGGCAGCCGGCAACTCGCCGCGATGCTGCCCGACCCGTCCGGCGCCCGGCCCGCCTACCGCCACCTCGCCCGCGCCATCGGCACGTTGATCCTCGACGGGCGGATCGCCCTGCACGTCAGGCTCCCGGCCGAGCGCGAACTGGCCGCCGCCCTCGGCACCAGCCGCGCCACCGTCACCGCCGTGTACGACCTGCTGCGCGCGAGCGGCCACGCGCACAGCCGGCAGGGCGCGGGCACCTGGACCGCGCTGCCCGAGGGCCGCACCCCCCGCGGCGTCACCCGCGCGCTCGGGCTCCCCGACACCGCGATCGACCTGGCCAGGGCCTCCCTCGGACTGCCCGAGCGGACCCTCGCGGACGCCCTCGCCCGGGTCGCCCCGCGGGTGGCCGAGCACGCCCGTACCCCCGGCTACCACCCCTACGGCCTGCCGGAGTTGCGCGCCGCCGTCGCCGAACGCTTCACCCGGCGGGGCCTGGCGACCGTGCCGGACCAGATCCTGGTGACCTCCGGCGCCCAGCACGCCCTCACCCTGGTGCTCGGCCTGCTGTCCGCGCCCGGCGACCGGATCGCGGTCGAGAACCCCTCCTACCCCAACGCCCTGGAGGCGATGCGCCGCGCCCGGCTGCGCACCGTCCCCGTGCCGGTGGCCGACACCGGCTGGGACGCCGGCATCGTGGAGTCCACGCTGCGCCAGTCGGTGCCCCAACTGGCCTACCTGATCCCCGACTTCCACAACCCGACCGGATGCCTCATGCCCGACGGCGAGCGGGCCGGTATCCTGCGCGCCGCCCAGCACGCCGGTACCTGGCTGGTCGTCGACGAGACGCTCACCGAACTCGCCCTGGACGTCCCCGCGCCCGCGCCGTTCGCCTCGCACGCGCCGCCCGGCGGCACCGGGCAGGTCATCACCGTCGGGTCGATGAGCAAGACGCACTGGGCCGGGCTGCGGGTCGGCTGGCTGCGCGCGCCCTCGCGGCTGGTCACCGAACTCGCCGCGCAGCGCGTCGCCTCCGACATGGGTGGCTCGGTGCTCGACCAGCTCCTCGCGCTCGACCTGCTGTCCGGCGCGGACGGCGGACCGCTGCCGGACCGGCTGACCCGGCTGCGCGGGCAGCGCGCCGCCCTCACCGCCGCCCTGGCCGCGCACCTGCCGCGGTGGACCTGGCACCTGCCGCCCGGCGGGCTGTCGTTGTGGGTCGACCTCGGCGAACCCGTCGCCTCCGCCCTGGCCGAACGCGTCCTCGACTACGGCGTACGGATCGAGGGCGGCGCGTACTTCGCCACCGACCCCGGCATCTTCGAGCAGCGGCTGCGGATTCCCTACACCGCGGAGCCCGACACCCTGCGGGAAGCGGTGCAGCGGATGGCGACCGCGCTCGCCGACGGGCTCCCGCCCTCCGCCGCGACCCGCCGCCCGCACTGGGTCGCCTGACCCCGCTGCTTGCCGCCTTCCGCCTTCCGCCCGCCGCCCTCCGCCCGGGTGCGGCGGCTACCGGGGTCCGAGCCCCGTCCGCCCGTCGAGCAGTTCGCGGACGACGTCGAGATGGCCGGCGTGGCGCGCGGTCTCCTCGATCATGTGCAGCACGATCCAGCGCAGGTCGGTGACCTCGTCCTCCAGGGGCTCGGAGTGACGGCCGCGCGGAGGTGTCGACAGCGGCGTGGCGGCGAGAATCGCGTCGGAGCGCCGGCACTGGTCACGGTAGAAGGCGAAGACCACGTCCGGCGGTCGGGGTGTCGTCAACGGAACGGGGTCGTCGGGCCAGTCCAGCGGCTCGGCCGCGCCGGTGGCGACCTCCTGGAACCAGTGCCGCTCCGCGTACCCCAGGTGCTCCACGAGACCGAGCGGTGTCCACCCGGAGGGCAGCACCGATGCGGTCAGGGCCGCGGCGTCGAGGCCGTCGACCACCGCGAGCACGCAGGCGCGCTGCGCCGCGAGGAACCCCAGCAACGACGTCTTCTCGCCGTCTTCCTTCTCCACCGTCTCCATACTCATGCGCTGATGCTGCCAGCAGCCACCGACAATCCGTGCCGGCGTCCGCCCCCCGCAGGCAGCAGGGCGGCCTATCGGGGCTGGGCGAAGTCCACTTCGGACGCGGGCAGCACCCGGATGCTCCGTCCGGGGAACCCGAGGTGCCGGAAGATCTCGTTGTGGTGCGCGATCGACCGCGCAGGCGAGGCGAACGTGCCGCCGTCGGGCCGTACCGACGTCGTGTGCCCGTCGGCGACCACCACCAGGTCGTAGCCGTGGCTGAGCGCCTGCCGCGCCGTGGTGTCCACGCAGATCTCGGTGGCGAACCCGGTGACGACCACCTCCGTGACGCCCCGCTCCTTCAGCACCCGGTCGAGATCCGTGCCGAGAAAGCCGTCGGGGCTCGTCTTGTGCACCACCGACTCGCCCTCGCCCGGAGCTAGTCGGGCCACCACCCGCCAGCCCTCCGTCCCGGCCGTCATCCCGCCGCCCTGGTCCTGGATCGTCACGACCGGAACCCCGGCGACCCCGGCGCGCTCGCGCAGCCCGGCGATCACGGCGACGGTCTCCGCGGCCCGATGAGCGATCGCCACCGTGTCGTTCTGCATGTCGATGACAAGAAGCGCGGGAACATGTGCCATGCCCCTCACGCTAACGCCCTCCTCCGGTGTCCCGCCCCGGGTTTACGGTGGGGCGACGGGCCGCCGCCCGAGCGGGGAGGTCGGATGGCCGCGTGCACCGGGGGCGAGGTCTGGCGGGACGGCGCCTGCCGGACGGACAGCGCCACGACCGTGTACATGAGCGTCGTCGTGCTCCTCCTCGGACTGGGAGCGATCGCGGTCGGCGTGTACCTGTGGCGCCGCGGCCGGAAGCCGCCGCCCGCGCCCGCGCCGTCGAGCCGGGGGACCGTATGGCATGAGCCGCGGTTCGGGCGGCGGGTCCAGGCCGGGGTCGTGCCGTGGTTCCTGATCGACTGGGGGGCCTGTTCACGGCCTCTGCCGTGCTGGTCGCCGTGGCGGGCCACTGAGCGGGCCACTGAGCGGGCTGCCGCGCGGGGCCGAACGGCGCCGTGCGTGCGCGGAGTTGCCCCGGGTGGTGTGGCGTTGGGGTGGTCGGGGGTCACTCCGTCGTGGGACGGCGGGGCGAAGGGGCGGCGGGCGGTGGGGCGGGCCGGGAAGATCCGGGTATGTCGCCGTTGCCGCCACCCGACGCCGTATCCGCCGCCGCTGACCTTCCCGGCCGACTCGCCGCGCGCCAGGGGCGGTTGACCCGCACCCTCACCACTCCGAAGATCGTCTTCATCGTCGTCGCCGCCGCGGCCCCGCTGGCCGCGATGGTCTTCACGGTGCCGCTCTCCTTCGCGCTGGGCGCCGGCCCCGGGGTCCCGGCGCTCCTGCTCCTCGCCGGGCTGACCCTGCTCTGCTTCTCCTGCGGGTACGCAGCGATCAGCCGCGACATCGGCCAAGGCGGCGGCTTCTACGGGTACATCGCGCGCGGCCTGGGCCGGCCGGTCGCGGTCGGCGCCGGGATGGTCGCGGTCGTGGCGTACAACGCGGTCGCGGTGTCGCTGCTGGGCGCGTTCGGGTACTTCGCCCAAGGCGTCGCCGCTTCCCACGGGTTGCACCTCGCGTGGGAGGTGTGGGCCGCGCTGGGGCTCACGGCGGTCGGCGTACTCGGCTACCGCCACGTCGAGTTGAGCGCCCGAGCGCTGGCGGCGTGCATGGTCGGGGAGATCGCGATCCTGCTCGCGCTGGACATCGCGGTGCTGGTCGAGCACGGCCCGGCCGCGCTGCCCGCCGTGTCGTTCGCCCCGCACCAGGTCCTGGTCCCGGGCGCCGGGGTCTCCGTGATGTTCGCCTTCGCGTCGTTCATCGGCTTCGAGTCCGCCGCGCTCTACGGCGAGGAGGCGCGCGACCCGGGCCGGAGCGTGCCGCGCGCGACGCTCGTCGCGGTGCTGCTGGTCGCCTCGTTCTACGCGCTCACCAGCTGGGTCGCGGTGGGCGCGGTCGGGCCGGACCGGGTCCGTACCACCGCCGCCGCGCACCTCGGCGACCTCTTCTTCGTCCTCGGCGACCGCTACCTGGGCGGCGCCGCCTCCACCGCCATGCAACTCCTGCTCTGCACCAGCCTGTTCGCGAGCTGGCTGGCCCTGCACAACGCCGCCAACCGCTACCTGCTGGTGCTCGGGCGGGACCGGCTGCTGCCCGGCCGGCTCGACGCGGTGCACCCGCGGCACCACGCTCCGCACCGGGCGAGCGCCGTGCAGACCGCGCTGGCCGCCGCCGTGGCGGCGGTGTTCGCCGTGGCCGGCCTCGACCCGTACCTGAACATGTCCACCACCCTGCTCGGCCTGGGCACCCTCGGGGTCATCGCGCTCCAGGCCCTCGCCTCGATCGCGGTGCTCGGCTACTACCGGAGGCGGCCCGGCCACTGGTGGCGGACCCGGCTCGCCCCCGCGCTGGGCGCCGCCGGGCTGCTCGCCGCCACCGTGCTGGTCGTGTGCAACTTCCGCGTTCTGACCGGTACTTCGAACCCGCTCGTGACGTCCTTGCCCTGGCTGCTGGTCGTGGCGGGCGCGGGCGGCAGCGGCTACGCCCTGTGGCTGCGCGCCGCCCGCCCGAGCCGCTACGCGAGCCTCGCGGGACTCGCGGCGCTGCGGGCGCTCCCGGGTGGCAGGGGCGCGGCAGCCCTGCCGGCGCAGCGGCGCCGCGGGCCGTCCCGCCGGACCACCAACTGACTGACGGAGGAGGGACATTGGGAGGCCAGAGCCCGACCGGACCCGGACGTCGCCCACCGGACGCATCGGACCGCCGCGCGCCGTACCGGCGGGCACGCCACGAGCACGGCCCGGGCCCCGGCAGGCCGTGTCGCCGCCGCGCGTCCCGGCACCGCCCTGGGCTGAACCCATCGCGGTCAACCCGGAGTTCGACGTGGAGGCCCACCATGGAACAGCTCGACCTTTCGGCCGGACCCGTCGCGTACGAGGACACCGGCGGGGACGGCCCTGTCGTGGTGCTGGTGCACGGGCTGCTGATGGACGGTTCGCTCTGGGACGACGTCGTGGCCGACCTGCGGACGGACCACCGCTGCGTGGTGCCGACGCTGCCGCTGGGCGCGCACACGCTGCCGATGCGCGAGGACGCCGACCTGTCGCCGCGGGGCCTCGCTCGGCTGCTCGGCGAGTTCCTGGAACGGCTGGAACTCGACGACGTCACCCTCGTCGGCAACGACACCGGCGGCGCGCTGGTCCAGCTCCTGCTCGTCGCGGGCGCGCCGCGGGTGGGCCGGGTGGTGCTCGCCTCCTGCGACGCGTTCGACAACTTCCCGCCCGGCCTCACCGGCCGGACCGTCGTCGCCACCGGGAAGCTGCCGCCCGCCCTCTTCGGCCTGTTCATGCGGCAGATACGGATCAAGCCGCTGCGCCGGCTGCCGGTCTCGTTCGGATGGCTGACCAAGCGCGGTGACGCCGCCACCGCCCGCTGGATCAAGCCGCTGCTCGCCCGGCCCGCCATCCGGCGCGACACCGTACGGATACTGCGCGGCATCTCCGCCCACCGCGGCGCGCTCACCGAGGCCGCGGCCGAACTGGCCGGCTACGACCGGCCCGCCCTGGTGGTCTGGGCCGAGCAGGACAAGGTCATGCCGCCGGAGCACGGCCGCCGCCTGGCCGAACTCCTGCCCCGCGCCACCCTCGTGACCATCCCGGACAGCTACACCCTCCTCCCGCTCGACCAGCCCGCCGCCCTGGCCCGCACTCTCCGCGAGTGGACCCCGACCTGACCCGCACCCCCGCCCCCGCGCCCGGCCGTCCTCACTGCCCCTCGGCGTTCAGCAGCGCGTCCCCGCTCGGGGTGAACTCGCTGCCGCCGTCCGAGCAGAAGAAGGAATCGCCCGGCTCGCCGATCCTGGCCGCGAGCAGCACCGGGCCCGACCGGCCGGGCGCGTGCCCGAGGTGGAAGGAGACGAGCGGGCCGCGCCCGTCCGCGCCGACGTAGCCGAGGGTCTTCGGCCGTCGCGGGTCCGGGTCCCCGAAGGTCACCGAGGGCGGCCCGTACGCCGCGACCACGTCCGCCCCGTCCCGGTCGGCCCGCGCCCACTCCAGGACGCCCTCGACCAGCGCGGCGTGCCCGGCGGCCGGCAGCGTACGGTCCGGCCGCAGCCAGCTGAGGTGGTGCGCGTCCTCGGCGTACTGCGCGGCGGCCACGTGCACCTCGGGGTCCGTCAGGCAGTGGCGCAGCAGGGCCGCGCCGCTCAGCCGCGCGTTCGTGTCGGCCATCCACACGGTGCCGGCCGCGGCGTCCGCGGCGAGCCGGTCGAGCAGGGAACGTACGGCGGGCAGGCCACCGAAGTCCGCGGGACGGCGCAGCGCGCGGTTGAGCCGCTCCACCAGCAACTCGTGCGCGTACGCGGCCGGGTCGGCGCCGGGCGTGGCGGCGGACGGGTGCGCGGCGGTCGCGCGCGTCGCGAGGGTCATGGCGACATGATGCCGCTCGGCCGGGCGGAACCGTCAGCGCTTGTGGAACAGGTGAGGGAAGTGCGCGCTCACAAGTCCAGGATCGTCGCCACCAGTTCGCGGCGGCTGCGGACACCGGTCTTCGCGAAGACGCTCTTCAGGTGGTCCTGCACGGTGGCCGCGGTGATGTGCAGTTCCGCGGCGATGACCCGCGACGGCAGGCCGGCGACGACCCGCGCCAGGACGTCCCGCTCGCGCGGGGTGAGCCCGTACGCGAGCAGCAGCACCTCGGCCACGTCGGCGGCCGGTGCCGGGTGCATCGTGACGGCGAGGACTGCCGGGTGCGGGCCGCCGCTCAGCGGCGAGGCATGGACCGACAGCCACCGGCCCGAACCGCCGCGGAGCCGCCCGTGCGCCGGCAGCGTCGTGCGCTTCCCCAGCGCGGCGACCTCCAGGACCGCGACGGGCAGCTCCGTCCCCGACGAGACCAACTCGTCCCGCCAGAGTTTCGCGGCCGGATTCTCCGAGAGCAGCCGCAGGTCCTGGTCGAGCAGGAACACCCCCGCCTCGGCCGGGCCCGGAGCAGGGTCGCCGCCCGGTGCCCGGTGGACGGTCCGGCGCAGGGCCGTGGCCACCGGCGCGGACAGCCGCCGCAGCACGTCGACATCGGCCGGGGTGAAGTCGGGCCGGCCACCGCCGCGGAACAGGGCGATGGCGCCCCAGCACCGGTGGTCGCGCACGAAGCTCGCCCGCAGCTCGTGCCGCGCGTCGATCATCGGCAGCACGGACCGGTACCGGTGGCTGGACTCCGGGTCGCCGCCGGTGGCCGCGCTGAGCGTGCCCGCGGGCACCTTGGAGTGGGCGAGCACCGAGAACTTCAGGACGTCGTCCACCAGGTACTCGTTGTGCACGGCCGCCGCGGCCACGGCTGACGTGAGGCCGACGCTCACGTCGTCGGTGATCAGCAACGTCGTCGGGTCGATCGTGCCGAAACAGTAGGAGTCGGCCGGGACGAGCCGCGTCAGCCGGTCGGCGATCCGGCGTCGCAGCTCCCGGGAGCCGAGGTCGAGACGGCAGATCGCCTCGATGTCACGCACGGCCTCGCGCCGGGCCACCGGGGAACTCACCGGCCGAACGGTATCCCAGAAGTGGGGGAGGGCCGTGGGGCGGCCCCGCTGCCTAGCCTTGAGCCGGAAATCCCGAGGCACAGGAGGTATCGAGGCATGTCCCCGTCCATGCTCACCGTCGGACTGGACCCCGCGCTGGTGGACGACGCGCCCTCGTCACGGGCGGCGTTCCCCGAGATCGACGCCGAAACGGTCCGGGCCGGTGTGGCCGCCGGCCGGGCCCGGCTGGAGGAACTCGGCTTCACCGTCGACCTCTGCCTGCTGGACTACGGTCGCACGGCCGAGGCGGTGTACCGCGCCGCGCTGGCCGCGAAGGACTACGACATCGTGATGATCGGCGCGGGCGTCCGGCTGGACCCGGCGCTCACCCCGCTGCTGGAGGTGCTGGTCAACACCACCCATGAGCTGGCACCCGGTGCGAAGCTCTGTTTCAACGTGAGCCCGTTCACCACCGCCGAGGCCGTCCAGCGGTGGTGGCCCGAACGCAAGCCGCTGCTCTGAGCGTTGCCCCGCGACGATGTCCGGTGGACGCGTACGGCGACGCTCGCGCCGGTCCTGAGCGCGCTCGCGGGCCACGGCGGGCCGCGCGGCACCCGGGATCGGCAACGCAGCAGGGGTCAACGGCCGCCGCTGGGTGAGGGGGTGGCGTGGTGGCGGGCCGCCTGGAGGACGGCGAGGCTGTCGGTGGGGGACATGGCGCGGCTCTCCGCGGTGTCGAGGAGGCCGGGGTAGGGGCCGGGGGAGGGGGCGGTGCGGTAGTGGACGCCGGAGAAGTCGTCGTACTCCTCGGCGAAGAGGTGGTGGCGGCCGCCGGCGCGGGCGAGTTCGGTGATCATGGCGGCGCCGGTGGGCTGGGCGTGCATCCCGATCACCCGGACGGTGAGGGTGCCGTCGGCCACGAGGCCGAGCACATGGTCGAGTTGGGCGGCGGTCACGGCCGGGTCGAGGTCGACGTTCCACAGGTGGCACAGGACCATCTCGTCCAGGAGCGCGGTGATCGGCACCCCCTCGGGCACCCGGGCCGGTGGCGTGAACCGGCCGGGCGGCATCCGGTGGGCGGTGCACAGCGCGTGGGCGTAGCCGGCCGTCCACAGCACGCGCGGGAAGACCGTCAGGGCGTAGGTGCGGACCCTGCCTGCCCGGCCGACGCAGGCCGCGAGCCGCTGCGGCCAGCCGGGGCCGCTGTCGTGCAGTGCCGCCGGATCGGGCGCGTGGAGGAGCCGGGCGGTCGCGTCGCGGGTTTCGGGGTCGGTCATGCCGTAGCGCGCGAGCAGGGCGTGGCGGGCATCCGGGCCGATGCCGTGGCCGCCGAGCGCGCCTTCCAGGCGGGTGATCGCCCGGGTGCCGGCGCCGATGGACCGGGCCGCGTCGGCCCGGCCGCGTACCGGGTTCGCGCCGGAGGCGGAGCCGCGGCGCAGCGACTGGAGGGCCAGCCCGAACACGACCGCGCCGACCGGGGGTTGGGCGGGAGCGGGGCGGCCGGGCGGCAGGGGTGACGGCTCGGGCCGGGGGCGTGCGGGGTGCGGGCCGAACCGGTCGTGCGGGCCGTACGGGTCGGGTGCGGCGGGGCGGACGTGCGCGTCGCACCCTTCGGCTGAGGCGCGCAGGGACCGTGGGCTCGGGACGCGCGCCGGGCGCGGGTCCGTCATGACGGGCCGTCCCCCTCGGCGCCCGGCACACCCGCACCGAGGATGCCGACCAACTGCGCTCCGAGCGCGGCGAGTTCGGGTCCGGCCGGGTCGAGTTCCGCGTCCGCCGCGGCTATCACCACCAGCACGCTGTCCGAGCCCGCCTCGGAGAGCACGATCCGCCCGTCGTGCATGTCGACCACCAGCGTCCGGATGCCGCCGCCCTCGGCCCGCTCCGCGGCCCGCCGCGCGACGCCCATCATGGTGGCGCCCAACGCCGCCCAGTGCTCGACGCGTTCGTCGTCCAGTTCGTACCCGCACAGCGGCAGCCCGTCCGCCGCGACCACCAGGGCGCCGCGCACCCCCGCGACCGGTGCGAGGTACTCCTCGACGGTCTTCTGCACTTCGGGGTGGACGGTGGGGATCATGGTGTCTCCGGATCGCTGGGGGAGTGGTGCCCCGCTGTCGCCGCACCTCCTGCGGCCGCACCGCCCCGGCCGCGGACGCCGGTCCCGATACACGAGTCGTGCGGACGCCGCATGCCGCGCGGGTCGTACGAGCGGCCGCGCGAGGCGATCTGAGTGGGCGTCACAGCAGGTGTCACGGCTTCACTATGCGCGGGCATCCGATCACTACGCAAGGGGCAATGTGCATGATGCAGGGTGCTTGATGCCCGAACGCGTGGCAGACTGCCACCACGGTCGGCGCACGTGCGAAGAGGAAGGCGCATCGGCGTGAGTGAACGGCGTGCTGCTCCCACGGTGTTGCAGATCTCGCTCGGCCGGCGGCTGCGGGACCTGCGCGAGTCGGTGGGGTTATCGGCGGCGCAGGCAGGTGAGCGCATTCGCGTGGCGCAGTCCACCGTCACCCGGCTCGAAGGCGCCAGGACATCGCTCAACTACGCGACCGTCAAAGCCCTGTTGGAGCTGTACGGCGTCACCGGGCCCGAGGCCGCTGACTTCCTGACCCTGGTCGACAAGGCCAACGAGTCCGGCTGGTGGCAGAGTTACCGCGACGTGCTGCCGGGCAGGTTCGGGGTGTACGTCAGCCTGGAGAGCGCCGCCTCCCAGATCCGCAGCTACGAACCCCAGGTGGTGCCCGGGCTGCTCCAGACCCCGGCCTACTGCGAGGCGGTCATCCGGCTCGGCTTCCCCCGGGAGTCCGACGACGAGGTGCGCCGCAGGGTCGCGCTGCGGCTCCAGCGGCAGAACGTGCTGACCCGCGCCGACAGCCCGCCGTTCCTGTGGGCGGTGATCGACGAGACCGCGATCCGGCGGCCGGCCGGCGACCGCGCGGTGATGGCCGAGCAGATCGAGCGGCTGATGGAGACCGCCGACCTGCCGAACGTGGCGCTCCAGCTGCATCCGTTCGAAGCCGGCCTGCACCGGGGCGCGTTCGGGCCGTTCACGCTCTTCCGCTTCCCGATCCCGGACTTCCCGGACATCGCGTGCGTCGACAGCCTCCTGGGCACCGCGTACCGGGACGAGAGCGCCGAAGTCGAGCTCTACCGGCAGACGTTCGAGCATCTGATGACCGGAGCGCTGGCGAGGCGACGCACCAAGGGCTTTCTGGACGGCCTGCGCAAGGAGTACCTGCGATGAATCCGCCGCCCGCGCTGTACGCCCCGCACGTTCCGCATGCCCCCGCCGCCCTCGGTGCCGAGGGCTGGTCCCGCCCGTGGAGCGGCACCAACGGCGAAGCGTGCGTGGAGGTCAAGGTGCTCGTCGGCGGCCGGGTCGCGGTCCGGCAGTCGACCGACCCCGGCGGTCCCGCGCTGATCTTCCCCGCGGAGGCGATGGCGATGTTCGTGGCCGCCGCCAAGGACGGCCGGGCGGACTTCCTGGCCCGCCCCGACCTCCCCTGACCTCCCCTGACCTGACCCCGTCCGTACCGACACCCACCCGGGAGACAGCAGTGAACGATCCGGCGACCGGCGGCAACACCGTGGACGACGCCGAGAACGTGCCGAGTTCGGCGCGTATGTACGACTACATCCTCGGTGGAAAGGACAACTACGCGATCGACCGGGAGCGGGTGGACGCGGCCGAGCGCGCCTACCCGGGCATCAAGGACGCGGCCCGGATCAACCGGATGCTGCTGCTGCGGATGGCCCGCTACTTCGGCGAGGCGACGGAGGTCGACCAGTTCATCGACGTGGGCACCGGCATCCCCACCGAGCCCAACTACCACCAGGTCATCCGTGCCGCCCGGCCCGAAGCCCGCATCCTGTGCACGGACTTCAGCAAGACGGTGCTGGGCTACACCGAGAGCCTGTCCGAGCAGGACCCCGAGGGCCGGATCTCCTACGTGCACGCGGACGTCCGGGAGCCGGAGAAGATCCTGGAGGCGGCCCGGGCCCACCTCGACCTGAGCCGTCCGGTCGCGATGACGATGGTCGCGCTGCTGCACTTCATCTCCGACGAGTTCGACCCGCACGGCATCGTGAAGACGCTCACCGACCAGCTGGTGCCCGGCAGTTACCTCGCCATCAGCCAGGTCACCGGCGACTTCGACGCGGAGGCCGGCGAAGGGGTGGCGAAGGTCTACCGGGCCGGCGGCACCCCGGCGCAGGTCCGCTCGCACGCGGAGGTGGCGCGGTTCTTCGACGGCTTCGAACTCGTCGAGCCCGGGCTGGTCGTCGCGCCCCGGTGGCATCCGGAGCTCGCGGTGCCGATGCCCTGGCCCGAACCCGAGGGCGGCGACCGCACCCCGGTCTACGCGGCCATCGGCCGTAAGCCGTAAGGCGGGCAAACCGCAAATCGCAAACCGCAAACCGCAAACCGCAAACCGCAAGGCGGCAAGTCGGCAGCGCTGAACCGTCAGTGGTGAGCCGTACGTCCGAACAGCCCGCGGCCCGGACGGGGACACCCCGTCCGGGCCGGGTCGTGCTCACGGCCCGAAGGCCGTCACCTCACTGGCCGAGCAGCGTGGACGAGAGGGTGGCGGCGTTGTACGAGCCCCAACCCGTCACGAAGTCCCAGCCCTTGGCGGCCGAGTAGGCGCCGTTGTTGCCACTGGTGATGTCGTGGAAGCCGGTGCCGGCCGCCGTGTACAGCGCCGGGTTGGCGAAGCCGAGCTTGGCCTTGCCGGCCGCGGTGGCCTGCTGGTTGTAGAGGGCGGCGAAGGCGGCCCACTCGGGCGCCGCGGCGCTGGTGCCGCCGACCTGGCCCCAACTGCCCTGCGAGTAGATGGACACACCCGGGCTCGGGTTGGCCAGCGCCGAGACGTCCGGCACCTGGCGCTTGCCGCCGCCCGCGCTCTTCTGGACCGAGGTCTGCCAGCTCGGGATGGCGAACTGGGTGGACACGCCACCGCCGCCGCCGGACCAGGCGGTCTCCTTGCTCCAGGCGTTCCCCGAGGTGACCGTCAGCGTGGTGCCGCCGACGCCCGTGACGTACGGGTCGCTCGCCGGGTAGTCGACCGACTTGCCGCCGTTGCCGGCGTCGTCGGAGCCGTCGTCACCGGAGGCCGCGAAGAAGCCCAGGCCCTCGGCCGCGCCCTGCTTGAAGACGGCGTCCACGGCGGTGATGTTGGCGCTGGTGCGCTCCGACTCGGCGGCGCCCCAGCTGATCGAGGTGACGGGGATGCCGCTGTCCACGATCGCCTGGTAGGTGTCGACCTCGCCGGCGTCGGAGTTGGGGCCCTCGAAGACCGTGATCTGCGCGGCCGGCGCGACCGCGTTCAGCACCTCGATGTCCAGCTCGACCTCGACCTGCCCGTCGCCGAGCGAGCCGGAGCCGCCGTCCACCTTGCTGACGGTGGGCGCGGTGGAGCTGAGGCCGTAGTTGCTGTCGTACTTGGTGATGTTGGACTGCTGGAAGCCGTCGAACTCCAGCAGCGCGACCTTCTGGCCGCTGCCGGTGGCGCCGGAGACGTTGTAGCCGCCCTTGATCTGCGCCGGGGTGTAGCCGCCGCCCGGGCCGTTGTGCGGGGTGACCTTCGCGTCCGTGTGGTGCAGCAGCGAGCGGTTGTTGAGGCCGGAGACGCTGCCGACGATCGAGGCGATCGAGGAGGGCACCGACGGCGCGGCGGTGTTGGCGTAGAAGGTGCGGCCGGTGGCGCCGTCCTTGTAGTTCGCCAGCGTGGTGCCGAACGCCTTCTTCAGCTGCGTGGCGGTGCCGGTGGCGTCGATCAGCTGGTTGCCGGAGTGCACCTTGCCGACCTTGAGCCCCTGGGAGCGCAGGTAGTCGGTGACCTTCTTGACGTCGGCGTCGCTGCGGCCGAACTTGGCGGCGTACTGCGCCTTCGTCAGGTAGTGGCCGTAGGAGGAGGAGTGGGGGTCGCTGACGTTGGCGATGAAGGTGTCCAGCGCGCCCTCGTTCCGGGCCGTGAGGCTCACCGCGACGGATATCTGCTTTCCGGCCGCGACGTCACCGGTGCGGACGGCGTGCGAGGTGAGGCCCGGCACGACGTCGCCGGACAGGGAGGTACGGGCCGAGTCCGCGTGGGGGGCGGCGGCGTACGCGGCGGGGATGGCCGCGGCCAGCAACGCTGGAGTCGCGGCGGCGACCAGCAGTTTCAGACGGAGCGTCACGAAGGTCCTCCATGAGGGGATGGTGCCCGGATCGGGACGACCACCACGCTAGGGACGGTTGGGGCCGGACATAAGCGTGGGAACCCTTGCGACGACTGTTAACGATGTGTTTCCCGTGGCAGGTGTGGGGAGTTGGTGGGCCGTATGTGGGGGAATGGTGTGCGCGCAGGTCCAGGGGAGTCCGAGGGGAGGAGCGGCGGGCGGCGGGCGCGGGCTCGCCGGGGATGCGGGGGTGGGGCGGCGGGCCGGGGCGCTCGCGGTCCGGGTGCGTGCGCAGGGTGCGGAGCGCGGGTGCCGGTACGTGCGCAGGGTGCGGGTACGTGCGCGGGGTGCGGGGGCGGGTGCCGGTGCCGTTGCCCCTACGCCGGCCGGAGCCCCGCGGACGCCATCACATGGGCCAGTTCCGTCCTGGACCGCACACCGAACTTCCGGTACAGCCGCGACAGCGTCCCCTCGACCGTCTTGACGCTGATGAACAGCTCCGCGGCCACCTCCCGGTTGGTGGCCCCGCCGCGGACGAGATCGGCGACCCGCGTCTCCGCCGGCGTCAGGTGCGCCGCGCTCGCCGTGCCGCGCACCACCGCGTCCACCCGGGCGAGTTCGTCCCGGGCCCGCGCGGCGAGCGGCGCCGCGCCGGTCCGCTCGGCCAGTTCCAGCGCCTCGGTGAGCGCGGCCCGCGCCGCTGTACGGTGCCGGGCCCGGCGCTCCACCGCGCCGAGCGCGGTGAGCGTACGGACCAGCTCCACCGGCAACTCCAGCGGGCGCAGTCGCTGCGCCGACGAGCGCAGGAGCACCGCGCCCTCCTTCGCCCGCCCGGCCGCCGCCTCCCGCAGCCCCTCGGTGCGCTCCAGCGCCGCCAGCACGCTGCCAGGCACCGGCCCCGTGGCCCGGGCGCGGGCCAGGCCGAGCACCGTGGCGGCCGCGTCCGTCTCGCCCGCGGTCACCAGCGCCTCGGCGAGGTCGGCGTGCCAGCACAGCAGCGGCGGGTCGGCGGCGCCCATCGCGGCACCGATCTCCAGCGCGCGGCGCAGCGACTCGACGGACTGGGCCGCGCGCCGCCGGTCGCCCGCGAAGAGCGCGGCCTGCCCCAGCGCCGCGAGCGCGCGCAGCAGGAAGAGCTGGTCGCCGTCGGCCTCCGAGGCGGCCACCGCCTCCACCGCGAGCCGGCACGCCTCGTCCGTGTCGCCGCCGAACGTCCGCGCCAGGGCCGCCGCGTAGAGCGCGGGCGCGGAGGTCAGGCCGGCGTCGGCGACCACGCGGGCGCAGTGCGCCGCGGTCCGCAGCGCCTCCCGGCACTCGCCGGCCCGCACCTGGACCCGGGTGAGCGCCACCAGCGACGCCACGTCCTGCTCGACGTCGGCCGCCGCGCCGGTGGCGCCCAGCAGCGCGAGCACCTGGGCCCGCGCGGACCCGACCCGGTCGGAGTCGAGGGTGAGGATCGCCCGCATCCGCTGGATGCCCCAACTGCGCGGTCCGTGGTCGGCCCGGGCCAGCGCCTGGTCCAACGCGGCCTCGGCGGCGGCCGGTTCGCCGGCCAGCGAGCGCACCCGGGCGAGCGTGGACAGCGCGTCCACCTCCGTGCCGGTGTCCCCGACGGCCGCGGCGCGGCGGGCGGCGCGCAGCGCGTGCTCGGCCGCCTGCGCCAACTCGCCGCACAGCAGGCCGCGCAGCGCCGCCCAGTCGTACAACTTCGCTTCCAGCGCCTGGTCCCCGGCCGCCTCCCGCAGCCCGTCCGTGATCAGCGCGGCCTTGTCGCGCAGCGCCTGCCCGGCGTTGCGCAGCAGCACCAGCCGGGCGGCGACCCGGCCGGGCGCCGACGCGGAGCCGTCCAGCACGCTCTGCGCGATCCGCTCGGACTCCTCGCGGTGGCCGGCGTCGCAGGCGAACCCGGCGGCGGCCAGCAGGCGTTGGTCGTGCAGCTCGGTGCGGTCGGCGGGGGTCCGGCCGGCGGCGAGCGCGGCCAGCTCGGCCGCGGTGGCGGCCTCGCCGCGCTGCCGGGCCAGCTGCGCGGCGGCCATCACCGTACCGGCGGTCGCCTCGTCCTCCTGTGGGTGTGCCAGCGCCAGGTGCCGTGCCGCGTCGACGGGTTCGCCGACCGCGGCGGCCAGCAGCGCGTGCGCGCGGCGGCGGGCCGGTCCCGAGGCGTCCGCGCTCAGCGCGACGGGCAGCAGCGGATGGCTGAAACGCACCGCGCCCGACGCGTCGCAGGCCGCCACCCCGAGCCGCTCCGCGGCGTCCAGCGCGGCCGCGGTGGGCTCGGTGCCGGCCGCCGATCGAAGGAGGGTGAGGGTCGGCCGGGTGGCGGCCGCGGCCAGCAGCAGCACCTCCTGGACCGGCCCGGGCAGCGTGCGGACCCGGTCCAGCACGAGCGCGCGCAGCTCCGGCGGCACCGGCTGGTGGCCGTCGGGGAGCGAGGGCGTGCCGGCCCGCAGCGCGTCCCGGCCCAACGCCAGCGCGTACAGCGGGTTTCCGGCCGCGGCGTGCAGCACCGCGCGCAGCGCGGACGGCGGCAGGGTGACGCCGGAGGCGAGCAGCAGCAGCGCGATGTCGTCGTCCCCCAGTGCGGGCACGGTGACTTCGGCGCTGCCGGCCGGGCAGCAGCGGGCGCGGGCGGGCCGGCCGTCCTCGGCCACCTGCTCGGTCGCGGCCATCCGCACGTCGGTGCTCTCCAGCCGGCGCGCGACGAACGCCAGTACCTCCGCGCTCGGTTCGTCCAGCCACTGCAGGCCGTCCACCACCAGCACGACCGGTGCCCGCGCGGCCAGCAGCCGCAGCGCCTCCAGCACGGCCAGCCGCACCGCCAGCCCGCCGTACGGCCCGACCGGTCCGTGCCCGCGCAGCAGCGCGGTGCGCAGCGCGGTACGCGGCCCGGACGGCAGCGCCCGCACCACGTCCTCGGGCACCCGGGCGAAGAGGTCGATCACCCCCAGGTACGGCAGCGGGGTGTCCGCGGCGGTGGGGGAGCAGCACAGCACCGTTGCGCCCTCGTCGGCGGCGCGCGCGGCGAGCGCGTCGAGCACCACGGACTTGCCGATCCCGGCCGGGCCGTGCAGCAGCAACCCGCCGCTGCGCGCGAGGTGTTCCCACCCCGCCTCCAGCAGCGCCTCGCGTCCGGTCGGGGCGGTGCGCGGGCGCCGCACGGCGCCGCCGCCCGTGCGCGCGGGCGCGGGCAGGGGTGCGTACGGCCGGTAGGCCGGTGCTGCGCGGGCGGCTTCGTGTGCCACGGTGCGGGCTGACCTCCTCGTCCGGGACCGCGCGGAACGGGCCACTCGGGCACGGTCTCGATTGATGTCCATGACAATCACTGCAAAGCCGCCTGTCAATGGCGCGAGACGCTCCGGCCAGGCCGTTTTCACGTGATTGTGACCTCGCGCAAGCGGAGGAAACGGCCCCGGCACGTCCGATGCCGTCGCGGTGTGCGTGGCGGTGTGCGGAGTGGTGTCCGCCGGCCGCCCGCCTCCGCCCCGCGCCCCTGCCGCGCGGTCGGTGCGAACCCCGCCGACTCCCGTGTCACGGCGGCCAGTTACTCAAGTGATCACACTCAATCTTGCAAGTAAAAGTCGAGATTCAACGAAAACGGATCTGGATATTGCAGCGATGTGTCGGAGGGGTTACGGTCCCCCTGCGTCGCCACCCGAACCCCGGTGGTGCACCGGCGTTTCCCCCCTCTCCCCACCCCTCCTCCCAGCTCGTGCACTCCTCGGCCCGCACCCGGTCGCGCTCGGCGCCGCGGTGCCGGTCCGGCTGTTCGTGTCGAAAGGAGCAAGACGTGTTCAGACACCTGCGAAGTCTCAGACGTGCGGTCGCGGTCGGAGGCACCACCGCGGTGCTCGCCGCGGGCGGCGTGCTCGGCCTCGCGTTCCAGCCCGCGGTCGCGGCCACGGCGGCGGTCGCCACCGGCGGCAGCGGCGCGAACCTTCCCTACGTCGAGGTGCAAGCGGAGAACTCCGCCACCAACGGCACCGTGATCGGCCCGAGTTACGCGGCCGGCAACCTCGCCGACGAGGCGTCCTACCGCAAGGCGGTGACGCTGCAGGGCTCGGGCAAGTACGTCACGTTCACCACGCCGGTCGCCACGAACTCGATCGACTTCCGGTACAGCATCCCGGACACCGCAGGCGGCTCGGTGTACACGGCGCCGCTGTCGCTGTACGTCAACGGCACCAAGCAGCCGGACTTCACGCTGACGAACGCGTACTCCTGGTACTACGGCAGCTATCCGTTCACCAACTCGCCGGGCAGCAACCCGCATCACTTCTACGACGAGGCGCACCGGCTCTTCGACACGACCTACCCGGCCGGCACCACCTTCAAGTTCCAGGTCGACGCGGGCGACAGCGCGTCCTCCTACACCCTCGACTTCGCCGACTTCGAACAGGTCGGCGCCGCGCTCCCGCAGCCGGCCGGCTCGGTCTCGGTGACCAGCGAGGGCGCCGACTCCAGCGGCGCGGCCGACTCCACCGCCGCGTTCAACGCCGCGATCAGCGCGGCCGGGTCGGGCGGCACCGTGTGGATTCCGCCGGGCACGTACAACATCCCCGGCCACATCAGCGTCAACAACGTCACGGTCGCGGGCGCCGGCATGTGGTACTCGACCGTCACCGGCACCGCCCCCGGCTTCTACGGGACCTACGGCACCGGCGGCCCGGCGAGCACCAACGTCCACCTGCAGAACTTCGCGATCTTCGGCAACGTCCAGGAGCGCGACGACAACGCGCAGGTGAACGGGATCGGCGGCGCGATGAGCAACTCGTCCGTCTCCAACCTGTGGATCGACCACATGAAGGTCGGGGCCTGGATGGACGGCCCGATGGACAAGTTGACCTTCAGCGGGATGCGCATCCGCGACACCACCGCCGACGGCATCAACTTCCACGGCGGGGTGACCAATTCGACGGTCACCAACAGCGACATCCGCAACACCGGTGACGACGGCATCGCCACCTGGGCGGACTCCTCGCTCGGCGCCGACGCCAACGACACCATCTCGAACAACACCGTCTCGGTGCAGACCCTCGCCAACGGCATCGCGATCTACGGCGGCCACGACAACACCGTGACCGGCAACCTGGTCCAGGACACCGGCCTCGCGCAGGGCGGCGGCATCCAGGTCGGCCAGCGCTTCACCTCCACGCCGGTCGGCACCACCACCATCAGCAACAACACCATGATCCGCGACGGCAGCCTCGACCCGAACTGGCAGTTCGGCGTAGGCGCGCTGTGGTTCGACGGCAGCCAGGGCGCCATCACCGGCCCGATCAACGTCTCCAACGCCCTGATCGAGCAGAGCCCGTACGAGGCCGTGCAGTGGGTGGAGGGCACGGTCAGCGGGGTCAACCTCAGCAACGTCACCATCGCCGGCACCGGCACCTTCGCGCTCCAGGAACAGACCGGCGGCGCCGCGAAGTTCACCAACGTCACCGCCACCGGCGTGGGCGCCCCCTCCCCGGTCTACAGCTGCGAGGGCGGCAACTTCGCGGTCACCGACGGCGGCGGCAACTCCGGGATCGACGGCACCCCGGTCTGCGGGCCGTGGCCGACCCCGGTCTTCCCGCCGTACCCGCCGTCCGGCGTCACCGCCAGCCCCAGCGCGCTGTCCTTCGGTTCGGTCGCCACCGGCACCACCAGCGCCGCGCAGAGCGTGACCGTCTCCAACCCGACCAACGCGGCCGCGTCGGTCTCCTCGATCGCCGCCTCCGGTGACTTCGCGCAGACCAACACCTGCGGCAGCTCCATCGCGGCGAACGGGTCGTGCACGGTCAGCGTCAAGTTCAGCCCGACCGCGACCGGTGCGCGCACCGGTTCGCTGACCGTCAACGCCGGCGGCGTCACCAACACCGTCACCCTGTCCGGCACCGGCACCGCACCCGGCCCGATTCTCAACACCAACCCGGGCGGCCTGTCCTTCGCCGGCACCGTGGTCGGCGACACCACCGCCGCGCAGGCGGTGACCGTCACCAACTCCGGCACCACCTCCGCGACCGTCTCCGGCGTCGCGGTGACCGGTGATTTCGCCCAGACCAACAACTGCTCCACCGTCGCGGTCGGCGCCTCCTGCACCGTCAACGTCACCTTCAAGCCGACCACCGGCGGCGCCCGCAGCGGCACCCTCACCGTCACCAGCAACGCCAACAACAGCCCGACCACGGTCGGCCTGACCGGCAGCGGCATCGACAGCGGCACCGACATCGCGGCCGGCAAGCCCGCCACCGCGAGCAGCAGCAACAGCCTCTACCCGGCGACGAACATCACCGACCCGGACGCGTCGACGTACTGGGAGAGCTCCGGCGCGTTCCCGCAGTGGGCGCAGGTCGACCTCGGCGCGAGCTACAGCGTCGGCAAGGTCGTGCTCAAGCTCCCGCCGGCCACGGCGTGGTCCACCCGCACCCAGACCCTGTCGGTGCAGGGCTCCACGGACGGCTCCAGCTTCTCCACGCTGGCGGCCTCCGCCGACCGCACCTTCGACCCGTCCACCGGCAACACCGTCACCATCACCTTCAACGCCGCCGACGCGCGGTACGTCCGGGTGAACATCACCGCCAACTCCGGCTGGACGCAAGCCCAGTTGTCGGACCTGGAGGTCTTCCCGAGCGGGAGCGGCGGCGGCACTCCGCCGTCCTCGGCGACCCTCGCGGCCAGCCCGTCGTCGCTGAGCTTCGGCAGCGTGGCACCGGGCATCAGCAGCGACCCGAAGACCGTCACCCTCACCAACAGCGGCTCCGCGGCCGCGTCGGTCTCCTCGATCGCGGCCTCCGGTGACTTCGCGGAGACCAACACCTGCGGCAGCTCGATCGCGGCGGGCGGCACCTGCACGGTGAGCGTCACCTTCAAGCCCACCGCGACCGGCGCCCGCACCGGCACCCTCACCGTCACCGGCAACGCGTCGAACAGCCCGACCACGGTCCCGCTGACCGGCACCGGCACCGGCACGGTGAGCGCCAACCTGGCCCTGCACGCGGCCACCAGCGAGTCCAGCCACACCGACGTCTACCCCTCGTCCAACGTGACGGACGGCAACCAGGACAGCTACTGGGAGAGCGCCAACAGCGCCTTCCCGCAGTGGGTCCAGGTGGACCTCGGCTCCGCGCAGAGCGCCAGCCGGGTCGTGCTCCAGCTCCCCGCGAGCTGGGGTGCCCGCAACGAGACGCTGGCGCTGTCCGCGAGCACCGACGGCTCCACCTTCACCACCCTGAAGGCGTCGGCGAGTTACAGCTTCAGCCCGACCTCGTCCAACGCCGTCACCCTGTCGTTCCCCGCGACCAGCCAGCGCTACTTCCGGCTGAACATCACGGCGAACACCGGCTGGCCGGCCGGGCAGCTCTCGGAGTTCCAGGTCTGGAACATCTGACCCGCGGCTCCACTGCTCTGAACGTTCCACGGCTCTGAACGCACCACGGCGTCACCGCACCACCGCACCACGGCTCCACCGCTCTGAACGCTCCACCGCTCCACGGTGCCGCCGGACGCATCCCGTCCGGCGGCACCGCCATGCGGCCACGGTCCACGTCCGGCCGCTTCGCTACCCGAGCCCCCGCGCCTGCCTGAACCGGGCCAGCCCCTCGGCCAGTTCGACGATCGGCTCGGGATAGTCGCCGCACCCCGCGCGCTCCCGCGCCGGCAGCTTCCACGGCTCGTGCACCGCCGCACCCGCCACACCGGCCAGCTCCGGCACCCAGCGGCGCACGTAACTGCCGTCCGGGTCGTACCGCTTCGCCTGGAGCAGCGGATTGAGCACCCGGTTGGGACGGGAGTCGGTGCCGGTGCCCGCCACCCACTGCCAGTTGAGCTGGTTGTTGGCGATGTCGCCGTCGACCAGCAGCTCCAGGAAGTGCCGGGCGCCCACCCGCCAGTCCAGGTAGAGGGTCTTGGTCAGGAAGCTCGCGGTCAGCAGCCGGCCCCGGTTGTGCATCCAGCCCTCCGTACGCAGTTGCCGCATCGCCGCGTCGACCACCGGGTAGCCGGTCCGGCCCCGCCGCCACGCCTCCGCGTCGGCCTCCGCCGAAGCCCCGGTACGCCAACGGTCGTGCCGGGTACGGTAGTCGGCCGCTGACACCGCCGGACGGGCGGCGAGCAACTGGTGGTTGAAGTCGCGCCAGCACACCTGCCGGGCGAACGCCTCCGCGCCCGGCCCGCCCTTCGCCACCGCCCGCCGTACCGCCTCGACCGGCGAGAGCGTGCCGAAGTGCAGGTGCGGGGAGAGCCGCGACGTCGCGTCCCCCGGCATGTCGTCATGGCGCGCGTCGTACTCCCCGACACCGCGCCGCAGCCACGCGGTGAGCAGCCGCCGGGCCACGTCCTCACCGCCCGCGGCCAGTTCGGGTGACACCGCGCCGACCGCCGCGCGCGGCTCGATCGCGACCGACCGCACCGACTCCGGCACTCGCACGGCTCTCGGTGCGGGCAGCGGATCGCGCAGCCCCTCCTGCCGCCAGCGCCGGAAGTACGGGGTGAACACCGCGAAGTGTTCGGAGTTCTGCGGGGTGACCCGGCCCGGCGGCACCGCCGTGACCACCGCGTCGTGGACGTGCAGCCGCCGCCCGTCCGCGGTGAGGGCGCGCCGCAGCCGCTCCTCACGGCGCTGCGCGAACCCGCTGCACCCGGCGGCCACATGCACCTCGGCCGCGTCCGCCTCCCGCGCGACCGCGCACACCTCCGCGACCGTCTCCCCGGCCCGCAGCACCAGCCGCCCGCCGCGCTCGCGCAGCCCGGCGTCCAGCGCGCCCAGGCAGTCGGCCAGGAACGCCCGCCGGTTGGGCGCGGCGAACCCGGCGCCGTCCACCGCGGGATCGCGGACGAACAGCGGCACCACCTCGTCCGCGCCGGCCAGCGCGGCCCGCAGCGGCGGATGGTCGTGCACCCGCAGGTCGGAGGTGAACAGCACGACCGCACGCCGCGTCGTGGCCGAACGTGCCCCGCCCATAGCGGAGTCGGCGGACGTGGCGGACCCGCTCATCCCGTGCGGCCGCCTTTCGTGAGCCGGCCCGACGCGCCCGCGGCGGAGGAGCGTCCCCCGGAGGCGTCCATACGGCTCGCCGCCCGCGCGATGTTGCGCGCCATCCCGCCGAACACGGCAGCGTGGAAAGGGGAGATGGCCCACCAGTAGGCGTGCCCGAGCAGACCGCGGGGCTGGAAGACGGCGCGCTGGCGGTAGCGGGTGCGGCCGGAACCGTCGGTGCCCGCGCGCATCTCCAGCCACGCCGGGCCGGGCAGCCGCATCTCGGCGCGCAACCGCAGCAGCCGGCCCCGTTCGATCTCCTCCACCCGCCAGAAGTCCAACGAGTCGCCGATCCGCAGCCGTTCCGCGTCGCGCCGGCCGCGCCGCAGCCCGACCCCGCCCACCAGCCGGTCCAGCCAGCCGCGCACCGCCCACGCCAACGGGAAGGAGTACCAGCCGTGTTCACCGCCGATGCCCTCGATCACCCGCCACAGATCGGCCGGTGAGGCGTCGACCGCCGCCTCCCGCTCGTCGGTGTAGAGGCTGCCGCCGGTCCAGTCGGGGTCGGTCGGCAGCGGGTCGCTCGGCGCGCCGGGCACCGACGCCGACGACCAGCGGGTGGTGACCTGCGCGTCCCGCACCCGTTGCAGCGCCAGCCGCAGCGCGGTGTCCACGTCGAGCGGACCGCCGGGCGGGTCGGGCACGTGGTCGGCGATGTCGTGCTCGTGGCAGACCACTTCGTGCCTCAGCGACTCGGCGAGCGGGCGCGCCACACTCGCCGGGACCGGCGTGACCAGCCCGACCCAGTGGCTGGACAGCCGGGGCGTGAGCACCGGCACCGGCACGATCACCCGCCGCGGCAGCCCGGCCACCGCCGCGTACCGCCGCATCATGTCCCGGTACGTGACCACGCCGGTGCCGCCGATGTCGAACGCACGGTTCACGTCGGACGGCATGGCGGCGCTGCCCACCAGGTAGCGCAGCACGTCGCGGACGGCGATCGGCTGCATCCGGGTGCGTACCCAACTCGGCGTCACCATCGCCGGCAGCCGCTCGGTGAGGTAGCGCAGCATCTCGAACGACGCGGAGCCCGAACCGATGATCACCGCGGCCCGCAGCACCGTGGTCGGCACGCCCGACGCCAGCAGGATCTCGCCGACCTCGGTGCGCGAGCGCAGGTGCGGCGAGAGCCGGCCGGTCGGCACGTCCCGCGGGGTGAGCCCGCCGAGGTAGACGATCCGCCGCACGCCTGCGGCCCTGGCCTGCTCGGCGAAGATCCGCGCCGCCTTGCGGTCGGTCTGCTCGAACTCGGCGCCGGTGCCGAGCGCGTGCACCAGGTAGTACGCCACCTCGACGTCCCGCAGCGCCGCGCCCACCGCCTCGCGGTCCAGCACGTCGCCGGCCGCGACCTCGACCCGGCCCACCCACGGGTGGTCGCGCAGTTTCAGCGGGGTGCGGGCCAGGCACCGCACCTCGTGTCCGGCGTCGAGGAGTTGCGGGACGAGCCGGCCGCCGATGTACCCGGTCGCCCCGGTCACCAGGCACCGGGGTCCGGGCTGAGCTGTCACACGCCTCACCGTAGCGGACGGGATGTGCCGGAGCCGTCACCGAGCGTACGCGTGGCGGGGTGGTCGGGGAGCGGGCGGGCGCGTGGATGACCGCGGGGCGGGTCCGGTGCCGGGTCCGTCGCGGCAGGCCCCGTGAACCGCGGGGCGCGGCGCGTTCCTTGCGGCATTCGGCCCGCTCCCGCCGCTCCGCCGGGTGACCTGACCGGTGTCGGCGGCCGGGCGGGCGGCGCCTGGTGCTTGGGTCGGCGGGTCGGGGTACGCGAACGCGGTCGGCGGTGAGGCGGTGGGTCATGGCGGGCGGGGCAGCCGGGGCGGAAGGGGCGGCGGGCGCACCCGGCGGATCGGGCGGTGGAACGGGTGGCGGGCCGGGCACGGGCGGCGCGCCCGGGGCCGGTTCGGGCGGAAAAGGCGTGGCGGCCGAGGCGGACGCGCTGCTGCGCAGCCGCGGCTACCTCGGCCTGCTGGGATTCGCGGTCCTGCTCGGCGTCCCGATCTCCGCGGCGGCGTTCGGCTTCCTCGCGCTGACCGCGAAGCTCGAACCGCTGATCTACCACGACCTGCCCCGCTCGCTCGGCTTCGACGGGACCCCGCCGTGGTGGCCGGTGCCGATGCTCGCGGTCGGCGGGGTGCTGACCGCGCTGTGCGTACGCTTCCTGCCCGGCGGAGGCGGCCACGAGCCGACCGACGGGTTCTCCGCCACCGGCACGTTCGGGCTGAGCGCGCTGCCCGGCGTCTTCCTCGCCGCCCTCGCCACCCTCTCCTTCGGCGCGGTGCTCGGCCCGGAGGCGCCGCTGCTCGCGCTGGGCGGCGGGCTGGCCGCCGGGTCGATCCGGCTGCTGCGGCCCGGCCTGCCCGAGCGGACGTACGCGGTGGTCGGCGCCACCGGCAGCTTCGCCGCGGTCAGTTCGCTGCTCGGCTCGCCGCTGCTGGGCGCGTTCCTGCTGATGGAGGCGGCCGGGCTGGGCGGTCCGATGCTCGGCCCGGTGCTGGTGCCCGGCCTGCTCGCGTCCGGGATCGGCGCGCTCATCTTCGTCGGCATGGGCTCGTGGACGGGCCTCGGGACGTACTCCCTGAAGCTGCCGCACGTGCCGAAGGCGGCCGACCCCACCGCGGCCGAGTTCGGCTGGGCGCTGCTGATCGGGCTGGCCGCGGCACTGCTCGCGGCCGGGCTCCGGTGGCTCGCGCGGCGGCTGCGCCGGCACGTCGAGGGCCACCGGCTGCCGCTCACCGTGCTGCTCGGCCTGGTCGTCGCGGGCCTGGCCGTCGCCTACGCGGAGGGCTCGGGCAAGTCCGCCACCGATGTGCTCTACTCCGGGCAGACCGCGATGGGTCCGCTGCTCAGCGACGCCGCCACGTTCTCGATCGGCACGCTCGCGCTGCTGATCGTGTGCAAGGTCCTGGCGTACTCCGCGTCGTTGAGCGCCTTCCGCGGCGGCCCGATCTTCCCGGCCCTGTTCGTCGGCGCGGCCGGCGGCGTGCTCATGTCGCACCTGCCCGGCCTGCCACTGGTCGCCGCCTTCGCCACCGGGATGGGGGCGATGAGCGTGGCCATGCTGCGGCTGCCGCTCACGTCGGTGCTGCTGGCCACCCTCCTGCTCGGCAAGGACGGCCTGACCGTGATGCCGCTGGTGATCGTGGCGGTCGTGGTGTCGTACGTGGCCACGGCCGTGCTGTCCCGGCCCCCTGCCGGCGCGGAGCCTGATCCCGGAGCCGCACCTGGTCCGGGCGCCGCACCTGGTCCGGGCGCCGCGCCCGGGCACGGAACCGCGCCCGACACCGGAACCGCACCCGGGCACGGAGCCGCGCCCGACACCGGAACCGCACCCGGGCACGGAACCGCGCCCGCTTCAGGAGCCGCGCCCGACACCGGGGCCGGCAGCGGCTGAACGCGGCGGAAGAGGTGAAACCCGCCGCCGTTCGGCTCGAATGCCGCGCAGCCATTTGCCTTGGAGAGCACTCCAGCTCCTAGCCTCGAAGCCATGACCACACCACAGCAGCCCATCGCATCCGGATTCGGCGCCGAGAGCACCGCGGCCGAGGTCCTGCGCGGAATCGACCTGACGGGGAAGCTCGCGGTCGTCACCGGCGGCTACTCCGGGCTCGGCCTGGAGACCACCCGCGCGCTGGCCGCGGCCGGCGCGCACGTCGTCGTGCCGGCCCGCCGCCCCGACACCGCGCGGGAGGCGCTGGCCGGCATCGACGGCGTCGAGCTGGAGGAACTGGATCTGGCCGACCTCGGCAGCGTCGAGAAGTTCGCCGAGCGCTTCCTCGCCACCGGCCGCGACATCCACCTCGTCATCAACAGCGCTGCCGTCATGGCCTGCCCGGAGACCCGGGTCGGCCCGGGCTGGGAGGCGCAGTTCGCCACCAACCACCTCGGCCACTACGCCCTGGTCAACCGGCTGTGGCCGGCGATCGAGCGGGGCCGCGGCCGGGTCGTCGCGGTCTCCTCCGCCGGTCACCACTACTCCGCGATCCGCTGGGACGACCTCGGGTTCGAGCAGGGCGACTACGACAAGTGGGAGGCGTACGGCCAGGCCAAGACCGCCAACGTGCTGTTCGCCGTCCAGCTCGACGCCCTCGCCCGCGACCGCGGCGTGCGGGCCTTCGCGCTGCACCCCGGCGGTATCCTCACCCCGCTCCAACGCCACCTTCCCCAGCAGGAGATGGTGGACCGCGGCTGGATCGACGAGGACGGCAACCCGCTGAACCCGGAGGGTTTCAAGACGCCCGAACAGGGCGCCGCCACCCAGGTCTTCGCCGCCACCTCGCCCCAACTCGACGGCAAGGGCGGGGTCTACCTGGAGGACTGCGACATCGCGGACGTCGCGGTGCCCGACGGCCCCCGCACCGGCGTCAAGGAGTACGCCATCGACCCCGAGCAGGCGGCCCGGCTGTGGACCCTGTCGGCCGAACTCACCGGCGTGAACGCCTTCGACTGACGGGTGCGTCGCACCTGACGGATGGTCATCTGCCGCCGCTGATAGAGCGGTTGGACCGCCGGACCGCCCCGCGACCTATCCGGGCGGTCCGGCGCCCGTGCCGCCGAGGACCTCCCGCGGGGGCTACTCCCCGATGTCCTCGGCCCACAACTCCGGCCGCGCTACGATGAAGTCCCGCATCAGCGTGACGCACGCGTCGTCGTCCAGCACCGTCACCCGCACGCCGTGCTCGGCGAGCCAGTCGTGGCCGCCGTGGAAGGTGCGCGCCTCGCCGATCAGCACCCGGCCGATGCCGAACTGCCGTACCAGGCCGGAGCAGTACCAGCACGGCGACAAGGTGGTGACCATGGTGGTGTGGCGGTAGCCGCGCAGCCGCCCCGCCGCCCGGAACGCCGAGGTCTCGGCGTGCGCCGACGGATCGCCGTCCTGCACCCGGCGGTTGCGGCCGCGGCCGAGCTGGTCGCCGTCCGGGCCGAACAGGGCCGCGCCGATCGGGACCCCGCCCTCGGCCAGCCCCGCCCGCGCCTCCTGGAGGGCCACCGCGAGCATGGCCGCCGGGTCCGTTGCCGCCGTCCGTGTCATGGGCCCACTGTCCCGGCCCGGCCCGCCGCCCGCAACGCGACACGACCGGTGACCGCGGTACGGCCCGGGCTGGTTGAATGCTCCCGTGCCAGCCACCCGTACCAGTGTCGACGTGCTGACCGTGCTGTGCGGCCCCGACCGCCGCCACGGCAGCGAGGTCGCGGTCGTACGCGACGGGCGGCCGTATCCCGACCACCGCTCGCGCCGGGAACTGGCCGCGCGGCTGGGCTGCCCGCACACCGTGTTCGTGGACGACCCGGAGCGCGGCGCCGTCGAGGTGCACCGGCCCGGCCGGCCCGCCGCGCCGGGCGCGGAGCCGGGCTCCGTACCGGGCTGCGAGTTGGCCCCGCACGCGCTGATCGGCGCGGCCTGGCTGCTCGACCTGGAGATCCTGGAGATCCCCTCGCTCGGCGACGTGTTCGCCCGGCACGACGGGGAGTTCGGCTGGGTCACCGCGCTGGCCGGCTGGGCGGCGCCGTGCGCCCTGCGGCAGTACGCCGCTCCGGCGCTGGTCGAGGCGCTGCCGGCCGGCGACGCCGAGGAACGCCACTACGCCTGGGCGTGGTCCGACGAGGCGGCCGGTCGGGTCGTCGGCGCCGAACACCACGGCACCGCGTCCCCCCGCCCGGGTCCCACCGGCGCCGGCGCCCTCCTGCTCGCCCACCACCTGCAACGGGCCCTGAACGTCAGCGAGGCGCCGGGCGCCCAGATCCTCTGCGCGCCCGGCGCCGACGGCACCATCGAGATCGGCGGCCGCGTACTCCTCGACCCGGCCCGGCACCTGCGGCTCGGGTAGGGGCGAACGGCCCACAGGTCAGCCGGATCGCCCGCCGGTCAGCTGATCAGCCGGTCGTCGGCCGGTAGGCGTAGATCGTGGTGGCGACCTCGCACACGCTCGGCGGTACGATCTCCACCCGCAGCAGCTTGGCGGACGGGTCGTAGTCGACACCCTCGGCCTCGAAGGTGCCCGAGCAGATGCTGCTCTGCGGGATCTGGAAGAGCGTGCTGACCTGCCCGGTGACCGGGGTGCCGTCCAGCGCGTGCGGCAGGTCGACCTGGAGGACGTCCTTCGTGGCGTCGTCGGAGGCGCAGACCAGCCGGGTCGCGGAGACGAAGTCGCAGCCCTGGATGTCCGAGACGCTGTGGTCGAGGGTGATCTGCCCGGCCTGGGCGAGGGTGCCGCCGGTGCTCGGCGTGGACGGGTTGGTCAGCGGCGCGGGGAAGACCTGCAACCGGGTCTCGGTGTTCCACTCGCCCTCCACCAGCCACTGGGCGTCGGGGGAGACCGCGGCGAAGGAGTTGTTGAGCGCCTCGCCGGAGTCCAGCGGGTGGGTGTAGTCGTACGACTGGCCGCCCGGCGTGGTGACCTCGAAGAGCTTGGAGGTGGCGTCGTCGCCGCCCTGGTAGGCGTCGAAGACGTAGCCGTTCGCGATGTCCGGGTCGCCGACGTGGTTCCAGCCCTGGACCCGCAGCCGCAGCGGCACCGAGCCCAGGCCCCGGGTGAGCAGCGAGCCGTCCGCCCGGCTGGCGATGCCCTCGCCGCCGGTGAGCGAGTTCACCGTCGAACTGCCCGCCGCCACCCACCCGCCGGGCGAGTCGTCGGCGTGCGCGGTCGCGGAACCCAGCGCGGTGGCTGCGGCGGTGGCGATCAGCAGCGCGGTCGCGCGGCGGCGCAGTGCGGTTGCGGTCACAGGAACCCCCAAGGTGGTCGGAGCGCGGCTCGGCGGACCGACCCCGGCCACGTGCGCAGTCCTGTGGCGGGCTCGGGCAGCCATGACCCTAGCCCCACCGGTATCACCCGCACCAGCACGCGTCGGCCAACTCGCCCTGAACGTCGGAGGATTGGCGGGTGCATGGCGAGTGCGCGGGCCGGGGCGGCGAGGGCGGGGCGGGGCGGTCGCACGGCCCGGCGGGGCGTTGTCAGCGCCGGGAACTACAGTCGTGGGTGGGTACAGGCACGACGGGGAGACAGCCATGGGGGACACGAGCGGAGCGGGCGCGCGCCGATCACCGCGCGGGGGTGCGCCGACGCGGACAACCGCGCCGATCCTGGCCGTCCTCGGCATGCTGCTGCTCGTGTGCGGTGCCGGCGGCGCGAGCGCGGCACCGGACAGCGGTTCCGGGTCCGGCACGGGATCGGACGAGGGCAGCGCGGCGCCGCCCGTGTCGCAGTCCGTCCGGCTCGCCGCCGCGCTGCGCACCGACCCGGTGTACGTCACCGACCAACTGCCGCGCGTCGTCCCGCGGTCCACCGCCCCCGCCTTCGCGGCGCTGGCGAAGACGACCGGCGTGCCGACGTACGTCCTGGTCCTGCCCGACCACGGCGGCTCCGGCGACGCCCTGCTGGGCACCGTCCACGACCGGCTCGGCCGCGACGGGCTCTACGTCGAGGTGGACGACATGGGCGTCGCCGCCGCCAAGGCGTTCGGCGTCCGCGCCCCCGCCGACGACGCACGGACCATCGCGCTGTACGCGCTGCCGTACGACGCGGGGCCGCTGCGCTCCTTCCGCGTGTTCACCGAGGCGATCGCCTCCGGCCCGGCGCAGGCCGCGCACCGCGCCGACCAGTTGGAGAAGAAGTACGGCAACACCGGCCGCGAGGTCGCCCCCGACCACATCGACAGCACCGACCGCGCCAACCAGTCCTTCCTCACCGGCATCGCGCTGACCTGCGTCCCGCTGGCCGTGCTGCTGATCGGCTGGTACGTACGGGCCCGCCGGCGTCGTACACGTGCCAGGGGAGCGGGCGGTGGCGGTGCCACGGGTGGTGGCGCGGGCGCGGGCGTCACCCTCGCCAAGGGCGGCCATCCCCCCGGCAAGCCCGCCGGCCGGTCCACCCGCAAGGGCGCCAAGGTCACCAAGGACGGCCGCGGCGCCGAGGACCGTACGGTGCGCGGCGGGCGCGTCCGGGCGCCGCTGCCTGAGCTGGCCGCGGCGCTGCTGCTGGCCCTCGGCATCGTGCTCCTGGCGCCCCAGCTCTTCGACCAGACCACCGACAGCGCCGCCCCGCCGCCCACCCGCGCCGACCTCACCGCCCGGGTGGACCGGGTCGCGGCCGGCCTGCGGCAGGGCGCCGTCTACACCGACCCGGAGAGCCCGCAGGTGCTCGACGCGGCCCGGCTCGCCGAACTCCGCCGCAAGATCGCCGCGTTCCGCACCGGGCCGATCCGGCTCGCCGTGGTGCCCCAACTGCCCGACGACGAGTCGGCCGGCGACTCCGAGGCGTTCGTGACCGCGGTGCACGCCCGTCTCGCCGCCGACGGCGGCGGCGCCCCCGGCACCGACGCCGGCAAGGGCAGCGGCGGACTCTACGTCGTCGCGGACCCGCTCAGCGGCGACATCGACGTCTACGACTACGGCCTCCCGCTCGACGACCTCCGCCTCACCTTCGACCTGCCGATGGCCATCGCCTACGACCGCTCGGACGACGCCTCCGACGACAACCATCTCGGCGACCGCCTGGACCAGCTCATGGCGTACATCGCCAAGGTCCCGCACGCCGCCGCCGATCCGTCCTCCGGCCCGGACCAGCCCCCCGAGGCGGTCTCCGCCCACAAGCTGCCGGGGCTCTTCCACGGCGACTTCGTCCCGGGGCTGTTCGTCGGCGCGTTCGGCGCGGCCGTCCTGGTCGGCCTCACCGCCGCGGGCACCGGCACGGGCGCCGCGCTGCGACGGCGCGCGCGGCGCGGACCCCGTCGTGCGGCGGTCGCCGAGCCGCCCTCGCGGGCCTCGACCGCCTACCTCGCGCAGGCCGCCCGGCGCGAAACGGACGCCCTGGCAACGCAGTTCGCGGCCGCCGCCCCGGACGACCCGCACCGCGACACCGCCTGGGACTGCCTCGACACGGCGATGCTGCTCCTCGGCGACCACGACGGTGACGGCAGCGGACATGGCGGCGACGGACGCGACGCGGGCGCGCGGGCCGCGGAGTTGGCAGCCGCCACCGTGCTCGCGCAGGCGGGCCGCGCGGCGCTCGCCGGACGGCCGTACCCGCACTGCTGCACCGTCAACCCGCTGCACGGCGCCGCGGCCACCGACGGCGCGGTCACCGACGCCGCCGGGTCGAGCGACCGCGTCCCGTCCGCCCGGCGCGCCGCCGCCCGCGCCGGCCACCGCTGCGACGGCTGCCGCGCCGCCGCGGCCCGCGGCCCGGACACGCTCGACCGCCGACGGCTCTTCCTGCCCGGCCCGCACGGGAGTTGGCGGCCGTACGAGGAAGCCCCGGGCCCGTTGCCCACCGCACGCGACGGGATCGCCCGGCTGATCGCCGGCACGAGGGAGTACACCAATGTCCAGTAGCCACACCCCTCCCGCGCTGCCGTCGCCCGCACTCCACGGGACGGCTCGGGGCGCCGTACTCGCCTTGCTGGCAGGGCTGTTGACCCTATGCGGGCTGTTCGTGGCCGCGGCACCCGCCGGTGCCGCGCGGGCGCAGGCCCGGACACGGGCGCAGTCGCAGGGACAGGCGCGATCACAGGTCCACGCGCCGGTCCGGCTCGGCGCGCCCGCCACCGGGGGCACGGCGGGGCAGCGGATCGCGGACGCGCTGAAAGCCTCCCCGGTGTACGTCGACCCGGCGTACGCGGGCGCGGTGCCGCCCGCGCGGCAGAAGCAACTGGTCGCGCGGATCGGCAGGACGCACCTGCCGATCAAGGTGGCGCTGGTACCCCTGGTGAAGGGCGACGCGTTCGACGGCGACTCCACGGTGCTCCAAGGGGTGCTGCACGACCGGCTGGGGATGGGCGACCTCATCCTGATCACCATGGACGGCGAGTTCGGCGACACGCTGACCGGCCAGGAGTGGCCCGACGACACGCATCAGGCCATGGACGCGGCCAGTGCGGTCGGCCTGATGGACGACATGAAGAGCGCGGGCCTCGCCGACCGTGTCGCGAAGGCGATCGACCTGATCGCGAGCGGCGACGGCAAGAAGGCGTACGACCAGGCCACCGCCGACATCGGTGGCCCCCCGACCACGGCGAAGGCCGAGCACGGCAAGGGCGGTTCGGCCGGTTCCGGACCGGGCACGGTGGTGTGGCTGCTCGTCGTGGCCGCCGTCGTGCTGCTGGGCGGCGGAGCCGGTTGGCTGCTGCGGCGCCGCTCGATAGCCCGCCGCGCCTCGCCGTTCGCCTTCCCGCAGGAGGTGTTCGCGGCCGAGGAGGTCGCCGACGAGTCCGCGCTCCGGCGCCGCGCCGAGGCCGAGGTGATCGCGCTGGGCGAGGCGGTCGAGGACTCCGACGCCGGTTCCCGGCCCGGCCTCGGCCGCGCGCTCGACGCCTACGCGGCCGCCGGCAAGGTGCTGGACGGTGCCCGTGGCATCCCCGACCTCGCGGGCGTGCTCGCGCTGGTCGCCGAGGGCCGCGACGCCTTCGACGGCCGCTTCGACGCACTTCCGCTCTGCTTCTTCGACCCGCTGCACGGCCGGGCCGCCCGCCGCCTCGTCTGGCGGCCGCTCGGCCGCCGCGACACGCTGCGGGTCGCCGCCTGCGCGGAGTGCGCCACGGCCGTCGAGCAGCACCGCGCCCCGGAGGTGCTCACCGACACCGCCACCGACGGCCGCCGCGTCCCGTACTTCGAGATACCCGCGGGCGAGAGCGTCTGGGCCGCCACCGGTTACGGCTCACTCGTCCCGCCACCGGCTCCCGTAGCCCAGGCCGCAGCCGATGCGGCTGACGCCGGCGACTCCGACCGGTCCGCCGACCGGGATACGGGCCCCGGCGGCATCGCCCCCCGCGTCCTCAACGGCGACTTCCCCCGCCCGCGCCGCCCCCGCTGACCCGCGCCCGATCGCGGACCGTACCTGACCGCATCGGCTCCTAGGGTCGAGCGTGTCAAGACGAACGGCACCGGAAACGGACCGAAGGGATTCCCATGCCGAGTTTGGTGAACGCGGAGACCGACGAGCGGGACGCGCTGCTGGCCTTCCTGGACGCGCAGCGCGGCGGGCTGCGCCGCGCGGTGCGCGGGCTGACCGACGAGCAGGCCGCCGCGCACCCCAGCGCGAGCGCGATGGCGCTCGGCGGCCTGGTCAAACACGCGGCACACTGCGAGCACAACTGGGTCCAGGTCATCCTGATGGGCCGCCCGCAGGCCGGCCCCGGCCCGGCCGCCGACTGGCAGGCGGAGTTCCAGTTGCTGCCGGGCGAGACCCTGGCCGGCGTCCTCGCCGAGCTCGAAGTGGTGGGCCGCGCGACCCGCGCGGCCATCGCCGAACTCCCCACCCTCGACGTGCTCGTCGCGCTGCCCGAGGCCCCCTGGTTCCCCCAGGACGGCAAGCGCAGCGCCCGTTGGATTCTGCTCCACCTGATCGAGGAGCAGGCCCGCCACGCCGGCCACGCCGACCTCATCCGCGAATCCCTCGACGGCGCGCTCGCCTTCGACCTGCTCGCCCAGGAACAGCAGGAGCAGCGGGAGCAGCAGGAGTAGCACGAGCGGCAGCGGGAGCAAGGGGGGAGCCGTCACCCCATACGAGCGCAGACGGCGGCCGGTCCGGGGATCGGCTGCCGCGGTGGACAACTGCACGCGTGTCGGGCCGCCGCGCAAGTCGGCGAAGCCGTCCGGCCCGATGAACTCGCCGCCTTTCACGTCCGGGGTGGCCGCGTACAGCTGGGGCAGCGCCCCCTGTTCCGGGGGCTGGGGGAGCGGGGCGAGGATGTGGCCGAACAGCACCTTCCTGGCCGACATGGGCAGTGGCATGCGCGCGGCGCTGGCGTCTCGCCCCATCGAGGAGCAGCCTTCCGTGGCCCTGCGGCACACGGTCCGGGTCCCCGTGGCCGCCTGCGCCGACCATTTCGACCGGGCACTGCGCGTGGTTCAGCTGATTCTGCGCACCCCCGCCCTGCGCGCACGCTTCCTGGAGCGCCAGGACCAGTGGCGCGACGACTTGGCGGCGGAGTTGGCGCAGCGCCTTGGGCTCGATCCCGACACCGATCCGTACCCGCAGCTGGCTGCCGGGATGGCGCTCACCGCCTTCGACACCGTGCTGCGGCGGTGGAGCGACAGCGACGGCGCTCAGGACCCCGCCGAACTGACCGCCCGGGCGTTCGCCACCATCGTCCCGGCGCTGGACTCCATCGAGTGAGGCCAGGCGCCGTCGAGCGGCTGGGCGGGGTCCCCGCCGACGCCGACGGACCCCCGCAGACCCCCGGGATCAGTGCCCGCCGCGGCCCAACCCGGGGACGCCGAGCGCCGACAGGCCGTCGAGCATCACGTCGACGCCGACCGCGGCGAGCAGCAGGCCGAGCAGGCGGCTGAGGAGTTCGGTGATGGTGTGGTGGGTCCGGCGCAGGAGCGGCGCGAGCACGATCACGCAGGCGAGGTCGAGCACGATCACGGTGTCGTACGCGCCGACGACGGTGCCGCGCCAGGTCCACGAGTCGCGTTCGGACGCCTCGATGAGGATCGCGGTGAGCGCCAGCGGGCTCACCACGAACGGCATCAGCAGCGCCCTGAGCCCGCTCACCACGTCGGGGTGGTCCTCCTGCGGCCCGTCGGGGCCGAGTTGCACGCCGAGCACGAGGCTGATCGCGTAGATGAAGAAGATCGCGCCGCCGGCCAACTGGAGCGCGGGCGCGGAGATGTGGAACAGCTCCAGCAGCCAGGGCGCGGTGAACCCGGCGAGCGCGCCCACCGCGACCGCCACCGCCGACGACAGCAGCGCGATCAGCCGCAGCCGCCTCCGGTCGTGCACCCGCGCCAGGTGCGCGAACGACAGCAGCACCTTGGGCGGCCCCACGACGGAGAAGAACGTGATGAACGCGGCGGCGAAGTTCTTGGTGACCATGGGGCGCATCCTCGGTCCGCCGTGCCCGGCCGCGGCGGACCGACCCGCCCGAGGCGGAAAAAGCCCGCGCCGAGCGGACCTGCCCGGGTGGAGCAAAAAATGCCCGCGCCGGGCGAAGACCCGCCGCTACGATGAGGCGGTCGTCCATGAAGGAGAGTTGAGGTGCTCGGTCACCGAAGCACGCGCTGACGCCGTAGGTCGTATCCGACCCGTCATCGCGTGCTGCCCCTGAAGTCGAAGAGCGGCACAGCGAGCCTTTCCCTGCCCGGTTCCCGGCGGGCCGCACCCGCGCGCCCCGGAGCCGGCGCCGCTCTCCGCGACCCAAGGGGCACTCGTGCCGACCGCAGTTGGGACTCCCTCTCCCCGTTCCTCCCGCTCTTCCCGTTCCTCCCTCTGGCGGGACGCCGACTTCCGCAGGTTCTGGGCGGGCGAGACCGCCTCCCAACTCGGCGAGCAGGCCGGCCGGACGATCCTGCCGCTCCTCGCGGTGGTGGCACTCCACTCGGGCCCCGGCCGGCTCGGCGCCCTGCGTGCCGTCGAGCAGGCGCCGATCCTGCTCTTCTCGCTGCTGATCGGCGTGTGGGTGGACCGCCGGCGGTCCCGCCGGTTCATGGTCCTCGCCGACCTCGGCCGCGCCGCGGTGCTGGCCGCGGTCCCGCTGGCGTACCTCTTCGGCGGCCTCGGCCTTCCGCTGCTGCTCGTCGTCGCGTTCCTCACCGGGTCCCTGTCGGTGTGCTTCGACGTGGCGTACCAGGCCACGCTCGTACGGCTGGTGCCGCGCGATCGGCTCACCGAGGGCAACAGCGCGCTGGAGGGCAGCCGGTCCGCCGCCCAGATCGGCGGCCCCGCGCTCGGCGGCGGGCTGGTGTCGCTGCTGTCCGCTCCGGTCGCGGTCGCGGGCTGCGTGTTCTTCTTCGCGCTGTCCGCCCTGTCGATCCGCCGCATCCGGCGCCCCGAGCCGCGACCAGCGCGGACCGAGCCCGTACCCGCGTCCGTGCCCGTACCCGCGTCCGAGCCGACGCCCGAGCCGACGCCCGAGCCCGCGGCCGGCCTGTGGTGGCAGATCCGCGACGGACTGCGGCTCGTCGCCGGCGACCCCGCGCTGCGGGCCGTGGGCACGGCGTCGGGCCTCTTCCAGTTCTCCTTCGCCGCCCTGATGACCGTGTACCTGCTGTTCCTGCCGCGCGCGCTGCACCTGTCGGGCGGCGCGGTCGGCCTGGTGCTCGCGGCGACCGGCCCGGGCGCGCTGGTGGGCTCCGCGCTGTCCGCCCGGCTGCCGGCCAGGATCGGATACGGCGTGGTGCTCGTCGGCGCGGCCGCGCTCGCCGACGGCGCGATGCTGTGCGTGCCCGCGCTCCACGGCTCCGGCGCCGCCACCCTCGGCGCCCTCATGGCGATCAACTTCGTCTACGGCGCCTTCAGCCAGCTCGTCAACGTGACCACCACCGCCGTCCGGCAGGCCGTCACACCGCTACGGCTCCAGGGCCGCGTGGTCGCGACCATCAACGTCGTCGGCATGGGTCTGGGCCCGTTCGGCTCCCTGACCGGTGGCGGTCTCGCCGCCCGCTACGGGCTGCGCGCCGCGCTGCTGGCGACCGCCGCCGCTATGACCCTCTCCCCGCTGTACCTCGCCTGCTCCCCGCTCGCCCGCCTCGGCCGGAACCTCCCGGACCCGCCGGACGACCAGGACGAGCCGGACCTCCCGGACCAGGCGCCGGACGCCCTCCGTACGGCGGAGACCGGCGACCGGACGAGCCCGGCGCGGGCCGGCGACGCCTCCCCGTGACCGCGCGGCGACGGCGCCAACTCTCCTCACCCCGCACGATGTTCGGGCCGCGCCGCCCCACCGGACGGGAAGCGCCGGGGGCGGGCCTCCGCCCCGCCCCCGGAGCACGGCTCGCGGTGAACTAGCCTTGCGGCCCATGGGAAACGGGAGCCCGGAGAGAGGAGCGGGGCCAATGAGCACACCGGCGACTCGTCCGGGTCGTGCGGCGGGCGACGCGGACGACCCGCGGATGGACTACTGCTCGACCTGCCGTCGTACCCTCAACGGCGCCTTCATGTGCCCGGGTTGCGGTGCCTACGCGCCCGACATCGACCCGCGCGGCCCGGCCGGGCGGGCACCGGCCGACCTGCCGCCCGTGGACGGCGACCCCGTGGACGACCTCGCGGCGGAGCCGGACGGCGCGCCCGCCCCCGAGGCGCCGACGGTGTCCATCCCGGCCGTCCCCGCGGCGCCCGAGACGCCGTACGACCGCGACCGCGAACGGCTCCCGGCGCCACGCGGGTCCGCCACCGCAGAGCCGACGGCGCCGCGCCCGGACGCGCCTTCCGCCGACGCCTCCCCGGCCGGCCCGCCCTCGGCCAAGGTGGCGCTGCCCCCGGAGCGGCCCGACCCGGCCGGAGCGCCCGAGGTCTCCGCGACCTCAGCCTCCCGCACGCCCGGCGCCGGCCCGCAGCCGACCCCGGGCACCGGCCCGGAACCGCTCGACGAGCGGCGCCGCAGGAACCGCCGCCGCGCCGCGGTCGTCGCCGCGTTCGCACTGGTCGGGGGCGGCGTAGCCGCGGCGGTCATATCCGCCGGCTCCTCCTCGACCCCGCCCGCCGCGTCCGTCCCGGACGACCCCTCGCCGCATGGCACTTCGGCGCCGGCCGCCGCCGCCCCCGCCTCCAGCGCGCCGCCCCGCAGCCCCTTCACCGGGCACCCCCGCACCTCGGCCGGACGCCCGCCCGCCGCAGGCTCCGGCAAAGCCGCCTCCTCCGCCCCCGCCACACCCCGGGCAGCGGGCACCACGGCCTCCGGCAGCGTCACCACCCCCAGCACCGGTACGTCCGCACCGCAGTCCGCGTCGCCCACCGGCACCCCGACCTCCGCACCCCCCACCACCCCGTCAGGCAAGCCGCCCTGCGTGCTGGGCATCTGCCTGCACTGACCCGCGCCCGCACCCGCCCCAGCACGTCGCCGTCAGGAGTCGCCGGCGGTCAGGGTGTCGGCGAGGCTGGTCGCGAACAGCGTGGTGCCGGCGCCGCCGCGCGGATGGACGTGGTCGATCCACAGCAGGCCCAGATGGGTGGCGACGGTGGAGTACCAGTCGTCCAGGAGCACTTCGGGGTGGTCGGCGTGGTAGTCGCGCACCGCGCTGTTGACGCTGTCCTGCCACGGGAACGGCCCGCGTACGGTGGTCAGTACGATCCGGCGGTCGCCGACCACGGCGCGGACGTGGTCCACGTCCTCCGTGCTGAACGTCGCGTTGGTGCCGAGCGCCAGCACGACGGTGCCGCGCAGCCGGTGCTGGGCCAGGAGCTGCGCGCAGATGTCGGGGGCGTCCTCCATCATCCGCCCGACCTGGGCGTAGAGCTGGATGCCGGGCAGCACCCGGTGCAGATCCTGCGCGGAGCCCAGCGTGATCGAGTCGCCGATCATCGTGATGTCGCTGCCGTCGACCGTGCCGGGCGCGAGGGAAGGCGCCGCGGAGGGGGACCGCTCGGGCGGCGCCGACGCGCCCGGGTCGGCGGGAGGCGCGGGCACCGGGGCCGGGGGAGACGCCGGGTCCGCCGCCGTACCGGACGAGCCGTGGGGCGCGGCGAAGTGGGCGTCCCCGCCGCCCTTCCCGGCGAGCGTCGCCTCGTACTTCGCCCCGGCCTGCAACTGGCTCTGCAGGGCGCTGGGCGCCGACGCCGGACTGACCAGCACCGCGGCCGCCGCGAGCGCGACCGCGCCGACCACCACCGCCAGTGCCGGGTGCCGCCTGACCACCCGGGCCCGCGGAGCCGTACGGTGCGCGAGTCGCAGCAAGGCCGCCGGTGCCGGGAGCAGTCCGGCCGCTGCCTGCCCTTGCCGCGCCTTCTCGTCCGGCGGAAGTGCCCCGCCGGCCCGCGGAATCGTCGTGTCCCGCCCGGCCGTCCCGCCGTGCCCCGCCGTTCCGCCGTGCGTCGCTGTCCCGCCGTGCCCCGCCGTTCCGCCGCGCGTCGCCCTACGGTCCGGCTGCCGGCGCAGGGCCGCGGCGATCGGCCGCTGCACCAGCCGCTGGCCGGCGACGGCGAGGAGCAGCGGCGCGAGGAGTTCCACCGCGCGTACGGCCGTGGAGGTGTCGGGCCACAGGGCGTTCGCGGTCACGACGACCGGCCAGTGCCACAGGTAGAGCCCGTAGGAGTGCCGGCCGAGCAGCCGCAGCGGTGCGGTGTCCAGCAGCCGCGGCTGCGCGTCGAGCGCGCAGCCCGCGCACACCACCGTGGTGGCCAGCGCGACCACCGCGAAGCCCCACCCGTACATCACGCCGTTGCCCGGGCCGAGTACGGCGAAGCCGGCCAGCGCCGCGAGCGCGGTGCGCACCGCGGCCCGGCCGCGGTGCGGCAGCCGGGCGGCGTAGCGGGTCAGCGCGGGCAGGGCCAGCGCGGCGGCGCAGCCCGCGAGGAGCGCGCCGCAGTGCGAGTCGGTGCCGAAGTACGCCCGGGAGCCGCCGGCGGCGCCGGGGCCGAGCGCGTGCATCCGCCACAGCGACGTCGCCGCGCCGCCGGCGGCGAGTACCGCGAGGGTCCCGGTCAGCAGCGGCCGGCGGCGGCCGCGCGCGAGCGGCAGGAGGACGGCCAGCAGCAGCGGCCAGACCAGGTAGAACTGCTCCTCCACGCTCAGCGACCACAGGTGCTGGAGCAGCGGCGGGCTGCCGAAGTGGTGGAAGTAGTCGGCGCCCTGGTGGATCTGCCACCAGTTGTTGACGAACGCCAGCGAGGCCAGGGTGTCGCCGCGCAGGCCGTCGCCGATGCCGGTGCCGCGTCCCGCGGTGAGCCGCGCGGCCACCGCGCAGGCGGTCAGCACCAGCAGCAGTTCGGGCAGGAGCCGGACCGCGCGGCGCCGCCAGAACCCGCCGAGCCCGATCCGGCCGTCCCGCCGGTGCTCGGCCAGGAGCAGATGGGTGATCAGGAAGCCGCTGATACCGAAGAAGACGTCCACGCCGAGGTAGCCGCCGGGCAGCCAGTCCGGGTCCACGTGGTACGCGACGACGGCCGCGACGGCGAGCGCGCGCAGCCCGTCCAGGCCGGCGAGTCGCTGACCTCGGGCCGGTGGCCCGGATCTCCGGGAGGCGTTCCGGTCGGCGTTCCGGTCAGCCACCTGGCCGGTTTCCGGGCTGCTGTCCTTACGGGGCCCCGGGCCGATGTCCTTGCGGGGCGCGGGTGGGTCCGCCGGTCCGTGCAGGGGGGAGGCGGCGGGGGGACGGGACTCGGGCAGCGGGGCAGACGAAGGCACGCTCCACCGTAGGAACGGCCCCGCCGGCCCCGCGCGTGCTGATCGACCATCAGAACTAACAGATCATCAGATCATCACCCGAACGTGCGAAGGGTCAGTAGAAGATCGGGCCGAGCGCCCCGCCGCCGGCCACCACCGGGTCGCCGTTGAGCGCGACGCTCTTCGGGCTCGCCAGGAACGTGATGACGTCCGCGACCTCCTCCGCCGTCACGAGCCGGCCGATCGAGATGCCCGCGGCGGCGGCGCGCTCCACGTCCTCGACGCTCACGCCCCGGTTCGCCGCCATGGTGGCGAGGGTCTGCGGGGTCTTCTCGGTGCGGGTCAGACCGGGGTGGACCACGACCACGTTCACGCCCTGCGGGCCGAGTTCGTCCGCGAGGTTCTTGCTCAGCGCGGCCACCGCCACGTTGCGTACCGAGCCGACCACCGAACCGGTCTGACGCGCCGCCAGCCCGCTGACGTTGATGATCCGGCCCCAGCCGCGCTCGGCCATGGCCGGCGCGAAGGCCCGCGCGGTGCGCAGATAGCCGCGCACCTTCACGTTGAACTCCTCCTCCAGCGTGTCCTCGGGGAAGCTGCCCGGGCTGGGCGTGGCGGCGGCGTTGACGAGGATGTCCACGCCGCCGAGCGCGCGGACCGCCTCCGCGGCGAGCGCCGCCACCGAGGCGTCGTCGCCGGTGTCGGCGGGCAGGCCGACCACCGTGCGGTCCGGGCCGGCGTGCGCGCGGACCGCCTCGACGGCGGCGGCGAGCGCGTCGGCGCCGCGCGCGACGAGTGCCACGTCGGCGCCTTCGGCGGCCAGCGCCTTGGCGGTGGCCAGCCCGATGCCCCGGCTGCCGCCGGTGACGACGGCCCGACGGCCGGTCAGTTCGAGATCCACGGTGCGTCCCCTTCGGTCCCTGCGGTGTCGCTGGGCGGTGTCGCTGTGCCCCAGCGTCAATCACCGCCGCCCGCCGCTTGTTCCCCCGTGACGTCTCGCGTCCCTCCGCCGGAGACGGCGCAGTCTCCGCCTCGGCCTCCCGGTTTCCCGTGTCGGACCTGTTCTCGTATCGCTACCGCCAGGTGGAGTCCAGCGCTGAGGAGTCGCCATAGCCCTCATTTCCCCGGGCTGTGCCGCAGCGTCCCGCCGCCGCACCCGCGGCACTGCCGTCCTCCCGATCCAACGCCTCGAAGAACCTCGCCTTCAACCCCTCAAAATCCACGATCCCCGCAACTCCTGGAAGCCAGGGTGTTGCGGGGATCACGAGAACCCGCCGTGGAGATAGCGGGGCCGTTGGTGGGTGGTACGGGTGCGGGTCAGGCGAGGGGGAAGTCGCCGGCCTTGACGCCTGCCACGAAGGAGGCGAACGCGTCGGCCGGGAAGGCCAGCGCCGGGCCGTTCGGGTCCTTGGAGTCTCGGACGGGGACCAGGCCATGGGAGGCGGCGAGGTTGGCGGCGACCTCGATGCACTGGCCGCCGTTGTTGCTGTACGAGGATGTGAACCAAAGGGGGGTTTCGGTCGTCACGGGGCACCCTTTCGATTGGGGAGCGTCGCGTGAGTGGGTTCAGGCGAGGGGGAAGTCGCCGGCCTTGACGCCTGCCACGAAGGAGGCGAACGCGTCGGCCGGGAAGGCCAGCGCCGGGCCGTTCGGGTCCTTGGAGTCTCGGACGGGGACCAGGCCATGGGAGGCGGCGAGGTTGGCGGCGACCTTGATGCACTGGCCGCCGTTGTCGCTGTAGGAAGACGTGAACCAACGCGGAGTCTCGGTCATCACGCAGCCGATGGTAGGCCCCCAAAACGGTTGCAGCGGAGACGATTTCACGCTGGATTTGCCTCTGTTCCCGTCGCTTGGCGTACGTGGCCCCAGTGCGTACGGCCCTGCTACCTGTGAGGGGTAGCAGGGCCGTTGATGCGTGGTGCGGGAGCGGGAACGGGTCAGACGAGGGGGAACTCGCCGGCCTTGACGCCCGCCACGAAGGAGGCGAACGCGTCGGCGGAGAAGTCCAACGCCGGGCCGCTCGGGTCCTTGGAGTCTCGGACGGGGACGACGCCACGCGAGGCGGCAAGGTTGGCGGCGACCTCGATGCAGGCGCCACCGTTCTCACTGTACGAGGACGTGAACCAACGCGGAGTCTCGGTCGTCACAGACTGCCCTTTCGTAGCCGGTTGATCATGGCCACCGACGCCGCCTGCGACAGCGCTTCGGCCTGGAGTTGATGGTAGGCCGTCAACACGGGAAGCACGAATGGGGTTTCCCGTTCCAGGTGGCCCTGATGGGCGGACTCGGCGTACGAGATGAGCGAGCGATCCGACAGTGTCAAGAGGTACAAGGGCAGGCTGAGCGATCGGCGCGCGCCCATGGTGAACGGCGCCACCTGAACGACCGTGTTCGGCAGGTCGGCGAACTCAAGCAGCCGCGTGAACTGGGCTTCCATGACCGCACTGTCCCCGATCGGTCGCCTGAGGCAGCTCTCGTCGAGCACCACGAAGACCAGAGGAAGCGGTATCCGGTCCAGAGTCGCTTGGCGTTGTGCGATGAGTGCGTTGCGTTCGTCTCCTTGCTCGGGGGTGATCGCACCACGTTTGACGGTTCCTGCCGTGAGCGCCGCCGCGTAGTCCGGGGTCTGGAGCAACCCCGGTATGACGCCGACCTCGTACAGCCTGATCTCCGCCGCTTTGGCCTCGTGCGCGACGAACTCCGGAAACCCTTCCAGCAAGGCGTCCGAGCGCACGGCCCTGCCCTGGCGTTCGAGCTGGTCGCCCGTCCCGAGCACCTTGTCAGCAATGGTCGAAAACCGGGGAGTTGGAGACCGACGACCAGTTTCCACGGCAGATATATGCGTACCCGAGTACCCCATGCGCTCGGCCAACTCGTCCTGCGTCCACCCGCGCTCGTCCCGTAACCTGCGCAGCCGCTCACCGAACGCTGCGACTGGCGAACTCTCGGGCTTCAGCTCTTTGCGGTTCAACGGCGAGTCACCTAACTCCCCCGTCAGATCGTGCAGGTTGAAGACCCCTGAAGTCTAGGACACGCTGACTCTCCTTGGTAGTGGACCCACTACGGAGAGGAACGGGCCATGGGTATGACCATCGCCGTGTATCGGGTCAATCCGATGTCCGGGGAGCGCACCACCGTCCGGGACCGTTACGACGTGCAGCCGGCAACCCTGCCGACACCGTTGAGCAGCGCTCTGAGGCCGTGCGGCTGCAAGCGCTGTCGGCAGAGCGAGTGCACCGGTCCGGCCACGCCGCCCGACCACCGTTGACGTACTTCCCCTTGTAGCTCAGTCAGGAAGAGCCCGGGCCCCCGCACTGCCTCCGTTCATGCGTGCGGGTCGGCCCGATGACTCCGGTTCGAGTCCGGACAAGGGGACTTGGCGAGCACGAACGACACCGTAGAGAGGACATCCGTATGGCCGGCACCAGCGGCGAGAAGGGCACCACCAGGATGCTCATCGACTGGGAGTGGTTGTCCGCGCGGGAGTTGTACGCCAGTGAGTTGGCCTATCGGCGCCAGCAGGCGGGGATGACGTTGATGGAACTCGCGGGACTGTGCATGTACGAGCAGTCGTACCTGCACCGGCTGGAGCGGGGACAACGGTTGGGCACCGTGGAGGCGGCCACGGCGCTGGACAAGGTGTACGGCACCGGGACCCTGCTGGTGAAGCTGTGGCACCTGGCCAAACGCGAGGCGAAGGACAAGCCGTTCCTGGGTCTTGCCCCGTTGGAGGCGGACGCGGTGAGCGTCCAGGAGTACGCGGTCAGCGCGGTGCCGTACCTGCTCCAGACCCGCGCCTACGCCGAAGAGCAGCTCCGTACTGCCCGCCCGCACAGCATCAAGCAGTTGAGCGCGCAAGTCACCGAGCGGCTCAAGCGCCAGGACCGCCTCACCGGACCCCACCCGGTGCACTACCGCGCGCTGATCGACGAGGCCGTCCTACGGCGCGGGGCGCGCAACCCCCAGACGTGGACCGGCCAGTTGGAACACCTCATCGACGTCGCCCAGCAGCCCGACGTGTCGCTGCACGTGGTGCCGTTCGGGACCGGCCCGCACCACATCCGCAGCTGCCTGGAGCTGATCTTCTTCCAGGACGGCCACGTCGTGGCGTACACGCGGAGCAGTTGGAGCGGCCACCTCGTCGAGGAACCCGAAGACGTCGAACCGCTGCGCCTGGCCTACGACCTGCTCCGCGACACCGCCCTCACGCCGACGGACTCACTGGCCTTCCTGCGTACCGTACTGGCCGAACACACCACGCACACCCGGCCGTAGCACCCCCAGAAGCGGGCGTCGCAAAGGGCGATCCGGGGTTCCATCTGCTGGACAGCTCGACCCGGCCGGTCCGCCCTACCGTTCACGCCAGGTGTAGGGGGGTGGCGGCGGCGGTGTCGGTGTCGGTGTCGGGCCGGCGGCGGCGCCGCAGGGCCGCCGACTGTCCAGGCCCAGGGCCCGGCGGAAGTCCTCGACCTGGCCCGGCCCCGATAACGGTGCGGCAGGTCGGCCAGTTCGGTGCGCGGGTACAGGTCCTCCAGCACGAGCAGGCGGGAGTCCGCTGAGGCGGCATGCAGGCATGGTGCGAGGTGGTCCGGGTGCCGGTGGAGGCTGTGAGCGGTGCCTTGATCTCGGCGGATGTGGGGAGGGCGACGTCCAGAGGTGAGGGCATCGGGGATCTTCGCACGGCCGGGCCAAGAGCAGGGGAAGGTCCGCACCGAGCGGCGTCCGCCGGCGCAGCGCCGTCGGCAAACACCTCCGGCGGCCTCGCGTCACTCCTCGCCGGACGTGACCGCCGACGGGTCGGGCACGTGCGGCAGCACGTCCGCGAGGTAGCTCGCCACGGTGGCCTCCAGGCCGACGTCGCCCTCGGCCTGCTCCGACAGGTACCAGCGGTGTTCGAGGAGCTCGTGGTAGAGCTGCGCGGGGTCCATCTTCCCGCGCTGGTCGCGCGGCACCATGCGGACGGTGGGGCGGAAGACCTGGCGGACCCAGCGGTGCGCCAGCACCTCGGGCCGGGCGCCCAGGGGATCGCCGGGGGCGTAGTCGTCCTGCGTGGTCATCCACTGTTCGAGGTCGTTGAGCAGGCTGCGGGCCTGGTTCTCCTCGGTGTCCAGGCCGGTCAGCCGCAGCAACTGGCGCTGGTGGTGGCCGGCGTCCACGACCTTCGGCAGGAAGGTGACGGTGTCGCCGCCCGGCGAGCGCTGGATCTGCATCTCGGCGACATCGAAGCCGAGGCCGTTGAGCCGGCGTATTCGGCGGTCGATGTAGTGCCGCTTGCCCGCCGGGTAGACGGACTCGCGGGTCAGCTCGTGCCACAGGTCGCCGTAGCGGGAGCAGATGGCCTCCGCGAAGGTGACCGGGTCCACCGACGGGTGCAGCGAGCCGCCCGCCTCCAGGTCCATCAGCTCCCCGGCGATGTTCACCCGGGCCAGCTCGATGTCGTAGTCGCGCTGGCCGGCGCTGAGCCTGGGCTGGATCTGGCCGGTCTCGGCGTCGACCAGGTAGGCGGCGTACGCTCCGGCGTCGCGGCGAAAGAGGGTGTTGGACAGCGAGCAGTCGCCCCACGCGAAGCCGACCAGGTGCAGCCGGACCAGCAGCACCGCCAGCGCGTCGAGCAGCCGGCTGACGGTGCCGGGCCGCATCGTGGTCTCGAACATCGACCGGTACGGCAGCGAGCCGCCCAGGTGCCGGGTGATCAGCGCGGGCTCCAGCGCGGTGCCGTCGGCCGCCACCCGGCCGGTGACCACCGCGATCGGGTCGACCGCGGGGATCGCCAACCGGTCCAGGTCGCGCAGGAGTTCGTACTCGCGGGCCGCCGCCCACTCGCTGACCTCCTTGACCGCCACGACCTCGTCGCCGGCGCGGGCGAAGCGCACCACGTGCCGGGAGATGCCGCGTGGCAGCGCGACCAGCGTCTCGTCGGGCCACTGCTCCAGCGGCAGGCCCCACGGCAGGTCGAGGAGGTCGGCGGGGTGGCCGGCGTCGGTGGCCCTGATCTGCAACGGCATGGCGCTTGGGGTCCTCTCGTAGGACCGCAGGCTACAGGCTGTGCCACTCTGCCCACGAGGTGACCGCCGCGGCGATCGCGTCCGGCTGGTCCTCGGGGGCGAGGTGGCCGGCCGGACCGCAGGGCTCGATCTCCAGCGCGGAGATGTGCTCGGCGCACCAGGCGGTCATCGCCTCGCCGATGCCCAAGGTGGGCGAGGAGTCGAAGGTCAGCAGCAGTTTCGGGGTGCCGGGGCTGGCCGCGAGCCACTCGTCGTATGCGGAGACCCGGGCGACCACGTCGGCGGGTTCGCCCTCCAGCGGCATCGAGCGGGCCCAGCGCAGCAGCGGCCGGCGGGACTCGCGGGTCGGGTACGGGGCCCGGTAGACGTCGTGGTCGGCGGCCGGCAGGTCGCCGAGCACGGTCTGCTCGAAGCTGTCCTCGATGAAGACGTTCTTGTCCAGGACCAGTTCCTCGCCGGTGCCGGGGGTGCGGAACGCCTTGAACCGGGAGCGGGCGGCGGCCGGGTAGTCCTCCCAGGTCATCGGCCGGATGATCGTCTCCATGACGGCCAGCCCGGCGACCGAGGCGGGGTTGCGGGCGGCGCGGTCGAAGGCGAGCGCGCCGCCCCAGTCCTGCCCGACCAGCACCGCCCGCTCCAGGCCGAGCGCGTCGAACCAGGCGTCCAGATAGCGGGCGTGGTCGTCGAACGCGTAGGGGATGTCGGGCTTGCCGGAGCGGCCCATGCCGATCAGGTCGGGAGCCAGGCAGCGTCGCCCGGCCGCCGCGGCCTTCGGCAGGACGTGCCGCCACAGGTGCGAGGAGGTGGGGTTGCCGTGCAGGAAGACCAGCGGCGCGCCGACGGCCTCCGCCGCGCCGGGCCCGGCCTGCTCGTAGTGCAGGAACGAGTCGAGTACGTCGAGGGTGGGCATGAGAAACACCTTCCGTTGGTGTGGCTAACGTTCATCGCACTAACGAAAGTACATCGTTAGTGCGACAAACACAACGGAGTACGATGCGGCCATGGACACCGCGCACGACATGCCGCTCCCGGACGATCAGGCGGGCACCCCGCAGCGGCTCGCGGCCCTGCCCAGCCGCCTGCTCAACCTCGCCGCGGCCCAGGGCGAGCGCATGATCAGCGGCCGGTTGGCCGCGGTCGACGCCCGCAAGTGGCACTACGCGGCCCTCGCCGCCCTGGAGGAGTACGGCCCCGCCAGCCAGGCCACGTTGAGCCGGCGCACCGGCATCTACCGCAGCGACCTGGTGGCCGTGATCAACGAACTGGAGGCCCAGGGCGCGGTCAAGCGCGCACCCGACCCCGACGACCGGCGGCGCAACGTCATCACGCTCACCTCCGCCGGCCGCGCCCACCTGCGCCGCCTCGACGCGATCCTCGACACCGCCCAGGAGGACCTGCTCGCGCCGCTCACCGCGAAGGAGCGCGCCGAGCTGACCGCGCTGCTCGGCCGGCTGATCGCCCACCACGCCGGGCGCCGCGAGGGCGAGCCCGCGCACTCCGGACGCTGAAACGGGCGGTGCGGCGAGCGGTCGCCGCACCGGCCGTCGCTGTCGCCGTCGCCGCTCAGTCGGCCCGCGGGCCGGCCTGCCCGCTCACCCGCAGCACCGTGCCCTGCGCCACCGCGCACAGCGTCTCGGCGCCGTCGGCCGCGACCGCGTACAGGTCGCACCGGCACACCGCCTGACGCCGCCCGGCCTGCACGGTCTGCGCCCGGGCCACCAGCCTCACCCCGGTGCCCGGCCGGACGTACTGGATGGTGAACCCGCCGGTCAGCACCGACGCGCCCAGCACCGAACCGGCGGCGAAGGTGATCGCGTTGTCGGCGGCGTACGCCAGCACGCCGCCGTGCAGGAAGCCGTTCTGCTGCCGCAACTCCTCGCGGACGGCCACCTCCAGGACCGCGCCGCCGGCGCCGAACGCGGTCAGCTCGGCGCCGACCAGCCGGCTGAACGGCTGGCTGTCGAGCGTCTTGCGGGCCGTTTCGAGGTCCAGCCCGAGCGCGGGCCCGTACGCGGCATCGGGTGCGGAGCCGGATTCGGGTGCGGAGCCGGATTCGGGTGCGGCGTCGGCCTGGGGTGCGGGTGCGGGTGCGGCGTCGGACCCGGGCGGGGGCGGGGGCGCCGTGTTCGGCGTCGGTTCGGGGTTCACCGGCGGGTCCCTTCCTCGGTGTCCGGTGCGCGGCGCGGGCCTTTCACCTGCGCCAGGTCCAGATACGACAGCAGTTCGCGGGCGGCCGGGCTCGGGCGGTCGCCCTTCGGCAGCGCGACCGACACCTCCCAGTCCGATCCGCCCGGGCCGGCCAGCGGCACCACCGCCAGCGTCGCGGCCTGCTCCTTGCGGGAGATCGGCCGGGGCACCACCGCGACGCCCAGCCCGTGCCGGACCAGGTCGATCAGCGTGTGGACGTCGTACACCTCCAGCGCCACCCGCCGTACCGCGCCGCTCGCCGCGAACGCCTGGTCGGTCAACTGCCGCGCGCCCCAGTCCTGGTGCCAGTCCACGAAGGTCTCACCCGCCAGCCGCGCCCACTCCACCCGCGGCTCGCCCGCCAGCGGGTGTCGCGGATCGCACAGCAGCACCATCGGCTCGCGGGTCAGCGGCAGCAGCCGTACGCCCTCCGGCGGCGGCCCCGGCAGCGAGACGAACGCCAGGTCCAGCCGGCCGTCCGCCACGTCCTGGGCGAGCACGGCGGAACCCGCCTGCCGCATCCGCACCTCGACGCTTCCGTGCCGGGCCCGGAACCGGGCCAGCAGCGCGCCGACGTCGACCGTCACGCACTGCTCGGTGCCGACCGCGAGGCTGCCGCGCAGCAGGCCCTGCACCGCCGCCACCGCCTCCTTCGCGGCGCGGGCGCCGGCCAGCGTGCGGGTCGCCTCGCCGAGCAACGCCCTTCCCGCGCCGGTGAGTTCGACGCTGCGGGTGGTCCGGATGAACAGCGGGGAGCCGAGTTCCCGCTCCAGCGCGCGCACCGACGCCGACAGTCCCGACTGCGAGACCAGCAGCCGGTGTGCGGCCTTGGTGAAGTGCCGTTCCTCGGCGACGGCGACGAAGTACTCCAGCTGACGCAGTTCCACGATTGAGAAATCTAGTCGATGAATCCGTTCTCTTTCTTCTATTGGACGAGTCTTCCGGGTCGGGGACAGCATGGTGCACGTGGCCCCGCACCCCGTCGCGGGCCGCACCACCCGCATCACCCGTCGCCGGCGGACCGCCGGCAGAACCGGAGAACCCGCATGGAGTACCGCACCCTCGGCAGCAGCGGGGCCAGCGTTTCGACGCTGGCGCTCGGCACCATGACGTTCGGCGCCGAGACCGACGAGAAGGGCGCGTTCGCGCAGCTCGACCGGTTCGTGGCCGCCGGCGGGACCCTCATCGACACCGCGGACGTCTACAGCTCCGGCGTCTCGGAGGAGATCATCGGCCGCTGGCTGGCCGCCCGCCCCGCCGACATCACCGGCCGGGTGGAGATCGCCAGCAAGGGCCGCTTCCCGATGGGCGACGGCCCCAACGACGCCGGGCTGTCCCGGCGCCACCTCGACCGCGCGCTCAACGCGTCGCTGCGCCGGCTCGGCGTCGACTGCATCGACCTCTACCAGGTGCACGCCTGGGACCCGTACACCCCCGTGGAGGAGACCCTGCGCTTCCTCGACGACGCGGTGCGGCAGGGCCGTATCCACTACGTGGGCCTGTCCAACTTCACCGGCTGGCAGTTGCAGAAGGCCGTGGACGTCGCGGACTTCCGCGGGCTGACCCGCCCGGTCACCCTCCAGCCGCAGTACAGCCTGCTGGCCCGGGAGATCGAGTGGGAGATCACCCCCGCCTGCGAGTCCGAGGGCCTCGGCCTGCTGCCGTGGAGCCCGCTCGGCGGCGGCTGGCTGACCGGCAAGTACCGCCGTGACGAACTGCCCACCGGCGCCACCCGGCTCGGTGAGAACCCCGATCGCGGTGTCGAGTCGTACCACCGGCGCAGCGCGATCGCCCGGACCTGGGACGTGGTGGACGCGGTCCGCGCCGTCGCCGACGAGCAGAGCGCCACGATGGCCCAGGTCGCCCTCGCCTGGCTGCTCGGCCGCCCCGCCGTCACCTCCGTGATCCTCGGCGCCCGCACCCTGGAGCAGCTGGAGGACAACCTCGGCTCGGTGGACCTGCGCCTCACCGCCGAGCAGGTCGAGCGGCTGGACACCGCGAGTGACCCGGGCGCCGCGGATTACCCCTACGGCGTTCCCGGCGTCAACCAGCGTGGCCGCGACATCCGAGGCCGCGGCTGACGGTCGAGCCTCGGCTGACGAGTCCGGCTGACGGTCTCGGCGCGGTTGGCGGTTCAGCCGCCGACAGCCGTGCCACCGCTGACGGTTCCGCGGTCGGCGGGCGCCCGCGGGGAGGGCATGCCGCGTCCTCCCCGCCCCTTGACCTCGCGGCCCCGTGGGAGCCTTCCCCGCGGGGCCGCGAGCCTGCCCCCAGCCCGCGTATCCGCCGTTCCCCGCCCCCGACTTGGCGCCCCTCGGCGGAAGGAGCCGCATCCTCCTGGCGGCGCGGGGAACCGCGGGAGCACCACCCGCCGGGCGGGCGCCGGGAATGCGGCCGGTACCGTGAGGGAGGGTTGCCGCAGCCCCGCGCGCTGCGTGGATGTGATCGGTTCACGCCGTAAACGCCAGAACCGCGCAGAGCGCCTTGCGCAGGTCGGGGCCGATCGCGGCGCGATACGCTCGCTCTCCGATCGGCCGAAACGGAGGGCGGAGTCGATGGGGACGCACGAGCGCTGGACGCGGCTGCTGGAGGTCCTGGGCGACCGGGGCCGGATCAGCGTGGCCGAGGCGGCCGAACTGCTGGACGTCTCCGCCGCCACGGTGCGCCGGGACATGGAGGAACTGGCCAGGCAGCAGCTGCTGACCCGGACCAGGGGCGGCGCCGTGCTCAGCGGCGTCGCGTACGACCTGCCGCTGCGCTACAAGGCCGGGCGCCAGGCCGACGAGAAGCAGCGCATCGCCAAGGCCGCGGCCGCGCTGATCCCGCCGGGCGCGGTGGTCGGCGTCAACGGCGGCACGACCACCTCCGACGTGGCCAGGGAACTGGCGATGCGGGCGGACCTGGCCGAGCGCGGCAACGCCACCGCGCTGACCATCGTGACCAACGCGATCAACATCGCCAACGAGCTGGCGGTGCGGCCGTATGTGAAGACGGTCGTCACCGGCGGGGTGGCGCGGCCGAGTTCGTACGAGCTGACCGGGCCGCTGGCCACGATGGTGCTCCAGGCGATCTCGCTGGACTACGCGATCCTCGGGGTGAACACGGTCGATCCGCGGTTCGGCGCGGCCACCCACGACGAGGGCGAGGCCAGCGCGAACCGCGCGATGGCCGAGCGGGCCCAGAAGGTGGTCGTGGTCGCCGACTCCACCAAGCTGGGCAAGCGGGCCTTCGCCCAGGTCTGCGACGTGTCGGCGATCTCCGTGCTGATCACGGACAAGGGCGCGCCGGAGGAACTGGTGGAGCAGTTCGTGGCCCAGGGCGTCGAGGTGTCCTGCGTCTGAACGGCCGGCCCGTGCACGGGAGTCCGCGCCGGGCCGTCCTCGTGGCGCCCGCACCCGTGGGGTCCCTGAAGGAGCCCGCCCGGTTCGCCCCGCCCGCGCAGGTCCCCCTGCGTGAAGCTGATTCGAGATGTTCATAAGGGGCATGCTCTTGTCAATTTCGCGCAGGCCTGCCTAGATAGTCCTCGCATGGTTCTGGAGCGGCCGCCCCGCGGCGGCCCGACCGATCAGTGAGGTTGCCCCTGTGACATCACCTCTCGCCCGGCGCACGCGCGCCGCCCTGGCCGGCAGCGGCTGTCTCGCGCTGGCGTTCACCGGACTCCTGTTCACCGCTCCCGGCGCGTCGGCGGGCACCCCCGCGGACGCGTCGTCGGCGCCGTACCCGAACTACGCCCCCACCCCGCCCATGGGCTGGAACGACTGGTCGTACTACCAGTGCAACATGGACGAGCAGACCATCCTCGACAACGCCAAGGCCCTGGTCAGCAGCGGACTCGCCGCCAAGGGGTACGACACGGTCACCACCGATGACTGCTGGATGGCCAAGTCCCGTGACAGCTCAGGTGCGTTGGTGCCCGACCCGGTGAAGTTCCCCGACGGCATGGCCTACGTGGGCGACCAACTGCACAAGCTGGGACTGAAGTTCGGCATCTACGAGGACGCCGGCACGGCCACCTGCGGCGGCTACCCCGGCTCGCTCGACCACTGGCAGCAGGACGCCGACCTGTTCGCGAAGTGGAAGGTCGACTACGTCAAGCTCGACGGCTGCAACGTGCCGACGAAGCCCGGCGAGACGGACGAGCAGAGCTACCACGACACGTACTCCGCGTGGAGCCAGGCGATGCTCAACACCGGTCGCCCGATGGTCTTCTCGGTCTCCGCGCCCGCGTACTTCCAGGGCGGGGCCGACTGGGACAAGGTCATCGGCTGGTCGGCGCAGGTCGGCAACCTGTGGCGGGAGGGCGCGGACATCGCGCTCGGCCAGGAGAGCGGCGCGGCCAAGTGGTCCTCGCTGCTCTACAACTACGAGTACAACGTGGGCCTGGCCGACCTGCAGAGCCCCGGGCGCTGGAACGACCCCGACTTCCTGCTGGCCGGCGACTCCGGGCTGAGCCGGGACGAGATCCAGAGCCAGATGTCGCTGTGGTCGATGATGGCCGCGCCGCTGATCTCCAGCACCGACCTCACCCACCTGTCCGCCGACGCGCTGGCGGTGCTCGGCAACAAGGACGTCATCGCGGTCGACCAGGACCGCACCGGGCTGCAGGGCCGGATCGTCCAGCAGGGCGACGGCTATGACGTGCTCTCCAAGCAACTCGCGGGCGGGCAGCGGGCGGTGGCGCTGTTCAACAGCTCCGACACCGCGCAGACGATCACCACGACCGCGGCCAAGGCGGGCTTCGCGCACGGCTCGTCGTTCACGCTCAAGGACCTGGTGACGAAGAAGACCACGGTCACCACCGGCACCATCTCCGCGGACGTGCCCCCGCACGGCACCGTGCTGTACCGGGTCGCCCCGGGCGGCAGCCCGCTCCAGCAGCCCGCCACCGCGGTGAGCTGGAAGGACGTCAGCACCACCGCGCACCCGGACCGGTACCAGGTCAGCCTCACCAACCACGGCGCGAGCCCGCTGCTGGGCGCCACGGTCGCGCTGAGCGCCCCGTCCGGCTGGAAGGTCTCGCCGTCGAAGGCGCTGCTCGGGCTGGTGGTGAACCCGGGCCGGACCGCCTCGGCGACCGTCCAGGTCACCGCGCCCACCGCCCAGCCGGGCACCACGGTCTCCACGGTCACCGCGACCGCGAGCTACCGTGCGGGCCTCGCCGGCAGCGGCACGGTGAGCGGGCCGCTGACCATCACCTCGGTGGTGCCCTACCCGTCGCTGGCCGCCGCGTTCAACAACATCGGCACGACGCCGGAGAGCGACACCTCCAAGGGCGACTTCGACGGGTCCGGTGACAGCTACTCCGCCGACGCCCTCGCGAAGGTGGGCGCCACCCCCGGTGCCACGATCCAGGCCAACGGGCAGACCTTCACCTGGCCCGCGTCCGCGCCCGGCACCCCGGACAACGCCACGGCCGCCGGGCAGGAGATCACCCTCGCCGGTTCCGGCAGCCAACTGGCCTTCCTCGGCGCCGAAGCGGGCTTCACCTCCGGGACCGTCACGGTCACCTACACCGACGGCACCACCAGCACGGGCACCCTCGGCTTCCCCAACTGGTGCTGCTCGACCACGAACGACTACGGCTCCCAGGTCGCTTTGACCACCGACCACCGGGACACCCCGTCCGGGCCGGCCAACTTCGGCACCAGCTACCAGGTGTTCTCCAACACCGTGAGCCTCGACGCGGGCAAGACGGTGCAGTCGGTGACCCTGCCGAACCAGGCCGCGATCCACGTCTTCGCGATGTCCGTCAAGTAGCACGTCCTCACAAGGGGCAGGCCTCACCAAGGAGCAAGCGCCGCACGGCGGTCACGCGTCCCCGGCGGGGGAGTCCGATCTCCTCCGCCGGGGACGCGCCGCTTCACGCCACGCGCTAGTTCCAGGGCAGTCCGGCGCGGTGCCGCCAGTAGGCGGACGGCGGTTCGGCCAGTTCCGCGAGCGTGGCGAGCTGGGTCGGGGTGAACACGACCTGCCGGGCACGGAGGTTGGAGGTGAGCTGGGCGGCGGTCGCGGCGCCGGACAGGACCACGTCGGCCCACGGCTGGTGGAGGGCGGCGGCGAGGGCGACCGCGTCCGGCGTGGTGCCCAGGGCCGCGGCGAGCGGGCCGAGTACGGGGGCGAGGCGGGAATCCGGCGCGGCGAGCCGACCGTTGGCGAGGGCCTCCTTGACCATCACTCGGCAGCCGGCGGCGTGTGCCTCGGCGAGGGCCGGTCCCGCGGAGGGTTCGAGCGGGTTCCAGGTGGACTGCACGCTGCGGAAGAGGGGCGCGCCGTCGACGGTGACCGCCAGCGCCGCGCGGATCGCGTCGGCCTGCGCCGGGCCGCTGGTGCTCAGGCCCACGAGGACGCCCCGCGCGGCCAGTTCGGCCAGCGCGCGGTGCAGCGCGGGGTCGGTGAGCGCGGGGCTGTCCGGGGTGACGGAGTGCACCTGGTAGACGTCGAGCCGGTCGCCGAGCAGCGCGCGGGTCTCGGCGAGCTGCCGCTCATACGTGGCCAGGCTGTGGTCCTTGATCTCGTGCGCCTCCGCGTCCACCCGCCAGCCCGCGGTGTAGGTGTAGCCCCACTTGCTGGACACCACCACCCCGGGCGGCTCCCGCAGGTCGAGCCACTGCGCCAGGAACTCCTCGGAACGGCCGTACGACCGGGCCGCGTCGAAGTCGCGCACGCCGTCCGCGTAGGCGAGGTCGAGCAGTTCGTGGGTGCGGCGGCGCATCGCGTCCACGGTGCGGTCGGGCGGCAGGTCCCGGTCGCGGCCGAGGTTGATGTAGCCGGGGCGGCCGACCGCGGCCAGGCCGAACCCGATCCGGGCCGTGGGCTCGGGCGCGGGTGTGGACGCGGGCGGGTCGGCGGGGGAGTGCGGCGGTGTGGCCACGGGGGCGGCTCCTGCGGTGGTGCGGGTACGTACGGACGGCGGGCGCGGGCGGCCGCGAAGACCCCGGCGGACCTGCGGCCGTACCGATGCCGGCACCCGTGGGGGCGCCGACGCCCGCGGGGACGCCGGCGCCCGGGCCGGCCGCTACGTCGCCGTCGCCAGGATCTCCGCGAGCGCGGCGGCCGCCGCCTGCGCGTCCGGCCCCTGCGCCCGCACGGTCACCGTACGCCCGGCGGTCGCGCCCAGGCCCATGACGGCCAGCACGCCGGCCGCGTTGGCGCTGCGTTCCCCGTACTGGAGCAACAGGTCGCTGGTGAACCGCGCGGCGGCCTGGGCGATCCGGCCGGCCGGGCGGGCGTGCAGGTCGGCCGGCAGCACCACGGAGATCTCCGCGGTGGGCTCGGGCGCGGTGCGGACGGACGGTTCAGAGTTTGCTGACATGGCGTGCCTCCGTGGCGGCGGTGAGTACGGCGGCGAGGTCCGCCCCGGCCGCGGCGGTGACCGCGGCGGCCACGGCGCCCTCGACGAAGGGGGCGTCGGCGATCACTGCGCCGTCGCAGGGCTGGTCTTCCAGGACGGCCCGGGCGGTGAGCACGGAACTGCCCAGGTCCGGCAGGATGAGCACGCCGGCGCCGCGGTCGGCCTCCTTGACCGCGGCGGCGACACGCGCGTAGCTGGTGCCGATCCGGCCGTCGTCCGTGCCGCCCGCGACGGCCACCGGAACGGCGTCGGAGCCGATCTGGCCGAGCAGCCGGCGCAGCCCTGCGGCCACTTCGGAGCTGTGGGACACGAGTACGATGCCGACAAGTTCAGTCATGAACAGCGATGCTAGATCTCGGAACAGCATTCAGCAATACCGAACGAAGAGGTTTTCCCATGGTGCAAGCGGTGCAGCGTGCCGTCCAGATCCTCCGGGAGCTGGCCGTCACCGGCCCCCGGCTGGGGGTCACCGAGCTGGCCGAGCGGCTCGGCGTGGCCAAGCCGACCGTGCACGCGCTGCTGCGCACCCTGGAGGCCGAGGGCATGGTGGTGCAGGACCGGGACAGCTCGAAGTACCAGCTCGGCCCCTATCTGGTGCACCTGGGCAACTCCTACCTGGACACCCAGGAGTTGCGGTCCCGCTCGCTCACCTGGGCGGACCTGCTGGCCCGCCGGGCCGGCGAGGCGGTGTGGGTCGCGGTGCCGACCGGCGACCACATGCTGGTGGTGCACCACGCCTTCCGTCCCGAGGGGGCCGTCCAGATCCTGGAAGTCGGCGCGTCCATCCCGTGGAACACCTGCGCGCTCGGAAAGGCCGTGGCGGCCTTCGCCCCCGACGAGGAGCGCGAGCGGCTGCTGGCGGGCGAGCTGACCGTGCTCACCGGCGCGAGCATCACCGGACGCGAGCCGCTCGCCGCCCAGTTGGCGCAGGTCAGGGCGCAGGGATACGCGCTGGAGGACCAGGAGTCGGCGATCGGCGACGCGGGGGTCGCGGCGCCCGTCTTCGACCGCTCCGGCGCCGTGGTGGGCGCGATCGGCGTGGTCGGGCCGGTCGAGCGGCTGCTCGCGGAGCCCGCCCGGCAGGAACTCGCCGTCGCGGTACGGGAGACCGCCCGCAACCTGTCCCGGGACCTCGGCGCGCCGCGCGGGGCGGCACGGGGTACGGCGCGGGGTGCGGCCGGCTGAACTCTCCCCGCGCCCACGCGCCTTGGGCGGCGGGCGCGGCGCCGTACCGGGGCCGAGCGCGTGAAGCGCCGGCCCTTCCGCATGCGTGAGCATGCGGGGGCATGCCGGGTCACGCCCCCGCATGCCCCCGTATGCCGCCATGCGCCGGGCCGTGCTTCCGTCCGCCCCACGGGCTCCGGCAACACACGCTGGGCCGTAGGGAGTTGGGCTCCCACATGGCGCCGAACCCCTTGACACCGGCGAAACGCCCGCTTAACTTCCCACTACGTTCATCATTAATGAACGTCATTCGGTAATAGGGAGGATTGGCTCCCCTCTCCCGTTGCCCGACCGGCCGCCAGGCATGGACCCTGCCCTGACCTGCCTGGCGGCCACCCGTCCGCTCTCCCCGGCACGCCTCTCCCCGCAACGCCCACACCACCCGCCCCGCACGCGCAGGAGGTGAGAGCCCGCGACCGCCACCGGCGGCCGGGCGCTCAGGATGGAAGACACCGCACTCCCGACCTACCCGCAGAAACTTCTCGCCGAGCTGCTGGGCACCGCGATGCTGGTGTTCGTCGGCGTCGGCTCCGTGCCCGCCACGACCCTGCTCGGCGGCGCCGCGCCCTTCACGATGGCCGAACTCGGCATGATCGCCTTCGCGTTCGCGATGGTCGTGATCGCGATGGTGTACGCGATCGGCCACATATCCGGCTGCCACATCAACCCCGCGGTCACCCTCGCGCTGGCCGCCACCCGCCGGATGCCCTGGCGCGACGTCCCCGGCTACCTCGCCGCGCAGGCGGCCGGCGCGCTGCTCGGCGCGCTCGCCATCGTCGCCGTACTCGGCCGCAGAGCCGTCGGCGCCGGACTGGGCATCGCCTCCTACGCCGCACCGACCGGCGCGGGACACGCCTTCGCCGCCGAGGCGATCGGCACGTTCATCCTGGTCTTCGTGATCTTCGGCGCGATCGACCGCCGCGCGCCCGGCGGCTTCGCCGGACTCGCCATCGGCCTCGCGGTGTTCGCGGTGATCATCCCGATCGGCCCGGCCACCGGCGCGGCCGTCAACCCCGCCCGCGCGTTCGGCCCGATGGTCATCGGCGCGCTCTACGACGGCACCGTGCACTGGGGCCAACTGCCGGTCTACGTCGGCGCCGAGGTGGTCGGCGCGCTGCTCGCCGGCCTGGTGCACACCGCGTTCGCCACCCGCCGTACCCCCGGCGCCCGTACCGCGGGCACCGCCGGCCGGCCGGCGCCGGCCGCCGCCCCCGAAGGAGCCCTGTCGTCAGCTTCTCGGCCGTAAACGACCGAGCTTGTTGACTCGGTCCCTTACACCTTGTCGCGCTCCTGACTGTCCCCTACGACAGGACGGTCACAGGTCGCATCCACCACAAAGGAGGTGTTCAGGTCCCATGCGATGCGGGTCCGTTGACGAGAACCCACGCCGAGCGGGCGCGGTTGCGCACGTTGACCCCGGCGACAACGTCGGAAGGCCCAGCAAGGCCGCACCGACGACAGCGGAAGGTGTCCCGGTCACAGCGACAACGCGTCGCTGCGCGCCTCGGGCTCAGGGACGCTTCTCCTCCCGACCATGAACGACCGGACTTCCAAGCGAGGAACACAGTGAAGAAGCTGATCAACGCGCCCGAGACCGTGCTCGACGACGCTCTCGCCGGTATCGCGGCCGCCCACCCCGACCTCCTGACCGTCGACACCGTCCAGCGCGTCATCACCCGGGCCGCCGGCCCCAGACCCGGCAAGGTCGCGCTGGTCTCCGGCGGCGGCTCCGGCCACGAGCCGCTGCACGGCGGGTTCGTGGGCGCCGGCATGCTCGACGCGGCCTGCCCGGGCGAGGTGTTCACCTCGCCCGTGCCCGGCCAGATGGTCGCCGCCGCGAAGGCCGTCGACGCCGGCGCGGGCACCCTGTTCGTGGTGAAGAACTACACCGGCGACGTGCTGAACTTCGAGATGGCCGCCGAACTCGCCGCGGAGGACGGCCTGTCCGTCGCCTCGGTGCTGGTCGACGACGACGTAGCCGTCCAGGACTCCACCTGGACCGCCGGCCGCCGCGGCACCGGCGGCACCGTCTTCGTGGAGAAGATCGCCGGCGCGCTCGCCGAACGCGGCGCCCCGCTCGCCGAGGTCGCCGACACCGCCCGCCGGGTCAACGCCGCCACCCGCTCCTTCGCCGTCGCCCTCACCGCCTGCACCGCGCCGGCCGCCGGCAAGCCCGGGTTCGAGCTGCCCGACGACGAGATCGAGGTCGGCGTCGGCATCCACGGCGAGCCCGGTCGCCGCCGCGAGAAGCTGCGCCCGGCACGGGAGATCGTCGCCGACATGCTGGCCGCCGTCCTCACCGACCAGCCGCTCGCGACCGGCGACGAGGTGCTCGTCATGGTCAACGGCCTCGGCGGTACCCCGCTGATGGAGCTGTACGTCGTCTACGGCGAGGTCGCCGCGCTGCTGGCCGCACGCGGCGTGCGGATCGCCGGGAACCTGGTCGGGAACTACGTCACCAGCCTCGACATGGCCGGCGCGTCGGTCACCGTCTGCAGGGTCACGCCCGAACTGCTCGACCTGTGGCGCGCGCCGGTGCACACGGCGGCGCTGCGCTGGGGCGTCTGACCCGGCCCGCCGCCCGCGTGTGCCGTGCCCGCGCGCACCGTACGCCATCCGTTCGCCCTACCCGACCGCCCGCACCGCACGCGCATCGCTTGCCGGCCGCGTGTGCCGTGCCCGCGCGCACCGTACGCCATCCGTTCGCCCTACCCGACCGCCCGCACCGCACGCGCATCGCTTGCCGCCCGCGTGTGCCGTGCCCGCGCGCACCGTACGCCATCCGATCGCCCCACCCGACCGCCCGCACCGCACGCACATCACCGCACTGACGAACGGAGATCCCGTGGACACCGCCCTCGCCCGCACTTGGGTGCAGGCCATCGCCGCGGCCATGGACACGCACAAGGACCGGCTGACCCAACTGGATTCCGCCATCGGCGACGCCGACCACGGCGCCAACATGCACCGGGGCTTCGCGGCGGTCGCCGCCGCCCTGCCGGAGTACGACGCGGCGACCCCCGGGCTGATACTCGTCAAGACCGGTTCGCTGCTGATCTCCGTGGTCGGCGGCGCGTCCGGGCCGCTGTACGGAAGTGCCTTCCGCTCCGTCGGCAAGGCGCTGGACGCGCCGGACGCGCCCGAAGAGCCGGAAACGCCCGTCGATCCGGACGGGTCCGGGCCTGACGCGGGCACGGCCGGTCCCGAGCGGGTGGCCGACGCGCTCGCCGCGGGACTGGCCGGGGTACGGCGGCTCGGCGCCGCCACCGAGGGCGACAAGACGATGATCGACGCGTACGCACCCGCGCTCGCGGCGTTCCGCGCGTCCGCCGCGGCCGGCGGTGACCTGGCGGAAGCGGCCGCAGCCGCGGCCGACGCCGCCGAGGAGGGCATGCGGGCCACCACCCCCATGCAGGCCAGGAAGGGGCGGGCCTCCTACCTCGGCCCGCGCAGCGTCGGCCACCAGGACCCGGGCGCCACCTCCACCGCGCTGATCTTCCGCGCCCTCGCCGACACCGCCGCCGCGGCCAAGGCGGCGGCATGAGCACCCGCCTCCGCTATCCGGGACAGCCCGCCTCGCCCGGCACCGCACTCGGTGAACTCCACCGCACCGACCGCCCCTTCCCCGCGCCCACCCCGACCCCCACCCGCGTTCCCCGCCAACCCGCCGACGCGAGCACGGGCGCGGGCAGGGCGTACGGCCCCGGCGGCGCGCCGGGTGGTCCGCGCGGCGGGCGCGGCCCCGGCAGCACGTCTGCTGGTGCGGGGGCCGAGTCGGCCTCCTGTCGCGGATCGGAGGAGGCGCACGGAAGTTCCGGCCCCGGCGGAACGGCTGCGGATACAGCCGCCGAGGGTACGGAGTGCGCGTGCGCGTCTGAATCCGCGTCCCCGTCCGGCGATCCGGCCGGGTCCGGCCTGGGCGGCGCATCGCGTGGTTCTCACGGCGGGCCCGGTTCCGCGGGCTCGGCCGCCGAGGGGAGCGTCGCACGCGGTCCGGCCGACCACGGCGCGTGCGGACATTGTGGCGCGGGCGCCGCAGAAGGCGTGCGCGCGAAGGCCGCCTCCGGCGGCACGGCCGGCGAACCCGCCAACTCCGGCTGCGCCGAAGCGAGTTCGGGTACCCTCGCCTCCGCTTCCGCCCCCGCCGGCCCGTCCGGTCCGCGCCGGCTCGCCGCGCTGCCCGCGCCCGCCGACGCCGGCGAGACGGCCGACGCACCCGAGGTCGGCGGGCTGGTCGCCGACGCCTTCGACACGGCCGCCGACCGCCTGCACGCCGTGGCCGCCGGGCTGCGGGCGCGAGGGGACGAGGAGCAGGCCGACATCATCGAGATCGGCGGGCTCATCGCGCGCGATCCCGATCTGCGGCAGCACGCCCTCCGGTTGGTCGCCGGGGGAGCGGACCCGGCGGACGCGGTGCATGAGGCCGTGGACGCGCAGGCCCGGGCCATCGCCGCGCTCGGCGACCCGGTGCTCGCCGAACGGGCCGCGGACGTCCGGCAGGTGGGCCGCCGGGTGCTGGCGGTGCTGCACGGCGTCCAGGAGCCCCCGCCCGACCGGCCGGTGGTGCTGGCCGCCCGCGAGATCGGCGCCGCCGACCTGCTGGAGCCCGGCCGTACGGTGACGGCCGCGCTGTCGGTGACGGGCGGGCCGAACTCGCATGCCGCCATCGTGGCCCGCTCGTTGGGCATCCCGCTGCTGCTCGGCGTCGACCCGCTGGTGCTCGACCTGCCCGACGGAGTGGAGACCCTGGTCGACGGGGCCGCGGCCGTCGTCCACCCCGCGGCCGGGGAACGCGAGAGCGCGCTCGCCGCGATCGCGGCCGTGCGGGAGCGGCGGGCCCGGCTCGCCGCCGAGCGGCACCTACCGGCCCGGACCGTCGACGGCCACCCGGTCACCCTGCGGGCCAACGTGGCCACGCCGGCCGACGTGCGGGCCGGTCTGCTGGCGGGTGCCGACGGCGTCGGCCTGCTCCGTACCGAACTGCCCTTCCTCGACGCGGTGCGCTGGCCCTCCCGGGCCCGGCACACCATCGCGCTCGGGCCGGTGCTCGCCCCGCTGGCCGGGCGGATCGCCACCGTCAGGACGCTGGACTTCGCCGACGACAAGCTGCCGCCGTTCCTGTCCGCGGACCGGCCCGCCGGCCGCAGGATCGGGCGCGGGCTGCCGCTGATGCTGGCCCGACCGCACGCGTTCGGCGAGCAGTTCACCGCGCTGCTGGCGGCGGCGGCCGGTGCGCGCGCCGAACTGCGGATCATGATCCCGATGGTCGCGGACGTCGGCGAACTGCGGGCCTGCCGTGCCCTGCTGGACCGGGCGGCGGCGGAACTCGACCTGCCCGCACCCCCGTTGGGGATCATGGTGGAACTGCCGGAAGCCGTCCGGCGGATCGACGAACTCGCCCGCGAGGCCGCGTTCCTGTCGCTGGGCACCAACGACCTGACCTGCCAACTGCTCGAACTGGACCGCCGGGACCCGGCCGCGGGACCGGCGTCCACCGCTCACCCCGCGGTGCTGCGCGCGATCGCCGCGGTGGTCGCGGCCGCACGGGCCCACCGGCGGCCGGTGTCCGTCTGCGGCGACGCCGCCGCGCACCCGCTGGTGCTGCCGCTGCTGGTCGGGCTCGGCTGCGACACCCTGTCGGTGGCCCCGTCCGCGCTCGACGAGGTCCGGGCCGCGGTCCGCCGGCTCGACCACACCTCCTGCCGGGAGGCCGCGGCCGAGGCGCTGGTGCTGCGGACCGCGGAGCAGGTCCATCACCTGGTCCGCTGCCGGCTGCCCGTGCTGCCCGACTGACGTCCGGGCGCGGACGGCCCGCGCGCGGCGGCGGAGACGGGGGCACACACGGGGGCGGGCTCACCTGACGATCCGGTGAGCCCGCCCCTCCCAGGAACCCGGCGGTGTCAGGCGGCCGGGTTGGTCGTGATCTGGCCCTCGCCGCTCTGCGCCAGCCAGGTCGACCAGCTCAGGTTGAAGTCCGCGTAGCCGTTGTCACCCTGGGCCTTGCCGCGCGGCGAACCGGTGATGGTGATCGGGTCGCCCGGCTTGATGAAGTCGTAGAACCACTTCGCGTTCGCGAGCGACAGGTGCACGCAGCCGTGCGAGCCGTAGCTGTGCCCGGGGTACGGGTCGCCGGTGGAGTAGTGCACGTAGGTGCCCGAGGTGGTCAGGTGCACGTCCCACGGCAGGGTCAGGTCGTAGTAGTCCGGGCTGGACTTGTTGCAGCTGATGCCCACGCTGCAGGAGGTCATCCGGACCTCCTTCTGCTTGTCGATGACGGCCATCGTGCCGTCCCACGACGGGAACGACGGGCTGCCGGCGTCGATCGGCATCGTCTTCACCACGGTGCCGTCGTGCGTCACCTTCATGCTGTGGCCGGTGACCGACACGCTGGCGCGGTTGTCGTCGCCGATGGTGAAGGTGTGCGTGTAGCTGTGGGTGCCGTAACGCCCGTTGCCGTTCGGCACGTTCTTCAGGTCCGCGTCGATGGTGACCTTGGTGCCCGGCTTCCAGTAGTCCTGCGGGCGGAAGTCCGCCCGGGTGCTGCTGAACCAGTGCCAGGCGCCGGTGGTGGGCACCGACGTCGATATCTTCATCGCCTTCTCGACGCCGGCCCGCGCCGAGGTCGCCACCGGGTTGGTGAAGACCACGGAGATCGGCATCGCCACGCCGACGGTGGTGCCCGTCTGCGGCGCTATCGTGTCGAGAAGCATCGGCGGACCCAGCGGCTTCGGCGTGGTCGGCTTCGGGCTCGCGGTCACCGCCGAGCCTGACGACGACGCCTTCGCGTCGTCCTTCGGCGGCGTCGAAGCGGACGAATTCCCACCGCACGCGCTCGTGCCCGCGAGCACCGCACCTGCCACCAGTGCGATCCCCATGCTGGTCCTGACCCGACCCATGTACCTGTACTCCGCTCATATCACTGCATCGGCTGCGACTACCAAACTTAAGACTCCCCGGCGATCAGTGCGGTTCCGGTGGCCGGTAAAGCGGATGCCAAGCTTTCGAACCGACCCCGGAACGTGACGAGATGGCCGCCGTCCTCACGGACGGTGCCGCCGGTGCGGGACGGGGGAAAGCTTGGGCATGCTGGCCCCACCACGGTCGGCAAGGCAACAGTAGTGAGGTCAGAGGCCCGTGGACGGCACAGTCGTAGAGGGCACCGCGCGGTGCGGTACCCCTTTCGGAACGGCTGCGACGGGGAGTTCGGATCATGACGGATCTCACACGACGGAATGTGCTGCGGGGCTCGGGCGCGGCGGCGCTCGGCGGGTTCACCGCGCTCGGCGCACCGGGTCTGCCCGGTCTGCCCGGCGCCCCGCGGGCACAGGCGGCGGCGCCCACCGCGCGCCGCGACCCCTACCCCTTCCTGCACGGCGCGTTCGCCCCGGCCACCGAGGAGGTGACCGCCTTCGACCTGCCGGTCACCGGCCGCATCCCGCGCGAGCTGGACGGCCGCTATCTGCGAACGGGCCCCAATGTGCTGGGGCTTGAGGACCCGCGCGCCCACCACTGGATGCTCGGCGAGGGCATGGTGCACGGCGTGCGGCTGCGCGACGGCCGCGCCGAGTGGTACCGCAACCGCTGGGTCAGGTCCGCGGCCGTCGCCGCGAAGCTCGGCGAGCCCTACCCGTGGCAGGCCCCCGCCGACGACTTCGCCAACAACACCCACGTCATCCCGTACAAGGGCCGGGTGCTGGCCCTCCAGGAGAGCGGCCCGACGCCGTACGAACTCGGCGAGGAACTGGACACCCTCGGGCCGTACGACTTCGGCGGGACGCTCAGCGGTGCGTTCACCGCGCACACCAAGTACGACGAACAGGCCGACGAACTGCACGCGATCACGTACTACCCGACCTGGGACCACGTACGGCACCTGGTCGTCGACCGCACCGGGCGGGTGGCGCGCACCACCCGCATCCCGGTCGCGGACAGCCCGATGATGCACGACTTCGCCCTGACCGAGCGCTATGTGGTGGTGTTCGACACCCCGGTGACGTTCGACGCCGCCGCCGCTCAGGCCGGCGCGCTGGTGCCGTACACCTGGAACGACAGGCATCCGGCCCGGGTCGGGGTGCTGCCGCGGGCCGGCGGGCCGATCCGCTGGTTCGAGACCGACCCGTCGGCGTACTACTCGCACACGCTCAACGCCTACGACGACGGGACCACCGTCACCGTCGACTTCACCAGCTTCCCGACGCCGTTCTTCGCGGCCGGGCGCGGCTGCGACGGGCCCTCGGCGCTCGGCACGCCCCGCCTGGACCGCTGGACGATCGACCTGGCGCACGGGCGGTTGCGCTCCCGGCGGATCGACGACCGGCCGCAGGAGTTCCCCCGGGTCCGCGAGTCGCTGGTCTCCCGCCGCCACCGGTACGGCTACGCGGCCACGGCCGGAGAGATGTGGCGGGCCTACGAGACGGTGGACGGGGTGGCGCCCGACCGCGTCTTCGGCAACGCGCTGCTCAAGCACGACCTGTTGCGGGGGAGCACCGAGGTGCACCGCTTCCCGAAGGACTCACCCGCGAGCGAGGCGGTGTTCGTGCCGGCCACCGGCGGCGGCGCCCGCGCCGAGGACGACGGCTATGCCCTCGCCTACGTCCACGATCCCGTGCGGGGCGCCGCGGATCTGGTGATCCTCGCCGCGCAGGACTTCAGCGGGGCGCCGCTGGCCCGTATCCATCTGCCCGGGCCGGTCCCCCTCGGCTTCCACGGAAGTTGGGTCCCGGCGTGACGCGGACGGGCGGGCTCATGCGGACGGGCTCACGCGGACGGGCGGTCCGAGGAGACGCGGTCGGTCCGCCAGCACATGGAGCGGAAGGGGAGGTCGATCGTGCCGTCGGGGTCGAGGAGGCCGGGGCGGGCGCGAAGGGCCTGCTCGGCCTGGGAGATGAGGGCGGCGCGCTGGTCGGCGGGGAGGATGAGGAGGCGGCTGTAGGTGCCGAGGAGGGCGGCCGCGTCGGCGGGGGTGGTACGGCGGGCGCAGGTGAAGGTGGCGTGCTCGGGCTCCGCGAAGGGGGAGCCGGGGCCGGCGAGGGTCTCCCGCAACCGCTCGCCGCGCCGGAAGTGCTCCCGTGGCGGGCGGTCACGTTCGGCCGTACGGGCGGCGCGCAACCCGGTGCGCCACTCGTGCACCCAGGGCACGGTGTCGTCGAGCCCGTTCCACACGACGCTCAGCCGCCCGCCGGGCCGCAGCACCCGGGCGATCTCCGGCACCGCCCGCTCGGTGTCGAACCAGTGCCACGCCGAGGAGACCACGACCGCGTCGAGTGTGCCGTCCGGCAGCGGAATGGCCTCCGCGGTGCCCTCGAGCACGGTCACACCCGGGTTCCGCTCCGCGAGCACCGCCCGCATCCGGCCGTCCGGTTCGACCGCGACCACCTCGGGCCCCCGCGCGGTGAGCAGCCCGGTCAACGTGCCGGCCCCGGCAGCCAGGTCGAGGACCCGCGCGGCGCCCTCGGGCACCAGCCAGTCCACGGCCGCGTCACACGGCGCCGGCCGCAACCGCCCGTACTCCGCGGCGATCGAACCGAACACGGTGGCCCGGCCCTCCGTCCCAGCGGCCTTGCTCGCGTCCTCGTCGGCCATGCCCGGCAACTCCTCCGCCTCGCGATTCCCGTTCAGTGACCGAGCGTAGGCGATCAAGCCGGCGGGGCTAGCAGGTGGTGTCGGTGGCGTAGAGGACGATCGCATCGAGGATGCCGCGAACGAGGGAGCGGGACACCGACAGGTCCCAGCCGCCCTTGGACAGACCCGTGTCGACCAGGCCGTGCGCGGTGGTGCGCCGGTAGATGTGCCAGCCGTCGCCCACGAGGGCGCGCACGACCGCGGTGTAGTTGCCGGGAGTGTTGGTGACCGTGCTGTAGCCGCTGCCCGCGAAGCACTCCGCTGGCAGCGGCTTGCCCGTGCGCTTGACGGAGACCTTGAGTTCGACGGTGATGAGCCCGGTGACCTGCGGCGCCCGCACCGCCGTCACCACGCCCGAGAGGTCGGCCTCCACCACGGACTTGCTCAGGTGCGGCCCGGCCGGCACCCCGTTGCCGGGTTCGTCGCCCGACAGCAGCAGGACGAAGACGGCCGCCGTGCACAGCGCGGTGGACCACGTGATCCGCATGCATCCCCCCGGTTGCGTCCGCTGCACGGACCCTATCGGTTCGGCCCGCGCCCGGCGGACGCATCCCGGCGGACGCATCCCGCACCCCGGTTCGTACCGCCGGGGCGCGGGTCCGTGGCGTAGAAACCGGCCGGCACGGTGCCCGTGGGGTTCACAGCACCTTGAGGATGTCCTCCACCCGCTCCTTCGCGTCGCCGAACAGCATCTGGGTGTTCTCCCGGAAGAACAGCGGGTTCTGCACGCCCGCGTAGCCGGTGTTCATCGAGCGCTTGAAGACCACCACGTTCTCCGCCTCCCACACCCGCAGCACCGGCATGCCCGCGATCGGGCTGGCCGGGTCCTCGGCCGCGGCCGGGTTGACGGTGTCGTTCGCGCCGATCACCAGCACCACGGTGGTCGCCGCGAGATCGTCGTTGATCTCGTCCATCTCCAGCACGATGTCGTACGGCACCTTGGCCTCGGCGAGCAGGACGTTCATATGCCCGGGCAGTCGCCCCGCCACCGGGTGGATGCCGAAGCGGACCTCCACCCCGCGCTCGCGCAGCCGCCGGGTGAGGTCGGCGACCGGGTACTGCGCCTGCGCGACCGCCATGCCGTACCCCGGGGTGATCACCACCGACGAGGCGGAGCGCAGCAGTTCCGCGGTCTCCTCGGCGTTGATCTCGCGGTGCTCGCCGTACTCCCTGTCGTCCGAGGGGGCCGCCTCCATGCCGAAGCCGCCGGCGATCACCGACAGGAAGGACCGGTTCATCGCGGTGCACATGATGTACGACAGGTACGCACCGGAGGAGCCGACCAGCGCGCCGGTGACGATCAGCAGGTTGTTGTCGAGGAGGAAGCCGGACGCGGCCGCGGCCCAACCGGAGTAGCTGTTGAGCATGGAGACCACCACCGGCATGTCACCGCCGCCGATGGACGCGACCAGGTGCAGCCCGAGCGCGAGGGCCACGACGGTGACCGCGATCAGCAGGCCGATGTTCGGCGACGCCACGAACGCGGCGGTCAGCCCGACGAACGCCACGAGGGCGCCGATGTTGAGGTAGTTGCGGCCCGGCAGCATCAGCGGGCTCGACTTGATCCGCGCGGACAGCTTCAGGAACGCGATGATCGACCCGGTGAAGGTGACCGCTCCGATGAAGATGCCGATGAACACCTCGGCGTGGTGGATGCCCAGCAGGTCGTGCGCGATGGTGGTCTGGCCGCTGCCCTTGGCCTCCACTTCGAGATAGCCGTCCCAGCCGACGAGGACCGCCGCCAGGCCGACGAAGCTGTGCAGTATCGCGATGAGTTCCGGCATCCCGGTCATCTCGACCCGGCGGGCCCGCCACAGGCCGATCCCCGCGCCGATCACCATCGCGACGACCAGCAGGCCGATCCCGGTGGCGGCGATGCTGCGGGAGGCCAGGCCGATGGTCGCGGCCAGCGCGATCGCCATGCCGGAGATGCCGAACACCACGCCGGAACGGGAGGTCTCGTGCTTGGACAGTCCGGCCAGGCTGAGGATGAACAACAGGGCCGCGACGATGTAGGCCGCCTGCGCGGCGGTCGATGCAGTCATCGCGGCCTCAGTCCTTGGAGAACATGCCGAGCATGCGGCGGGTCACGGCGAATCCGCCGAAGATGTTGATGGACGCCAGCAGGATCGCCACGAACGACAGCACCGTGACGGCCGTGTGCGCGTGCCCGATCTGGAGCAGCGCGCCGACCACGATGATGCCGGAGATCGCGTTGGTCACCGACATCAGCGGGGTGTGCAGGGCGTGGTGCACATGCCCGATCACGTAGTAGCCGATCACGATGGCCAGCACGAACACCGTGAGGTTGCCGATGAGTTGGGCGGGGGCGAAGCCGGCGAGCACGAACAGCACGGCCGCGGCGGCGCCGACCACGGTGTAGCGGCGGCTCGCGGTGGCCGGCCGCTTCGCCGCCTTGGCCGCGGGCGGCGTCGGCGGTGGCGCGCCGCCGGCCGCCGGCGCGGGCGCCGCCGAGACCTGCACCGGCGGTGGCGGCCAGGTCTTCTCGCCGTCGCGCACCACCGTCACCGAGCGCTGCACCACGTCGTCGAAGTCGACCACGACCCGCCCGTCCTTGCCGGGGGTGAGCAGCTTCAGCAGGTTCACCAGGTTGGTGCCGTACAGCTGCGACGCCTGGGTGGGCAGCCGACCGGCCAGGTCGGTGTAGCCGACGATCGACACCTGGTTGGGGGTGACGACCACCTCCCCGGCCACCGTGCCCGCCACGTTGCCGCCCTGCGCGGCCGCCATGTCGACCACGACGCTGCCCGGCCGCATACTCGCCACCATCTCCTCGGTGATCAGCAGCGGCGCCGGGCGGCCGGGGATCAGCGCGGTGGTGATGATGATGTCGACGTCCGCGGCCTGCTGGGCGTAGAGCGCGGCCGCGCGGGTGTTGTAGTCGTCCGACATCTGCTTCGCATAGCCGGTGGCGCTCACCTCGGCCTCCGCCGACTCGACCGAAAGGTACTCGCCGCCCAGCGACTTGACCTGGTCGGCGACCTCCGGCCGCGGGTCGGTGGCGCGCACCACCGCGCCCAGGCTGCCGGCGGCGCCGATCGCCGCGAGACCGGCCACGCCCGCGCCCGCGATGAGCACCTTCGCCGGCGGCACCTTGCCGGCCGCGGTGACCTGGCCGGTGAAGAACCGTCCGAAGAGGTGGGCCGCCTCCACCACGGCCCGGTACCCGGCGATGTTCGCCATCGAGCTGAGCACGTCGAGCGACTGGGCCCGGGAGATGCGCGGCACCGCGTCCATGGACAGCGCGGTGACCGGCCGTTCGGCGAGCGCGTCGACCAGGTCGGGGTGGGTGGCCGGGGCGAGCAGCGCGACCAGCACGGCACCGTCGCGGAGCAGCCCGATCTCCTCCGTCGAGGGCGCGTTCACCGCCAGCACCACGTCGGCGCCCCACGCGCGGGCCCGGTCGCCGATCGTCGCACCGGCCTCCTCGTACGCCTCGTCCGACAGGCTCGCGCCGTGTCCCGCCCCGGCCGTCACGACGACCTCGTAGCCGAGCCCGCGGAGTTGCTTCACGGTCGCGGGGGTGGCGGCCACCCTCGTCTCCCCGGGTTGCGACTCCGACACGACCCCTACGACACCCACAGGTTGCGCAGACTGACTCATCTTGGTCCCTTCTGGCCTGGACGGGTTCGGTTACGCAGCCTGCCATGCATTACCAGATGGGCATTGTTCATTCGCGATCGGTACCGACTGCTTCGACACACCCGGTGCGGAAAGGTGCCTCCGTGTCAGCGGCGTCAGCCACGTCAGGCCGTCAGCGGTGTCAACCGCCGTACCACCGGCCGCGAGGACCGGCGCGAGCACCCGGATCACCGGCGCGAGCACGCGGATCGCCGGCGCGAGCACGCGGATCGCCGGCCGAGGCACGCGGATCACCCGCCGGACGCGCCGGGAACGGCCTGTACCCGATCCCGCCGACGGAGCGCTACGATGCGTCGCAGGTCATTCGGGCAAGGGGCCCGGGAGTGGTTGCTGGGGGTTTGGCATGGTTGCCGGTCGGGTTGTCAGGTTCGACGGTGCTCGCGGATATGGGTTCATTGCGCCGGAGACCGGTGGTGAGGACGTGTTCCTGCACGTCAACGACCTGTTGATCCCGGAGTCGTTCGTGCGCTCCGGTGTCGCGGTCGAGTTCGAGGTCGAGGACGGTGACCGGGGGCTCAAGGCGTCCTCCGTCCGCCTCGCCCACGGTGCGGACGGTGCGCCCGCCGGTGTCACCGCCTCGCGCGGTTCCGCGGTCTCCTCCGCCCCCCGCTCCTCGGGTGGCATCGACCTCGACGACCCCATGTGCGACGTGCTGAGCGAGTACGAATACACCCGCGAGTGCACCGAACTCCTGCTCAAGACGGCACCCTGGATGACCGGCGAGCAGATCATCCAGATCCGCCAGCAGCTGCTCCGCTTCGGCAAGAGCCACGGCTGGGTCGAGGACTGATCGAGGACTGATCGAGGACCGGCGGCACCCGCCGGCCCCCGCCGGGCGGCACCTCCTGAACACGCCGGAACCGTGCCGCCCCGAGCCCCGCAGGCACTACCGTGGGTCCCGAGACGTAACGTAGGCGTAGCGGCGCACCCCGCGTGACTACGCCTGGGCTCCGGGGGGTTGTGCCGTGCTTGATCCGCTGTCGGTGTCGGCGGTCACCACGTTCCTCGGTTCGGTCGGCGCCGGTGCGGCCGGCGAGTCGGGCCGCCGGCTGTGCGAGGCGGTCGGCGGTGTCGTGGCGCGCGTCGCCGGCCGCGAGGTCACCGCTCCCGCCGACGCCGCCGCACGCGAAGCACTGGCGGCGGTCCTGGTCGACCAGGCCCGCAGCGACCCTGAACGGGCCCGTGCCCTCGGCACCTGGATGAGCGGCGCCCCCACCGACCCGCGCCCCGACCGCCGGCACGTGCCGCACACGCTGCCCGCCTCCGTACGCTTCTTCACCGACCGCAAGGGCCCGCTGGCCGCACTGGACCGGGAGGCGTTCCGCAAGGCCGACGGCCGTCCGCGGATCGCCGTGCTCTACGGTCCGGAGGGCGTCGGCACCAGCGCGCTGGCCCTGCACTGGGGCGGTCTCCAGGCACACCGCTACCCCGACGGCACCCTCTACGCCGACCTGCGGGCCGGCTCCACCAGCACCGCCCCCACGGCCACCGCGCTGCTGCGGCACTTCCTGCTCAAGCTGCACGTCCCGCAGGAGCGCGTTCCGCCCGCCGCCCAGGACCGCGCCGAACTGTTCCGCGCGCTGCTCGCCGACCGCCGCCTGCTGGTCGTGCTGGACCACGCGCGGACCGCCGCCCAGGTCGTGCCCCTGGTCACCGCCGCGCCCGGCGTGTTCACGGTGGTCGTCGCGCGTCGCCCGCTCACCGGCCTGGACGCGCGGCCGGTGCTCGTCGACCCGCTGGGGGACAAGGACGCCAAACGGCTGCTGGTCGACCTCGTCGGCAAGCAGACCGTGGCGGCGGCCCGCGCCACGCTGCCCTCGGTGCTGGAGCGTTGCGCCGGTTCGCCGTTCGCGCTGCGAGCCGCAGCGACCGACCTGGCCGGGGCCGCCACCGCGCCACCGGCCGCCGGCGGGGACCCGGTGCGGACCGTGGTCGACGGCCTCTACCGCCGGCTCGCGGCGCCGGCCGCCCGGGTGTACCGGCTCGCCGCGCTGCGGGCCTGGCCGGCGCTGGACCCGGGACCGGTGGCCGCCGCGGCCGGGATCGGCGAGCCGGAGGCGCGCGACCTGCTCGCCGAACTCGCCCAGCACGGCCTGCTGGAGCCGGCCCCCGACGGCCGGTACCGCTTCCGCCCCGCGGTCCGCGCGCACGCCGCCGATGCCGCCGCCCGCGAGGACGGCGTCGCCGCGTGCGCGGCCGCCCTGCGCCGCGCCATCGAGTGGTACGTGTCGTTCGCGGTCCGCGCGGACCACGCGGCGCTGCCGCAGCGCTGGCACGTCGGCCCCCGCTACGACCGGCTCGGCGCGGACGGTGTGAGTGGCGCGGATGGCGGGGACGGCGCGGACGGCGGGGCATTGGCGGGCCGGTACGACGACGAGGGCGCCGCCATCGCCGCGTTGACCGCCGAGGCCGACAACATCGTGGAAGCCGTCCTGGCCGCCGAGGAGTTCGACGACCCCGCCGCCGTCTGCGAGGGCGCCGAGGCGCTGTGGGCCCTCCAACTCAAGGCGGGCTGCTACGACACGGTGCTGCCCGCCCTGCGCGCGGGCGTCCGCGCCGCTCCCGCCTACCGCGGCGACCCGCGGATGGCGGGCCGCATGCACACCCAACTGGCCCTCGCGCTCATCGAGTCGGCCGGATACGAGGAGGCGGGCCGCGAACTGGCCGCCGCCGCACGAGCGGAGGAGACCGCCGGGCATCTGCGCGGCCGGGCCACCGCCGTCGAGACGCTGGGCCTGCTCCGGCTGCGGGAGTGGCGCTTCGCCGAGGCGCTGAGCTGCTTCGAACAGGCCGGGCTGCTGCTCGCCCGGATCGGCCCGGACGACGACGGCCGCGAGGACGTGCCGCGCGCCACGGCGCTGGTCGAACGCCACCAGGGCAGGGCCCTGCGCGGCCTCGGCCGCTTCGAGGAGGCGAGGCAGCGCCTGGACACCGCGCTCGCCTACTTCGAGCAGACCACCGACGAGCCCTACAACGCGGCCCGGGTCCTGACCGACCTCGCCGAGACCGACCTCATGGCCGGCGACGCCCCGGCCGCGCTACCCCTGATCGACCGCGCCGCCGCTCTCCTCGGCGCGCAGCACGCCACCGTCCACCTCGACTACCTCGCCGCCCTGCGGCTGCGCTGCCGGCCCGAGCAGCCGTGACGCCACCGCGTGCTCGGTCGTCCCGGTCCGCACCGCGAACCCGCGGGTGAGCAGCGGCTCGGCGCCTTCGCCGTGCGGCCCGAGCAGGGCGAGCAGCGCGGACGCGTAGAGCGCCGGGTCCGGTCCCTCCGCCGGGCCCTCCGCCGGAGTCTCGCCCGGCGCTTCGGGACGTGGCCGGGCGGTGAGTTCGGCCAGCAACCCGCCGCGGTGGCGTACGACGCACGCGTGTCGGCCGGTGACGTACGCGGCGAGCGAGCAGGACGGGTACCGCGCCAGCACCTCCGCGGTCCAGCGCTGCGGCGGGCCGAGCCGCGGGTCGTCCGGGTCGGCGTAGCGCAGGATCAGGTCGGCGAGGTCGAGCACGCCGGGGTCGAGGGTGTCCTCGTGGACGGCCAGATGCCCGTCGCCCGGACCGTCGGGTTCGTGCCGAGGGTCGGCGTGGCGGCGTACCGCGAGGACGCCGTCGGCGTCGCGGTGGACGATCACCCGGAGCGGCGCGGTGGGTTCGGCCGGTTCGTACGGCGGCAGCGGCAGCGGGTCGAGTCGCGCGGGGGCGGCGGGCTCGGGGATGCCGATCAGCCGGTAGAACAGCTCGCGCAGCAGCCGCGCCGACCCGCCGGGCGAGGAGGTCGTCAACTCGGCCGGGCCGCGCAGCGGTCGGTGTTCGGCGATCGCCCGCTCCAGTTGCGGAAGGAGCGCCGCGTACGGGTCCAGGCGGGGCGCGGCGCGGACGAAGGCGGCCACCGGAGTGCCGGGCCCGAGTGCGGCGAGAGAGGCGGAGCCGAGCAGCACGGGTGTGCCGCGGGCGGCGGCGTAGTAGCTCACCGACCCGAAGTCGCCGATCACCAGGTCCGCGGCGATCAGCGCCTGCCGCCAGCCGGCGAGCGGGTCGATCAGCGTCAGGCCCGCGCGGCGGGCCCGGTCGAGCCACAGCCGCACCTGCCCGGGGCCGTGCCCGGCCCAGATGTTCGGGTGCAGCACGGCGGCCACCCGGTACTCGTCCGCGGGCAGCTCCGAGGTCAACCGCGGCAGCAGCAGCGGCAGTACGTCATCCGGGCCGCCGTCGCCGAACAGGGAGGTCGGGTTCCAGGTGGAGTTGAGCAGGACCAGCCGCTGGCCGGGGCGCACGCCCAGCGCCCTCCGGTAGCGCGGCCGGTGGTGCTCGGCGGCGAGCATCCGGTCGTAGCAGGGGTCCCCGCCGAGCACCGCGGTCGGGACGGCCTCGGGGCAGGCGGCGGTGAGGCGGTCCACCTGCTCGGGGTGGGACAGCACCATCGCGTCCGCGATCGGTTGGCCGCGGACGAGCAGCCACTCCCGCGACAGCCCGAAGACCGATTCCGGCTTTCCGGCTTTCCGGCTTTCCGGCTTTCCGGCTTTCCGGCTTTCCGGCTTTCCGGAAAGGGTCTTATTGTAGCCGATTCCATGTGAAAGTATGACCAATTTGCCCTCAAGGTGCTCCAGTTCGCCGCCGAAGCTCGCCGACACCGCCAGGTCCACCGGGGTGCGGAGCGCCTGGTCCCAGGGCAGCACCGGGACGCCCACCGCGTCGAGGAGTTCGCGCACCCCCGCGCCGAACGGCGAGGAACCCGTACAGGTGGCGAGGAGTTGGACCCGCAGGTCGTCGCGGAAGAGCGGGAGCACGTCGAGCAGCCGGGTCGCCGCGGTGACGTTGTGCACGACGAGCAGCACCCGGTGGCAGCTACCGCGGGTCGCCCAGCGGGCCGCCTCCTCGCCGACGGGGACGCGTATCCACGCGTCGCCCGGCTCCGCCCCCTCCAGCACCTGCGCACCCCTTTCGGCCGACCGTGCAGGTCGGCGGCCCTCCAACCTACTCGGACGAGGCCGGGTGCGGGGCGCGGGGCGGAGTGGAAGCGCGCGGGCGGCGTCCGGAGCGACGGGCCGCGCTAGCGCTGGGGCCGGAAGCGGGTCTGGGCGTAGGTCCCGCCCTTGCGGAAGGCGAAGACCGTGGTCGGCGCCACCTCGAACACCGGCACCGTGCCCTGCGCCCCGCCGTTCGGCCCCGCGTGCCGGAAGCCGTCGTCCAGCGGCTCGAACCGCCACTCCTCGCCGTACTTCGCCACCCATGCCGCCGCCAGATCCGCCAGGCGCCGCTGCCCGGTGACGCGCACGGCGGTGCCCTCCACCGCCACGTCGAGCCCGTCCTTGAGCGCGCTGCCGCCGGTGGCGAGGACCACCTCGGGGTGCGCCGCGAGGTTGCGTGCCTTCTGCTCGCCCTCGCCCGTGCAGAAGTACAGCGCCTCACGGTGCCAGACCGCGATCAGCGGCGTGAGATGCGGGCGGCCGTCGACCCGTACGGTCGTCAGCCAGTACGTGCCCGCGGCGGAGAGCACCTCGCCGACCTCCGCCCAGGTGCTCGGCTCCGCCGCCGGTTCGCTGAACCGCCGGTCCAGCACGCCCACTCCGGCACCCGTGTCCTGGTGCTCCGCTCCCATGCCGCCACCTCCGCTGCCGCGCCTGCCCGCTTCCTCTCCCGCCAGCATGACGCATCCCACCGACAACGCGACGGAAGCCGTGTATGCCGTGAACGGCGCGAACCTTCGCGAATGTTCACGAACGCCCGCGAATCGTATGAAGGCCGCGGATCGGCTACGCCGTCACTCCGCGATGCCCCGGGTCAGCAGCACGACCGTCACGAACGTCCGGTACAGCCGCACCGGGTCCTGGTCGGTGAGGGTGACCGTGAGCGGGTCGGCCGGGTCCGGTTCGACGCCGGTGATCCAGGTGGCCATCTCCGCGAGGTCGGGGTTGCGCATGCGGACGGTGAGCGTGGCGGGTAGTTCGATCGCCGGGAGGGACGCCGAGGGGAGGGTCTGCACGGCGCGGCGGGCCGCCGAGCGGATCACCTCGCGGGCCTCTTCGGGGTGCATGCTGTCGGCGGCGAACCGGGACACGGACGACTTCACGACGGCGCCGACCGCGTCCGGGCAGAAGGGGCGCAGCTCGGCCGCGGTGGTGTCGTCGCCGGTGATCAGGACCACCGGGACGCCGTGGCCGAGGGCGACCAGCGCGTTGATGCCGCTCTCGCCGGCGACCACGCCGTTGAGCCGGACCTCGGCGATCGCGGCCGGGTTGTAGGTGTGCGACAAAGTGGCGGGCGCGCTGGACATGGAGCCGTGGTACGAGACGAAGAAGACCGCGTCGAACGAGTCGTCCAGGCCCTGCATCATGTAGAGCGGCTTGTGCCGACCGGACAGGTAACGGGCCCGGCCGGCCAGCGCGTCGGGGCGCAGGTTGGACATCGTGGAGTGCGAGTCGTTGACGAGGAACGCGGTCGCGCCGCCGGCCGCGGCGCCCTCGATCGCGGCGTTGACCTCCTCCTGCAGGAGGGTGCGGTAGTACGCGTACTCGGGCTGGCCGTGCCGGCACTGCGACCAGTCGACGACTCCGGCGGTGCCCTCCATGTCGGAGGACAGGAAGATCTTCACAGCAGGCTCCTCACGGCACTCACGGCACTCACGGCACTCACCGCGCTCACGGTGCGTACGGCTCTCACGGCACTCACAGCACGATTCTCGGGCGGAACTCCGGCTCGGTGGACGCGTCGGTCATCAGACCGTAGACGCTGCCCTGCTGGCCGGCCGCGCCGCCGTGGCGCCCGTCGGGGGTCATCGCCAGGGCGCGCAACTCCGCGCGGAAGTCGTCCGGCAAGGTGGCGGCGTCGGCGAGCGCGGCCCGGCACGCGTCGGCCGGCTCCTGCCCGTCGGAGAGCAGTTCCACGATGGTGCGGGCGGTGCCGCCGCGCATGCTCAGCTCGCCGCGGCCGGTGCAGGCGGCGCCGCCGGCCCGCAGGTCGCACCAGTTGCCGGCGCCGGGCAGTGCCGAGTCGCCCACCCGGCCGGGGTACTTGTAGGGGTAGCCGGAGGTGGACACGCCCACGCACATCTCGCCGGTGGCGTCGAGGGCGATGATGTTGATGGTGCCCCAGGGGCCGTCGTGCGGGGCGAGCCGGCGGATCAGCGCGAGGGCGCTCTCCCGGTAGCGGGCGTCGCCGTCGGTGGCGGCGGTGTTCTCGCCCTCGACCGACTCGCGGGAGTCGGCGACCTGCTTGCGCCACAGCTCGCGGGACTCGTCGGTGATCAGGTCGGCGGTGGTGAACCCGCACTCCTCGGCGAAGAGCGCGGCGCCCTCGCCGACCAGCAGGCTGTGCTGGGGCAGCTTCTCCAGGACCGCGCGGGCCACCGAGATCGGGTTCGGGTAGCCCTTCAGCGCGCCCACCGCGCCGAACCGGCGGCCGGAGCCGAGCATCAAGGAGGCGTCCAGTTCGACCTCGCCGCGGGCATTGGGCAGGCCCGCGGTGCCGACGTAGTGGTCGGCGGGGTTGTCCTCGCAGCGCCGCATCGCGGCCTCCACGGCGTCCAGCGCCGAACCGCCGCGGCGCAGCACCTCCATCCCGGTCGCCAGACCCGCCTCGCTGCGTTCGCTGCCGATGATCGTCGCTTCCGCCACGTGTCCTCCTGATCCGTGTTCGCGGGCGCAGTCTTGCACCCGCTGACCTGGGACGGGCAACCGGGGGCCTGGGTTCCGCGCCGGTCGCACCCGCATGGCGGTCACGGCTGTGCCCGCAGGGATGCGGGATACAGGAGAGAGATTGACATCGACTTTCTTGCACGTCTTCTGTCAAATATTTCGCCTGATGCGCGATCTATTGCGTCTGTGTGTTCGCGTCGTTACGATCCCCGCACCAGCCGCCGGGCCGGTCCATGTCCGCCCAACAGCCCTGCGGTTGCCGGAGTTGACGACCGATCGGAGGAGTCCAGATGGGTGTCACACGCAGGGTCTTCCTGCAGGCCGCGGTGGCCGCCACCGCGACAGGAACCGCCGTCCTCACGCAGACCGCGGCCGCGGGGTCCGCGTTCGCGGCCAGCGGTCCCGGCGACGTGGTCGGGAAGGTGACCGTCGGCTACCAGGGCTGGTTCGCCTGTATCGGCGACGGCGCGCCGATCAACGCCTGGTGGCACTGGAGCGCGAACGACGCGACGGCGCCCTCGCCGTCGAACACCGGGATCGTGGCGTGGCCCGACGTCAGCGACTACACGCACACGTACCAGACCGGCTACGCGGCGCTCGGCAACGGCCGGCCGGCCACGCTGTTCTCGTCGTACGACCAGCAGACCGTCGACACGCACTTCCTGTGGCTGCAGGAGAACGGCATCGACGTCGCGGCGCTGCAGCGCTTCAACCCCAACGGCAGCGAGGGCCCGACCCGCGACGACATGGCGGCGAAGGTGCGCAGCTCCGCCGAGAAGTACGGGCGGAAGTTCTACATCATGTACGACGTCTCCGACTGGACGAACATGCAGTCCGAGATCAAGACCGACTGGACCAGCAAGATGCACGCCCACACCGCGAGTTCGGCGTACGCGGTGCAGAACGGCAAGCCGGTGGTGTGCGTGTGGGGCTTCGGTTTCGCCGACAACCAGCGGCCGTTCGCCGCCGACGCGTGCCTGGACGTCGTCAACTGGTTCAAGAGCCAGGGCTGTTACGTGATCGGCGGGGTGCCGACCTGGTGGCGTACCGGGGACCGCGACTCGCGTGCGGGCTTCTCGGACGTGTACCACGCGTTCGACATGCTCTCGCCGTGGATGGTGGGCCGGATCGGCAACGTCTCGGACGCCGACAACTTCTGCAACGTGGCGACGGTGCCGGACCTGGCGGAGTGCGCCACCTACGGCATCGACTACCAACCGTGCGTGCTGCCCGGTGCGGTGACGCTCCGTCAGCGCGCGCACGGCGACTTCATGTGGCGGCAGTTCTACAACATGGTCCGGGCCGGCGTGCAGAGCGTCTACATCTCGATGTTCGACGAGTTCAACGAGGGCAACCAGATCGCCAAGACCGCCGAGACCCAGGCGCAGGTGCCGACGAACTCCGGGTTCCTGGCGCTCGACGAGGATGGCACGGCCTGCTCGTCGGACTACTACCTGCGGCTGACCGGCGACGGCGGCCGCATGCTCAAGGGCCAGATCGCCCTCACCGCCACCCGCCCCACCCAGCCGGTGGGCGGGAGCACCACGCCCCCGCCCACCGGGAACCTCGCCCTGCACCGTTCCACGTCGGAGAGCAGCCACACCCAGTCCTACGGCTCCGGCAACGCCACCGACGGTGACGCCAACTCCTACTGGGAGTCGGCCAACAACGCCTTCCCGCAGTGGCTCCAGGTCGACCTGGGCGCCGCCACCCCGGTCAAGCGGCTCGTGCTCGACCTGCCGCCGGCCACCGCCTGGGCCACCCGCACCCAGACGCTCTCCGTGCAGGGCAGCGCCGACGGCAGCAGCTTCACCCAGCTCGCCGCCTCCGCCGGCTACACGTTCGACCCGGCCACCGGCAACGCCGCGACCGTCACCCTGCCGGCCTCGGTCACCACACGCTACGTGCGGCTGAACTTCACCGCGAACACCGGCTGGCCGGCCGCGCAGCTCTCCGAGGTCCAGGTCTTCGCGAGCTGAACCGATCGAGCCGTCCGGGCGGTCGCCGACCCTTCCCCGCGCGGCCGCCCGGACTGCCCCCGGCCGGGGCCGAGTCGGTACCCGGCCGGGGGCGACCACGTTGTGGCGCGTGCACGTTTCGGCGACGTGCCGGCGGTCCGAGAGACCCTCCCGCCGCACGCATCACTCCACTCGGCGACGGGCATGCTCCCTCATACATCGGATGTCCCGCCGGGGAGGCCGCCCGAAGGACTGCCGTCAGAACCCTTGAATCCGTTAATGAGCAGTTTTATGTTGCTCCTGCGTTTCTGCCAGAACCCCCGCGTGCCGCAGAACATCACAGGAGGAACACCCTTCATGACCGCCCCTCAGCCCGCACCTGCTCAGCGGCCCAGTCGTCGGAGCTTTCTCGCCCTGGCCGGTGCCGGGACCGCCGGCTCGCTGGCCGCGTTCGCCGGGCTGCCGGCCTTCACCGCGGCCGCCGCGGAGCCCCAGCGGCCGACCGCCGACCCCCGCACGGACGACGCGGCCGCCGTACGCCTGTGGTACACCGCCCCGGCGTCGGCCGACGCGATGATCCAGCAGGGCCTGCCGGTCGGCAACGGGCGGATCGGCGCGCTCGTCGGCGGCGACCCCGCCGACGAGGCGCTCTACATCACCGACAGCACCCTGTGGACCGGCACCCGCAACGACGTCCTCGACGACGACGGCCAGTTCCCCTACGAGCAGGTCGAGTTCGGCTCCCTCACCCAACTCGCCCACCTCTCCGTGCAGATACCCGCCCACACCGCGGACTCCGTCACGGACTACCGCCGCACCCTGGACCTGAGCAACGGCCTGGTCACCGCCACCTACCGGCAGGGCGGCGCCACCTACACCCGCGAGGTCTACGCCAGCCACCCCGACGACGTGATCGTGCTCCACCTGTCCAGCACCGCGGGCGGCAGCCACACCGGCCGGATCGCCCTGGCCGGCACCCACGGCGAGACCCCGGCCGGCGACTCCGGCGACCGCACCCTGTCCTTCGCCGCCGCCTTCGACAACGACCTGCGCTACGCCGCCGCCGTCACCGCCTCCAGCGACACCGGCACCGTCGAGGTCACCGCCACCGCCATCGAGTTCACCGGCTGCGCCGACCTCACCGTGGTGTTCAGCGGCGGCACCGACTACGCCCCCGACGCCGCCCGCGGCTACCGCGCCCCCGGCCTCGACCCGCGCGCCCTCGCCCGTACCAAGGCCCGCGCCGCGCTCCGGCACAGCCCCGCCGTCCTGCGTGGCACCCATGTCGCCGACTACCGCCGCCTGTTCGACGCGATGACGCTGTCGCTGGGCACCTCCACCGGCCAGCAGAAGCAGGCCGACACCTGGACCCGGCTGCAGGCCCGCGCCGCGGACGGCGCCGCGCCCGACCCGGAACTCGAAGCGTCCTACCTCCAGTTCGGCCGCTACCTGATGATCTGCGGCTCCCGCGACAGCGTCCCGATGGGCCTGCAGGCGCTGTGGCTGGACGTCAACGACCCGGCCTGGATGGGCGACTACCACACCGACATCAACGTCCAGATGAACTACTGGATGGCCGACCGCACCGCGCTGCCCGGCTGCTTCGACGCCTTCACCGACTACTGCCTCGCCCAACTCCCCTCCTGGACGCAGAACACCGGCAAGCTCTTCAACGACCCCCGCAACCGCTTCCGCAACTCCTCTGGCACGGTGGCGGGTTGGACGGTCGCGTTCTCCACCAACATCCACGGCGGCTCCGGCTGGTGGTGGCACCCCGCGGCCAACGCCTGGATCGCCAACTCCCTCTTCGACCACTACGAGTACACCCAGGACGCCCGCACCCTGGCCCGGATCTACCCGCTGCTCAAGGGCGCCTGCGAGTTCTGGCAGGCCCGGCTGGTGTCCATGACCGTCACCGACCCCGCCACCGGCGAGGACCGCGAGGTCCTCGTCGACGACAAGGACTGGTCGCCCGAGCAGGGCCCGCAGGACGGCATCGGCAACACCTACTCCCAGGAACTGGTCTGGGCGCTGTTCGGCAACTACCGCACCGCCGCCCAGCTCCTCGGCAAGGACGCCGGCTTCGCCCGGACCATCGGCGGCCTGCGCGACCGGCTCTACCTGCCGCGGATCAGCCCGGCCAACGGCTGGCTGGAGGAGTGGATGTCGCCGGACAACCTCGGCGAGGACCAGCACCGCCACCTCTCCCCGCTGATCGGGTTCTTCCCCGGTGACCGCATCACCCTCGACTCCTCGCCGGCCGACCTCGTCGCCGCCGTCCGCGCGCTGCTCACCGCCCGCGGCATGGACAGCTACGGCTGGGCCAACGCCTGGCGCGCTCTGTGCTGGGCCCGGCTGCACGACGCGGAGAAGGCGTACCAGCTGGTCACCACCAACCTGCGGCCCTCCACCGCGGACAGCAACGGCTCCGCGCTGAACTTCTTCGACATCTACCAGCTCGGGCAGGACAGCAGCGTCTTCCAGATCGACGCCAACTTCGGCACGCCGTCGGCGATGGTGGAGATGCTGGTGTACTCCCGGCCGGGCCGGATCGAGTTGCTGCCCGCGCTGCCGAAGGCGTGGGCGGACAGCGGCCACATCACCGGCGTCGGTGCCCGCGGCGGCTTCACCGTGGACCTGACCTGGCGCGACGGGCGGGTGCGGCAGGCCGTGATCCGCAGTGTGGGCGGCCACAGCACCGAAGTGGTGGCGGGCGGCACGGTCCACACGGTGCGGACGGCGCCGGGCCGCAGCGTCACCCTGCGGTTCTGAGCGCCCGAGCCGGTTCCGGGCGCCCGAGCCGTACGGCTCAGGTTCCGGGCGCCCGAGCCGTACGGCTCAGCTCTTGCCGATCACCGCGAACATCAGCCACAGGAAGAACGCCATGAAGTGTGCCACCGCGACGTACACCAGGACGCGCAGGATCACCGCGCGCTCCTTGTGCTTCTCGGTGCTGTCGAGGGCCGGCACGACCACGACGACGGGCACGGACTCCGCCTCGGGACCGGCCGGGCCGGGACCGGGCTGCGGGGTCGGCGCGGGCTTTGCGGTGGGCTCGAGCGCGGGGTGGGCGCGCGGCTCGGCGGGGTTCGTGGTCATGAACGGCCTCCTCGGGGGTCGGCGGGCTCGCGCGGCACGACGCACAGTGCCGACGTCTCGCTCTGCATGAGGGTGTGGACGAAGAGCAGGTCGACCCCGTCCTGGCCGCCGGCCGCCAGCCGGTGGGGCACGAGCGAGTCGAAGTGCGCGGAGTCCCCGGCGGCCAGGGTGTGGGAACGGTCGCCGAGTGAGAGTTCGAGCACCCCGGCGGTGACGTAGAGCCACTCCTCGCCGGGGTGCACCCGGACCAGGCCGCCCTGGGCCCGGGCGGGCACGTGCACGCGCAGCGCCTGCATGGCCCGCCCGGTGCCGCCGGCCCGCCGGTACGTCCAGCCGCCGGCGGGCACCGCGGCCATCGAGGCGCCGCGTACGATGGGATCGGGCTCGGCCGCCGTCTCGCCCAGCAGATCGGAGACGGTGGTGCCGTACAGGCGGGCGAGGCCGAGGAGCACCGGCAGGGACGGCTGGCGCAGGCCGGACTCCAGCCGGGACAGGTGCGCGGCCGAGAGGTCCGCGCGGCGGGCCGCGGCCTCCAGGGTGAGGCCGCTCGCGCGCCGCCGGTCCCGCAGCCGCGGGGGCAGGGCCGAGGCATCGGCGCCGACCGCGTCGGCGGTGTCCGGGGTGGCGGTCGCGTCGTCCATGACCCCATGGAACAACATGGTGTGCCTCAGAGGCAAAAGCTTTGCCTCTGAGGCAAAGCCGTCGTTCCTTCGCGGAGGAGCCGCACCTACTCGGAGGCGCTGGGGGCACCACCCTGGCGAAACTCAGGGGGAGGAACTGCGCGACCCGCCACGACCCTCCGGCACGGTGGACGCGGCGAGGGGCGACCTCGGCGCGGGCAGGGGCGTCGAGGCGCCGGCCGCACCGGTCACGTCCGGCTCGGCCGGCACCCCGCCGTCCAGCCGGTCCCACAGCCGCAGCAACGGCGTCGCCATCACCGTGGTGACCACCGCGACCACCACCAGCACCGTGAACATCGACGGCGACACGATCCCCTCGGACAGGCCGACGTTGATCGCGATGAGCTGCATCAGGCCGCGCGCGTTCATCAGGGTGCCGATCCGCAGCGCCACCGCGGGCGGCTGCCCGCCCAGCCGCGCCGCGGCCCAGCACGCGCCGAACTTGCCGACCACGGCCGCGACCGTGCACCCCACCGCGAACAGGAGCAGTTTCGGGTCGCTGAGCAGCCCCGCGTCGGTGTTCAGCCCGGAGTAGGTGAAGAACAGCGGCAGCAGCAAGATCCGGCTGAGCGGCGCGGTCGCCTCGATCGTGCGGCCGATGCGCGGCGAGCGCGGGAACGCGGCGCCCAGGCTGAACGCGCCGAACACCGCGTACAGGCCGATCCGGTCGGTGTACCAGGCGGCCGCGCACAGCAACAGCACGGTGGCGAGCAGCAGTTGCTCGTCGCTGAGCCGCTCGGTGACCCGCAGCGCCGGCTCGCGCAGCCGGATCAGCGCGGTCAGCAGCACGACCAGCCCGGCCGCGCCGGCGGCGGCGAGCACCACCGTGTGCGCGCTGCCGCGCGCCAGGCTGACCACGCCCGCGAGCATGATCCACGCGGCGACGTCGTCCATCGCGCCGGCCGCCAGCGAGATGGTGCCGAACGCGGTGCCGGCCAGCCCGTTCTCGGTGATGATCCGGGCCAGCATCGGGAACGCGGTGATCGCCAGCGTGACGCCGACGAACAGCGCCGTCACGTGCAGCGGCACCCCGGGCGGCGAGGTGTCCACCGAGCCGTGCACGGCCCAGGTCAGCCCGGCGCCCAGCAGCAGCGGCGTGGCGCTGCCGGCCGCCGAGATCAGCGCCGCCGACCTCGCCACCGGCTTGATCCGCTCCAGCCGGAAGTCGTACCCCGACTGGAACATGAAGAACACCAGGCCGAGTTGGCCGGCGACGTAGAGCATAGGGTGCAAGGCGGCCGGGAACAGGTGGTGCTCGACGGACGGCAGCACCAGCCCGAGCACCGACGGGCCGAGCAGCACCCCGGCGATCATCTCGGCGACGACGGGCGGCTGCCCGAGTGGTCGCAGCAGCAGCGCGACCAGCCGGCACAGCAGCAGGATGACGACGACGGCCAGCAGGAAAGCGGTGCCCAGTTCGGTGGAGGACATGGGGAGCAGCCCTTCGGCGGGTTCGGCGTGAGGGAAAGGCGTGCGGCTCAGTCGCGGTGGTACGGGCAGGTCGGCGGGGCATCGGTCGGCGGGGCATCGGGCGGCGGCGCGGTGGCCGGTGGAGCGGTGTCTGTCGACGCGGCGGACGGCAGCGGGCGGCCCTGCGTGTCGTGCGCGGCGAACCACGTCTCCGTGAGGCGCAGCCGCCGCGCGTCCACCACCATCCAGGTGCCGAACACCGCCTGGAGCACGCTGCGCCCCAGGTCCTCCCAGCGGTCCCGGACCCTCAGTGCGGCCAGCACGGCGCCGATCCGGTAGCGGGGCAGCGGCCGGTCGCGGGCGACCAGCAGGCAGGGCGCGCGGTGCGGGATGGAGCGGGTGTGGGACACCGACGAGTGCAGGGTGAAACGGCTCAGCACCTCGCGGGTGACGGCCCGCATCACCAGCGGCGACAGCCGCCACGCCGGGCACGGCCGGTTCGCCGCGACCCCGAACGGGATGTGGTGCGCGTCCTTCGCCGACAGCCGGTCCCAGCGGCCCGGGTCGAAGACCTCCGGGTCCGGGTAACCGGTGGAGTGGTAGGCGGCGTAGTCGAAGCACAGCACTGTGCCGGCCGGGTAGGCGGCGCCCGGGCCGAGGTCGATGTCGGCGCCGGTGATCCGGTGCGCGATGCCGAACAGCGGGTACATGCGCAGCGTCTCGTTCATGACGTTGCCCAAGTCGTGGTCGTCGTCGGGGTGTTCGACAAGCCGGCGCTGGACGTCCTGGTGCTGGGCGAGCACCAGCAGCAGGTGTGCCATCGCCTCCGACATCTGCACCACGGCGGTGTTGAAGAAGGTGCCCTGGAGGTAGTGGGCGCGGTCGCGCGGGGTGGCCAGCTCCGCGGGCAGGTCGTGCGGCACCTCGTTCGCGGCCAGCCGGCGCAGCAGGTAGCGGGTCAGCCGGGCCCGCCGGTCCATGTGCCGCAGCCGGGTGTTCTTCAGCGAGTTGACCACGTCTTCGGCGTTGTCCACGATCAGCCGCCGCACGTCCGGCGGGCACGGCTCGCGGAACACCAACTCGTGGAAGAACTCCGCCCAGATCGGCATCATCAGGTCGCGCAGCCGCACCAGCGCGGCCCGGCCGGACGCCTGGCCGGACGTCTGACCGGCTGCCCGGCCCGCCGCCCGGCCGGGTATCCGCTCGTCCAGCACGCGTGCCGCGCACCGGCCCGCGGCGGCGGACAACTCGGCGCTGGTCCCGGCGAGGATCGAGCTGGTGGTCCGCGCCACCGCGTCGTAGCGCGGCCCCGGCTCCAGGTGCTCCTGGTGCACCTCGGGCCCCGGCGACAGCCAGTACCAGAACAGGTCCGACAGCCCCGCGCCCTTGCTGCGGCCGCTCGCGGCGGGGTGCGCGTACAACTCGGCGAACCGCTCCGGGCCGACCACCTCGTTCGGGACGATCACCCCCTCGGGCCCGTTGACCTTCGCGAACACCTTGACCCGCAGGGCGACCAGGGCCTTCGGCAGCCAGTACGGACTGGACAGCGCGACCGCGGCCACGGCTGCGCCCCGGGACAGACTCCGGGCGGCATTCGGCGTCATGCGCCCGCCACCCCCTGCCCGCCGCGGACGACCACCTGGTCGCGGTTGAGGTCGGCGCAGTCCCGGGCGCCGCACAGCGTCAGCACGTGCGCGGTCTGCTCGGCCAGCTCCGCCAGCACCCGCGCCACCCCGGGCTCGCCCTCGGCGGCCAGCCCCCACAGCACGGGCCGGCCGATGCCGACCGCCGTGGCGCCGAGCGCCAGCGCGGCCACCACGTCGGCCCCGGACCGTATCCCGCCGTCGAGCAGCAGCGGGACGCGGCCGGCGACGGCCTCGGCGATCCGGGGCAGCGCCTCGATGGTGGCGGGCGCGGCGTCGAGCTGCCGGCCGCCGTGGTTGGAGACGATCAGCCCGTCCGCGCCGTCGCCGATCGCGTGGCGGGCGTCGTCCGGGTACAGAACTCCCTTGACCAGCACGGGCAGTTCGGTGCGCTCCCGCAGCCTGCGCAGGTCGTCCCAGGACAGCGCGGGGCTCATCGCGATGTCGAGCGGCGCGTCCGGGGGGCCGCCGGGCAGGCCGCGCATGTTCTCCGCCGCGTAGCCGGGCGGCAGGTCGTGGAAGCCGTTGCGGTCGTCGCGGGCGCGGCGGCCGAAGACGGGGGAGTCCGCGGTCACCACCAGCGCGGTGCAGCCCGCGTCCTCGGCCCGCCGCACCAGCGCGTCGGTGACGTCGGCCCGCGGCTGGAGGTAGAGCTGGAACCACACGGCCGCGTCCGCGCGCACCTCCCGGGCGGCCGCCACGACGTCGGCGACGGCGGTGGTCGCCGCCATCGAGGTGATCAGTACGGTGCCGGCCGCCGCCGCGGCACGGGCCGTGGCCCGCTCACCGTCGGGGTGGGCGAGGCGGTGGAAGGCGGTCGGCGCGACCAGGACGGGTGCCGCCGCGCGGGCCCCGGGCAGCTCGACCGCGGTGTCCGGCGGGCCGGCGCCGCGCAGTATCCGGGGCAGCAGGGCGAGACGGCCGAAAGCCCTGACGTTCTCGGCCACGGCGGTCTCCCGGCCGGCGCCGCCCTCGTAGAAGTCCCAGTGCACGGGGTCGAGTCGGGCCCGGGCCTGGTCGCGCAGCTCGTCGAGGACGTCGAACGGCAGGGCGGGGGCACCGCTGGGCGGGTCGAGGGCTCCGGTGGACAGGGCGGTCACGACGGTTCCGGGGTGGCCGCCGGCGAAGCGGGGTCCGGTGCGGGCCGCCCGGCCGGGAAGAGGTGCGTGGCGAGGAAGCGGACGAGGGGGGTGCGGTGTACCTCCTCGCTGTCCCACTCGTTCTCCAGGTTCTCCGTGATGTGGTGGTCGGCCAGCACCTTCCCGTCCTGCCACAGCCGGACCACCGGATGCAGGTAGCGGCTGTCGAGGCCGCCGGTGTCCTGCTGCGAGAGCCGGTTCACCGAGATGTCGAACGGGTTCACCTTGTCGTGGTCGGCGCCGTATTCGAGGGTGACCGTCAGGTAGCGGTCGACCGGGCCGAACTCGCCGTCGGCGAGCGAACGGTGGAGGTGGTCGACCGGCACCTCCTCGTAGTGGCCGACCGATCCGGCGCCGACGAGGATCGCGTCACCGAGGAAGCCGAACAGCTGCCACAGCGCCGAGGTGCGGTTGACCCGGGTCAGCACGGCGTCCGCGACCGCCTCCGGGGTGGCCGGCAGCTCCGTGTGCGGCCATGCCTCGCCGTGGTAGCGCCGGGCCAGGATGCGGTGCAGGGCGCGCACGCCGTAGCGGAAGCCGTGGATGAAGCCGCTGGTGGACTTCTTGAAGTCGCGGACCTGGGTGATCGTGCCGGCGAAATACAGGTCGGGCACGTTGGGAGACTCCCACGCGTCGGTCTGCGCCGGGAACCGGTCCTTGATCGTCAGCTCGGGACGGCACTCCTCGGCGAACAAGGACGCGTCGAATCTGAATCCGGTGGCCAGGATCACCCGGTCGTAGGATATCTCCTTGACCACTTCCGCGACCCGGACGAATTTCACCGCGACCCGATAGCCGCCGTCCTCGTCCGATCGCCTGATCGAGACGACCTCGCCGTCCAGCAGGGCGTTCTGCGACTTGAGCTGATAAGTGTCGAGGAAGTTGTTGTTCACCGCCCTGAGATGGCCGACGAAATGTGTCTGCCAGGCCAGCCGCAGCGATCCGGGGCCCACCATGTGAATCACCGACGCGGTCTCCACGAGATTGTCCGCGGTCTCGAAGGCGGAATTCCCGCGGCCGATGATCAGCACCCGCTTGCCGGTGAATTCGGCCGGGTCGACCGACACCTCGCCGTACGGCTCGGCGAGCTCCACGCCGTCGATCGGCGGGATGTGCGGGCGGGTCACGCCGGTGGCCACGATCAGGCGCTTCGCCCGCAGCGTGGTGCCGTCGGCGGCCTGGGCCAGGAAGTCCCCGTGCAGGTGCGCGGGACGGCTGATGTGGGCGATGCGGGTGTTGTACCGGATGCGCAGCCGGTGGGTGGCGGCGAAGTCCGCGAGGTAGCCGACCATGTCGTCGGCGGAGGGGAAATAACGGGGGGTGACCGCGGTGAAGAGCGGGCCGCGCTCGTCGGACAGCAGCGAGTTCCAGTCGGTGCGCAGCCGCAACTCCGGGTCGTCCCAGCCGGTGTGCACCTTGTTGATCGAGATCAGCGTGCGATGCCGGGGAAATCTCGTGAAGAACGTCCCCGGTGCCGCTCCCTCCTCCACCACCAGATAGTCGCGGCCGGCGCGTTCCAGGAAATACCCGGCCTGGATTCCAGCGGGTCCGGCGCCTACCACCAGGTAGTCGATCCGCTCTTCTCCCGACATATGCCCTCCCGATCGTTCCCCCGATGGAGATGCAACACCCTAGTTGAGGGTTCAAGGAGCCATCCAGGGTGCGTAATGTGATCCATGTCACATATCTTTCGGTGATTGGAAATGGCCTCGGCCGGATAACTTCGCCCTCGACTCGGAGCGCTTGCCGGCCCGCGCCTCCGCTATGTCCGGACGCCGCCCGAGGCGGTTTGCCGCGGTCGAAACGCGCCCGCGGCCGATCGCGTGGATCGGAGGGAAAGATGAGCAATCCGGCCGAATCGGTGTTTCCGCAACCCCTGATCGACGCGTTCGCCCGCGACCCGGACACCGCCGCCTTCGAGTTCCGGGCCCGGCCGGTCAGCCGCGGCCGGGTCCTCGACCTGGTCCGCGACTGCGCCGCCGGGCTCGCCGCCGCCGGCCTCGGACCCGGCCGCGCGGTCGCCCTCACCACCGATGTGACCCCCGCCGGATTCGCCGCCCAGATCGCCGCCCACCTGCTCGGCTGCCGCGTCGTCGGACTGCGGCCCGGCCTGACGCCCGCTCAACTCCGCCACGTGCTGGCCCAGGACGTCGACACCGTCCTCACCGACGACACCACCCGCACCGACGCGCTCACCGACGCGGCCAAGGCGGCGGGCAGCGCCGTGCTGGACGTCGAACGCGACCTGCTCGGCGGCAGCGGCGGCGACCGCGGCATCGGCCCCCGCAACGCTGAGACCGGCGACGGCCCCCGCAGCGCCGCGACCGGCGACACGGCGCCCCGCGCCGGACTGACCGCGCGCGGCCGCCCCGACGACATCGCCCTGATCGCCCTCACCAGCGGCAGCACCGGCAACCCCAAGGGCTGCGCCCAGACCTACCGCGCGCTCGGCGACCACTGGTCCTGGCAGCCGACGCGCTGGAGCGCCACCACCCGCCAACTCGCCGACGGCTACCGCAGGTTCCTCGTCTTCGGCACTCTCACCAGCGCGGTGATGCTCGAACACCTCGCGCTGTGCCTGCTCAGCGGCGGCACCGCGATCATCCCCGAACCCCCGGTCTCCTTCCCGCACACCTGGCAGCGCCACCGCGTCACCGCGTGCCTGTGCACGGTCCCGCGCCTGTACCAGGTGCTCGACACGCTGCGCACCGAGGACGTCGACACCAGCAGCATGCGCGCCCTGCTCGTCGCCGGTTCGCCGCTGCCCCCGCACCGCCTCGCCGAGGCGGCCGACCGGCTGGGCCCGGTCGTCTACCAGGGCTACGGCCAGACCGAGACCGGCATGCTCGCGCTGCTCACCCCCGCCGACCAGGACCGGTACGGCGACCGGGTACGGGACTCCGTCGGCCGCCCGATGCCCGGCGTCGGCATATCCGTCCGCGACCCCGCCGGGCAGCCCGTGCCCACCGGAGCCGCCGGCGAGGTCTGGGTCCAGGCCGGCGGGGCCATGTCCGGCTACTGGAACGACCAGGAGCAGACCCGCGAGGTCGTCCACGACGGCTGGATCAGGACCCGCGACCTCGGCACCCTGGGCGACGACGGCTTCCTGCGGCTGGCCGGCCGCGCCCGCGACGTCGTCTTCGTCAACGCGATCCTCCACTACACCGCCGCCATCGAGTCCGCCCTGACCACCCACCCGGACGTCGACCAGTCCTACGTCGTCGCCGCCCCCGACGAGTCGACCGGCGAGGCGGCCCACGCCTTCGTCGTGCCGGCCTCAACCGACCGGGTCCCCGACCCCGCGGAACTGCGCGCCACCGTACGGGCCGTACTCGGCGACGGCGCCGTCCCCGCCACGCTCACCGTGCTCGCCGCCGTCCCGGTCGCGCCCAGCGGCAAGCCGGACAAGAAGGCGCTGCTGGCCATGGTGGCGGCCCGGCCGGTGGACGGTGGGCCAGAGCGCGGCGCGACGGAGTAGCCGCGCCCTGGCCCGTTCAACCGCGCCCGGTCAACTCGGCAGCGTCCACTGCTGGTTGGCGGCGCCCCCGCAGTCCCAGATCTGGAGGGGCGTGCCGTTGGCGGAACTCGGGCCGGTGGCGTCGAGGCAGCGGCCCGACTGCGGGTTGACCAGGGTGCCGCCGGTTCCCGCTCGCCACACCTGCGAACCGGTGCCGTTGCAGTCGTAGAGCTGCACCGGAGTGCCGTTCGCGGTGCCCGCCGCCTTGACGTCGAGGCACTTGCCGAGCGCCCGCAGCGTGGAGTCGGCGCCCACCGTCCACTGCTGCGCGGCGGTGCCGTTGCAGTCGTAGAGCTGAACTGCCGTGCCGTCGGCGGGATTCGCCCCCGCGACGTCCACACACTTGCCGCCGTACCCCTGGATCGCCCCGGTCGTACCGCCGCCGGTCCCGGTGCCGGTGCCCTGCGTCGCGTCGAACGAGAACGAGTTCGTCCCCAGGCCCTGACCGCCCTGCCAGATCTCGAACCCGGCCTCCGCGTCGATGAGATAGGAGTCGGCGCCGGTCGTGCCCCGGCTCACCGAGTCGTCGATCAGCGCCTTGACGTCCAGGCCGTCGACCGACGTTCCGCCGCCCTCGAGCACGTACGACACGATGTTCCATGACGTCTGGCGGCCGGTGTACACGTCCCAGTTCAGGCCGCCGACGGTCGCGGTGGCGGTCTTGCTGCCGAACGGGGAGACCCCGCCACGGCTGTTGAGCCAGATCATGATCTCGCTGTCGTCCGGCTGGCCGCCGGTGGTGGCCGCGGAGTTGGTCCACAGGTCGTACGCCACGTCGTACGCGCCCGTCGCGGGCTGGATCGTCGACCAGGACGAGGTCGCGCTCGCCAGCTTGCTCACCTGGATCGGCAGGTTGCTGCCGGTGGTGCACGCACCCCAGTGGCAGCCCTTGTAGATCGACGGATACGTGGCCGGCGCGCCGCCGGAGAGGTCGAAGTTCGCGGTGCTCACCGACCAGGCGGTGCCGGTGGTGGCGGTCACGCACTGGGGCGCGGAGGAGTTCCACTCGTTGTTCTGCAACGTGTACTCGCCGCCGGCCAGGCTCACCGAGCCCTGCGGCTGGCAGTTGGTGGTGTCCGCCGGGGCGGCCGTGCCCGTCGCGTGGGCGCCGGCGGCGGGTACGAACAGCGCCGCACAGACGGCCGCGATCACCGCGGCGGCCCGTATCCGGCCTGTTGGTCGCGTCATGAGCCGATCCTTTCGGGTGGGGGTTCGGCTCCGCGAGGGTGGTGAGAGCGCTCCCATGGCGCGGGCGCCGCACCCGCCCCGCGCAGCGGAAGGAGGGCTTGAGTCCGTATCGAACGGTGCGGCCGGGCGGCGGCCGACCGTTCGCCGGCTGCCGGTCTCGCGCGTGGGGGCGCTTGCCGTACCGCCAGCCATGAAGGCAGATCCAGGAAGCGGGTGTCAATGGTCCGGACCAGCGGCGCATCGATCGGACGGTCGCCGGCGGGGCGAACCCGCTGGCAGCGGGGCGGGGGCGTGGGAGCGCGCCCACGAGAATTTCTACGGCGAGGCGGCGGTGTCGCGGGGGAGCCGGCATGGGAGAGCGCTCTCCTGGCCGTTCGTCCTACCAGAAGAGCGCTCTCCCGCGGGTTCCCGTGGGAGGAATCTCAGCTCTCGTCGACCTCGATGGCCCAGGAGGGGCAGCCGGCGGCGGCGTCGCGGATGTCGGGCCACATCGTCTGCGGGGGCTTGGGGTCGAGCAGTTCGACGATGCCGTCGGCGTCGCGCTGGTCGAACACCTCGGGCGCGGCCAGCACGCACATGCCGGAACCGCAGCACTTGTCCTGGTCGACGTGGATGCGCATGGGCGGGGTCCTTCCCGTGGGGCGGGGCGGTGGCTGGGGGATCGGGGGCGCGGTCACCAGGCCACGGGGAGGGAGTGCACGCCGTAGACGAGCATGTCGTGGCGGAAGCGGACGTCCTCGAAGGGGATCGCCAGCCGCAGGTCGGGCAGCCGGCGCAGCACGGTGGGCAGCGCGACCTGGAGTTCGAGCCGCGCCAGCGGCTGGCCGAGGCACTGGTGCACGCCGAACCCGAAGGCGATGTGGCGGCGGCTGCCCGGGCGGGCCAGGTCGAGCCGGTCGGCGTCGGCGAAGACGTCCTCGTCACGGTTGGCGGCGCTGATCATGCACAACACGCCCTCGCCGGCGCGTATCACGGTGTCCCCGATGGCGACGTCCTCGGTGGCGACCCGGGTCACCCCGCCCTGGATGACGGTCAGGTAGCGCAGCAACTCCTCGACGGCCGACTTGACTTCGTCGGGTCCGGCGGCGCGCATCCGCTCCAGTTCGCGCGGGTTGCGCAGCATCGCGAGGGTGGACAGCGAGGTCATGTTCGCGGTCGTCTCGTGACCGGCGACCAGCAGCAGCCGCCCCATCCGGGCGATCTCGTCGTCGGACAGCTCGCCCTGCTCGGCGAGCCGGCTGAGGATGCCGTCGTCCGGGGAGTGCCGCTTGGTGCGGGTCAACTCGGCGAGGTAGCCGAGCAGTTCGTCCTGCGCGGTGGTCACCTCGGCCTCGGTGGCATCGGCGCGGAGCATGGTGCTGCTGCACCGCTGGAAGAAGGCGTGCTCGGAGTACGGCACGCCGAGCAGCAGGCAGATCACCACCGACGGCAGCGGCAGCGCGAAGTCGGAGACGAAGTCGGCCTCGTGGCGGCCCTTGGTCATCGAGTCCAGCAACTCGTCGGCCAGTTCCTGGACCTGCGGCCGTAACGACTCGACCTTGCGGATCATGAAGTCCGCGGTGAGCATCCGGCGCAGCCGCGCGTGGTCGGGGTCGTCCATCCGGATGAAGGTCGGTCGGCCGGTGGCGAGCGCCCTGCGGCCGGGGTTCTGGAACGGGAAGCCGGGACGGTGCGCCTCGGCGCTGAAGCGGTCGTCGCGCAGCGTGCGGCGGACGTCCTCGTGGCGGGTGATCATCCAGCAGGACGAGCCGTCCCACAGCGTGGTACGGGCGACCGGGCGCTCGCGCCGGGCCTGCTGGTAGGCGGGCGGCGGGTCGAAGGGGCAGGCCCCGTGCGGCGCCGGGGCGTCGAAGGGGTCGGGGAGCGCGGTGTACGGTCCGGCGCCGGTGACGGGGCATGCGCCGCTCCCGGCGTCCAGGGTCGTCGAGGGGCTCGGGTGCGTGGTCGTGGGCGGGCTGGTACGGGCGGCGGGGTGCGGTCCTGCTGCGGCCATGGCGGGCTCTCTCCTCCGGGGGTGAGGGTGAGATGTCTGATGCGGGGTGCAACTGCTGTGGCGCGCGGGGTAGTTGCCCATACCACTAGATGCTTGGGGCAACTAACCCAAACGTCACGTTAGTTCACGCTCCGTGCGGAGGGAAGGGCGCCTCGGGCGCTGAGCGGAATCTGTCCCGAAGCCGACGGTGCGGCGCCGCGGCGGGGCGTGAGAGCCGCCCGGAGCCCGGTGCGACGGGGGAGAACCGGCCAACCCCGCGCGCCCGCCCCGCCCGGAGGGGGCTCGGCCACCCTGGCGGTGCGGGCGGGTAGGTTCGGAGGCATGGGAGACGTGCGGGAAGACGTGACGGACGGAAGCGCGGGAGACGCGGACTACGGGGTGATCGGCGGCGGCTACAGCGCGTACCGGCAGCCCGACCCGCGGATCGCGCGCGTGGTGGCGGACGCGTTGGGCGGTGCCCGCACCGTGGTCAACGTCGGTGCCGGCGCGGGGTCGTACGAGCCGGCCGGTGCCGAGGTGGTCGCGGTGGAGCCGTCGGCGGCGATGCGTGCCCAGCGGCCCGCCCACCTGTCGCCCGCGGTGGCCGGCACCGCGGAGCAACTGCCCTTCGCCGACGACCGGTTCGACGCCGCGATGACCACGTTCAGCGTGCACCAGTGGAGCGACACCGTCGCCGGGCTGCGCGAGATGCGGCGGGTGGCGCGCGGCTCGGTCGTCGTCGTGACCTGCGACCCCGCGCTGGTACGGGACTTCTGGCTCTACGAGTACGCGCCGCTGGTGCTCGACACCGAGGCGCGCCGCTACCCGGCGGTCGAGGCCATCACGGCCGCGCTGGGCGGGAGTTGCACGGTGACCTCGGTGCCGATCCCGGCCGACTGCACCGACGGGTTCAACGAGGCGTACTACGCCCGCCCGGAGCGCCTGCTCGACCCCGGCGCCCGGCAGGCGTGCTCGGCGTGGAGCTTCGTGCCGCCGGAGGTGTGCGAGGAGTACACCGGCGCGCTGCGCACGGCGATCGGATCGGGCGCGTGGGACGCGAAGCACGGGGAGCTGCGCCGCCGCCCGTATCTGGACGGGTCGCTGGTGCTGATCCGGGCGGTGCCGGACCGCGCGGTGGCCTGAGCCGGGGCGGCATCCCGCCCGCGACCCCGGGGCCTCACCTGTGGCGGCACCCCGTCCTGTCCCGGGGCCTGACCTGCGGTTCCTGGCCCTTACGGGCGATCGATATGGACGTTTGTCGACTTCACCCGGGCCACCGCCTCCGCGCCGACCTCCAGGCCCAGCTCCTCCACCGCCTCGCGCGTGACCAGGGAGACCAGTCGGTGCGGGCCCGCCTGGATCTCCACCTGCGCCGCCACGTCGCCGATCTTGACGGCCGTGACGATGCCCGGGAAGGCGTTCCGGACCGACGTGTGCGAGGTGTCCGACTCCGTGTCGGGGTTCTGGGCCAGTTCGACGGAGAACGCGGCGAGGTCGCGGCCGTCGATGAGCCGGCGGCCGGCGTCGTCGCGGTGCGTGGTGACCCGGCCCGCGTCGGCCCAGCGGCGCGCGGTGTCCGGGCTGACGCCCAGCAGCCGGGCCGCCTGCCCGATCGTGTAGGACTGCATACCGCCAGCCTACGGCGGCCCGCCCCACCACCGGCGCATCCGCCCGCGCCGCGCCGTACCGCGCGGTACCGCCCCGTACCCCCGCACTCCGCCGTACCGCCTGCCGCTCGCCCACGGTCGTCCCCGGTCCGCCCGCCGATTTCCCTCGCGCGCCGGACCGGCGGTGCCACTACGCTGAACGGCAGAGACGGCCGAACACATGGACGACAACACGGGGACGGGATGCCCATGACTGAGCCGGACGCCGGCACGCGCCGCGCCGCGCTCCTCACCGTTGACGACGATCCCGGGGTGTCCCGGGCGGTCGCACGCGACCTGCGGCGCCGCTACGGCGAGCGGTACCGCGTGGTGCGGGCGGAGTCCGGGCAGGACGGGCTGGACGCGCTGCGGCAGATGAAGCTGCGCGGCGACCTGGTCGCGGTGATCCTGGCCGACTACCGGATGCCGAACATGACCGGTATCGAGTTCCTCGAACAGGCGATGGACGTCTACCCCGGCGCCCGCCGGGTGCTGCTCACCGCCTACGCGGACACCGGCGCCGCGATCGACGCGATCAACGTGGTGGACCTCGACCACTACCTGCTCAAGCCGTGGGACCCGCCGGAGGAGAAGCTCTACCCGGTGGTCGACGACCTGCTGGAGAGCTGGCTGTGCTCCGACCACCGCCCGGTGCCCGAGACGAAGGTGGTCGGGCACCGCTGGTCGGCGCGCTCCTCCGACGTGCGGGAGTTCCTGGCCCGCAACCAGGTGCCCTACCGCTGGTATCAGTCCGACCAGGCCGAGGGCCGGCGGCTGCTGGAGGCCGCCGGGCAGGACGGGCTGCGGCTGCCCCTGGTGATCGCGCCGGGCGGCGAGGCGCTGCTGGAGCCGTCCGACCAGGACCTGGCCGCGCAGGTCGGCCTGTCCACCTCACCGGCCGAGGAGTTCTACGACCTGGTGGTGATCGGCGGCGGCCCGGCCGGGCTCGGCGCCGCGGTCTACGGCGCCTCCGAGGGGCTGCGCACGGTCCTGGTGGAGCGGACCGCGACCGGCGGGCAGGCCGGGCAGAGCGCGCGGATCGAGAACTACCTCGGGTTCCCCGACGGGATCTCCGGCGCCCAACTCACCGACCGCGCCCGCCGTCAGGCCACCCGCTTCGGCGCGGAGCTGCTGACCGCCTGCGAGGTCAACGCACTTGAGACCAGCGGCCCGGCCCGCACCGTTCGGTTCTCCGACGGCTCGGCGATCGCCGCGCAGAGCGTGATCCTCACCACCGGCGTCGCCTACCGGCAGCTCGACGTGCCGGGCCTGGCCGAACTCACCGGCCGCGGCGTGTACTACGGCTCCGCGCTGACCGAGGCGGCCGGCTGCGAGGGCCAGGACGTGTACATCGTCGGCGGCGCCAACTCCGCCGGCCAGGCCGCGGTCTACCTGTCCCGGCACGCCAAGTCGGTGACGCTGCTGGTGCGCGGCGCGTCCCTGGAAGCGTCCATGTCGCACTACCTGATCCAGCAGATCGCCGACATCCCCACCATCCGGGTACGCACCCGGACTTCGGTCACCGCCGTGCACGGCGAGGGCCACCTGGAGGGGCTGGCGCTGCGCGACGCGGACACCGGCGGCACCGAACTGGTCGACGCGCAGCGGATGTTCGTCTTCATCGGCGCCGCGCCGCGCACCGACTGGCTGGACGGCACCGTCCACCGCGACCGGCACGGCTTCGTGTTGACCGGCCCCGACCTCGTCACCGAGGACGGCCGCCGGCCGCCCGGCTGGCAGCCGGACCGGCTGCCGTACCACCTGGAGACCAGCGTGCCGGGCGTCTTCGCGGCCGGCGACGTACGGGCCGAGTCCGCGAAGCGGGTGGCGTCCGCGGTCGGTGAGGGCGCGATGGCCGTCATGCTCGTACACCGCTACCTGGAGGGGCTGTGACCGAGAACCCGGCGCAGAACTCGCCGCAGAACCCGCCGAAGAGCTCCCCGCAGCCCCCGCAGTGCCCGCTGGACCCCTGCGACCCGGCCGAGCTGCGCACGCTCTTCCTGTTCGAGAAGCTCGCGCCCGAGCAGCTCGCCGAGCTGTGCCGGATCGGCCGGGTGGAGACGATCGAGCCGGGCCCGGTCTTCGCCGAGGGCGACCCGGCGACCTGCTTCTACGTGCTGCTGGACGGCGCCCTGGTGACGTCCCGGCGGGTCGGCGACGACGACGTGGAGGTGACCAGGACCTCGCAGCGCGGCGTGTACTCCGGCGCCTTCCAGGCGTACCTGGGCGACCGGGTGCCCCAGCGGTACACCAACTCCATGCGGGTGACCGCGCCTTCGCGCTTCTTCGTGCTGGCGGCCGACGACTTCTCGCGGATCGTCACCGAGTGGTTCCCGATGGCCGTGCACCTGCTGGAGGGCCTGTTCTTCGGCAACAAGTCGTTCCAGCAGGTGGTCAGCCAGCGGGAGCGGCTGCTCGCGCTGGGCTCCCTGTCGGCCGGTCTGACCCACGAGTTGAACAACCCGGCCGCCGCGGCGCTGCGGGCCACCGCCTCGCTGCGCGAACGGGTGGCCGGGATGCGGCACAAGCTGAAGATCCTCGCCGGCGGCCCCTACCGGCAAGCCGACCTGGACACCCTCGTCAGCGTCCAGGAGCGGGCCGCCGAGCGGGTCGCGAAAGCCGAGCAGCTCAGCCCGATGGACGCCTCCGACCGGGAGGACGCGATCGCGGACTGGATGGACGCGCACGACATCGCGGGCGGCTGGGACCTGGCGCCGGCCTTCGTACAGGCCGGGCTCGACGAGGAGTGGCTGGACCAGGTCGCCGCGGCCGTCGACGGCGCGGTGCTGGAGAGCGCGGTGCGGTGGCTGAACTACACCGTCGAGACCGAGCTGCTGATGAACGAGATCGAGGACTCCACCACCCGCATCTCCGGCCTGGTCGACGCCGCCCGGCAGTACTCCCAGCTCGACCGCGCCCCCTACCAGGTGGTCGACGTGCACGAACTCCTCGACAGCACCCTGCAGATGCTCGCCGGGAAGATCGGCGCCAAGGTGCGGGTGGTCAAGGAGTTCGACCCCGCCCTGCCGCCCATCCCCGCCTACCCGGGCGAGCTGAACCAGGTGTGGACGAACCTCGTCGACAACGCGGTCGCCGCGATGGACGGCGAGGGCACGCTCACCGTGCGGACCTGGCGGGAGCACGGCAACCTGGTAGTGGAGTTCCGCGACACCGGTCCGGGGATTCCGCCGGAGATCCGGCAGCGGATCTTCGAGCCGTTCTTCACCACCAAACCGGTCGGCCAGGGCACCGGCCTCGGCCTCGACATCTCCTGGCGGATCGTGGTCAACAAGCACCACGGCGACCTGACGGTCGAGTCCGAGCCGGGCGACACCCGCTTCCGGGTCTGCCTGCCGCTGACCACATCCGAGACCGGTCAGGACAGCGAGGAGGAAGCCGTATGACCCCGTCCGACGACCAGGGCACGCCCGGGACCTCCGGGACCATCGACCCCTCGGTGCCGCCCAGCGGTACCGGCTGCGCGGAGTGCGACGCCGGCGGCGGTTGGTGGTTCCACCTGCGCCGCTGCGCGGCCTGCGGCCACATCGGCTGCTGCGACTCCTCACCCGCGCAGCACGCCGGCGCCCACGCGGCCGCCACCGGCCACCAGGTGATCCGCAGCTTCGAGCCGGGCGAGGAGTGGTTCTGGAACTACGCCAAGGAGCAGTACGTCGAGGACGGCCCCCGACTCGCCGCGCCGCAGAGCCACCCGGCCGACCAGCCGGTGCCCGGCCCGGCCGAACGCGTGCCGACCGACTGGCGCGACCGGCTCAACTGACCGGCCCGACCGCGACCGGCTCGACCGAGATCGGCCCGACCCCGACCGGCCTCGACTGAGCGGGCGGGCGCCGCTCCTGGGCGCCCGCCCGTCCGTACCCGCGCCGGCCGGTCGACCGGTGACCGCAGGCTCAGTCGCCGAGCACCGGCAGCAGCTCCGGCAGGTGCCCGTCAGAGGCGAGCGCCGCGGCGGTCCGCTCCTCCGGCACCTCCCCGTACAGGGTGGTGCGCGGGCGGGAGGGCCGGCCGGCCGCGTCGGCGATCGCGACGAGGTCGCGCACCGAGCGGTACGACCCGTAACGCGAGCCCGCCATCCGGGAGATGGTCTCCTCCATCAGGGTGCCGCCGAGGTCGTTCGCGCCCGAGCGCAGCATCTCCGCCGCGCCCTCCGCGCCGAGCTTCACCCAGCTGGTCTGGATGTTGGGGATGTGCGGGTGCAGCAGCAGCCGCGCCATCGCGGTGACCGCCCGGTTGTCCCGCATCGTGGGGCCGGGCCGCGCGATGCCCGCGAGGTAGACCGGCGCGTTGGTGTGGATGAACGGCAGCGTCACGAACTCCGTGAAACCGCCGGTGCGTTGCTGGATCTCCGCGAGCAACCGCAGGTGCCCGAGCCAGTGGTGCGGCTGGTCCACGTGGCCGTACATCATCGTGGACGACGAGCGGATGCCCAACTCGTGGGCGGTGGAGACCACTTCGACCCAGGTCGCGGCGGGCAGCTTGCCCTTGGTGAGCACCCAGCGGACCTCGTCGTCCAGGATCTCGGCCGCCGTGCCCGGGATGGTGTCCAGGCCCGCCTCCTTCGCCGCCGACAGCCAGTCCCGGATCGACATGCCGGTCCTGGTCGCGCCGTTGACCACCTCCATCGGGGAGAAGGCGTGGACGTGCATACCCGGCACCCGGGCCTTGACCGCGCGGGCGATGTCGAAGTACGCCGAGCCGGGCAGGTCCGGGTGGATGCCGCCCTGCATGCACACCTCCACCGCCCCCACCTGCCACGCCTGTTCGGCCCGGTCGGCGACCTGGTCGAGGGAGAGCGTGTACGCGTCGGCGTCGGTACGGCGCTGGGCGAAGGCGCAGAAGCGGCAGCCGGTGTAGCAGACGTTGGTGAAGTTGATGTTCCGCGTGACGATGTACGTCACCTCGTCGCCGACCGTGTCCCTGCGCACGTCGTCCGCGATCCGGCACAGCGCGTCCAGGGCCGGGCCGTCGGCGTGCAGCAGCGCCAGCGCCTGCGCGTCGGTGAGCCGGGTCGGGTCGTCGGCGGCCACCGACAGCGCCTGCTTGACGTCGGCGTCCACCTTGTCGGGCACCAGTCCGGGCGCGGCCTGCTCGCGCAACTCCGCCCAGTCGCCGTACACGTCGTCGAAGTCGTCGCGCCGGTCGGCGCTGCGCCCCTGCGTGTCGATGGTCCGGTGCAGGTCGGTGCGCCCGCCCGCCGCCGGGAACGCGTCCTCCGGCTCCTGCCAGGGCAGCCCCCGCGGCCGTACGCCCTCGCGGGCCAGGCCGGTGTCGGGGTCGGCGAGCGCGGTGACGTGGGGCAGCAGCCGCGGGTCGAGCCAGGGCTCGCCACGGCGTACGTACTCGGGGTAGATCGTCAGCCGCTCCTTGAGCGTGAAGCCGGCGTCCGCGGTGCGCGCGGCCAGCTCCTCGATCTGCGGCCACGGGCGTTCGGGGTTGACGTGGTCGGGGGTCAGCGGCGACACCCCGCCCCAGTCGTCGATGCCGGCGGCGACGAAGCTGCCGTACTCGCCGTCGACCAGGTTCGGCGGCGCCTGGATGCGGGCCGCCGGGCCGAGCACGATCCGGGCCACCGCGATGGCCGCGGCCAGCTCGCCGAGTTCCGCGTCGGGCATGCCGCGCATCGCGGTGTCCGGCTTGGCCCGGAAGTTCTGCACGATGACTTCCTGGATGCCGTGGTACTGCCGGGAGGTGCGGCGGATCGCGAAGAGCGACTCGGCCCGCTCGGTGTACGTCTCCCCGATCCCGATCAGGATGCCGGTGGTGAACGGCACGTTGGAGCGGCCGGCGTCCTCCAGCACCCGCAGCCGGACCGCGGGCTCCTTGTCCGGCGAGCCGTGGTGCGGGCCGCCGGGCTGCGACCACAGCCGGGTGGCGGTCGTCTCCAGCATCATGCCCATCGACGGCGCGACCGGCTTCAGCCGCTGGAGGTCGGTCCAGCCGAGCACCCCCGGGTTCAGGTGCGGCAGCAGCCCGGTCTCCTCCAGCACCCGCACCGCCATCGCCCGCACATACGCGAGCGTGTCGTCGTAGCCGTGCGCGTCCAACCACTCCCGGGCCTCCGGCCAGCGGTCCTCCGGGCGGTCGCCGAGCGTGAACAGCGCTTCCTTGCAGCCCATTTCGGCGCCGCGCCGGGCGATGTCCAGCACCTCGTCCGGCGAGAGGAACATCCCCTCGCCGGCCCGCCGCAGCTTCCCGGGCACCGTGACGAAGGTGCAGTAGTGGCACTTGTCCCGGCACAGCCGGGTCAGCGGGATGAAGACCTTCCGCGAGTACGTGATCACGCCCGGCCGGCCCGCCGCGGCCAGTCCGGCGTCCCGCACCCGCCCGGCCACCGCCGACAGCCGTTCCAGGTCCGCGCCTCGCGCCTGGAGCAGCACGGCCGCCTCCGCGGCGTCCAGCGCTACCCCTTCCTCCGCGCGGTGCAGCGCACGGCGCATCGCGTTCGCCGTCGGCCGGCTCTCCGTCCCCGCGGCGGCGGGCTCTTCAGGTTCACGCGTCGTCATTGTCCGAGCATAAGCACACCCGCGCCCCCGACCCGATGCCCCCAGGGGGCACCCGTACTACCCGGCAGGGAGGCCGGCATCCGGCTGCCACCGACCACGGCCCGCCCCCGAACCGGTCCTTCGCGCCGCCGGGAGGTCCCTCCACTGCCCTGACCTGGGCATATCGGTGACCGGACCGGCGGGCTTCCTTACTCCCGCGTGGCCTTGACCCGGCCGGACCTGGCGGCTTTCGCCAGCGCGGCGTGGTCCCGTTCGTTCTGGTCGGCATACGCTTCCGCGAACGTGGAGATCGCGCGGTCGAAGACGTCGCCGCGGCCGAGATATGCGGAGATCGCGATCCGGTCGCCGGACCGGGCATGGGCGCGGGCAAGAGTGGCCCCGCACAGCTCCCCGAAGACGCGCATGCCGAGGGGCACCATCTGGGAGGGGTCGATGACGCCCTTCCAGTCGCGCAACTGGCGTACATAGAAGTCGCGTTGGACCCCGTCCATTCCCTGCGCCCGCTCCCAGCCGAGGAAGATGTCGCCCGCCGACTGCATCAGCCGCTGGCCGGCCACCACCCGCTTGCCCTGGATGCCGTAGCGGCTCGCGCCCGCGTAGGGTGCGAGCACGGACTCGGATGCCTCCTTGGCCTGGAGGAACAGGGGGTCCCCGCTGTCGCGGCCGAGCAGGAGCACGACCCAGCAGCGGGTGCCGACGCTGCCGACGCCGACCACCTTGCGCGCCATGTCCACCACCCCGAACTGCTCCAGCAGATGCTGCCGATCGGGTTCCAGGGACCGCTGGTAGCCGGTGAGCAGGCCGCGCAGCAACTCCTCGATCTGGACGCCCTCCGCGCCGGGCATCAGGTCGTCGAGGCGGGAGAGCATGGGCGGGTCGGAGATGATCCGCTGCCTGCCCCCGACGACCTCGGTGAGCTTGCGGGCGGCCTGGAGGCTGTCGCGGCCGCGCGCCTTGGCGAGTTCGGCGGAGAGCTTCCTGCGCCCGCGCGCCTGCAGCCGGCCCCCGGCCAGCTCCTTGAGCATGTCGGCGTCGGCCCTGGCGTACCAGACGTCCAGGTCGCGCATCCCGGCGAAGCGCCACATCTGCTCGCGGTACGACCTGACGGTGGCGCGCACGATCGTACGGCGCTCCGCGTCGTCGAAGCCGTTCTCGCGCGCGGCGATCACCATGCTGGCGGCCAGCCGCTTGACATCCCACTCCCACGGGCCCGGCAGCGTCTCGTCGAAGTCGTTGAGGTCGAAGAGCAGGTTGCGCTCGGCGGAGGCGAGCAGCCGGAAGTTCATCAGGTGCGCGTCGCCGCACAGTTGGGTGCGGAAACCGGACACGGGGGTGCGGGAGAGGTCCTCGGCCATGATGGCGGCCGCGCCGCGGTAGAAGCGGAACGGCGACTCGAGCATCCGGCCGTAGCGGAGCGGCACCAGCTCCGGCAGCCGGGTCGCCGACTGCCGTTCGACGGTGTCCACCGGGTCGGTGCGATCCCGGGGCGGGGCGAACTCCGCGTGCGCGGAGCGCGGCGCGTGCGCTCGCGCCGCCTTGCCCAACCGGGCCCGTTCCTCGGGGGAGGGCATGTGGGTGCCGCTCACGGTGACGATCTCGGCCCGCCCGGACCCCGACCGGGAGCCGGTCCGGTCCGCCGCGCGCCCGCCTTTCGCCCTCGCCGCTCGGGTCTCCGCCATCGCCGGACCTTCCTGATCTCTGCACGGGTGAATGAGGAGGTTCTGTCGGTTTTCTTCCCTTTTGTCGGGACTCTAGGGCACGACGCGTCGGCCCACCTCCCGGGTCCTCGCCGTTCGCCCGGCCCGGGTGCGGCCCCGCGCTCTAGGTGGGCGTGGTGAGGGAGTGGAGGAGGGTGTAGCAGGTGTTGATCAGGGCGCAGGTGCGGTCGTGGCGGGTGGCGGTGCCGATGACGGCGGTCGCGGTGGCCGGATGGAAGCCGAGGAAGGACTGGTGGCCGAAGGTCGCGCCGGCGTGGAAGAGGATCGGGCCGCCGGGGGCCGGGTGCAGGTACCAGGTGAGGGTGTGGGTGTGGCGGTGGCCCAGGCCGCGCCGGAGCTGGGGGACTTGGACGTCGCGCAGGGCGTCGCGCAGCGGCGCGGGGGCGCCGGCCTCGTCGGGGGAGAGGAGGGCTTCGGCGTAGCGCAGCAGGTCGCCGGGGGTGGCGCGGATCGCACCGGCCGAGGTGAACGCCGCCATGTCGGTGGATGGCAGCGGGGTACGGCCGTCGGGGCGGTGGCCGATCGCGGCGGTGGCGGCGGGGCTGCCCGCGGCGGCAGGGCCGATGGTGGTCCGGGCCAGACCGAGCGGGCGCAGCACGCGCTCGGTCAGGAGGGTGGCGTAGTCGCTGCCCAGGGCGCCCTCCAGGGCCGGGCCGAGCAGGGCGAGTCCGAGGTTGGAGTAGTGCCAGTGGCTGCCGGGGGCGTGCCGGGTACGGGTGCGGGCGAAGGTGCGCAGCAGCCGCTCGCGGTCGTAGCCGGCGTAGCCGTTGGTGTACGGCCGCAGCAGCGCGCCGGGGATCAGGTCGCGCGGCACCCGGGGCAGCCCGGAGGTGTGGGTGGCCAGGTGCCGCAGGGTGATGGCGCGGGAGTTGGGGTACGGAAGTTCCAGCCCCGGCAGGTGTGCGGCGAGCGGGTCGTCCAGGCCGAGCGCCCCCTCCCGGGCCAGTTCGGCCAGCAGCAGGACCGTGAACGTCTTGGAGAGCGAGCCCAGTTCGTAACTGAGCGACGTGCGCGGCAGCCGGGGGTCGGCGGTGCCGCCGGTGGCGACGGTCCGGCGGCCGGCGCGGCTGACGGCCAGCACCAGGTCGGGCGCGCGGACCTGCGTCAGCGCCTCCTCCAGCCGGGCGGCGACGTCGGCTTCGGGCTCGGCCCCGGTTGCGGGACCGGTTTCGGTACGCGATCCGTCGTTGCCGGTGCCGGCATCCGTGTCGGTTCCATGGCCGGGACGGGAGCCGGGGGCGGCCGGGTGCGGGACGGACGCGGGCCGCCTTGCCGCGGACCCGCTCACGCGGCGACGTCCGACGACAGCGCCCGGGAGGTGGCCATCGCGGAGGCGAACGCCGCCACCAGCGTGGGGTGGTGGACGATGTCGAAGACCGTGGCCGGGCTCCCGGTGGGCATCTCGTGCTGTACGGGCATCGCGCCGTCGGCGGACTGCGCGGCCGCGTACCGCTCCCACAGCTGCGCGTCGAGCGTCGGCCGGGGCAGGCACGCGTCGACCACGAGCAGCTCGCCCAGCAGGTCCCAGTGCTCCAACTCGGCCCAGTCCGTGGCCCATGCGGGCAGGTACAGCGCCAGGTAGGAGGCGATCCGCGGCGGCAGCCGGTCCGGCTCCGCGCCCCAGTCGGTGAGGTGGAAGACGGTGTGCGTGACGTCGTAGGCGATGTGGAGCTGCGACGTCCACGGCTCCGGTGTGCGGCCCAACCAGGTCGCGGCGACGGCCTGTTCGAGGTCGCCGCTGGGGACCAGGCCGAGCTTGCGCTCCGCGTTGAGCAGGCCGAGCCGCCGGTTCGGCAGCATCTCGATCGCCTGCCAGCTCGCGGTGGTGCGGGCCAGGTCGATCGCCGCCTCCAACCCCGGGTGCCGGTGGCCGAGTTCGTGCAGGCTGCCGTAGATCTCCAGCGGCACCGGGGAGAGCGGCTCCTGGGCCTGGAGTTCGGCCAGCACGTTGCCGCCGTCGAGCAGGTCCCGCCAGGCGTAGTCGAGCAGCCGCACGGAGATGTCGCGCTGCCGCGAGCCGGCGATGCCCTCGCGGGCCAGGACCCGCATGTTGATCGCCAACTCGCCGATGGGCTTGAGGCGTTCGACCAGACCGCGGCCGGTCTCGCGGTCGTCGTCGGTGAGCCGGAAGTACTCGCGGTTGGCGTGCAGCCAGGCGAGTGCCTGGTCGCCGACACGGTGCAGGAGCGCGGGGGATGCGGCGGTCACGGCAGGACCTCGCTCTCGGCGGGTGGGGGTGCGGACGGGGACGCGGGTGCGGCGGACGCGGCGGGGGCGGCGTTCTCCGCGAACGCGGCAGGAGCGGTACGCGCCAGGGTCGCGGCGAAGGCGATCACCAGCGTGGAGTGGTAGCAGCCGGTGAACTCCTCTTCGGGCGGGGCGCCTTCGGGCGGCCCGTCACCGGTCTCGGGCACGGCGCCGTCCGGGCGCTGCGCCGCCGCCAGCACCCGCCAGGCCGCCGGGTCGTACGGCGCGCCCGGCGTGCACGCGGCGACGGCGAGGAGTTCGCCGGCCAGGTCCCACTGCCGCTCCTCCAGCCAGCTCGTGGTCCACGCCGGCAGCCACAACCGCAGGTAGTCGGCAACGGGTTCGGCCATCCGGTGCGGGGAGCGGCCCCAGTCGGTGACGTGGAAGACGTCGTGGGTGACGCCGTACGCGGTGCGCAGGTCCAGCGCCCACGGCTCGGGCCGGCAGCCCAGGCCGGTCCGGGCGAGCACGGCGGCGAAGTCGGCGTGCGGCGGCAGGCCGATCCGCCGCTCGGCGTTGAGGACGTTGAGCGTGCGGGTGTGGTCCTCGCGGGCGAGCTGCCACAGCCGCAGCCCGGTGGTGGCCGCGATCAGCTCCTCGGCGGCCGGGTTGCGCAGGCCGGCCCGCGCGAACACCCCGTACAACTCGACCGGGTAGGTCGCCTGCGGTTCGCCGCGGATCAGGTCGGCGAAGAGCTCGCCGCCGCGGGTCTCCTTCCAGGCGTACCCGAACAGGTCGTCGGCCAGGGCGCGTACCCCCGGCTGGGGGTGGCAGCCGCGCACCACGTCGGTCAACTCGGCCAGCTCGCCCAGCGGTTTGAGCGTGAGGTTCGGGTCGGCGTCGGTGGCCACGTCGGCCGGCAGCCGGAAGGACGGCCGCATCGCGTCGATCCGGGCGAGCGCGCCGGCCGCGATCCGGTCCAGCAACTCGGCGTCCGGGTGGGGTACTTCGCCCTGCGAGCCGGGTCGGGCGGGGAAGTCCGGTGAGCCCGCGGGGACTTGGCGGTCTCGGCCCGGCGCGGCCCGCGTGGCGCCGACCCGGTCCGACACGCCCGGCGCTTCCGCCGCCCCCGCCCCCGGCCGCGCCGGACCGGACGCGGCCGCACCCGCGCCCGGTCCCGTGGCCCCGCCCGCGCTCACCGCGCCCCGCGCCCGTGGAAGCGCCGGGCGACCGCGGCATGCAGGGCCACCCGGGGGTCGCCGCCGCTCATCCGCAGGACGTAGACCAGCCCCGTGTCCAGCCCGAGGGAGTCCGGCACGTCCGGTACCCGGGCCAGCCAGCGCCCGATGCCCGCGGCCTGGAGCCAGTCGCGCCGGCGGATCGCCCGGACGAAGCCGCGGGCCAGGTCCTCGGTGCGCGCGGTCAGCCCGTCGGCGATGGCGGGTGCCAGGCCGGGCAGCGACAGGGCTCCGAGCTGGGAGGCCCGGTGGGCGAGCTTGGGCCACGGGTCGGAGTACAGCCAGTCGGTGCCCGCCTGCGGCTCGGCCGGCCGGCCGTCCTGTCCGCCGTCGCCGGAACCGCCCACGCTGTGACCCGCGCCGTATCCGCCCGCGCCGGAACTCCCGGGCAGGAAGGCGCGGGACGCCTCCACCAGCCCGCGGTAGCTCCACACGGACACGTCGGAGGCGTCGGCACCCGGCGGATAGGCGGCGAGCGCCTTCCGCACGATCGCCTCGTCCGCGAGGCCGGCTCCGCCCGGGCGCGTCGCGTCGCCGCGCCCCGCGGTCCGGCCGCTCGTCGTGTCGGCTGCCGGCGCGTACGGCGCCAGCACATCCGCCCCCAGGACCCTGATCGCGGCGAGTGCGACCGGGTCGTCCTGCGCGAGGACATCCGACAGCGCGTAGGAGTCGCGCTCGCCGTCGAGGGCGAGCGCGACTCCCGTGGCGATGTCGGCGACCACAGCGCTCAGTGAGGTGTTCCCCTGCGGCTGCTCGGCCAACGTGTCGCCTTCCGCGTCAGCGGGCGTCCGTCTTCGGACGCGGGGTGGGCGGTGAGATCAGAAGCAGGCCCGCGAGCAGGAGTCCTGCGCCGCACTCGCGAGTGTCGCGGTAGATGCCTTCCGGTTCTGCGGAATCCAGCAGTCCTTCGACCTCAGCGGCAAGGGCTGCCGTCTCGACCGGGGCTGTCAGCTCCGAAGCCATGGGACCATCTCCTCTTGATCGGCTTGGACCTTCAGGATGGCATTCGGCGCAATCGTCCGCAAATGCGACATTTCGAACCGGGTGTGTCGTGCTCCCGGCCGTGCTGGGACGGCGATCCGCGCGTCGCGGGCCGCCCGCCACGCCCGCCTCGGCTGCCGCCGCGCACCCCAGTAGCGCCCCCCCAGCCGGCCGGCCCCGGACCGTAAGCGCACACGTCGAGCCCCCACGCGGCCGGTGCCCCACGTGGTCAGGCACCCCACGTGTCGAGCACCCGTCGCGCGCGGTCCGCCGCTCAGAACTCCTCGTGCTGCTCCGGGTCGCCGCCCAGCCGCCGCCGCTCGCCGGCCGTGATCGCCGCCAACTCCTCCTCGGACAGCTCGAACCCGAAGATGTCCAGGTTGTCGCGCTGCCGCTGCGGGTCGCCCGACTTGGGGATCGGCACCGCGCCGAGCTGGGTGTGCCAGCGCAGCACCGCCTGGCCGGGCGTGCAGCCGTGCGCCTCGGCGACCGCCTTGACCGCGGGGTCGGCCAGCAGGTCGCTGCCACGGCCGAGCGGGCTCCAACTCTCCACCGCCACCCCCTTGCCGGCGAGCTGCCCGCGCAACTCCTCCTGCGGGAACAGCGGGTGCATCTCGATCTGGTTCACCGACGGCAGCACGCCCGTCTCGCGCTCCAGCCGGTCGATGTGCGCGGCGGTGAAGTTCGAGACCCCGATCGACCGCACCGCGCCCTCCTCGCGCAGCTTGACCATCGCCCGCCAGGAGTCGACGTACTTGTCCACCCTCGGCAGCGGCCAGTGGATCAGGTAGAGGTCGACGTACTCCAGGCCGAGCCGCTTGCGGGACTCCTCGAACGACGCGAGCGTCTCGTCGTAGCCGTGGTGGCGGCCGGGCAGCTTGGTGGTGACCACGATCTGCTCGCGCGGCAGCCCGCTGTGCCGCACGCCGCGGCCGGTGCCGGTCTCGTTGCCGTAGTTCACCGCGGTGTCGACCAGCCGGTAGCCGAGCCGGACCGCCTCGGCGACCGCCCGCTCCGCCTCGGTGTCGTCCATCGGATACGTGCCCAGGCCGAGCCCCGGCAGCCGCGTGCCGTCGTTGAGCTCGCGCACCGGTGCCGTGGCGGCGGGTGAAACAGGGGACATGGGGAGACCACTCCGTTCCCTACGATCGCTGTACGTTCCCGCCATTGTCCTCCTGCCCCCCGCGCGACCTGGGGGGACACCCGCCATGTCGCCCGCGGCACGGTCGGCGCGGACCGGTCAGGAATGGAGAAGCGGGCCGCGCGGCCCCGCCCGTAGCGTGAAGCGCATGGACCTCACACTCTCCCAGTGCTTCATCGCCGTCGACGACCACGACAAGGCGCTCGCCTTCTACCGCGACGTGCTCGGTCTCGAGGTGCGCAACGACGTCGGGTTCGAGGGCATGCGGTGGGTCACCGTCGGCTCGCCGTCGCAGCCCGGCGTCGACATCGTGCTCGAACCGCCGCTCGCGAACCCGAACGCCTCGCCCGCCGACAAGGAGGCCATGGCCGAACTGCTCGCCAAGGGCATGCTGCGCGCCGTGATCTTCGCCACCGACGACTGCGACGCCACCTTCGAGCGCATCCGCGTCGCGGGCGCCGAGGTGCTCCAGGAGCCGATCGACCAGCCGTACGGGGTGCGCGACTGCGCCTTCCGCGACCCGGCCGGCAACATGCTGCGCTTCCACCAGCCCAGCAAGCAGTGATCCCGTCCAGCGGTGATCCCGGGCACCCGGTGATCTGTGGACATACCGCGCCGAGCTGGTTGGATCGGGTGCAGGAGACGCCGACCGGGGACCGGACCCGTGCGGGTGGTCCCGCGGAGCAGATGGAGAGAGCATGAGCACGGCCAGGAAGACCGCCGCGAAGAGCGACGCCAAGGCCGCCGGCCGCGCGCCCGAGCCGCGGCTCGCCGACGACCACGACCTGATCCGGGTGCACGGCGCCCGGGTGAACAACCTCAAGGACGTCAGCGTCGAGATCCCGAAGCGCCGGCTGACGGTGTTCACCGGCGTGTCCGGCTCGGGCAAGAGCTCCCTGGTCTTCGGCACCATCGCCGCGGAGTCGCAGCGGCTGATCAACGAGACGTACAGCGCCTTCGTCCAGGGCTTCATGCCGACGCTGTCCCGGCCCGAGGTCGACGTGCTGGAGGGGCTGACCACCGCGATCATCGTCGACCAGCAGCGGATGGGCACCGACGCGCGCTCCACGGTCGGCACCGCCACCGACGCCAACGCGATGCTGCGCATCCTGTTCAGCCGGCTCGGCACCCCGCACATCGGCCCGCCGAGCGCCTACGCCTTCAACGTCCCCTCGGTCCGGGCCAGCGGCGCGATGACCGTCGAGCGCGGCGCCAAGAAGGCGCAGAAGGTGACGTACCAGCGCACCGGCGGCATGTGCGCGCGCTGCGAGGGCCGCGGCACCGTCTCCGACATCGACCTCGAACAGCTCTACGACGAGTCCAGGTCCCTCAACGACGGCGCGATCACCGTGCCCGGCTACAAGGGCGGCGGCTGGAACTCGCGGCTCTACATCGAGTCGGGTTTCTACGACCCGGACAAGCCGGTCGGCCGGTTCAGCAAGAAGGAACTGCACGACTTCCTGCACCACGAGCCGGTCCGGATGAAGATCGCGGGCATCAACATGACCTACGAGGGTCTGATCCCGCGCGTCGAGAAGTCGATGCTCTCCAAGGACCGGGACTCCCTCCAGCCGCACGTGCGGGAGTTCGTGGACCGGGCGGTCACGTTCACCGCCTGTCCCGAGTGCGAGGGGACCCGGCTCAGCGAGGGGGCGCGCTCGTCGCGGATCGGCCGGATCAGCATCGCCGACGCCTGCGCGATGCAGATCAGCGACCTGGCCGACTGGGTGCGCGGCCTGGCCGAGCCTTCGGTGGCGCCGCTGCTCACCGCGCTCGGGGACACCCTCGACTCATTCTCCGAGATCGGCCTCGGCTACCTCTCGCTCGACCGGCCGTCGGGCACGCTGTCGGGCGGCGAGGCGCAGCGGGTGAAGATGATCCGCCAGCTCGGCTCCTCGCTCACCGACGTGACCTACGTCTTCGACGAGCCGACCGTCGGCCTGCACCCCCACGACATCCAGCGGATGAACGACCTGCTGCTGCGGCTGCGCGACAAGGGCAACACGCTGCTGGTGGTGGAGCACAAGCCGGAGACGATCCGGATCGCCGACCACGTGGTGGACCTCGGCCCCGGCGCCGGCCCGGGCGGCGGCTCCGTCTGCTTCGAGGGCACCGTCGAGGGGCTGCGGGCCGCCGACACCGTGACCGGCCGGCACTTCGACGACCGGGCCGTGCTGAAGGAGACCGTGCGCGAGCCCACCGGCGTGCTGCAGATCCGCGGGGCGACGACGCACAACCTGCGGGACGTGGACGTCGACATCCCGCTCGGGGTGCTGGTCGTGGTCACCGGCGTCGCCGGCTCGGGCAAGAGCTCGCTCGTGCACGGATCGCTCGGGAGCGGCCGGGCCGGCGCCGACGCGGGGGTGGTGTCGATCGACCAGAGCCCGATCCGCGGCTCGCGGCGCAGCAACCCGGCGACGTACAGCGGCCTGCTGGACCCGATCCGGAAGGCGTTCGCGAAGGCGAACGGTGTGAAGCCGGCGCTGTTCAGCGCCAACTCCGAGGGCGCCTGCCCGCATTGCAACGGCACCGGCGTCATCTACACCGACCTGGCCATGATGGCGGGCGTCGCGAGCGTGTGCGAGGTGTGCGAGGGGAAGCGGTTCGAGGCGTCCGTGCTCGACTACCACCTGGGCGGGCGCGACATCAGCGAGGTGCTGGCGATGCCGGTGGCGGAGGCGGCGGAGTTCTTCGGTGCGGGGGACGCGCGGACCCCGGCCGCGCACGCCGTCCTCGGCCGGCTCGCCGACGTCGGCCTCGGCTACCTCAGCCTCGGCCAGCCGCTCACCACGCTGTCCGGCGGCGAGCGGCAGCGGCTCAAGCTGGCCACGCACATGGCCGACAAGGGCGGCGTCTACGTCCTCGACGAGCCGACCACCGGCCTCCACCTCGCCGACGTCGAGCAACTGCTCGGCCTGCTCGACCGACTCGTCGACGCCGGCAAGTCGGTGATCGTGGTCGAGCACCACCAGGCGGTCATGGCGCACGCCGACTGGATCATCGACCTCGGCCCCGGCGCCGGCCACGACGGCGGGCGGATCGTCTTCGAGGGCACCCCCGCCGACCTGGTCGCCGCCCGCTCCACCCTCACCGGCGAGCACCTGGCGGATTACGTCGGCGGCTGAACGGTCGGCTGAGCGTTCGGCCGAGCGTTCGGCTGAGCCGGCGGAAGGAGCAGCGGGGCGACGGCGCGGGCCCAGGAGAGGAGCTGCTCGTCGGCTCCCGCGCGGGCGACCCACTGGGAGCCGAGCGGGAGCCCGTCGGGGGTCCGGTCGGCGGGCAGGGCGAGCGACGGCCAGCCCGCGTAGCTCCAGGGCATACACATGACGGGGTCGCCCGTGTCGGACAGGCCGTGGGGCGCGGGGCCGGTGGCGGCCGGGCAGATCCAGAGGTCGACCCCGGCCCGGTCGGTCGCCGCGAGCAGGCCGGCGCGGAAGGCGTCGCGCGCCGACAGCGCCTCCTCGTACCGGGTGCGGGAGATCGCGAGCCCCTGGCGGACGGTGGCCGCGGACTGCTCCCGGTAGCGGTCGCCGTGGCGGGGGAACCACTCGGCGTGGCTGCGCGCGGCCTCGTGGCGGTTCACGGCGAACACGTCGTCGGCGGTGCGGGCGAAGTCCGCGAACATCGGCACCCTGCGCACCGCGTACCCGGCCCGCGTGAGGGCCGCCACCTGCCGTTCGAGCGCCGTACGCGCCTGCGCCCCGGCCCGGTCCAGGTAGGGCCCGTCGGGCACGCCGAACACCGGCGGGCGCTGCCCGGCGTCGCGTACCACCGGCTGCCAGCCGTCGCACAGCGCGGCGGCCGCCACCTCCACCGCGGCGGGCGTCACGGCGAAGACCCCGAGGGTGTCGAAGGTCGGCGCGTTGGGGACGACGCCGTCGATCGGTATGCGGGAGACGGTCGGCTTGAACCCGACGACACCGCAGAACGCCGCAGGGCGGATCAGCGACCCGCCCGTCTGCGTGCCGATCGCCAGCGGGACCATGCCGGCCGCGACCGCTGCCGCCGACCCGCTGCTGGAGCCGCCGGGCGTGTGGTCGAGTGCGTGCGGATTGCGGGTGGGCCCCGGTGCGGACATCGCGAACTCGGCCGTCACGGTCTTCCCCGCGACCACGGCCCCGGCCGCGCGGAGCCGGTCCACGACGGACGCCTGCGCGCCCTCGAACACCTCGGCGGGCAGCCGTGACCCGGCGCGCGTCGGCAGCCCGTCCACGCGCACGATGTCCTTGACCGCGACCGGCACACCGAACAGCGGCGGCCGCGCCCCGTCCACCGTCCGGCGCGCGTGCACCGCCGCCAGCTCCTGGTGAACGCGCGCCCGCCGGGCGGCACTTGTCTCCGACCCGGCGACGAACGCGTGAACGGCCCGGTCCCGCAGGTCGATCCGGTCGCCCAGTTCGTCGGCCGTCACCGACGCCGCACCTTCCATGTCGTACGTTCTCAGGTCCACGACGGCCAGCGTGCCAGATGCGCGGAGCGGTGCGCGGGTGGGAGACGCGCGGGGGTGCGCGTACGGGTTCGTCCGGGCGCCGGCCCGGCCCGAACTCGGCCGTCAGGCGCGGGTGCTGCGCAACTCGGCCCACACCCGCTTGCCGCGGCGCAGCGGGGTGGCGCCCCAGGTCTCGGCGAGGGCCGTGACCAGGACGAGGCCGCGGCCGCGCTCGTCCTGGGGGTCGGGGACGCGCAGCACCGGGAGTTCGGGGGAGTGGTCGGTCACGGCGACCCGGACGAGCTGCCCGCTCGGCCGGGTGATCGACACCCGCAACCGCGAACCGGTGGTGTGCCGGGCCGCGTTGGCGACCAGCTCACCGACCACCGCGGCGGTGTCCTCGGCCAGGTCGTCCAGCGCCCACACGCTCAGCACGATCGTGACGAGGTTCCGCGCGGACCGCGCGCTCTGCGGCGCGCAGGGCAGCGTCGCCTCGTAGCCGGGGCGGCCGCGCGGATTGGCGACGGTGGTGACGGTCATCTGGATCTCGATGGGCTGGAGATGTGCGGTGGGGTCGGTGCGGTCGGAGGGATCGGCTAGCTCCTGCCCGCCGTCGGCGCTCCTCGCACCACGGTTAGCCGGAATGCGCGGCAATTCCCACCATTCGGCCGTAGCGAGCGGGCATGGCGCACGCCGGACGCCCGACGTACGTGGCGCCGGCCCGGTCCGCCCGACCCGCTCGGTACGCTCGCCGGGTAGCAGGTAGGCCCGTACCTGGTACGCCCGAACCTCCGTACCCCGTACCCCCGTGCCGGAAGGAACCGTGCAGCCGCCATGCGTGTCGACCGCCTCGACCACCTCGTCCTGACCGTCCGGGACATCGACGCCGCCATCGCCTTCTACGCGGGGGTGCTGGGGATGACCGAGGCGACCTTCCGGGGCGGGCGCAAGGCGCTCACCTTCGGGCACAGCAAGATCAACCTGCACCGGGCGGGCCACGAGTTCGAGCCGAAGGCCGCGCGGCCGACACCGGGCAGCGCCGACCTGTGCCTGGTGGTGGAGCAGCCGCTGGACGAGGTCGTCGCCGAACTCGCCGGGCACGGTGTCGCGGTGGAGGAGGGGCCGGTCGAGCGGACCGGGGCGACCGGAGCGATCACGAGCGTGTATGTCCGCGACCCGGACGGCAACCTCGTGGAGTTGAGCACCTACCCGTCCTGAACCGGGCGGGTGGGCGCGACGCGCCCTACGCGAGGCCGCCGTTGCTGTACAGGAGCTGCCCGTTGATCCACTGGCCGCGCGGCGAGCAGAGGAAGTCCACCAGGTGCGCGGTGTCGCGCGGGGTGCCGAGGCGGCCGAGCGGGGTCTGCGCCACGAGGTCGTCGCGGAGTCCGTCCGTCATCCAACCGGTGTCCACCGGGCCGGGGTTGACGACGTTGGCGGTGACGCCCAGGTGGGCGAGCTCCCTGGCCGCGGCCTGGGTGATCCGGTCCAGCGCGCCCTTGCTGGCGCCGTAGGGCAGGTTGCCGACGGTGTGGTCGCTGGTCAGCGCGATGATCCGCCCGGTGCCGTGGGCCCCGGCGAACCGGCGGCCGAACTCCCGTACCAGCAGCCAGCTCGCGCGGGCGTTGACCGCGAAGTGGCGGTCGAAGCTCTCGACGCTCGTGTCCAGCAGGCCCGAGTCGACCGACTCGCAGTGGCACATCACCAGCGCGCTCACGGGCCCGAGCCGCCGCTCGGCCGCGTCGAACACCTGTGCCGCCGCGTCCACTTCGGAGAGGTCGGCCTCGATCGCGGCAGTGGCCGCGCCGCGCCCGGCCAGGTCGGCCGAGACCGCCTCGACCGCGCCGTCTTCCACCCCCCACGCCATCCGCGCGTCGTACGGGTTCCAGTAGCTGAACGCGATGTCCCAGCCGGAGTCGGCCAGTTGCGCGGCGATCCCCGCGCCGATCCCGACCGTCCGCCCCACACCGGTGACCAGCGCGAGCGGGCGGGACGCGGAGACGTTACGAGAGCTGTCGGCGGAAGTCGTCACGGTCCGCGATCCTCGGCCACCCCCGACCCTCCCGGCAACCGGTTTACGGCCCCGCGGGTCCTACGGTCGGGACGCGCGGCGCCCGTGCCATCCGCAGGTTCGGGAGGCGCCCGTGCCACCACTCGCGCTCGCCGGTGGGCCGGAAGCCGTGGCGGGCGTAGAAGCGGACCGCGGCCTCGTTGTACGACGTCACCCACAGCCGGGCGGGGTCGGCGCCGGTCCAGCCGAGGAAGTCGGTCATCAGGCGGCCGCCGACACCGTGGTCGCGCGCCTCGGGCAGCAGATACATCGGGCCGAGGGTGACCACGTGCGAGCCGGGCGCCGGACGCCGCGTGCCGCCTGGCGTCCCTTCCGCGGCCGGCTCGCGCAGCCCGCACAGGAAGCCCGCCACGCCGTCGCCGTCCACCGGTCGTACCGCCCGGCAGAACGTCCGATCCGGGCGGTCCCGCGCGTCCGCGATCACCGCCCGCCAGCGGGCGACACCCGGCGGGGCCGTCACCGGGCCGATGTGCTCGGTGATCCAGGCCGCGTCGATGCCCGCGTCGGCGTTCGGGTACGTCTCCAGCCAGGTCCGCAGGTGGACGTCCGCGAGGGCGGCGGCCTCGTCGGGGTGCGGGGTGTCGATCCGGTGGCGGTGCACGGTCCCCAGTGTGGAGGAACCGACCGGTGGGGCCCTCCGCGGCTCCGGGCGGGCTCACTTCGGGGCGGGCGCGGACCAGCCGTTGGCCACGGAGATGACGGCGCCGGCGAGTTGGGCGGACCGGCGGGCGATCTCCTGCGGGGGCGAGGGCATCCCCTGGTCCAGCCACCAGGTGATCGACTGGGTGAACAGGGCGCCGAGCACGGAGGCCGCGAGGCCGTCGGCGGCGCCCGTGGCCGGAAGGTGCGGCCGGGTCATGTCCGCCAGCGACGCCTGCATCCTCGCCGCGAACCACGTGCTGCCGCGCTTGCCGAGCAACGCGCCGTAGAAGCGGTGGTACTGGGCGATGTGCTCGAAGAACGAGACCCACCGCTCGGCGTCGGTCCGGGTGCCGGCGGGCGCGGCGGCGCGGTCGGGCGGGGTGCCGTGGTCGGGCGGGGCGGTGGCGGAGGCGCCGGGCGGGGCATCGGCCATGGAGCCGTGCAGGTCGGCCATCGCGTCGTCGAAGATCTGCTCGACCAGGTGGAACTTGTCGCGGTAGTTCCGGTAGAAGGCGGCCCGGCTGACCATCGCCCGCTCGGTGATCTCGCCGACGGTGACGCGGTCGAAGCCCCGCTCGTCGATCAGCTCGATCAGCGCGTCCCGCAGCAGTTTGCGGGTGCGGCGGACCCGGACGTTCTCGGTGGGCTGGGACACTTCGCGCTCCTTGTCCACAACGGGACACGTCGGTCGATCTGTTGCTTGCCGCTGCCGCCGGCGGAACGCGAGGCTGGTCACGGAACCGCTGCCCCGAACGAGACGTGCCGACCGGTCGGACATTCGCTGCCCGGATCGGGACATGCTGTCTCGATCGGGAGCGACTGTCAACGCAACGCCGGTACGCGCACTCTCCGTTCACGTACCTCGTCCGCGCACGCTCCGTCCGCCCGTCCGCCCGTCCGCCTCCCGAGGAGCCACCCGTGAAAGCCATCCGAGTCCGCGAGTTCGGCCCGCCGGACGTCCTGCGCGTCGAGGACGTCGAGACCCCCGCCCCCGCCGAGGGCGAAGTGCTCGTCGCCGTGGAGGTGGCGGGCCTGTCGTACGGCGATGTGATCGTCAGGTCCGGCCGCTACCCGTTCCCGCTGCCGTACGTGCCCGGCCTGGAGGTCGGCGGCCGGGTCGTGGCGGCGGGTCCGGGTGCCGATCCGGCGCTGGTCGGTGCCCGGGTGGTGGCCGCCACCGTCAAAATGAGCGGCGGGTACGCCGAGTTCGCCGTCGCCGAGGCCGTCAACGCCCATCGTGTGCCCGAGTCGCTGGGGCTGGACACGGCCGTCGCCGTCGCCCAGTCCGGCGCCCTCGCGATCGGGATGCTCGCCGCGATCGCGCCGCGGCCGGGCGAGAGCGTGCTGGTCACGGCCGCCGCGGGCCGGATCGGCTCGCTGCTGGTGCAGCGGGCCGGGGCGCTGGGCGCGGGCACGGTGATCGGTGCGGTCGGCGGTGGTGAAAAGGCCGCCGCCGCACGCGGGTTCGGCGCCGACGTGGTCGTGGACTACACCGACGCCGACTGGGCCGCGCGGGTCCGCGAGGCGACCGCCGGGCGCGGCGCGGACGTCGTCCTCGACGCGGTCGGCGGTGACACCGCCGTGCAGGCGCTCGCCGCGACCGCCGACGGCGGCGGCCGGTTCGGCCTGTACGGGTTCACGTCCGGGCGCTGGGCCGAGCTGGACTCCCTCGCGATCGCGGGGCGCGGCCTGGCCGTGATCGGTGTGCTCGGCATCGTCTTCGCCAAGCCCGCCGCGGAGCAGCGCGCCGATGTCGCCCTCGCCCTCACCGAGGCCGCGGCGGGCCGGCTGGTGCCCCGGGTGCACGCCTCCTTCCCGCTGGAGCGCGCCGCCGACGCCCACGCCGCCGTCGAGGGCCGCGCCAGCGTCGGGGCGGTGCTGATCACTCCCTGAACCCGCCTGTGCGCAGGGGCTGTTCGCCGCCCGAGGCGCAATGCCCGGGTGCCTGCCCAAGGTGGTGCCTGCCCGGTGCTGCCGGGCAGGCGCCTGGAGGGCTCGGCCGGATCAGGCCGGCGCGAGGTGTCGGTCGAGGTGTCGGTCGATGTGGCGCTTGACGTGCCGTCAGCAGGAGCTGTTCGGCGGCTTGTTCGCGAAGCGGTTCGCCAGGAAGACCTCGACCGACAGGGCGCGGGCGGCGGCCTCCTCGGCGTGCTCGCCGAGCAGGTCGCGGACCTTCTCGACGGTGCCGCCGGCCGCGCACCAGCCGCTGACGGCGGTGTTGTCCTGGCCGACGGGCACGATCTCGTCGGTGTTGGCGTGGTAGTCGTAGACGGGAGTGGCGGGGGCGGCGGAGCCGAGGGTGTTGGCGCGCAGGACGGCCGCGACCGAGGGGACGGCGAGCGGGTCGGACACGGTGGTGTCCTCGTTGAGCTTCCGGAAGGCGTAGGCCGGCAGGATGTTCAGCTCGCAGGTGCCCTTGATGGACGCGAAGTCCTGCTGCCCGCGGGAGTTGAGCAGTCCGTTGATGCCGGACTCCGGGAACTCGGTGGCGAGGCCGTACGCGGCGGCGAACTCGAAGCCGGCGAAGGCGGTGCCGTCGATGTAGCTCGCGACCGAGGACGGGTCGGAAGGCAGCCCGCCGATCGCGGCACCGGCCAGCTTCACCTCGGGCGCGTAGGACGGCTGGAGCTGCGCGGCCCAGCCGGTCGCCTCGGCGCCGCCCGAATAGCCGTCCAGCGCCCAGGGGTTGGAAGGACCGATGCCCGCGGTGTCGAACGCCTTCACCGCGCGGATGCCGTCGAGCACGGCGTGCCCGGCCTGCGGCCCGGCGAGGAACACCGACTTGGGCCCCTCGAAGTCGGGGACCGCCACCGCCCAGTTGGCCGCGAGGAGTTGGGCGCCCAGCGCGGCGTCCTGCACGTCCTTGCCGGTGGCGATCTGGTACGAGGGGGCGCAACTGGTGCCGACGCTGTCCTCGGGAGTCTGGAGCGAGACCACCGGCCGCGGCCCGGACCCGGTCCAGGCGGCCTTGGGCACCACGAGGGTGGTCACGGCCAGCTCGGCCTGCCCGTGCGAGTCGTTGGTGCGGTAGGAGATCTGCCAGGCGTTCACCGGGACGGAGATGCCGAAGAGGTTGACGCCCGGCACCGGGCGGCTGTCGACGACGGCGCCGGGTGCGTACGAGGCGATGTCGGCCGGGGCCGCGTAGAAGGGGTCCTGGTCCGGCACGGTGGAACCGGGTGCGGTGGTGGCGGACGGTGCCGCGGCCGACGCGCTCGCGGCGGCGGGCAGGAACATGCAGGTGCAGGCCAGAGCGGCGGTCACGGCCAGGGCGTAGGGCTTGCGCACGGCTCTCCTCGAGTCCTCGGGGGTGGGGGAGTGGTGGTGGGGCGGGCGGGTGCCCGCGGCGGCGGCAGGCCGGACGGGTGACACGGCGCACGCGGGGTGCGTGGGACGGATCAGCCGTACGGGAACGACGGGAACGACGGGATCAACGGGCTCAGCGGGTCTCACGGGGCCACGCCATCATGTGCCGGGCCGGTACGCGATGAGCCTGGGGTGGTGGCGCAGACTTTCACCCGCCCGGTTGTGACCGGGCACAAAGCCGGGAGCGGCACTTCACACCGGGGTTACCCGTAGGTAATAGTGGAAGGTCCCGTATCCGGGCGCGTAGGGCCCCGCGATCCGACCCGCGCGCGCCCGCAACCCGCGAGGTGCCCTGTGACGACGCAGCCCGCGGCGGTGCCACGCCCCGCCGCCCCGATCACCATCGGCGGCACCCCGCTGGACAAGCGCCTGGTCACCGCCGTGCACGAGCTGGCCGCGCGCGTGGTCACCCGGCTGACCGAGCGGATTCCGGTGTACGCGTCGCTGCCCGCCGAGCAGCTGCGGGGCGACATCACCGCGGTGGTGGTCCGCGGCATCCGCTCCTTCGCGCAGGTGCTGCGGACCGGGCAGCCGCCCACCGCCGCCCAGTTGGCGCTGACGCACCGTTCGGCGGCGCGCCGCGCGCAGGAGCACATCCCGCTGGACGCGGTGGTCGGGGCGTACTTCCTGGGTGCGTACGAGTGCCTGGACGAGGTGCTGGCGGAGGCCGGCCCGGAGGACCTGGCGGACGTGCTGGCCGCGCAGAAGCTGCTGCTGCGCTACCTCGACGCGGTCACCGCGTCGGTGTTCGCCGGGTACATCGCCGAGAACCAGGCCGCGCTCGGCGAGCGGCAGAGCGCGCGTCAGGCGCTGCTGTCGGCCCTGCTGGACGGAGGGGCGGCGCGGCAGGCGGCCGAGCGCGCCGGGATGCGGCTGCCGGAGCGCTACTGGGTGGTGAGCGTGGCGGCCGCCCCGCACCCGGACGAGCACACGCCCGGCGTCGACCCGGGCATCGCCGCGGGCCGCAAACTGCGCCGGATGCGGGCGGAACTGGACCGCTGGGCGCACGGCGAGGCGCTGTCGGCGCTGTCGCCCGACGGCGGAGTGGCGCTGATCCCGGCCGCCCCGGCACACGACACGGCCCGCGACACGGCCCCGCCCCCCGGGGCCACCCCCGACACCACCGGCGTCCACGCCCCCACGAGCGCCGGCCCCCACGCCCACGCCGCTGACTGCGCCGCCGACTTCGACCGGCTGGCCGGACTCCTGCGGGACATGGCGCGGGCCTGCGGCGCGGAGCTGACCGCGGCGGCGGTCGTGGCGCCCCCGCAGGACGTCGCCGGGGCGGCCCGGCTGGCCGCCCGGATACGGCAGGTCGCCGAGAGCTGCGGGCGCGGCCCGGGCCTGTACCGGCTGGACGACGTGCTGCTGGAGTACCAGCTCACCCTGCCCAGCCCGGCCCGTGACCGGCTCGCCTCGCTGCTGCGCCCGCTGGAGGGCCGCGCGGACCTGCTGGAGACGTTGCGTACGTTCCTGGCCTGCGGGTTGGACCGGCGGCGCACCGCCGAGCGGTTGCACATCCACCCGAACACGGTGGACTACCGGCTGCGCCGGACCAGCGCGCTGACCGGGCTGAACGCCGCGCACGGCCCGGACCTGCCCAGGCTCCAGGCCGCGCTGGCGGCGTACGGCGCGTGAAGCGCGGGACTCAGCCCTTGCTCGACCCGAGGGAAAGACCCGCGATGAACTGCCGCTGGAGGCACAGGTACACCACCAGCGTCGGGATCGCGGCGATCATCGCGGCCGCGGCGATGAGGTTCTGGTTGCTCACGAACTGCCCTTGGAGGTTGGCGAGCGCCGAGGTCACCGGCCGTTTGTCGCCCGACGACATCAGGGTGATCGCCCAGAAGAAGTCGTTGTAGATCCAGGTGGTCAGCAGCGTCGCGAGCGCGGCCAGCGCCGGGCGGCACAGCGGCACGGTCAGCCGCCAGAACCGGGTCCACAGGCTGGCGCCGTCCACGAGCGCGGCCTCGTACATCTCACCGGGGATCGACTTCATGTAGTTGCTCAGCACGAACACGCAGAAGCCGAGCTGGAAGGAGACGTTGATGACGATCAGACCGAAGATCGAGTTGTACATCAGGCCGCTGTCCGCGAGGAAGTGCGGCAGCGGGATCTTCAGGTAGATCCGGTAGAGCGGGGTGATGATGACCTGCTGCGGCAGCAGGTTGCCGGCGGTGAAGACGATCAGCAGCGCCACGTTGATCTTCACGTTGACCCGGACCAGGACGAAGGCGACGCCGGCGGCCAGCGCCAGCACGATCACCACCGCCGGCACCGTGATCAGCACCGAGTTCCAGAAGAAGTGCGGCATGTCCGACTGTGACCAGGCGTCCCGGAAGTTCTGGAACGTCAGGTGGTGCGGCATCGACACGTAGCCGTACTTGCTGGTGTCGGAGTAGGGGCGTACCGCCACGTAGAGGGCGAAGAGGATCGGCAGGATCCACAGCACCGACGCGACGATCAGGAACGCCTGCGAGGCGATCTGCCCGCGCAGCCGCGGCTTGGCACCGGGGCCGCCGACCCGCGGCGCCTCGGTCCGCGGCCGGGTAAGGGTCTCGGAGCTCACGCGTCCTCCTTGTTCGCTTCTCCGCCTGCTCGGCGAAGCCGCGGGCGGTCGCTTTCCTGCACGTCGCCTGCCT